>JBCDLY010000033.1:0-1606 GCA_038744815.1 Pseudomonadota bacterium | reverse complement strand
TCATTCACAACGATTTCAAGCTTGATAACATCATCCTTGATCCCGAAACGCTTGCGCCGCGCACCTTGATCGACTGGGATATGGGAACGCTTGGCGACCCTCTCTACGATCTGGCGGTTCTTCTGAGCTATTGGGCCGAAGCCTCGGACCCGGAGGTCATGCATCAGCTTAATCAGATGCCAACCGCGCGTCACGGTTTCCCGACTCGGGAAGAAGCCGCGCAACTATACGCGCGTGCAAGCGGCCGTGATCTTAGCAATTTCACGTTCCACAGGGTATTGTCCATGCTGCGCCTCGCGGTCGTCTTTCAACAGCTGTATCGGAGGTTCGAATCCGGCGGGTCCGAAGACCCAAAATTTGCCAACTTCAACGAGCTCGCCTCCGGGCTTTTGAATTTTGGGCTCCAGATCTCCCGCGGCAACGCCTTCTGAAAACGAAAGATCAAAACAATGATCTCTTTTGACCTGAACCCCGAGCAAAAAGCTCTGAAGGAACGTACCGAGGCTTTTGTCCTGGACAAAATCCTTCCATACGAAAAAGACGCCAGAAACACCACCCATGGCCCCACCGAGGACTTGAGGATCGAACTGAATGCGCTGGCTAAAGAGGCCGGTCTCTTTGCGCCGCAGGTGCCGGTTCAATGGGGCGGTATGGGGCTGGATCACGTAACGATGGCCATTGTTTTTGAAGCCAGCGGGATATCGCCCCTGGGGCCGATCGGCATGCATTGCGCGGCACCCGATGAAGGGAACATGAACCTTCTCGACAAGGTTGCAACCGCGGCTCAGCAGGAGAAGTGGTTGAAGCCCTTCGCGGCCGGCGAGTTTCGCTCTTGCTTTTCCATGACAGAGCCTTGGGGCGCTGGCGCCGATCCATCCGAGTTGAAGGCCAAAGCGGTTTATGATGGTGATGATTTTGTCGTGAATGGTGTCAAATGGCTGATCACTGGGGCCAAGGGCGCAGGGTTCACCATCATCTTCTGCGACGTCGTGGCTGCCGACGGCAAACCCGGTGGTCCGACTATGCTGATCTCGGACATGGATGCGCCGGGAATTGAACTGTCGCGCGAAATAAACTCGCTCGATAGTTCATTCACCAACGGCCATTGGGAGGTAAGCTTCAAGGACCTCCGCATTCCCGCTGAAAACGTCCTGGGTGAGGTCGGAGAGGGTTTTCGCTATGTCCAGGTGCGTCTGGCGCCAGCACGGCTGACCCATTGCATGCGCTGGTTGGGCGGGACTGCCAGGGCACAGAACATCGCCATTGACTATGCGCGTCGCCGCGAAGCTTTTGGCCGCCCGATCGGCAAGCACGGCGAAATTGGCGCGATGTTGGCTGACAACGAAATGGAACTGCAGCAATGTCGCCTGATGATATGGTGGGCCTGTGCCTTGCTCGACAAGGGTGAACAAGCCCGCCACGAAAGCTCGATGGTCAAGACATCGGTTTCCGAAGCGTTGTTCCGCATTGCAGACCGGTGCGTACAGATACTTGGCGGCATGGGCGTGACGCAAGATACCGTTGTCGAGCAGATATTTCGCGAAACGCGTGCCTTCCGGATTTATGATGGTCCGTCTGAGGTGCACAAATGGGCGATCTCCCGCCG
>JBCDLY010000032.1:0-2103 GCA_038744815.1 Pseudomonadota bacterium | reverse complement strand
GCGACAATACCGAGGCATTCGAAAATCTAAGGATCCATCAAAGGGTCGGCGTCGATGTTTCTGCGATTTCAACAGACACAGAGATAATGGGAAAGCCAGTGAGTTTGCCGACCGTCCTGGCGCCTGTTGGAATGCTAGGAATACAGTATCCGGGCGGCGAGATTGAAGCCGCTAAAGCCGCCAAAGCGTTTGGTGCACCGTTCGTACTCTCCACGATGTCGATCTGCTCAATTGAGCAGGTCGCCGAAGCCACGCAAACGCCATTTTGGTTCCAACTCTACGTGACGAAAGATAAGGAATTTCTCCGCGATCTGCTGCGGCGGGCGTCCGATGCAGGGTGTTCCACATTGGTTGTGACTATGGACTTGGCCATTCTCGCGCAACGGCACAAGGACATCAAAAACAACCTGTCCATCCGTCCCGATTTCAAAGGTCTTCTGAGCTATGCTGCGCACCCCAAATGGTGTCTCGCCATGGCTCGCACGCCATACAAGAGCTTTGGAAACGTGGTTGGACACGCCAAAGGCGTAGATGATCTCGCGAGCCTTCTGACTTGGGCAAAGGATGCCATGGACCCGTGTTTTAGCTGGAAAGACCTCGAATGGGTTCGGAAAGAATGGCACGGACAGATTATCGTGAAGGGCATTTTGCACGACGAAGATGCCAAGATTGCGTGCGATATTGGTGTAGAGGGTTGCGTTGTTTCCAATCACGGCGGGCGGCAGCTCGATGGGGCGGGCGCAACGGTCTATTGGATGCCAAAGATCGCCGATGCCGTGGGTGACCAAATGGAACTCATGATGGACTCAGGTGTCAGAACAGGAATGGACATATTCAAAGCCCGGGCATTGGGAGCCTCGAGCGTTTTGCTTGGGCGCGCCATGGTCTACGCGCTGGGCGCACAAGGCAGGCAAGGTGTTGAACGACTGCTAGAGCTTCTTCGGAGCGAACTGAAGACAACGCTGGCTCTGTCAGGAAAATGCGATGTGGCTTCGATCGAAGCCTCGGATGTTTACTAGGCTATTTGATTATCTGATGAATTGGTATCGCTGGATCGTCCAGCCGCAGCGCATTGCACTCGCCCGCGCGATCCTGAAGGACGCCCCAATTCTAGTGCTTGATGAGGCGACAAGTGCGCTTGAACCAGAGGTCGAGGCCGAGATCCAAGAGGTGATGGAGGGCAAGACAGTCCTCACCATTGCGCACTGGCTTAAGAAAATCGCGCGGATGGACCGAATTATCGTAATGGAAGACGGCCATATCGTTGAACAAGACACCCAAACCGATTTTCTCGCCCGAAATGGGACCTACGCCCGGTGTTGGAACCGCCAGTCAGGTGGCTTCATCGGCGTCGCTGCCGCTGCAGAATGAAAGGCCCATGCGGCCTGATCCGGACGCAGTAATCACCAGGAAAAACGGTTTTGAACTTAGATTTGCCATGAATCGGTGCAAATCACCGGTAGCGCGGGCGGTTTTGAAGACAATGTCTGCCCGCTAAGGCGGCAACCGTAAAGTTTTGAGCAAAGATCACATGATTACAGTCACGAACTTCAGCAAGCAGTACAAAGGCTTCACGGCCGTAAAGAACCTGAGCTTTTCAGTCGAACCAGGCCAAATCCTTGGATTGCTAGGGCCGAATGGGGCAGGCAAGACAACGACCTTGCGCACATTGTGCGGAATCATTCCGCCCAGCGCGGGGAACCTCTTGGTTGCTGGCCATGACGTTGTAGAGGCGCCCATCGAAGCCAAAGCGAACTTGGGCTATATCCCTGACGATCCACGGCTCTTTGACACCATGACGGTTTGGGAACACCTGGCGTTCACCGCGGCGGCTTACCGGCTTGCAGACTTTGAAAAGGATGCCGAAGCGCTTCTTGCATCGTTCGAACTCACACATAAACGCGATACGCTCGTCCATAACTTGTCGCGCGGTATGCGCCAAAAGGTGGCGATCGCTTGTGCCTTTCTGCACAACCCCAAAGTGATCTTGTTCGATGAACCCCTGACGGGGCTCGATCCCCAAGGTATCCGGGGCATTCTACAAGCGATCCGCGACCGCGCGCAGGCCGGCGCAGCCATTATCATCAGCTCGCACCTTTTGAG
>JBCDLY010000031.1:0-2144 GCA_038744815.1 Pseudomonadota bacterium | reverse complement strand
TTCATGTGCTAATTTGTCTATCTCTTGCCGCCTGGTAGAAATATCTTTCGACATCGTGCGTCGTAGCTCTGTGAGCGTTTTTCCCTCAGCAAGCGCGTTCAGGAAATTTGCAGCTTCGCGCATCGAGGATGGGGTTTGCCCCAAGGGCGGCGTGAACACGCGGTTCTCAACATGGCCATCCGCAAAGACCAGAACAACCAACGCACGATCCGGGCCTAGCGAAACAAATTCAATATGCTTGATCGGGGCCTCATGCTTGGGGGTAAGAACAAGGCTTGCCCCTTGCGTAATACCTGACAACGCAGAACCGACGCGATCCAGCATGCCCGAAACGTCAGACTCGTTTGATGTCAAAGTCCGCTCGATACGGTCACGGTCTTCGGTTTGCAGATCAGCAACTTCGAGAATACCATCAACGAACATCCTCAGACCAAGCTGCGTCGGAACCCGCCCAGCCGAGATATGTGGACTGTCGAGCAAACCCAAATATTCCAGATCCTGCATCACATTTCGGATTGTTGCCGCGCTCACTCGTTCGGACATTGTGCGGGTCAGCGTCCGCGAACCAACCGGGTCACCGCTGTCCAGATATCCTTCGACGACGCGGCGAAAAACTTCGCGCGACCGTTCGTTCATCTGATCGAGGATTTTCGGTTCGTCCGACATCGCCGTTCCCATTGGAGCCCCACTCATTAAATCTGTCTGGCTGACATCGTCAATCGGGGTTGCGCTCTAGCTTAAGAGATAGGTATCCCACAGTTAAACATCAAAGGATGAGCTATGAGACCTTCGGGCAGAGCGCTGGATGAGATGCGCACAATTTCGATTGAGACGGACGTGACCCGCCATGCGGAAGGGTCATGTCTCATCAAATGCGGCGATACCCATGTTTTGTGCACCGCGTCAGTCGACGAGCGTGTGCCACCTTTCCTGAAGAACAGTGGTTTGGGGTGGGTGACGGCCGAATACGGCATGCTACCGCGGGCGACCCACACACGAATGCGGCGAGAAGCAAAAAACGGTCAGTCCGGGCGTACACAAGAGATCCAGCGCCTGATCGGTCGGAGCCTGCGCGCAGGTGTTGATCGCGTTGCCATGGGCGAACGCCAGATCGTTGTGGATTGCGACGTCATTCAAGCAGATGGCGGAACGCGCTGTGCCTCTATCACCGGCGGCTGGGTTGCGCTGCGAATGGCTGTGAACAAACTGATAAAGGCGGGCGATATTGTGACCGATCCGCTTGTCGATCATATCGCTGCAGTCAGCTGCGGAATATATGCAGGCCAACCCGTTCTTGATCTGGACTACCCCGAGGACAGTGAAGCCGGCGTAGACGGAAACTTCATCATCACGGGCTCTGGTCAGATGGTCGAAGTGCAAATGTCAGCCGAGGGCGCAACATTTAGCCGGGCGCAGATGGATCAGCTTGTAGATCTGGCCGAAAAAGGCGTTGCTGAATTGGTTGCTGCGCAAAAGGCAGCTGTAGGTGCGTAAATTCGTCGAAAATAGGCTGGTGATCGCCTCGCATAATGCAGGCAAGGTCCGCGAAATCGGCGATCTTCTGAAACCTTTCGGTGTCGAGGTCATTTCAGCCGGTGCGCTTGGACTCGAAGAACCCGATGAGACAGAAGACAACTTCATCGGTAACGCCCGGATCAAAGCGCATTTCGTAGCGAAAGAAAGCGGCATGCCTGCGCTCTCGGACGATAGCGGCATTTCTGTTGATGCTCTGGGCGGCGCGCCAGGCGTTTACACCGCTGATTGGGCTGAAACACCAGATGGTCGTGACTTTCCAATGGCGATGGAAAAGGTCTGGGCCGAACTTGAAAAAGCAAACGCGCCCACACCGCGAGACGCCCAGTTCAATTGCACGCTTTGCCTCGCCTGGCCCGATGGTCATGACGAGGTATTCGAGGGCATCGTACGTGGACAGGTCGTCTGGCCAATGCGTGGCGAGCATGGGTTTGGCTTTGATCCAGTGTTCCTTCCGGATGGTGAAACCGAAACATTCGGTGAAATGGATCCCGCCAAAAAACACGCGATGAGTCATCGCGCAGATGCGTTTGCAAAGCTCGTCGCAGGCTGTTTTGACGATTGAAGACTGGCAGAATTCGGGCTTTGGCCTGTATCTGCACTGGCCATTT
>JBCDLY010000030.1:0-3290 GCA_038744815.1 Pseudomonadota bacterium | reverse complement strand
CAGTTACATTCGAGAACAGAGTTTCGTTTTCGATCAATTTGACAGCATCCGGCGCGCTGTTTTGGGAAAGTATGAGCGGCGAGATTAAAACGACGCGTTCGGATCGTTTCATGAGAACTGATTTTTATGTGTAATTTGCGTCGGCACCCTATTTCGAAGCTATGGACCACATAACCAAGCTCACCAACTGGATGATTAATGAAGGTCGTCGCTCGGGCGATCCTGTCAAAGTCGTATCGCATTTTTGCACGTCATTGATTGACGCCGGCGTGCCGCTATGGCGCGCCAATATCGGCCAGCGCTTTGCCAATCCCTTGCTTATCGCATGGGGAGTCGTCTGGAAACCCGAAGAAACCGAGGTCTACGACGTTACGCACGAACTCACGCTGACGGACAGCTACATCGGCAGTTCGTTCGAGTACCTCATGGAACAAAGAAAACCCCTGCGCAAAAGTCTACGCCAGCTTGACCCTGAGACCGATCACATCTCGTATCTGGAATTTGCCGAGATGGGCGCCACGGATTACTACGCCTCTTTGCTCTATTTTGGGGATGGATCGCTGCATGGGTGCACATTTGTGACGCGGGATGAGAACGGGTTTCTGCCGCAGCATCTTGAGATGATTGAAGCTGCGTTGTTGCCTTTGTCCTGTGCCATGGAACCCGTCACCATGCGTAAATCCTCCAAAGGCTTATTACGGACCTATCTGGGAGATGGGCCGTCTGATGCAGTGTGGGATGGCACCATCAAACGCGGAGAGCGCACGTCGATTGAGGCAGTCGTGATGTCCTGTGACTTACGTGGCTTTACCGAGCTTTCAAACACCGTAAGCGAAGAGTGCATCTTTGAAGCGTTAAACGGCTATTTTGATCTAGTGGTCCAATCGGTCGAGGATAACGACGGCGATGTTCTGAAGTTTATAGGGGACGGGATTCTGTCTATCTTTCCGATTTCGGATCGGGCCGATCGGGCTGGGCAGTGTAAGAACGCGGTGCGTGCGGCGCGCCAAGCCATGGCTGGTCTTGCGCTGCTCAACACTGAGCGGACGCAGACTGATCAACCGCCGTTGAATTTCGGTGTCGGGATTGATGTTGGACGAGTCAGCTATGGCAATATCGGAAGTCCTGGCAGACTGGATTTCACTGTGCTTGGTCGTGCGGTGAATGTCGCAAGTCGCATCGAAGGCCTGACCAAAACACTTGGTCATCGGATTCTGGCAAGTGAGGGCGTGGCAGAGACCATGCCTGATCTCTTTGCCCCATGTGGCCCTCACAAGATACGCGGTCTTGCCGATCCAATAGAGTTGTTCACGCCGAATGGGACGTCCGACTAGACACCCGTGGCGGTTTGGATTGGTTGGCCTACACTCTGGGCGCAGGGTAACATCAAGGCTATGGTGCCGCATGGGGAATGAAAAAACCGACCTGTCCTTTTACGACCGTTTGCCCAAACACGCAGATTTCGCAGCCTTGTCGGACGAGGAAAGCTACGCGCCTCTACCAGATGACTGGTGGATCGGAACCTCGGATGTGAAGGGATCAACTCAAGCTGTCAAGGATGGCAACTACAAGACGGTCAACATGGTTGGTGCTGCCGTGATTTCCGGCCAGATCAACACACATAGCGGCGGCTCTTTCCCCTATATTTTCGGTGGTGACGGCGCGAGTTTTGCTGTGCCATCTGCCTGGAAAGATCGCGCCAGCGATGCGTTGGCTGCGGTTCGATTATGGGCTTACGAAGAGTTCGACATGGAACTGCGGGTCGGCATCGTATCCATGTCAGCGATCCGCTCGGCCGGTTTCGATGTGAGAGTTGCCCGGTTCCAAGCCTCCGAAGTTGTCGACTATGCGATGTTTTTCGGCGGCGGTTTGAACTGGTCGGAAACACAGATGAAAGCGGGCCATCATTCCGTTCCGGAGGCCCGCCCGGGGTCGATGCCAGATCTGACCGGGTTATCCTGTCGGTGGAGCCACATGCCCAGCAAGCACGGCGTTATTCTGTCGTTGATTGTCGAGCCGCAGGACAATGTCCCCTGGCCCAGATTCGCGGAGTTCATTGCCCGCGTGCTTGATCGCATCAATCGCCTTGAGGCAAGTGGCCGCCCCGCGGCCAAGGAGGGGCCAGGTGTGTCTTGGCCGCCCGTCGGGGCCAAGCTTGAGGCGCACGCTCAACGCAGGCAAGGCTCGTTGACCAAAGCGCGTCGGAAAGCCTTGTTTGAAAGCTGGGTTGCTTGGGTTCTGATTAAGACCGGGCTGAAGGTTGGTGGATTCGATGCCCGCCGATATCGCCGCGTCGTTGGCGAGAACGCTGATTTTCGAAAGTTCGAGGATGGGCTGAAGATGACGCTGGATTGTGACAACGTGACCGAAGCCGAACTGCGGTCTTTGCTGGAACAGGGTGCGGCAGACGGGATCATCCGATTTGGCCTGCATACCCAGTCAGAGGCGATGCTGACATGCCTTGTGCCATCCATCATGCGTGACAACCACGTTCATTTCGTCGATGGCGCATCGGGGGGGTACACGGCTGCGTCTCAGTCTTTGAAAACCTAGATTAGGAACTTGTCTTGTCGGTTGCCCTTGCGGGAGGATGCGAGCGAAGGCGCCAAGTGTGGCTGCGCAGGTAAAGAGGCGCACCGTTGAAATTCTACGTCGGTTGATCACGCCTCGACTTGCGCCTAAGCTGCGTTGGAGCCTTTCAGCGATGTTGGGACCCCAATAATGTTCAATCCCACCGCAGTGTTGGCTGCCGCATTTGGCGATCATCTTGCTGAAACCTACCTGCAGGCCTTTCCGGAACAAAAGCCACAATATGCAAATGTCCTGATTGAAGTTAGTCGCGAAGCTCTAGACCATATCGGGACGTCCGATGCACTCTATCATAATGCAGAACATACGATGATAGTGACGCTGGTTGGCCAGCAGATCATCCTTGGCCAGCAGCAAACGCTTGAGTTAAGCCCGGAGGATTGGCTGCATTACATTGTGGCGCTCTTGCTGCATGATATCGGGTTCACGAGAGGAGTTTGTGAGGGTGACACACCTAATGAGGTCGTGATCAACGATGCAGGAGAGCGGGTTTGCCCGCCGCGCGGGGCCAGTGATGCCTCCCTTGCGCCGTACCATGTGGATCGGGGCCGGATGTACGTCCGCCAACGATTTGCGAGCAGTGATGTTATCGACGTTGAGCGTATCGAGAGGGCCATCGAGTATACCCGCTTTCCGGTGCCGGATGATCCGGCTTATGCCAATTTAGAAAGTGAACCCGCGTTGGTGCGGGCCGCCGATTT
>JBCDLY010000029.1:0-3519 GCA_038744815.1 Pseudomonadota bacterium | reverse complement strand
CCAGTCGCCCAGCAAGTTGGCGACCGAATCCTCTGCTTTCGGTCCTTGCACTGCCAACGGCGACACGTCGGGTTCGCTCACATGTACGTCCAATTTGCGTTCACCTGCCACGCACCGGGCCCAAAACCAAATGTCCGAGTTACCGATGGACAGCCAGTAGCAATCCTCGGCCACTTTAAACGCAATGGGGTCGTTCAGGAGCACACCCCGGTGATCGCAGATTGCGACATACTTTCCCTGGCCGACCTGCTGCTCCGACAGGTCGCGAACGCACAGGATCTGCGCAAGCTTCGCAGCATCTGGCCCCTTCAATTGGACTTGCCGTTGCACCGCAACATCCCACATGGACACGCCATTAATAAGGCGCCAGTATTCTGCTTCCCGGTCTCCGTAGCCGCGAGGGACCAACATATTGTTGTATGTCAGAAGCGTCTCTGCCCCTTCATCGATTGTGGATTGATAGAACGGCGACTTTCGAAGGCGTCCCCCAGAAACGATGTTGGCCAATTGGGTGATCCTCTTTGAAAGACATGTCTCTGATTAAGTGCACTGTAGCGTCATGTTGAGCGCATTTGCACCGCGCTGGCCTTCTGATTTTGTCTAGTGCCCGGTGAATTTTGGTTGTCGTTTTTCAATAAAGGCGGCAACCGCTTCATCGTGATCCCGCGTGTGATGGGCTATCGACTGGAGGGCCGCAGACAGTTCCAAGGCTGCTTGAAATGTACTGGTTGCCGCCTCACGCAAGAGGCGTTTGGACATGCGTACGGCCTGTGGGGGGTTTTTCGCTATGCGCTCTGCCAGGTCTCGCGCTTCGGCCATCAAATCGGAGCTGTCGACGACGCGCGAGACAAGGCCCATGTCCAGCGCCTCTTCACCATCAATCATATCGCCAGTGAAGATAAGTTCTGCCGCTTTTGACGGGCCCACGATACGCGGGAGAAGCCATGCACCCCCATCTGCAGGTACAATACCCAGTTTTGAGAAACTTGCCGCAAATCTGGCTCTGTCTGATGCAATCCGGATGTCACACATCATCGCCAGGTCGCATCCGGCCCCGATGGCTGGCCCGTTTACGGCCGCGATAACAGGAACTTCGAGGTCCCACAGAACCTTTGGAAGCCGCAGGAGCCCGTGTTTGTAGGTTGCTCGAATGTCGGCGGATGAACCGGCTGCGATCCCCTGTTTCTCAAACATCTGTTTGACATTACCGCCTGCGCAAAACGCAGTGCCGGCCCCTGTCAGGATCACCGCGCGAATGCTCAGATCTTCTGATATTCGGCGGCATGCATCCTCGAAAGCATCAAAAATCTCGGGGGAGGAGAGGGCGTTGCGCTCTTCCGGTCGGTTCATTGTGAGCGTAAGGACAGATTGGTTTTGCTCCCATAGAAGAAATTCGCTCATGGTCAGGCCTGTGTTGGTATCCAGCTTGAGTTTAGATTGCCCCTGAGGCGCGTAGGTCTTGCAACTCGGCCTCGTTAAACCCGGCATCACGCAACACGGTTTCAGTGTCCGCGCCGAGATGCGATGGCTTGCGGGTATTTGATTGGTTCTGGCCATTCGCTTTGAAGGTCATGGCTGGAATGTGGATCGGACGGTCATACTCTTCGATCTCGATCTCGCTTGTCAGGCCTCGGGTCGCAATATGATCTTCAGCGAGTATTTCGTCGATCGATCTCAAACGCCCCGCAGGAACCGACGCCGCGCTGAGTATGTCTTCCCACTCTGCCGCCGTTCGAGTTTTGAAGGCTGAGGTAAGTTCCTCTCGCAGCGCTTTGGCATTGGTCTTCCGACCGTCGCGTGTAGCCCAGCGAACGTCGGTTAGAATGTCCTCCCGCCCCATGGCTTTGCACATACGTTCGAATTGTGGCGCGTTGTTTGCGGCCAGCATCAGCAGGCCATCAGAAGTGTCAAAGGCGCCAGAGGAGGGGCTGGCGCTCCAGGCTTCGTTGCCGCTGGGCTCGGGCACCCAATCGGTTGACAGCGTGCGCGACATCAAAGCTGTCATCAGGACCAGCGCCGTGTCCAGCATGGCCACGTCCAATTGCACGGCTTCACCGGTGCGGCGCACCTCGTGTAATCCTGCGAGCACAGCCATCGCGGCGTTCAGACCTGTCGCATAGTCGACATAGGGTGAACCGACTTTTGTTGGTTTAGATCCTTTCTCGCCAGTGGTGAGCATGATGCCACTCATGCCTTGCACGATGTGATCGTATGAGGGGCGGTTGCTAAAAGGGCCGTCTTGTCCAAACGCCGAAACAGAACAATAGACCAGTTTCGGGTTGATCGCGCGTAAATCATCGAAGCCGAGACCAAGGCGTTGCGCAACAGTTGGTTTGAAGTTTTCCAAGAACACGTCTGCATCAGCGACCAGACGTTTCAAAGCGGCTGTGCCTTCGGGTGATTTGAGGTTGAGGGCAACTGACTTTTTGTTCGCGTTTTGAACAATATACGCCATGCCCATTTTCTTGTCCGCAAGATCCGGCACCCAATCGCCAATGCGAGTCCAGTCGCCGCCATTGGGGTTTTCGATTTTGATTACCTCGGCTCCCATAAGGCCAAGTTGGTAGGTGGCGAACGGACCTGCCAAAACCTGGCTCAGGTCAACGATTTTCACGCCTTTGAGCGGGGCAAACATCCTATTGGTCTTTCGGCGGGATGGAGGCGTCTTGACGCCCGCTTCCGGTGATCGGGCGCGTGCCGGTGATCTCAAGACCGTAGGCATCAAGGCCAATTGGATTGAGCTTTTCCGAGTTGGTCAGCAGAAGTAGTTTAGACAATCCAAGACGCGTCAGAACTTGCGCACCTAGGCCGTACTCGCGCAATGTGCGTGGCGCGTTGCTGCTGCGACCACCCATTTTCATTGCGATGTCGCGAAGCAAAACCACTACGCCGCGCCCTTCCTGGGCGACGATCTCCATCGATCTTCCGGTTTCATCCAACGCGGATTGGCCATCCAGGCCAAGAACATCGCGGGAGGGGTCGAGCGCGTGAATGCGCGTCAGTACGGGCGGTTCGCCAGAGATGTCGCCTTTGACCAGAACAAGGTGTTCCGCACCGTTGATTTGGTCAGTGAAAACAACTAGTTCCCACGTTCCGCCGAAGGTGCTTTGGACAGTCTTACGATCGGTAATCTTAACAAGATTGTCGTGCCGTCGGCGGTAGGCTATGAGATCGCTGATCGTTCCAATATTGAGTCCATGAAGCCGCGCGAATTCCACAAGTTCTGGCAATCGAGCCATTGTGCCGTCGCTGTTCATGATCTCGCAAATCAATCCTGCGGGTTTCAAACCGGCGAGCCTAGCCACGTCAACGGACGCCTCGGTGTGACCGGCCCGAACCAGAACTCCACCATCTTTTGCCCTTAGCGGGAATATGTGGCCGGGCATTGCGATATCCGCTGGTCCCTTGGCATCGTCAATGGCAACAGCCACAGTTCTTGCACGGTCGTGTGCGGAAATGCCGGTGCTTATTCCTTCGCGCGCTTCAATGGAAACGGTAAATGCTGTTTCGTTGCGGGAT
>JBCDLY010000028.1:0-4153 GCA_038744815.1 Pseudomonadota bacterium | reverse complement strand
GAGGATGACGTGGGTGACAGGGAGGTCGGTTTCGGCGCGGATCGCCCGCCACAGCCCCTCGCCGATCCAGCGGGTAGTGCCAGCATCGAAGACCGCCACAGATGAGGTGCCGATCACGAACCCCATGTTGGACACATCCCCTTTGTTGGTGGTGTCGGGTTCTGCAACAGCGCCCAAATGCACAAATACACCTGGTGCGACCTCTTCGACGGAAAGCGGCGCGCCGATGGGCTGACAGGTTGGCGCGCTCTTGAAGAAAAGGCCGTCAAATCGTGTCAGATCGGGCGGAGCTTCTTCCAGACGCGCCTGACAGTCTTCCGATACTTCGGCCTCATATCCTGGCAAAAGCTGAGCTCTACATACATCCTCGGCCTGGTTTAAGCAGGCCAATATGATCGCTTCAAACATCTTCGAACCCCCGGAAGGATCATGCAGGATTGGCGCATGCAATGCATTGCTGCCAAAGTATGCGTATCGTCCAAGTGCAGTTTATGATATGACTCGCGATGATTTGCCACAGGAGTGCTTCTTTATGCGCGTTTTCCTCACCGCAGCGATTGTTGCTTTCACGGCCTCTTCCACGCTGGCCTCTGACATTAAAAACCCGCTGCAAGACAGCATCAGTTGGTCGGACATGCAATACGCGATCCTGGGCGGGGATTTTGAACTGGGCGATGCGTCCGCGCTCATAACAGTGGATGCACCCTACAGGGCTCATGATGCAGCAACCGTGCCCATTGTGATCAAACAGATTGATGACAGCGCTCGAATTTCGGCTGTTCATGTTGTGGTCGATGAAAACCCGGCCCCTCTTGCGGCGGTTTTTCAGTTTTCCGAAGCGATGGGCAATCTGGACTTTGAGCTTCGGGTGCGGGTCGATCAGTATTCCAACGTGCGCGTCATTGCAGAAACTGAGGCTGGCCACCACATGGCCGGACGCTTTGTGAAGGCATCTGGTGGCTGTTCAGCTCCTGCAACCAAAGATGCTGAACTTGCCCTGGCTGATATGGGCAAGATGAAACTGAAGATGTTCGGAAAGACGGCGCAAATGTCGACCCCACGTAGAGAAGCGCAGATCATGATCCGACACCCGAATTACTCAGGGCTGCAGCGCGACCAGATCACACAATTGTTTATCCAGCCGCATTTCATTGATTACATTGAGGTTTGGCAGGGAGAAGAGCTTCTTTTCTCGATGGAAGGTGGCATTTCGATCTCAGAAAACCCGGTGTTCCGGTTCTCCTATAACGACAACGGCTCCCAGTTCCTGACTGTCAAAGCGACCGACACCGAAGGGAATTCCTTCGTTCAGGAGCTGGCGAAATCTGTCAGTGGGTGACCCCTCGGAACGTTTGGCACTCTCTGGGATAGTCAAACCATGCGATTATCCCAGAGAGTCCAAGCCATCTCAGCGGTGCGTTTCTTTTAAAAGCAAATGATCTCAGCTTCGGCTTGGGCGCGTCTTAGATCTGCGACCAAGCTTTCGGCCATTGCCGCACTTCGGAAAAAAGACATGCGTTCTCCTCCGACACGCCGCATCGACAGAACTGTTTCCGCTTCAAGATACTGGTCGTAGGTCAGGATTGAGGCAATCTCGTCTACCGAGCAAGAGCACCTATCCAACATTTCGCGGGTTTGTCCGTTTGCGGCCATACAGCCAAAAACGTAGTCTGCCCGCGCCGATGTGGGATAATCGTTAAGCCGTTGCGACGCAGTTTGCGCCAATGCGATCTGAGGCACGACAAAGGCCGCGCATATCAATGCCAGCTTGTTCTTCATTTGCTTTGGCTCACATCTACGCCTTCATAGTGAAATTCCGAACGGTAAACGGACGTGCCGTCTTCGCCCCCGGGTGCATCGGCAATCAGGCTGACATACCAGCCAGGCACATCTTCGGACATTGTCACGCTCAATTCGAGATCTCCGAACCCTTGCATCCGGGATTTGTTGGGGTCAGTTTCGAAGGGATAGAGTTTCACGGTCTGGGTTTTGACTGTTTTGCCGTCAATTACGGCACTTCCGGTTTCAACCACCGAGGGTTGGACCAAAGCATCTTTCACCCGGTTGCGGATGTAGAATGGGCTACCCCCTGCGCTTTCGGCCATATCGCGCACGACGCTTTCATAAAAAAACATGATCATCGGATTGCCGACAGACGCCGG
The DNA here is from genome assembly GCA_038744815.1 of Pseudomonadota bacterium. Classification (GTDB taxonomy): domain Bacteria; phylum Pseudomonadota; class Alphaproteobacteria; order Rhodobacterales; family Rhodobacteraceae; genus Amylibacter. The sequence continues at coordinate 1,991 of JBCDLY010000028.1, read as the reverse complement.
GAATGCGCCAAGAGACCGAAACTTATCGTTTTGACGAAACTCCAGTTGCGCCATCGCATCCAGGTCCGCCGGGAACGATATTGCAATTTGCCCTGTATCCCGTTGCGCCGCGTCGGGTTTCAACAGGCTGGTCACTTCGCGCCGGTATCTGAGCTCATTGGCGCGATCAATGTCATCCAGCGTGCCGTTCTTGAAAAGAAGATCATAGGCAGCTACCGCGCCTTGCTGTTCCGCAGTTGCAGGTGCTGCGACCATGGCAATGGCAAAGCACAGCGCTTTAAATCCAAATTTCAAAATGTCGTCCTCTCTTTAGCGAGCTTAGTGCGCGGGGTATCTTTGTCATTGCCGACTTTCGTAGGCATTTTCGGGGATGCCATGTGATGGCGCGGGGCTTCCGATTGGGACACTTTCCAATGAATAAGTGGCCGCAGACGCGATAGTTTGAGGGGTTTGATCATGGTTGAAACGTCGCAACGGTTTGCATCCTGACGCAGGACATCGCGGCGGTCTGCGGTGACCAAAAAAGCCGGAACGTGGGTGCGTGTTTCTTCGCGGATCGCTTGGATGACCCGAAGACCGGTTTCACCGAAATCCAGCTCATAATCAGCCATGATGATATCGGGTGGACGCCCAAATTTTTTCACCAAGCTCAACGCGTCCTTCGCATTTCGGGCCGGTAGAACGCGGGCCCCTCTTTGTTCGAGCCAGGTTGTCGTGCCGTAAAGCACGTCTCGGTTGTTTTCGACGACCAGAATAACGTAGTTGATCGGCGTCTCATCTTCTCGCATTTCGGGCAGTTCAGGCTCTCTGGGCAAAGCGAGGCCTTCGACCATCTTCATCTCGATGCCAAACACAGACCCGCGGCCCGGATCTGAGCGGATCGAAAGCCCGTGCCCCAGCAGACGGCAGGCGCGATCAACCACAGAAAGACCAAGACCCATCCCGGTGCCAACCGGCACATTTTCCGCGCGTGTGAACTCTTCGAGGATCCGGCCCTGATCGTGGGTTTCGATCCCGATGCCGGTGTCCCAAACCTGAAGCAAAACCTTGTCTCCAGCGCGCCGGCACCCAAACAAGACGCGCCCACCCGGTTCCGTGTACTGAATCGCATTTACAACCAGATTTTGCAGCGACCGCAAAAGGTAAACCGGGTCAGAGCGTACATGTACCGAGGACGACACCATGTAGAGCGCGACTTGTTTCTGTTCTGCCACAAGCGCCTGATCGGCAAAGACGCTTTCCATGATTTCCCCAAGATTAACGACCACCAGCGAAACCTGATCAGGTTCGGCGCTTTCCAGTCGAGAAATATCAAGCAGGGAATGCAACAGTTGCTCGGCGGAGCTAAATGAGCCTTCCAGGCGTTCGACGATTCGCTCCAGATCGCCGCCTCGCGTGAGGCCCTGCAGTGTCGACAGCAGCAACTTGGCCGCGTTGATGGGTTGCAACAAATCATGGCTTGCTGCTGCCAAAAACCGTGTCTTAGACGAAACGGCGGCCTCTGCCCGTTCAATCGCGACCCGCAGCTGTTCTTCGACACGGGCTTTTTCTTCGTATTCATTCGTGAGGCGATCATTGGCGCGTGTTAGTTCTGCCGTGCGCTCTGCCACCCGGTTCTCCAGTGTCTCCGTCGTGCGTGCCTCTAATGTGACGTCCATCAATTCCACAACAAAGCCGCCGTCAGGCAGAAGGTTTGCTTGAATTTCGACAACGCGGCCATCGCCATAGCTGACCTTGCGCCGCGTCCATCCTTTTTTGTCCAGCTCATCTCGCCAACGCGTGTATTTCGGCGCATCGTCCGAGCGGATCAGGTTTTGACGGGCCATGTATGAAAACAGCTCTGAAAGGCTGATGCCACGGGATAAGATGCGATCTGGCACGTTGAGGATTTTCTGGAATTGCGGGTTATGCATCATCACTTGCCCATCGGCAGAGAAGGTGCACATGCCCGAACTCATGTGTTGAAAAATCGCTTGCAGGTAATCGGCCTG
>JBCDLY010000027.1:0-4186 GCA_038744815.1 Pseudomonadota bacterium | reverse complement strand
TCAGGTGAATTTCGGCGGTTTGGAAAATGATCCCGATGCGCCGATCGAGGTCACATCGAACGAGCTTCAGGTCAATCAGGATGAAGGTTGGGCGATCTTCACCGGCGAAGTGATCGTCGGCCAGGGCGCGATGCGCCTGTACGCCCCCTGGGTAAAGGTTTTCTATACCGAAGGCGGCGGAGATATTGAGCGGGTTGAAGCCAAAGACGGTGTCACGCTTATAAACGGACCCGAAGCCGCAGAAGGCGAAACAGCGGTTTATACGCTGGCCGACAGCATGGTTGTCATGGATGGCAATGTTCTGGTCACACAAGGCGGCAGCGCCGTATCGGGTGACCGCCTGCGCGCCAATATGGACACTGGCGAAGCGCGGGTCGAAGGACGTGTGAAATCGCTGCTCACCGGCAATGACGACGAAGAGGAAACACCCTCTGATGGCTGACAGCCGCAAGCTAAGTATTGCCAGCGAGCAACCGCAGGACCTTGTGATTGAGAACCTGCAAAAAAGCTACCGCAAACGCCCTGTCATCCGCGATGTCAGCATGACACTGGGCCGAGGCGAAGTTGTAGCACTGCTGGGCCCCAATGGATCCGGCAAAACCACCTGCTTTTACGCGATTGCCGGTTTGATTACGCCCGAAGGCGGATCTGTTACGATTGATGGGCGTGATGTCACAACGCTGCCGATGTATCGGCGCGCGCAGTTGGGCATTGGATACCTGCCACAGGAAATGTCGATCTTTCGCGGCATGACCGTTGAAGACAACATCATGTCGATCCTCGAAATTGCCGAGAAAAGCCGCTCTGCCCGCCAAACCCGGCTTGAGGATTTGCTTTCTGAATTTGGCATCGAACACCTGCGCCGTGCGCCTGCGCTTGTTCTATCCGGCGGTCAACGACGCAGGGTCGAGATTGCGCGCTGTCTGGCGGCACGTCCGAACTACCTTCTGCTGGACGAACCTTTCGCGGGTGTTGACCCGATTGCCGTCGGGGACATCCGGTCACTGGTGGCCGATCTGACCAAGCGCGGCATTGGCGTTTTGATCACGGACCACAACGTCCGCGAAACGCTCGAAATTGTGGACCGTGCCTATATCCTGCATGACGGTAAGGTCTTGATGAGTGGCACCGCCAAAGAGGTGGTCGAAGACGCAAATGTTCGCCGAGTCTACCTGGGCGAAAGCTTTAGAATTTCTTGATCCGATCTGTCGCAGGTCTGGATCGATCCTGAAGACCGCATCAAATTCATTCGCTGAATCAATCAGATAAAAGAAATTGGTTTAAAATAGCGCTGCCGGTAAGCACTCATTTTCCAATTACAATGATTGACAGAACACCCCCCAATAGCGCCAACTGCCAAAGATGAGAGTCGCTGCACGCAAGACGCCGCCTCACGGCATATCGGACGCTAATGCGCCCTGTTCGACCTTAGCCAGCAATCGCTTTCATCGTCTCCATTAACGACGCTGTAACTTTTTTCCCGGCCCAATCAGTGCAGGGACACAGCCGTCTCAAACGACCAAGGGAGTATGCATGCAATACCAGATCAGCGGTAAACAGATTGATATCGGATCAGCGCTTCAGACACATGTGAAAGAAGAAATGGGCGATGTAGTTGCGAAATACGCAGAGCGCCCAACAGATGCGAACGTCATCTTTTCGAAAAGTGCGCACGAGTTTGTCTGCGAAGCCACGGTGCATCTTTCGACAGGTCTCACGGCCCAAGCCAAGGCCCACGCCACTGAAATCTATGCTGCATTCGACAGTTGTAATGCCAAGATGGAAAAGCAGCTGCGCCGCTACAAACGCCGGTTGAAAGACCATCACCGCGAACGCGCACAGCCTGTTGAACTTATGGAGGCTTCCTCGTATATCCTCGCGTCAAATGACGACACCGATGGGTCTGAACCTGAATCACTCCAGCCGATGATTATTGCCGAGATGGAAACGAAAATCCCTTCGATTTCTGTCGGTGAGGCCGTGATGCAAATGGAACTTCAGGAAGCGCCCGTCTTGGTGTTTCGGAACGAGGGAAACAACGCGGTAAATGTAGTTTACCGCAGGGACGACGGGAACATCGGCTGGATTGACCCGAGCAGTCTGAAGGCGTAAAGCCGCGAAACCCGGCAAAGGGGGCTGGGCAACATGGAACTAGATACGATTCTCAAAGCTGAGGCCGTTAAGGTTGTCAGCAGCGCCACCAGTAAGAAACGCCTGTTCCGCGTTCTTAGCGAAACAGCCGAAACAGCTTATGGGCTGGATTGCGGCATTGTGCTTGATCGTTTGCTTGAGCGTGAAAACCTTGGCCCGACCGGCGTCGGCCACGGTGTTGCTTTGCCCCATGCGCGGCTGTCCGGGTTGGACAACGTGTTGGGTCTGTTCATTCTGCTTGAAAAGCCTCTGGACTACGAATCCGTTGATCGCCAGCCGGTCGATTTGGTCTTCGCCCTCTTCGCGCCCGAGGATTCGGGCGTGGAGCATCTTAAAGCGCTTGCTTTGGTCTCGCGCACCCTGCGCGATACGGATTTTTGCACGAAGCTGCGCGCCAACCCAAGCGCAGACACGCTTTACACAATCCTGACCGAGACTCAGACGGCCATTCGTGCCGCCTGAGGATCAGACCCAGTCGCCAAATCCAAACGTCATGTAGTCGCGCTGGTACACCTCGCGCACAGCCTGTTCGACTGTGTCGTCATAAATATCGACCAGCTGCACGGGATAGCTGTTGTCCTGCTCAACCAAGGGCGGGCACGCATACCCCACCTCGCGGGCAACAAAGCCCAGACCCTCTTCCATGCGATCCGCGCGCACGATGACATCGGGCAATGCAAATTGGCCAAACCCCTGCAGGCATTGCACCTGACTGGCCCAAAAGCCATCTACGCGAATACCCGTCTGATTGTTCAGATTGCCCTTCAGAAACGCCACAAATGCCAAAAAGGCTTCACGGTGCTGGCGGCGATCCCAGGTTTCGTCAACCTCACCTGCCGGGATCGGTAACTTGTAGACGCGCCGCAATGTACTGCGAATCTCCTTGAAAGAGCCCTGACCTGCGTTCAGGATTTTTTCACAAAAGGCGACATGGGCACGTTCGACCGGGTGCTGAACCACAGTAAAGCTGCGATGCCCCTCGTTCTGGCGTTTCCACTGACGCAAAGACTTTTGATTGTAATTGCCCTTCAGCGCTCCCGGCTTGACCCCATCAAGCGCAGCGAGCCACGCCTTGATCTTGCGGTCCGGCCCACCTCGCACCGGCAAATACATCAGCGGCGCCTTGGCGGCCGTCAGAAAGCTGGGCACCTGCGGACCACGCCGCGTTTCGAAATTGGGTGTGCGTGACAGATCAAAATGATCGGTCTTGCCCAGCGCCACCTGCATCTCGTCGAAATTCTTTACCTTTTCAGACAACGGCGCCGGGTTCTGCTTTTTGAGCTTTTTCGACAAGCTATCAAGCGCTGTCGTTTCCCCCAGAAAACTTGCCAGACCGTTCATGACATTCACGTCCTGAACGTCTTCATAAGCGAGATAGAACGCTGTCTGCCCGGTGACCTGAAGGGTGTTCAGAATGCGCACCTGGAAGGCCTGCAAGGCTGTCAAATGTCGGTCAAATTCATCAGCATCGAACGTGATCTTCGCTGATTTACGCTGCTTCATATCAGCCAGCTTCCACTGCCCGGTCTGCTGCGCGATTTTCCATGAGACGTAACTCTCAACCGGGTTGCGGGTCAGAATAATCTTGGCGCAGCGTGGGTCGGGCAAAAGATGCTCAAGCACACGCGGGTCGTGATCGTGAAAGAAGCGAAACCCTGGAAGGCCATCGGTATTCTGCCGCATCGCATCGATCAAAGAGGCCGGGTCCCCTTCGCGCATGGCTTGGGTCACCCCGAAAAGGTCGGTCTTGTTGGGGTAGCAGATGAAATGCGGATTGAAAGCTTCGCCATAGCACGACAGGCTCGGAAACTCGTTTATATTGGTTTCCAGAAAGTTCGATCCTGTCCGCATCTCTGCAAAAACGACGAATAAATCAAAGTCTTGGGACATGTTCCGTTATCGCACCAGATAAGGCTTGCGCGGCTTGTCTTTGGACGGGATCGGATCTTCGCCAACGGGAAAGTCACCCATCAGATGTGGGTGCATGCCCTGGTTCTTGAGATTTTGCAGAAACTGACCAAAGCCGGTCAGATCC
>JBCDLY010000026.1:0-4784 GCA_038744815.1 Pseudomonadota bacterium | reverse complement strand
GGACAAAGCGATAATTCAATCTGCCAATGTGAACGACTTCTTTTGTTTGGAAAATGTCGCTCGATTTGGCGGCAAAGTTTCCAAAATCCACCCAGCCGTTTCGCGCCAGAAACTCTGTGACGAACTTATCGAACTACGCTCCGCAGAAGCTCAATGAGTTTGTCAGCATCCTTCTTCCCAAGGATCGCTTCGCACGCCTCGTCTTGATCTTCCACTTCTTGTCGAATTTGCAACATGCGTTTCCGTCCAAGCGCAGTCGGAAGAACATTGATCTGCCTGTGATCGTTTTGCGCTACCTGCCGATGCACCAATCCATCTGAAACCATCCGATCAACCAGTTTTGTGAGTGTGGGTGGGTACATAAGAACAACTTCTGCGAGTTGCCCCATTGTCAGGCGCTGTCCGGATTCCAGCGTCTCTAGAATCCGCCATGCTTCGATCTGAATGCCGTGTCGCTTCAACCTTGCATTCAGCGAAACGGACACTTTGCGATGCGCTGCCGCCAAAGCGTAAGACAGGTAATCCTGAATTGGATTTTTATTGGTTTCCATTGGGCTCGTCCGTTGTTCCCGTCAGAATTTAGTTGACTTGGAAATTAAATTCAAATGGTATGTAGCGGTTCCCGATCCGCCTGGAAAGGGCCGCTCTGAAGTGACCATATTACAGACCGTTCCAACCGAACTTGAGGAACTGCGCGATAATCCATTCTTGCGCAGAAAGGGAACGTTTCGGATCGCTCTTCTGATCCCGCTGTGCGGGGCTGCTGGTCTTTGGGCCCCTTCCTGTATCTCCAGTGCACAAGTAGCCGTTGAAGAGCTTAACCGAGCTGACGGAATTGATGGGCGCAAGGTGCAGCTTATTATGATTGACGCTGCGGTCGAGGCGAGCATCTCAATTGAAGAGACGGTCAATGACCTGATCGAGACAAACTCGATTGATGCAATTGTCGGCATGCATATCAGCGCGATCCGCCAAAGGCTGAGCAAGGTCGTTCGGCAACGTATACCTTATATCTATACGCCGCTCTACGAGGGCGGGGAACGGACAGTTGGGCTGTTCGCCATTGGTGAGACGCCCGAGGAGCAGCTCGGGCCGTCGATTGAGCACATTCAGGCCGAATATAGGCCGAAAAGTTGGGCGCTGATTGGCAATGACTACGTCTGGCCACGCACGTCGCACAGTTATGCCAAAGCTAAACTGAAAGAGATGTCGGTTGGTTTAGCTTATGAGAAGTACCTTCCCTTTGGGCTAAGCAGCATGACGCGTTTCGTGGAAGAGATTTCCACATCGGGTGCAGAAGCTTTGCTGATATCGCTGGTAGGCCAGGATGCCGTCGCGTTCAACCGAGCCTTCGGCAAAGCCAAGCTACACAAACGCATGGTTCGGCTGTCTTGCGCAATCGAAGAGAACGGCTTGCTTGGGTGTGGGGCGCAAAACACCAAGCGGTTATTCGCGGCATCGTCGTATTTTGGGTCACTGCCGACAGAGGCCAATGCGGCTTTCAAGGAGAAGTACCACCGCGTGCACGGCGATCAGGCCCCGGTGCTGAACGCGCTCGGTCAATCCACGTATGAGGGCGTGCATTTTTTGTCCGGTTTGATGGAGGGGCACGCCCAGATTTGGCGCGACCACAGCGTGTCCGATGCACTGCCAGTGATTCATCGGAGTGGTCGCAAAAGTGCATCCTCCGACAAAAGCGAACGCGCTCCGATCTACCTGGCTCGCGCTAACGGTCTAAAATTTGAAGTTATAAAAGAGATTTAAAACAAATAGTTAGACATAATTGATTTCCGTTTCAAATTAATACTTGAATAGGAAAATAAAATCTCCCACGCTTTGGCGACGAAAGGATCATGGGCTCCCTTGATCCTTGGACCAATCACTTGGGGAGAGTTGCCGTGGCCTGGTTTATCGCGTTGGTATTGCTGGTCATTGTCGCGTTGATCGCGATCTGGTTTCTGCAAAGATACTACGCAAAAGCGTCACTGGACACTGCACTCGTGCGCACTGGCTTTGGTGGTCGCCGAGTTGTGACAGATGGTGGCTGCCTGTTTCTTCCCATCCTCCATCACGTTCAAAAAGTTTCGATGGGTGCGCTCGCCTTCAGCATCACTCGGGAGGGTCGCGAGGCTGTTCTAACCCGCGATCAGATGCGCGCGGATGTCCAGTTTGAATTCGAGTTGCGGGTGGCCCCGACGGATGAGGGGATCGCATCGGCGGCCCAAGCTTTGGGTGCGCGTATCGCTCGGGGTGGGGAAACCGTGCGAGACGTCTTCGCAGGCTCGCTTGTTGATGCGATTCAACGCGCGGCGGCGGCGCGCACATTGGAAGACATTCATCTGGACCGCTCAGGATTTTCGGATGACGTAGCCACCGTTATCGAAGCTCAAGCCGCGAAGCTCGGACTTACATTGGTGTCTGTATCCTTGATCGCCGTCGATCAGAGCGACTTGAGCCAATGGAACGAGAACAACGCCTTTAACGCTCAGGGTATGCGACGGTTGGCTGAATTGGTCGCCGACCAGCGCAAAGAACGCATACGGATCGAAACCGAAGCTGAAGTTGCCGTTCGAACTAGCAAGTTGGCGCAACACCAAAAGCAACTCCAATTGCAACGCGAAGAGCGTGAGGCCGAGATTTCTCAAGCCGAGCATCTGGCACGGTTAGAGGCAGACGCAAAATCCCGAGAAGACCAGGCGCGGGACGAGGCAGAGCGCGCCGCCCAGACCATACGCATCGAAAACGAAAACAAAGTGAAGTCCGCGCAGGTCGCAAGTGACGAAGCTTTGCGGAAGTCTGAGATGGCCGCCATTCGGACCCTCGAAGAGGAAAAAATCGCCAACGATATTCAGCTCTCAAAGAAACGTGCTGAAGAGGCCGTGACCCGCGCCGAAGAGGAAGAAGCACGCGCCAAGGTCATTCTGGCGGCTGAGAGTGTGCAGGCCCAAAAAGAACGCGCGATTGCCGAACGAGAGCGTGAAATCGCGCGGCTTAAGCAGGAAAAAGACCTCGAACTGGAAACCGCGCAGGTCAAAAGCGATGTGGAAACCTTGCTTGAACGGGCGAAGGCAGACGCGGCCATTAAGACCAAGGAGGGCGAAGCGGAACGCGCTCGCATGGAGGCAGAGGCTGCGGGCCGCGTTGCCCTGAACGAGGCGGAAAACACCCTTGGTGACAACGTCATTCGGATGCGGCTCGAAGAGCGCAAGCTCGACCGGCTGCCCGAGATCATGACCCAGATGATGAAGCCAGTCGAAAAGATCGACTCGATTAAGATCAATCAGATTTCCGGCGCAGGCGGCGCGAATGGGAGTGCCGAAGGCGTGGATGGCGCTTTCGGAGCAGCCATGGACCAAATCCTCGGCATGGCCGTCCGTTTGCCAGCGATGAAACAGATGGGTGAAGAGATCGGTCTGGACTTCGATGCCAATCTGGCCGGCCGCACCGCCGATTATGCCAACCGCATCAAAGACAAACCAAAATCCGAAAAGTGACGGGCGAAACCGCCCACCAAAACATCCAAAGGACATAGGGAGGTACAATTATGTCACTCAACCGCAGAAGTTTTCTGGCTAGTTCGGCGGCGTTCACAGGGGCGGCCATGCTGCCGCAAGTGGCCCTTGCCGCCGATTCCATCAAACTGGGATCAATACTCGATACATCAGGTATCTTTGATGCCTATGGCAAGCCGATGGACATGGCCATGCGCCTTGCCGTGAACGAGATTAATGCCGCAGGCGGATTGCTTGGCAAACAGATTGAGGTCGCGGCTTACGACACGCAATCTGACATGGCGCTCTATTCGCAATATGGCCAACAGCTCACGCGGCAGGATCAGGTGGATGTGGTCCATGGCGGCATCCTGTCTGCCTCCCGCGAGGCAATCCGCCAGACAATGCGGAAAACGAAGACGCTATATTTCTACAACGTCCTTTATGAGGGTGGCGTTTGTGACCGGAACATCTTTATCAACGGCGTGACACCAGCCCAGCAGGTCGAAGCTCTTGTGCCTTACGCCATGGGCAAGTCCGGCAAGAAGGTCTACATTCTTGCCGCTGACTACAACTATGGTCAGATCACAGCGCGTTGGATTCAGAAGTTTGTAGCCGACAACGGCGGCGAAACGGTCGGCGTGGATTTCTTCCCACTGGATGTGTCTGACTTTGGATCAACAATTGCCAAAATCCAGTCCGTCGGCCCTGATCTGGTGATCGCGCCGCTGGTTGGCGGCGCACATCTATCCTTTTTCCGGCAATGGGCCGCCGCTGGCATGAACACCCGTATCCCGCTGGCATCGACCACAATGGGTGTCGGCAATGAGCACAAGGTTCTCACCTCTGAAGAAGGCAACGGTATCATGGTTGCCTATAACTATAGTCAGGAGTTGGATACTCCGGCCAACAATGCCTTCAAGGATAAATGGGCCGCAGCCTATGGGGACACGAATTCGATCCACGAGATCGCTGTGTCGAACTATCAGGGTGTTCTGACCTGGGCCGAAGCCGTACGCCAAGCTGGATCGCTTGACCGTGACGCCGTGATCGCCGCGCTGGAAACCGGCCTGTCGATTGATGGCCCGGCGGGTAAGGTTACGGTCGATCCCAAAACCCACCACGCGGTGCTTGATGTCCACATCATGGAAATCGAAAACCAGGGCATGAAGGTGATTGAAACGCTGGCGCAACGTCAGCCGATTGACACTCAAGCCGTCTGTGATCTGAGCGCTAATCCAGACGACAATACTCAGTACGAAATCGAGATCTGATCTCCCATAGGTTTCGAAG
>JBCDLY010000025.1:0-6065 GCA_038744815.1 Pseudomonadota bacterium | reverse complement strand
GCAAGCGTGTTCGGGATCGTCAATCAGGTCTTCACTTTCGCCATTTCGCCAGTGACTGGTGAGGTCGCTCTGCTTGTTGCGGCGGTTATACTGCTCCGTTTGCTACCCCAAGGGATCACAAGCAAATTCTTCAAGCGGAAGCTCTGAATGCAAGGGAGCCTCTCAAAAGACGCTATAGCGACCGTTCTGATCATAGTCATTTTAATTTGGGTGATGCCATTGCTGATCGGCACTTACACCCTGACAGTCCTCATCATCTACGGGATGCTGGGACTAAGCCTCGGCCTTATCTGGGGGTTTGGCGGTATTCTCTGTTTTGGTCAGGCCGCTTTCTTTGGTCTTGGCGCGTATACCTATGCCATAGCCGCCATCAATATTGGGGAGAGTACACTTCCCATGCTCCTCGCCATTCTCGTCCCCGCTATTTTTGCAGCCCTTCTCGGCGCAATGATGTTCTACGGGCGGCTCGGAGATGTCTATCTGGGGGTCATCACATTGGTTGTGACCCTGATCCTATTCAAGTTCATCAACTCCACCGCCGGGCCGCAATATGTAATCGGTACCGCGCGCCTCGGTGGATACAACGGCATTCCCGGATTTCAAACGCTGAATGTGCCGGGACGCCCGGATGACTACATCTGGGGAGACAGCTATTTCTATGTCTGCGCTGTGCTCATGGGGATCGTTTTCCTGTTGGTTTCCGCGCTCTTGCGGTCAAGCTTCGGTCGCATCGCCATAGGCATTCGCGAAAACGAAACCCGCATGTCACTGATGGGTTACGATGTCCGTGCACGCAAAACGGTTCTGTTTGCCTTCGGTGCTGCCATTGCAGGGCTGGCGGGCGCGCTATTCGCCAACTGGGGCGAGATCGTCACCCCCAATCTGTTCTCTCTAGGTCAATCTGCGGAGATCATCATCTGGTGCATTGTTGGCGGTCTAGGAACGCGCCTTGGTCCAATCCTCGGCGCGGCGAGCTTGGCGTACCTGAAGTTTCTACTGGGCCAGCAATCGGTGATTGATAACACGTTGATCACCGGCTTGATCCTTGTCCTGTTCGTTCTCTTCTTGCCAAAAGGCATCGGTCCAGCGTTGGCCGGTCTATGGAAGGTCAGCTTTGGCCGACGCCCTCTTGGCCGCATTCATCAGAGGCGGCGCATGAGAAACCGGGTGCGTTCCAATGGCTGAGGTTGTTCTGGAAACCCAAGGTCTGACAATGCGCTTTGGTGGCGTCGTGGCGGCGCACAACGTTGATTTCAAGCTGGAGGCGCGAGAGCTTCGCTGTCTGATCGGCCCCAATGGCGCTGGAAAGTCCACGTTCTTCAAATGCGTCACGGGCCTTCAGACGCCGACCGAAGGCGACGTTTTCATGCGCGGGGTCGAAACGACCCACTGGATGCCACATCAGGTTGCGTCCCTTGGTGTCGGCATCAAGACGCAGGCACCCAACGTCATGGATGCGCTGAGTGTGTTTGAGAACATCTGGCTGGCGGCGCGGCGCTTCCATGACCCTAACGAGGCGGATCGCAAGACCCATGAGATTATTGAGCGATTGGCCCTGGGGTCTATTGCCCGAAGCGATCTGGGGCAGTTGGCACATGGTGAAAGGCAGCGTGTGGAACTTGGCCTGGTTGCGGTTGGGGACCCTTGGCTCGTGCTGCTCGATGAACCCGCTGCCGGGATGAGCGCGGAAGATGTGGAGCGCATGACGGGTATAATCCATGAACTCAACCGATCTGCCGCCATCATCATCGTTGAACATGACATGCAGTTCATCCGGTCGATTGCCGAAAAGGTGACCGTCTTCCACCAAGGCGAAGTGCTGATCGAAGACCATGTGGACCGCGTCATGTCAGACCCCACGGTTCGAGACGTCTATCTTGGAAAGAAGACCTGAGATGCAGGATGATCAGGCAGATATTCTAGAGGTCAAAGGGCTGTCTGGCGGATATGGCAGAGTGCCGATCCTGCATGGAATTGAATTTGCCGTAACCGAAAACGACGTGGTGGGCATACTCGGCCACAACGGCATGGGCAAGACCACACTCCTGAAATCTCTCATGGGGTTTCTGCCTGCTAAGTCGGGCAGCATCCGATTTCACTCCGGCGACATAACGGCCATGTCACCCTATGAGCGGGCCGGTCTTGGCATGGGGTATGTCCCGCAGGGGCGTGGGATTTTTCCGCAACTGAGTGTGCGCGACAATCTGCGTTTTGCTTGGCACGAATACGCTGGCGCGTCCGAACAGGATGTCATCGAAGAAGTCTTGTCGGATTTCCCGCGCCTGCGTCCCCTGCTGGATCGTGAGGGTGGTGCATTATCCGGGGGAGAACAGCAATTGCTGGCACTCGCCCGATGCCTGATGGGTGATCCTGACTTGCTCCTACTCGATGAGCCAACAGAAGGCATTCAACCCTCGATCATTGAAGAGATGGCCGAGACTTTGTTGGGTCTGCGCCAGGCGCGCGGCTTGTCAATTCTGTTAGTCGAACAGAATTTCGATTTCATTTCCGACCTGTCAGATCGAGTCTTGGTTCTTGAACGCGGTCGGATCACCGGCGAACTCAGCAAATCCGAGTTGGCGGATCAATCCAAGGTCGATCAGTTCCTTGGCTTTGGTGCCGCGCGATCCACACGTGGGCAAAGCGCCGCGCGAACAATCGCCCCAACACGTTCCAATTCCGAGCCCCCACGCTCGACGCAAACAAGCATCGCACAGATGGTGACAAACATGACAGTAAAACGCCCGACCCTTTCGCAGATGCGTGACATGGCCGGACGCTTTGGGATGAGCCTGACCGACGGGGAATTGCAGGAATATTCCGAGATCATGGAACCTTATATTCAAGCATATGACCGACTGGATGCGACGCCAGATAATCTTCCGTCCGTGCGCTACCCTCGTTCCCCCGGCCACTTTCCCGACTTCTCGGAAAACCCGCTGAACGCCTGGTATGTCAAAACCGAGGTGCGCGGCGCGCCTGACGGCCCACTGCGCGGAAAACAGATCGCGTTGAAGGATACGATCTGTCTGGCCGGTGTTCCGATGATGAATGGGTCATCGGTGATGGAGGGCTACACGCCCGAGATTGACGCCACCATTGTGACCCGAATGCTGGATGCGGGCGCGATTATCGTGGGCAAAGCACATAACGAAAATTTCTGCCTTTCGGGTGGCTCACATACCAATGCTAAAAGACCGATCCATAACCCTTGGAAGCACGGGTACATGGCTGGTGGGTCCTCTGGTGGTTCGGCGGCTCTAGTCGCGGCGGGCGAGGTTGATATGGCCATTGCCGGGGATCAGGGCGGCTCCATCCGCATTCCATCCTCCAATTGCGGGGTCTACGGCATGAAGCCCACGCATGGTCTCGTTCCTTATACCGGGGTCATGCCGATTGAGCAGACGATCGACCACGTTGGGCCGGTGACCAACACCGTCGCAGATAACGCGCTTTTGCTGGAGGTTCTTGCGGGAGAGGACGGGCTGGACCCGCGCCAGTATTGCCCACAAACATTTCATTATACCGAAGCTTTGGGACGCGGAGCACAGGGGCTTCGAATTGCCATTCTCAAGGAAGGTTTCCACAGGCCGGAAAGCGAGGCGGACGTCGACCAGAAGGTGTTGGCCGCCGCAGACCGGTTCCGCGAGCTTGGCGCTCGTGTCGAAGAAATCTCGATCCCCGAACACCATCTGGCGGTAGATTGCTGGACGGCGATCACCGTCGAAGGCCTGCAAGACCATATGATGCACGGCAATTCAGGCGGCACGAACTACAAAGGCCTGTTCCTGCCGTCGATGATGGATCACATGGCAGGCTGGCGATCCCGTGCGGATGAGCTGACACACTCTCTGAAAGTCTGCATGTTCCTAGGCGAGTTTTTCCAAGAACAATATCGGGGGCGCTTCTACGGCAAGGCACAGAACCTGATGCGGAAGGTCAATCAGACCTATCAAGGCGTTCTGAAACAATACGATCTGCTCCTGATGCCAACCGTACCGATGAAGCCCCAACCCATCCCTCCAGCAGATTGCTCCATCAGCCTTTATGTTCAGCGGGCCTTCGAGATGATCGGAAATACTGCCCCATTTAACGGGGGACTTCCCGCGATGAATGTGCCTTGCGGGCTGAGCGATGGTTTGCCCATTGGGATGATGCTGGTTGGCGCAAATTACGGCGAGTTGAAAATCTATCAGGCCGCCCATGCCTTTGAGCAAAGCGGTGATTGGCGCACAATGTAAAGGAGAGCCTCAATGTCGATCCTGAGCGAAAGCCTGGCAAATAGGCTATCGGGCTGGGACACCGCGGCCGGTACGCCCCTGCACAGCAATGCACCGCAAGACGGGCAATCCTATGTCCAAGGCCCTTCAGAGCCGCCGCTGGCCTACATGACCATTCCGCAGCTTCTCCGAGATGCCGTGTCGCGTTTCGGACCAAGAGATGCAGCCATCTTCCCCGAACAAGGAGTTCGGCTCAGCTACTACGATCTTGATCGCGCCGTAGACGAGCTGGCCTCCGGATTGCTGGCATTGGGTCTTGAAAAAGGAGATCGCGTTGGCATTTGGTCCCCCAACCGGCTTGAATGGGTTCTGACGCAATTCGCCACGGCCCGCGTGGGTCTTGTCCTGGTCAACATCAACCCTGCCTACCGCATCGGAGAGCTGGAATACGCATTGGATAAGGTCGGCTGCAAAGCCCTTATTGCCGCGAAGTCCTTCAAGACATCCGATTACGCAGGCATGATCCGGCAACTCGCCCCAGAACTTGAAACCTGCGCACCAGGGCGGTTGCAGTCGGCCAAGCTTCCGCACCTGCGCAGCGTTATCCTCATGGAGGATGAACCGGGAC
This sequence comes from Pseudomonadota bacterium, assembly GCA_038744815.1. Taxonomy (GTDB): domain Bacteria; phylum Pseudomonadota; class Alphaproteobacteria; order Rhodobacterales; family Rhodobacteraceae; genus Amylibacter. The sequence goes on along the minus strand of JBCDLY010000025.1, from coordinate 1,217 downwards.
TGGGGGCGCTTTCCTTCAAACAGCTTCAAAAACTGGGCGGCCCTGCGCAACAACTTCGGATACCGGCGGTCGACAAGACGCTCAGCCCTGATGACGCGATTAACATCCAGTTCACCTCTGGTACGACAGGCATGCCGAAGGGGGCCACGCTGTCGCATTACAACATCGTCAACAATGCCCGCTATGTGACTGACCGGATCAACTTAACCGAAAGCGACAAGCTGGCGATCCCGGTCCCTCTCTATCACTGCTTCGGCATGGTGATGGGCGTGCTTGGCGCAGTCAGCAAAGGCGCGGCAATGGTCTTTCCCGGTGAAGGCTTTGATGCAGCCCAAACGCTTGACGCTTTGGCCAGCGAACGTTGCACGGCTCTTTACGGTGTGCCGACCATGTTCGTCGCGATGCTCGAAAACCTCGAAAGCGCTCCGCGTGATCTAGCAAACATGAGAACGGGCGTAATGGCCGGGGCCCCTTGCCCCGTCGAAGTCATGCAACGCGTCAATTCTGAGATGAACATGGGCGAAGTGACAATCTGCTACGGGATGACCGAAACCTCGCCCGTGTCTTTCCAGAGCTTTGTCGACGATCCCACCGATAAACGATGCGAGACCGTTGGCCGAGTCCACCCCCATCTGGAGGTCAAGATCATTGATCAAGATGGGCAAATTGTGCCTGTCGGCACCCAAGGAGAACTCTGCACCCGTGGTTATTCGGTAATGAAAGGATATTGGGAGGACACTGAGAAAACGTCCGAGAGCATCATAGACGGCTGGATGCACACAGGCGATCTTGCCGTGTTTGACAATGAGGGGTTCTGCTCAATCGTGGGCCGCGTAAAGGACATGATTATCCGGGGCGGCGAAAACATCTACCCCCGAGAAATCGAAGTATATCTGATCCGCCACCCAAAAGTCAGCGACGCTCAAGTCTTCGGCATTCCCAATGACAAGTTCGGGGAGGAGGTTTGCGCCTGGGCCATCGCGAAACCGGGGGAGGAGCTTGCAGAAGAAGAGTTGAAGGACTTCCTCAAAGGTCAAATAGCGCATTTCAAAGTGCCAAGGTATGTCCGGATCGTCGATGAAATTCCAATGACGATAACGGGAAAGCCGCAGAAGTTTGCAATGCGAGACAAGATGGTTGAGTCGCTCGGCTGAGTGTCCCTAGTGCCGTGACCAGCGGTCATTGGAGCAAGCTGAAGCATCGGTCAAAAAGGGCTC
>JBCDLY010000024.1:0-9216 GCA_038744815.1 Pseudomonadota bacterium | reverse complement strand
CCGCTTGCACAATCCTCAACACCATCCTCGACGGTATAAAGGCTCGCCCCGACAAAACACTTGTAGACGCGATCCGCGTTCTTGTCATAAAGGCGCGAGCCACGTTTGGCATCACGCATGGATAACTCGCCCGAGGCCACCCGTGCGTCCATCTCTGCATCGGTCGCCTTGACAGCAACAAGACCGCCCGTCGGGCAGACGGATGCTGCGCGCGGTTGCTTCCAGCCCGCATCCAGGAGATGGGCATCCCAAGTCCACTTTTGCGGAAGCTCAAGCTCTTCATTCCAATGAATTTGCCCATGCGGGCACATTCCGACAATATCCTTGCGGCCCTTGGCTTTGTCAGGATCAATAATGACAATACCATCGTCACGCTGGTAGACGACACCTTCGGTTTTTTGGTTAACGCAAGCGGGCTCGCGGCAATTCATGCAGGTGTCAATGTAGTGCGCCACATCGATCATCGTGTCGTTGCCCCGCTCCACCCGCTTCTTCTCCATCCAGGGCGACCCCGTGACGGGCTTGGGCGCGGAATAGCCGGGGAAATCGTTTCCGACATATTCGTCGTTGGTGACGAGCACGCAGTTGTTGCAGTTGCTGCAAGCATTGCAGTTCGAAATCAGATGCCATTTTTCGGTCATTCTGCCGCCTCCGCGTGATACGCTGCTTTGTCCCATTTCTCGATTTCGACGTGGACGAGCGAGCCTGCCGAGGCCACAGTCTTGCCGGACTGCAGGCGGTTCGTGGAAAGGGTATTCATGCAACCGCCAATGTCCGGGCTTTCGCCAGGCTTGCCGAGAGGTTGATACTGCGCGGAACTTTCGTAGGAATGCGCGACACCCGGGGTCATCCGCGTTGTTACCTCGGCCGCACAAATCACCGCGCCCCGCTCATTGTGCACCTTCACCAGCTCGTGGTGTTTGATGCCCCGCGCTTCCGCATCCTTGGGATTGATCCGCACGATCCAATAATAGTGACCGTCCACAAGGACGCGGTGGTCCTTGATATCACTGAGTGAATTGCCCTTTGCATCTTGTGCGGTGTGGAAGCTGAACCGAGAGTGCGGAATGATGAGCTGCAACGGAAAGTCTTTGATGAGCTCCGGTGCTCCGTCGATTTCGAACGGAGCCACATACTGCATAACCGCGGGGCGCTCGGGATCTCCTATTCGGCGCAACGAATTTGGGACAAACTCAAACTTGCCGCTTTGCGTGGGCAAACCATGAAGGTTTTCGTGCGTATAAGACCCGGGTAGCGGGAAAGGTTCCGGCAGATCCTTCGGGCGTCCCTCATAGAACCAGCGCATGTCCACGGGCGGCTTGCGCGATGGCAGCTCTGGCGGAATGACGTAGTAGCCCTTTTTTAGAAACTTCTTCCAGCTGATCTTGCCGTTCAGATCACTGGACTCAAAAACGCGTTTGGCCCAGGCAAGCTCGTCGCAACCTTCTGAGAAGTAAGCGCCCATACCGAGCCGCTTACAAATATCCCAGAAGATTTGGTAGTCGGACTTCGATTCACCAAGCGGCTCTATGCACTTGTGCAGCATGGCGATGATGCGGTGGTTGGTCTGCGACGTCCAATGGTGGCCAAGACCGCCCGCATTATTCCATTCGCCAATGTCCCAGCGCTCAAACTGGGTGCAGGCTGGCAGGATAATGTCGGCAAATTGCGACTCGCCTTCGACCCAGACGGTCTGGTTGACGACAAACTCAACCTCGGGCGAGCGGTACATGTCCGGGAAGCGGTTTGACCCATTGGTCGTGCTCATCGCCGAGCTGCCATATCGATAGAGCATGTGAACCTTGGAGTAGCCCGGCGCGGGGTACTTGAAGCCCTGGAATTGGCCCTCCATGCTTTTGGGCGCCATCTCGTAGCCTTCGCATTCGCCGTCCAGGATGGCCTCGGGCAGGCGCTGGCGCGGAATGCGCTGTTCCACAGGGTTCATCGAGATGAGGTGCGGCATACGGCAATAGTTGTTGCCAGCAGAGCCGGTGTTATTCAGCTCCCCAGAGATTCCGCCCTCGGCATAGCCCGGAAAGTAAAACTCCAGATTGTTGGGTGCGCCGAATGAAAGGTTGCCAAAGTTCACGCCTGGGCGGCCCCAACCCTGCATGGCGTTCAGCATCAACATACAACGCGCCCACTGCATACCGGTGGCGTTCCGGCAGGCACCGCCCATGCCGCAACCGCTGACACCTGCGCCAAGATAGGTTTTCTTTTTGGCCCAGCTCCGGGCCAACGCACGGGCCTCGCGTGCGGGCACGCCAGTTTCCCCTTCTTGCCACTCTGGGGTCTTTGGGATGCCATCGGTTTCGCCCATCACATAGGCTTTCCATTCGTCGAATCCATCGGTGCGGTTTTCGACGAAGTGTTTGTCGTAGCTGTCTTCTTTGATCCAAATATACATCAACGACAGCGCAAGGGCTGCGTCAGTACCTGGCTTGATCTGGATCCATTTTCCCCCGGTGAACGCGGCGGTGGGAGAGTAGTGTGGATTGATATGGATCGACTTAATTCCGAGCTTTTTCGCCCAAAGCCGCCGAGCCGTTGTCTCTGTCCCGCCGTAGGCACCGAACTGGCTCTCGGGGTCGCTGGCCCAGTAGACGATCTGGTCCGCGTGTTCGAGTGCGTCTTCCAGAGTGCCATAGCCCGTGGGCAGACCCAGACGCATGGATGAGCCATGGTGATGCATCGCACCCCAGTACCAGCCTTCCCAACTGTCGGGGTTAAGTGTCACCCGTGTGACGCCGACCGCATTCCCAAAGCGCATTAACGCGCTGAGGTAATAGTTGATGTTGCCCCATTGGTGATGACTGGGGCTAGAGAGCGCGATCGAGCCCGGTCCATGCACGCGCTTCTGGCGCATGATCTCCTTAGAGACGATGTCGAGCGCCTCATCCCAGCTGATCCGCTCATAGCCTGATGTGCCGCGGTTCTGAGGATTGCGCTCGCCGTCCGGGTCGAAATCCACACGCTTCATGGGATAGAGCGCGCGGTTTTCGGCGTAAACATTGGCCTTCATGGCAAGGGCATGGGGCGCGACCAGTCCTTTGCGTTTTGGCGAGAACTTCTGGCCTCGCGCCTCAATCGTCCAGGTCTCGGGGTCGTCATCATCAAATTCGATTATGTGCGTCCGAAGGATTTTGCCGTCTTTAACATAAACGTGCAGAGGCCCGCCGTTGGTGATCTGGGTATAGCGCATAGAGCCATCGGTCTGCTTCTCACCATACTCCCAGCCGTCACTCTCAAGCTTGCCTGCAAGCTGCGTGAACCAGGCCACAGCCTCTTCATCACCTGTCAGCTTCACCCGAAAGTTTTTCCCGGCGTGGATTACCTCGCCGTAGTCGGTTGGTGGGGTCATGACGGTCAGCGCCGCGTCAATATCCTTGAAGTAGATATGCACATCTGGAGACGCATGGAGTCCGTTCCGCAGACGCGTTTTCCCCGCCTGAAAGACCAGATGCTTTATGATTGAGTTGTCGCCGAGTTGAATCTGCACGACAGCATCGCGCGACGAGATGTACTTACGAAACGTCTCGCTCTTTTTTGCTTTTAAGCCGAACATGATCGGCAAGGCAGTGAGGATCGTTCTGAATTTGGTTTCTTTCAGACCCATGAATGCATTCCTCCCAGAAATTCAGCCCCTCCGCGACACAAAGTAATCTCTCACATGGGTCAAACATCCGCAACAAAAAATATATTTTTTTAGAAAATCTTGTATTTTCTTGCGCAGTATTGAAGCCAGCACACGGCTCCAACAAACAAAGCTCGCTATCACGCTTGCTGCCGGGACATCTCGCGAGACCAGTCCACAATTTGCAAGAACACCAATTCTCCAAAGTCGCTTTAGTCGTTATTCAATATTTAAATAAAACCACCCAAGGTGTTTTTGGACTTCGAGAGGCGGGAAGACCTTGTGGGCGGTGAACTCTAAGGTTGGCTATCATTTGATATCATTTAGAAATTTTGTTTGGCGCACGAGACTTAGACTTGTCATGGCTGCTTTTGTCGCTGAACGACAAAGCCAATACACCCATCGCATGGACCCATATTCCGGCGTACAGACCCCATCCTTGAAGATATTTTTGATATAAAAATACATAAAAACGGATAAAAGAGGTTCAGGGGGAGCCACGATACAAGGCGCGTTCAAGCCACTTGATCGGGCGCGATGGCGCCAAAATTTCTGGCCTGCCCCCTTCTTGGGTCGCCAGATCCAAAAAAACACAAATTCAGTGACGGTCATGCCTGTCACGTAGTGCTCACCGCCAGGGGTTCGCTCGCCGGTGTGGCCTACGCGCGGAGATCGCACGCCCGCGAGGGAAAAAGTCAAAAAGGTAGATCGCCATGAATGCAAAAGCTCTTGAACTTGCAATCGCAACCTTCTTGGCCGCAACGCCAGTTGCCGCCAGCGAAACCGTTTTGCGGGGCGTCAGTTGTTTTCCGATCGGCAGTCCGCCCAGCGTGCCCTTCGAGAAGATGATAGAAGACGTCAACGCAAAAGGAGCCGGCATTGTAAAGATCGATCTGCTCGGCGGCGCACCCGCTATTGGAAGCCCATTCCAAGTGGCAGAACGCATGGCATTGGGCGCCTATGACATCGCGGCGTGCCCGGAGTCTTACTTCGGCAGCCTGGTTCCCGAAGCCCCCGCCCTGCGCTTGCATGAGTTGCCCTATTCGGAGCTGCGTCAGAACGGTGCAATCGATGCATTTCAAGAACGGATGAATGCAAAGGGGGCCTATTACATTGGCCGCCACCATAGCGATGGCAAGTTTCACCTGTTCTTGCGCGACCCGATCGATGCGCCGGATCTGTCGGGTCTAAACCTGCGTGTTTCACCCAACTACACGGCGTTCTTCAAAAGTATGGGCGCGACGGTCCAGCGATCTTCCATGCCCGAAGTCTACACTCTGATGGAAAACGGCACAGTTGATGGGTTTGGATGGGCACTGCGAGGGATCGCACCATCATGGTACAAAGTTACCGGGTACCGGGTTGATCCTGGGTTTTACAATGCACCGCTGCATACAATTGCCAACCTGAACCGCTGGAACAGCCTCAGCGACGAAGCGCGCGACCTGATAACCGAGATTGTTCTTGAGGCCGAAGCGCGCACCGAGGCCGGCAGCGACTGGACCCGATCCTCGGACGAAGCGATGAAAGAAACCATGGCCGAGAATGGAATGGAAACCCTGGCCTTTGAGGGCGCGGATGCAGAGCTTTGGGTGAGCGCAGCCAACGAGGCCGCATGGGCAGAGTTCCTCGAAAACAATCCCGAGTCCGGACCGGCCATGAAGGCACTATTCACAGGCAAGAACTGACCCCATCGGTGGCTAACATGCGCGTTCGGTCGTCCGCGATCGAACGCGTCGTTTGAGGGAAGACTGGCGTTGGGCTACGCAATCGACAGATTCGATCACCTGTTCTCGCAACTGAACGAGCTGATCGCGGCCTTGGTTGCCCTCTCGATTGGCGTCTTCGCGCTGTTGCTGCCAACCGACTTCTTGCTGCGCAAACTTAGGCTAGGTGGATTTGAATGGCTGAACGAAGGCGCAGAGTATTTCTTGTATTTCGGAGTCTTTCTCTCTGCGACGTGGGTCTTGCAAAAAGGGGCCCATGTCCGCGTCGACATCGTGATCGCCGCCCTGCCCCAACGCGGCGCAGTCGCCCTTGAACGCGCCATGGATCTCTTTGGCGCCGCATTGTGCCTTGTAATGTCGTATTACGGCACACGCGGCGGGTACTTTGCTTACGTACTCGGGACCCTACCGGATAAAGACCTGCGCATTCCCAATTGGTTCATTCTGGGGGTGTTCAGCGTTTCCTTCGCTTTGCTTGCCATCGAGTTCTTGCTGCGGTTCTACCGCGCCGGGCGCGACGGTCGGCTTCAAGATACCGAGGTAGGTCTTTAGGCCATGGAATGGTATCTTGCTCTGCTTGTTCTTCTCGGCACCGTCTGCTTTTTTCTGTTTCTTGGCTTGCCTGTAGCCTTTGCCTTTATGGCAGCAAATATCGTGGGAACAGCGCTCTTTATCGGCGGGCTACTGACTATTGGCGATTGGTATCTGGTCACAATCTCGCTTCAAAGTATGCCGATCGAGTTTCACGAAGCGGTCAGTTATTCGCTCACAACAATCGCGCTATTCTTGCTCATGGGCGAGATCCTTTTGGAGACCGGGGTCGCCTTCAAGGCAATCGGCGCAATCGAACGGCTAATCGCGCGGGTCCCAGGACGCTTGTCAATTGTCGCCATCGTGGGAGGCACGGTGTTTTCCTCGCTCTCGGGCTCAACCGTGGCAAACACCGCCATCCTGGGGAACGTGCTGCTTCCGGACATGATCAAACGCGGATACAAGCCGGCAATCGCGATGGGACCAATCATGGCCGTTGGCGGCATCGCCATGCTGATTCCGCCATCTGCGCTTGCGGTGCTATTGGCCAGTATCGCTCAGCAATCCGTTGCACTGCTTTTGGTCGCGGGGATCGTGCCCGGCGTGCTGATGGCTCTGTCGTTTTTTGCCTATGTTGTCATCCGCTGCATTATTAACCCCGACCTTGCGCCGGCCTATGAGCAAGACAATAGTCACCTCGATGCCCCTTTCGTCGTGTCGGTTCACGGGCGCGGCGAACGGTTGCTGCTGCGCTGGGCTTATGGCGGTCGTTGGACGCGGACACTGAACCGCACCGTCCCGTTCTGCTTATACATCATGCCGCTCTTGTCGATTTTCGTTGTTGTGGTCGGGAGCATACTGACCAAGTTTGCCTCACCCACGGAGGCGGCGGCCATGGGCTGTCTCGCGGCACTGGCGGCCTGCTACTTTTTCCGTCTGTTCAACTCCACCATCCGCATCAGCGGCATCGAGGGTGCAGACTTTGACTGGCGGGCGGTTGCGAAGGCGCTGACAGAGACGGTCAAGATCAACACAATGATCATCTTCATTATCGCGGGCTCGCTCGTCTTCACCCAAGCGCTCGCGGTATCGGGCGCGACGGACGGACTGCTGAATGCGCTTGTATCGCTGAACCTGAGTCAGTTGGGAGTTGTCATCATGATGATGGTGATCCTGCTGTTTCTCGGCGCGTTCATGGATCAGGTCAGCATGCTTTTGTTGACGCTGCCCTTTTTCCTCTTGGGGTCGTCCTCGCTGCAGGTGGTCTATGATCTGGATCCGATCTGGTTGATGGTGCTGATCCTGATCACGATGGAGATCGGACTACTGACGCCACCCTTCGGTTTATTACTCTACGTAATGAAAGGCGTTGCCCCACAAGGCATATCCATTGTTCAGATCATTGGCTCAGCGATCCCGTTCATTCTGATTGAGATTGCTGTCCTGGCCCTTTTGGTGATGGTGCCTGAAATTGCGACTTGGCTGCCGACAATGCTGCGATGAAGACGCGAGGAAACGACCGAGAAACCCTTGGGGCGGTCTTTGCACACCTGGCCAGGACCTATCCTGAAAAACCGGCGCTGCGCACACCCGGTGGACAAAGCGTGACGTTCGATGGGTTGAATACACGCATCAATGCCCTGAATGCGGCTCTGGTTGAGCGCGGTCTGTGCCCGGGCGACAGGGTGGCAATCCTAGCCAAGAACTCCATCGCACATGTTGAGATTTTTGGTCTCACAAAGTCCGGCATTGTCGTGGTGCCGCTGAATTGGCGGCTCTACGAGGACGCCCTGGTAGAGCTCCTGCGAACGTCGCGGCCTAAAGCGATCTTCGCCGACGATACGTTTCTGGACACAGCACGGTCTCTGGTTAAAACACATGGAGCCGGGATTGAGGTGATCAGCCTCGTTCGATCGCACCCACACGCCATTCCCTACGCGTCGCTCATTCAATCTGCCGATGTTCGGGAACCGGATCACATCGCGCACCCGGACGACCCGCTGTGTATCCTGTTCACCAGTGGAACGACTGGGCAGCCCAAAGGTGTCGTCCACTCCCACCGTTCAATTCTGAACAACCTTCGAGTATCTTCCGAGATCGTTCTGGGCCTGGAACCCGGTGATACAGTGATGGCCGCAATGCCGTTTTTCCATGTGGGCGGGCTGTTTTTGCATTTCTTCGCGGCATTCTACAGGGGCTGTACCACGACGATTCTGCCGGAGTACTCGGCAAGCCAGGTTCTTGATGTTGTTGCCCGGCACAAGATCAACAATGTCCATCTGGTGCCCACAATGATTGGTTCGGTGCTCGATGCGCTGGCGACAGATCCCGCAGACCTCTCAAGCCTCAACTCCATACTCTATGCCGCCTCACCCATTCCAACGACACTTCTTCTTCGAGCGCTGGATGCGCTTCCGAACTGCAAGTTCGTCCAATCGTACGGCGCCACGGAAAGCGGGATGGTCACGGCACTTTCGCCGGCCGACCACATCGCAGCAAGCCATGGAAACGACCATGAAATCCTTTTGTCCTGCGGCAAAGCGGTGGCCGAGCGCGCGGTCAGAGTAGTCGCCAACGACAAGGCATGCATCCGCGGCGAGATCGGTGAGATCGAAATCAGAAGCCCCGGCATGATGGACGGCTATTGGGAAGACCCTGCCGCCTCACAGGCCGCGATCATTAACGGCTGGCTAAAGACCGGAGATCTGGGTTTTCTGGATGAAAACGGCTTTGTCTATATCGTCGACCGCAAAAACGACATGATCGTCACCGGCGGTGAGAACGTGTACCCCACCGAAGTCGAAGAACATCTCTCTCGCCTACAAGATGTTGCAGCGGCATCGGTCTTCGGCGTGCCGGATCCACGTTGGGTGGAGAAGGTGGTTGCTGCCGTTGTTCTGAAACCGGGCGCAGAGGTGACCGACAGGCATCTCATCGCTGAACTGAAGCGCGAGCTGGCGGCGTACAAATGCCCGAAGGAGATACACTTTCTGAACAAATTGCCAAAGAACGCCGCGGGAAAGGTACTTCGCAAAGAACTGCAGGCACGTTTTAGCGGCTAACGATACACTCGGAAATCGACCTTATATGCACCATGCCTTCGCCACCTTCAGAAGACTCTCTAGCCCCTTGTTTATGGGTCACTGATTTGGGCTTTCTTTGGTATGGTTGCTGGAACGGGCGGTCGCATGCCAGGCGCCTGATGCGGGCGGATGAGGTTGTGCCACCTGAGCCAATGATTGATGATGGTTTGCGCCTGGTGGGTTGTCGTGAATCACTCCGTATTGAGAACCTTTCGGCGCAGTGTGCCATGTAACCGTTCGT
>JBCDLY010000023.1:0-16010 GCA_038744815.1 Pseudomonadota bacterium | reverse complement strand
GTTTTGGGGGGGGGTGAAAAACGTGCTCTTTTGGCCCGCACCCCCCCCCCCCAAACCAAAGGTGCCTTTTGTGGGGGGGGGGGGCGGGCGGGCGGCCCCGCGCTGGGGCGCCCCCGCCAGGCGGGGCGAGGCCTTTGGCCTCGCAATCCCTTATGTAGGCCAGTGTATGGGGGCTATGCCGCGCGAATTTTACCGATGATTTCTGCTGTATCCTTAGAAATATTGGTGTTGGATGCGATCCGGTCCAAGCAGGATGACAGCTTCTCTTGCCGATCCATCGTGTTACGCCGCCATGTCTCGAAGAGGCCGCACATACGGGCTGTGGTTTGGGGGTTCACTGCATCAAGCTTGATCAACCAATCGGTGAGAAGTTCGTATCCAGCGCCATCAGCTTGGTGAAAGCCTGCCTGGTTCATTGCGAAAGCGCCAAAAAGTGACCGGAACCGATTTGGGTTCTTCCATGTGAAATCTGGATGCTCTGTCAGATCTGATGTCACAGATACTGCTGTTTCAGCGGATGCGTTCGCAGCTTGAAGGGCAAACCACTTATCGGTGACGAGTTTGTCCCTTTTCCAGCGGTCATAAAAAGCCGCTAGGGCCTCTTGCCCATGACCTGCCCGGATCAGACAAGACAGCGCCGTCTGGCTTTCCGTCATGTTATCCGCCGTTTCAAATTGCGCTGCTGCCAGAGCACCGCCATCTATGCGGGAGAGAAGGGCAAGCGCCGCACCCCGCAAAGCGCGCTTGCCAGCGTCCTCTGCCTTCGGATCATAAGCGCCAGTATCGGCCATAGCCCCATAAATTTCGGTGAGCGTGTCTCGATGCGTTGTCGCGATCTGATCCAGCAAGGCGCCGCGCGCGGTGTGAACCGCCATCGCGTCGACAAGGTTTCCCTTTGCGAAAATTTCTGCAGCAAGGCTATCTTCCGATGGCAGGCCGATGGCCAAGGCACGAAACGCCGGATTTTTGCTGTCATCGGTGAGAACCGCGCCAAGCGCCTCGATAAACCGTGTATCTGCAGCTGCCCCCTCCGTCACCATGGCAACCAAAAGCTCCATCCCCGTGCGATACCCGGCTTCCCACGCGTTGAACGGATCGCTATCCTTTGCCATGAGCAGAAGCCGATCTTCTGTCGACTGATCCAAGTTCAACGTGATCGGAGCCGCGAAACCGCGATTAACGGACAGTATGGGTTTTTCGACGAGCCCTTCAAAAAGGAGCTCTTTCTGGTCCGCGTCAAGAACTTCTACCCGATCTTGGACCTTTTCTTCGCCGTTTGTGTCATAAGCTGCAATTCGAAGCGGGATCACCATGGGTAATTTGGTGTCCTGACCTGGTGTCGGTTTGATCGTCTGCGCCAGAGTAATCTGGTAGGTACCGCCCTCAAAACGCTCTTCGATCGAAACATTCGGTGTTCCCGCTTGCGAATACCACAATTTGAATTGAGACAGGTCCGTCTCGCAAGCATCTTCAAAAACCTTAATCCAGTCTTCGATTGTACAGGCCTCTCCGTCATGGCGATCAAAATAGAGCGTCAACGCGTTGCGATATCCGTCATCCCCGACCAGCGTCTTGAGCATGCCAATCACTTCGGCCCCTTTTTCATAGACGGTCGCGGTGTAGAAATTGTTGATCTCTATATACTCTTCCGGGCGGACCGGATGGGCGAGGGGGCCTGCATCCTCCCGAAATTGGCGGGCGCGAAGCATCAAGACATCATCAATCCGTTTCACTGCATGACTGCGCATATCGCCCGAGAATTGCTGATCGCGGAAGACGGTTAAACCCTCTTTCAAACAAAGCTGAAACCAATCCCGGCAGGTGATCCGGTTCCCAGTCCAATTGTGGAAATACTCATGCGCAATAATCGCCTCAATCAGTTCATAGTCTCGGTCCGTTGCCGTCTCTGGCGAGGCGAGAACATATTTTGAGTTAAAGATGTTGAGGCCCTTATTTTCCATCGCGCCCATGTTGAAGTCATCCACCGCGACGATTTGAAAAATGTCGAGGTCATATTCCCGGCCATAGACCTCTTCATCCCATCGCATGGAGCGTTTGAGCGCATCCATCGCGTAGTCACATTTGTCTTCATCGCCTGGGCGGACATAGATCTTGAGATCGACCTTTTGGCCGGAGGCGGTCGTGAACTTGTCGTCATGGCTGACAAGATCACCGGCCACGAGGGCAAACAGATAGCAGGGCTTTTTCCAAGGATCGTGCCAAACGCCATCGCCCGCAGGGTTTCCATTCGACAATTTCACCGGGGCTTCGCCATTGATCGTCACTGTATAGGTCGCCATGACATCGGGGCGGTCCAGGAAATAGGTGATCTTGCGAAAGCCCTGCGCCTCGCATTGGGTGCAGTACATGCCGTTGGACATATAGAGGCCCTCGAGCGCGGTGTTGGCCTCCGGGTTGATTTGGACGACGGCCTCCCAAGTGAAACCCGCTTGCGGCACTGCGTTCGCTGCTAAGGTCATCCCTTCATCATCGAGGGTATAGTCCGTTTCGCCTAAAGCATGACCATCGATGTGGGCTGACAGCAGTTTCAGATTGCGTCCATCCAGGCGAAGATCATGCGGGCCGTCACCCGATCTGTTCGGATTGGCGCGGAAGATCACCTTCGAATGGACGCGGGTCTTCGTTGGGTGCAGGTCAAAAAAGAGATCCACTGTGTCGATCCAAAAGGGCGGTTCTTGATAATCGGCCAAGCGGATTGTGGGGGCAGTTGTCGTGCGCATACGGGGGACCTCATTCCTTTTCTCTGATGGTGGCGAAAACTCACCCAACGGCAAGGGCAATTCGCGTCAGTATGCGGTTGTACGCGTCGGGCGTGCTTGATAGGCGGCGTTCGACGCGTTTCCTATTGGAAACTTGCCGTGCCCTGCACGGAGTACAGGAAAAACACCGGAGGAGAGATATGGCCCGGATCGACCGTTTAGGATTGCAAGTGGATGAGGCCCTCGCGACGTTTATTGAAGACAATGCGCTGCCTGGAACGGATGTCGCGGCAGAGAGCTTTTGGAAGGGCCTTTCGGATTTGGTGCACGTTATGGGCCCAAAGAACCGGGACTTGCTGGCGATCAGGGCCGACATTCAGGCAAAGATCGATGCCTGGCATATCGAACGCCGCGGGCAGGCGTTTGATTTTGACGCGTACAAGGCTTTCCTGACAGAGATTGGATATCTTGTGCCGAAGGGTCCGGCGTTCTCGGTGGAGACGGCCAATGTCGATCCAGAGATTGCCTCGATCGCGGGGCCTCAACTGGTCGTGCCCATCATGAATGCGCGTTACGCATTGAATGCAGCGAATGCGCGCTGGGGTTCGCTTTATGACGCGCTTTATGGAACGGATGCGATGGGATCGCTGCCGCCTGCGGGTGGATATTCAGACGCGCGCGGGGGCGAGGTGATCGCCTGGGCGAAACAGCATTTGGATGAAACCGTTCCTTTGGCCGCGGGCTCTTGGGCGGATGTGACATCTCTCTCTGTCGAGGGTGGGGTGTTTTCGCCGACCCTTGCAGACGCGAGCCAATACGCGGGAACGGCAACAGTCGATGGAACAGAAAGGTTCTTGTTTCGCAAAAATGGCCTGGGCCTAGAAGTTGTGGTGAACCCCGAGAGCCCGATTGGCAAAACGGACCCAGCGGGCATTGCCGATGTCCATCTGGAGGCCGCCGTCTCTGCCATTATGGATTGTGAAGATTCCGTCGCAGCCGTCGATGCCGAAGATAAAATTCTGGCCTATTCAAATTGGCTGGGCCTGATGAAGGGCGACCTGACCGAAGAAGTGTCCAAGGGTGGGAAGAGCTTTACGCGTGCCCTAAAAACCGACGACACGTTCACCGCTCCTGATGGCAGCGCCTTTACGTTGAAGCGCCGGGCGCTGATGCTGGTGCGCAATGTGGGCCATCTGATGACCAACCCTGCCATTCTGGACCGCGATGGGGCCGAGATTGGTGAAGGTCTGATGGATGCGATGGTCACGAGTTTGATTGCAATCCATGACATGAAACGGGATGGCGGCAACTCCACCCAAGGCTCCGTCTACGTGGTGAAGCCAAAAATGCACGGGCCAGATGAGGTCGCCTTTACGGATGAGATTTTCACCCATGTCGAGGCCGCGCTGGGCCTGCCGCAATACACAGTGAAAATCGGCATTATGGACGAAGAACGCCGCACAACGGTGAACCTTGGCGAATGTATCCGAGCCGCGAAGCACCGCGTGGCCTTTATCAATACGGGCTTCCTTGATCGCACTGGCGACGAAATCCACACCTCGATGGAAATGGGAGCGTTCCAGACTAAGGCGGATATCAAAGGGGAGCCGTGGATCGCGGCCTATGAGGATCACAACGTCGATGTGGGATTGGCCTCTGGTTTACAGGGTCGCGCGCAAATTGGGAAAGGCATGTGGGCAATGCCCGATTTGATGGCCGCGATGTTGGACCAGAAGATCGATCACCCTGCGGCGGGCGCTAATTGTGCCTGGGTGCCAAGCCCGACGGCGGCCACACTGCATGCCACGCATTACCACAAAGTGGACGTAATGGCGCGTCAGGCGGAGATCAAAGCAGGCGGCGCGCGCGCCGCTGTTGATACAATCCTGCAAGTGCCGGTGTCCCAAGGGCAAAACTGGTCCGAAGAAGAGGTGACGCGCGAGGTGGAAAACAACGCGCAAGGGATCTTGGGTTATGTTGTTCGCTGGGTCGATGCCGGTGTTGGGTGTTCAAAGGTGCCCGACATCAACGATATTGGCCTGATGGAAGACCGTGCGACCTGCCGGATTTCAAGCCAGCATATCGCGAATTGGCTGCATCACGGTGTCGTTTCGGAAGGCCAAGTGATGGAGATCATGAAGCGGATGGCGGCGGTCGTAGATGGCCAGAACGCAGGCGATCCCACCTATAAGGCAATGGCGCCGGGATTTGACGGGATCGCCTTCCAAGCGGCGTGCGATCTGGTTTTCAAAGGCGTCGAGCAGCCATCGGGGTATACAGAGCCGGTGCTGCATCAGCGCCGCCTGGAACTTAAAGCCAGCTGAGGGAGGACATCATGGCAGATATCAGTTTGACGAAAGCAAAGCGGATCATTTCGGCGACGTTTACAAAAGGCAAAGAGGCGGGGCTGAAGCCGCTCTCTGTTGCGGTTTTGGACAGCGGCGGAAACCTGGTTGCGTTTGAACGCCAGGACGGCGCCTCGCCAGGGCGGTTCCAAATCGCCTTTGGCAAGGCCTTTGGCTGTGTGATGCTGGGCATGACGGGCACGCAAATTCGCGACCGGGCTGAACAACAGGCCTACTTCGTAAATGCCGTGAATGGCGCGTTTGAGGGCAAAATGGTTCCAGTGCCCGGCGGCATATTGGTCAAAGACAGCCGCGGACGCGTTGTGGGTTCGGTGGGTGTGACCGGCGACACGTCTGAGAATGACGCGATGGCGGGCTCTGCCGGGATTGAGGCAGCAAATCTGGTGGCCGACGCCTAAGCGCCGCTTAACCAATCATCTGCATCCCCAAGCCAAGCTGGGCGGAAATAAGCAATGATGCGGCCCTCATCTGGGCCGCTGATCGCTTCTGGCCAAGGTGCAACGCCATGAAGCGCAAAGCGATGCACCAAATATGACGAACCGGGTGGCACGCTGATGGTCACCTTTTTGCAGTTTTCAAAAATCTGACGCCGCACCTCGGCATAGCGTTCGGTGATATCACGTGATGTCCAGCTCTCTTCTGGACGGCCTGCATACTCCGACTGCAGCCAGTCTTGAATGATCTTGTGCGATCCTTCCCAAACCACCAAAGGGGCGGCCTCTGCCGGGGCGGGGTTCAGCGGAATGCCAAGAACAAAGGCATGCAGCTCTTGCATCATGCGGCGGCGGTTTGGGCCGACGGGCAAAAGCCCATCCAAATGCGCCGCGTCCCGGTTTAGGCGAAAGCGGTGGTTTGCATCGCTTTCGCCTGCGTCTTGCTTGGGATAACCGCGATAAGGGATGGAAATTTGCGCCGTGTCCCACGCGATCTCAAACGGGCAGAGCGCGCGCGCAGCCTTCACCGGCTCGCCTGTCAGGGGCGGGCCACCGGGCCAAGAGCCAGTTTCGTCATTAGGGAAGACATTCACGCCCGCAAACCAGGTCTGACCATGCCGCAGCCATGCGTTGATCAGAACGGGGTCTTCGGCGAGTTTGCGGGCAATGGGCAAAGCGGCTTCCGCCCAGGTGGCGATCTGCGGATCATGATCAAAGACCTGATATCCGCGGTCCTCCAAGCTCATCCAAAGACAGCGCGGCGCAGCATGTTCAAAGCAACAACTGCAAGGAACACCGCGAAGAGTTTTTTCAAGGGTTTTGTATCAATCCGATGGGTAAGGCGCGCACCAATCGGGGTGGTGAACATGGAGACCACCAAGATGCAGAGAACGGCCGGAACGTTCACTGCACCAATTGTGCCGGGTGGCGCCTCTGGGTAGCGCGCAAAGACCAGAAACCCAATGACGGCGGGCACGGCGATCAACGCACCAAACCCAGCCGATGTCGAGATCGCCTTGTGAATGGGCACGCCATGAAGAAGCATGATCGGTGTGGCGATGCTGCCCCCTCCAATCCCCATCAGTGTTGATAAGAACCCCGTCCCCGATGCCAGTCCAACACGTGTTGCGCCGGTTGGCATATCATCTTTGATGGGTTGCCAATTGATGCCAAACCCCATGACCCCAGCGATGATCAAGGCGAGTACACCGAAGATGATCACCAACATATCGCTGCGCAGATAGGACGCGGCAATCATGCCCGCAAAGGCCCCGATGCCAATGGGAATGGCCCAGGTCTTCAGCACATCCCAGAGGACGGTGCCCTTTTCGTTGTGGCTTTTTACCGAGAGCGCGGATGTGACAATGATTGTCGCGAGCGATGATGCGAGACAGATTTGCATCAATCCTTCGAATTCATAGCCGAGGCTCGCGAAAATATAGAAGAAGGCGGGGACGAGAACGACGCCGCCGCCAACACCGAGCAATCCTGCCAGCAATCCAGCAAACGCGCCTGCGATCAAAAGAAGGGCGAGTGCCACGCCGTACTCACTCAGAAATTCCATCAGGCTGCGATATCTAAATCTTCAAGATGCGCAAGGGCGTCGCGCAGCGTGGTGAGATCGGCATCGGGCTTCGTCGCTTCTGATGAGAGATGCCGCCGCCACCCCCGCGCACCTGGACGGCCCGCAAACGCGCCCAGCATATGGCGTGTGATCTGATGCAGGCGGGTGCCTCTGGCAAGCTCGTCTTCGATAAAGTCGAACATGGCAAGGACGGCCTCTTCCGCTGTGACATCCGGCGTTTGCGTGCCAAAGATGCGGCGATCGGCAGCGCCCAGGATATCGGCAGGCGTCTGGTAGGCGGCGCGCCCAATCATCACCCCGTCCATGATTTGCAGCTGGGATTGCGCGTCGTCCAAGCTGGTGATCCCGCCATTGATCGACAGGGACGTGTCCGGGAACGCGGCCTTCATCTGATGCACGAGAGGGTAATCGAGGGGCGGGATATCGCGGTTTTCTTTCGGCGAGAGGCCCTGGAGCCAAGCCTTGCGCGCATGAATGGTTACTTGGGCTGCGCCCGCGTCGATCACATGGGACAGGAACTCTGGCAGCACGCGATGCGGGTCTTGGTCATCGACGCCGATCCGGCTTTTGACAGTTACGGGCGTTTTGCCCGCTGCCTCGCGTATCGCCGCCACGCAGGCCGCCACGAGCTTGGGGTCCTTCATCAGGACCGCGCCAAAGCAGCCTGATTGTACCCGGTCCGAGGGGCAGCCCACATTGAGGTTGATCTCATCGAAGCCTGCATCCACGCCCATGCGGGTCGCAATGGCCAGCTGCTCGGGGTCAGAGCCGCCGATTTGTAGGGCGACGGGATGCTCGCTTTGGTCATAGGCCAGCAACCGCGCCGCATCCCCATGGATCAGGGCAGGGGCCGTAATCATCTCTGTATAGAGCAGGGCATGCTTGGAAAACCGACGGTGGAAATACCGACAAAAGCGGTCGGTCCAGTCGATCATCGGGGCGACGGACAGCCGGGTCGCCGGATATGGTGCAAGGTCTGCCATAGCGCCCTCTAACCGAAAGGGTGTGTTCCGTTCAATCGTTACCCAATATCCGCCGCCGCCCCGCGCCCCGCATTGCGACCCGAAAACAGACAACCACCCAAGAACGTCCCTTCGAGCGAGCGATAGCCGTGATAGCCCCCGCCGCCAAAGCCAGCCACCTCTCCGGCGGCATAAAGCCCCTCGAACACCGCGCCCCCGCGTTTGTCGGGGACGGCCCGGAGGCAGCGACCCGCGAGGTCGGTTTCGATCCCGCCCAGTGTTTTGCGTGTCAGGATATTGAGCTTCACCGCAATCAGTGGCCCATGTTTGGGATCGAGGATTTTATGGGGCGGTGCGGTGCGGATCAGCTTGTCGCCCAAGTAATTGCGGTACGAGTGGATCGCCATGATCTGCGGGTCTTTGGCGAATTTATTGTCCAGCTGCCGGTCGCGATCGGTGATCTGCTTTTCGATCTCTTCGAGTTGCAGTTTCCCGTTGCCGACGATCTTGTTCATGCCCGCGACCAGATCGGCCAGATTGGTTGCGACGACGAAGTCCTCTCCCTTTTCCTTAAACGCTTCCACCGGCGGCGTGGCATTGCGGCCAAAGGCGCGTTGCAACACCTGACCCACATTTTTGCCCGTGATGTCAGGGTTCTGCTCAGACCCAGACAACGCGAATTCCTTCCGGATGATCGACTGGGTTGTGATGAACCACGTGTAATCAAAACCCGAGCGCGCGATATGCTCGAGCGTGCCCAAGCTGTCATAACCGGGGTAGTTCGGCGCGGGCAGGCGCTGGCCCGACCCGTCGAACCACATCGAAGAGGGGCCGGGCAGAATGCGAATACCGTGGGCGGGCCAAATCGGATCCCAGTTGCTCACGCCTTCGGTATAATGCCACATGCGATCCTCGTTGATCAGGCTCGCACCTGCGCTGCGGGTGATGTCAAGCATCCGGCCATCCACATGGGCCGGCACGCCTTTGATCATCTTTTCAGGCACGGGGCCCATGCGCTTGGGCCAGTTCTTACGCACCAGATCCAGATTGCCACCGATGCCGCCCGAGGCCACGATGACCGCCGACGCTTCGTAGGAAAAGTCACCAACCACATCGCGATTGCTTTCTTCGCCGCGGGGTTTGGCGTCTTCAGCCAGCACCGATCCGGAGACGCCGGTGACGCGATTGCCCGATGTCTCTACTTTGTCGACCTGATGGCGAAAGGCAAAGTGCAGCCGTCCCGCCTGTTCATGCGCCAGCGCGCGGCGCTCAAAGGGTTCTACGACGCCCGGCCCCGTGCCCCAAGTCATATGAAAGCGCGGCACCGAGTTGCCATGCCCCGAGGCGGTGCCGCCCCCGCGCTCGGCCCAGCCCACGACCGGAAAGCTGCGGTGGCCCATTTTGCGCAGCCATTCGCGTTTTTCGCCAGCCGCCCATTCGATATAGGCGCTGGCCCATTGGCGCGGCCAGTAATCCTCGTCCCGGTCAAAGCCTGCGGTGCCTTCCCAGTCTTGCATGGCCAGCTCCAAGCTGTCCCTGATGCCCATGCGCCGTTGTTCGGGTGTGTCGACCATGAAAAGACCGCCGAGCGACCAGAAGGCCTGACCGCCCAGATTGGCCCGGCTTTCTTGGTCCACGACCAATACCGTCTTGCCTGCATCTGCTAACTCGCACGCTGCGACCAAACCGGCCAATCCGGCCCCTACCACAATGGCGTCCTGTGACATCGTAGAATTCCTCCTCTATAGCTTGCCATCAGGGTTCAGTTTTGTTTCGGGGTCAAGCCGGGAGGGTTTAATGTCACAAGTGATCACGCGTCACATCAAAGACATGGTGGCCGATGCCAACACCCGGGTTGCGACGATGAGTGTTGAAGACGTCCAGGCTGCCTTGGGGTCAAACGATCATGTTTTTGTGGATATCCGCGATATTCGCGAGTTGCAGCGCTCGGGTAAGATACCCGGCGCCTTCCACGCCCCGCGCGGCATGCTGGAATTTTGGATTGATCCCGAGAGCCCGTACCATCGCGAGGTGTTCAATCAAGACAAAACATACGTGTTCTATTGCGCGAGTGCCTGGCGATCTGCATTGGCCGCAGATGCCGCCCAATCCATGGGATTAAAGCCCGTTCTGCATATCGAAGGCGGGTTCACCGCCTGGGAAAAAGCAGCTGGCGATATCGAGCAGCTGGACTAAGCCGCGAGCGCTGGGCGTTCGTGAACGGCCTTCCCGAATGCTTCAAACAGAGGGCGCGATACAGGATCTTCGTCCGCTTTGTACTCGGGGTGCCATTGAACGGCGAGCGCAAAACCTGGTGCGTTCAGAATACGAATGGCTTCGGCTGTGCCGTCGGGGGCATATCCCTCGATCGAAATGCGCGCGCCAGGCTCTTTGATACCTTGACCATGAAGGGAATTTGTTTTGACCACAGCTGATCCGAAAATGTCGCGGAAGACGCTGCCATCTATCAGGGTCACATCGTGGCGAAGTGCAAACTTTTCCTCAATCGTGCCATCGGGCGGCATGCGGTGATTGTCACGGCCCGGAAGGTCCCGAATTTCCGGATGGAGGCTGCCGCCAAAGGCCACGTTAAATTCCTGAAACCCGCGGCAAATGCCCAGGATCGGGATTGCGCGCTCAACGCAAGCGCGGATGAGCGGGAGTGTGACGGCATCACGGTTCCGGTCAAATGCGCCATGCGCCTCGGTCGCTTCTTCGCCATACTCTTCTGGATGCACATTGGGACGACCGCCGGTGAATACAAAGCCGTGGAAGTGTTCTAACAGATCGTCGAGCGCGCTCATTTCAGGCACAGCAGGAACAATCACCGGCATCGCATCAGTAAGCCGTGTGACCGCCTCGAGGTTATGCATGCCTCCGCCTTGTATAGGGTAACGGTCATCAATTTCGACGTAGTTTCCTATAACACCGATAAGGGGACGCGGCATGGGGACTCCTAGTTTAGAACGATTCTAAATTAACATAGTATATTACTCAGGAAAAGGGCCGCCGTACGCCGCATTTCCAATTTGGTAAACATACGGTTGCTCTGGGCGTTCGGCAAGTTTCGAAAGCGCAACAGAGGTTTCCTATGTCAATCGCCCATTTCCTTATCGCTGGTCAAAGCAATGTAGACCAATGGTTTCATGCAGATGACGGGAGCACGCTGGATGCGTTCAAAGCGCAGTACATAGCGCTTAACCCCGGAGTGACGGACGTGGTTCTGTATGATGTGGCGCGCGGTGGGTCGGCGCTTCTGAAATCGTCCGCATTTGGATATGCGAATGACCAGTCCGCCCCTGGCGAAAGCAATTACGACACCTACCTCAACAACTATTGGTGGGATGAAGACAGTGACGTGATGGGGTACACGTTTGATCTCTTTGACCACCGGATTACCGATTGGGTCGATGATGGTATTGTCTTCGACGGGATCATCTGGGCGCAGGGCGAAGCGGACACGACCTATGTGGGTGCCGCGAATATTGCGACCTACCAGGCAACCTTGGCGCGTGTATTGGGCGAATTGATGACGCTCTCTAACTGTGACAACGTCTATATCCAGGCGCTGGGTGATCGATCTGCCTATTCACCTGTATTACACGCCGGGACGGAAGTTATTCGGCAAGCGCAGTTTGCAGTGGCGGCGGCCGACAGTCGAATTTCTGTCGCAAGCACGATCTATGACCTCGATTTGCGGGATTCGGTTCACTTGACGGATACGGCGTATCACACGGCGGCCGAGCGTTTGGCGCTTGCCATCACAACCGGAGAAGCTAGTCCCAACATCACGGCACAGGGCCGCGTTGCCGACCGTATCTTCCTCCAGTTTGGCCTGTTCGCTGGACAAAGCATGACAACCGCGCCCACCACGGCCGGCTTCCGGGTGACTGACGTGTCTGGATCGGCGCAGGTTCAGACGATTGCGGTTGAGTCAAACGGGTTTGTGACATTGACGCTCGACCGTCCAGTGGCAGATGCGACCATCTCCTACGGGCTTGCCGAGGTGTCCTCCGATTTGGTCGCAGGTGACTATTTGACAGTTGCTGGAACAATGAACCTGCCTGTCCATCCGTTTAGTGTTGTCGCGCGTGCCGAACAATTGCTGCCCGAAGGGTTTGAAGACACGGCAGTGATCCGCGGCACGGCCTTCGCCGATGACCTGCAAGGAGATTATGCAAATGAACGGCTGATGGGGCTGGGCGGAAACGACCGTTTGGCCGGTGGTGCCGGTGCAGACCGTCTCTATGGTGGAGCGG
Organism: Pseudomonadota bacterium; assembly: GCA_038744815.1. GTDB lineage: Bacteria > Pseudomonadota > Alphaproteobacteria > Rhodobacterales > Rhodobacteraceae > Amylibacter. Next base: position 3,684 of record JBCDLY010000023.1, on the reverse strand, counting down.
GCGCAGATACTTACGTGTTTGCTGTCGGCTCCGGTGTGGAAGTGATTTACGACTTCGACATGAATGAGGATTGGATCGAGCTCCAAGGCATCTCGAGAACGGATCTTAAGATTGTGCAGATTGGGGTGCGTGAATTCGAACTTCGGTCCCCGATCGGCGATCGTTTGGTGATCCGCAATGTGCCGCTAGAGGTGGTGTTTCGGGTCAATGAAGCCAGTTAAGAGACGTGTTGTTCCGAAGGCGCAAGGGTTTCTGTGCCTTCGAGCAGCGCGCCCGTGAACGGGTTTACGCCGAGCAAAAAGGCAGTTCCAAAGAAGAGCGCCACTGCGAAGATTTTGAGCCATAAGAACAGCGTGTCCACTCGGGCCTCGTGATCTTTCGTTTGTTTCCAGGACGACATTCCATGATCTTTATTTCAATGATGGGGCGGAGTTTTCGCGTGCCATGCGTCCGCCTTTGCGACGGCCTTTGACGCGAGACGCCCGCGAAGGCAGCTCTTCTTTCAACGCGCGGCGGTCGTCATTGTCCATGACCGACCAGCCTGCGATCTCATGCCGGGTGCGGTAACAGCCCATGCAAAGGCCGCTCTCTTCATGGATCACGCAAACCTTTATACAAGGGCTTTCGACCTCGTCTCTTTTCCAGACATCATCCATTTCGACACCTCTTAGGGACAAATATAACTTTAGCGAAGCCGTGCAATCGAGGATCTCCGACATTGTAGCGGCATTTTCGCCAGCCACCCTGCTGTGCTTTGTATTTGGCTATTGTCGTTGGTGCTCGGTTAAAAATACACTTACGACAGTGGGTTGAGGCAGTTTTGAAATCCGTCATCTTACATATCGGTCTGCACAAAACAGGCACCACCGCCATTCAACATGCCTTTTCGGGATATGATGACGGGACGACGGTTTATGGGCGGTTTGGCGACCCCAACCATGGGTCTGCGATTATCACCGCCTTAACAAACCGGCGTACCGGAGACCCGCGTTTCGCAGGCGATCGCACAAAGATCGCTAAAGGGGTTACGGGGTTTGGAAACTGGTTGCGAATGCAGTCTCATCTTTATCGATCTGATCGGGAGTGATTGATCCTGTCAGGAGAGTCTATGTGTATGTTTGCTCCGGCGGAAAAACGGCAGCTTGTTGAGTATTTTTGGAATAAGGGTCTCCAAGTTCAGGTGATTTGCTATGTGCGCGAGCCCCTTGGCCTAAGCCCGTCGCGCTTTCAGGAACTGGTCAAAAACGGTCGGGGTGAAGTGACACCAGACGCCCTCTCTTTTCGAAAATGCATCTCGCCCTTTGCCGACGCCCTTCCCAGCGGTGATCTTATCGTTCGCGATTTCGGAGCCGAAGTTGCCAAACACGGGGATGTCGTTCGATCATTTGCGAATGTGTTTGGACTGCGGCGGCCAAATTTTTCGCAAAACAAAAACGTGTCTCTTTCAGCAGTAACGGTGAAATTGCTTTTTCGGTGCAATCAAATGCGAACGCGTGCGCATGCGCTTCACCTGCACGTCAAGGCGTTGGACGAGATAAAGCGCGAACTTCGACAGATCTTTCCTGCCGGAGAATTCCCCGCACTCGACAAACACGCCATGGCGCAACGTTTGGACGCGAGCCTTGACGACGAATTGGAATATGTGCGGGCTGAATTTGGAATCGATTACCCAAGCGTTGATCGGGTCTATGACCTTTCTGCAGTCAACACCTATTTGTCAGAGTTTGAGCATGACCCGCTACCGGGGCTGCGCGCGATCGCCCAGAAATGGGATGTTGAGGTTTCCAAGGATGACAGTTGGGAGCGCCTGTTAGAGCGCCTCTATCAGGTGGCCTTGGAACCGTAGCGATTTTTCTACAAGCTCGCGCTCTGGAGATGTCTTAGTCGATCCAAAGCACCTTGGAGTATATATCCGGCCTCGCTCGAAGTGCGCGCGCTACGTCGCTAATTCGAATAATCAACTTTCCTGACTGCACCCGCAAGTACGCCACTCAAGTATTCTTTGTTCTCAACCAGATGTAACATACCGCCGATACAAGACAGGGGACTGCCAAAAGTACCAAAAGCTTATAATTTGTATAATACATGTCTTTTAGCGAGGAGGGTCCGTTCCCCGCTATTAACCAGAAAAATCCTGACACGTAGGCTACGACCGCAAGGAACAGTATCGGGCAGCCGATCAGTAGTGTTCTTTGCGGGTGCTGGACAATGTATTCATCAAAGCGGAACAAGACTTTGTATGTAAAATAGTACAATGGGATTGTCCAAAACATATAGAAGAGCGTCATTAGAAGACTAGAGAGTGTTATCAGCAGGGTTCCGGCGACTATTTGTAAGGCAAAGGTAAATCCGCTTCCCGATGCGAGGCTGAAAAAGTACATTAGGTCCCGAAGACCGAGCGAGAGGAAAATAAGGATTCCAATCACCCAACTTTTGAATGCGGAAACAGCGACGGCGTTCACAGGAGCCTTTCCAGTCGATCCAAAGCGCCTTGAAGGATATAGCTTGCCGCCACATGATCAATCGCTTCTGCACTTTGGAATGGCAGGTTCAAGACGGCGATCAAAATTTTATCCGGCAAAGCTGTTCCATATTTGGATGAAAACATGACTGATGCCCTTTTGGGATTTTCCGCCGTTCCGACATAATCATAAACCTAATATCTGTCGAGCTTACGAACGTACGATATTGACGCTAAGAACCCCGCAACTCCAAATGACAGCAGCTGTATCCAATCAAATGGCAAGACTTCTGTACTTGAGAAACGGAAACCTGGTCCAAGAAGAAGATACACCATAAGCGATGTAGCCAACGTCAAAAAGGTTGTTGAAGTGATTGTAAATCCCAATCGGTTTTTTCCGATTGTAGAGCGAAATATGACCACAAGCGGAAGCCAAATTGACAGAGGGCCTAATGTCAGAAGCAGTCCAAAAACAAAAATAATCACAAGAAAAGATAGGAGTTCACTAAATTTGATGGGCTCAAGGCCCTCGAAAACGAGAATATCAATAATCGATAGCATTACGATAGATATACAACCTGCGAGGATTGCGAATAACCAGCTTAAGACGCCGGCGAATATAGAATTACCTGTTGGTGCCACGCCTTAAGAGTACTTCTAACCTGTCTAATGCTCCTTGCAAAATATACCCCGCCGCCACATGATCAATGGCCTCGGCCCGCTTGGCGCGCGACATATCCGCCTCCAGCATGGCGCGTTCGGCCGCAACAGTGGACAGGCGTTCATCCCAAAACCCAATCGGCAGATCGATGCGGCCCGACAGATTCCGCGCAAAGGCGCGTGATTTCTGGCAGCGAGGCCCTTCGCTGCCATCCATGTTCAGGGGCAATCCAATGATCAGACCCACAGCAGAGGTTTCCGCAATGATGCGGTCCAGCTGGTCCGCATCCAGCCCGAACTTCTTACGCTTAATTGTCTCGCGCGGTGTCGCCACCGTCCGCAAAATATCGGACACAGCGACGCCAATTGTCTTCTCCCCAAAGTCCAAACCAATCAGCACGCCGTTTGGGCAGGCAGTAGCGAATGCGTCAAATGGGTCAAAAACGGCCATAACTGCGTGTTCCTCAATTTCGCAGATGTCGCAAGAGCGGGGCGTCGTGTCGCTGACTTTCCCTCGCTTATTTGGTTGAGCGCTAAGAGGGTCCATCCTAGGATGCCTTGGG
>JBCDLY010000022.1:0-19038 GCA_038744815.1 Pseudomonadota bacterium | reverse complement strand
GGGTCTTTACGCCACCCATCCCCAAAGTGCCAGGATTTTCCTTGCTCTTGGTTTGCGGACATGATCCGAAGGGTCATCTCCAAACTAAAGAGGTCTCTGATGCCCAAGGTTTCTTCTCGTGTTGGCAATATCATTGGTACAGGGTCCGACGGTTGGGCGATCCTCTATAAAGCGCGCGAGTTGGAAGCCGCGGGCGTCGATGTCATTAACCTCACGATAGGTGAACATGACATTCGCACCGATCCGCAAATCCTGGACGCAATGGAACACTCGGCCCGTGCAGGTAACACGGGCTATGCGCCGGTGCCCGGCTCACGGGCGTTGCGCGACGCCATTGCCGAGCGCGTCCTGCGGATCACCGGGGTGCCCACGTCCCCTTCAAATATTCTGGTCACGGGCGGCGGACAGGCCGCTTTGTTTGCCGCCCATTCTGCGGCGTTGGAGCCTGGCCAAACGGGGGCTTACATCTCTCCGGGTTATGCAACCTACGAAGGGACAATTCGTGCGTTGGCCTGCACCGCGCTCGAGCTTTCGGCGAAGTCTGAGAATAACTTTCAACCGACGGCGGACGACCTTGCGCCGCTGGGCCGAGCGCAATCGCTTTTGATCAATACGCCCTGTAACCCAACGGGCACCGTCTATAGCCAAGAAACGGTCCAAGCGATTTCGGACGCTGTCATCGCACATGATCTCTGGCTCATCTCTGACGAGGTTTATGACAGCCAGATCTGGGAAGGCGCCCATATCAGCCCGCGCATGATCGACGGCATGGTTGAACGCACGATGGTGATTGGGTCCATGTCCAAAAGTCATGCGATGACGGGCTCGCGCGTCGGTTGGATTATCGCGCCAGAAGAGATCATCGCAAAGCTGATCGATCTGGCCACAGTGACCACCTACGGCATCCCTGGTTTCCTTCAGGACGCCGCCCTGCATGGTCTGTCACTGGGCCCCGATTTCGAGGCCGAGGTGGGCGCACCATTCCGCCGCCGCCGTGCGCTGGCCGAACGGATGTTTGGCAATGATCCTAACCTGCGCATGATCCCATCCAACGGGGCGATGTATACGATGCTTGATATCCGGGCGACAGGCATGACGGGCGACGACTTCGCCGCGCAGCTTCTGGACGATCACCGCATTGCCATCATGCCGGGCGAGAGTTTCGGGTCGGCAGCAGCGGGTCATGTGCGCATCGCACTCACGGTCGACGACGCCCAGATGGAAGAGGCTTTCAACGTTGTCAAAACCTTCGCAGCAGAACGGGCCGCATGCGCGGCCTAGTCGTAATCCTAACGCTACTTGCCGCGCCTCTATTTGCGCAGTCAAAGGCGCTGCCTAACTATGAAAGCACGTTTGTAAACGATTATGCCGACATTATGGATCAGGGTACCGAAGCGCGCGTGACATCTGTGCTGGAACAGCTTCGGACGGAAACAGGCGTTGAGATGACGGTGCTCACCATCGGCAGTCGTGACACGTATTCGGACCTCCCCAGTATCGAGGCTTTTGCGACCGCCTTGTTTAACGATTGGGGGATCGGTGACGCCACCCGAAACGATGGGATCCTTGTTTTGGTGGCCAGGGACGATCGCGAACTGCGTATCGAACTCGGCGCGGGCTACGACCCCGTTTATGACGGACGCATGCTGCGTGTCATTGACACCATATTCGTTCCGGCCTTTGAGCGCGGCGCTTTTGCTGAGGGCATCGAGAATGGTGTGGATGCCATCATCGAACGGCTCGATCCAGCATGGGAGGATCCCAGCAGCGGCGCGAACTGGGACCAGTATAAGGATTACGGCGTGTTCGCTGCTTTCATTCTGCTTTTTATTGGGATGGCGTCGCGGAAGAAGATCAGCGACGGCGCAACACGGTTAAAACGCTGCCCAAATTGCAGGCGTCGCAGCCTGTCGCGCGCGCGCACCGTGATCAATCCCTCGACTGTTCATGCCCAAGGGGAAGAACATTTGCTTACGCGGTGCTCTCGGTGCAGTTTCCAAAGTGACGAGCGGCGCGTGATTCCTCGGCGTAAATCCAAACGAAATTCTCGCGGTGGCGGCGGTGGTTTCGGGGATGGACGGTCCTCTGGAGGGGGCGCATCAGGTCGTTGGTAGAGCAGCGAGGGGAAAATGATGCTCACACAGTGTTTGCGTTTCTGCGGCATAATCATCTTTGCGGTCTGCCTTCAGACTTCGCTTTATGCGCAAGATGGCACCGCGAATGATCCGTACATCCTAGACGACGCGGGCGTTATCGACCCCGAAACGAAGGAACGACTTGGGGCCTATTTGCTCGATCAGCGCACACAAGGCCGACGGATCGCCGTCCATACTATTCAAACATTTGATGGTGCAGACGAAGAGCGCAGCCTAAAAGGGTACACCCTTGAGCTTTTGACGTATTGGACGCAGGAAAACCCAGATCACGCCTCGACCGCGCTTCTGATCGTCAGCGTGGATCAGCGCGAAGCGGCGACCGCCATCAGCGAAAACTATCACGCCTATTATGGAGAGCGTTTGGATTGGCTGGTTCTCGATACACAACCTGCCGATTTCAACGCACGCAACATCTCGGCCACGATTGAACAACTGGCGATTGGCATGGCCCCACGGATGGTTCAAAACTGGCAGCCCGAACCCTATGAACTGACGTTTTGGGATCGGTTCTTGGGAAGCTTTAGCTTTGGCGTAATTGGGGTCATTCTTTTGGTCGTGGTTGTTGTAATCGGGCTTCTTAGGGACCGCATTGCAGCCAAACTGGTCACATACAAACGCTGCCCTGAATGCGGTGCAAAAGAGCTCACGCGCACGGTCGCGCGCCTCCGCGAAGCCACATATAATATGCGCGGAGAAGAGCTAATCTCAACGCGGTGTGGCAATTGTGGATATGAACGGACTTGGACACGATATTTGCGGGCCCATCGCGACGCAAACGAACCAGGCGAACCAAGATAAGTCACCAAACCGTCAAAACCGACACGAGTGTCGTTTTCAACCGGGTATGTGACCTGAACCAAACTATGAATATCCCATGTTGAATTGTGCCATAAAACGACAACTCACGCGCCTGACCATAGGCGCCCCGAGGGGCCGTGCAGCCCGGGGGTCGCCGCGCCGTCTTTGATCCAAAATCCAAAAGATCAAACGGAGACAGCCCAATGACAACCACAACCACTCGCCGCGCTGGCGGCCGCGCCGCTCGCCAAGCGCTTCGCGCCGCCCCACTTGCAGAAGATGTCCGCCCGGTACGCCCTGGCCTTGAAGGGGGGCAATACAAACCCCTGTCCGACGCGGGTGTTGCCCGTATCCATGAAGCAGCCCTCGATGCGCTGGAACAAATTGGCATGGCCCAGGCCCCGCAAAGCGGCATTGATGCAATGACCGCTGCGGGCGCGATCCTGGGCGATGATGGCCGTCTGCGCTTCCCGCGTACGCTGGTCGAAGACATGCTCGAAAAAGCGGCTAAATCGGTCATGCTCTATTCGCGTGATGGGAAAAACGATCTCGAGCTGTCAGGCAACAAGGTTTACTATGGCACGGCGGGTGCCGCGGTTCACATCGTGGATGTCGAAGGGAACGAGTACCGCGACAGCCGACTGCAGGACCTGTATGATGCAGGTAAGATCACGCAGCAGTTGGACAATATCCACTTCTTCCAGCGCCCGATGGTGGCGCGCGATATCACTGACAACTTGGAAATGGATTACAACACGATCTATGCGTCTTGTTCGAGCACGACAAAGCACGTGGGCACAAGTTTCAGCGAACCCTCCCATATGCCCGATTGTCTGGAGATGGCGTATATGATCGCAGGCGGCGAAGAGGCCTTTCGCGCAAAGCCGTTCATCTCCAACTCCAACGCTTTCGTCGTCCCGCCCATGAAATTCGCAACTGAGTCCTGCGAAGTGATGGAGGCCTGCATTCGCGGCGGCATGCCAGTTTTACTATTGTCTGCGGGCCAAGCAGGCGCCACGGCGCCCGCCCCCATTGCCGGTGCAATCGTGCAATCGGTGGCGGAATGTCTGGCCGGTGTCGTCTATGTCAATTCGCTTCACCCAGGCTACCCGGCGATCTTTGGCACTTGGCCGTTCGTCTCCGACCTGCGCACCGGGGCGATGTCTGGGGGTTCTGGCGAACAGGCATTGCTGACCGCGGGCTGCGCGCAGATGCATAAATTTTATGGCCTTCCCGGGGGCGCTGCGGCGGGCTTTGCGGATGCAAAAATGCCAGACATGCAGGCCGGTTACGAACAAGCCACATCGAACGTGATGGCGGGGCTTTCGGGCCTCAACATGATTTATGAGGCCGCAGGCATGCATGCCTCCTTACTTGGCTTTTGTCTCGAGTCTCTGATCATTGGCGACGACATGATCGGCCAATCTCTGCGCTGCGTGCGTGGCATTGAAGTGACAGAGGACAGCGTATCCTTGGATGTGATCCGTTCCGTCTGTCTCGAAGGACCTGGTCACTTCCTAGGCTCCGAACAGACACTGGGCCTCATGCAAACCGAGTACATCTATCCACGTCTTGGCGATCGTTCTTCCCCCAAAGAGTGGAAGGAAAACGGCAAGCCAAACCTCATTGAAAACGCGACGCGATTAAAGAACGAAATCCTTTCACAACCTTCGCAAGCTACGCTAGACGCTGAAACAGATCTTGCGATCCGACAACGGTTTAACATTCATATCTAGGGGAAACATGCGCAGTCTTTTTGTTCTTCTCGGCGTCTTATTGGCGACACCAACATTTGCAGCAGAAGGGGCGTCTGGCCTTGTGTCAGGTCTGCTTCACCCAATCCTTGGCTTTGACCATCTTATGGCAATGGTTGGGGTAGGCCTTTTGTCTGTCCAGATCGGGCATAAACATATCTGGACCCTTCCGGCTTGCTTCGTTCTCTTCCTGATGATCGGCGGCATCTTAGGACTGCTTGAAATTCCACTCCCGCAAGTGGAAGGCTTGATCGCAGCATCCGTTTTCGTAATCGGTCTTGCCATCGCCTCCAGCGGCACTGTCGGCGCTACACTTGCATATCCAATCGTTGCCGTCTTTGCGATTTTCCACGGTCACGCCCACGGGATGGAGGTTCCAACACTCGACAATCCAACAGGCTACGTGATTGGCTTTATGGTCGCTTCGGCAGTTCTCCATATCGCAGGTGTCGGAATTGGATACATCGTAAAAAGCGCAAGCAATAGGACAAGCCTTGGATCTGGCATGGCAGGTATCGGACTGTATATGATCCTCTTAACCTACGGGATCGTTTAGGGCGTTCCAAATTCGGTGAAGATCTGCCCTCGGGGGCCAAAATCAAATCCAAAAGCCAGATACATTTCTGGCGTAAAAACATGATCGATTGTGATCTGGCGATTGGGCGGGCGTAGAAAACTCGTACTTTCGCCAGTCACTGTAAAAAACTTAATTGGGCTCCGTGTCGTGCGACCAAAAACGGTAACCGTTTTGTGCAGTTCCGCCGTGCCGTGATTGCTTTCCACCTTCCTCAGAATTGCATCGACCCGACGATCATTGTCGATCTGAACACCAACGGCGGTTTTGTTTGGATCTAAATTGTCGGGACCTACGGACGTGATCGTTACACCAATACCCTCTGGGCCGTGACCCGAATCCGCCCATGCATAACCGGCCATTGGTAAGCCAAGGCTACCAAACATAAGGGCACGGCGGGAGAGTGATGGTAAACGTTTCATATCCCGTACTTGTCTTCTCAATGGGCCCTTGTCCACCGGTCGATTGATTGATAGCCAAATCTTACCGTTGGGGTGCCACTTTTGGCTGAGATCCGAACTTTCGGGAACCCATGGAACCTGATCCGGTTTGCACCGGCGGAGGGAACGGGCTCAGTTCTACTATTCCGTCATCTGTGCAGGCCTTCGACCCGGGCATTTGCCCCTTGAAAGGACTGACATGAAACGACTCCTATTTGCACTTCTCCTTGTTGCGGGTCCAGCATCGGCAGAGGATGAAATGCGCGTTATCTTGGATTGGTTTGTGAACCCAAATCATGGACCGATCATCATCGCTGAAGAGAACGGGTATTTTGAAGACGCCGGCCTAGCGGTCGAGGTGATCGCCCCCGCAGACCCTTCTCTTCCCGCAAAATTGGTTGCGGCAGGCGAAGCGGACCTCGCCATCAGCTATCAACAGCAAATCCACCTTGATGTACATGAAGGGCTGCCGATCATTCGCGTGGGCACGTTGATCGCGACGCCGCTCAACTGTCTTCTGGTGCTCGCGGACGGGCCCGTACAGTCCCTTTCCGACCTGAAAGGGCGGTCGATTGGGTTCTCCGTTGCAGGTGTCGACGAAGCAATCATCAAGGTCTTACTCGATCAGGCCGGGCTAACTTTGGACGATGTTGAGATGGTGAACGTGAACTGGTCACTTGCCCCCTCCTTAATGTCGCGACAAGTCGACGCCGTCATCGGTGCAGCGCGTAACTTTCAGCCCAATCAGATGTCGATAGATGGGATCGAAGGGCGTTGTTTCTATCTCGAGGAAGAAGGCTTCCCAGCATATGATGAGCTGATCTACGTCGCAAAATCCGATGCGATAGATAAGGACAAAATTTCTCGATTTTTGGGTGCGACCGAACGGGCCACGCAGTTCATTATCAACAACCCTGACCGCGCGTTCGAGATATTTGCACAAACGTCGCCGGAGTTAGATGACGAACTCAACAAACGCGCATGGGCAGATACGCTTGCCAGATTTGCCGCCCGCCCGGCCGCTGTCGATATGGGCAGATACGCCGCTTACGAGAAGTTCATGGCAGATGCCGGGCTTGTGGAAAACGTCCGCCCCGCGAGTGATTTTGCCATCGACGTCACCGCAGAGTGACCGGTGCGGTCAACATAAAAGGGAGCGCCCGAATGAACGATCGGGCGCTACTCTCCAACTTGGATTTCACCCTGGAACCCGGCCAATGGACGGCGCTCCTCGGCCCGTCTGGGATCGGAAAATCGTCCCTTCTGCGCCTGATCGCAGGCCTACCAACGCCCCTTAAGATTGACGGAAGCACCCTGCTCCCGAACCCCAATGACATCTCTTGGATGGCTCAGGATGACCTCTTATTGCCCTGGAAGTCAGTTCTGCAAAATATCCAGCTCGGCGCAACGCTCAGAGGAGAGCCGCGGGACCAAGCGCGGGCCGAAAAGCTCTTGAGTGCCGTCGGATTGGCGGGTTTTGGGCCGCGAAGCCCTACAACTCTGTCAGGGGGAGAACGACAACGGGTGGCCCTCGCCCGGACCCTGATGGAGGCCCGGGCGCTTGTTTTGCTTGATGAACCTTTTTCTGCACTCGACCCGAAGACGCGCATCGACGTCCAAGATCTTGCGCGGCGGTTGCTCGAAGGGCGAACGGTTTTGATGATAACACATGATCCGCTTGAAGCGGCACGCCTTGCGGATACGGCTTTCCTGATGACACGAGCGGGACTCCGGCACTTGCCATTGCCGACCGTTGCACATCCACGCCAACCCGAAGACCAGAACGTCGCAACGGTTCAAGCGCAAATGTACGCGGAGCTTCGGGCGCTATGATGCAACGCTTTTTCGTACCCGTGATCGTCTTTGGTGTGCTGATCGGCCTATGGCAAGGCGTCATTTGGGCAACGGGCGTGCCCCGATTTATACTTCCAAGTCCGATTGCCGTTGCCCAGGAATTATACACCAATGCGCAGCTTATCGGCGTACATACTTGGATTACGCTTCAAGAGGTTTTCCTCGGATTTGTGATCGGAGCCGTGCTTGGGCTTCTGTCTGCTATCACGCTCGCTGAGTTTCCATGGGCCAGGCGCGTTGCGCGCCCGCTCCTTGTCATTTCCCAAGCGATCCCGGTCTTTGCGCTTGCCCCAATACTGACACTTTGGCTTGGTTTCGGAATGGCCTCGAAGGTGACAATGGCCGTTCTGATCATCTACTTTCCGATAACAAGCGCCTTTTTTGATGGCCTAACGCACACACCGCAAGGCTATCTCGATATCGCACAGACGATGAATGGTCGTAAGAACCGCATTCTTTGGCATATCCGCATTCCAGCCGCGTTACCAAAGCTCGGATCGGGACTTCGGCTTGCGGCCGTCTATGCACCACTGGGCGCGGTCATCGGCGAATGGGTGGGCTCCTCCCAGGGCCTTGGGTATTTGATGTTGCTCGCCAACGGGCGCAGCAAACCGGAACTGATGTTTGCGTCGGTTGCTGTCTTAGCACTTGTCTCTTTAACCCTCTATCTGGCCATCGACGCGGCCCTTCGCCGGGCCGGTTACTGACGTCAGATCAGATACCAAAAATCTATATCATCAACGATCGGAACAACCGATCCCGCCATGTCTGGCGCGACATTTGCTTGGGGCTCCATTGGGTGATCTGTGAGCGCAGCAGCTTCTAGCGGCCCAAAGTTGGTCAAAAAGATACATGCAATCACGGCGTCTGGGGAAAGGGTCGCCACATCAACCTCGAAAACGCTTATGCCATGATCCGTACCAGAAACTGCGGTGATCTGTGCAACGGAACCGTTCAAAACAACCTCAAGATCCGCGATATTCTGAAGCGCGGTTCCAAAATCATCGACGACGTCTAGGAGGTGAAACAACTCACCGAAAGGACCAACTTCAAATAGTGTGAAACCGTCATCGCTTCCCGCAGCCACAACAAAGCCGCGATCCCCATATGAAAACCCCTCCAGGACCGAAGCGTCGGCAAAACGACTGGTGCCGGAATCGAGCACTTGGTCCATTTCTGTCAGATCGCCGTGTGCGCCAATCTTAAAACTTGTGAGATTGCCACTGCCCGCGCTGGCCATGACCAAAAATTGGCTTGCCCCGACGTCGACGGTCACAACGACTGTCGGCAGAGAAAATCCGGAACCGTCCGTCGGCAGAACCGTATCGACAAGGGACAGGGTTCCATTCTCGAGAATTTCAAACGAAGACAATCCGGCGTCGAAAGAAGATACCGCAAATAAAAACGTGTCTCCGCCCAATTCGGCAGATGTGACCGACGTGACATTTCCAAGCGCGATATCGTCCGTATCATCCACAGATGCAAACGGCTTCAACGCCCCATCTGTTGCCACAGACAACACCTCTAGACCACCACCAGATACGCCCGTTCCGACGATCAAAACATCATCAGAAAATTCGATCGGTTCAGCCACAGATTTAAAGTTCGTCTGAGAAATTGTCTCGCTTTCACTCAGAATCTCAAAGCCGTGTTGAGTGATGTTAAGGAAGTTTGGATGGTTTGGACCCAGTCCGATCGGAACAGCGAGAGTTCCACCGCCCGACATATCTAAAACGGAAACACCAGAGAGAATGTATAGCCCAAAGGCGGCAACCGTGTCCAAACGATCAACAAGCTGCAAAGTGTCATTTTCAAACTTGTATAGGTCAAGCAAGGCACCGCTTGCGCCTGCGACCACAAAGTAATCATCGTTTCCCAGGACAATAGCCTGGACCTGCACAGCACCCAGCAAAGCGTCTATGCCCGACGAAAAGGTTGTACTGACATGCGTGATATCTGACACGGGGCCTCCAAATCGGATGACCGACCCATGTCAGAAAAGTTTTAACCAATACTTAGGAAAGGCAAAGCGCGTCACGTATTGAACAAAAAGTGTAGGACATCTCCGTCTTTCACCTCATAGGATTTCCCTTCCGCACGGAGTTTTCCCGCTTCCTTGGCACCTTGCTCGCCATTATGCGCGACATAATCCTCATAGGCGATTGTCTCTGCCCGGATGAACCCGCGCTCAAAATCACCGTGGATCACGCCTGCCGCTTGCGGGGCTGATGCGCCAGTAGGGATTGTCCAGGCGCGCGCCTCTTTCGGGCCAGCCGTAAAATAAGTCTGCAATCCAAGAAGGTCGTAACCTGCGCGGATCATACGGCTCAGCCCGGCTTCGGAAAGGCCCAAACCCTCTAGGAATTCTGCGGCCTCTTCATCATCGAGCTGCGAAATCTCTTCCTCAATCGCTGCCGAAATAACGACATGCGCCGCGCCTTGTTCTGCGGCCATCTCCGCGACCTTGTCGGAGTGCGCATTCCCTTCGGCGGCATTGTCCTCTTCGACATTGCAGACATACATGATCTTCTTGGCCGACAAAAGCTGCAGCATATCCCACGCCTTTTGATCCTCGTCGGACACGTCGACAGTGCGCGCGGGCTTGCCTGCTTCGATCGCCTCTTGCGCGGCATCCAGCAACGCCATCGTCGCAACCGCCTCTTTGTCGCCGCCTTTGATTTTCCGCACCAGGTTCGCCTTGCGTTTCTCAATGCTTTCGAGATCGGCCAGCATCAGCTCAGTCTCAATCACTTCGGCATCTGCGATGGGATCAACCCGCCCGTCTACATGCGTGATGTCATCATCCTCAAAACAGCGCAGAACATGGGCAATAGCGTCACATTCGCGAATGTTGGCCAGAAATTGATTGCCAAGCCCCTCCCCTTGCGAGGCGCCTTTCACCAGCCCCGCAATATCCACAAACGTCATACGCGCCGGGATCACATTGACCGAGTTCGCGATCTTCGCCAATTTGTCCAGCCGAGGATCCGGGACAGAGACCTCGCCCACATTGGGTTCAATCGTACAGAACGGGAAATTGGCGGCCTGCGCGGCGGCAGTTTTGGTCAATGCATTAAACAATGTGGATTTGCCCACATTCGGAAGCCCAACAATACCCGTTTTGAATCCCATACCCGATGGTCCTTTTGCTTTGGGGGCGCAGGTATATGGTGTAGCTTGCCCCTGCAAGAGACAGGGAGAGAGCCTTATGAAACTAAATCCATATTTGCTGCTCGACGGAACCGCGGAAGAGGCCCTGGCCTTTTATGCCGATGTCTTTGATGCTGCCGACAGTCTCGACATCATGAAATACGGCGAGATGCCAGAGGACATGGGCGCTGTGCCAGAGGGCGCTGAAAACCTGGTGGCCAATGGCAACATTAAAGTCGGCGGGAATGAAATCCATATGAGCGACCGCGTCGCGCAATGGCATGGCGACTATTCTGGTATCTCCGGTAATACGATCCAAATCTCTTTGGAGGATGTGGAGGCGGCGCAAAAATATTTCGATGCACTTGCAGTTGGTGGAACGGTGACCATGGCACCTGCACAAACCTTTTGGTCCCCGCTCTTTGGAACGCTGACGGACAAGTTTGGTGTGGAGTGGATGGTCAACGTCACACATTCCTAATTCCCGATTGCACTTTCCGATGTGATCCCTCAGATCGGGGCAGATTTATTGGGGACAGTGATGACACGGATTGATGACACATTCGCGCGATTACAAGCCGAAGGCAAAAAAGCTTTCGTCTCTTACATAATGGCCGGTGACCCAGATCTGGAAACGTCCCAAACTGTGATGAATGGTCTGCCCGATGCAGGCGTGGATATCATTGAACTGGGCCTCCCCTTTACCGATCCAATGGCCGATGGCCCGACCATTCAACTCGCGGGGCAACGCGCGCTGGACCAAGGCATGACATTGACGAAAACGCTCGATATGGCACGCGCTTTTCGTGCGACAAACGACAGCACACCCATCGTTTTGATGGGTTATTACAACCCGATTTACTCTATGGGCGTGGACGCGTTTTTGACCGCCGCGAAGGATGCGGGCATTGATGGGTTGATTGTGGTCGATCTTCCCCCGGAAGAAGACAGCGAACTTTGCGAGCCTGCGAACGCGGCGGGCCTCAACTTCATCCGGTTAGCCACACCGACGACCGATGATCGCCGTCTACCGGCGGTCCTCAACAACACATCAGGTTTCATCTACTATGTTGCGATCACCGGAATCACAGGTGCGGGATCAGCTGATGTGAATGATGTCGCCCGCGAGGTTGCACGGATCAAAGCGCAAACAGATCTGCCGATATGTGTGGGCTTTGGGATCAAAACATCAGAGGACTCCAAGGCCATGGCAGAGGTCGCAGATGGCGCCGTTGTCGGCTCTAGCATTGTGGCCAAACTGGGCGCGGGCGATACTGCGGCAGACGTTTTGGCCTTTGTCAAAACACTTGCCGAGGGTGCGCATAGCTAACGCAGCTGTTGGAACAAAACGCCGTCTCCTTCGGCACCACACCATTGAACCAGCTTGCCATATGCCTCTCTAAATCCATCTAAATCGTACTGCGCCTCAGGTCGGGTATCGAGCTTCAGCTCAAGGCGTTCACCGCGCGCAAAGGCCGACAGTAAAGAAAGCGTATTTTCCTCTGGCACAACAAAGACATTCATCTGATTGAAGTCGATTGGATCTGTTATTGTCTCGAAAGCACCCTCGTCCCCCATGTCAAAACGCGCGCTGAGGCGCGATGTGTTTTCAGGTTCACCTTCTTCCCGAAACCCACCACCGATCCAAACCCTCGGATACGCCTGGTTCCAGGATCTCGGGAGCACGGCCTTGATCCCGCGACGTTTTTCAACCTTCAAGAGCAAGTGCGGGCCATGTTCACTCACGTTCTCGCCCGCGAAGTTATGCATCGAACATTCGTGTTGCGCTTGAAACACGTGGCCGAGCCCCGCAAAAACGATCCAATTGTCATTGTAAAATGTCCGCTCAGCGATTTCCAAATGCGCGACGACAGGGACGCCAACACACCCAAAGGCCAGAACCCACATCAAGATCCGTCGCATCTTTGGGTACCCTTCTCTAAATCGGCTTATCTCTCAGAACCAAGCGCACCCAAGCACCAGAAATACGATCATGCTGCGATTCCTCGAAGATGGACACGCTCGCAAGAAAACCCTCGATCAAACCGGACCATGTTTTCGTGGCTTTGCTGGAGTTTGCATCGGATGGGATGGCATCGATCCGATCAAGCCACGGGACGATTAACTTTTCGGCTTGATCAACCTCCATACCCTTCACCAAAATTCCGCAATGTTTGTCATACGTGTCGAGCCCGGACACAATCACAGATACCCCGCCAGCCAGATCTTCCAAGATATGAAAGCGGCCGTTCCAACGTGCGGTGACAAACCCCAAGTCCTCGATCTCTTTTTCAACTTCAGGGTTGTTGGGCATAAGCCGTCCGCAAATGTCGACCAACTGGGCTGCAACGGCCAAATCTTTGCTGGACGCGCTCCGGTCATCAGCACCGACGGCACTTGTGAACAACATCAGAATTGCCGCGAATATCCATTTCCTCATAGACAGACACAAACACGGTGCCTTCTATTGCTCAATACAAAACGAATTGAACGCTCCTTCACCTTTTGCCAATAGATAGAGCGAAGAGGAGACCCCACATGCCTGTGATCACCGAAATCGCCGATCTTTATACGCTCTATAAACGGCGCGTGCCAAAGATGTTCCATGACTATTGCGAGTCAGGGAGTTGGACCGAACAGACGTTCCGAGAGAATACGAGCGATTTTGAACAGATCAGGCTTCGTCAAAAGGTTGCGGTGGACATGTCTGATCGCACCACGAAATCAACAATGCTGGGCGAAGAGGTCGCTATGCCCGTGGCGCTGGCGCCCGTTGGCTTGACAGGCATGATGCGCGCAGACGGCGAAATCAAAGCCGCCCGTGCAGCCGAAAAATTCGGAGTGCCCTATACGCTGACGACAATGTCAATTTGCTCTATCGAAGAAGTGGCGGCCGCAACGACCAAGCCGTTTTGGTTTCAGCTCTACGTTATGCGTGACCACGGATTTGTGAAATCGCTTCTGGATCGAGCGAAAGAGGCCGGATGTTCGGCGCTTGTCCTCACGCTTGATCTTCAGCTTTTGGGCCAACGTCATAAGGACCTTAAGAATGGTCTAACCGCACCTCCAAAGCCGACACTTTCGAACATCCTGAACCTGATGACAAAATGGCGTTGGGGCCTCGAAATGTTGGGCGTCGACCGTACACCATTTCGCAACATTAATGGGCATGCACCTGGTGTGACCGACGCAAGCTCTCTCGGCGATTGGACCCATGAGCAATTCGACCAAACGCTCACCTGGGACGATATCGACTGGATCAAAGACTATTGGGGCGGTCCGATGATCGTAAAAGGTATCTTGGACGAAGAGGATGCGAAACGCTGTGTAAATTACGGGGCGGATGCGCTGATCGTCTCGAACCATGGCGGCCGTCAATTGGATGGTGCGCTGTCCTCAATTCGGATGTTGCCGCGCATCGTCGATGCGGTCTCTGATAAGATTGAAATCCACTTAGACAGCGGGATCCGCTCCGGCCAAGATGTACTGAAGGCGATCGCGATGGGGGCCAAAGGATGCTTCATCGGACGATCCTATATTTATGGTCTTGGCGCCATGGGCGAAGCGGGCGTGACAAAGGCGTTGGAGGTTATCCACACCGAACTTGATAAAACCATGGCGCTTTGTGGGCGGCGCAAGGTCACCGACCTGGATCGGTCCAACCTATTGATCCCAGAAGACTTCGAAGGGCGCTGGCAGGCGTGACGCCCGAAGCGATTATCAAGCACCTCGACCTTGCGCCCCATCCCGAGGGTGGGTGGTTCAAAGAAACCTGGCGTGACGGGTCAACACCCCGCGCGACTGGAACCGCAATCTACTTCCTTTTGGAGGCCCACCAAACCAGCCATTGGCACAAGGTCGACGCGACAGAGATCTGGCATTGGTATGCGGGTGGCCCGCTCGATCTCGACATCCATGACGGTACGCCCCGAACCGCGCGTCTTGGGCCGCATCTCCTCGTGGATGAAGTGCCCCAGGTGATCATTCCAGAGCACGCGTGGCAGCGCGCAAGACCTGTAAATGGATGGGTTTTGGTGGGGTGTACAGTCAGCCCAGGGTTTGAGTTCGAGGGCTTTAATCTCGCACCCAAGGGGTGGTCGCCTTAGCCGCGGAAACCCGTGGCAACGACAAACTTCTCGGAACTGTCCGAGCGGCTACTGAGAGGCTTCATGTGGGATACTTTGGTAAAGCCCCGCTTTAGTTCGGCCTGTAAGGTTCCTTCGGCCCCACCAGCCAAAACTTTCGCCACAAAGGTCCCGCCCTGTTCGAGCACATCAAAGGCAAAAGCCGCTGCCGCTTCACAAAGCGCCATTATACGCAGATGGTCGGTTTGTTTGTGGCCAGAACTTGCTGCCGCCATGTCAGATATGACGACATCCGCGCGTCCACCCAGCCAATCTTTCACCTGCTGATCAGCATCGTCTTCCAGGAAGTCCAGCACGTGGAGTTCAGCGCCTGGAATCGGGTCGACCTCCTGCAAATCGATACCAATGATCCGCCCAATCGGCTTGCCCTTCGTGTCACCCAATGCATTGATGCGCGGTACCGCCACCTGGCACCAGCCGCCCGGTGCACACCCCAAATCCACCACGCGTGCACCTGGTTTCAAGAACCCGAACTTGTCATCAATCTCCATAATCTTATAGGCCGCACGCCCTCGATACCCTTCGGTTCTCGCGCGCTGAACATACGGGTCGTTCAATTGCCGCTCTAGCCATCGTGTCGAACTCAGCCGCCGCCCCTTCGCTGTTTTCACACGGGTGCGAAGATCGCGCTGGCCGCGACCGGAACTCCCTTTCTTCGGGCTCATTTTACGCTCCAGACACCCTGTTCGGTCATTTGGGAATACAGAAGCCCTTCTCGCAGGCCGCAATCCGCAACGGTTAAGCGCTGCGTCGGCCAGACCCGTAAGATGCCCTGAAGAATAGCCGCCCCGGACATGATCAATGCCTCCCGGGATCGCCCGATGCACGGGTCGCCTTGGCGTCCCTCTGGGCCAAGCCGCAGATATTTCTCAACGACTGAATTTACTTGATCGGCGGACATATCCGTCCCATCGACTTGATCACGAATATACCTGGTCAAGTTCAAGTGCGAGGCAGCCACTGTGGTGACGGTGCCAGATGTTCCGATGACTTGGAAACAATTTGGGCACATCGAATTCGCTTCGGCTTGGGCCGGTCCAAACTCGTAAAGCTGCTCCTCGAAAAACCACGACATCATCGCAAACTGGTCTGCGTCATTTTCGATATCGCCGTACTGGCCAAGCAATGTGGAAACCCCCCACGGGACTGAAATCCAATCGACAACTTTTGCCCCAAACGGGTTGGTTTTCTTCTTCCGTTTCGAACCAATCTCCAGATGCAGAACGGCAGCTTTGCGATCTTCTGGGAGAACATTCCGCAGATCGATCCAAACCATTTCAGTGGACCCACCACCGATATCGACAACCAAAACCTGTTCCGCGGTCTCGCATACATGCGGCGCCGCTCCGACAACGGCCAACCGCGCCTCTTCCTTTGGCGGGATCATTTCAAACCGAAGACCCGTGACATCCCGGACACGCTTCAAGAAGGCACGGCCATTACTCGCCTGCCGACATGCTTCCGTCGCAACCAAACGCACATGGTTGACCCGGTTCGAGCACAGTTTTTGTTTGCAAATCTGAAGCGCGGCGATCGTCCGATCCATCGCATCGGGCGACAGAGCACCATTCGCGACCAAATTTTTTCCGAGGTAAACGGGCTTCGAAAACGCATCAACAACGTCGAAGGTTACACCATTTGGTCGCGCGATCAGCATACGGCACGAATTCGTGCCGAGATCTAATGCAGCGTACAGCCTATCTTTTGGTTGCGGTCTGCGGCCCTTTTTTGACGGGCTTCCGCAGATGTCCGCAACATTCGTATGTTCTACATGCGCCATTGCACAATCTCGTTTCGACTAAACTACGCATCCGAGCGATCTGTGACAAGGGTATGACCACGACTTCGCGATCTCTTGTGTCGCAAGCGTGAGGAGCGAGGTCGAAAAACGCAGATGGTTTCGCCATATAAACGTGTAACCCGCGCGAACGAACCAATTAGGAGAGGCCCATGGCCGACGTAACTGTTGTCTATTGGCGCGACATTCCCGCGCAGGTCATCATTGGCAAAGGGCGCCGAGGCGCAAAGAAACAACTGTCAGAACGGTTCGAACAGGCCATTGATCGCTGCGCAATGAAAGTGGGCGCGCGGGATACGGATGCTTATCTAGCTGAATGGCGTAAGGCCGATCCATACACAGTGGATGGCGACCAAGAATTAGTCGCCGAAGCCGAAGCCGACCGGCTAGAGACGGAATTTACGCAAGAGAAACTAAAGACACTCATCGATAATGAAGGCTGGGACCCAGCCCGGAAAGAGAGTTAGGCAATGGCATTATTTGGAAATACCGCACAGAAGATCGACCCTACTGTAAATCCTGCGCTCGAAGCGTTTTTGCAGGGTTTCTCAATCGAAGTTATGCCGCGGACAGCCGAGAAAATCGACGACTTTCGCGCGCTCCTTCCGAAAGGAACACGCGTTTACATTGCCCATATCGATGGAACATCCATCGACGACATGGTGGCGACCGCGAAGCGTCTGAACGAAGAGGGATATCCGGTGATGCCGCATTTCCCTGCCCGGATCATTGCGGATGAAGCGATGCTCGCAGATTGGATCGCGCGTTACCAAGGCGAAGCAAATGTCGACCAAGCACTCTTGCTCGCAGGGGGCTTAAACGCCGCCAGAGGTGTATTCTCGGATTCGATGCAATTGCTGGACACGGGCCTGTTTGACAAAGCGGGCTTCAAACGGCTCCATGTTGCTGGTCACCCCGAACCCAACAAAGATATCGATCCCGACGGATCCTCAACAAATGCCGATGAAGCGCTGTCATGGAAACAAACATTCTCAGAGCGCACAGACGCCGAAATGGCATTGGCGACCCAGTTCTGTTTTGAATCCCAGCCGGTGATCGACTGGGCGAACCGCATTAAAGCATCAGGCATAGATATTCCGGTTCACATTGGCATTGCTGGTCCCGCCAAGCTCCAGACAATGATTAAATTCGCGATCGCGTGTGGTGTTGGCGCATCGCTCCGGGTTCTTGAGCGCCGCGCAAAGGACCTCACGAAACTATTGTTGCCCTTTGAGCCTACCGACATTCTAAATGAACTCGCCGATCACAAGGCCGCCAATCCAGACTTCAACATCGAAGCCGTCCATTTCTTTCCAATGGGGGGTATCAAGACGAGCACCACCTGGTTGATGGAACATGGCGGCTCCGCGGCTATTCCTGCCGAACCGTCCTAAGAAAGAGCATCAATGACACAAACTATTGTCGAATCCCAATCGAAGACCGCGATCATCGGCTTCGACCAACCGTTTTGCGTGATCGGCGAGCGGATCAACCCTACAGGCCGGAAGATTCTGAACGAAGAGCTGGAACGCGGAGACTTCTCGCGCGTGCAAGCAGATGCCATCGCTCAGGTCGAAGCGGGTGCAACCGTTCTGGATATCAATTCAGGCGCGGTCTTTTCCAACAAAATGGCGGAAGATGTCAGATATGCCGACAACAATTTTGTCGAGCCAGAGCTGATGCGCCAACTGGTGGAAACGGTTCAAGATGTGACGGACTGCCCGCTTTGCATCGACAGTTCTGTGCCGGGTGCGTTGGAAGCGGGCTTAGAGGCGGCCAAAGGGCGTCCACTGCTAAATTCTGTTACTGGCGAAGAAGAGCGCTTGGAAGCGGTCTTGCCACTTGTGAAGAAATACAATGTGGCCGTTGTTGCGATTTCCAATGACGACACTGGCATTTCTGAGGACCCCGAAGTGCGGTTCGCGGTGGCCAAAAAGATTGTCGAACGCGCCGCGGATCACGGCATTCCCGCCCATGACATCGTGGTGGATCCGCTGGTCATGCCTGTTGGTGCCATGGCAACTGCAGGCTTGCAGGTTTTCACGCTGGTGCGCCGTTTGCGCGAAGAGCTGGGCGTGAACACAACCTGTGGCGCATCTAACATTTCATTCGGTCTGCCCAACCGTCACGGTATCAACAATGCGTTCCTTCCTATGGCAATGGCGGCAGGTATGACCTCTGCCATTATGAACCCGGTGGCCTTGCCTGTCGGCCCAAAGAAAATTGGAGAGAAGCGCGCGGAAATCGAAGCCGCAGGTATCATCCTGCCGGAGGGGATGGATGACGAGGCTTTCGTGACGATGTTCGGCATGGGGTCGACGAAAGCCCGCGCCGGTAAAGAAATGGAAGCCATTCGTGCCGCGAATTTC
>JBCDLY010000021.1:0-23201 GCA_038744815.1 Pseudomonadota bacterium | reverse complement strand
GCCGGATCGAAAAGGCCTTCCGCCATTTTGGCCACGACATCACATGCGAAGACCATGTGGTTGAAGCGGGACTTGGCTTTGCCGTGGGAAAGGACAAAGCTGATTTCATCGGCAAAGACGCAGTGGCCAAAAAACGCGAAGAAGGCCTGAAAACCCGTATGGTTCAATTCAAGCTGAAAGATCCAGAGCCGCTATTGTTCCATAATGAAACGGTCATTCGGGATGGTGAAGTCGTGGGTTACTTGTCGTCTGGAAATTATGGCCATCATTTGGGCGGCGCGATTGGTTTGGGCTATGTCCCGTGCGCAGGCGAAAAGCCGGCCGATGTTTTGGCCTCCAATTATGAGATCGATGTTGCGGGCGTGAAAGTCGAAGCAGAGGCCAGCCTGAAGCCCATTTATGATCCAACGGGCGAACGTACCAAGGCGTGAGCGAAAGCGCCTTCCCAAAACTCACAGAATACACCCCTCCGCTAGGGCTCTTAAAGGTGCTGCGCGAAGGCGCAGCATTCCTCTGTGTCGAGAAGCCTGCTGGGCTTCTCTCCGTGCCGGGGAAAGAACCACACCTTTCGGACTGCTTGGAAGCGCGGGTTAAAGCCCGCTATCCCGAAGCGTTGCTCATTCATCGTTTGGATATGGACACCTCAGGCGTGATGGTTTTTGCGAGAACGAAAGCCGCGCAGCGCGACCTTGGTCGTCAGTTTGAGAGGCGCGACGTGTCGAAGACTTATGCTGCAGTTGTCGATGGCGTTATCGCGGCCGATCAGGGTGAGATTGATCTTCCCATTGTAACGGATTGGCCGAACCGTCCCCTGCAAAAGGTATGCTTCGCGCACGGGCGGCCGGCAAAGACGCGTTGGCAGGTCAGGGCGCGTGCCACGTCTACTACTCATCTGAACCTGATCCCTGTGACAGGACGCAGTCATCAGCTCCGCCTGCATATGAAAGAGATTGGACACCCTATATGCGGTGATCGGTTTTATGGGCATGGCGATGGCGCGCCGCGGCTTATGCTCCATGCGGTTAGCCTTCGGTTCTTCGATCCGAACACGCGCGATCCCGTTGATGTGGTGAGTACGCCCAGTTTTTTCTGACGTTGACGACGGAAGTCCTGCGCATATCCGTAACATCCCCGTAGTGAGAGATGGGGAAGACAATGCAGAAGGTGTTTCTGGTTTTGGCAGGCGCAGCGTCGCTGTTCATGACGGTGCAAACTTTTGCTGCGGGGTTTTCTGTGTCCGTGATCGAGACAGAAGACCAAAGATGCATAACATCCGACGGATTGCCCGAACATGAGGCCGGAGGTGGGGCACATGGCGCGCAAGCCATTGCGCAGACCTTTTGTTTGCCGCGCGATCCGGTTAAGTCCCACCGTCCATCCGAAAGCGCAGCGATTATTGGTATATTGCTGAATGGTGTGATTGTGCGACCAAGCACTGCCGAGTTTTATGACCCCTCCGCACCGCGTGGTTTCTCCCGAAACCGATCTTCGGGATGGCGCCTTGATGCCCTGGGGAACCCGGAAATATTTCGGGTGGATGCAAATAATGGGCATGCGGACCGTCGGGGGCTCTACCATTATCACGGCATGCCTGCTGCGCTGATCCCAACCGGGCAAGACACAATGATTGGATATGCTGCTGATGGGCATGAAATCCATTATGCAGGCGAGCAGGCGCGGTCGAGCTATGTCCTGAAGTCTGGTCTGCGCCCATCTGGACCCGGTGGCCCCTATGACGGCACCTATGACGAAGACTATGCCTATGTCGCGGGTGCTGGAAGTTTAGATGAATGTAATGGTGCGATGGTGGATGGCGCGTACATCTACTTTGCGACCGACACATATCCATATTTTCAACGCTGCCATTTTGGAAAGGTCAGCGATGACTTCGTTCAAAAAGGTCCTCGGGGCGGCAACCGACCCACACGTGTGGGGCGCCCGTAGCGCCCCAGCCCCGCCGAGGAACCGGCTGCGCTTGCACCCCACCGAGCCAGCCGCTAAGCCGTGGGGGAGATGACATCCCCCACGGCTTTTGATCCCATCGCTCTTACTCAGGCACTTGTGCGCTGTCCCTCCGTGACCCCTCAGGAGGCGGGCGCGTTACATACGCTTGAAAAGGTCCTGACTGCGGGCGGTTTTGAGTGCACGCGTATCTCCCGAGGTGGTGTTGAGAATCTGTTTGCCCGTTGGGGGAAGGGCGCAAATGGACGGAGCTTTGGGTATAATGGCCATGTCGATGTCGTGCCGATTGGGGACGCTGCGGTCTGGAGCCACGATCCGTTTGGGGCGGTGATTGACGATGGCTATATCTATGGCCGCGGGTCCGTCGATATGAAATCGTCGGTTGCGGCGTTTACGGTCGCGGCGCTACGGTTTGTGTCAGAGACACCGCCAGACGGTTCGATCGTTTTGACGGTGACCGGGGATGAAGAGGGTGACGCGATTGATGGAACCCAGGCCATTCTTGATTGGATGGATCGGCATGGAGAGCGGATTGACCACTGCTTAGTGGGAGAGCCCACCTGCCCGAATGTGTTAGGTGAAATGATGAAAATCGGGCGGCGTGGATCGCTGACGGCTCTTTTCTCTGCTAAAGGTGTGCAGGGGCATTCGGCCTACCCGCATCTTGCGATGAACCCGGTGCCGATTTTGGCGAAGCTCATGGCCGATCTTTCAGTGCTGAAACTCGACCAGGGGACCGACCATTTTGATCCAAGTAATTTGGAGATCACCACCTTTGATACCGGGAACCCGGCAAACAATGTCATCCCCGGAAAATGTCATGCCACAGTGAATATTCGTTTCAACGATCTGCACAGTTCTGAGACGCTGATGGCCTTGCTCCGTCAGATGGCGAAGGATGCGTCAGGCGATGTGACGGTCGAGGTCGATTTTCGTGTCACAGGTGAGAGCTTTGTGACGCCTCCCGGGGAATTGTCCGAGATTGTTATGGACGCCGTTGAAGCCGAGACGGGGATACGCCCGACGACGTCGACGAGCGGTGGGACATCGGATGCTCGCATGATGAAAAACCATTGTCCGGTTGTGGAGTTCGGTTTGGTCGGTCAAAGAATGCATGCCATCGATGAACGTGTACCAATCAAAGACGTGATGACGTTGTCGGCGATCTATCATCGGATGCTTTCTGCCTATTTCTCATGAGGCGGCAGCTCTTCATCATGGTTAAGGAACCTCATCCCGGGCGTGTGAAAACACGCCTTGGACGAGAATTAGGGTATACAGGTGCAGCGTGGTGGTTTCGTCACCAAACGCGCGCGCTTATCCGTCAGCTGGGCACAGATTCGCGTTGGGAGACGGCATTGGCGGTAAGCCCCGATGTTGAAGGTCTGCAAAGCCGCGTTTGGCCGCGCGCCTTGCCGCGTTGGCCGCAAGGGCATGGCGACCTTGGGGATCGCATGTTGGCTATCTTTCGCGAGGCGCCCCCGGGACCGGTTTTGATTATCGGTGCTGATATTCCGGGTATCTGCCGGGATGACATTTGGAACGCGTTCCGAGCTCTTGGAGGTCATAATGCGGTGTTTGGTCCTGCCCCTGATGGGGGCTATTGGCTGATCGGGTTGCGTCGCGGCGGAACGCCGGTTCCTGCACGCCTTTTCGAGGGCGTTCGCTGGTCAAGCGCATCTGCGCTTGCAGATACAATCGCCTCTTTGGGTCCCGCGAAAATCGCGAAAATTCGATACCTTCACGACGTTGATACTATGGCTGACCTAAAGCGGGTCAGGACCCAGACTTCGTGAGTTTCTGTGCTTGTTTGACCCAGTCATCACGGGTCACACGACCGTGGAAACCTTCGAGATTTTCATCAACCCACGCGACCTCTGAAGCGGTCCATTTCGCAATTTGACCGAAGTGAAAATAGCCGAGCGAATGGCAGAGTTTTTCGAGCTCTGGCCCAATCCCTTTTATCTGTTTCAAATCATCAGGACCACCTTTGCGCGCTGTCTTTAAGCGTCTCGGCTTTTTGGGTGTGACACTTGGCGTCTCTAGAACAGTGGGGGCATCTTTGGTTTCCGCCATTTGCAACCGCGCGATCTCTGCCTGCAATGTCGCGATATGGGCCCGAGTCTCGTTCAATTCGGCTTCCGCGCCGCCGCCCGTAGCTATGTGACGGCGCCCAAACAACAGCCAGCCTGCAACCAGACCGGCCAACAGCGCGATCGCCAACAGCACCCAAATCTCTGCAATCAAAAAGCTCCAACCTTCAAGCATCCCAGTCCCCTATTCACTGTCCCATACAAATGTTGTTCTTCGGTTTTGCGCGCGACCTTCGGCCGTGTCATTGCTCGCAATCGGATTCGTTTCACCAAACCCCGTTGCGGTCACGCGTGTTGCGGGAATACCCCGCGACAGGAGCGCGTCCCGAACCGCATTTGCACGTGCCTCGCTCAGCTGAAGATTGGCGGCGGCGTCCCCGTCGCTGTCTGTGTGTCCACCGACAAGAACTTGTGCCGTCGTATTGGCCAGACAATCCGCCATAATGTCGGCGAGTTCGTCGATCAATTCAAACGATGTCGGATCAATCTCCGAAGACGCGGTGGCAAATTCAATTTTTGCGTCTGAGAGGATGTTCGATACGCGAGAAGAGCAGTTCGCCAAAACCTCGCTTTCAGACCGGAAAGGTTGCCAGAATCCATCGCGGAATATCTCAAGAAGGCCGGTCAATTCATTCGTGCGCACCGTGCCCGCCTCGACATCTAGAGATGTCTCTTGCAGCGTAACATCTGCATCTTCGCCGAAGAGCGATATCAGCTGAGCCTCCACTGGAGCGAGCGATAAGCCGGGTTTGCCCACAGCAGAAATTTTGGTGTCTACTTCGGAAAAAGTCGCGTTGAACTGGGAAAAGTTCGGTAGAATTGCACGCAAGCCTGCGAGCCGGTTTCGGTAGAAATCCAAGCCATCCAGTACGGAGGCCCGAGGTGCACCGGAGATGTCATCAACCGATAGAAGCGATTGGATCATGTTGAGATCCAGGCCCTGCGGCGCTTTGCCAGACACGTCTAAGGAACCATCTTGATATGCCAGCGCCAGGGATGTTGGTTGGCCATCATCTTCGAGTTCGAGATCAAATTCTGCGGCGTACCCCGCTGGCAAGTCTGACAACGCAGATTTGATTACGCCTTCCATCACGGGGTTTGCGACCAATCCGGAAAGACGCATCGTGCGATCTTCAATGCGCATTTCGCCCCGTTCGAGCGCGCCAATGGCAGCAATGCCTTCTTTTACGAAATCGGGCCAAAATCCATCTGGCATCCCCGCGCGCCGATCAAGCGCTTCTGCTGAATCTTGACCAATGAAGTCCGCAAAGTCAGTACGAAGCGCGTTTGTAGGGACATAGCCTTCATACACAATTCCATCATCTGTTTTTGAAGCGTTGAAGATATAAGGCACAGCGGGCGGGACGGTGACCGTTAACGCGCCAATCCGATATCCTTCCGGCAGTTTCTCGAAGATTTCCTGAATGATATCTTGATCTTCCAATGTCGGGGCCGCGGCCGAGAACGCCACGGTTGAACTTTCAATTTCCGCGGTGCCCGTCTCTGCAATCGAAAGTGCCTCAGCGACGATGCGCACAGCATCGGCCCAGTCCGCATTGGGCGCACCTGCCGCTGGACGTAGCTGTCCTTGACCGAGCGAACTGAGAAGGGCTGTCATAGACACTTCGTCCGCACGCGACGGAGCGAAACCTTCGTATAGAAAGCCGTTTTCGGATTTCACAGCTTTGAACGTATAGGGTGTTGTTTGGGGAACGACCAAATCGACATCTGCGTCGAAGCTGGACGGGAACCGGCGGGCCGCAGCTTCAATATCTTCGGCGGTGAACGGGTCTGGAACAGCGCCGGATATCACGACGGTCGTGTCGGAGAGATCGACCCGTCCGACTTCGAGTTGATCGGCAATAGATTTCGCGTGGTTCCATGCCTCTGCCCATCCGCGCTCTGGTTGTCCGGCCGCAAGGTTCAACACGCTCGTGTCGACCCCGTATGTTGCTGCTATCTCCATGCGCATCGCTTCGGTTGGGACATGGCCTGAAACGGCGAGGCCCCCGGTCGTTTTCAAAACAGAGAACGTATAGGGTGAAACGACTTGTAGAACGTCCAGATCATCAACAACGATCCGGCGACCGAACACATCCCCTATCGCAGAGAGGACGGCCTCTCTCTCACGGGCATCTTGGGCAATCCCCATCACGCGTATGTCTCGGCCATTCGTTTGGGTCGTGACGGTATGAAGTGTCTCGGGGAGCGCCGCCGATGCCGCCTCTTTGATCTTTCGTTCAATCTCAGGGGCCGTCTGGACATATGACCATCCTGCCAACCCGATGATCGATGCCAACAAAAGCAGAAGCCCTAAACGTCTTCGCATATAGTGTCCTCCCCCAAGGTTGCCATGCGGAAGGTCGATTCCGTCTCTCCATGTGCTATGACATGCTGGATGGCTTTTCCAGTAGTATGCACGCGCACCAGTTGTTACGCAGACCCATGGTGAAGATTCCATCCAAACAGGCCCTTATTGATTGGATCACCGACAATCCGTCGCTTGCGAGCAAACGGGATATTGCGAAGGCGTTTGGCATCAAAGGGACCGATCGGATCGAGCTCAAACGGTTGCTGAAAGAATTGAGTGTAGAAGGGCATTTATCCAAACAAAAGCGGAGCTATGCCAAACCTGGCGAGCTGCCACCTGTGGCAGTGTTGCGTGTCAATGGACGCGACCACGATGGCGATCTTTGGCTCCGACCTGCGGAGGCCGGTCATTCCACGGAGCTGCCGATTTTCTATGTGGAGAAAACGGGCGACCCTGCACTTGGAATGGGTGATCGCGGTCTCTTTCGTCTACAGAAGATAGATGATCTTGGGCGATATGATGCACGTCTCATTCGTAAGCTGACAGAAAGTGCGGCAAAGGTTGTTGGTCTTTATCGGAAATCATCAGAAGGCGGGCGCATTGTGTCGGTCGACAAAAAGGGGTCGCGGGATTTCATTGTCTCTCCATCGGAAACCATGGGGGCTAGAGACGGCGAATTGGTCGAAGGTCAGCGGATCCGTGGAACAGGCCCAATGGGTCTGCCCATGGCGCAAATTACCGAAGTCATAGGCGATCCCCTAGCGCCAAAGGCAATCTCTTTGATCGCGATCCACGAGCACGGTATTCCAGATGTTTTCTCGGAGGAGGCCATTGCGGAGGCAGAGGCTGCTCGCCCGATAGATCTTGGCGACCGGCTTGACCTGCGCGAGCTGCCGCTCTTTACGATCGATCCAAGCGATGCGCGCGATCATGATGATGCGATATGCGCCATCCCCGATGATGACCCGATCAATGAAGGCGGGTTCGTTATTTGGGTCGCGATCGCGGATGTGGCACATTATGTCCGTCCGGGTTCGGCCCTGGATCAAGAAGCGCGGTTGCGCGGCAACTCGACCTATTTTGCGGATCGGGTTGTCCCGATGCTCCCGGATGCGCTTTCTGGTGATTTGTGCTCGTTGCATGAAGGTGTGGACCGCGCCTGTATCGCATGCAGGATCGTAATTGACGCGGCTGGCGAAAAACGGAGCCATCGCTTCCACCGGGCGATGATGCGGTCGCCTGCTAGTCTCTCTTACGAACAAGCCGAGGCGGCGGATGGTGGCCTATATGATGACGATACAGAACCGCTTCGAGAATCGCTTGCACATCTCTTTGCGGCGTATCGTGCGGCCCTGAAAGACATCAAACGCCGTGCCCCGCTGAATTTGGAGTTGCCCGAAAGGCAGATTGTTCTCAACGATGCCGGTGCGGTCGTATCCGTCGCATTCAAAGATCGCTTGGATGCGCATCGATTGGTCGAAGCATTTATGGTTATGGCGAATGTTTGTGCGGCGGAAACGCTTGAATCCAAACGCCAATCGCTTCTGTATCGGGTGCATGAGGAGCCTTCCCCCGAAAAACTAGAAGCGCTTCGCAAGGTGGTCGAGGCTGCGGGCCTTACATTGGCGAAGGGTCAGGTTCTAAAAACGGCGCATTTGAACAAACTATTGGATGCGGCAAGTGCGAGTGAAGATGGCCCCACAATTTCGATGACCGTGCTCCGCGCCATGACCCAGGCCTATTATGCGCCAACGAACTATGGGCACTTTGGTCTCAATCTTAAACGTTATGCGCATTTCACGTCGCCGATTCGGAGATATGCGGATCTTATTGTTCATCGTGCGCTCATTCGGGCCCACGGATGGAACGATGACGGGTTGACCGATGAAGATGTTGGGTTGCTTGCGAAAACTGGGGAGGTGATTTCCAATACTGAGCGACGGTCGATGGCAGCTGAACGTGATACGACAGATCGGTATTTGGCGGCCTTCTTGTCTGATCGTGTGGGTGCAGAATTTACCGGTCGTGTAAGTGGTATCGCGAAATTTGGGCTCTTCATTAGATTGGATGAAACCGGCGCGGACGGAATGGTGCCGATGTCATATCTCGGACGTGAATATTGGCGTTACAATGACCGAGAAAAAACATTGAAAGGCGATGATAGCGGGCGCGTTATTGCGGTCGGAATGCCCGCGGAGGTGCGCCTGGCCGAGGCTGAGCCAATTACCGGCGGCTTGACGTTGGAGGTCCTCACCATCGATGGAAAACCGCTTGCAAAGGGGCCGGGTGCAGGACGCCGAATAAAGACCAAGGGCCGCCGCGCCATAAAATCCCGTCGGCGCAAAACCCGCGCATGAGCTGGGCACTGGTTGCGGATATCGGGGGGACATCCTGTCGTCTTGGCCGGTGGGAAGCCGAGGAGCTCCGAAATGTCATTCGAGTGCCAACTGGACCGGATTTATCCAACCGCATCGTAACCTATATACGTCATCAAGAAATGTCTCCGGACGCGATTGTCTTGGCGGCGGCAGGTGTTCAATCGGGTTCCGAATTGACGCTCACTAACAATGATGCGACCGTTGATCTTGCGCTTTTACAAACGCAATTTCCGCAGACAGAGATCAGCATATTAAATGACTTCGAAGCGGCGGCTTGGGCGGTC
This sequence comes from Pseudomonadota bacterium, assembly GCA_038744815.1. Classification (GTDB taxonomy): domain Bacteria; phylum Pseudomonadota; class Alphaproteobacteria; order Rhodobacterales; family Rhodobacteraceae; genus Amylibacter. Next base: position 14,173 of record JBCDLY010000021.1, on the reverse strand, counting down.
GGTGCTTCATCAAATTCGGCCCTGACGTTCCTGCAAGGTGATACACTTCAGGGCGGTGTTCGTCTGGCAGCAGGTATTGGAACAGGTTTCGGCGTTGGATTATGGACCGGATCTGATGTTCTCCAGACCGAGGGTGGCCATCTTGCGATCTACCCACATTCGGATTGGGAAGCCCGCGTGTTCCAAGCCGTGGCATCAATTTGGCCGGAGGTTGCGACGGGGATGGGCCACGGGATTGAGGCCGAAGCCATTCTAAGCGGCACCGGTTTGCCCATTCTTCATGCGGCGGTCTGTTCGATCGCAGGTGGTGGCACAGATCTTGTTCCTGCCGATGAAATCCTCCGTTCCGCCGCCGATGGCGCGCCGCGCGCTGCGGCGACGGCTGCCATATTCTCGTCCCATCTCGGACGCGCGCTCGGAGATCTATTTGTTGTTACCTGGGCAACAGGGGGCTTGGTTTTGATGGGGGGGGTCCTTTGTAAAAACCAATGGCTGATCGACGATGCGTTTTGGTCCGGCTTACACGCAGGCGGCCGATACAGTGAGAACCGAAGGAGCGTTCCACTCGCGCTCTGGGACAGCGACGATGTCGGCCTTTTAGGGGCCGGGCAGTATACTCGGCGCCGCTGAGTTAACTCTCGCGCCACGCGCGCGTGAAGTAGTCAGTAAGGGGTTTGGTTAAATAATGGAGCGGTGTGCGCTCCCCAGTTTGAATGAAGGCTTCAACGGGCAAACCCGGAATAATCTTCACGTCTTCGAGTTTTTCCAGCTCAGCTTGATTGGGCAACAACTCTGCCTCGTAAAACTGTGTCCCCGTTTGTTCGTCGGCGAACACGTCTGCCGATATCTTTGTAATGGTTCCGAAAATTTCTGGGGTAAAGCGCTGATCAAAGGTTGAAAAGCGCATGCTGACCTGTTGTCCGACTTGGACCTGGTCGATATCCAACGCGTTCACGCGGGCCGAGACGACAAGGGGTTGATCTTGTGGTACGATGTAGAGGAGCGGCTCCGCCGCAGTAATTACAGATCTCTCGGCGAACACTTGAAGGCCGTAGACCACGCCATCGACAGGCGCGGAGATTGTCAATCGGTTGATCCGTTCCATTAAGCTCAGACGCCGCTCTGCGAGTTCTAGTATGCCCGGTTCTATATCTCTAAGTTCGGCGATCGCCTCTTCCTGGCGGGCGGTGAATAAGCGAAGGCGCTGGATTTTCAATTCGGTTTGCTGCCCCTCAATGCGGGCGCGCTCCGATTGCAGCTGGCCGGATCTTCCGATCAGGTTGGCAGCCTCACGTTCAAGAGCATTCAAAGTTGTCGAGCGCGCGAGGCCCTTCTCGAAAAGCGACCTTGTATCTTCAAGTTCCTCTTGGATCAGGCGAGATTGAATGTCGACGGCTTCTAGTTGTGCTTCCACTCCTTGCACTTGCGCGCGGAGCTGTTCGACTTGTTCATCAATTCGGTTGGCTTCGGCCAACAGGTTCTGTCGGCGTACCGTGAGAAGATTTTGTTGTCCGTCGATCAAATTGCGGAGGGCGGGTATGTCCGCCAGCTCATCCTCGGAAATCTCAATTTTCTCGCGGTTGTCTCGTTCCGCGAGAAGGCGCTGTTGCCGGGCCCGCAGTTCGAAATATTGCGATGCAACGATGTCGAGCTCGGATTGAAGGAACGTCCCGTCGAGCATCAAAAGCGGCGACCCAGCCTCTACAGTATCGCCGTCCGACACAGAGATCACGTCGACGACACCGCCTTCACTGTGCTCGATCACCTGACGGTTGCTTTCAACTTCCACGATCCCGGTCGCGATTACGGCGCCTGACAGTCGAACCGACACACTCCATGTTCCGAGAACCCCAATCAGGACGAACAGAGCAAAAAAGCCAATGATTAGAAACGTTTTGGAGGAAAACCGTGCGGCATCCATTATTGTGTCCTCTTCGAGACCATCTGTTTTACCTCGTCTGCGTTTTTGACCATAGAAGATAAGACCTTGTCTCGTGGCCCATTGGCCCGAACTTGACCATTATCAAGGATAATCAGGCGGTCGCATTCGGCAATCGCCATAGGTCTATGGGTCATCAGGACAACGCATCGCCCTCGAGACTTAAGGTCCCGTATACAGACATTCATCGCCTCCGTGCCTTCGGCATCAAGGGCAGAATTTGGCTCATCTAAAACAAGAACCAATGGGTCGGAGTAAAGCGCCCGCGCAAGACCGACACGTTGGACCTGCCCACCAGAGAGGGCGGTATCGTCTGCGCCGAGCAGAGTATCATAGCCGTCGGGCATTTGTACGATCAGATCATGTACGCGGGCCTTCTTGGCGGCCGCAATCACCGCTTCTGAATCTGGCGTTTCTTCCATCCGGGCGATGTTTTCGGCGATAGACCCAGGAAACAATGTAACGCTCTGCGGAAGGTAGCCGATATAGCGCCCCAAAATTTCTGGTTCATATTGGGTTAGATGCGCGCCGCCCAAGCGAACATGTCCCGTGGTTGGCGGCATGAGGCCGAGCAAAACGCGTGCGAGGCTCGATTTTCCTGCGCCGCTGCGTCCAATGATCCCGATGGCTTCGCCTGGGGAGACAGTAAAATCGATCTCCTTCAGAATTGGCGCAGTTCGGTTCGGTATCATCACGGTGACTTTTGTCAGAGCGAGTTTGGGTTCGGGTTCGGGCAACGGCGTTCTTTCAACAGCGTCCCGATAGCTCGTAAGACGAGTATCAAGATGCCGCCATCCGTCAGAGCTCTTTTGCACAAGCGGCCAATAGCCGATCAGCTGTTCGATCGGCGCCAGCGCGCGGCCAAGCAATATTGAACCGGCAATCATCGCGCCAGCGGTCAGTTCAAATTGCAGAACCAGATATGCCCCGAGCGCGAGCATCGCACTTTGTAACAAGAGGCGAAGTGACTTTGTCAAAGCGCTGAAGAGGCCGGTAACGTCGCTTGCACCGATCGTCCGTAACAGGCCACGCTCGCGCAGGTGGAGCCATCTACGCGTTAGAGAAGGCGCCATTCCTTGGCTGAGGACCAGATCGGCGTTCTTGCGTATCACTTCTGCAGTCGAGAGAGCCGTCGAAGAAGCCGTTTGCGCCTCGAGCGTTTTTTGACTGGAGAGGATGTGGTTCAAGATCGTCAGCGTGATCAAAAGGACGGCACCGCAGACAGCCAACCAACCCAAAGCGGGATGAAAGATGAAAATCAGGAAGAGGTATAACGGTGTCCATGGGACATCGCAGATCGCAAGCAAAGCTGGGGAGTTAAAAAGCTGCTGAAGTGTCTCGACGCTTCGGAGCCCTGGGTCCATCCTGCCACGATTTTTTGGATCGGTCGCTTCCTTTAGGCTGATATTGAAGACAGGTTCATCGAGTTGGGCTTGAAACCGGGCGCCGTACCGGGCAAGGACACGCCCCCGTGCGTAGTCTAGGACGGCCATCAGACCATACAAGCCGACGACCAAGGCAAACAACGCGACAAGGGTCGCCTCAGAGCCGGAGCCCAATACCCGATCATAGACCTGGAGCATAAAGAGCGGTCCTGTCAGCATAAGGAGATTTACAAAGATGCTGAACAAAAAGACCGCGCGCAACAGCACGCGCCCTGAGGCCCGAACGCCCCTCAACGGGTCAGTGTGCTTCGACTTTGGTATGGGTTTCGCGATTTGGGTCTCCATAACCTACTGTTTCTACTGATGTCGCGGCGATATCAAGAAAGCGCAGAGATTACGGCGCTGGTGGCGGGATCAACGTGGTTAGGCTTTGGTGTCGCGTTTAAAAATCCAGTCGCAATCGGGATCATTCGTGAAGCGCCAGTTCCGCCGCGGACCGGCCATGACGTTCAGATAATAAAGGTCAAATCCATAAACCGCACCGCAGGGATGGTAACCTTCGGGCACGAGGACAACATCGCCGTTTGACACAGCAATGGTCTCGTCTAGCGATTGGTCGTCATTGTAAACGCGTTGGATGGCAAAGCCGTTTGGCGGATCAATCCGGTGGTAATATGTCTCTTCTAGATGCGTCTCGTTTGGAAAATCGTCGGTGTCGTGCTTGTGGCTCGGATAGCTCGACCAATTCCCGTTTGGTGTCCATACCTCGGTGACAAGCAGGCTGTCGGCCCAATCCCGTTCTTCCATCATGATCGCGTTTACGAAACGTGTATTCGCCCCCTTTCCCCGTTCCTCCATGGGGGCTGGATCAGGTGTGATGATACGGACCTCATGCCCACTCATCCCCGGGGCCATACAGACCGCGATCTCGACATCTGTCGTCGCCCGTATGGTCCATGACATGTCGTTTGGCACGTAGAGTGCATGCGCTTTTTCCTTGGTGAAGATGTCCATGCGTCCACCCAGTTCACCGAGGTCTTTTCCATCTGCCATTGCCACAATCTTTCCGGTCACAAGGACAAGAAGATGTTCCAACGATCCGGTCGCTTGCCCAAGCGTTTCGCCAGCCCGAAGCCGATGCACCTCAAACCCAACATAGGTCCAGTTTGGACATGCCGATCTGACGGTTTGCGGTGTTATGGACTGGATCTGACCGCTGTCACGAATGGGGTGGAGCCGGAGGGTAGTCACGGGCGTTGGCGCGCATCCAACGCGTCTAGGGCGGCGCTGAAGTCTTCTAGGGTCGAGTTGTCCTTCAGGGCCTCTGCCATCAGAGTGGCCTGTGTTTTCGGCGCTAGACCACCCACTGGTGGATCGGTATCGAGGTTGGTTGGAAAAGAGTATCCCTCCGCCGTGGCCCAAATTGCTGCCTGACATTCGGCATCTGAAAAATCATGCGCGGCCCCTTTCAATGCTGGAAACGCCGCCTTGCAAAGCGCCATTCGATCCACTCTCTCCATAGCGCGGCCGAAGGCCGATGAGACTTGCAACAAGTTGACAAGTCGTTCGATGCCGGCGCTTTGGTTGCGACCCGCTGCGTGGAAGAGAGCCGGATTGAAGAAAATAGCATCGCCTTTTTTAAGTTCGATCTGAACGAAGTTGTCTTCGAAATACGCGCGGAAATCCGGATCGCGATATGCGAGATATCCCTCTCGGTAAAGTTGCGAAAACGGCAGCAACTTCGTTGGTCCGCTGTCCAAGGGCATATCGCAATGTGCGATCCCCCCTTGGAGGGTCAGTACAGGTGACAAGTCATGGACATGGGCCGGATATGTGCCCGCAACTGTGTTGGTCTGAAACCCAAGATGGTAATCCCGATGGGCTTCCTGTGCTGCGCCGCCTGGACGGACCAAGTTGACCTGCGCTGTCATTTGATATGCGGGTCCAAGCCAGGCTTCGCACACGGCCGAAATCGGAGCGTTTGCGAAATAGCGGATAAAGGCATTCGGATCGGCCAAGCATAACTTTTGTAGAGAATTCCAAATCCGGTCATTGGCACCGGCCTTTGCAAAATGATCGGCGCCGCCCCCTGATTGTGATTTTTCGGCCGCGATAATCTCCAGAAAAATCCCACTTACACGGTCGATGATTGCCGTGTCCTGATACGCGCCTGAAAGCGCGAGCACACCAGCAGAATGGCCGAGGACCCACACCCATTCGGAGAGCAGTGCCTTACGCTCTAACGGAGAGGAAAGTATGTCGCCGAGCGCGGCCGCGTCGTAAATTGGGACGTTTTTTTCAACCCTGTCGGCAAAGCGGAGATCTGTTTGCGTGAGTTCCTGCGAAACGACATTTCGGAATTCTCCGAGCGCGATGTCAGTCTCGGAAATAAAGACAGCTTGGTTCATGTGCAGCCTCCGTTCAGGTTATGCGTTTTCGGCAAATTCCTTCTCGAGGTCGGCGAGTTCCGCGCCGCCGGCCATCAATTCTCGTATGTTGCTAAGATCAATCGTCGTGCGATCTCCGCTGGCCATAACCTTCCCGCGGTTCAAGAAGGCAAACCGGTCACCGACCAATTTTGCGTGAAGGTCGTTATGGGTGATGAAAATAATTGCAAGATTGCCGCGGTCCCGCACGCGCTTGATCGTGCGAAGAACCTCCAGCTGTTGCTTCTGACCGAGCGCCGAGGTTGGCTCGTCTAGGATCAGGACTTTAGCGCCGAAATAGATCGCCCGCGCAATTGCGAGCGTTTGGCGCTGACCGCCTGACATCGTTCCAATTGCTTGGTTTGGGTCCGCGACGTCGATCCCAATCTTTGCCATTTCCTCCCGCGTGACCCGGTTCATTTCTTTGAAGTCCAGGAAGGCTCCTTTGGAGACTTCGCGCCCCAAGAAAAAATTCCGGCTCACAGACATCAGCGGTTGGAGTGCAAGGTCCTGGTAAACGGTTCCGATCCCAGCCGCCGCGGCATCCCGCGGAGAGTTGAAAAACACAGGTTCGCCATCGATGCGGATTTGGCCCTCATCTGGTTTGTGAACCCCTGAGAGCGTTTTGATGAGCGTTGACTTGCCCGCGCCGTTGTCCCCGAGCAACGCCGTGACTTCACCTTTGAACACTTGGAAGCTGATATCTTTCAGAGCGATGATATTTCCGAAGAATTTCGAAATACCATCAATTTCAATAGTTGGTTGTGTCATGGTTCTACCCCCTAACGACGCGGTTGCGCAGGAACTGGTTGAGCAAGGCAGCGCCTAGGATCAGCAGACCTAACATCACCCGGAAGAGGTTGTTGTCGATGAAGGGCACGAAGTTGATACCGCGCGAAGCGATTGCGAAAATAAACGCTCCGAGCACCGCACCGATAACCGATCCGTATCCTCCCATCAGGGCGCAGCCGCCGATGACAGCCGCCGCAATGGCATGAAGCTCGCGGAAATCGCCGGCTTGTGGGTCCGAAGCCCCAGATGTCATGACCGTAAGAATGCCGAGCAAGCAGGCCATGGACGCAGAGAACATGAAGAGACCGATTTTCACTTGTGCGACGGGTACACCCACAGCGCGCGCGGCCACGGGATCGCCTCCGGCGGAGAAAATCCAGTTTCCAAGTTTGGTGCGATGAAGAACCAACGCTGCCACGATCGTGAGTATGATAAAGTAATAGACTTCGGCGTCAAAACTCAGACCAAATGCCTGGTCAAAGGCAAACACGTTGTCAGCCCAGCTTGGGTCTTCGCCACCCCCTGCCGGGGGTTTCAGTTGAGCTTTGACTGAAAGGCGTGATTGATTGACAAGGGATTGCGACATGAAGACGGCAAATCCGCGCGATGCAAACCAAAATCCAAGCGATACGATGAAACTCGGCAGCCCCGTTCGGACCACAATAATCCCAATGAGCCAGCCAACAAACAGAAGTTCCATCAGTGTGAAAAGGACAGCAACCCCTACAGGCCATCCAAATATCAAGAGCAGCGAGAAGGTATGACCGGCGAGTGCGATATTTGCGCCCATCGACAGGTCAAATTCGCCTGCGATCATAAGAAACGCAGCGGCGATGGCTAAAATTCCGACAAAAGCGGCAAGTTCTACCCATGCCTGAATGCCGATTGGATTTGTCCACATGGCACTAAATGTGCCGGATGACGCGGTCATCATCATAAACGCTGCGACGATAATCACGAGACCGAAAACTGATCCAAGTTCTGGTCGCTCTAGGGATCGCTGTAAAAAAGATCGCGTCCTGATCCGTTCATCGGCTGTGGCCACGTGAAATCCTCCCCAATGTTCACATTATAGAAGAAGGGCGGCCATAATGCGCCGCCCTTGCTGTGTTGTACGTTTGTTTAGCGTTCGACACCTGCGAGCTTTTGGACAAGCTCAACATTGTCTTTTGTCACAAAGCCTGGTCCGGAGTTGACCGAGTTGCCTGGCAGAGTGCCATTGCGGTGGTTCAAATGCAGAACCATCACAGGAATGTAGCCCTGCAGGAACTGTTGCTGGTCAATCGCATACGAGACCGTGCCATCAATGATACCGTCAACGATTGCTGGACCGAGGTCAAAACAACCAAGTGCGATTTCCCCCGCTTTGCCCATTTCTTGAAGCGCGGCGATGGTTGGGTCACAGCCTGTTGGGCCGACTGCCATGATCGCATTCGTATCTGGGTTCGATGTCATGTAGGCGATTACAGTGTTCTTGATATCATCAAAATCTGTAGACACTTCGACCATATTCAGATCTTCACCCAAACCATCTGCGAACCCCTGGCAGCGATCCAGAAGCGCGGTATTAAACGCTTCGTGGTTGAAGCACACATGATTTGATGCGCCCATAGACTTTGACTTTTCACCGCCGCCGAGGCCGGCCTCGTACTCAGGCTGACCGACATGCATGATCGCTCCGAGTTCTGCGGAAACACCTGCGCCAGAGTTCATGGAAATCACAGGAATACCTGCCGCAGCTGCTGCCTGAATTGGACCACCGAGGATGTCAGGGTCTGGAATAGAGACAACAATCCCATCTGGGTTTTGCGCCGTTGCCGCTTCGATCAGTGACGCCATTTCATTTAGGTCACCTGTCGGTGGGTTGCGGTACTGGACGTTTGCCCCTGTATCCGCAGCTGCGGCCTCGACGCCATTCCGGACAACGCCCCAAAAGGCGTCGGTGTCAGAGCCATGGGTGACAACAACAATGTTGGCCACATGATCCGCCGCAAATGCAGAAGATACAGAAAGGGCGGCCGCCGCAGCGGCCATCAACAATTTTTTCATAAACACGTTCCTCCCAACGTTATTACCCGATCGGGGCCTCTGACCGGTTGTCGCATAGCCTGACAAACGACTTCCGCCACGTCAAAAAAATTTTGAACATTATTTCTATTCTGTGTAAACACTCAAATAGAATATTTATTCTGCCGATCAGTGTGCGGCTGAGTGGGAGGACCTCTATAAATGGAAATGAATCGCCTCACCATGGCGCAGGCCTTGGTTAAATGGATGTGCGCGCAAAAGGTCGAAACAGCCGACGGGGTTGTGCCGGTTTTTGCGGGTGTTTTTGGAATTTTTGGGCATGGCAACGTCACATGCCTGGCAGAAGCCTTGGAAAGGGTCCAAGAAGACTTGCCGACCTGGCGCGGACAAAATGAACAAGGAATGGCGCTTGCGGGTGTTGCTTATGCGAAAGCAAAGCGCGCCGAGCGGATTATGGTGGCGACGTCCTCGGTTGGGCCGGGGGCGACCAATATGGTCACTGCGGCTGCGGTCGCCATGGCGAATCGTCTGCCCCTACTGATTTTGTCTGGAGACACGTTTCAGAACCGTCGTCCGGACCCAGTTCTGCAGCAAGTGGAAAACTTTAGCACGCCCTCCGAAACGGTGAATGATTGTTTCAAGCCCGTTGTGCGCTACTGGGATCGGATCACGCATCCAGAACAGTTGATGAATTCGCTTCCAGCTGCGCTTCAGATGATGCTTGATCCGGCGACACGCGGTCCGGCCTTTTTGGGGCTCCCGCAGGATACTCAGGCGGACGCTTGCGCGTATCCGGACTCGTTTTTTGATGAAAAAGTATGGCGTATTCCGCGTCGACGGGCCGATAGTGGATCGATCAAAGAGGCCGCACGCATTCTGAAAACCGCTAAGAAGCCGTTGATGATTTCAGGTGGGGGTGTGCTGTATTCCCGCGCCGAAGAGGTGCTGAACATCTTTGCAGAGCGTCGCGGCATTCCGGTGGCCGAGACCACAGCGGGAAAAACGTCTGTGTTAGACAGTCATAAACACGGGCTTGGTCTAACGGGTCCAACCGGGTCATCGGCCGCGAATGCTTTGGCCGAAGATGCCGATGTTGTCTTGCTGGTGGGCACACGGCTGCAAGATTTCACAACCGGGTCTTGGTCCTGTTTCCAAGACCCAAATGTAAAATTCATACATATCAATGCCGCCGCTTTTGATGCGCATAAGCACAATGCGGTTGCAGTGGTTGGCGATGCGAAAGCGTCGCTGCAGGAACTAGACGGGATGCTCGACGACTGGTCCGCGCCTGCTGCGCGCATGGCGCAGGCCCAGGCGGCCATGGGCGAATGGCGCGACTACCTCGCAGGGCGCCGTGCCGTTACGAACGAGACCCCGCGTTATTCAGAAGTGGTCGGCGCGATCCATGATTTGGCAATACCGGAAGACCGCGTTCTGACGGCCGCAGGTGGATTGCCCGGAGAGATGAACAAAGGCTGGCTCGCCAAATCGCACGGGTCTTATGATTGCGAATATGGGTTCAGCTGCATGGGGTATGAGACCTCGGGCGGTTGGGGCGCAGCCATGGCCAAAGCCGAAGACAAAGACGAAGGGGAATTGATCGTCTTTGTCGGCGACGGGTCTTACATGATGATGAATTCGGACATCTATTCGTCGGTTCTATCAGGCCATAAGATGATCGTGATTGTCTGCGACAATGGTGGGTATGCCGTGATCAACCGACTGCAGAACTTCAAAGGTGGCGAAAGCTTCAACAACCTCATTCAGGACTGCAGATTGGGGGACGGTGTCGAACCTTTCATGCCGCACTTTGCCGACCATGCGGCTGCAATGGGGGCAGAGGCTTATGATGTTGATACCATCGACGAGTTGAAAGACGCGTTTGCCAAAGCTCGGAAGGCGACCAAGACGGTCGTGATATCGACCCGCGTGCAATCCCATGATTGGACGGGCGGTGATAGCTGGTGGGATGTCGGCGTGCCCGAGGTTTCCCCCCGTAAGCAGGTGCGGGACGCCAAGGCGGAACACGAAGACAATCGTGCCGCCAAGCAGCGCATCGATATTTAAGGTCAAGGATAACGCCAATGAGTGTGAAGATCGGGATCTCCCCTATCGCGTGGCAGAATGATGACCTGCCAGATTTAACAGCGGCCTACACAATGCGCCAAGCGCTGCAGGAGGCGCGCCAGATCGGCTATATTGGCGTGGAGCGGGGCCAAAGGATGCCGCAGGACACGGATGGACTGCGCGTCTATCTCGAACAATATGACATCGCGCTTTGTGGGGGCTGGTGTTCGGGCGCGAGCCTAACAAATGACCTCATCCGTGAGATGGAACAGGTCAAGGCGCAAGTCCAACAGTTCATTGATTTGAACGCGCCTTGTGTTGTCTACGCGGAATGTTCGAATACCGTGCAGGGTAATCCACGGGTTGCGGTCAGTGATCGACCAACGCTGAGCAGGGACGATATCCGAGAGTATGCGCAGCGCATCTCAGAGCTTGCGAAATGGATGGATGGGTTAGGTATGCCGATGGCCTATCACCATCACATGGGGACGGTGATCGAGTCTGAAGACGATGTAAACTGGTTGATGGAATATTCCTCGTCAGAGGTCCGGCTCTGTTTCGATACAGGCCACCTGTTGTTTGGAGGTGGCGATATCATGGCCACGATGGATCGATGGGGGGACCGCATCCATCATGTTCACTTTAAGGATATTCGCCCGGATGTGGTGAAAGATGTTCGCGAGTCTGGAAAGAGCTTCCTCGATGCGGTCATTGACGGTGCCTTTACCGTGCCGGGCGATGGGTGCATCGATTTTCAGGGCGTCGCGACTTTCTTGAAAGGCATGGATTACGCAGGCTGGATCGTCGTTGAGGCAGAACAGGATCCGGCGAAAGCTCCGCCTTATGAGTATTCGGAAATGGGGTACTCCCATATAGTCGAGGTCTGCGAGCAGGCCGAATTGGAGATTTCAGATGAAGCGTGATTTACGGATCGACGGTCAGCCCGAAAATAAGGTTGGCCTTAAAAAACTGCGCGTGGGTGTTTTGGGCATGGGATTTATGGGCGGCACGCATACGCAGGCCTGGCAGCGCGGCAAAGCCGTGTTCAACTGGCCTGTGGATGTGGAGCTGACGGCACTGTTCGATATGTCCGAAGAAAGCTGTGAACTCAACGGAAACCGATTTGGGTTTGAACGCACAACACAAGATTGGCGCGAGGTCTGCGGCGCAGATGACATCGATGTGGTCTCGATCTGCACACCGAATTTTGCCCATCGTGAGATGTCCGATTTGGCCGCGGAAACCGGAAAGCATCTTTGGTGTGAGAAGCCGATGGCGACGTCCATGGAAGATGCGGTCGCAATGACCGAGGTCGCAAAAAAAGCGGGCATCAAAACAATGCTAGGCTACAATTATATGAAATCGCCTGCGATGCTCGCCATAAAGCAGCTGATTGATGAAGGCCGGATCGGCGACATCGTCCATTTCAATGGGGTCTACCAAGAAGATTTCATGTGCGACCCTGGTGTGCCGCACAGCTGGCGTCTCACAAAAAAGGGCGGTGGCAAAGGTGCTTTGGGAGATATGGGATCGCATCAGGTCTCTATGGCCATTTGGCTCTGTGGCAAGATGAAAGAGGTCTCTGCCAGACTGCAAACGGTTCATAAAGAGCGTCCCGATGCTCAGACAGGTGAAATGAAAGTCGTTGAAACGGATGATCAGTATTCGGCGATTGGTACCTTTGAAAGCGGTGCAATGTTTACCATGCACACAAGTTGGCTTGGCCAGGGCCACAAGATGAACCTTGGGTTTGAGATCACAGGGACCAAGGGCGCGATCCGATTTGATCAGGAACGCATGGGTGAATTCCACCTGTTTGAGATGGATGGGAATTCGGAGATGCGTACGAATGGGTATAAGACGGTTCTGGTGGGTCCATGGCACCCCCCGTTTGGGAATTTCTGCCCGGCACCGGGACATCATATCGGGTTCAACGAGATGAAGATCATCGAGGTCGGTCATTTCGTCAAAGCGATCCTCGAAGATAATGAGGCCTACCCGAACTATGCCGATGGGATTGTTTTCGAACAGGCGTTACAAGCGATCCAAGATGCCTCGGAGGCTAAGGCCTGGGTGACGCTTTCAGCATGATCAGCCATGAGGACCTAACCCGGCTGTTGGTCGACAAGCATGAAACGCTGCCCGCGCAGCTGCAATTGATTTCGCAATTCGTGCTCGACCATCCCCAGCAGGTGGCGCTGATGACCATTGCAGATATCTCGGCCGAAGTGGGCGTGCAGCCCTCATCTGTCATTCGGTTTTCCAAGGCGATTGGCTTTAACGGGTTTTCAGAGGTGCAGCGGATCCTGCGATCCGCGATTACCGATCAGATGTCGTCGAATTACTTTGCGCGGCTGCAAAATGGTGATCGGAGCGAAGTTGTCCGCTTTGCGTCCTTGGCCGAGCAGAGCTTGCAAAATTTGCCCTCTGAGGCCGATATCGCTGCCGCTGCGGATCTTATGGCCTCGGCGCAGACGATCCATATTTTGGGGATGCGGCGCGCCTTCGCGATTGCCACCTCACTCCACTATTTGTTGAGCGGGTTTGGGGCGCCCGTGAACCTCTTGAACCCCGTGGCCGGGATGGGAGAGGCGATGATGTCCACCGTCCGACAGGGCGATGCGCTGATCGCGATCAGCTTTCCTTTTTATACTCCCCTGACGCTAGAGACCCTCGCCACAGCGCAGGCCAAAGGTGTTCGTTTGATTTCCATCACAGATAGCGCGGTCAGCCCGATCGCAAAAGACGCAGAGGTTTTGTTGCTCACCGATCAGGGCGTCGATGGTGGCTTTCGGAGCACGACGGGGTCGATGGTCACGGCCCAAGCGCTGGCCGCCAGCTACGGTAAGCTGAAGGCCGTGTGACCCTCCCCGCTTCTTTTGTCCAAAAAAATCCCGGGGGTGGGCTGCGTGGGCATCGCCCGCGCGCCAGGGGGCTGGCCCCCAGCTCAACTCGCGGACGCGACAGCTGCTTCGGCCAGCTCCAAGGATTTCAACCCATCAAGCGCGCTCGGCATCGTTGTGTCCCCATCCAAAACCAGCTTCACAAATCCATCCCACTCGTTCGCATAGGCCTGTGCATAGCGTTCCAGGAAGAAATGCATCGGCTTTTCATGCCGGATCCCATCGGCGGTCGAAAGCATCATCGTGCTTTCCGTCACATTCCCGGTGGAGACCATCCCCTTGGAGCCGTGCACCTCGATCCTCTGATCATAGCCATAGGATGCACGGCGCGAGTTTGTGATGCTTGCGATTTTTCCCGTTGCGGTCTTCATGCTCGCTGTGGCCGTATCGAAATCCCCTGCCGTGCCCACCGCCGGGTCCACTTGAACCGACCCAATGGCTTGGACCTCGACGAAGTCTTCGCCGATCAACCACCGCGCCATATCAAAGTCGTGGATCATCATATCGCGAAAAATCCCGCCCGACACTTTGATATACTCAATCGGCGGCAGCCCTGGGTCGCGCGACAAGATCGTGACCATCTCCACATCCCCAATTGCACCTGCCTCAATCTGCGCCTTCATCGCCTGAAAG
>JBCDLY010000020.1:0-30697 GCA_038744815.1 Pseudomonadota bacterium | reverse complement strand
AGGCCTGTGGCCATAGGCTCGTGCACAGACTTACGCGGGATGATGCCTGGCGCCTTAACGTCGGCAACGCGGCGCTCTGTTGCTTCGATCGGGCCCTTGCCATCAAGCGGGTTCCCAAGGCCATCTACAACGCGACCCAACAGACCCTTACCAACGGGAACGTCCACGATCGAGTTCGTGCGCTTAACCGTGTCGCCTTCTTTAATGTCACGGTCAGAACCGAAGATAACCACACCGACATTGTCTGTTTCAAGGTTCAGCGCCATGCCACGAATTCCGCCAGGGAATTCGACCATTTCGCCGGCCTGCACATTATCAAGGCCGTAGACCCGTGCGATACCGTCACCCACAGACAGCACGCGGCCAACCTCGGCCACTTCAGCTTCTTGACCAAAATTCTTGATCTGGTCTTTGAGGATCGCAGAAATCTCTGCAGCTTGGAGTGCCATTATCCGACCTCTTTCATTACGTTTTCAAGTTTTGCGAGTTTCGAGCGGATCGAGCTGTCAATCATGCGCGACCCAATTTTCACGATCAAGCCACCGATCAAACTTTCATCGACGGCTTCATCCAATTGAACTTTTTTGCCGACTTTGTCGGAAAGTGACTTTGCCAAAGCGTCTCTTTGCGCTTTGGTCAGTTTCTTTGCCGAAACAACCTCGGCGGTTTCTTCGCCTTTTTCTGCCGCAATCATGGCCTGAAGTTGTTTCAGCAGGGCTGGAACCGCAAAAAGACGCCGGTTCTGCGCCATCAACCGTAGCGCATTACCTGTGCTCTCTGAAAGCTTCATCTCCGCCCCAATCGCGCCAATCGCAAGCTCTTGCTCTTCACGTGTATAGATCGGTGAATTGATCATCTCTCGCAGCTCTTCGCTGTCAGCGAGAGCGTCCGACAAAGACGCAATGTCGTTTGTCAACGCAGGGAGTTTTCTAGAATCTTTTGCCAGTTCGAAAACGGCAGTGGCGTACCGGGATGCGATTTCCGCAGAATATGAAACTGTATCGGACACGAGAGGCCTTCCGAGGACTAAAGCGAAAGGGCATTCGAATGACGCGTCCGCCCCCTCAAGTTCGGCGCCTCATAGCAAAGGGGTTTTGACCTGGCAAGCGATCCTGAGCCAGTGTTACCGTTATTCTCTGTGACGCACTGGCGCACGACTCCGTCAGTTTTTTCCTCTGTCCGGACATGCCAAAGCATGTGAGCTCGAACGACCTGAGACCGGCTTCGGCGCAGGGTTCGCAAATCCTTCGATCACGGCCAAAGGCTTTCGCACGCGCGCCGCCAAACCGGGGCGCGTCGGCGAAAACACTTGTTTTGTGGCTTCGACCAATAATACTCCTCCAGCAAGCTGGAGATGGGGGTTCAATCGCGTCTGTTCCAACCAGTTGATCCAAGACAAACGTATCTTTGAATGTTTCGGTGGCGCGTAAAGTGCTGTTTTATGGCGCTCAATATAGAAATCATGTTTGGTAAGCTGCGTTTCCAGCTGCGCCAAACTGTAAGGTCTCCCGTAACCAAAGGGTGTGACGTCCGAACGTGCCCAGAGCCCAGTGCGGTTCGGAACGACAAAAATCACGCGTCCCCCAGGCGCAAGAGTGCGCCACACTTCGTCCAGCAAATCCGTTGGATGGTCCGAGGTCTCAAGCCCGTGAAGAACAAGCAAACGGTCAATCTGTCCTGTCGCGACGGGCCAAGAAAACTCTGGGACGAGCACCGAACAGTTCGGCTCCCCCATAGGCCAATGCATAACACCTTGGCCTCCTGGCATCAGACAGATGACGCGACGTGCATCAGGTAAAAAGGGGCGCAAAACTGGTGCTGCGAATCCGTATCCGGCGATCGTTAGGCCATTTGTCTTAGACCACATGTCCTTGATGCGCCGCTGCAACGACGCTTGAACTGTCCGACCAAGCGCGGTCCTGTAATAAAACCCTCTAAGATTAATGACATCGAGATGCATATTGGCCCTTTGCGTTCCGCGCGTTACGCTGAAGCCAGTAAACGGCTTTCCGGAGAGGTTCACAACCATGGCGCTTCACATCACGACCATTCCGTGCTTGTCGGACAACTACGCTTTCCTCGCCGTTTGTTCGAACACTGGTGTAACGGCATTGATCGATGCACCGGAGGCCAAACCGATCAAAGCCGAACTTGAACGCCAAGGGCTTTCCGTAGACGTCATCTTGCTCACGCATCATCACTGGGACCACATCGCT
This sequence comes from Pseudomonadota bacterium, assembly GCA_038744815.1. Taxonomy (GTDB): domain Bacteria; phylum Pseudomonadota; class Alphaproteobacteria; order Rhodobacterales; family Rhodobacteraceae; genus Amylibacter. Next base: position 28,481 of record JBCDLY010000020.1, on the reverse strand, counting down.
GGATTAGATGAGCTCAATGCAGACGCAGACATCCTAGGAGCGCAGGCCGATGTGCATAGGCTACCAAAGCTCGATCGCGCTTTGGAAGACGGCGACACCTTCAAAATAGGAACATCGGACGTCGCTGTCCTGAATGTATCGGGGCATACGATCGGTCACATCGCATTTCACGTGCCAGGCTCCGACGCTGTATTTACCGGCGACAGTTTGATGGCCCTCGGATGTGGTCGATTGACCGAAGGCACGCCAGAAATGATGTGGGAAAGTTTACAGAAGCTCGCGGCATTGCCACCCGAAACCCGTGTGTATTCCGGTCATGAATACACCGTATCGAACGGAAATTTCGCAAAAACCGTGGATCCGAACAATAAGGCTCTAGACGCGCGCATGAACGAAACTCTCCGCTTGCGCGGTTCGAACTTGCCGACGGTACCCTCTCTTTTGTCGCTCGAACACGCGACAAATCCCTTCCTCAGAGCAACCTCCGACGATGTAAAATCGCATCTCGGAATGCAGGGTGCATCCGATGTTGCGACCTTTGCCGAAATTCGCGCCAGAAAGGATGCGTTCTAATCATGTGCGGCAAAACCTCACGATTGTATGAGGCAACGGAAGAAAACCCTTGAAGACCGCGCGATTAAGTCGAAATCTATAGCTATAGGCGGGCTATTCCGCCCGCCTTGTGATGAAGCGAGGCTGCCATATGCCATCATTTTCCTCTACGCTTGAACAGGCTATTCATGCTGCTTTGGGTTACGCCAATGCACGAAATCATGAGCTGGCAACGCTTGAGCATCTTCTGCTCGCGCTGATCGACGAAGATGAAGCTGCGAAAGTAATGCGCGCATGCTCGGTCGATTTGGCAGCGTTGCGCATTTCAGTGACCAACTTTTTGGATAACGAGCTCGATAGTCTTATTTCGGACGTAGAGGGCTCGGAGGCGGCACCGACCGCAGCATTTCAGCGCGTTATCCAGAGAGCCGCAATTCATGTTCAGAGTTCCGGACGATCAGAGGTCACAGGCGCGAATGTTTTGGTCTCTATTTTTGCCGAGCGCGAAAGCCATGCTGCATACTTTCTGCAAGAACAGAATATGACGCGATACGATGCCGTGAACTATATCGCCCATGGAGTCGCGAAAGACCCTGCATATGGTGAGACCAGGTCGGTTCAAGGAACAGACGAAATTGAAGGCGATGCGCAGCAAGCGACGGACGCAGCCGGCGAATCTGCGCTCGGGAAATACTGCGTTGACTTGAATGCAAAAGCGTCAGGGGGAGATATCGATCCCCTTATCGGCCGCGATCACGAAGTTGAACGGTGCATCCAAGTTCTGTGCCGGCGTCGTAAGAACAACCCAATTTTAGTTGGTGATCCAGGCGTGGGGAAAACGGCAATCGCAGAAGGTCTCGCTCGGAAAATTGTTCAAGGTGAAACCCCGGAAGTCTTAGAAAAAACAACCATCTACTCGTTGGACATGGGTGCATTGCTGGCGGGTACCCGATATCGTGGAGATTTCGAAGAACGATTGAAGGCGGTTGTGACCGAACTCGAAGAACATCCCGATGCCGTCCTTTTTATCGATGAAATTCACACGGTGATTGGTGCGGGCGCGACCTCTGGCGGCGCAATGGATGCATCCAATCTTTTGAAGCCCGCACTTCAGGGTGGGAAACTCCGGTGTATGGGCTCAACCACATACAAGGAATTCCGCCAACATTTTGAAAAAGACCGCGCGTTGTCCCGAAGGTTCCAGAAGATTGATGTGAATGAACCATCCGTGGAAGATGCGGTGAAGATCCTCAAAGGCTTAAAACCTTATTTCGAGCAGCATCACGGGGTGAAGTACACCCATGACGCGATACGTTCAGCGGTGGAACTCTCCCATCGTTACATGCATGATCGGAAGTTACCGGACAAAGCGATCGACGTGATCGACGAGGCTGGTGCGCATCAACATATCGTATCAGAATCCAAACGGCGTAAAACGATTGGACAGAAAGAGATCGAGAATGTTGTCGCAAAGATTGCGCGCATTCCGGCCAAGAACGTAACGAAAGATGACGCCGAAATTTTGGCCGATCTCGATAGTAGCCTAAAACGTGTGGTGTTTGGGCAAGACACCGCAATCGAGGCGCTCTCGGCGGCGATTAAGCTCTCGCGGGCAGGGCTCCGCGAACCTGAAAAACCAATCGGCAACTATCTGTTTGCGGGACCAACGGGCGTGGGCAAAACAGAGGTTGCAAAGCAGCTGGCCGATACGCTCGGGGTCGAACTCATCCGGTTTGATATGTCCGAATATATGGAGAAGCATTCCGTCAGCCGGCTCATTGGTGCACCCCCAGGGTACGTTGGGTTCGACCAGGGTGGTCAACTTACCGATAAGGTAGATCAACATCCCCACTCGGTCCTGCTGCTCGACGAAATAGAGAAAGCGCATCCCGATATATTCAACATCTTGTTGCAGGTGATGGATAATGGGAAGTTGACGGATCATAACGGTCGGACGACCGATTTCCGGAACGTGATTTTGATCATGACGTCTAACGCAGGCGCAGCTGAGCAGGCGAAAGCAGCAATGGGTTTTGGTCGAGATCGGCGCGAAGGCGAAGATACGGCCGCGATTGAACGGACATTTGCGCCGGAGTTTCGTAACAGGCTTGATGCCGTTGTGAGCTTCGCACCTCTGTCTAAAGATGTAATCGTTAAGGTCGTCGATAAGTTCGTTGTACAACTTGAGGCACAGCTGATGGATAGAAATGTGTCCATCGAGCTGTCGCCTGAAGCGGCAAGCTGGCTTGCAGATAAAGGATATGACGACAAAATGGGCGCACGCCCTTTGGCACGGGTGATCCAAGAAAGTATCAAGAAGCCATTGGCAGAAGAGCTCCTATTCGGGAAACTGACAAAGGGTGGCCTGGTAAAAGTTGGACTGAAAGATGGTGACCTCGATATTCAAATTGAGCCACCGGAGAGTCCGAAACTATCCAATGATCGTCCACCTTTGCTCACAGCAGATTGACGATACAGTTTCGAACGATTGATGAATTGAAAAATAATCACGATTTGTGATTTTTGTCACAGACATAAGTCCTTGATCCAGTCGCCGATTCGGGTGATCAAGGTCTATGGTCTCGCACACTCATCAACCACCCGTGGTGGAAACGCCTAATAGAATTGATCCTCTCGACGAGTTTGCGACGGGCTGGCTCAGTTTTTTGACGAAAGGCACGCTCGGCTATGCGGGCAATCAAAAACGCAGGCTCATTCTCACGAATGTGCTGATCTCAATGACGGCCGCTCTGATGATGATCTACGCCGCGATCTATGCGTTTATCGGAGGAGCCGATCTTTCGCTGCCTATTCTGGTGAATTTAACCGCAGCCTTCTTACTTGTTTTGACCCCGGTCCTCCATCCAATCCATCCGATGCTGGGCGCGCTCTACAATCTTGCGATCTGGCTCTCCTTTGGGTTCTTCACCTCCTTCTCCTTCGGGTCGGGGTCTGGTCTCCATTTCTTCTTTTTGTCCGGCGTCGCGTCTGCCATTCTCATCATGGGTGTTCGCCAGAACTTGATTTCCATGGTCAATATCTTCGTCCAGGTCGGCTTTTTCATGTACTTTGATAAGTTCCGACCCGAACCAGCTGCATATATCGCGATCTCCGAGGCCCAAGTCGGCATACTCTATTATCTGTCAGTTCCGTTGGCGGTTGGCTTCATTTTCTGCATGGTCCTTTACGCATTTTTGCAGGCGCATCGCGCAGAGCTTATGCTGCAGGAAGAGTATGAGTTTTCTGAAAATCTACTTGCGCGAATGTTGCCGCAACCCGTCGCGTCCGAGTTGAAACAATCCCCTGGCAAGACGATTGCGACATATCACGAAGATGCGACAATTCTCTTCGCCGACTTAGTGGGTTTTTCGCCGCGTGCGGAAACACAATCTGCCGAAGACCTTGTGACATTCTTGAACGCGATCTTCACTCGCTTCGATCTGCTAGCTGAACGTCACGGCGTCGAGAAAATTAAGACAATCGGCGACGCGTTCATGGTGGCAGGTGGCATGCCACAAAAACAACCCGACCATGCAGAGCGCATTGCCCAGCTTGCTTTGGAAATGATGGCCGAAGCAAAGCGCTTTGCCTCCGAAATAGGAGAGGATTTTGATCTTCGGATCGGGGTCGCAACGGGCGGCGCCGTCGCCGGAGTGATCGGAACACACAAACCGTTCTACGATGTGTGGGGCACGACGGTGAACCTCGCGGCGCGGCTGGAGACGACCGCGCAACCCGGTACAATTCTTATCAGTGCTGCAACAAATGCGGATTTGGGAGACGCTTTTGAAACTGCACCGAGGGGCGCGTTAGAGCTGAAAGGTGTGGGGGTAACGCCCGTGTTTGAGCTTCGTGGGTGATTACTTTTCCGTCAGCTTGAGCTCAATGCGACGGTTGCGTTGGCGCGCTTCGGGCGTGTTCGCCGTGTCAATCGGTTGAAACTCTCCAAACCCATTTGCTGAAAGTCTCGCGGGCGGAAGCCCCAAGTCATCCGTCAAAAATCGAACGACCGAAAGTGCACGCGCCTGCGACAGTTCCCAATTGTCCGCAAAGCCACCAAAGCTCGAAACCGGGATGTTGTCTGTATGCCCGTCAACTTGGAGCACCCAGTCAATTTCTGCCGGAATGTCCTCCGCCACGGACAGTAGGATCGATGCAACATTCGCGATCTCTGCTTTGCCAGTTTCACCAAGTTGGGCAGATCCAGTGGCAAAGAGCACCTCGGACGCAAAAACAAATCTGTCCCCCACGATTTGGACCTGGTCTCGCCCTTCCAAGAGCTGTCGCATCCTACCGAAGAACTCTGACCTAAAGGACGCGAGTTCCTTGGCTTCTTCTGCTAAACGCTTACGTTCGGCCTCTTCGAGCTCCGCGCGGCGCTTCTGTTCAACCGCAACTTGCGCAAGCGCGGCATTTAAATTTTGACCGAGAAGTTCCAGTTGAACCTGTGCATCGGCATCGCGCGCCTCGGACGCGTCCAAAAGACCTTGCAACCGGTTCAATTGCTGGCGGAGTTCGATCGACTGGGCGTTCAAAAGGGCAAGCTGCTTCTGACTTTCGGAAACCTTTGCCTCCTCTGACGCAAGTAATGCGTTAGCTTGCGCAAGAAGCGCTTTCTGACGATCTAGTTCGGATAGGGCAGACGTCGCATCTGTGTCCAAGATCTCTTTGGCGGCCTCAGCCGCTGCGAGCAGCGCCAAGGTTTCCTCTGCGCGCCGGCGCTGTTCTTCCAGGGCAAGCGACATCGCGGTCAATTCCGTTTCAGACTGGGTCAATCGGTCCCGAAGGGCCTCCGCAGCCGCTGCTTCAACCAATAAATCAGCTTCAGTTTGTTCAATCCGCACTTTCTGCGCATCGGTGGTAGTTTGCAATTCGGCGACCAAAGCTTCCAGCGCTTCGCGACGCTGCGCGGCCAAACGCGCAACCTCCGCCTGTGCATCGATTTCATCGCGCGCCCTCACCAAAGCAAGCTCCGCTGCTTCACGTAAAGAGATTTCCTCTGCATTCTCTTCTTGCAGGGCCGAATTGGTCTCCACGAGCGACGCAATTTGATCGGCCTGACGCGCGGATTGCGCAAGCAAACCTGCGACCTGCTCTTCGAAGCTCGCAATGGTCGTTCGTTGTTCTTCTGACTGTTGCGTCAGCTCCGATATCAAAGCCTCCTGGTCAGATATCCGGCGTGTTGCCGCATCAAGCGTTGCGGTCAGGTCCGTTGTGCGTTGTTGCTCTAAACCCAAAGCTTCAGAAAGACTGTCTAACTCCCGTCCAAGCGTATCCAGCTCGCTTTCCTGTCCCGAAATCGTCTCTTGAAGGACGAATTGGAGGATCATGAAAATCGTGAGAACGAACATCATGATCATAAGCAAGGCCGCCATAGCATCGACAAAGCCTGGCCATATACTGCCAGACACGGCGTCGTTGCGCGTGCGACTAAGCGCCATCAGCGAGACTTCTCAATCGCTTTGGTCAGCGCACGAATTTCAGCGCGCAAGCCCTCATAATCCGTTTGACGTTCCGCAGAAAGCTCTTCCAACAATTGCAGCAGCGATCCATCCATATTCTGCAATCGCGCGCGCGTATCGTCATCCAAAAAGCCCTGACCATTGGAAGTCGCACCTTCCAGTAAAGAAACTATACGGTTTTGGCCTTCCCCAATGACTGAGACAGCTTGCTGACCAGCGGCCTGTTGACCAGCAACAGCACTGACCAATCCTTCAACCGATGCGCTTAATCGTTCTAAGCGATCATCGGCGTCACTTTGCTTGGCCGTAACTTCCGCCAGAAGTGCACGCATCAATTCGGATTGCTCGGCAATATAGTCGACAACGCCAGAGGCGCTTGCTTCGCCGTCACTTCCTGCGCCAACGGATGTTAGGGATGACAACCATTCCTCCAACTCCCGGAAGAAGCGGTTCTGGCCATGACCGGCAAACAGGTCGAGAAGCCCCACCACCAAGGACCCTGCAAGACCGATGAGCGACGATCCGAAAGCGGTGCCAAGGCCACTCATCGGCTCTTCGAGGCCGGACAACAGGCCATCAAAGGTCTGCATCGCGTCTTGCCCTTCTTCGATTTCCAGATTGCGGATAAGATCGACCACACCGGGAATGAACTGCGCCAAACCATAGAAGGTCCCGAGCAGCCCAAGAAAAATGAGCAAGGCAATAATGTATCTTGTGATGTCCCGGCGCTCGTCCAGACGGGTCGCAACAGAGTTCAAAATGGTTTGGGTCGAGCTTGAAGAGAGAGCAAGGTTCATCGATTGGTTGCGCATCATAGCTGCCAAAGACTTGAGCAACCGCGGCGGCAAAACAAATTCAAACCCGGGCCGGTTCGCCGCAAATCCTTCTATCCAATTCACCGAACTCCCGAGGGAGAGAACTTGTGAAAAGCAGGCAACAACCCCGATTAGGAATACAAAAAAGATAAAGCCATTCAAAAATGGTGACGCCAAAAACACCGGCGCAACCGTCGGAAAAATTAAGAAGCCTCCAGCGGATACCAGAACGACAATCAGGATCATCGTCAGAACCTGTCGCGTCGGTCGGGAAAAAGCCGGGCTTTGTGGAGCGTCGCTCATCACCATGGTCGTCTGGTTTCCTCCCTCACCGGATCACCGATTGTGAGCTTAGCATGTGTACACAGAAATCAAAGGGCTGAGCCACTGGCAGCCTCCAGCTGACGGACTTTATCATGCAGCCATTCAAGCTCGGGGTCTTCGATTCCGAGGCGTCTCAAGCTCTCCACGGTTTGAAACAAATACTCTGTGTTCGGGCCCCTCCCTCCGACCGACCGCGCGATTTGGTGTGCTTGCGCTGCAAGGGGCTGGTCTGGAATGTATTGTTCATGATCTCGGTCGACCACATAGCATAGTGCGTTGACGATGCGACCATCCGAGAGTGTCACGGATTGAACGGTTTCGATATAAGCAGACGAAACAAGTTCCCGCTCGCGCAACCGGTTCAGATGCTCTTCCTGGTTTGTTTGTCCAATGCGAAATGCCATCCCCCTACAGGAAGACGAAGCCGCGCGATCTAACGCGAGGACAAGACCGGGGTTTGACGGAGAACCGCGGTGGTGGATGGACGCCATACAAAATCTGCGAACATATCCGCTAAGATCAGCCAAGCAGCGTTCCTCGAATGGGAACTCTGGGTTCCATATCAGGCTCCCATATCCAAAGATCCAAATACCGTCTGTGGCCATATAAGGCGATCCCCGTTATTTGTGCCCTGAATGAGCCCCTATCGGGCCGAGGACAAGACTGTGCGAAACATCGTGATTGGGATTATGTGTGCATTTGCAGCCTGGGCGGGATACTGGTTTTACGGCCAATCGGCACACGCAGAGAACACGGCAGACTGGTTCGAAACTCAGCGTGACCTGGGTTGGATAGCAGAGTTTGGTGATCTAGAGGTCCAAGGCTTTCCCAATCGATTTGATACGATCCTAAGCGACGTTGCTCTCGCCGATCCTAAAACAGGCTGGGCATGGGAAGCGCCTAAGTTTCAACTTCTCTCGCTCAGTTATCGTCCCAACCACATTATTGCCGTTTTCCCCGAGAAACATATCATCCGAACGCCCGATCAAATGATCACAGTCACACATGAGGTATTGCGTGGCAGTGCCGTCTTTGAACCGGGCAGCGACTATGCGTTGGAGAGAAGCAGTTTTGAAGGGAAGGGCATCGCGCTCCAAGGGTTCGCTGGCGACCCAGTCCGTATCGAAACCGGGCAGCTTGCAACACGGCGAACTGAAGAAGGGGATCACGGGCATCAAGTCGCGATGGAGCTGATCGATGTAGATCTCGGGCGGCAGGTCCTTGCACTCCTGAAGGGAACCGGTACGCTACCCACAAAAATTGACGAAGTGTCATTCCGTGCGACAGCCGATTTTGATGGGCCATGGGATCGACCATCCCTCGCTGCATCTGGTCCGGATCTCCGAAATTTGGATATCGAAGATTTGACGCTGAACTGGGCCGATATGCGGCTGCGTGCGGCAGGAGAAGTGGCAGTTGACCGATTGGGATATCCCAGTGGCGCGCTATCGCTCCGAGCCGAAAATTGGCAAAGGTTGGTGGATATAGCGGTCGCAAATGGTGTAGTCCCAAGCGAGCTCAAGAGCGGTGTTGTGTCCGCTCTGGAGCTTATCGCGCGGCTTTCGGGCACACCTGATGATCTTGATGTGAAGCTCAGCTTTTCAAACAGAACCGCTTTTTTGGGGCCGATACCAATCGGTCCGGCACCCATCATTTGGCCCGTTCAACGGCAGTAAGGCCCACTACGGTATTGAGCTGTATCAAAATGGAAGTGATCACGGTGAAAGCGATCCGACTTTGGTCCAAGCACGGTGCCAAAAATTCCGCACGCTCCTTTATGGACCGCCCGCATCGTTTTCCGATACTTTCCCGATGACCAATCCTCCAGCACGCTCACGCGATCACCATTATCGAGAAGGAAAGCGGCAACATCGATGGCGCGACCCTTTCCATGCTCAGAGATCTTTGCTCCCGGACGGTTGTTGCGCGTGCGGCAATGATAGCTCGCCACAACATCTATCACGACAACATCCCGACGTTTCTTGCCAAATTGCTTCTGCACCACATTTTTGGTCCAGTCGGCAAGCGCATCGGCCGTTGTGCAATCCATGACGGCGGCTCGGCTAAGCTGAACGCCGTGAACCGACGTCAGCCGTACCGGATTATCGACGCCACATCCGGTTTGTGTCCCTGCAATATCTGCAACCGTTTCACCGACAAGGGCCTTGTTGCGGCAATGCTGCGCGGCTGTTTTCGGACGCTGTCCCATAACGGGTTGGATTACGGTCTGTTGCGGGACAGGTGCCAAAACTTCGCCTTCGAGCGCCGCTATAACCTTTGCGATATCAACCGTGTTCTGTTGATCAGAGTTCTTCATTGCAAGCGCGCGCAAGGTGATCTCAATCGGACGAGCGCGTGGGACTTCAGACGTCAATGGCGCGCCTGCTTCAACTGAAATGCCGAAGAGCTGGGCGCTAAGGGCCCCGACCAAAATCAGGTTCCGACGTATCCTGTCCCGCATCAATAATACCCCGTCTTATGTCCCGGGTGCGCGTGAAATACGCATGCAACTTATCCCCATCTTCATTACGGATCGCCCGTTGCAAGTCGAGCAATTCTTCAACGAAGCGGCCTAAGATCTCGATTGTTGCCGATTTGTTGTTAAGAAAGACATCACGCCACATCGTCGGGTCTGATGCCGCAATGCGGGTAAAATCTCGAAACCCGGCCGCAGAGAACGTGATGACTTCATCCTGGGTGATCCGCTCCAGATCATCAGCGACGCCGACCATCGTATATGCAATCAGATGCGGTGCGTGGCTGGTAACGGCAAGAACAAGGTCGTGATGTCCGGGATCCATTTCCGTCACATTAGCTCCGAGCGCCTCCCAAAAGACGCGGAGCTGTTGGGCCGCTTCCGGATCGCCCCCAGGAAGCGGTGTGATGATCGACCACCTCCCGTCAAACAACTCTGCAAAACCAGAATCCGGTCCAGATTTTTCTGTACCTGCAACTGGATGACCCGGAACGAAATGGACGCCGCTTGGGAGATGCGGGGCGACCGCCTCAACCACACGCCGCTTCACAGAACCGACGTCGGTTACAATCGCGCCAGGTTTTAGATACGGTGCCATTTCCTGTGCGACATCGCCCATTGCGCCAATCGGCGTGCAAATGAAAACCAAATCGGCATCTCTGACGGTGTCCGCGATTGTGTCAAACACCTCACAATATCCTAGACGCGCTGCGGTTGCGCGGGAGGCCGCAGATCGCGCGGTACCTGTCACACGATCTGCAACATGTCCCCGCTTCACAGAAAGGGCGATCGAAGACGCAATTAAGCCGAGGCCAACAAGCGCCACGTGGTTGATCTTCGTCATTCTTCCTCGGCCTTCATGAACCGGGTCATGCTTTCTACGACGGCACTGCATTCAGCAGGTGTTCCAATTGTGATCCGGAGAGCCTCTGGAAAACCATATCCTTTGACTTGGCGCGTGATGATCCCGTCCGACATCAAGTGTTGGTAAGCTGCGTCCGCCTCAGCTTCATCTTCGAACCGCACCAGTAGAAAATTACCGTAACTCTCGTCCACGCCCAGCCCAAGACCCGCCAGGAACTGATGGAGCCCCCGCATCAGACGAAGATTTGCAGTGAGACAGGCCTCGGTATGCTCCGTTTGCTTCAAAGCAGCAGCCGCAGCGGCAAGCGCGGCGGCGTTGACGTTGAACGGCCCACGAACGCGATTTAAGATATCAATAACATCGGGCTGAGCATATCCCCAACCAATGCGTGCAGCACCAAGACCGAAAACTTTCGAAAACGTTCGTGTCATGATGACATTCGGAAAAGCATCGACCAACGCGGCGCCGCCATCATATCCTCCTTGGTCACGGAGCATGAAATCTGCGTATTCAGCATAAGCGCCGTCCAGAACAATTGCGACGTTGCTCGGCAGCTCCCGGATAAGGTCCTCTAGCTCCGCGATATCGACAAACGTGCCCGCTGGGTTGCCCGGATTGGCCAAGAAAATAATGCGCGTTTTATCTGTGACGCAATCTAGAACGTGATCAATTGAAATACGGCGATCAATTTCGCTGGCCGTCACCGGGGTCGCGCCGGCGGCTAGGGCGCAAATCTTGTGCATCGAAAACCCATGTTCGGTCACAATAACTTCGTCACCAACGCCTGAATACGCCTGACACGTGAGGGTGAAAATCTCGTCCGATCCCGCGCCGCAGATAATCCGCTCCGGATCAAGATTAAAAACCTGTCCGATGGTCTCGCGCAGCTGGCTATGATCTGCGCTCGGATACCGGTGGAGCGCGCGCGCCACACTTTCAAACGCCTCTCGCGCGGCGCCACTTGGTCCAAACGGGTTCTCGTTCGAACTCAACTTTATCGTCTCCGCGACACCATCAATTTTGGACTTTCCGCCCACGTAAGGCGCAATATCCAGAATTCCTGGCTGGGGAACCAACACTCTATCGTCATCGGTCTTCATGAACCCGGTCTGTTAAGCGAAGCCCGCGCAGTTGGAAATGGCAAAGTGATCGCGATCTTCGTCAATAGAAACTCTGCGGATCTATATCGATCGAGACACGCACCTGGTTTGGGATCTTCACCGATGCCCGCCATGTTAAAAGCGCCGACTGAAGTCTGGAGTCTTTGGACGCCCGCACGAGAATACGCATTCTGTGGCGGCCACGAATGCGTGCAATCGGCGCGGGCGCAGGCCCAAACACTTCTGCACCCATAGACCATAGGGGCTCGGCCCGGCGGGCCAACTCCGCAGCGGTTGCTCGTACTTGCGCTTCGTTTTGACCGGAGATCACAACGCCAGCAAGACGGGCAAAAGGCGGAACCTGCGCGCGTTTCCTCTCTGCGACCTCGGCCGCCCAAAACGCCTCTTCATCGCCAGAGAGGATCGCCTTGATGACAGGGTGCTCAGGTTGGTGGGTCTGTATGAAGGCGACACCCTGCTTGTCCGAACGCCCAGCGCGACCCGCAACTTGTCGAATGAGTTGAAAGGTTTTCTCCGCCGCCCGAAGATCACCCCCTTGAAGGCCCAGATCCGCATCAATGACACCAACACAGGTCAAGAGCGGAAAGTTATGCCCTTTCGCGACAAGCTGGGTACCGATGATAATATCCGCCTCCCCCGACGCAATCCCCGCAATGTGGTCACGAAGCGCCTGACCAGACAGCATCATATCCGACGACAGAAGCGACAGCCGCGCAGAGGGAAATCGCGCCTTCGCTTCTTCCGCCAAGCGTTCGATCCCCGGGCCAACAGCCGCGAACCGGTCTTCAATCCCGCAGCTGGGGCAGGTTTTTGGCTTTGCCTTTGTCTCTCCACATTGGTGGCATACAAGCTCGCCACGAAACCGATGTTCGACCATTCGCGCATCGCAATGATCACATCCAATTTGAAAGCCGCACACTCGGCAAACGGTGATCGGCGCATATCCCCGACGGTTCAAGAATAACAGTGACTGTTCACCATTCGATAGGCGCCGATCAATTTCAGCACTCAAGGTCGGGGAAATCCATGTGTTTGCCGGTAGGACTTCCTCCCGAAGGTCAATTGCTCGCATTTCAGGAAGGCGCGCGTCACCGAAACGATCTGAGAGGACAACGCGGTTGTATTTCCCATTCTCCGCGTTGACCCAACTCTCTAACGCAGGTGTCGCACTCGCAAGGATAACTTGCGCCTTGGCAAGACTGGCGCGCAACACGGACATGTCACGCGCCGAATAGAGGACCCCATCATCCTGCTTGTACGAACCATCATGTTCTTCATCGACGACGATCAGACCAAGATCGCGAAACGGAAGGTAGAGCGCGGACCGTGCTCCAACAACTAGTTTGGCCTGACCTTCGGCAACTTGTTTCCAGCATCGCCGGCGTTCCGTCATCGTAACGCCATAATGCCATTCGGCGGGCCGAACCCCAAATCTTGCTTCGACACGCGCGAGGAAATCCACAGTCAAAGCAATCTCTGGAATGAGGACTAATGCCTGTCGGCCAGCCCGTATGCATGCGGCAACCGCCTCCATATAGACCTCTGTCTTTCCGGAACCGGTAACGCCCCATAGAAGCGTGGTTGAGAACGCACCAGTTTGCGTCGCGATCAACTCTGTCGCTGCGGCCTTTTGGGCCTCGGACAAAGGCTTGCCTGGTCGGTCCGTGTCCAACTCGGGATAAGGCGCATCACGGGGTGCTGTGCGGGTCGCAACCACACCCTGTGATGCCAAGCCTTTCACGACCGATGGAGAAACACCGGCCAAATCCGCCAACTCTTTGGCCAGGTAAACTGTGTTGGGGGCTGCGTCCAAGACATCCAGCACGCGCTCCCTCGCGGCTGTCATCCGATCAGCTTCACCGTGACCGCGCAGATATACGATTCGATCGGCAGGTGTCTCAGAGAGCCCCGGTGCCCGAAGCGCCATGCGCAGCATTTGGTACAACGGCGTTAATGTATATGCCCCCGCGCGAACCAAGAACGACCGCATTTCCCGCCGCATCGGTGGCACATCTAACATACGCGCAATCGGACGGAGTTTGTCACTTGGGTAGTCACCGGCAGCATCGCCCCAGACAACGCCAATCACGCGGCGCGGCCCGAGCGGGACCATCACAAGTGCACCCAAGACGACCCCGCCGTCCGGCGCGAGATAGTCGAGCGGCCCATCAAGCGGCTGCGTCGTCAAAACAGACAGCGGTGTCCCGCCGGGAAAAAACGCCTCCATCATCCTCTCATGTTTGGGGATTCACAGACCTAGCCCACGAGGCTATGATAGGTCGTAAGGCAAAACAAACCCCTAAGGCAGGTTGATATGAAATTTTTTGTTGATACAGCTGACGTCGAAGCAATCAAAGAGTTGAACGACCTCGGAATGGTCGACGGCGTCACAACGAACCCCTCTCTCATTTTGAAGTCTGGTCGCGACATCATCGAGGTCACAAAAGAGATCTGCGATATCGTGGATGGCCCCGTCTCCGCTGAGGTTGTGGCGTTAGACGCTGACGCAATGATTGCCGAAGGCCGGAAGCTCGCGAAAATCGCGGAGAATATCGCCGTCAAGGTCCCTCTGACTTGGGCTGGCTTACAAACCTGCAAAACGCTCGCAGCCGAGGACACAATGGTCAATGTCACACTGTGCTTCTCTGCCAACCAAGCCTTGCTTGCGGCCAAAGCGGGTGCAACATTTATTTCGCCGTTCATCGGTCGCCTGGATGACATCAACCTGGACGGCCTCGAACTGATCGAAGAGATTCGGACGATTTACGACAATTACGGATTTGGTACAGAAATTCTCGCAGCCTCAATCCGATCCGCGAACCATATGAAAGACTGTGCGATCATCGGCGCAGATGTTGCGACAGCACCGCCTGCAGTGATCAAGAAAATGGCGGATCATGTTCTCACGGATAAGGGGCTTGCGGCCTTCATGGCCGATTGGGAGAAAACAGGCCAGAAGATCCTGTGACCTCTGCGACCGCTCCCAAAAACGCAGCGATTGCGAGTGATCCTGTCGATCTTCGGGACCTAAAAATTCGGGACCTCTCAGCAGAGGTGGCACGCCTTTCGGCGCAGAATGACGATATTGTTGCCGCGGCATTCCGACGGCAGCGTGTTACTGCAAAAGTGCATGAGGCCCTGATTCACTTAGCCGCCGCACGGACCCAAGAAGAGTTCAAAGAGTTTGCTGCGGCCGACCTGCCCGGAATGTTTGATATCGATAGGGTTGCGTTCGAAGATCGCTACGTGCGCAAGCTGATGCTGCACGGAAAAATCGCCGAGCTTCCATTGAATGAAACCACGGTGCTTGTTCTCACAGGCAAATCCAACTCGACCTATACGCCAAACCAAGGGACCGACCTTTTACGGGTTTTCCATATACTTGCCAAAGGGCTCTGGGAAAAATGCGCTCCATAACGGTTGGCCCCACTGCCCTTGATCTCATGGGCAGATGGTTGGAAACACGCCAAGCTATACGCGGCCTATCGCAAAAAACAGTCGAGGCATATCGATCCGACATCTTGTCTTATTTCGGGTTCCTGTCGTCCTATCACGGGACGGCACTCTCCTTTGATCTGATGGCGTCTGTGACGATTCGTGACTTGCGCGCTTGGGTCGCTGCGGAACGCGACGCCGGCAAATCATCCCGATCCGTTGCCCGCGCCGTCTCTGCGCTGAAAAGTTTTTACAAATATCTTCATGAAGCCCGCGGCATCGACATCTCTGATGTTACCGCGTTCAAAGCACCGAAGTACCAACCGAGTTTACCCCGAGCCGTGAGCCCATCTGCCGCCACATCATTGATCGCAGCTATGGACGAGGGCCATTCTAAAGCATGGGTGGGAGCGCGGGATGTCGCGGTGCTCACACTTCTTTATGGATGCGGATTGCGGATTTCTGAGGCTTTGTCTTTGCGCGGTCAGGACGTACCCTTAGGACAAAGGCTCCGTGTGACAGGAAAAGGAAACAAGGTTCGAGTTGTCCCAGTTCTTCCGATCGCGGCCGACGCCGTGCAAGACTATGCACGGCTCTGCCCCTATCCGATCAAGATGGCCGCACCCTTATTCAAAGGTGTCAGGGGTGGTCCCCTATCTCCTGCAATCATCCAAAAGAACCTTGCCAAGGCCCGGATCGCATTAGGCCTTCCCGCGGGAACAACTCCTCATGCTCTCCGGCATTCATTCGCAACGCATCTGTTGAATGCCGGTGGTGATTTGCGAACAATACAAGAACTTCTTGGCCACGAAGCGCTTAGTTCGACTCAGGTTTACACAGCGGTGGACGAGGCACGCCTGATGGAGGCCTATTCCAAAGCGCATCCATTGGGGAAACCCTAGTTGCCTTAGGAGAAAGGGCGCGCTCGCAGTAAACTGCTCGCGCCGACCAGCGGGCCTAGCGCGCGCGGGTACCTGTTGGCCCAAAGGGCCAGCAGCAGCCGCGCGCGGATCGGTGCGCAAAGCGCACCGAAACACATACCCAACACAGCCCCGTGACAACTCTTTTCTTGATTGTGAAGAGGATCTCGAAGTACACGGCAGTATCCAATCCGGGAGAGTGTCGCGACAGCGACCGCCGAAGGGGAAATCGCCCCGATATCTCTCAGGCACCAAGGACCGGTTGGACCAACAAATTCCGGAGAGCGGGCCTTGCGCCCCACCGAAGGAGCAAACGCCATTTGGGACGGGTCCGAGCGGCGCGAAACTCTCAGGTTTCAGGACGGACGGGGTCGGTAAGGGTCAGGCACCTTTGCTGCGTCATGAACGGAGAGCTTAGACATGACACATATTGCAGTGCTCGGTGCCGGGATCACAGGGATCACCACCGCCTTTCAATTGATGGAACGGGGTTTTGATGTCACCGTCATCGACCGTCAACGCTATGCTGGTATGGAAACCAGTTTTGCAAATGGTGGACAGCTCTCGGCCTCAAATGCCGAAGTTTGGACCCACCCAATGACCATCCTGAAAGCGATCAAATGGTTGATGCGCAAGGACGCTCCGCTTCTGATGAACCCGCGACCCGGTTGGCATAAAATCAGCTGGATGACCGAGTTTCTGGCAAACATCCCGCATTATCAACGCAACACCATTAAAACAGCAGAGCTCGCCATTCGCGCGCGCGCGCATCTTTTGGGCATGGCGGATCGTGCAGGGTGCGACTTTGATTGGACGCCCGCTGGCATCCTGCATTTCTACGAAACTGAAGCCGACTTTAACCATGCGCGCGAGGTCTCTCGGCTTCTGTCACAGGGCGGTCTTCACCGGGAGGAGCTGACGGCAGATGAGGTCCGCGCCAAAGAACCGACACTCACGGGAAAATTCGTCGGCGGGTTCTGGACCGAAAGCGACAGCACTGGTGATATTCATAAATTCACAATGGGCCTGGCGCGTGCTTGTGAAAGAGGGGGTATGAGATTCGTCCACGGCGCGACGGTCAAACATGTCGAAGACACAGGCCAAAACATTCGCATCGCCTGTGACACAGTCGCGCTTGAGGCCGACAAAGTGGTGGTCTGCGCGGGCGTCGGCAGCCGCGAAATCGCGCGCCAATTTGGCGACCGCGCAAATGTTTACCCTGTCAAAGGCTATTCCATCACGGTGGATCTGAAGGATCGCGTCAGCCAGTTGCGCGCGCCAACCGTTTCCCTATTGGATGACAAAGCCAAACTAGTCACATCCCGGCTTGGCGAAACCCGCTTCCGCGTCGCGGGCACCGCCGAGTTCAATGGCTATAACTATGACATCCGCGCGGACCGGATCAAACCTCTGACCGATTGGGTGAACCGCCTCTTCCCCGAAGTCTCCACCGAATATGTCACCCCTTGGGCGGGCCTCCGGCCCATGATGCCAAGCATGATGCCAAAGGTGGAACAGGGCCGCTCGCCGCGCGTGTTCTACAACACGGGCCATGGGCATTTGGGGTGGACGCTGTCGGGTGTCACCGCGCATATGATCGCCGAGCAAGTTGCACAAAGCGAACGCAACAGCCGCCCAGCGATTGCCATCGGTCAAACCGCATCGGCCTAAGACGCGAGCAGATCTCGCAGGGCCCGATCACCTATTTTCGTAAAGCGAATGGCGCGGCTCTCTGTGTCGCGCTGCGCCCAACCACAGCTTTCGAGCTGGGAGAGCATGGCGCGGCCCAAAGACCCCGCAAGATGAGAGCGCCGTTCGCTCCAATCCAGACATTCGCGACAGAGCGGAGCTTTCTTCGCGTCAAGCGCGGCCAGATCAATCCCGAACTCCGTGACAAAATTCCGACCGTCCTCCGTCAGCGTCAGACCGTCCGCATCAAGCGCGAGAAACCCGCGACGGCGAAAACTGTCATAGATCAGCACGCCCATCTCACCCGCCAAATGGTTATAGCAAACCCGCGCGTAGCGCAGCGCATCGTCTTTGGGCCCCGTCCGTGTCCGCATCTGCCCACGACCCGCCGCCAGTCCCATCAGGCTTTCCAAGGCATGCGCCGTGTCATCATCGGCGAGCGAGAAATACTTGTGCCGCCCCTGCTTGCGCTGAATCAACAGCCGTCCCTCTTCCAATTTCTTCAAGTGCGAACTCGCCGTTTGCAGCGTCACACCCGCCTCCAGTGACAATTCGGTCGCTGTAAGGGCCTTTCCGCTGATCAAGGCCGTCAGTATGTTGGCCCGCGCGGGGTCGCCGATCAGCGCTGCAATGCGCGCGATATCAGGTCCATATTTCATAGTTCGACCGTAATCGAAGCATTCAGATCACACAATGCACTAGACCTCTCCAAAAAAGGAGACGCTCATGACCGAAACAGTCCTCACACTTCTCGCCGCTTGGGGCGCATTGGCCGCCGCCGCTATTTCCCCGGGTCCAAATATGGTCGCCGTTGCCTCGCGCGGGCTGGGCTCGGGCCGCCGCGCAGCGCTGACCGTCACACTGGGGATCGCCTTAGGAGGGTTCTTCTGGGCCATGCTGACCGCCTATGGCTTGGGCCTGTTGTTCGAGGCTTACCCCATGCTCCTCCGTGCACTCGGCCTTTGCGGTGGGGCCTATCTGGCCTGGCTCGGTTTCAAAGGCTGGCGCTCTGCCCTGCGCGGGGGCGGCAGTGAGATTGCGCCCAAGGCCTCAGGCGGGTTTTGGGGCGATCTGGGATACGGGTTGATCGTCACGGCAACGAACCCGAAAGTCGCGCTTCTCTGGGCCTCACTGTCCACCTTCGTGGCCGGTGTCACAGAAACGATCTGGATCACCTTGATCTTTGCGGGCGTGTCCGCGCTGGTGCTGATCCTGATCTATGGGACCTATGGGCTGGTCTTTTCGGCCTCTCGCATGCGCATCCTCTACGAGCGGTTCACGCGCACGGCAGATGCACTATTCGGCAGCGCCTTCGGCCTGTTGGGGCTCGGCATGATCATCCGATCTGTTCGACCCGTTTAGAGAACAGGGCAGGCAAACCGCCTGCCCTTTGTCAGACTACTTTTTCAGCTCTGCCAGCCATTCATAGCCGGGTTCTTTGTCCAGCTCTTCAAGCGCCTCGCTGCACCGCTTGGTCACATTCGGATAGGCATACTGCCCGACATCCGGCAGGATCTTCCACGACCGCGCGCATTTCTGACCCTCCGCCTTAGCGAAAACCACGGCCACATCCGCGACATCATCCAAGCGGAACGCACCCTCTGGCGCGGCATCGGTCGAGATCGTGATCTGTGAGGTGATGCAAAGATCGGCAAAGGTTTCCTCATCCATGATGATCGAAGCCGCTTCGCCCGCCAGATAAACCGTCGGCGCTGCTTCCAAAGAAGATCCAATTTCCTTCGCCTCGCGCTTTTGCTCCAGCGCGCCCGTCACAACGCGACGTACGGCCCGCACGATTTTGGACCGCTCCGCCAGTTCATCATTGCGCCACGTCTCCGACGTCGCGGGCATATCGGTCAAATGGATTGAGCCCTCCGCATGCCGCTCAAGATAGGCTTCTTCCATCGTGAACGGCAGGATCGGAGACAGCCATCCCGTCAGACGCGCATAAATCTCGCCCAAAACAGCTTCCGCCGCCACACGGCGTGGGCTGCTCTTGGCATCACAATAGAGCGCATCCTTGCGGATATCGAAATAGAAGCTCGACAGGTCGAGCGTCGTGAACTCAAACACCGTTCGCCACGCCGTTTGGAAATCAAACTTCTTATAGCTGTCGCGCACGACCTGATCGATTTCCCACAGGCGATGCAGGATCAGCTGTTCCAACTCGGGCATATCGGCCACCGGCGGCAAGGCGGGAACTTCATCCGGCAAAGACCCCAGACAGAAGCGCAAAGTGTTGCGCAAACGGCGATAGCTGTCGGCCACGTTTTTCAGGATTTCGGGCCCAATCCGCTGATCCGCCGTATAATCCGTCTGCGCCACCCAAAGCCGAAGGATATCCGCGCCATATTGTTTGACGACCGTTTCCGGCACGATGGTATTGCCCAGGGATTTGGACATTTTCATGCCCTTCTCATCCAGCGTGAAACCATGCGTCACAACATTGCGATAGGGCGCGCGGCCTGTCGTGCCCACGGATTGCAGCAGGGAGGAATGGAACCACCCACGGTGTTGGTCCGTCCCCTCCATATAGACATCCGCGATGCCGTCCTCGGTGCCGTCTTCGCGGTCGCGCAGCACAAAGCTGTGCGTCGAACCGGAATCGAACCAAACGTCCAGAATGTCGAACACCTGATCCCACTCGTCCGGATTATGGTCATTGCCCAAGAACCGCTCTTTCGCGCCTTGCGTATACCAGCAATCCGCGCCTTCGACCTCGAACGCTTCGGCGATGCGCGCATTCACCTTCGGATCGCGCAGCAGGAAGTCCGGATCGGTCGGCAGCGCACCCTTCTTTGTGAAACAGGTCAGCGGAACGCCCCAAGCGCGCTGGCGCGACAGAACCCAGTCGGGCCGTGCCTCCATCATGGAATAAAGACGGTTGCGCCCCGATTGCGGCGTCCAGTGCACATTATCGATCTCGGTAAGCGCACGCTCGCGGATTGTTGTCCCGTGCATATCCTGACCGTCGCCCACCGGCTTATCGATCGCGGCAAACCATTGTGGCGTGTTGCGATAGATCACGGGCGCTTTGGAGCGCCAGCTATGCGGATAGCTGTGCTTGATCTTGCCGCGCGCGAGCAGCCCGCCAACTTCGGCCAGTTTGTTGATCACAGCGGTGTTTGCGTCCCCCTCGCCGCCTTTGCGGGACAGGATGTATGTGCCGCCAAAGAAGGGCAGATCATCGCGGAACCCGCCATCATCTTTGACATTATAGGTGATGACTTGCTCGAGCATTCCGAGATCACGAAACAGCTCATACTCCTCCATCCCGTGGGACGGCGCACAATGGACAAAGCCCGTGCCTTCGGTATCGGTCACAAAATCCGCCGCGCGGAAATCACGAATATCATCCCATTCGCCATTACCGCCTTCGGCCCCTGCGAGCGGGTGTGATAACGAAATGCTTGATAGTTCGGCATTTGTCACATCACGAACGCGAACAAATTGGTTTTCTTCCAACCGCGCCCTTTTGAAGACATCAGAAGCTAAATTATCCGCAAGTATGTATTTCTCGCCTACCTTGGCCCAGCACTCCTCTGGCGTCGCAATAACTTCGTAAAGTCCGTAAGAAATATTCTCGCCATACACGACAGCCTTATTCGATGGCATAGTCCAGGGCGTCGTTGTCCAAATTACAACGTAGGCTCCCTCAGCACTGTCAACAAAGTCTCCATCAGGAGTTAGAATTCTATCGGTTCGATTGTTTTCCGAGGCAAAAGCATTGACTACACTTGTCGTGTTCACTGACGCGACCTTAAACTTCACCCAGATCGTAAAGCTGTCCTTGTCGTGATATTCGACTTCGGCCTCGGCCAAAGCCGTCTGTTCCACGGGCGACCACATCACCGGCTTCGACCCCTGATAGAGCGTGCCATTCATTAAGAACTTCATAAACTCCTCGGCGATAACCCGTTCCGCATGGAAGTCCATTGTCAGATAAGGCTGCGCCCAGTTTCCTGTGATGCCCAAACGTTTGAACTCTTCGCGCTGAATATCGACCCAGCCTTCGGCGAACTTCCGGCATTCCTGGCGGAAATCCACGATGGGCACATCGTCCTTATTCTTACCCTTCTTGCGGTATTGTTCCTCGATTTTCCATTCGATGGGTAACCCATGACAATCCCAACCGGGGATATAGCGCGCGTCATATCCCATCATCTGATGCGAGCGCACGATCATATCCTTGATCGTTTTGTTCAGCGCGTGGCCGATATGCAGATGGCCATTTGCGTATGGAGGGCCGTCGTGCAGAGTAAACGGCTCCCGCCCCTCTTTTTCACGCAAGCGGTCATAGACGCCAATCTCGTTCCAACGCTCCAGCCAACCGGGTTCACGGTTCGGCAGGCCCGCCCGCATGGGGAAGTCTGTTTTCGGCAGGTTTAGGGTGTCTTTGTAGTCGGGTGTGTCAGCGCACATGGGTATCTCATCCGGATTTTATCAGGGTGTGGGTCTAGCATCGGCGAGGCGTCCCGTCGCCATTGTCCCGGCCGGCCGTTTCACGCCGCCGGGCGGATAATTCGTATGCAAAGTCCCGCTATCATGGCGGGCCGTATAGGCAAGGGGTCCCAGCGGGTAAAGCACCGAGACACCGGGCGCTACTCTTTTCCAAAAATTCCCGCGAGCGCCGCGGTCACTTCAGGGCGCGTGCGCGGTTTTTCAAGCGCGCGAAACGGCATGGGGCGACATACATCCATCGCTGCTATTCCAACGCGGACGGTTAAGGCGCCATTCACGAGACCCTCACCAAAGCGCCGAGAGAGCTTCGATAAAACACTGCCACCTGCAACTGAACTGATCAAATCATCGCCGAGTGCAAGCGCCCCCGTTGCCATCAAATGCGCGGCTATTGCCCGAATGAGACGGACACTCGCCAGCAGACTGGAACGGGCACCATAGACCTCTGCGATCTGCCGAACCATGCGAATATTGACCACAAGAGCGCCCAGAACATCGACAAGTGCCAGGGGAACGAAGGCCGTGATCGTCGCCACCTGACGCGCCGATGACCTGAGTATCTTTTGCGCGTCAGAATCGCGCTGCCCGAGAAACGCCTGTTCGGTAAGTGAGATAACGTCTGCTCCTGTCAGGGCCTCCTTCAAATCAGGGTCGACATCTCTCTTTGACCGCAAGGTCGCGTCCTCCATTCTGTAGAATTGCGCAAGGCTCTCGCGAAATGCCACTGCGGTATTGCGGTCTGCCAATTCCCAATTCTGTTCGGCGACTGCCCGAATGCGATCCACCCGCCGCATGCGGGTAAGCGCCGTCAGTTCCCTTAGAAGGAACAGCGCGATGCCCAATGCAACGATGCTTGCGCAGCCAGCAGCAAACCATCCAAGCAGCGGCTCCCCCGCCAACAAAGTTGAGATAAAGCGCCAAACCGCATCTGCCATGACCAAAACGACAAGCGCCACGAACGCGCCCCAGACCAAAGACCGATAAGGGCGTTGACGTTGCTTTCGCCGAAGGTGAGAGCGATCGGGCAGGACGACGTCTGTATCAATTATTGGGTCAACGTCGAACGCAGATTTCGGGTCTTTAGACAACTCGATCACTGTCGGTTTGGGCATCAGAGCTTGTCTCCCAGCAAGAATTCCACCGCATCATCTAACCGGATATGGGGAAGACCATTCTTCGTCGCGTCGCGTCCTTTGGGTGGTAAGAAGCGTCCGAGTGCGAAGGACCAGTCAATCCATTCTGAGATACGTGAATGAGCCTCGTCTAAAATATCCTTGGGATCGGTTGGGATCAGCCCGGGATAACTCGCCCCCGGAATACCTTTCGGAGCCAAACGTCCTTCAACCATCGCCATGTCCTCCCCCCCACGGCGATGATTTCCTTCGCTCGTGCTCCGAAAACTCGCGAGCGCCATGCTGCGCGTTTCTGCACCATTGTAGTCTGCGCGGTCCTTTGCGCGACGTACCAGGGCTTGTACCAAACTATCAAGTTGGGGGTGCTGGGAATGGTGTATGTGGTCGGATTTAGTGGCCGCGAACAGAACTTTGTCGATGCGAGGCGCGAACAGTTTCGACAGGAACGTTGTTTCTCCTACCCGAAACACATCGAGGATATCTTCAAGGGCCGTTTGCATATCCGCAAGCGCGGCCGGGCCATTGTCCAAGGCATCGAGAACATCCAACAAAACAACTTGCCGATCTAGTCGTGAAAAATGTGCCAGAAAGAACGGTTTCACGACACTCGTCTTATACGCCTCGAACCGCTTTTCCATTTCTTTCGCAAGGCTGCCACGAGGTCGATCTGAGGGAGGCAAGGGTGCAAACGCCATAACCGGAGCGCCCTCTAAATCGCCGGGCATAAGGAAGCGACCAGGCGCGAGCGCCGAGTAACCAAACTCGCGCGCGGCACGAAGATGCGCCGTAAACGCCGAAGAGAGCCGATCGGCCGTCGCTTCGTTATATGCCTCGGCTGGATTGGCCGCTTCGCTTTCCTCAAGAAACGCCTTGGCTTTGGCTGTGCGCAAACCGTCGGCGACATCCATCGCAGCTTTCGACCAAGTCTCGTAGGTTTGACTGAGAAGGGGAAGATCCAACAACCATTCCCCCGGATAGTCAACAATATCAAGATGTACGGTTCGCGCGCGACGAAGCCCGCTGAACACACCCCTTGGTCTTACGCGCAGGGACAATCGAATCTGGCTGATGGACCGCGTTGATACCGGCCAAATTGGGTCTTTCCCCGTCATCGCATCAAGGTGGCTCTCAAAGTCAAAGCGAGGAACCAACTGGTTCGGATGGGGTTGAAGATGGGCCGTTTCAATGCGGTGTTCACGAACGGCAACAACATTCGGCAACCGATCGCGGTTCCGCAAGTTCTCGATTAATGACGTTATGAAGACCGTTTTTCCCGATCGAGACAATCCGGTAACTCCAAGACGTATCACCGGCTCAAACGCGACCCGGTTCAATGTTTCCCCAATGCGATCTAGGCCATCGGCCAATTGATCACGGGTTGTCATGATCACAACGCCGTCCTCCATTTGGTGAGGGGCATCTAGTAGGCCTTGATTGGTTTGCCTAGGGGATTGGCAAAACCTTGCCATGCCTGTAGCGCCCGCGTCATGCCCCGATATGCCTTTAGAATTGAATATGATGGTGGACCATTCTGTGGCTGGCAACGTCAGGTCGATCTTCCAACTGTTCAAGGACAAATTGAGAATGCGGCCCGACGGATCGAACCCAATCATACCGGTTTATTTGGAGCCGGACGAACTGATACAGGCGTTCACGCAACCGGCCAAGTCGCGCATTTGGATACAGAGAAAGAGTGGGCGCCGGACAAGCTCCGACAAGCCATAAACCACTTTCTCAAACCTGACCCGATTGCATTGACCGCTGCGACGTTGGTCGACAGCAATTTCCATGCGCGTTTCTCAGCGACGAAACGGCTCTATCAGTTTCGCGTCACCGCGCAACGAAGCCCGATGGTTTTGGATCGTGGTCGCACCTGGCATATCAATCACAAATTAGACGTGGCGGTGATGCAAGCGGCCGCCGCGCACCTGATCGGCAAACATGACTTTACAACCTTTCGATCAACACTTTGCCAAGCGAGAAGCCCTGTCAAAACGTTAGAGAAGCTCGCGATAACTGAAACACGTGTCTCTGACGCCCGCTTCGACTACGCATTCGATCTGGAGGCATTGAGTTTCCTCCACAATCAGGTTCGTAGCCTTGTGGGAACTTTGGAGCGGGTTGGCGCTGGCTCCTGGGAACCGATTGATGTGGCCAACGCGCTTATGCAGCGTGATCGTTCTGCTTGCGGGCCAGTAGCGCCGCCTCACGGTCTGTATTTACGAGATGTTCAGTATCCTATGGTCATATTTAAGACCAAATTCTAGAAGACATACGCCAGCCAGTGACCGAACAGATATGGCTCGGCGCAAAATGGCAGTAAACTATGGAGGGAATAATGCGGGCAGGAATTGCCGTTGGGATCCTGGCGACAGGAACATTGGTAGGCGCGTGCGCTCCCGATCCGAGAAATTACGAGAGTGAACCTGTTTTAGTGAAGACGGATCGTGGGATCGTTACGTGCCAACTTTACACCGACAATCAAGTTCTTTGGGACGAAGCGATCGATTTTCCGGCAAATCATATGACGTTGTCGGAAGCGGACGAAATTTGCGAACAGGAAGGTCAACGCGTCAAGCGCGAGGGTCGTACTCCTGCGTCTCCAGACGAGCCGACATAGACTTTAAAGTTGGACTTGGCAGGGGCTGAGGGACTCGAACCCACGACCCTCGGTTTTGGAGACCGATGCTCTACCAACTGAGCTAAACCCCTAGCCGTGAGGGACCTCCTAACGAGTCGAGTACCGCGTTGCAAGCGGCTCTCTCGAAGCGGACGCTCTCGTTTAGGCCTCGCGCCCAAGCGTTTTCTTCTGCTGGTCCCCCACGGTTTGGTGAGATTTGTTTCCGATTTATTTCATTGGGTCACAGCACCATCAAATGCCGATCACAGGTATCGCGATCAGCGCCGTAAGAACGGGATCGTCTTCTTATCATTTGTGAGCGAAAGAGGCGCAAAAGACGGCTCCATACAAGAAGAAGTGATCTAAATATATGATATTATTAAATAATTTATCCTACACAGTGAATGACGTCCGCTTCCGCCTTTCGTGAGCAACAGTGACCCACGACCCCGTTACCAAGCGCGAGCCGATCTGTGATTGGCGTCGAGCGGTGTGATTTTCTACCTCTTCCTCATCAGCGAAATGCTGGCGGGAACAACCCGCACAACACTCAACCATCCTCAAGGGGACGTCCTGAGGGGAAGACAACAAAAGGAAACTAAAATGACTAAGACACTCACACTTGCCGCACTCGCAACTTTCGTATCCACAGCGGCTTTCGCGATGGTTCCATCCAACGAAGCAATCAAGAAAGACATCATGGACCTTGGCTTCTCAGTAGCTGAAGTTGAACAAATTCCTGCTGATCAACTGCCTTTGATTAACTTCACGCTGAACCAAGGTGATGACAGCGACGCACGTAAAGGCGCACGCGCCCTGGTCGCTTCTTACATCTACGACGGTGGTGTTTCTGCAGAAGACTTCACTGCATGGAACAACAATAACGGCCATGAAGGCGGCGGCGCGGCGACAGCAGGTGTTGATTTCACACCAAACGCCGTTTCCGGCTCGGCGTCTCCACTGACAGGTGGTTTTGGATCAGACGCTAACTAAGGTTCAAATCACAACGCGTAAGGCCGTCCAGCTGGGCGGCCTTATTTTTTGGGACAATCGCCGTAGTCCGCAGTCCGATCAATCAAAATTCTGACGGTCCTGAGTCGCTTCCGCCATCCAGAGCGGGACATGGTTCGCAACAGCATATGGCAGCCGGTATATATGGACCTTTCCTGTATTCATCGGCTGCGTTCCCGAAAACACATTCAAGAGCAACAATACCAAAAATACTGGTAAGGTCAGAATGTGCCGCAGGGCGTCTATAGCACCGTGGTCTCTCGATATCTGAACAGCCGCAATCATAAACCCGCAAAGAATAGATGCCGCGCCGAACCGCGGTATGTCATATGCGATAATGTTGAGTGACCAAGGCGCTACAATGGCCAGAACCATGAGGACTTTGGTGAGGATGGGCCGGCTTCGTGCTAGGTTCAAATTTATCCAAATTGTAATCGATGTGGCAATCGCCAGAAGAACACCGTCAAAAACGACCCATGTCCAATAGGCTGACGTAGATCTAACAAATGCGAAGTGGTGGAAATTCTCTAAGATCGTTCGACCTCCCACCGCCAATGCATGATTGTGCGGCTCGAATTCTGCGCGGGTACGGATCAGCTCCACCAGGGCCTCGCTCTCATTGGGCGCCAGCTGTCCAACGGTCAACAGAACATACGTAAAGATCGCACAGCCAACGAACACAACGGCCGCATTCAGAATACCCCGCCGAAGGCTCGACGCGCAAAAATACGCAACGAAGCATACTGTCGGAACAAAATAAGGAAGTGCGTTCTCATGTATAGAGATGGCAAGAAGCATCAGAGCAAGTGCAGCAAAGGACCCCCACCATTTGCCTCGCTCAAGCGCGCAAATGGCCCAAACGGCACATGCAAGAAGGAGCGAATCCAAATAACCCACGGCGCCCCAATGGATCGCAAAACCGACTGAGGACACAAAAAGCAGCATGAGGAAAACACCGGTCAGATCATTCCTCAGCCGGCGCCACATGAAGACCCATAGAACGATGCCGCCAAAGGCGGTGATGGCCATAGCAACATAATACGCCTCTTGAAGCGTAAATGTCGGCGCGATGATCGGGTGCAAGAGGGTCCCGACCAGCCCGCGCCGCGTCCATCCCTGACTGTAGTCAAACATGATTTGCGTGAGCGCGAACCGATAGGGAATATTTACGTGCACAAACGCGACCAAGGCCGTCAGCAGAACAGCGATCCGTACCCAAATCGGATCAATAACTTGACTGGTTTTGAATACATTTGGACCGAGCACGCTCTCACCCCCAGTATTTTTGCATTTCAGATGCCAAATATGATGCGAACCACAGCGTGACAATTCATAAGTCGCTTATCCAAGTGACCCAGTGACGCGCAAAGGAGCGCAACCATAAAAAAACCCGGCGGTCTTCCCGCCGGGTTAAAGTCTTTGATCCGCGAGCGTTAGCCGTGGATTTTGGACACATGATTACTCGTGGATTTTGGAGACGACGCCGGAGCCGACGGTGCGGCCGCCTTCACGGATCGCGAAGCGCAGTTTTTCTTCCATCGCGATCGGCGCGATCAGCTCCACATCAAACTTCAGGTTGTCGCCCGGCATCACCATT
>JBCDLY010000019.1:0-32451 GCA_038744815.1 Pseudomonadota bacterium | reverse complement strand
GCAAACGCCTTGGCCGTTGATGTTGTCCGCGACTGGAAAACCTGGGCGAATGGACGGCTGATATTGTCTGGCCCAGCTGGAAGCGGGAAAACACATCTCTTGTCTATTTGGGCCGCGGATGTTGGCGCCGAGCGTGTGCGCCCCGAAGCCGTTTCATCTTGGCGACCTAAGTCGCCCGCTGTTCCACTAGCGATCGAGGATCTGTCGCAAACGGCCGACCAACATGCACTTGTTCTTCTGCTCAATCAAATGGCTGCTGATGGATTGCCGGTTCTGTTGTCATCGAACCCGCCACCCAAAGACCTTGGATTCGCCCTTCCGGACCTTGTTTCGCGGATTGAAAGCAGCTCCCATGTGACACTCGGCGCAGTCGATGATGCCCTTCTGAACGCAGTCTTCCTCAAGTTGGCATCGGACAGGCAGCTCACCTTTGACCCTGGCGTGGTGCCATTTACCCTTGCCCGCGTTGAGAGGAGCCTTTCATCCCTGAAAAATCTGGTCGCGAAACTTGATCACATGTCGCTTCAAAGACAAAAACCGGTTACGAAACGCCTCGTGGGCGACGCAATCGCGACATTAGAAGATGGGGGTACTGATGAGCGACACTAATGCAGATTTCCTGAACCCGGATGCGCCGCGTGCGCCTGCGGTATTAGACCCGCTCACTCAAAGATATTTTAACCGAGAACTCTCCTGGCTTGGCTTCAATCGGCGTGTGGTCGAGTTGGCGGAAGATCCAACACTTCCCCTGTTAGAACGGGTTCGAATGCTGTCGATTTCGGGTTCCAATCTGGACGAATTTTATTCGGTGCGTGTGGCCGGTCTTAAAGAGCTCGACAGGAATGGTATCTTTGGAAAGTCGTTGGATGGGCTCTCGCCAGAAGAGCAGTTGGAGAAAATTGGCGATGTCACCCGCGATCTTCGTGACGCCCAGCAGCGTATTTGGATTGGCCTCCAGAGCGAACTAACGGAAGCTGGCATCAAGTTACTGACACGGGAGGACCTTTCGGAAGTCATGTCCGCATATCTGCGGCGGGTCTTCCTGGACGACATTTTCCCCATCCTCACACCTTTGGCAATCGATCCAGCGCACCCCTTTCCATTTATTCCAAATGGCGGGTTAAGCCTGGCCATCCAGGTTGCCGAGACGGGCGAAAAGCCGGCAGTGAATGCGCTTTTGCCCATTCCGGCCCAGGTGGATAGATTTATCAAATTGCCCAAGGCCGATGGAGAGCCGGATCGCGTCATTCTATTGGAAGATGTCCTTCTCCATAACATTAAGGAGGTCTTCCCTGGGCGCGAAGTAGACGGCCATTGTGTGTTTCGCTTATTGCGCGATGGCGATCTGGACTTTGAGGAAGAGGCGGAAGATCTTGTTCGAGAGTTTGAAACGGCGCTGAAACGTCGGCGACGCGGCGACGTCATCGCGCTTTCGATGTCGGCAAATGCGCCAAAGCGTTTGCGGCGTGAGATTATCGAAAGCGTCAATGTTCAAGATGAAGACGTCGACTATCCATCATCTCTGGTGGGTATCGGTGATGTGAAGGACCTTATACTCGACAATCGCCGTGATCTTCAGTGGAAGCCGTTTTCACCGCGAATGTCAGAACGTGTTCAGGATTTCGACGGCGACATATTTGCGGCCGTTCGCCAAAAGGATATGCTGTTGCATCATCCTTACGAGACCTTCGACACAGTTGTTGCCTTTGTCCAACAGGCAGCGCGCGACCCGGATGTCGTGGCGATAAAGCAGACGCTTTACCGCACATCAACGCAGTCGCCGATTGTGGAAGCGCTCTGCGAAGCGGCGGAAAATGGAAAATCCGTCACCGCGTTAGTCGAGCTGAAGGCGCGCTTTGACGAAGCGGCCAACATTCGACAAGCCCGCCGCTTGGAAAGATCAGGCGCGCATGTCGTTTATGGGTTTGTGGACCTGAAGACCCATGCGAAAGTATCTACTGTGGTGCGTCGCGAGGGTGATCATCTTGCGACATACACCCATTTTGGCACGGGGAACTATCACCCTATTACCGCAAAGATTTATACGGATTGTTCGTTTTTCACGTGCGATAAGAACCTGGGACGGGGCGCAACGAAAGTCTTCAACTATGTGTCGGGCTATGCGGAGCCTGAAGCGATGGAATATCTGTCGATCTCTCCGATCACTATGAAGCCGCTGCTTCTTGATATGATCGCAAAAGAGGCCGACAACGCCCGTCAGGGAAAGTCTGCAAAAATCTGGGCGAAAATGAACTCGCTCATCGAGCAGGACATAATTGAAGCCCTGTATGAGGCGAGCCAAGCTGGCGTTCATGTCGAGTTGGTTATTCGTGGCATTTGCGGCCTTCGCCCCGGAATTACAGGCCTTTCAGAAAACATACGTGTGAAGTCGATTGTAGGTCGCTTCCTTGAGCACTCACGCATTTGTTGTTTTGCAAATGGCGAGGACCTTCCGAGCAACAAGGCGCGGGTGTTTATCTCGTCTGCAGATTGGATGGATCGCAATTTGAACCGTCGTGTCGAGACGTTGGTGGAACTGACAAATCCGACGGTTCGTGCGCAAATCGTCGAACAGATTATGGCCGCAAACCTTGCAGACACGCGGAACTCTTGGGTGTTGCAGGCAGATGGCACCTACAAGAGGCATATTTCGAACAATCCGGAAGGTCTGTTTGATTGTCACAAGTTCTTCATGGAAAATCCATCCTTGTCGGGTCGCGGATCGGCTGGATCGCAGGACGCACCAATTCTTACCCACTCTGATCATACAGAATAAGCTCCAATGGCGCGTCGCATTGCGGTTATTGATATCGGGTCGAACACGGTTCGCTTCGTCGTTTATGACGGAAACTCGCGGTCTCCTTTAACCTTCTACAATGAAAAGGTCACGTGCCGCCTTGGCGCCCGCCTCCAGCAAACCGGACGCTTAAACCCAGATGGATGGGATCGAGCGCTCCGCGCCCTCAGGCGGTTTAAGGCCCTTTGTGCGTCGATGGATGTAACCAAAGTAGTAGCTCTGGCCACAGCTGCCGTGCGGAGTGCCTCTGATGGTGCCGCCTTTTGCATGGAAGCTGAAGCGCAAACAGGGTTTAAAATCCGCGTGATCTCTGGCCCCGAAGAGGCGCGTTTGGCGGCATTCGGTGTCATCTCTGGAAGACCGCGGGCCAAGGGTTTGGTCTGTGATATGGGCGGCTCGTCGATGGAGCTTGCATGGGTTGAGGGCGGAGAAGCCTTCGATTGCATCAGCACGCCGTTTGCGCCGCTTTCTGTCAGTGCTGGTGCGGAGGCGAAAGTCGCCGAAGCGCTGAGTGAGCTGCGCGGACGATATCCGAAACCGATCAAGACGTTGTTTTTGGTCGGAGGGTCGTTTCGGGCGATCGCGCGGTTGGATGTAGAGCGCATCGGATACCCGCTTACCATTGTGCACGAATACCATTTTTCTGCCGATGGGATTCGCGCAGTTCGCCAACTCCTGGACGACGATGATACGCGAATTGCAGCGCTCGATCTTGGCATCTCTAACGACCGATACGAACTTCTGCCAAATGCGTGCGAGGTCCTGTCGGCGGTGGTGGATACGTTTTCTCCAAAGCGGATAATGGTGTCGAGTTTTGGGCTTCGCGAAGGTGCCCTCTATGATGCGATGCCAGGGAAAATCAGAAAACGCGACCCGCTTTTGGCGGCTGCGGAAGCGGCGGCAAAACGCTCTGCAAGGTTCCCTGATTTTGGCCTAGCGCTCTACGACTGGCTGAAGCCATTATTCGCAGAACAAAGTATCAAGAAACATCGTTTGATTGAGTCGGCCTGCCTTTTGCATGATGTGAATTGGCGCGCTCATCCCGACTATCGGGCAGAGCTTTCGTTTGATACCGCGGCGCGGGCGAATTTGGCAGGGCTGTCGCACAAAGACCGTGTGTTTCTGGGCCTCGCTTTGATGCATCGATACGCGATGCGGCTGTCGAACCCCGCCTATCTCGCGATGAGGAGTTTGTTGTCTGAAGACGATAATCAGATTGCTGAGGCAGTGGGTAAGGCGATGCGTCTTGGTGCGCTGTTTTCCAGCGCAGGTGCAGAAGGTTTGGATGGGGTGGAAATATCTCAAAAAGGATCTGTCTTGTGTCTGCGCCTAGGCTCGGAAGCCGAGGGCTTCGATGGCGAGCAAGTCGATCGGCGCTTGGCCGATCTCGGTCATGCACTTCAACTTGACGCACGTCTCTGCCATTAGGCGGTAAACCACGTGTTGTGCCCGCGAATTGCCTGTTGCAGATTTTTGCGCCTTGGCACTAAGCACACAAAAAAACCGGAAAATACATATGCGCCTTTCGACCTACTTTCTCCCGACAGTCAAAGAGAACCCGGCTGGGGCTGAAATTGTCAGTCATCGCCTAATGTTGCGGGCGGGCATGATCCGGCAAACAAGCGCCGGGATTTATTCATGGTTGCCCATGGGGTTCAAAATGCTTCGTCGATTGGAAACAATCGTTCATGAGGAACAGGCAAAGGCCGGCCATCATGCGATGTTAATGCCCACGCTGCAATCGGCCGACCTTTGGCGCGAAAGCGGTCGCTATGACGGGTACGGCGAAGAAATGCTGCGCATGAAGGACCGCCATGATCGCGATATGCTCTATTCTCCGACAGCTGAAGAAATGTTTGCGGATGTCTTTCGAAACAACGTGCAGTCTTACAAGGACCTGCCGCTGACCTTGTATCAGATTCAATGGAAGTTTCGTGATGAGATTCGTCCTCGCTTTGGTGTCATGCGCGGGCGCGAGTTCTTTATGAAAGATGGCTACAATTTCGATCTGACGAAAGAAGACGCGCTGCATGCCTATAACCGCCATCTGGTCAGTTATCTTCGTACTTATGAGCGGATGGGATTGCAGGCGATCCCTATGCGGGCGGATTCGGGCCCAATCGGTGGGGACTACACACATGAATTTCTCGTCCTCGCTGAAACAGGTGAATCCGAGGTGTTCTATGATAGCGCCGTGACGGATATCCGCTTGGGCGAACGAGATGTCAATTTCGAAGACAAAGATCAGTGCCAGGCGATTATGGACGAATTCACTGCGCTCTATGCGCGGACCGATGAGACCCATGACGAAGCGGAGTTTCAATCAATACCTGCGGACCGCCGCAGGTCTGCGCGCGGTATTGAAGTTGGCCAGATATTCTATTTTGGGACGACATATTCAGAGCCTTTGAAGGCCACGGTCACCGATCCTGATGGGAAAGATGTTGCTGTTCACATGGGGTCACATGGCATCGGGGTTTCCCGACTTCTTGGCGCGCTTATCGAAGCAAATCATGACGAGAACGGGATTATTTGGCCCGAAAGTGTGGCGCCGTTCGGCGTTGGTATTGTGAATTTGAAGCAAGGCGATGAGGCGGCGGATGCGGCCTGCGACAGTCTTTACAAATCGGCTCAGCTCCTCGGGCTTGATCCGCTTTATGATGATCGAAAGGACGGTGCAGGCGCGAAATTTGCGTCAATGGACCTGATTGGGGTTCCATGGCGCATTACCGTCGGACCCCGTGGCTTGAAAAATGGCGTCGTGGAGTTGACATCCCGGCGCACGGGCGACAGCCATGAACTTCCACCTGAAAAAGCGCTTGAGCGTTTAACGGCAATTTACAAGGGGTCCTGATTACGTGTCGCGCATATTGAACGTAACTGGGGGCGTTATACTCGCGGCAGGCATGTCGCAATTCCCCGAGTTTAGCCAACAATATGTGCAGCGTCTTGGCGGCGCCGTTGATGAGCTCGAGAAGATTGTATCAGCTTTTGATGCCGCTGCCGCGGCTTCGGATTTGTCGCGGGAGCAAGCCTTATTGGAGCTATCCGGAACGGCGTTTCTGGAACAGCGACAGACGGACATGCGGGGCACAATCGGGCGTTTTGAAAGACTAAAGATGGACTATGACAACTTACGCAATGCGACCGCGTATCAGCGGGTCCGATATATTAACGGACTGACAGATCGTGAAATCATCGAGAACACCTGGGCTGATTTTCAACCGGCCGTTCCTTTAACGACCGATGGCGCTGCCTTCACGCTGTCTGGTTTTCTTGCCGGCTTCTTAAGCCTTCTGGGCATCACACGATTGTCGCGGCGCCGGCGGCGCGTATCTGCATGACCAGTCCTCGACCATTCGCAAATTTCGAATTTATGATTGCTTGGCGCTATCTCCGTGCCAAACGGAGCGAGGGTGGCATCTCTGCCATGACGTGGATTTCGCTCATTGGCATTGCGCTCGCAGTTGCTGCGTTAATCATAACGCTTGCGGTGCGTACAGGATTTCGCACGGAATTTGTGGCCACTATTCTTGGCGCGAACGCCCATGCGACCATCTATGCCGCCCAGCATATCGATGATGAAGGCATCATGCAGCGGAGCTTCACTGATTATGAAGAACGCGCTGAAAATCTTCGGGCCGTCGCTGGCGTGACCCGCGTTGCGCCTATTGTGCGTGCCCAAGTCCTTGCGACAGGCCGCACCCGCAGCCAGGGCGTACAAGTTTATGGTGAAACACTCGAAGACCTCAAGGAGGTGCCCCTCATTGTGGACCCAGAAGAAAGCGCTGGTTCGTTAGATGACTTTGATCTGGGCATCGCCATCGGATCTGGCGTCGCGCGAGATCTCGGAGTTTCAATTGGCGATGTTGTCACTTTGACATCTCCTGATGGGCTGAAAACGCCGTTCGGAACATCTCCGAGGATTGGGACCTATGAAGTCGTTTACATTTTCTCAGTCGGTCGGTTCGATATTGACGGCACGCGTGTCTACATGCCGCTGGCAGAGGCGCAGCCGTTCTTTAATCGAGAAAACCGTGTCGATGAGTTTGAAGTCATGGTCGAAGACCCCGAAAATATTGAGACCCTGACACTTGAATTGGGCCGGGCCGGGGGCACGCACGCCCTGGTCTGGACGTGGAAAGACTCAAGCGGCGCCTTCTTGCGGGCCCTGGAAATCGAAGATGCCGTGATGTTTGTCATTCTGTCGGTTCTTGTCTTGATCGCAACGATGAACATCGTTTCCGGTCTTATTATGTTGGTCAAGAACAAGGGTCGGGATGTCGGTATATTGCGAACCGTGGGCCTCAGTGAGGGGTCGGTCCTTCGCGTGTTTTTCATCTGTGGAGCGGCCATCGGTGTGGCGGGGACAGTGATTGGAGTGATCGCGGGATGTTTGTTCGCGATCTACATCGACCCTATTTTTGACGTTGTGAACTGGCTGTCTGGCGGAGGTGTATGGGACCCTGAAGTCCGATACATATCGCGCCTTCCTGCCGAGCTTCGATTTGAAGATGTGCTGAAGGCCGTCTCCCTGTCGCTTGGGCTTTCTTTCATTATCACGATCTTTCCTGCGCGCCGCGCGGCCCGTATGAACCCCGTCGAGGCGCTTCGCTATGAGTGATACTGTCCTACGCCTCTCCAGCGTTTCTAAGAGTTACAATCTCGGCAAGCCGACCCAGCTGGACGTGCTCGTGGATGTCGATCTTGACGTCAAAGAGGGCGAAATCATCGGGCTGATCGCGCCGTCTGGCGCCGGGAAGTCTACCCTTCTTCATATTGCGGGGTTGTTGGATACACCCGATGCAGGTGCGGTTCTTGTTGAAGGAGAGGATATGGGCCATGCCTCTGATGCGCTTCGAACTGCGACGCGGCGCAATATACTTGGGTTTGTGTACCAGTTTCACCACTTGCTCCCCGAGTTTTCTGCGTTGGAGAATATTACCCTTCCGATGCGGGCGAGCGGATTATCGGCCGCAGAGGCCGCAGATCGGTCATCCCAGCTGTTAAGGACCGTTGGCTTGGCGGATCGTGGGCATCATCGACCGGCAGAACTTTCGGGTGGAGAGCAACAAAGGGTCGCGCTGTGTCGTGCATTGGCAAACGCGCCGAGAGTGCTGCTTGCCGATGAACCAACTGGAAATCTAGACCCAAAGACCTCTGACGCCGTGTTCGAAACGCTGTTGTTTTTGGTGCGGGAGACGGGTCTCTCGGCGATCATTGCAACGCATAATCTCGCGTTGGCAGCGAAAATGGATCGGCGTGTGCGATTGAAGAATGGCCGTCTGGACGAAACTTGATCTAGGCGTCACAAATCGCCTGAAGCGCTAACCAATCGTCGGCATCTATAACTTCTACCGCTTGGTTTGAAACGGGATTGAGATCAATCAAGAGCTTTGTTTTTTGTCCACTTGGGTCTTCTGCATAGGCAAACGGAGCGCTTGGGATCGTCACTTCGGCAAAACGTTCTAAAAGGCGCTCGGGTTCGGGCGCGCTTGGAACCGTCGTAATCTTGTGCCGGGCATAGCTCTCATAGGTTGCGTCCGATATTTCCCCTGAGGTCAAAAACCAAATCGTCCCTCGAAGCCCGGCGAATTGTAAGAAATCCAGAAGGGGCGGCGTGGCCTCCCGTCGGATGTCCTCCGATAAGATGTGACCCGCAGCGACGGCAGGATCGGAGAAGCCTTCGACAATCGCGATATGCAATATGATGATGTCCCCGGGAAGGTGAAGCGAAGGTTGTGCCCCAAGCTCGGCCACCCTGATGCGTCCTGTTTTTCCCGGAAGGACGCGACCATGCAACTGCGCGAGTGCGAGATCGCCACTTGGTGATGTGCATTCTCGCCCGGTGAAGCGTTCAATCTGTCCCAATAGGTTATTACCGATTTCCAGTTCACGTTCCGGGGGTGCAATTCTGGTTGCGTATTGTGCAAGTGTGTTTGGAAGCCAGAGCCAGATCACCAGACCAACAAGCGCCATGCTGATGCAGAACAAGATCAAGCGCAGACTGCCGCTGCGCGGTGGGTCTTTCTGAAAAGGGCGCCGGACGGTCTCAATCGCCTCTACCATAAGCGGATCGTCGATTTCCAAAGTATCAAACCCGTGCTCTCCGGCAGAGTAGAGTGCCGGTACGGTGTTCCCGTGGCGCTGAACGGCGGCCAATGACCAATGCGTCAGGGGCACCTCGTTCATATCTGACAAGATCAACGAGGCTTTTCCAAAGCTCACCACGACTTCGCGCCGCTGGGCGTCTGGCGTCGCGCGCCAAAGACCAGTGGATTCGAGCCGCGTATACTCTTTGATCGCTGTCATGCCTGTTTGACCCTTTGTTCGGGTTCTCTATTTAGCGATTGTAGCGTGCAAAGCTGTTTTTGCCTAGACTGCCCCGTAATGGCGGTATGTGGATGAGGATGGCAGGTGTAACGGGGATTGGCGGCTTCTTTTTTAGGGCCAATGATATTGAAGCACTGAAGGCGTGGCATGTGACACATCTTGGCGTCAGCTTCGAACCTGGAGGATGGTCGCAGGCGGCAGGTCCCACACAGATGGCGGCCTTTGCTTTCGACGATGCCTATTTCCCGGAGGATCGCAAATGGATGATCAACTTCCGGGTTGATGATTTAGGCGCACTGAAAGCGCAGCTAGAGGCTGCGGATATTATGGTGGAAACCAAAAAGGACTGGGACGGGGTCATCGGTCGATTTGCCCGCATTCACGATCCTGAGGGAAACCCAATAGAGCTTTGGGAGCCATCACAAATGGTCCGCGATCACTACGGATTGTAGGGAACCACGTCCCCTTCTTCTCGCGTTATGTTGCGAAGGTGTTCGCTGATGGGCTGGCCCATAACGGAAAGGTCGGGCCAAATGTCGTGTAAGGGAACCAAAACAAACGCGCGGTGAATGAGCTGCCGATGGGGAATGCTCAGCACCTCACTCACCAATTCAATATCGTTCAAAACGAGGATGTCTATGTCGATGACCCGTGGTCCCCATCGACGGGTTCTTTGGCGTCCCAATGCCTCTTCATGGGATTTGATCACAGCGAGAAGATCAAGTGGCTCAAGCCCTGTTTCGATCGTCACGCACGCGTTTAGAAACCAATCCTGATCGAGATCGCCCCAAGGCGCGGTTTGAAAAAATCGAGAGGTATCGAGAACCCGAATAGTCTCTTCGGAGTCAAGCGCATCTATGGCCGCGCGGATATGGCCGACCTTGTCGCCAATATTGGATCCGAGCGACAGCGCCCCTTTACGCCAAGTCGTCACGGGTCCGCGTGATTGTAACGCTTACTGTATCAAGGCTCGCGGGGATCGGGGCCGATGGCTTTCGGATTGTAACGCTCACCTCAGGAACGGCGTCGTGACGCGCCAAAACCGCGACGGCGATCCGATCGGCAAATGTTTCGATCAGCTGGAATTTTGTGCTGTCGCTGACCTCTTTCGCGGTCTCGCACAGACCGCCGTAACAGACGGCTTTGCTGTATTCGTCGTCATCGGTATACGCTCTTGTGTCAATCTGAACGTCGATATCGATGTAAAACCGCTGCCCGATCTCGCGTTCTTGTGGCATCACGCCATGAAAGCCATGGAGACACAAATTTACGACGCGAATATGATCCATCAACGGGCCTCTTCGATAGTGCGCCAAATTTTGAGCGCGTCCGCATTTGGCCCTACATCATGCACCCGAAAGACTGTAGCACCCTTTGCGAAGCAATAAAGATTGGATGCGACCGTTCCAATCAGCCTGTCGTCGACGTCTTTTTCGAGGATTGCTCCGATGAAGCGTTTCCGGGAAAGACCGATAAGATATGGCAGGCCGTAGCGTTTGATTTGATCGAGATGGGTGAAAATCGTGAGATTTTGGGCGAGGTTTTTGCCAAATCCGATGCCAGGATCAAGCACGATCCGATCCCGTGGAATACCCGCCCTTTCGGCAAGATCAAGGGAGTGATCGAAAAAACGCCACATATCGCTCAAGATATCTTCGGGCGGTTCACGGTCTGTGCTGTTGTGCATAAGGATCACGCCAGCACCCGTCTCTGCGACAGCCCCCGCCATATCGGGGTCTTTTTGTAACCCCCAGACGTCATTGACAATGGATGCGCCTATATCGAGCGCTTTGCGGGCTGTCTCGGCTTTGTAGGTGTCGATACTGATCGGCACATCGTTTTCCGATGAAATTGCACGTAGCGGCGCAAGCACACGTTTCTGTTCGTCCGCAGCGCTTACCGGTATGGCCCCGGGGCGCGTGGATTCCCCTCCAATATCGAGGATATCCGCGCCCTCTTCGACCATCAATCGCGCTTGCAGGCGCGCGCTCGCAATCCCATTAAACCGACCACCGTCTGAAAAACTGTCGGGTGTGACGTTGAGGATGCCCATAACAGAGACACCGCTTCGCGCACGGGTCAAAAAGGCATCTCTGTGTTTTGGGTTCATGTCGGGCGCCCTCAGTCAGTTGCACCTCTTCGCAATCCCACGTGTTTTTCGCAAGACCTGCCATCTAAATGATGCGGTCTTCTTTTGTCATGAAATATCCCGGGGGGTGCCGGGGGGCAGCGCCCCCCGCCATCGCGATGCCAAAGGCATCGCAACATGTGTCTTTAGGCAGCCTTCCCGGTGATTTTGCCGCCATAATAGTCCGCACCTTTCGCCGCCATATCACGAAGCGACTGCGGAGTCGTGAAGCGGTCGCCGAATTTCTCAGTCAGCATATCACAGATTGCAACCGCTTGGTCCGCACCGATCATGTCCAACCAGCTGAACGGTCCACCTGTCCATGGCATGAAACCCCAACCCAGGATCGCGGCCACATCGCCTTCGCGAATGTCCAGAAGCACGTCTTCATCCAAGGCCCGAACAGCTTCGAGAACTTGCGCCATGATCAAACGATGACGGACCTCCGCAATTTCTGGCTGTTCTTCACGAGGGGGATATTTGTCAATGATCCCTTCCCAAACACCCATCCGCTTGCCCTTGTCGTCATAGGAATAGAAGCCAGCATTCGCTTTCTTTCCGAAACGTTCGAGCTCATTCAGCCATTCGATTGTGTCATCCGCAGGGCTTTCTGGATAGGCATCACCCAGACCGGCCTTCGTCGCTTTCATGATCTTATAGGCCAAATCAACGGCAATTTCATCGGTCAGTTGGAGCGGGCCAAGGGGCATGCCCATATCCTTTGCGACGTTTTCGATCAGATAGGGCGAGACCCCTTCCGATAGCATCCGAATGCCTTCATTCACATAGGGAAGGATACAGCGATTTGCGTAGAAGAACCGCGCGTCATTCACGACGATCGGCGTCTTTTTGATTTGCGCCACAAAATCCAACGCCTTCGCAACCGCCTCGTCGCCTGTATTCGCACCTTTGATGATCTCCACCAGGTTCATTTTGTGAACCGGAGAGAAGAAGTGAATTCCGATGAAGCGGCTGTCATCGCGGGATGCTTTTGCCAGTTCCGTGATGGGCAGGGTTGACGTATTCGTCGCGTAAATCGCATCCGTTGGCAGAACCGCCTCAGCTTTACCTGTGGTCTCGTTCTTCACGCCCATATCTTCAAAGACCGCTTCGACAACCAGGTCACATCCGTCGAGTGCGCTAAAATCGGGTGTTGGCATCACCAAGGCTTTGGTCGCGGCGACGCTCTCTTCGGTCTCTTTTTTGCGCTTCAGGCCCTCTTGCAAGATGCCGTCAATGGTCGCGAGGCCTCGATCTGCACTCTCCTGATCCCGGTCGATAAGAACAACTTCAATCCCAGCCTTCGCTGAGACATAGGCAATGCCGGCACCCATAAAGCCCGCACCGATCACGCCGAGCTTCTTGACCGTCATGTCCGACCCAACATCGGGGCGGTTCGCGCCTTTTTCCAACGCGGATTTGTTGATGAAGAGCGTGTTGATCATCGCACTCGAGCTTGGGTTCAACAGGACTTTGGTGAACCAACGTGCCTCGATCTTGAGCGCTGTGTCGAATGGCACTTGGTTGCCTTCATAGACCGCCGAGAGCACGGCACGTGCGGCTGGATAAACGCCGCGGGTCTTACCGTGGATCATCGCGGCCGCGCCGACATAGTTCATGAAGCCCGCAGGGTGATAGGGCGCACCACCCGGAACTTTGAAGCCCTTCTGGTCCCACGGTTTGACGATATCTGCATCGGTTGCGTTTAACACCCAGTCTTTCGCTTTGGTCAGCAGGTCTTCTGCTGGAACGACCTCGTCGATCATCCCCTTTTTCAAAGCATCTGCTGGGGTCGAGAGCTTGCCTTCCAGCAAGATTGGCGCCGCCGTCATCATGTCCATTTTACGGGCGATCCTTGTAGTACCACCGGACCCTGGGAAAATGCCCACAAGAATCTCTGGAAGACCGATTTTTGCCTTTGGGTTGTCAGCGGCAAAAATGCGGTGACAAGCAAGTGGCAATTCATATCCGATGCCGAGCGCGGTCCCAGGGATCGCTGCAACAATCGGCTTGCCGCCTTTGTTTGTCTTGGGGTCCATACCTGCACGTTCAATTTTTCGCAGCATATGGTGCAGGCTCATCACCCCGTCGAAGACACCCTTAGCGGGATCTTCCCCGGCATCGGCCTTCATCTTCGCAATAACATTGAGATCCATGCCACCTGCGAAATCCTTTTTCCCAGATGTGATCACGGCCCCCTTGATTGCGTCATCGGACAGAACGGTATCGATGTGCCCGTTCAACTCTGCCGCACCATCAAGGCTCAGCACGTTCATCGATTTGTCAGCGATATCCCATGTGATGATCGCAACACCATCCGAACCGAGTTCGTAGTGAAATTCAGCCATGGTAGTCTCCTTTTTAGGTTCGCAGCACCGGGAGGCCCGGCCTGCATAGTGAGTTCTATTGGTTGTAGATTGGATTGCGCGAAACGACTTCAGCCTGGTCGCCAGAAACGTGATAAATCAGATTACACGTGTTTGCGATGACACCACCACAGTGACCGCCATGTGCGCTGACCTGAATGTTTAATGTCCCATTTTCGTTGGGGGCGAAGGTGTAGATGCCCCAAACGGTCTCAAGCGCCAGTCGGTAACTTTCACCGTCTTCACGAGACAACCAAAGCTGATGTGGTGTCCCGCCCGTTCCAAAAAAAAAGGTGATAGAACCCTGGCAGGCCTCGGAAAAGACAATGACATGGTCGTCGATTGAATCTCCGTTGATGTCTAAGCTTTCCGATCTGAAGCTCTGCTCAGGGGTCCAATTACAGTAACTGCGGTATTTCGCATCAATCTCGGTGATTGGATCGGATCGTACCTCTATGCCAGATTGCGCCGCAAGTTGCGACGCAAGCGTGACAGCAGATGCCAAAACGATCCAGCCGAGTTTCATACTTTACACCCGCTCGATGATGGTCGCGGCGCCCATGCCGGAGCCG
The DNA here is from genome assembly GCA_038744815.1 of Pseudomonadota bacterium. Classification (GTDB taxonomy): domain Bacteria; phylum Pseudomonadota; class Alphaproteobacteria; order Rhodobacterales; family Rhodobacteraceae; genus Amylibacter. The sequence goes on along the minus strand of JBCDLY010000019.1, from coordinate 18,255 downwards.
ATGCAAAGCGTGGCAAGGCCGGTTTCTTTATCTTGGCGTTCCAGCTCGTCCAGAAGTGTCCCCAAGATCATCGCACCTGTCGCACCCAGCGGGTGACCCATCGCAATCGCGCCGCCATTGACGTTCAGCTTGTCGTGGTCGACATCAAAATATGTCATGAAACGCAGCACAACGGATGCGAAGGCTTCGTTTACTTCGAAGAGGTCAAGATCGCCGATTTCCATACCGGACTCTTTCAAAATCTTCTCTGTCACGGGCACCGGACCGGTCAACATGATGGTTGGATCTGTCCCGATTTTTGCCGTGGATTTCACACGTGCGCGCGGCGTCAGCCCATTGCGTTCGCCAAACTCTTTGTTCCCGATCAAAACAGCGCCCGCGCCATCTGTGATCGCGGAAGAGTTGCCCGCATGGTGGACGTGATTGATCTTCTCCAAATGCGGGTATTTCATCAGGGCGATCTGATCGAAGCCCGGCATTTGTTCGCCCATCATTTGGAAAGATGGGTTCAAGGCACCGAGGCCCTGCATGTTGGTGTCGGACCGAATTTGCTCGTCATTGTCGAGGATCGGAAGGCCGTTATGATCCTTGATGGTCATCACGGATTTCTTGAACTTGCCTGCGCCGCGCGCCTCTGTCGCGCGCTTTTGGGATTCGACGGCGTATTCGTCACACATGTCACGGGAAAACCCATATTCCGTTGCGATAATGTCGGAGGAAATACCCTGAGGCACGAAATAGGATTTCATCGCAAGATAGGGGTCCGCCGCGATCGCACCGCCATCAGAGCCCATGGGGACGCGAGACATGCTTTCAACACCGCCCGCAATGTAGACATCACCCGCATCGCCGCGGACCTGGTTTGCCGCCATATTGACCGCTTCTAGACCGGATGCGCAGAAACGGTTTACGGAGACACCCGGCACGCTTTCGTCCAGTTTATCAGAGTAAAGAACCGCGGACCGCGCCAAACAGGCACCTTGTTCGCCGATTTGGGTCACATTGCCGAGGATCACATCTTCGATCTGGCTTGTGTCCTCGATATTGTTGCGCGTGACGATCTCGTCGAGCACATCCGCCGCAAGTTTCACGGCCGTTACTTCATGCAACGCGCCATCCTTCCGGCCTTTCCCGCGCGGCGTGCGCACGGTGTCATAGATATAAGCATCAGTCATTGGAGTGCTCCTTCATAGATCGAGATAGTACCGTAAAGCATGATGATCGTGGCGATCACTGCGATTGCGGCAAAGAGAAATTGGTAGTGGAGAAGACCGGCCATATGAGGCCAGACCGGCATGTAAAAGGCGACGGCAAGCGCCAACCCGCAGAGACCGAACGTAATCGGCAACCCGAGCAATGCAAGACCGCCAAAAAAAGCGCCCGTTACTGCAACCCAGACAAGAATGAGTGAAAGCGCGGTGCCAAACTTAGACACCTCTAGAAATATCTTGCTTTCAGGAAGGTCGGCCGCGCGTGCACCCAAGCGGAGCGCGACCGCGCATGAGAGCAACAAAGCCATCAATAATGCGATTGTCAGATCGCTCATGACGCGACCTTTGGCGGGAAGCCACGCTGCATCAAATCGTAAGGGTGTTGCCAACTGGGAAGGGCGGCGATGCGATCAAGCCAGGCATCCACATGGGGCCAGTCCGCACGGTTAAACCCGAAAGGTTCGGGATAGTAGAGATAGGAACAACAGGAAAAATCCGCTGTTGTTGGGTAGTCGGTCGCGACCCAGTCTCGATCCGCAAGATGGGTATTTATAATTTTTAGTGAGGCGAGCGCGCGGCCTTTGAGAAAATCGAGCACATCTTGTTTCCGATGTTTTTCGGGCAGAAAGTTATGAAAGAACCGGGCGGGACCCGCGAAGCCTGAGAGTTTTTGATTGTCCCAGATCGTCCAGCGCATGACGTCCAATTCGTCTTCACGGTTTTGCGCGGTAAACTTGCCCGTTTCTTTGGAGACGATCTCCATAATGACAGCGGACTGGGTGTAGATCTTGCCGTTATAGTCGAGCGCAGGGACCTCTCCCATGGCGTTGACGTTGGAGGTATAGTCTTCCTTGCGCGCTTCGCCGTTGAAGAAATCGACAAAACGGGTCTCATACGCAAAGCCGCTCAATGTCATGCAGAGCGCCGCGCGGTAGGCGTTTCCGCTTTCACCGAAACAGTAAAGCACTGGCTTTGTCATGCATTCCTCCCAAAATGTCCGGGGCGCTCATCGCGCGCCCCGGACGACATCTCCCGTCGGCCTTAAAAGGCCTCCTCAGACAGCGCCATCACCGGCTCGTCACCGGATTGGATCCGTGCGAGGTGCATGGCTGTCGCGGGTAACATGCGGGTCATATAGTAGTGACCGGTCTTGATTTTGTTCTCGTAGAAGTCTGGATCAGACGTGCCGGCGTCCAGTTTCTCTTGGGCGGTGAACGCCATACGGGCCCACATGTAGCCCAAGGCCACGTGACCAAACATGTGCATGAAATCTGATGAACCTGCGACAGCATAGTTCGGGTTCTTCATGCCATGCATCATGAACTCGGTCGCGGCGGCTTGCATATCTTTGGAGGCCTTTTTCAACGGCTCGATGAATTTGTCCGCCAAAGGGTGCTCCTTGTGCTCTGCACAGAAGGATTTGACGATCTCAAAGAAAGCCATCAGATGTTTGCCGCCGTCTTTGGGCAGCTTGCGCCCGATCAGGTCGAGGGCTTGGACACCGTTCGCACCTTCATAGATCATCGCAATCCGAGCATCCCGAGTAAACTGGGACATGCCCCATTCTTCGATATAGCCATGGCCGCCATAGACTTGCTGCGCTTGGACGGTCATGTCGTAGCCAACATCGGTCAAGAACCCTTTGAGGACGGGCGTCATCAATGAAATCAATCCATCGGCGTCATCATTTCCATCTTTATGGGCCTGATCGATAAGCATCGCGCCCCAATAGGTGAATGCGCGCGCCCCTTCGACGAAGCTCTTTTGGTTCATCAACATGCGGCGCACGTCTGGGTGCACGATGATTGGATCTGCCGCTTTGTCTGGGTGCTCAGTGCCGGTGACCGCGCGGCCCTGAATGCGATCCTTCGCATAGACAACCGCGTTTTGATAGGCCGCATCCGCTTGGGAGACACCTTGGACGCCCACACCCAAACGCGCTTCGTTCATCATGGTGAACATGGCGCGCATGCCCTTATGCTCTTCGCCGAGCAGATAGCCTGTGGCCTCGTCATAATTCATCACACAGGTCGCATTGCCGTGGATGCCCATCTTTTCTTCGATTTTGCCGCAAGAGACGCCATTGCGCGCGCCGAGCTCTCCATCGTCTTTCACCATGAACTTCGGCACGATGAAGAGAGAGATGCCCTTAACACCCTCCGGACCGCCTGGAATCTTCGCCAAAACGAGGTGAATGATGTTGTCGGCCATGTCATGTTCGCCGGCAGAAATGAAAATTTTCTGACCAGAGATTTTATACGTCCCGTCTTCTTGGGGAACGGCCTTTGTGCGCATCAGGCCAAGGTCTGTACCGCAATGTGGCTCGGTCAGGTTCATTGTGCCGGTCCAGTCACAAGAGACCATTTTGGGAAGATACTTTGCCTTCTGTTCGTCCGAACCATGTGCGTGGATCGCCGAATACGCGCCATGTGTGAGACCTGGATACATCATCAAGGACTGGTTCGCAGCGGACATGATTTCGGCGACTGTTGTTGCCATAAGGTAAGGTAGGCCTTGCCCGCCATATTCCGGATCACAATCGAGCGCGGTCCAGCCGCCTTCGCGCATTTGATCAAACGCCTCTTTGAAGCCTTTTGGTGGGCGAACGACGCCATTTTCCAGAGTGCAGCCTTCACGATCGCCAGAGGCGTTGATCGGCGCCATCACATCCGTGGCAAGCTTTCCGGCCTCTTCCAAAATCGCAGAGGTCATATCGGGCGTGAGTTCATCATACCCTTCGGTGGATTGCTCTGACGCTTTCAGAACGTCTTGAATGACGAACTGCATGTCTTTTACAGGTGCGTGATACACTGGCATAAGTCTCTTCCCTTATTCAGCCGCCGCTTGGACGGGATATGTGTCGATTTTCTGTTTGCACTGCGCGAGCAGCTCTTCGAGGTCTGTGATGGAGGCTTTAAGCTCTTCCCGCTTTTCTTTCAGTGTGGCGAGATGCCCACGGCCGACGTCGTATGTCCGGCGAAGCTGTGTTTCTTGCTGATCGCCAAGATAATAAAGGTCCAGAAGTTCCCGGATTTCTTCCAGCGAAAACCCAAAGCGTTTCCCATGGGTGATCCAGCGCATGCGCCCGATCTCCCGCTTTGTATAAAGGCGACGTTGGCCGTCGCGGATCGGGGAAATGAGCTCTTTATCCTCATAGAATCGAAGCGTTCGTGGTGTGACCTCGAACAATGCACACATTTCTGAAATGGTGAGCGTTTCCGCGGCCATCTCGATCTCCTCCCGAATCTCTTGCAGTTTACGTTAACGTAAGCTTTGCGCGAAGGAGTTTTTACGGTGTGGCGTCGGCGACGTCACGTCACGATGCGACCGAATACGTGTCAGGCGATTGGTCGCAGATCGCCTTTTCACTGTGCCGGTGCGGAATAGATGTAAAGATGTTTAAAGACCGGGAGCCCTTCATGTCACGTTTCAGATCTCGTCCGCTTATTGTCGCAAGTCTTCTCATTATCTGTGTCTTTGCTTTTGCAAAACCAACCTCCGCGCAAGACTTTCCGCAAATGCGTTTGTTGAGCGATTTGGATTTCCCGGGCGAGGGCTATTGCATTGATGTCGTTGGTGTGGGGCCTTCTGCGCGGACGGATCTGCCTCTGGTGATGCACAATTGTTTGCCCCGGATGGATCGCGTCGATCGATATGCGGTGTTCGAAGAGGGCAAAGTAAAAATGCCAGCCTTTGATGCTTGCGTTACGGCCTTTGGGGTAAATGGGGTACTTCCTGGATCTCCAGTTTTGCTAAGACCGTGTGATCGGAAGGAGTCGTTTCTCCGCGCGGGAGATTTTCAAGATTTTGAGTTCACTCAGGAGGGTCAACTAAGGCTCAGAGGAACCGAGTTCTGTTTAACAGCTGGGCGCGAAACGGATCGCACATTCAGTTCCTCTGATCGCTGGCGCACATTAACAATGCAACCCTGTTCAGAGGCCTTTGGGGAGCTGTCGATATGGAAAAACTAAGGCGTCAAAGGCACTAAAGTTTGGCCTCGTATTCGTCCCGGAGCTTTGTGAGTTCATCAATCGTGTCTTCAAGCTCCGATTTGCGCCCTTCAAGCTCGGTGATTTGCTCGGTCGCGAGGCGCACCCAAGCCTCGTTTTGGACGCGATTGTTTTCGCCCTCTTTATAAAGTTCCAACCATTGTCGGATTTGTTCGAGCTGGAAGCCAAATCGCCGGCCATTGAGAATGAGTTTGAGGCGCGCTTCTTCACGCGTGCCGAAATAGCGTGTTCGCCCGTCGCGTTGCGGTGATAACAATTCGATGTATTCGTAATAGCGGAGGGTGCGCGGAGTCACGTTGTACTTCTCGCACATCTCCTTCAGCGTGAGCATTCCGTCCATCGCCATGTTCCTCCCAAGTTTGATGAGTATAAGTGACGTAAGGTCGGAATCAACAGGTGGATTTGAGGCGTAGGGTCGATTCTCCATTTTACGGCATGCTCTTGCGTCGTTTGCGGCTTGTGCATTGTGGCCTAAGCATAAACGGTCGGACGCATGGACACGATGACCGCCCCACCTCTTTCGCATAAGCGCGTCGTGCGCATCGCACTCCCGGTTGTGATTTCGAACGCAACCGTTCCCATTTTAGGCGCGGTTGATACGGGCGTGGTCGGTCAAATGGGAGAGGCCGCGCCAATCGGTGCCGTGGGCGTCGGCGCGATCGTGATTACATCGGCATTCTGGCTCTTTGGATTTCTGCGCATGGGGACAACCGGCATGACCGCCCAAGCGATTGGCAGGGATGATACTGCGGAGGTCCGCAACCTTTTGTTCCGAACTCTTGGCGTCAGTGCTGTTCTCGGATTGGCGCTTGTTCTTCTGCAATGGCCGATCATTGCCATGGGCTTGGCGCTCTCTGGTGGATCGGACGACGTCAACAGATTGGCAAAAGACTATATGGAGGTCCGCATCTGGTCGGCACCGTTCGTGGTGGCCACTTATGCGATCTTTGGATGGCTTGTTGGACATGAACGCACAGACGGCGTCTTGGTTCTTCAACTTTGGATCAATGGTCTGAACATCGCGTTGAATTTCCTCTTTGTGCTCGGCTTTGGCTGGGGTGTGCAAGGCGTGGCCATCGCGAGTCTGATTGCGGAAATATCTGGTTTTGTCTTTGGCCTTTGGCTTGTTCGAAAGGCCATTGGCGCACCTTGGCCGGCTTGGGACCACGTCTTTAGCGGGCAAAAGCTGAAAGAGATTGCCTCTCTCAATTCGGACATCATGATCCGATCGTTTGTTTTGATGGCAAGTTTCATGAGCTTTACGATGCTCAGTTCTCGTTTCGACGATGAGACCCTCGCGGCCAATCAAATCTTGATCCAGTTCTTGCACATCTCGGCCTATGGGCTCGACGGGTTCGCGTTTGCTGCGGAAACATTGGTGGGACAGGCGACGGGTGCCCGAAACCGAACCCGGCTAAGGCGTGCGGTCTACGTGACATCGCTTTGGGGCATGGTTGTTGCAACGACGGTTGCGTTGGTCTTTCTGCTGGGCGGTTGGCCGTTCATCACATTGATGACGACCTCCGAGACCATACAGCTCGTCGCTTGGGCTTATTTGCCGTGGATGATCGCAGCGCCCTTTTTGGGTGGGCCAAGTTGGATGCTGGATGGAATCTTCATCGGTGCCACACGCGGAAAAGATATGCGGAACATGATGATTGTCGCTGCCGCAATTTATGCCGCGAGTGTTGCTCTCCTTATGCCGGTCTACGGAAACCATGGGCTTTGGGCCGCGCTCTTGATATTCTTCGTCGCGCGGGGTGTGACACTCGCTCTCCGATATCCGGCGCTAGAACGCGATCTGACCGATACAGAGAGTGTTTCTAAAGGATCTGAGGCGAGGTCCTAGAGGTCAATCCCAACCGCTTCAGAGATGTGATCAAAGCCGTCAGCCGCCAACCGCGCATCAAGATCTTTGGCGATCCGGGTGACCAAACCAAATCCATGGTAAACGAGGGCAGTGTAGAGCTGAACCGCTGACGCGCCGAGGCGTATTTTGCGGTATGCCTCCGCACCTGATGACACGCCACCCACACCGATGATCGGCACGGTCCCGGACAGACGACGGGCAAAAGTTGCCAAAACCTCGTTCGAGATGTCGAACAAGGGCGCACCAGACAGGCCCCCCTTTTGGTCTGCATGGGGGCTGACGAGACCGTCTCGCGATGTTGTTGTATTTGTGCAAATTAAACCATCTACACGGGTTCGTTGCACCACTTCCGCGATATCATCCACAAGTTGCGCGTTGAGGTCCGGTGCTATTTTCAGAAAGATTGGAATGCGGCGATCAAAACTGTTCCGCGTCTCCAATGCGCCCTTCACAAGGCCAAGAAGTTGATCCTTGCTCTGCAAATCGCGCAGCCTTTCGGTGTTTGGTGAAGAGATGTTCAGGGTCGCGAAATCAACATAAGGTCCGCAGGTCTCGAGGACTTTGATGTAGTCGATAGTCCGGTGTTGGCTCGTCTTGTTTGCGCCAAGGTTTAGACCGACAACCCCGGTTTCTGGGCGCTTGGCCAATCGATCCGCAATCTTGTACATTCCATCGTTGTTGAACCCAAATCGATTGATAGCCGCACGATCTTCAGACAAGCGAAAGAGACGCGGTTTTGGGTTTCCGTCTTGTGGTTTTGGTGTCGCGGCGCCGACTTCTATGAATCCGAAACCGGAGCGCAGCAGCGGCGCGATGGCCTCAGCATTCTTGTCGAGACCGGCGGCAAGCCCCACAGGATTAAGAAGGGGCAGACCCGCGACATCTGTGCGCAGGCGGCTACTCGTATATGGTTTACGACGCCCCAAAAGACCCGACTTTAGCGCCCATATCGTTCGATTATGTGCTTTTTCGGGGTCCATTCTGTGCACGAATGGAAGAGCAATTTTTTCAACTATCGGCGTCACTTTGGCTACTCACAACACATCAGAAAAATCGAAGCCTCTATCGGTAACGGGAAGTGCGCCGTATCGCAAGACATCGGATCGCCGCAAGGGTCGGTAGAGATGCGGAAAAAGCAGGCCGCCCCGAGATTTTTCCCATTTGAGATCATCGGCGACATCATTTGCGGATACAGTCGCCACAATAAGATCTATCTCATCCTTGAAGTGTTTGTTGGCCGTTTCTTCGACCGTAGCGGCCGTCGAAAAGTGAATAAATCCATCCGCCAAATCTATAGGCGCGCCTTGCGTGGAACCGGTCTCTAAGAAGGCAAACCACTCGCTATTTCGAAAAATCTTGTAGATGAGCATGCGTCGGGGATGACTTGCCGACACGTTTCGGTCAAGGCCATTCCAGGCGTCTAGTCTGCCTCAAAAACCTTCTCGGCTTTTGCAAAGCCTTTCATCTCGATTGGATTTCCTGAAGGATCACGGAAGAACATGATATGTTGTTCACCGGGTTGGCCTTCAAACCGAACTTGCGGCGCGATCTCAAAAGCAATTCCTGCGCGCTCTAGACGTTCCGCGACCGATCTCCAGTTATCCAATCCCAGCACTAAGCCAAGATGTGGCATTGGAACCATGTGATCACCAACTTTCCCAGTATTGGTCGTTTCAAACGGCGTGCCAAGATGCAGGCTGATTTGATGGCCAAAGAAATCAAAATCGACCCAAGTCTCGGTCGAACGCCCCTCGGTACAGCCAAGCACTTCGCCATAGAACATGCGTGCTTCGTTCAGGTCGGTCACGTGATAGGCAAGATGAAAGACTGATTTCATGATTTACCTTGGTTCTCTGTAGTACTCTTCAAAAGCGTTACGATCATCTTCGGTCAAAAGATTTGCGGTTGCATGAAATACTGCCATTCTGCCGTGAAATTCGACCGGCGAGAGAAGCCGTTCTACGACATGGTATTCGGGACGGTTCGTATAGTCATCGAACAGGATTTTGGTTGGACCTTTTATATGGGCCAGGCAGGTGACAAAACAAGCGACGCGAAAGCGACCATCGATCAGGATCAACTCAGGCGACCATTTCGGATACTGCACCCATGGTGCAAAGGGATAATTCACAAAATCGCCGCTACGGGACGCGTCCAGCGGATACCCCCATTCGCCGGTAGGACCAATATCTGCGTGCAAAAGCCTTATGCGCGCGAGTGGATAATTGATCCACAAGTATTGCCCTAGTTCAGAGCACCAGGTTTCATCGCTTTCCACGCTGACCAGACGTTTTCGTGACAAACGGGCGGCGAGGATTGTGGACCCACCCGATCCGTATTCAAGAACGCGATTGTATCCACGATACTGTTCTTCGAGGAATGTGCTTACGTCCTCCGGAAACGTCATTTCTGGCTCGGTATAGTCGTCGCGCAGTGATACAAACCGCCGGGCGACCGGTTCCCAGAACTTTATTACTATTTCGGGAAGGGCCATTTACACCAATTACGTCAAACTCTGATACTGGTCGATCCTATAGTCCTGTCCAAAAGCTTGCGCAATCTTCAGCGTCACGTCTGCATACGTCACGCTGAATTCAGCGTGGAGCAGTTTGCTTGCGCGCGCTTCGCTTGTCGGGACCAGCGGTTCTCAAGGGCGATGAAACACTGGAAACGACATCCACGCCCAATGGAGTGGCGTTTCCAGAAAAGCGAACCGTCTGAAGCTGCGCAAATTCAAACAAGGATCATCAGAGAAGAGGTCGAAATGGACTTGTCCGCCGTACGTCAGCCCGTTGCGCAGGCTCGAGGCCTTCCCAATGAACACTACGTCTCCGACGCCATTTTCGAGGAGGAGCGCGAAGCGGTTCTGTTTGCGAATTGGTCTGGTGTCGGCTTTGGCAAGGACATCCCGAACGAGGGCGATACGATGCCCGTTGATTTTCTGGGCATGCCGCTTTTGCTGGTGCGCGATCATGACGGGGCAGTAAAAGTCTATCAGAACACGTGCCGCCATCGGGGTATGATCCTGGTGCAGGAAAAGGGCAATATTCGCGGGACGATCCGCTGCCCCTATCATTCTTGGTGCTATGGCCTGAATGGTCAGCTGCGGTCCACGCCCCATGTCGGCGGGCCTGGTCAGAACCTGCATGACGAGATTAAGCGGGATGAATTGGGTCTAATCGAAATCCGGTCCCATGTCTTCATGGATGTGGTCTTTGTGAATGTCTCTGGCACCGCCGCCCCGTTTGAAGAGGCGCATGCAGAATTGCTCGCGCGCTGGGCGGAATTCGCCGACAAACCGATTTACCATGGCGGCGCGGACAGCAGCTTCACGTTGGAGGTGCAGACCAACTGGAAACTCGCGGTCGAGAATTACTGCGAGAGCTATCACCTCCCGTGGGTGCATCCGGGGCTGAATTCCTATTCGCGTCTGGAAGATCACTATAATGTCGAAGCGCCGCAAAAGTTTTCGGGGCAGGGCACGCTGGTCTATCGCCAGCTGAAGGGCGAGGGGGATCAGCGCTTCCCCGATTTTGAAGGCCTGTCCGAGAAATGGGATACATCTGCAGAATACATCACCGTCTATCCAAACACGCTGATCGGTGTGCACCGCGACCACGTCTTTGCGATTGTTTTGGAACCCAAGGCCAAGGACCGCACGGTCGAACATATCGAGCTTTACTATGCCGCACCCGAGGCCGCTGAAGACGGGTTTGCCGACCTGCGCACTGCGAACACCAAACAATGGAAGGTCGTTTTTGAAGAGGACATTTTTGTGGTCGAAGGCATGCAAAAGGGCCGGATGGGTCGCTTTTTTGACGGGGGTAAATTCTCGCCCGCCATGGATAGCCCGACGCATATGTTCCATGATTGGGTTGCTGCACAATTGGAACCCGGACGGATGGCGGCCGAGTGAAGAATGACGAATTGCTTGCGGCATTTGACCAAGGCGATCGCCGCAAGATTATGCAGCTCTATTGGGATCAGGGTTTGGACAAGCTGGCCGAAGGTGATGAAAACGCAGGCTGTTTCTACTTGGTCCATGCCTATGTCTTTGCGCTCGAGGATGGCGCACCAGAGGCTGAGATCATCAGATCAGAACTAAAAAAACGCGGGCGAGAGGCCTAAAAGAGGCGCGCCTTTCGCGCGCCGTTGAAAACCAAATATCGCGACCGCGCGAAAAGGGAGAGAGAGATGAAAACGCATGCACAAGCCGTAGTGATCGGCGGAGGGGTGATCGGCTGTTCGATCCTTTATCATCTCGCCAAGCTGGGGTGGAAAGATGTCGTGATGCTCGAACGCGATGAGCTGACATCGGGATCGACCTGGCATGCGGCTGCAAACCTGCATGGTCTCCATGACACGAACAATATCTCCAAGCTGCAATATTATACGATGGAGCTCTATGAGCAGCTTGAAAAAGAAACCGGCCAAAGCTGTGGCGTGTTTCAACCAGGCTCGCTCTATCTCGCGCAAACCGAACAGCGCGAGCATCAGCTGCGCATTCAATCGGCCAAGGCCAAGGTCTTTGGCACTGACTTTTACGAGCTGACCAAGGAAGAGGCAGCCGCGAAAAACCCGCTTGTGAATTATGATGACATCCGCTGCATCATGTATGAACCGCTGGGTGGCAATGTGGACCCGTCCGGTGTCACGAACGCCTATGCGATTGGTGCGCGTAACCTCGGGGCCGAGATTTACCGGTTTACGCCCGCGACGGCGACCATCCCGCAACCCGATGGCACTTGGGTTGTCGAGACCCCCAAAGGGGACATCAAAACCGATTGGATCGTTAACGTGGGCGGTCTTTGGGGGCGCGAGGTGGCGCGGATGGCCGGCATTGAACTGCCCCTGCAACCGACCGAACACCAATATCTGGTGACCGACGCCATCCCCGAGATCGAGGCGATGGACCGTCGCCTGCCATCCGTCGCGGACCGCGATGGCGAGTATTATATGCGGCAAGAGGGCAACGGGCTTCTGATCGGGGCCTATGAAAAGGACCTGCGTTTTTGGGCCGAAGAGGGCACGCCGCAGGATTTCGGACATGAGTTGTTCGCCGACGACCTCGACCGGATCATGGAGAATATCGAACGTGCGCTGACGCGGGTGCCCGCGGCCGCCGAAGTGGGCGTCAAACGCGTGATCAACGGCCCGATGATTTGGTCGCCGGATTCTGCCGCGCTCTTTGGCCCTGTGCCGGAATTGTCGAATTACTTCTGCTGCACAGGCATCATTCCGGGTTTCTCTCAATCCGGGGGACTTGGCCTGATGTCGGCGCAATGGATCATCGAAGGCGAAAGCGAGTTCGACATGTTCCCTTGGGACCTCGCACGTTTCGGTCATTGGGCAGGCAAGGATTTCACCAAAGCCAAGGTCGCCGACCAATATGCCAACCGCTTCAAAATCCACTTCCCTTATGAAGAGCGCGCGGCGGGTCGCCCAATGCGCATGCGCCCCGTTTACCAAAAACAAAAAGAAATGGGGGCTGTCTTTGGCCTGAACTATGGCTGGGAACATCCGCTCTGGTTTGGCGGCAACGGCACCGAGGAATACGGCTTTGATCGCCAAGACTGGTTCGAACCAGTGGGCCGCGAATGCCGCGCGCTTCGCGAAAGCGTGGGCGTCGTCGATGTCTCGAATTTTGGGAAATACCGGATCAGCGGGACAGGCTCTACCGATTGGCTCGATAAGATCATCGCGAATTATGTGCCTAAGGAAATCGGGCGCTCGTGCCTGACGCCGCTCTTGGGCGTGCGTGGAGGAATCGCGGGTGATTTCACAGTGACCAAACTGGGCGACGAGGATTTCTTCATGGTGGGCTCGGGCATGGCCGAACGCTATCACCTGCGCTTTTTCAAAGCGGTGCCGAGGCCCGACACAGTGAATTTCAACAGCCAGACCGAGGCGATGTGCGGCTTCAATGTGGCGGGGCCGAATGCGCGCGCGCTCTTGTCCAAGCTGACCGATGCCGATCTGTCCAATGAGGCGTGGAAATTCATGCGCTCTGCCCAGATTGAGGTTGCGGGCCTGAAGGCGATCGCGATCCGCGTCAGTTTCACCGGCGATCTGGGATGGGAGATTTATGTCGATGAGGCCGACCAACTCGCGCTCTATGAGGCGATTTTCGAAGCCGGAGCCGCGTTTGGCATTGTGCCCGTGGGTGGGCGATCCTTGCTGAGTCTTCGAGTGGAGAAGGGTTATGGCTCTTGGGGGCGGGAATATTCACCCGAATACTGGCCGCAGGAAGTCGGGCTCGACCGTCTGGTGAAAATGCAAAAGGCGGATTTCCTTGGGAAAGAGGCTTATGCCGCACTGATGGACAAAGCGCCGCGCGAAAAACTGGTCATGCTTGAGGTCGATGTGGATCACAATGCGGATGCCAGCGGGGGTGAGCCGGTCTTTGCCAAGGATGGTCGGCCCGTGGGCCGCGTGTCCTCGGGCGCGTACGGCTATTCAGTGGAGAAATCCTTGGCACTGGCTTTTGTGAAAACCGAACATGCTGCACCGGGGACGGAACTGGACGTGGCCGTTTTGGGCCTGCCGCATGGTGCGAAGATTTTGGACAATCCGCCCTTTGATCCGGAAGGCGCGAGGTTGCGGGCTTGATCATTGGTTTCATAGGCACAGGCGCGATTGCGGCCTCCATGGTGCACGGGCTGACGGGGAAGGGCCATCAGATTTTGGTATCCCCCCGCAATGCGGAGATGGCGGCAGAATTGACGCAGCTTCCAGATGTCGAGATCAGCTCCAATGAAGAGATCGCGGCAGAGGCGGACATGGTCGTGCTGTGTCTGCTCGCCGATATCGCACGGTCGGTGATCCCGACCCTCACCTTTATGCCCTCAACCAAGATCATCTCGGTCATGGTCGACTATCCTTTGGCCGAGCTGCAAAACGCCTGCATGCCCGCCACAGAAATCGCGATCACGATCCCGCTGCCCTTTATCGAGACAGGTGGCTGCCCCTTACCTGTTTACCCGAGCGACCAAGTCAATCTGGTGGCCGTGCTCTTTGGCGACGACAACACGATCATCCCGGTCCAAAGCGAAAACGGCCTCAATGCTCATTTCGCGGCCACCGCGCTCTGTTCCACGACCTTGGCGCACGTTCAGGCCGCAGCCGGGTGGCTGACCAAGCATTCAGGCGATGCAAAAGCCGCCGAGGCTTATATTGCTTCTTTACTGTCCGCGCAGTTCTCAAAGCTGCCTTCGGGTGGCGTGTCTGAGGCTCTGTCAGGATTGTCCACAGAAGGGGGGCTCAATTCGACATTGCGGTCGCATATGTCTTCCTCGGAGACGATGCTGGTGGAAGGCCTAGAAGCCTTTGAACACAGGCTCGGACTGTCCTCTTCCCAAGCATTTTGAACAAACTCTTCGGCGGCATTTTCGATCACTTGTCCGACGTTTATTTTGAACCTGTCTTTGACATGCTGTGTGTTGGAAACGACACGCACTCCACCAGAGCCTTTGCGAGCACCGCAGGCGAAGTCAAAGCAGCGCGGCTCATCTGTAAAAACAGTCTTCGTCTCACGCGCGGTAGATAGGCACTTGAGAACCGTTCTCAACGTGGGCTTCGGTCAACGTTACGATTTGGCGCATGCCGGCCCATTCCGCTTGCCCATTCCGCCTGCATAAGATTAGCAATTGGTGGGAAGAAGGAGGGATCATTATGGCGAAGAAAATCATTGTTGTTGGGTCTGGAAACGCCGCCATGTGCGCCGGGCTTGCGGCGTTGGACGAAGGCGCTGAGGTTCTGATGCTGGAAAAGGCGGATGCTGATCTGGCGGGAGGGAACACCAAATACACTGCGGGTGCCATGCGGTTTGCGTATGAGACTTCTGAACAACTGATCCCCCTCTTGGCCAATCCCGATGATCCACGTATCCCAAATACGGATTTCGGAAGCTATACGTCTGAGAAGTTCACAAGCGATTTGCTCGGCTTCAATGAAGGGCGACCAATGTCGCCCGAACAGACGATTTTGGTCGGCGAATCCTACGACGCGATGCGCTGGCTGGCCGATCACGATGTGACCTTTGAGCCGATCTATGCGCGTCAGTCCTTCGAAAAGGACGGAAAGCATATTTTTTGGGGTGGATTGACCCTTGCTGCCGAGAACGAGGGCGTCGGGCTTTTTGATATGGAACTCCGCGCTTTTGACAAACGCGGCGGCAAGGTTCGTTATGCTGCGGGGATGACGGGCCTAATGACAGATGGGGATCGTGTGACCGGGGTAAAGGTCGGTGATGAAGATATCGCTGCAGACGCCGTCGTGCTTGCCTGTGGTGGGTTTGAGGCTTCGGACGAGATGCGCGCCGAACATATCGGCCCAGATTGGACGGTCGCCAAGGTGAGGGGCACGCCGCACAATACGGGCGATGGGCTTCGCATTGCGTTTGACCTCGGCGCGGAGGCGTATGGCCTGTATGGCGGGTGCCACGCCACGCCTATGGATCTTCACATGAAGGATTACGGCAACCTCGATATTCCACCGAAAGATCGAAAGAAGTACCGCAAGATTTGTTACTTCCTTGGCGTGATGTTGAATGCCAAGGGGGATCGATTTGTCGATGAAGGGATCAACTTCCGGAATTACACATATGCGCAATTTGGCCGCGCGGTTCTTGAACAGCCGGGCCATTTTGCATGGCAGATTTTCGATTCAAAAGTGTTCGACCTTCTTTATGATGAATACCGGTTCGAGGATGCCCATTTTGTTGAAGCAGACACGTTAGAGGCGCTGGTTTCAAAACTGGACGGTGTAGACCGCGATGGGGCGATGGCGACGCTGCAGGCGTTCAATGATGCGGTTGATGACGAAAGATCGTTCGATCCCACTCAGCTCGATGGAAAGGGGACAAAGGGCCTCGCATTGAACAAAAGCAACTGGGCGCAAAAGTTCGATACTGCCCCTTATCGCGCATACCCGGTGACCGGCGGGATCACATTTACCTATGGTGGTCTCAAAGTGGACGAGGCAGGGCGCATCCTACGAGACGACGGATCGGCAATCGAAGGTCTTCATGCCTGCGGTGAATTGGTGGGCGGCGTCTTTTTCGGCGGATATCCAGGTGGGTCCGGTCTCACATCCGGGACAGTTTTTGGTCGTCGGGCAGGGCAGGGCGCAGCGAAGGTCTAGGCTTCGCTGCCGCCGACGGTAAGGTTGCCAATTTTGAGTGTCGGTTGCCCGACGCCGACAGGCACCCATTGTCCAGCCTTGCCACAATTTCCTTGTCCTGGGTCCAGTGCCATGTCATTCCCAATCGCTTGAATATGCTTCAGCGCTGTCGCGCCGTCGCCGATCAACGTGGCCCCTTTCACAGGCGCACCGACAATGCCGTCTTTGACGCGGTAAGCCTCGGTGCATGAAAACACGAACTTACCGTTCGTGATGTCCACCTGGCCCCCGCCGAAACCCACCGCATATATGCCATCCGTCAAGTCTTTGACGATTGCCTCGGGCTCCGCATTGCCACCAAGCATATAGGTATTGGTCATACGAGGCATCGGCGCATGCTGATAGCTTTCGCGGCGACCATTGCCTGTCGCGTCCACGCCCATCAAACGCGCATTCTGGCGATCCTGCATGTAACCCACCAAAACTCCGTCTTCGATCAGCGTGTTCTTCCCAGAGGGCGTGCCTTCGTCATCCACGGTGATGGAGCCCCGCCGGTCAGGGATCGTGCCGTCGTCAAGAACGGTCACCCCTTTCGCGGCGATGCGTTCCCCCATCAAACCAGCGAAGGCCGACGTTTTTTTGCGGTTAAAATCCCCTTCGAGCCCATGGCCAATCGCCTCGTGCAACAGGATACCGGGCCAGCCAGGCCCCAGTACGACATCCATCACACCTGCAGGTGCTGCTACGGCTTCTAGATTTACCGTCGCGATCCGCAGGGCTTCCTTGACCTTCGCCTGCCAAACTTCGGGTTTTAGAACGCGATCAAGATCATGCCGCCCGCCGCCGCCGCTGCCACCAGCTTCGCGGCGGCCGTGTTCTTCGACAATCACCGAGACATTCATCCGCGCCATGGGGCGCGTGTCTGTTGTCTGTTCGCCAGACGGATGTAAAATCGCAACCTCTTGAAGTCCTGACGAGATGGTCGCTGAGACTTGAACGATCCGTGGGTCCAATGCGCGCGCATAGGCATCAAGCTCTTTGAGCACAGCGATCTTCCGTGCAAAATCTACACCTGCGATTGGATTGTCATCAATGTAGAGTTTTGTATTGGTTCTGGCCGGGGTCGGCGCAAGAACCGCATTTTGTCCCGTGATTGCAAGACGTGCAGTTTCGGACGCACGGCGAAGTGCGGCCTCTGTCAAGTCCGTGGAATGGGCATACGCTGTTGTTTCGCCACACACGGCACGCAAACCGAATCCCTGATCTGCAGAGTATGATGACGATTTGATCCGACCATCATCGAGTGTGATGGTTTCGCTTCTGCGGCGTTCAAGAAAGAGCTCTCCATCGTCTGCGCCGACCAGCGTTTCCTGAAGCACGCGAAGGCTCGCGTCATGGTCGAGATCGGTTTCGAACGGGGAGAACGCGGTGTCTGTCATGTTACCTGCCAAAAAAAGCGCGAGCGGCTCTTTGCCGCAAACGCCGAGGGTTGAGCTTTGACACTCTATATGGTTCTACGTGTTAACCCCGCAACCAACGAAATTGGTTGTTCGGCGCCTGAAGGAGAGACAGGGATATGAGAAAGCTTTTTGCGGCACTGGCCGCGTTCGGTTTGAGCGGAAGCGGCGTTCTTGCGAATGAGCCAACAGGCCTTGAAACAATAGGTAAACCAATCGATGGCGGCATTAACTTTCAGCCACCTGCGACGGAGTTGGCGCGTGATCTGATATGGATGGATACATTCCTTCTTTACATCATCACCGCGATTTCCCTGTTTGTTGTGGCTTTGTTGATCATCGCTGTAGTCCGGTACAATCGCCGGATGAACCCAAACCCGGCGAAGTTTACGCACAACACCGCGTTGGAAGTGACGTGGACCGTGGTCCCTGTGTTGATCCTGATTGCGATTATTCCTCCGTCTCTCACGCTGCTCTTCAAGCAGATGGAAATCCCCGAGGCGGATGTGACGATCAAGGCAACCGGCTTCCAATGGTATTGGAACCACGAATACGTGGATCACGAGTTCGACTTTGATAGCATTATG
>JBCDLY010000018.1:0-33211 GCA_038744815.1 Pseudomonadota bacterium | reverse complement strand
TGGATCATCATATCGCGAAAAATCCCGCCCGACACTTTGATATACTCAATCGGCGGCAGCCCTGGGTCGCGCGACAAGATCGTGACCATCTCCACATCCCCAATTGCACCTGCCTCAATCTGCGCCTTCATCGCCTGAAAGTTTGGATCGAAGCGGCGGTTGAAGGCCAGCATGAAGGGCACGGGATGGGCCTCCAGGTGGTTCACGACGCCTCGAACGCGGGTGATGTCCAGATCGATCGGTTTTTCACAGAAAATCGCCTTTCCAGCGGCGGAGGCGGCCTCGATCTGATCGGCATGCTGATCCGTTGAGGACGCAATGATGACTGCATCGATATCCACGTCCTCGAACACATCCTCTGCCGTTCTCACCTCGGCTCCATATTCATCCGCCAATGTGGATGCGCTTGGTCCATGGGGGTCGACAATGGCAGCTAGGGTCGATCGTTTATGCCGCGCCACATTGCCCGCGTGAATTTTGCCGATCCGACCGGCACCGAATTGAGCGACTTTCATTCGCAGACCTCTTCCAGGGAATTGCAGTGGTAGAATATATATTCTACCAAATGGACCGAAGGGAAAGAATATTCTGCGCAATGTGGGAGGAGACATGGCCGAAAAGACGATCGATGCCGTAATGATCGGTCGCGCGGGCGTTGACTTCTATGGGGATCAGGTTGGCGCGCGGCTTGAGGATATGGGGTCTTTCTCAAAATATATCGGTGGTAGCCCAACGAACACCGCAATTGGGGCGGCGCGATTGGGGATGAAAACGGCGCTGATCAGCCGGGTCGGTGATGATGCCATGGGCGGGTTCATCCGCGAAGAGCTTTCGCGCGAGGGCGTGTCTGTGGATCATCTGCGCACCGATCATGATCGCATGACTGCGCTCGTCCTTCTGGGTATCCGCGACAAAGAGAGTTTTCCACTCATCTTCTATCGCGAGAATTGCGCGGATATGGCGATCAGTGTTGATGATATCGACGAGGCGCTGATTACGTCCGCCAAGGCCGTGGTCACCTCTGGCACGCATTTTTCGACCGAAAGCACAAATGCGGCGAGTGTCAAAGCCCTCGAATTGGCGAAGACACATGGCGCGATGCGCTGGATTGATCTCGACTATCGGCCCGTGCTGTGGGGCCTTGGGTCGAAAGGCGATGGCGAAACGCGTTTTATTGCCGACGACGCTGTGACAGCCCATCTCCAAGGGATCATGCCGCATCTGGATGCTGTGGTCGGCACGGAAGAAGAAATCCACATTGCAGGAGGGTCAACCGATACGATCACGTGTTTGAAGACACTCCGCGGGCTGACGGATGCCACCTTTATCGTGAAGCTCGGTCCGATGGGTTGCGCGGTGTTCGAAGGCGGTATTCCCGAGACGATTGATGGCGGTTTGGTAGTGGGGGGCTTCCCGGTGGAGGTCTTCAATGTTTTGGGTGCAGGCGACGCCTTTATGGGCGGTCTTGTGACCGGCGTCACCGAAGGCCAGGGTTGGGAGGCGGCCTGCCGCATGGCCAATGCCTGCGGGGCTTTTGCCGTCAGCCGGCATGCCTGTGCGCCCAGCTATCCCAGCCGAAAAGAGCTGGAGACCTTCATCGCCAATGGGTCCGATCATTTCCGTCTGCGTGAAGACCCCGCGTTGAACCAACTGCATTGGTCGACCACACGTCAGGGCGACTGGCCCGAGGTCCTGGCCTTTGCCTTTGACCACCGCAGTCAGCTGGAAGCGCTGTGTGATGACGTGGGCAAAATCGCCGGGTTCAAACAGCTTTGTGCCGAGGTGACCTTAGAGGCAAAAGCGAACCATCCAGATCGCGGGATTGGCACGTTGTGCGACCGTCGGTTGGGATTGGACGCTCTCCATCAAATGACTGGAAATGACCTCTGGATGGCAAGCCCCGTTGAATGGCCCAGCTCGCGTCCTTTGGAATTCGAAGGCGGCGCGAATATCAGCGATTTCCTCAAAGAAGTGCCGCAGGAACATATCGTCAAATGCCTTTGCTTCATGCACCCGGATGATGATGCCGCGATGATGGATGCACAGCTGACGCAAATACAACGCCTGTTTGAGGCCACACGGACATGGAATCTGGAACTGCTGCTGGAGATCATTCCGCCTAAGGGCAGTGCAATCGATGACGTGACCGTCGCTCGTTGCATAGACCGTATCTATGCGCTGGGCATCTTTCCCGATTGGTGGAAACTCCAAGCGCCAAGCGCCGAGCACTGGGATGCCTCTTGGGCGGCATGGGAGACCCTGATTCAAAAGCACGACCCGCATTGTCGCGGCGTCGTCTTATTGGGCCTGTCTGCGCCCATCCCTGAGCTCTGCGATGCGCTGCGCAAATGCAAATCGATCGATCTCTGCAAAGGGTTCGCGGTCGGCCGCTCCGTCTTTGGAGCCGCCGCGGAAGGCTGGTTCAAAGGTCAGATTGATGATGCCAAAGCAAAGCAGATGATGGCCGCCGCCTTTGAGGAGCTTATCACCGCATGGGATTAATCCCACATCACCCGAACGCCGAATATGACGCGCTGATCATCGGTCGTGCGGGCATGGACCTCTATCCTTTGCCCGATGGTACGAAGATCGAGGATGCAAACAGCTTTGCCTCTGATCTGGGTGGGTCCTCTGGAAATATCGCAGTCGCGATGGCCAAGCATGGACGTAAAGTGTCCTTGGCCGCGCCCATCAGCGACGATCCAGTGGGGCGTTTTGTGTCGAAGAAACTCGCCCAGTATGGCGTGCATCACGCAACACCCGATCCTATTTCGCAGGGTGCGCGCACGTCGCTTGCCATGGCAGAGACACTTTCCACGGGGTCAGAAACAGTTATCTATCGCAATGGCGCGGCGGATTTCGAAATGCCGACCCTGTCTGATGGTTTGGTACACTCCGCCCGCTGTGTGGTCGCCACCGGGACCGCGCTGGCGCAAGAGCCAAGCCGCCGCGAAACCCTTTCGGCACTCGCGCGCGCGCATTTCGCGATCCTCGATTTGGATTACCGGCCCTATTCCTGGGCAGAAGGCGAGGCCGCCCAAACCTATGCCGAAGCTGCCAACCACGTAAATATGATCGTCGGCAATGACGAAGAGTTTGACATCATCGGCGGGAAGTCCGTCGCCCAAGATTTGGCGCATTCAGGCAAAATCGTATTGTTCAAACGCGGGTCAGAGGGGTGTGAAATCTTGGGCGGTGATCCTAAGTTGATCCCACCGTTCATGGTCAGCGCCCTCAAACCCTTCGGAGCGGGCGACGCCTTTCTGGGCGGCACCTTGTCTCGCCTTATGATGGACGACGCGCTTGAGGATGCGGTGCGCTTTGGTGCGGCCGCAGCAGCCCTGGTCGTCTCCCGACGGGGTTGTGCAAGTGCGATGCCGAACACAAAAGAAACCGAAGCTTTCATGAAAGGATATGCCTGATGCATATCGCGCCTTTTGATAATCAAAACCAAGCCATTGTTGATAGAGACGATGCGGCAACACCGCTTTGCTATTTCAACATCGTCAAGCTGAAGGCCGGTGAAAGTTTCAACAGCGATGTCCCAGGCTATGAAACATGCGTGGTTCCAGCGACAGGTTCACTTTCGGTTTCGGTCGGCGATTTCGCGGTCGACAAGGTTGGTTTCCGGGGCAGCGACGTCTGGGACGGGGAGCCTTCGGGCGTCTATGTGCCCGCTCGAATGACTGCTGAGATGACTGCTATAACGGACTGCGAAGTGTTCGTGGCAGGCGCAAAATTTGATGAAACTTATATACCTTTCGCCGTAATGCCTGATGATATTGACCCGGTGCAATACGGCTCTGACGACACAAAGACCCACCGCAAAATCAAACATATCTTGGGGCAAAATCCGCCCGGTAAAGTGGGGCGTTTGTTGGTGTCCGAACTTTACACGGTCGGGGCGGGCGGATGGTCTGGCTTCCCACCGCACAAGCACGACACGGACCGCTTGCCCGATGAAACCCGCCATGACGAGGTCTATAATTTCCGGTTCAAGCCGGGGCATGGGTTCGGCATGCAATTGCTTCAGGGTGTTGATGGCGAAGTCGGCGAGGCCTTTCACATCGTCGATGGATCAACCTTTAAGATCGACAAGGGCTATCATCCTTGCGTCGCAGCACCGGGCTATGAGATGTATTACTTCACTATCCTGGCGGGTCAGTCGCAGCGCAGCTTGGTCCAGTTTTTCCAACCCACCCATGCCTATCAGGTCGAAACCATTCCGGGCATTAAAGACATGGTGGCAAAGTTTAAGTAATGCCGCTGGTGACGCTTAAGACAGCCCTCGATCTTGCGGCTCACAAGAACAGCTTTGCCATCGGATTTGTCTGTTTGGGATGGGAGGACGCGCAAGCCTATGTCGCCGCCGGGGAGGCGACCGGCGCACCTGTCATTCTCTCTGCCGGGCCTGGGGCGCGGGCCCATATGCCAATTCATATCTGGGGGGAGATGTTTCGGTATCTGGCATATAAGTCCAGCGCGCCGGTTGTTGCGCATTTGGACCATGGCCACAGCGAAAAGGAATGCTTAAGGGCGCTTACGGCTGGGTTTTCATCCGTTATGTTCGATGGCTCTGCGTTGCCCTTGGACGAGAATATTCGCATCACGCAATCCGTTGTGGAACAGGCGCGGAGCCAGGGTGCAAGCGTTGAGGCCGAGCTGGGCGTCGTCGGCTACGCAGATGGTGCAGCATCCGCGGCCACTTCGGTTCAGGACGTGGAGCGGTTCATCGATGCGGTCGATATCGACGCATTGGCCATTTCGATTGGAAATGTGCATTTGGTGACCGAGGGCACCGTTGAGATTGATTGGGACAGCGCGCAGGCCATTTCAAAAGCGTGCCCAAAACCCTTGGTGATCCATGGGGGTTCGGGTGTGGCTTGGCCGGATCGGACCCGCCTGGCGCAAGAGTTTGGAGTTCGAAAGTTCAACCTAGGGACGGAGTTTCGCCAAGAGTATGGACGGAGCTTGCGCGACGCTCTGCAAACAGATCCAACTTTGTACGACCCTCTGCAAATTTCCCAACATCCCAAGGCGGCACTGACGTCCAAGGCCGTGTCTGTTCTGCGGGAGTGCGGATGGTGAGCTGGCAGGGGTTCGAACCCTGGACCTACTGATTAAAAGTCAGTTGCTCTACCAACTGAGCTACCAGCTCTCCGAGACCCGCCAACTAGACTCGCAGACCTGATGGGTCAAGTCGGAATGCCGCTGCGTTTTTGCGGCATCTGGTATGATCGGGCGAAGCGGCCTATATGGCCGAAATGACTAAAGGCGACTTAAAATTCAGCAAGATGCATGGCGCAGGCAATGACTTTGTCATTGTGGACGCGCGGGTGCCTGGTGTGTCTGTCACGCCGGACCTGGCCCGTGCGCTTGGGGATCGCCACACAGGCGTTGGATTTGATCAGCTTGCGGTTCTTCACGCATCTGATGACGCTGATATCGAGATACAGTTTTACAATTCCGATGGGTCGGAGGCGGGGGCTTGTGGCAATGCAAGCCGCTGTGTCGCTAAGTTGCTATTTGATGAGACCGGCGCGGACGATGTTCTGTTGAAAACTGAACGCGGAGTATTGCCCGCCACGCTGCGTGACGGACAGATTTCTGTGAATATGGGTGCGCCGCAATTTGACTGGCGCGATATTCCGCTGGCCGAAGAGGTACCAGACCGGCGCTATCTTCCATTGACCGAAAATCCCCACGCGGTCGGTATGGGCAATCCGCACTGCGTTTATTTCTTTGATGACGTGGAAAAGGTGTCCCTGTCATTGCTTGGCCCCAAGGCCGAAACGGTATGGCTTTATCCCGAACGGACGAATGTTGAATTTGTGCAAGTGATCGACCCCAAAACCATACGGATGCGTGTGTGGGAGCGGGGCGGAATGATCACTTTGGCCTGCGGCTCGGGCGCATGCGCAAGCGTGGTCGCCGCGGTGGAGCGTGGCTTGACCGATCGGTCTGTTACTGTGATTGCAGATGGTGGAGAGCTCCATATCGATTGGCGGGACGATGGCGTTTGGATGACCGGCCCGACGGCCCACGTGTTCGACGGGGTCGTCTCCCCTCAGATTATGGCGCTCGCATGAGCAAGGCTCCGGTTTTTGAAACGCTCGGCTGCCGCTTGAACGCCTATGAAACGGCCGCCATGACCGAGTTGGCAAGCGCTGCGGGCCTCAGCGATATCGTGGTGGTGAACACTTGTGCGGTGACGGCAGAGGCGGTGCGCACGTCGAAGCAGCGCATCCGCAAACTGCATCGCGATAATCCAGATGCGCACTTGATCGTGACGGGCTGTGCCGCGCAAACCGATCCTGACAGCTTTGCCAAAATGCCAGAAGTCGCAAAGGTCGTCGGAAATATTGAAAAAATGCAGGCCAAGACTTGGGCCGCAATGGCACCAGATTTCCGAGGTCAGACCGAGGCTGTGATGGTTGACGATATTATGTCTGTCACTGAGACGGCCGGGCACTTGATTGATGGGTTTGGTACCCGCAGCCGCGCTTATGTGCAGGTTCAAAACGGCTGCGATCATCGGTGTACGTTTTGCATTATTCCCTATGGCCGTGGCAATTCACGCTCGGTGCCCGCAGGTGTTGTGGTGGAGCAAATTCAACGGCTGGTGGACAAAGGTTTTAACGAGGTTGTCCTGACGGGTGTGGATATCACGTCTTGGGGCGCGGACCTGCCGGGGGCGCCACCCTTTGGCGATTTGGTTCAACGGATTTTGAAACTGGTGCCGGATTTGCCGCGCTTGCGGATCAGCAGCATTGACTCGGTCGAGGTCGATGCTGCTTTGATCGACGCTGTTGCTGGGGATGCGCGGCTGATGCCGCATTTGCACCTGTCGCTACAGGCCGGTGATGACCTGATCCTGAAACGGATGAGACGGCGACACCTGCGCGACGATGCGATCCGGTTCTGCGAGGACATGCGCCGCGCCCGTCCAGAGATCGTATATGGGGCGGACATTATCTCAGGTTTTCCCACCGAAACCGAAGCGATGTTCCAACGCTCGCTCGATTTGGTCGAGGAGTGCGGTTTAACCTGGCTACATGTGTTTCCGTACTCGCCGCGCGAGGGGACACCGGCCGCGCGCATGCCGCAACTCGATCGCGGGGAGATCAAAGCGAGGGCAGCCCGATTGCGCGCGGCTGGCGCTGCTGCAGTCGCCCGTCATTTGAAGGCGCAAGTCGGACAGACACACAACGTGCTGACCGAAAACCCAAAGGTGGGACGGACAGAAGGTTTTACCGAAGTGGCTTTTGCGACGCCGCAACCTGTGGGTCAGATCATCGCGACGCGGATCGAAGAGACCGCCGAAACGAAGCTCTTGGCGGCATAAGGTTTGATTTTGGCATAAGCCGTGCCTACCTTGATCTTAGACAGGAGGAGTTATGGCTTTACCTTTGGTTCCCATTGCAGTGGCGGCAGGCGCGGTAGCGCTCGCCTCTCAGATTAGGGTTCAGCCTGTCATCCAAGATGTCGAAGATGCCCTGGACACTGTGGAAGAAGGGACAAGCCTGCGGCGCGATCCAGATGGTGGCCAAATTAATGGGGCACATCGGTTTAAGCGGGTCATTCGGTTTGGCGCCACGGGACCTGGGCTTGAGGTTGATGCGACCGTGCTTGCCCGTGTCAAACTCCGACGGGTTTAGTCGGGACTTTTCCTGTCACTCTGGAGTTTGTTGAGAACAGTTTGTCGTGTGGACTTAACTTGACCTCGCATCGCTGGAAACTTTTCCCCAATCCAGGTTTTGACACGCGGTCCCACGTTGTTCTCCCGCATCCATTTGCGCAAGCGTTTAAGCGGTCCAGGCGTTTTACGAAATAGTCGATCCGTAAGCCATCCGAGGAAAAAGCCCGCAAGAACTTGCCACATATCATGCTTTTTCGCCTCCACCCGAGAGCCGCCGACAAAAGCGGCCGAGATCAAAACCGCGCCTTGGACCCAATGACTTTTGTCCACGCAGTTATAAATCAGGTTGCTGGCCCCGAACGCAGCAGCCGAGGTGTGACCAGATGGGAAACCTTCGTCGCCTCCGTTGGGCCGCATATTGATTTCCGCATACCCCAAACCTTGCTTTGAGCCATGAATGAACACTTCCAACGTGAGAAACCGGACAAAGTAATCTGCGCCTTGTCCGTTGATGATGGAACAGCCCCATCCAAGGATAGGGAGCGCAAATTGCAGATTATCACCGATTTTCTCTACACCGCGGGGGGCCGATAGCACAGCAGTAAGCGCAAGTACGACACTCACCGTGACCAGCTTAAAGCGCAATCGGTACATGATATCAGGTAGCATATCGTCCCTCGGTTGCCCGCTACTTAGTCCGGCGCCTAAGCCTTGAAAAGGGTATCGTGACGACGCGTGTCGTCGGATCTTAAACCGCAACCCTAAAAAATGTGCCGGATTTTCCCGTCTTCTAGGCTGCAGAATAATCGATCCCAACGCCCGTAATCTTTGCCTTCACCAAAATATTCCAAAAGCACGAAATTTCCTTGGCCGATCAGAAGCTTATAATCTGTGGTTACAATATGCTTGGTCATCTCTAAAGTACTGTCGATCACCTGACGCGCATCCCCACCGAAGAAACTGTGCACGATCAGGTTCTCATGAAAAAAGCTGGCGGCGTTCGCCTCAAACAAGGCGATGAATGCGCGGTCTTTTTCTGTGGGCTTTTCCCAATGAATGTCGGGATCAAGCAGTTCATGATACCGCGTTTGCGCTGCGCTCGTTTTCAAGACTTCGTTGAAAAAGCGCTCGATCACCGCCTTGTTGTGATCCGTCTTATCAAGATCAGTAACCTCCTCTGGCCCGTGCGAGATTGCAGCCCCCCTGATGGTTTTCATGTAATATGTGGTGGATACATGATGGAACTTGGCAACGGATCCATCCGCTTGAAACTCGAACAGATCGCGGCCTTCTGGAATTTTATCTGTACCGCCATCAGGGTGGAGCACTTGGAGGTAAACATAGGTTCCATCTTCAAAACCGCGCAGAAACTCCAACCGCGCGCCAGGAAAGCGGGAGCGGTAGTGTTCCTTTGCAGTTTGAATGCGCTCAGACATCGTTATCTTTTGGCGCAAAAAACAAAAGTTCACAAATAACAGACATATTGAAATGCGAGACGGGCGCGTTGCAAGCAGATAACTCGGCCCAACCCACGCGATTATTTCTTATGCATACCATTGATGAAGCGGGACATTTTTCCCATCAGGGCCGAGGCCCAGCCCAAATACCAAACGCCGTCAACGGGCCGAACAACACCGTTGATGTACGACCCCGCATCAAAGCACCTGACTTGTCACGGTATAAGCACAAAGTTCCCGATATGGGACTTCTTCAAGAACTCTATTTGGGCGTCTACGATCTTCGATAGAGGGAATGTTTTTGCGAGCACGGGTCGCATTTCTCCGGCTTCGATATATCGAATTAGGTTTGGGAAAACGGGTTCGTCCCAGCCGGTGCAACCGATGAGGGTGATATCCTTTAAATACATGTCGCGCATGTCTAAATCGACGATTGGCCCGGCAATCGCTCCGCTGGAGACGAGGCGCCCCCGGCGCTTCAGAACCTTCAGCATCTGAGGGAATCCATCGCCTGCGACATTGTCCACAACGACATCGATGGTTTCGGGGCCAAGCGCGTCGACCAGATTGGTCGAGCGATCAACAATCTGATGAGCACCCAACGACCTAACTGCATCCGCCTTTGATGCGCTCGTGATCGCGACCACCGTTGCGCCCCGTCGTTTTGCCAACTGAACCGTGGCAGAGCCCACTCCCCCAGACGCACCCGCAACAAGGACAGTGTCACCATTGCGAACGTCAGCGCGGTGCAACATATTTTCGGATGTCCCATAGGCGCAAGGAACCGTCGCAAGCTCTGCATCCGACCAGTCGCATTCGACGGGGAATACCTCGGAAGCTGGAACCTTTACATATTCGGCAAAGGCCCCGTCGAAATCTGAGGCCATCCAGACATTCAGAGGATCGTCAAATCCGTTGGGGCGCATACAGGCGCGGACCAAGACCCGCTTGTCGAGAAGCGATGGGTCTGCATTGCGACCACAGGTCACCACGGTGCCGCAGCAATCGGTTCCTTGAATCAGGGGCCAGGGCGTCGCGGCATTCCATCCGCCGTCGGCCTTGTCTTCTGCACCCACTTCTTGCGCCGAGGCTGTTTCAGACGTGGCTTGGGTGACGGTCTCTGAATACCAACCGAGGCGGGTATTGATTTCGGTATTGTTCATTCCTGCGGCGCGCACACGGATTAAGACATCGGTATCGCCCAACGCTGGTAGCGCCACGTCTTTGTGGGCGAGCATATCATATCCACCGTTGCCAAGCGTCACGACGGCTTTCATGTGATCAGGTAGTGTCAAATTGTTTCTCTTTCTGGCAATTTGTGTAGTGGTATCAGAGGGGGGGAACTTCACAATGGCGACGTTCCAATTCGAGTGTGGCGTGATCAAATTGCAAAACCAATCTGCCCGTCAGGGCGTCACGGATTAAGATGCCGTATCACCGCACTCTTTTCGTCTTCTTGCTGTCCATTTTCTTTGCCGCCTTCGTGGTGTGGTTCTTGGATCAGACGAGTATATACATGCTTCTCACCTTCTACGCCTTTGATGATGCGTTTTACTACGTCGAGATTGCACGGCGCCTGTGGGAAGACGGTGCGTTTTCGTTTGACGGATTGACCGAGACAAACGGGTTCCACCCGCTCTGGCTGTTTTTGCAAGCACCCATCTTTGCGATAGAGACCGACAAGATCACGCATCTATATATCATCAAAACCTTGGAAGTCAGTTTGTACTACGTGGCGGCTGTTCTCTTTGCGACCGCGCGACAGCGCGATGTGACAGCGGCCTTTTGTCTCCCGATACTGGTCTACTTTCTTGCGTCCCCCATCCACTATGGGGGGATGGAGCAAGCGGTGACGGTCTGCGCGGTCTTTCTGTGTGGAACACTTGTATCGCACGGCTTTCACGAGGGGGGACTGGCCCGGGCCGTTTTGCTTTCAATTGCTGTCTTTGCCGCAACGCTTGCGCGGTTAGAGTATTTGGCGTTTTCATGCGCATTTTGCGCGCTGCTTGTCGTTGACGCTGCGATTGCAAAGAAGTGGATGGCGGCCCGCCAAAGCCTGATCATATTCGGGTTATTTATTGGCCTGACCGCCGGTTTTGCCACCGTTTGGGCGTTTGTTTTCGGACATCCATTGCCCGTAAGCGGAATGACCAAATCGGAGTTCTTTTCCGATCCGAACAACAGAAATTTCTTTGCAGATCTGGGCGAGCTCATATCGATCTATCGGCTAAGCATTTTGTTGGCGCTGGGCAGTGTGGTGCTGATCGCGATGGATCGTATTCGCGCCGTCGGCGGGGCTTTGAAGGAGCCCTTCTTTTTGGACTATATCTTGTTTGGAACGGCGGCGGTCGCGTTGGCCCGTCCGCTCTATTACGCCTGGAGCTTGGACCCGCAACATGCACAAGCCGCCTGGTACTTTACTGACCAGGCCATTCTCATCTCTGCGCTCGCGCCTTATATCGTGCACCGATTGAGCGGCATCGACAAAGCCGCACACCATCAAGGCGAAGGATTATCGCCTGCCTCCTCTTCGATAAATGTGATTGCCTTATCCGCGGTGGCCGTTCTTACAGGGGCATATGGCTATACTCTGATTTCCGGACTTCAGAAGGTCCCGCGTCTCGATACCTATGATCTCGAACTCGGCGCGTATCACGCCGCACTCGGTATGAACGCGATCGAGCACGCAGATGACGATCCCCCTGTTATTCTCTCGAACGATGCGGGTGCGTTGGGATATTTCTATGACGGGGCGGTGGTCAATATTGACGGTCTGGTAAACAGTTTTGACTATTTCGAACGCCGAAGAGAGGGAACCGGCCTTGAGTATCTGTTTGCGTTCGAGCCACGTTTTTACGTGAATGCTGAAACGCTCGACCGTAATCGATCGGCGCAAGAGATTGTCGATCGTTGGGTGTCCCGAAATCGGGTTCCACAAGTTGGGGTCAATCAAGCAAGCGCGGCTGTTGCATCCGGTCTCTTCCCGTACAGTTTCAATGGTGCTGTGTTCAGCTATGAGATCCATCAGTTCCTTGAAAACGCATCTGGCAGCGGCGATGATCTTGTCTCAGAAGACATGTTCTGGTCGCCGTTTGAGATCGCGTCGGCCGATGCATATAAAGTATTCCTTCTCGGCCGATTTGTCCGGGTCTCGCTTTTAGACTGCGCAAACGTATCGCGTGTCGTTCTCCAGAGCGAAGTGTTCCGGCATGGGAAGAGTGTAACCAAGCGCGAAAGTGTTCAGGAAAGAGAAGACCCGGCGAGCGGTCTGGGGAAGAGGGGCAGTTGCGAGTTTGGCCGGTATGTACCGCTTGCCAAAGCAGATATGGTCAAAATCGATTTACGGGTTCTTGATGATGATGGGTCCGAAACGCGCGCAAGTTACACACGCGACCTCAATCTTTGATGCTTGTGGGATCAGCGGAGCTGACGTTGGGCGTCGCCAAGGGCGATAGCGGCCGCGGTCGTGACGTTTAGGCTCCGGGCAACATCGCGAATTGGAATTCTGATATGGACGTCGCAGGCGTCGGCCACAGTTTGGGGCACCCCGGCGCTTTCTCGACCCAAAACCAAACTGTCACTTGGGTTAAATGCGAAATCCCAAAGCGTTTCGGTCCCTTGTGTCGTGAGCAGCACCAATCGCCCTTGACGCGGCGATGCCATATACGCCTCCCAACTGTCCCACTTGGTTATGTCAGCGATATCCGCATAGTCCATTGCACTTCGACGCAGCGCCTTAAGCGAGAGCGGAAACCCACAGGGCTCGATAACGTCGAGTGGCACACCAAAGCAGGCAGATAGCCGGATGAGCGCACCAAGATTGGGCGCGATGTCTGGTTGAAAGGAAACAAGTCTCATGTGAATTGCACACCGTCATCAAACCCTGTGCCATGACGGATGACCTTGGCACCGAAATCTTCGGTCTGTTGGATTTTGTTAAAGGGTGTGCGCTCTGGTAGAACGATGGTCGAGGTAATTCCAAGGCGCGTTGCATGAAAGGCCACACCTTGGGCATGGTTTCCGGCGGAACAGGCAATCACACCTGCGGCTTTCTCTGCGTCGCTGAGCGATAGCAGTTTCGCCAGCGCTCCTCGCGCGTTCGTATGCTGAAGGTTGTCAATCTTCAGAAAAAGATCAATTCCGAGCTGAAGCGACAATCGCGTTGCGCGCACGAGCGGCGTGCGGATGGTAGCGGATGCTATGGTGTCATAGGTCGAGCGGACCAGATCGGATGTTAGGGGCACGCGGCAGCCTTTAAGAACCCAGCCTAATATCTTCACTCGCTTCGACCTGCTGTCAACGATCAAACGCGAAGTTATGCGTATTGCGGATGTGTCTCTGGATAGCAAGTAACCGATGCTAGCTCATCGACTTACATCAAACTGAGTATGCAAACACTATGAACTGCTACTGCGGTGGCCAATCTATTCTTTAACTTTAAGTATCATGCATCATGATGACGCGAAGCCGCAAAACAAAAACCAAAGACTAAAATACGTTAATTCAAAATCTCAAACTACAGTGTTGATCAAAGTAATCGCGGACAGAGGAAAGATTCCTAATTCTAATTTGCTCCTGATTATTATCATCTCGAAAAACCAGACGGCCAGCGCCCATTGTATCAATTGCACGCAGAACTTGTCGGAAACCGGAATTTCCACCTTTCGGGACAAAGAACCGACTGTCTTTAAACCTCTCTAAAGCAAAAGATTGATCACCGATGTCGACGCGTGGGTTTGAAACACCAGCGCGTGTAAAACGACCTGAGAATACGGTATCGATTACGCGATCGCTTGGCGATCCCCACAAAATGAGCTGAGCGGTAACTGCGCTGCTGTCACAGTTTCCAGCATTACAAATGAATGCCCGGCAGTTGAGACCTCTGGTCGGCGAGGATCTCTTCTGTACAGTCCAGCGACCGAACTTTACTTCGTCCTCCACAACGAAATCCGTTGCATTTGCACGGTTCGAAAAGCTCGTTCCAACGAACAATATGGAGCAAATTACTAAGGCTTGAATACATAATCTGTAAAAACTGACAGAGTTTTTTCTCATTAGCATTCGCCATGGCCTGTAAGGGTGACGTATCGAGGTTGTGACATCTCAGCACGCGCTCGCCCGTCCTCATATACACGATAGGAAAAGCGAAGGCGGTAGATTTCGTCTTTAACCGTCCTTTTTATACTATACGCAATGTAAGCTGTGAACCGGTTGTTGGACTTAACATCATCGATCTCGATTGGATCATACCATCCGTCGTAGGTGCCAATTCGAAGGGTGTTTTTTGCCATATCGATTTCGAACCTCGTTCCAAGCCAACCAGCCGCCAATACTCGATCAGCCACATTATATTGTTCGAGATTACACCTTATGGTTTCAGAAGACGCAAATGGTGCAAATAACAAAAAACAAGCTAATAAACCAAGAAATTTATACTTTCGCATGTGAAATCTTACCAAGCCGCTTTACAGCGAGCTAGAGTGAAATTCTGTCAATTTAGTGACACACAGTTTACTTCGCATGTGTCGCACAGCCTCGGCGACCACTGTCGCTCTGGCGGTGGCTTCGTTCAGGCTGCGCCTAGCATAACTGATGGGGATGCGAACGCGGATGTCACAAGCCTCTGCTGTGATTTTGGACACGCCCGCGCTTTCGCACTTCGACGCAGCGCCTTAAGCGAGAGCGGAAATCCACAGGGCTCGATAATGTCGAGTGGCACACCAAAGCAGGCATATAGCCGGATGAGCGCACCAAGATTGGGCGCGATGTCTGGTTGAAAGGAAACAAGTCTCATGTGAATTGCGGCAATATGCGTCTGATCATGTCTGGACGCCCAAATAACGTCGAATTATGTAGCCGTATAGTTGTGTAGGGAGTCTCTGCGCAATTAAGGTGCGATTGGGCGAATGCCCAAAGGAGAGAAGATGGCGCAAGCTGCAAAAGACGAAGGTCGTAGGGACTTTCTTTACGTTGCCACCGCGGCAACCGGTGCGGTGACCACAGGTGTGGTTGTCTGGCCGCTGGTTAATCAGATGAACCCTTCTGCGGACGTGCAGGCTTTGGCGTCGATTGATGTCGATGTAAGTGGTCTTGTTGAAGGCGGCCAGATGACGGTGATGTTCCTCGGAAAACCGGTCTTCATTCGCCGCCGGACGGCCGAAGAAATTGAGGCGGCCCGCGCTGTTGTTCTTGAGGACCTTCCAGACCAAAGCGCACGCAATGACAACGCGGCGGACGCCGATGCGGCCGACGTGAACCGAACGCTTGACGAAAGTGGTGAATGGCTGGTGATGATCGGCGTGTGTACGCATCTCGGGTGTGTACCTTTGGCCGAGGCCGGGGACTTCGATGGATGGTTCTGCCCATGCCACGGATCCCATTACGATACGTCCGGCCGGATACGGAAGGGCCCGGCGCCAGAGAACATGAAAGTTCCTGCGGCGACCTTCCTCGACGAAACGACGATTAGATTGGGCTAAGGAGGCCAATATCCATGGGTGGAATTCCTCACGACTCCTACAAGCCGAAGACGACTGGCGAAAAGTGGCTCGATAAGCGCCTGCCAATCGTTGGCTTGCTATACGATACATTGATGATCCCAACTCCTAAGAATCTCAACTGGATGTGGATCTGGGGTATCGTCCTTACATTCTGTCTGGCTATTCAAATCATCACCGGGATTGTTCTTGTGATGCATTATACGCCCCATGTGGACATGGCCTTTGCATCGGTCGAGCACATCATGCGGAACGTAAACTCCGGTCAGGCTCTTCGTTACCTCCACATGAACGGTGCGTCGCTCTTCTTTATTGCGGTCTACGCACATATTTTCCGGGGACTGTATTACGGATCATACAAAGCACCCCGTGAGATCACATGGATCATTGGTATGATCATATATCTGTTGATGATGGCGACTGCGTTCATGGGCTACGTTCTGCCTTGGGGACAGATGTCCTTCTGGGGCGCAACAGTGATTACAGGCCTCTTCGGCGCGATTCCAGGCATTGGCCCGATATTGCAAGAATGGCTTTTGGGTGGGCCAGCGGTGGATAACGCAACGTTGAACCGTTTCTTCTCGCTCCACTATTTGCTGCCATTTGTGATTGCAGGCCTTGTGATTGTCCATATTTGGGCGTTCCACACAACAGGCAACAACAACCCAACAGGTGTTGAGGTTCGGCGCACGTCAAAGGCGGAAGCGAAGAAAGATACGCTGCCGTTTTGGCCTTACTTCGTGATCAAAGATCTCTATGCGCTTGCGGTTATTCTGACAGTATTTGCCGCGATTGTTGGCTTCCACCCGAACTTTATGGGCCACCCAGACAACTATATCGAGGCAAACGCGCTCGTGACGCCGTCGCATATCGTTCCTGAATGGTATTTCTTGCCGTTCTACGCGATCTTGCGGGCGATCACGTTTGACTTCCTATTTTTGGAAGCGGCCTTTCTCGGCGTCTTGGCCATGTTCGGATCGATCGCCGTGATGTTTGTTGTGCCTTGGTTGGATACGTCTCCGGTGCGTTCGGGACGCTACCGACCATTGTTCAAATGGGCCTTCTGGCTGTTTGTATTCAACTTTTTCGTATTGATGTGGGCCGGTGGTCAACCAGCCGAAGGTCTTGTGCCGAAAATCTCGTTGATCGGGACCATCTATTGGTTTGCCTACTTCCTGGTTATCCTTCCCGTGCTTGGTTGGGTTGAGAAGCCTTTGCCGGTGCCGGAAACAATCGAAGATGATTTCAACACGAAACTCGGAAAAGAAGCGAAAACATCTAACGGAACAGCCCCTGGTGACGCAGGCATGGTTCCAGCCGAATAAAGGAAAACTGAGATGTTGAAAAAACTGATCCTTGTGGCAGGCCTAGCGCTTGCCACAGCAACAGGGGCCCTGGCCGCCGGGAAAGAGGGTAAGCCCATTCCGAACATCGATTTTTCCTATGACGGTGTGTTCGGAAAATTCGATCAGGCTCAGCTTCAACGTGGGTTGCAGGTCTACACTGCAATTTGTTCAAGCTGCCACGGTCTTGAACTGGTTGCGTTTCGAACGCTTGGCGATGAAGGCGGTCCTGGCCTTTCAGAAGAGCAGGTGAAGGCCTATGCTGAACAGTTTGATATTTACGATGCCACGACTGACGATTTTCGCGCTGCAACACCCAGTGATTACTTCCCAGAGTCCCTCCTTGAGAATGCGCCAGACCTCAGCTTGATGGCGAAGGCGCGTGGTGTCTACCATGACGGTTTTGGTTTCAAGAAGCTGGTGAACGGCATTGGTGGGCCTGAATACATTGCGGCTCTGTTGAAAGGATATACGGAAGAAATCCAAGAACAGGGCGATGCAGTCTTTTATCAAAACATCTACTATCCAGGTGAATGGATTGCGATGTCCCAACCACTTTGGGGTGACGACGTCGAGTACACAGATGGAACTGAGGCAACGATCGAACAACAAGCGATCGACGTTGCGGCCTTTCTGATGTGGACGGCGGAACCTGGCCTTATGGCTCGGAAACAGTGGGGCCTGATTATGGTGGGCCTGCTCGGCCTTCTGTCCGTGCTCCTGTATCTCACAAACAAGCAACTTTGGTACAATGTGAAGCATCCGGAAGAATAGGATTTCGGTCCATTCACTTTCACGGCGCGCGGTCTTGGCTGCGCGCTTTTCTTTTGGGCGGCTTGGCAATCCCGAAGGCCCATGGCAAAGACGCTTGGGTTCAAGGGGGCGGATATGTCAGTCAATACATTCGGGCGGTTATTTCGGGTCACAACCTGGGGAGAAAGCCATGGCCCTGCGCTTGGCGCCACCGTCGATGGTTGTCCGCCAAATATAGCAGTCACTGAAGCCGCGGTGCAGCAGTGGCTGGATCGGCGAAAGCCCGGACAAAATAAGTTCACCACCCAAAGACAAGAAGCGGATCAGGTCGAGATCCTTTCTGGCGTCTTCGATGGCAAAACGACGGGCACACCCATTCAACTGATGATCCGAAACACCGATCAGAGATCTAAGGATTACTCTGAGATCAAAGAAACGTTTCGACCGGGGCATGCGGACATCACGTATTTCCAGAAATATGGGAACCGAGATTATCGAGGAGGTGGTCGAAGTTCCGCCCGCGAGACGGCATCCAGGGTGGCGGCGGGTGGCATCGCGCGCGCCGCGCTACACCAGATTGCGCCTGATATTCTCATCACTGGGTACATGGTTCAGATGGGGCCACGCCGCATCGACCGCTCAAACTTCGAATGGGACCAGATTGAGAAAAACCCGTTTTGGACACCTGATGCCATCGCAGCGGACGATTGGGCCACCTATCTAAACGCGCTTCGAAAGTCCGGCGAAAGTGTTGGTGCGATTATCGAGGTTGTGGCCCGAGGTGTTCCGGCCGGGCTTGGCGCTCCGATTTACGGTAAACTCGACACGGATTTGGCGACGGCAATGATGTCCATTAACGCCGTCAAAGGCGTAGAGATCGGAGAAGGCATGGCTGCAGCGGCGCTCACAGGGAGCGAAAATGCCGATGAAATTTTCTTCGAAGACGGCGCAGTAAGATACAGTCACAATCATTCGGGTGGTATTCTTGGCGGCATTTCCACGGGCCAAGATTTGGTCGTAAGATTTGCGGTAAAACCAACATCCTCTATCCTTACGCCTCGGAAATCGATCACAAAATCAGGGGAAGCGATCGATGTGATTACGAAGGGCCGCCATGACCCCTGCGTCGGCATTCGTGCGGTACCTGTGGGTGAAGCAATGATGGCGTGTGTCATTCTTGACCATATCTTGTTGCACCGTGGTCAAGTTGGCGAGAACCAAGGCCATATCGGTTAAAATTCGATAGGTTTTGATCTTCCTTCGAAAGGTGTTCTGTAGATGTGATCAGCAATCCCTTCTGTAGTTCGGAAGGAGGATTGCATGACGGAAGCGGCCAAACCAGGTCTCGGAAGGCTCTTGTGGCTTGATGTTTTGCGCGTCGTAGCCGGGTTGTCTGTCGTGTTTGTCCACGCAACAACCGATGTCAGAGGGCGGCCGTTTCCGGATGCGACGGAGCTTGAGCGGATCGGGCCCATCCTTATTCGCGCCGTAAGTTACATCGCGCGAACCGAACTGTTTCTGATCATTTCTCTTTTGTTGCTGGTTCT
This sequence comes from Pseudomonadota bacterium, assembly GCA_038744815.1. Lineage (GTDB taxonomy): Bacteria > Pseudomonadota > Alphaproteobacteria > Rhodobacterales > Rhodobacteraceae > Amylibacter. The sequence continues at coordinate 13,975 of JBCDLY010000018.1, read as the reverse complement.
GAGCTTCGATCGGCGCCCCCGCGGATACTTCGAAACGCTCGGCGATTATGCGCAGCGTTTGTTGATCCCATTTGCCTTCTGGGTCGTGTTCTATGCCTTCTTCCGCTTGATCAAAGCAAATGCGCTTGGGTACGAGCATGCAATTTGGGAGCAACTGCAGAACCCGGAGATGTGGCTGCAATACTTCCTCTTGGGCAAGGTGCAGTATCACATGCATTTTTTGCCAACGCTTTTTGCTCTTATGTTGTTTTTTCCGCTCTTTGTGCGGGCGATACATATGCCGGTCTGTGGGTTCTTTATTCTTCTTTGCTTGGCTGCGAAGCAGCAACTGGATGTCTTGATGTGGGCGGAGCTGCGTGACTGGGCTGGCTTCGAGTATCTTTTGCGTGCCATCAAAATCATTACCTATACAGGCTACGGTTTTGTCGCGGCGAGCTTTTACGGGCTTTTGCGCCGCGGCCTTTCGGCGGAACAGTTTAGTGCCATTTTTTCCATGGCTGTCATCGGATGCGTTTTGCTCTTCGGTTTTAAGCTCGCTGACAGCTACTACGTGATTACCGAAGGCGTCTGGAACTACGGATATGGGCCAGGCTTCTGGGGGGATTTCCTCATGCCTGTGGCCGTTGTGGCCCTAATTATGGGTCTCAGTCAAAGCGACTGGAGCAGCATCTTTCTAAAGCTCGCGCCCTATAGTTTTGGGATGTATTTGATGCATCCCGCGATCATGGATTTGATTGAGCTTGGCCTTTACAATCATGTGAGTGATCCTACGCTTTTCGTGCTCGGAAAGGCAGTCGGTGCCCTCGTCATTACCCTCGGCCTCTGTGCGGTCATGACGAAAATCCCCCAAATTGCTTGGATAATTGGAACTGGGAAGTTCCCCAATCTGGCCGACACAAGTGTGCTTCGGCGTTCGTCAAAACCCAAAAAGGAGTCCCTATGAATATTACACATGAAGTTATCGGAGATGCGACAATCGCACATTTCGGCGAACGCCGATTGGATGCGGCCATGGCCGTACGCTTTAAGGATGTCATGCGACCGATTGCAGACGATGTCACAGGTCGGCTCGTTCTGAATATGGAAAAAGTCGAGTTCATGGACTCATCAGGGCTTGGGGCGATTGTCGCGCTCATGAAGTATTTGGGGCCAGAGCGCCCATTGGATTTAGCCTGTCTTCAATCAACGGTAGACAAAGTCTTCCGACTTACGCGGATGGACGGCGTCTTTACAATTTATAAGACGCTCGATCAGGCAACGTCTTCTACGGCCAAATCTGCATAGTGGAGATGGCCTGTTCAAATCCTCCAATTTTCTTCTCCGAAGTGGTGCCAACCCATAATGGCGTATCGGAGGCTTTGAAAGGTGTAGTGATGTTCTTGGAAGATCATGGTCTGCATCGGTCCAAGGTGGCCGAAATCGAACTTGCGATGGCCGAGGCGCTCAACAATGTCGTCGAACACTCTGTCGGTGCAATAGATGTGCCAGATGTATCGCTTCGCTGCGAATTGCGTGGATCTGGCGTCAAACTCTCGATTGCTGATAACGGGCCTCCCTTTACGCCGCCGACCGCCGAAGACGCCGATCGGAAGGTCGACCACTCCATTGCCGTCGCTGCTGAAGGCGGCTTTGGTTGGCATCTTATTCACAGTCTGGCCTCCGATGTGTGCTTTGCGGCGCTGTCGAAGGGGAACTTACTCACTTTGAACTTTGATCTCTCACCGCAGCAACCAAAGGACTTTGCGTCATGAAAAACCTTTCTCTATGGCTTGGTGCCGGAACTTTTCTTGTCGCAGCTGGGCTCTTGTTTCAGCAATTTTCGTTCGGTGGCATCAACCAATCCCTCCGTCCCGGCTGGGCCGCAGGCCTCGACCCGCAAACGTCGACCACCCGGTTTTCTGCGTTATCCGCGGGGGCTGCGCAGTCAGCCACACCCTATGCTGAACCGCAGAGATCGCGCAACGCACAGAACTTGCGCGAGGATTGGAGCCCGCAAACCCTTTCTACGATCAATGGCAAAACGCCCAACACCAAACCTCTGCGCTTGTGTGAAATGGCTGCGCCGCCAAGCGGTCCTTGGCGCTTTCCGCGGACAGGTTATCGCCGTGACAACTCCTTCGTCAGGACGTTTCGCGCCCGCCAGGGATTTCTATCAGAGAGAGAACTGGCAGCGGCGAGACTTGCATGGACCTTCTTTGAAAAACACACGCAAGAGGCAACCGGTCTTGCAAATTCCGTCGGTACTTACCCCTCAACAACGATGTGGGATACCGCATCTTACATCAGCGGATTGGTCTCAGCCTATGAACTTTGTATCATCGACAAAGCTGAATTCGATAAGCGGATATTCAAACTTCTGAAGACGATGCGCACCATGAAGCTCTTTCGAAATGAGCTTCCGAATAAGGCCTATCAAACCAAAACAGCTGAAGTCGTGAACTATCAGAATGTTCCGGGCGAGATTGGGTTTTCGTCGTTGGATATTGGGCGTCTACTTGTCTGGTTCCGCATTCTATCCAATCGGTATCCATATTTGTCGAACAGTATCGACAGTATTCTTCTTCGCTGGGATTTTACGAATGTGGTGGGCGACGACGGGCTTCTCTATGGAGCGCGTATAGACGAGCGAACTGGCGAGACGGTGTATACTCAAGAAGGCCGCCTCGGATACGAAGAATATGCCTCCAAAGGTTTTGCGCTTTGGGGCTTTGAGCCACACGAGGCGCACCGGGCCGAGCCCTTTCGAACGGTCAGTGTCTACGGCGTCTCCGTTCCGTATGACGGTCGCGATCCACGTATATTCAAAACCCGCGATTACGTGGTCACGGAGAGCTATCTATTGGACGGGCTCGAGTTGAATTGGGACTTGCCCCATGATGACACGTCGCCCGATTGGGTCCACACAGATGGATGGCGTGCCGATTTTGCCGACAGAATTTACTATGTTCAACAAGAACGGTTTCGGCGCGATGGTTACCTGACCGCAAGGTCCGAGCACAATGTAAAGGGACCTCCATACTTCGTCTATGACACGATTTTCTCTGATGGATTTCCTTGGAATACGACGACGCCAAGGGGCGTCTTTGCGCCGGAGCATGCTGCGATCGCGACCAAAGCGGCCTTCGGTCTTTGGTCTCTATGGGAAACTGAGTATACGGATCAATTGATCGAGGCTGTGATCACACTTGGTGATCCTGAGCTCGGGTATTATGAGGGGCTTTACGAGCAAGGCACCGGGTTCATCCCTCTGCAGACATCGAACAATAACGGGATATTGTTGGCCTCACTGCTGCACAAAGTACAAGGTAAAATCCTAACGCCTGACGTCACTGATCGAGATCTCTGGTACACACGGTTTCGCGAAGGCGATCTTAGAGTGACCAAAAACTTACCGGATCCCCCGACCGTATCGACGTGGCTTGTCTCGGCTCAATATCCGGAAACTATGCTAAGGGATATCGCCCCGTGATCCATACGCAACGTTCGAAAACCGCGCTCTACTTTCGCTATTCGGGTGCGCTACTCCGTAGCGTTCTGAATGCGATGTTGATTATTGGGACATGGGTGGCGTTAATCCTGATTTCCGACATGTCTCGGCTCAATCGGGAGGCAATTTTCTTTGCCTCACTGGTCCTTGGTATGGTGTTTCTGCGCCTTTGGCTGGTACGCGGTTTTAAAACAGAGTTTCCGCACCTCGCGGTTCGCGTCTTTGTCCCGGCGTTTTCGATACTTGCGGTCCTTGGCATCGGCTTCATGGTATCAGCAGTTTTTGCGGCCGTCTTGTCCACGGTGGCGTTTCTGGGCTGGATTGCCCCCCGTGTGTTTTCCGCCGTTTTTGAGCGCGATAAACAAGTTGGGAGTGTAGGGGCCGCAACGGAGTTGCGTTTGCTTGGTGTTTGGACGTCACTTTGCCGTCGCTTCGGCTTTCCGAAACTTCACGATCGGCCGCGGTCTCACCGCGATTTGCAAACTATACTCGTGCTTACCGACGCGGTTGCAACGATCCCCGCGCTCCTGACTATTGTGATTTGGCCTGCAAGCGCGGTTTTTTCTGGCTTGGTTCTGCTTGCGCTTGCTTCGATCAATCTATGGTCGCATGTGACGTATCTGGATACGATCATTTCAGATGTTGAGGCGCCGAATGACACACGGAATGCGCATATTGCGGTATCGGCTGGTGCGGATGAGGCGACACAGTTTACTCTCTTACAACTTGAAAATGTGTCGGCCGGACCTGTCAAAGACTTTTCTGCGGAGGTTTTTCAAGGGCTCTGTCTGATGTTTGTCGGCGCGAGCGGGAGTGGGAAGTCCACTCTATTGAGGTATCTTGCGACCGGCCAAGCCCACGGCAATGTGCAGCTTCAACACTCTCGTGAGATACATATCGACGAAGTTTTTGCCTATGCGCCAGACGCGAGTGTTTGGATGCCAGGATCGGTACTCAACGTGCTGGAGGATCCGTCAATCAACGTTCCTCGAGCTGTGAAGTATCTGCAGGAGTTCGATCCGTTCGAAGAAGCGTTTCCTGAACACAATGCCTTTCAAGAGATCCGAACAGAGGCGACCCCAGTACAAGCCAAACTTGTTGCCCTTGCGCGATGCTTTGCAAGTTCGGCCCCTGTTCTGGTGTTCAATTTGCCGGAGCTATACCTGGATCAAACGTCACGCTCGGCTTTTCTTGCGCTCGCTCTGAAGGCCAAGCTTGCAGGTAAAATCCTGGTCATCGCCACTGAAACAGACGAGTTTATGTCCCTCGCCGATGAATTGGTTAAGTTCGATCGTGGTATCGTGACAGATCGCGGGCCCGCACTTGAGGTGCGCGAGAGACACCGCGACAGGTTCCTGCGCGCGTGTTTCGAACCGACGGTGGAGGAGGCGTACCGGCTGTCCCTTTGGATCGATGCAATCATGCCAGATGATGTGCCTGCGGATTTGGCGGAACGGGTCAAGCACTCGGCCGAAGAATTGCTTTTGCGAACCCCACGCGATCAATTTGCTCTGTCTCAGCCCGTGATATTTGATGCAAAGTTTGGTGCGTTGCGGTGTCAAATCAATATGCTGGACCGGGGTGATATGCTCGGTTTGAACACATATGCGCGCTCGGAAGGTGCGCGCGGGGTTATGCCCCTTATGACCGTTCGGAGCCTGGCGGACCATGTCGGCGAAGGGCAACTCAAAGGATGCCGACAAATTACGGCTGTTTTTGACGCACAACACAAAGAGAAGATGGGCGACGGTGAAGTCCCGTATCAGGAAGGCGTCTTTACCTACGCGTGAAACGCCGCATGCGGTGGTCCACTTAACGGCCCACACCAGGCCCAAAACACACCTACTCGGACGTTTGAGGTCGGTGAAATCGGGAGTTGAATATTGACCCGACGGAGTGTCAGACACTCGGCATGGAACGCATAAGCCACCTCGGCCCTTTAAGTTTGGGCGAAAAGACACTTTTGGCGGCACAGGGGTCAGGAGAACGCGCTGTCCTGGCGAGTGGCGATCAACCAACTGAACCAACGGATGAAACGCGCATCCGTGCCGAGCTCCTTAGAATTTTATTGATCGGCTCTGATCCAAAATTCAAAAGCCATCAGGCAGGGGTCCGGCTCCGTGGCGCATGGGTCACGGGTCAAGTTGACCTCCAAGGGTGTCAAATCGGTGCGGATATCACCCTCTCTAAGTCCGTCCTCGAGAAAGCTCCCAATTTGGTCAACAGCCGCTTGCGCGGCCTCCACATTAGTGGATGTGAACTGCCCGGATTGATTGCCGACCAGGCACATTTTGACGGCCCGTTATTTCTCAGAGCGGGGTGCTTGGTCACAGGCGAAATCTCTCTTCCCAGTGCGCGGATCGATGGCGATCTTCAACTTTGTGATGTTGATCTTCGCGTTGACAGAGGGGTCGCACTTTTTGCCAATGGGCTTACGGTGCTTGGCTCAATATACATGGGCGACCATCCGTATTCACCAAATGATACTGTGTTTACGTCGACTGGCGCGATGTATTTGGCCTCTGCCCGGATCGACCGCGACTTCTACATCAAGAATGTGAGCGTTTCCGGTGATGAAGATGCGTTCCAACAAAGCCAGTTTGATGGCGCTGAGGGAAGCGAGGGTATGGCGCTTTCCCTTGCGCGATGTTCGGTGGGGGGCGTTTTCTTTGCTAAGGCGCTTCGCGTCTCGGGTGGTATAGTCAATCTCTCGGGCGCTAAAGTGAAGCGATTGAATGACGAACCAGATGCCGAGGACGCGTCGTTTCGCGTCCGTCTGGATGGTTTTGAATATGCATCTTTCGCCCAACATACGAACATTTCCGTCCAGGCGCGACTTGCCTGGCTTGATCGGAAACCATCCACAATCGGATTTTCTGCCCAACCGTTCGAGCAACTTGCCCGCGTTTATGAACAACTCGGACACCGAGATGATGCTGATCTTGTGCGTATGGCCAAAGAGGAGCTGCAGCGCGAAGATGACATACATGCCTTACGCGATCGCGGCGCTCGTCTCAGACCATTTCTTCTGACATGCTCGAAGGCGCTGTTGAAATACCTGGTGGGTTATGGGTACCGTCCAATCTATGCGTTGATCTGGACGATCGTTCTTATTGCGCTCACAAGCGCGTTCTTTCACATCACGTGGAAAAAGGGCGATATGGCGCCAAATTCAGCGCCGATTTTGGTCTCTAAAGATTGGGTTGCCGCGACCATTTCGACGCCGTCAAATCCAGCGGAATTTTGGTCTTCCCCCGGCCAGGCGGGCCAGGACTATGAGACATTTCATCCCGTTGCCTATGCGGCGGATCTGTTCATTCCAATTGTTAATTTTGGGCAGGAAGATGCGTGGGCCCCGTCCACTTCACGATCGCCATGGGGCCGTCAAGGCTGGTGGATTCGCTGGGTCGCTAAACTGCTTGGCTGGGTTTTTACCGCATTGGTGGCCGCAGCCGTCACAGGCGTTATCCGACGGGGATGAACATCCAAAACTGCGCGATCAACGCAACCCCGAACACGACGCCCCAGACACGCCACAGCAATCTGATGGACGCTAATATGTCCGGCGGGCCGAGCTTCTTGCGACCGGTCGCATTCACGAACGGGTGGTCTTCTTGTCGGCCATTGTAGGTGCGTGGTCCAGATAGAGCGATGCCAAGCGCTTGGGCCATCGCGGCCTCGGGCCAACCGGCGTTCGGGGACCGGTGTTTTTGTGCGTCATGACTGATCTGCCGCCATACGCCGAAGCGTCCAGATGCGAGCATAAAGAGCAGAGCCGTCGAACGTGCAGGAACCCAGTTCAGCACGTCGTCGAGCCGCGCCGCAGCCCAGCCGAAGTCTCGATGTTTTGGGGTTTTATATCCGATCATACTGTCTGCTGTATTCACCACTTTATAAAGAAGAAGACCTGGGAGGCCGAGTAGGCAAAACCAGAGGATCGGCGCGATCACTCCGTCGGACAGGTTTTCAGCGGCGCTTTCTATAGCGGCTCGAGCGACCTCGGTCTCGGTCATGCCACTGGTGTCTCGACCGACAATCATGGACACGGCATCACGCCCGGCCGGCACTGATTGAACAAGGCCTTGCGCCACATCAGAGACATGCTCGACAAGGCTCCGCTGTGCAAGAAGCACCGCCGCGAGTGCAACGTCGATGATCCATCCGTGGTCCCACGCCCTCGGGATCATTCCGATTGCGACAGCGGTCGCACCCAGAGCCAATACTAAAAGAGCCCCCTTCGCGCGCTTGTTTGACCCAGTGTTCAAGCATTCGTCGCCAAATGTAATCGCGCGGCCCATCAAGACGACTGGATGCGGTATCCGAGACCAGACCATCTTCGGATCACCTATGATTGCATCGGCAATCATCGCCAAAATCAACGTCACGATAGGAACCGATCTACCGCGTCTGACACGCGTGCAAACGATGCGTCATCGCGTGGAATCCCCAATCTGATCAGGTGCTCATTGTTTGGAAACGTTCGTGTCCAAATATGATCCGATGCCAACGCATGTTGAAGTGCGACCGCGTCGGCCACGCTGTAGAGACGAAACAGAGACGTGCCGCGTGCTGGCCCCATCTTTAATGGCGCCATGAGGTCGTCAAGGCGCCCCGCCTTTCGCGACAGGCTTTGACGCGTCGTCGTGGCCCAAGAGATGTCGGTCAATGCTTGGCGCGCGATCTCAAGGGCAGGGCCTGACACCGCCCATGGACCAAGGCGGAGCTTCAAGCGGGACACAAGCTCTGCGTCGCCGAAAACGGCCCCAAAGCGAAGACCGGCCAGCCCCCAAAATTTTCCAATCCCCTTCAGAATGAGAACACCAGGATTTTCGGCATGTTCGGAAAGGCTACGGTCGGGAACGGTGTCGGCAAAGCTCTCATCAAGAATGAGTATACCGGAGCGTGTGACCAAACTTGCCTCTGCCCAAGTGCCAGTGGGATTGTTTGGCGAAACGACAATGTGCACGTCACTGTTGGATGATGAGACGCGCCATCCCGCGGCTTCGAAACTCGCGCGGTATTCGTTATAGGTGGGCTCAACGATTGAAACCCTTTGACCCTCTATAATGTGGGGTAGCTGTGCGATTGCGATGGATAACCCTGGAACCAAGCAGAGTTGGGCGCGATCCGGAATGTTCCAATGTGCGCGGACAGCCATTTCGGTGCGGGTGACGGCATCCAAGTCTGGCAAGTCCGTCCAAGACATTTGTTCGGGGATCGAGAACGGGTAAGGGACAGGGTTAATGCCCGTAGAGAGATCGACCCAACTCTGCCGATCACCGCCATAGACCTCAATCGCGGCGTCTATACCCCCGCCATGGTCTCGACCTGTCAGTTTTTCTTGGGGTCTCATTACATTTTGGGTGGGATACGGGCCGTAAAATGCCCTTTGATCGCATCAGGCCATTCACGGTAGGGCACGCGTCCATCGGAAGATGCCGAATATAATCTTGTGTATGTCAGTATGGCTTCTGCGCTTTCTTGGTCTGGAGTAAACTCGCCTAAGACATAGGTCATTCGGCCCTCAGACGTAATCGCGATATTGCAAGCCCGATCGCATCCCATCAGACAGGAATGCTTCTCTATCGTAACAGATGGATCCTGATCATGAGCGGCCACAGTGAGGTCGTGAAGTTGTTCGCCGCATGTTTTGCCATTCACAGGTTCTGCCTTATTCACGCGACATGTATCGCAAATGATCAACCGAGTTTTCATGAAGATGCAGCCCTGATTATGTGCTCGTTTCGATTTTAGGATAATTATTATTATTTTATTAACTTTTGTTAACCAACATTCGGTGACACGCAACCACTCGCAGGATCGATTGTGACAACATTGCTCGTGGATAATTTTGCACCTCGGCTTCGGCTCTGGTCGAAGCATCTGATTAGGCAAGGTCTTTCCGTTGTCACGGCCGGATCGGGTGAGGACGCATATCTGACCCTAAATTCCCAGAAGTTCGACGCGATGGTTTTGAATATGGGCCTTCCGGACGGGGAAGCCTTGTCAATTTCCGATTTTGCGATTTTCCGAAATCCTGAAATTCGTATCATCGCGGTCACCTCAGATCGGTTTTTTTCCGATGGAACTTTGTTCAACTATATTCCCAACCTTCGTACGCATGTTGCGGATACTGTTCAGATAGAAGATCTTACGGCCGCGATATATCACTACGCGCATAATTGATACGATTGCTCATCCTCGGCGGTGTGCAGCGTCCCAATCGACGATGGGATTAATCGGAATGATCCTATTTGGGTTTATGCTGTTGTGGCTGTAATGATAGTGCCGCACGATCTGCTTGAAGTCGACCGTCGGTTTTATCCCAGGCCATTGATAGAGTTCGCGCGCGTAATCCCAGAGATTTGGGTAGTCGATAAGGCGACGCCGATTGCATTTGAAATGCAGATGATAAACGCAGTCGAAACGTAACAGCGTGGTGAACAGACGCCAGTCGGCCTCTGTAAGGCGATCCCCCAACAGATAACGTCGATCTGACAATATGCCCTCAATCCAATCAAGCCGGTCAAAAAGCGCACTGACGGCCTCGTCATAGGCCGCTTGGGTGGTTGAAAAACCTGACTTGTACACGCCGTTGTTTACGTCGTGATAGATTGGCAGATTTATCGTCTCGATGTCTCCGCGGATATCCTCAGGCCAGTAATCGTCTATGTTGCCCGTGATCGCGTCGAACGCAGAGTTAAACATGCGGATAATTTCAGAGCTTTCGTTCGAAACAATAACATTGTTGAGTTTATCCCAAAGGACAGGAACGGTGACACGACCCGAAAATTTTGGATCGGATCGAGTATAAATCTCATGCAGAAAGGCACTACCAAAGAGGCTATCGCCGCGCGCAGGTCCGTCCGTTTCGAACGTCCAGCCGAAATCCAACATATCTGGATGTACGATATCGACCGTGATGTGCTCAGATAGGCCTTTGAGGGCGCGAAAAATCAAGGTGCGATGCGCCCAAGGACACGCGTTTGCAACGTAAAGGTGATAGCGACCACTTTCGGCCTTAAACCCTACTTCTCCGGAAGGGCCAGGCGAACCATCAGGTGTGACCCAGTTGCGAAGCCGCGCATCGGCGCGTTCAAATTTACCAGACTTGGATACGGGAAAACGGGTTTCCGTTGTCCAAACGCCGTCGATAAGATGACCCATTTATGCTCCTCCCGGTTGTGGAACACTACGAGTATACACAGTTCTGGCAAAGCCTAGTGTCAGCTTTTGGGAAAGACACTGTGTTCACGCTCACGAAACAGCAGTGTCGCAATCGCGGGTCTCTGCGACGTGAATCTCATTGTGGCACATACGTGAAGCCGCTAGTGAGAGGGCCTTGGACGCGCCCATATTGGGCCGGAGCGAAGGCAAATGCGGTCGACCCAAACCGGGGGCTTATATTTGCACGTCCCGGAGCAGACGGATGCGTTCGCGAACCGGGAGACTTTGCATGACGACACCAAAAACAGGCGTGATGATTTGTGGCCATGGCTCTCGCAGTCAAGCTGCCGTGGATGAGTTTTCTGTGTTGGCGGAGAAATTACCGGCCTATTTCCCCGAGGATTGGGACGTTGAATATGGCTATCTTGAATTTGCAAACCCCGTCATTCGCGTGGGCTTGGATAAGTTGCGCAATGCAGGCTGTGAACGCATTTTGGCAGTGCCCGGCATGCTCTTTGCCGCGATGCATTCCAAAAATGATATCCCGACGGTTCTGAATTCCTATGCGGCTGAACATGGTATCGACGTCAAATTTGGCCGCGAATTGGGGGTGGACCCAAAGATGATCGCAGCCGCTGGCGGGCGCATTCGAGATGCCGTCGCCCAAGCCAATGCCGAACTGGGCGAGGTCGCTTTGGAGGACACCTGTTTGGTTGTGATCGGGCGCGGGGCCTCTGATCCTGATGCCAACGGCAATGTCGCAAAGATTGCGCGCATGCTGCATGAAGGGATCGGCTTTGGCTGGTGCGAGGTCGGCTATTCGGGCGTTACCTTCCCTTTGGTGGAACCCTGCCTGCGCCATGTGACCAAGCTGGGATATAAGCGCGTGGTCGTGTTTCCCTATTTCCTGTTCACGGGTATTTTGATCGACCGGATTTATGGCTTCACCGATAAGGTCGCCGCCGACCACCCAGAGATGCAGTTCGTCAAAGCAGGCTATCTGAACGACCATGATAAGGTCCTGGAAACCTTTGCCGAACGCGTGACCGAACAAATTGGCCCCGTACCCATTCCAAATTGTGGGACATGCCCGTTCCGCGAACAAGTGCTGACCTTCCAAAAAGAGGGGCACGCCCATGTAAAGGCAGCGGACCGCGCCAAAGCCTTTGAAGCGGCGGTGGGGCATCCCGCGGTGGGCTCTATGCCGCCGCCGACTTGTGTGTTGTGCAAATATCGGGTGGAGGTTTTGGGCTTTGAGGCCGAGGTGGGCGCGGTTCAGGAAAGCCACCATCACCATGTTGAGGGGCAGGGCGCCTCTGCGCCGGGGTCAAATGTCGCCGATTGCAAGCTCTGTGATACCTTCTGCACGGGCGAATGCCGCCTGCATATGATGGACCATCACCATCATCACCACCACGACCATGATCATGGGGACGGGCACCACCATCACCACCACGCGGAATACCCCCATGCAAAGCATCCGCATGGTCCGGAAAGTGCCCGCCGCAGATGAGTTTGTTTGACGCCTATATGATGGTGGACTGGTCTGCGCGGTCGAAACCTTCGCCGGCGAAGCCCGTGGGCGATGCAATTTATATCGCCTTTGGGTCAAAGTCCGAAACGCCCAAAACGCGCTACTACCGCACGCGTGTGACGGCGGCGGCGGCAATGCAGGCCCTGTTCAATCAATGCCATGACAGGGGCGAGCGCTTGTTGGCGGGGTTTGATTTTCCCTTCGGTTATCCCAAAGGGTTTGCCCGCGAGATTGGCGGGGCGGATAGTGTGTTTTCAGTGTGGAAAGAGCTTGCCGCGCGGATTGAAGACAATGAAGAAAACGCGAGTAACCGGTTCGAGGTCGCAGCCGATTTGAACCGCATGTTCGATGGGGTTGGCCCGTTTTGGGGGCGCCCGAATGACCCGGCGGTCCCCGATCTGCCCAGCAAGGGCACGGCGCGGCAGGGTACAAACCATCCGCCCGAACGCCGCGTGGTGGAGACCCATGTGAAATCCGCACAACCTTGCTGGAAACTGTACACGACGGGCTCGGTTGGGTCTCAGGCCTTGCTTGGCATCCCGATCCTTCAGGCGTTTCGGCAGGCGGGGCCGCATATCCGGGTTTGGCCGTTTGAAGATGTGAGTGCCGCGCCCGTAGTCTTGGCAGAGATTTACCCAAGCCTTTTTGACGGCGCAGTGAAGCTCTTGCAAAAGCAGATGCCCGATGTGGCCAAGGATGCGCTGCAAGTCGCGGCGGCGGTGCAATATTACGCGGATGCGGACAAAGCAGGTCTGCTGGAGAACATGTTGGCCGTGCCAGCGGCGCAGCCCCAGGCGGATCAGATCAGGAATGAAGAGGGTTGGATCCTTGGGGTGACCCCGTGATCCCTTATATCCGAGACCCCAAGAAAATTTACGCCGAAAGCTTTGCGACCGTCCGAAGGGAAGCTCGGCTTGATCGGTTTGATCCCGGCATGTCGGCACTGGTGACGCGGGTCATCCATTCCTGCGGCATGGTGGAGATTGCAGATCGCCTGACCTTTTCTGAAAATGCTTACGAAGCTGGGCGACTTGCGCTGGCCTCCGGTGCGCCTGTCTTGTGTGATTGTGAAGCGGTGGCAAGCGCAGTGATCCGGCGGTACTTGCCCGCCGAGAATAAGGTCATCTGCACCTTGAATGATCCCGGCACGCCGCTGCGTGCGGAAGAGATCGAGAACACGCGTTCGGCAGCAGCCGTAGAGTTTTGGAAGGGTGATTTGGACGGGGCCGTGGTGGCCATTGGCAACGCACCAACGGCCTTGTTCCATTTGTTGGAACTGCTGGACGGGGGGTGGCCAAAGCCCGCCATTATTCTGGGTTTTCCGGTGGGGTTTGTCGGCGCGGCCGAAAGCAAGGCCGAGCTGGCCGAACGCCCGCGCGGCTGTGACTTTATCACGCTACGCGGCCGCAAAGGGGGGTCCGCCATGGCAGCGGCTGCGGTGAACGCCTTGGCCGCCGGATTGCCGGAGGAGACCACGTGACCGCCCCCTGGCTCGACATAATTGGCGTCGGGGCCGATGGCCTCCCGAGCTTGTCGCCCGTTGCAACTTCTGCGCTTGAGTCGGCTGATGTGATCTATGCGGGCGAGCGGCTTCATGCGCTGACCGCAGGGTTTAGCGCTGACCGCTTCGCCTGGCCGTCCCCCTTTGACGCGATGGTAGACAGTTTGCGCGCGCGCCGGGGGGACCGGGTTGTCGTGCTCGCAACCGGTGATCCGCTTTGGTTTTCAATCGGGGCGCGTTTGGGCCGCGAAATTGATCCGGCCGAGATCACCTATCACCCCCAACT
>JBCDLY010000017.1:0-44259 GCA_038744815.1 Pseudomonadota bacterium | reverse complement strand
TGACGGACACGTCTGACACGGGCACCGAGCCTGATCTCGATAGCTCTGATAATCCAGTGACGATCGCTGACCCGGCAGGCACCGACAGTGGCACTGCCGGCAATGCAGGCGATGACCCAACGGTCCTGAACCTGCCGGAACTGACGGCTGCTATCGTCCTCGTGAAAACGATCGACGAAGTTCGCGACGATAACCTACCGTTCCCAGACGGGATCACAGGATTTACCGGTGATACGCTTGTATACTCTTTCACTGTCACAAACACCGGCGAAACGGCATTGGACAATGTGACGATCACCGATCCGCTTCTCGGTTTGGTTGATGTTGCGGTGACACCGTCCGTTTTGGGTGTTGGCGACACGGGAACGCTGAGCGGACTTACAGAGCTGGAATACACGATCACGGAAACCGACAGAGATGCGGGCGAAGTGGTTAACACCGCTTCATCTACAGGGGTCCCCATTGCAACCCGGTCGGACGGAACGCCGAACCCGACTGCGCCATTACCATCTGTGACATCTCCCACGGACATATCCGATACCGGTACCGAGCCAGAGCTTGACAGTGAGGGTAATCTTGTCACCGTCACAGATCCTGGAAATGAGGATACCAACGGTACGCCCGGGGATGACTTAGATGAGCCCACGGTCTTTTTGATCCCAACGATCTCAGCACCTGCAGACGGTGATTGGATCGTGACCAAGGCTGTTATTGGCAATGATACGGATGTTCTGATCGGGGACCTCGTCTCCTATGTCATGACGGTCACAAACAACACCACCGATCCAACAGGTGTCATCGATTTTGTTGATATCCTGCCTGTCGGCCTGACCTTTGTGCCGGGTAGCGCATCTGTGGAAAGCAGTATTGCCGGCGGTGCGGTTCCGACGGAACCCAACGTGTCGGGTCAGCGACTAGAGTTCCCGTCGCTGTTGTTTGCCAATGGTGAAGTGAAAACCGTCATCCTGAGTGTTCGGGTCAACGCAAACGCACCGATTGGTGAGCTGACAAACCGCGCCTTTGCGACCGATCCGACCACAGGTGAGACCATTTCGAATATTGCAAAAGCGACTGTCGATCGCGTGCCGGAACATGTCTTCGACTGCTCCGACATCATTGGTAAGGTTTTTGATGATCGAAATCACAACGGGTATCAGGACCCACCAGATGCGGATGGCAACTCGGAACCGGGACTGCCTGGCGTGCGCGTTGTCACCGTTAATGGCGTGCGGATCACAACAGATGATCACGGCCGTTTCCATATCCCATGTGCTGAACTGCCTGACGATATCGGTACTAACTTCATCCTCAAACTGGATGAACGGTCGCTTCCGTCCGGGTATCGTGTAACGACTGAGAACCCGCGCGTTGTCCGTCTGACGGCAGGCAAGTTTGCGAAAATGAACTTCGGTGCGTCGATTTCAAACGTCATCCGGATCGATGTGAACGAACGCGCCTTCACAGGCAGCAACGAACCAAACGATCGCTTCAAAGCGGCACTCGATAATCTCCTAGTAGCCTTAGAAGATCAGCCTTCGGTCCTTCGGGTGACCTATGTCTTTAACGACAACGCAACACGCAGCACCGCGCGGGCACGTGTGAGGTCTTTGGAGAGATATATCCAACGCGAATGGCGAACGGTGGGCCGATACAAACTGAATATTGAGCGCACAATTAAAGTGCCTCAGGCGGGGGAATAAGTCATGACCAGTGTAAGTAACGCCCGCCGATTTGCGGCGAGCAAATCCGCCACTCTGACGATCACAACGGCTTTGTTGACGCTTGGTCTGCCAACCATACTTCACGCGCAAAATTGTGCGCTCGACGATGGTACTTTGGTCGGGGATTGTACCCATACCAATGCCGGCACGTCGGTGACTATGCCGACACAGCCAAATGTGGAGTTGGAACGCATACCAGAGCTGGGCACCGATGGGTTCGAAATCAGTGTGGATGGGAATCCTGTCACTGAAGACGGGCAGATCCTTACGTCGGATGCGGCCCGCCGTCAGATCGAGTTCACGCGCCGCCTGCAGGACTTAGAGCTCGCCGAAAACCAAATATCCATAAAATATGACGGTTTGGACGTTCAGCCTCGTTTGGATATTCAATTGATTGAAGAGGCGGGCCAGGGCGAAACGCGCGTCGTCACTTTTGAGAACCGGATGAATTACCCGGCCTATGTGGTCAAAGGTGAGTTGCGTATTCTTGATCTTGGTGATGGACGAGGTCCGAAGACAATTGCTGTCGTTCCGTTTGCTCCGAATGATCGTCTCACCCTAAGCAAACCTACTGGTGAAAACCTTGTCTATGTCTACCGGGTCTATGACCAGCGGGGCAGATTCGATGAAACGGGAGCAGGGCGCTTGACCGACCCGGCTCGCAGTGGTGCGGATGTTGATGCCGAGCTCGGGCTCGATTCCACTGAACGACGTCAGATCCCTGTGCATGGTGGATCGATCACGGTCTCGGGGACGCGGGTTTCAGGTGCCGTCACGACCTTGGGGCAAACGGTTCAGCCAGACGCCCAAGGCGATTTCGTTGTGCAGCGCATCCTGCCGCCCGGAACATATGACGTCACCGTAGCCGTTCAAAATGGACCGACACTAGACCGGCAACTCGAAATTCCGGAACGCGATCTGTTTTCGATCGGTTTGATCGATATCACACTCGGCAAGGATACGGTCGACGATCTTGGTGATGAGACCGGCAATTCCGACGATGATTGGGACACAACGGGTCGTTTGGCATTCTATGTGACCGGCAAGATCAGAAACGGGTATGAAATCACTGCTTCGGCTGACACAGGGTTTGAAGAGTTCAGTGATATCCTCTCCAACTTCGACGAGAAAAACCCAGACAGTTTGTTAGATCGATTGGACCCGGACGATGCGTATCCGGTTTATGGTGACGACAGCACGTCTGAGATTACTGCGCCAACGTCAGGGAAGCTCTTTGTCAGGATCGAACGGGATGGCTCTCATGCGATGTGGGGCAACTTCAATTCGCAAATTTCAGAAACAGAATATCTGCGAAACGAGCGGACGCTTTATGGTGCACAAGGCCTTTACCGGAGCCTGATGCAAACCTCTGAGGGCGAGTCTGTCATCGAAGCCGAGATCTTTGCCGCAAGTCCAGAGACACTACCGCAGCGTGATCGTTTATTAGGTACAGGCGGGTCAACTTATTTTCTCAGTTTTCAAGACATCACGCGCGGGTCTGAAAATCTCTTTGTTGAGGTACAAGACCCGACCAATGGGCAAATCGTTGAGCGTCGCGCACTTGTCTATGGTGTGGACTACGACATCAACTATGTCCAAGGTATCGTGATACTTTCGCGTCCATTGTCTGGCACCGCGTCTGACAATGACCTTATAGTCAGCAATCCCAATGGCGACTATAAGCAGTTCTTGGTTGCCAATTACGAGTTTACACCGACGGCCAGCGATATCGACGCATATTCTTATGGCGGGCGTGTGCAAGGTTGGCTCACCGACAACTTCCGGGTCGGCGTCTCGGCCTTTGACGAAGATTACGGCACAACAGAACAACAGGCGTTTGGTGTCGATTTCCTCTATCGCTTGACGGATCGGACATACGCAGAGTTCGAGTTTGCACAGACTGACGGTGACGGCCGCAGCGAGGATACCTCTGTCGACGGTGGTCTGACGGGTGAAGAAATCCCTGGCGTGAGTGGGAAGGGCGAGGCTTATCGCCTCAAAGCGCAGGTTGATTTTGCGGATGTAGGCGCGTCCTTCGATGGTCTTTTCGGAGGTTATTACGAAGAGCGCACGGATGGTTTTTCAACGCTTAGCTACAGCACGGCTGTCGATGAAGAGCTTTACGGCTTTTATGGTGAGTTTATGCCAAACGAAAACCTTGAGCTGCGTTTCAACTATGACGTTTATGACAATGCTGAAGGCGATCGCCGCGAGGAAACGGGGCTTGAGTTAGAGTTCACATTATCTCCACGAACCACAATTGAAGTGGGTGCAGAACATTTGGATCAAGAGACAAGTGGCGATCCCAGTAACTCCGGTGATCGCACCGACTTTGCAGCTCGTATCACATTTGCACCATCCGACGATCTAGAGCTCTATGCCTTTGGTCAGTCAACGACGGGGAGTAGCGGCGGCCTAGAGGAAAATGACCGGCTTGGTGTTGGCGCAGAAGCGCAAATCAGCGAGAAATGGCGCTTGTCAGGCGAAGTCTCTGATGGGTCTACAGGAACGGGTGCAAGACTGTTGGCTGAGTTCGAGCAGGACGAGAATGCCAGTGCGTATTTTGGCTGGTCCTTGGACCCGACGCGCGAACTGGGTGGCAGTACGTTGAAGGGTCGCGATCGGGGTGAATACGTTGTTGGCGCACGTCGGAGGCTGAATTCAAACCTCACCGTTTTCGCCGAAAACACCTATGATCTCTTTGGCGAGAGCCGATCCTTGACCAGTGTTTATGGGGCCGACTACGACCTGAACGACTTTTGGACACTTACAGGTGGCATCGAATACGGCAGTGTCGAGGACCCGGGAACGGATACTGATTTTGATCGCACTGCAGTCTCGTTTGGCGCATCATACCGCGATGAACAACTCTCGGCGTCGGGGCGTATCGAGTATATTTTTGACGAAGGCGAGGAAGACGCGGACAACCGCGACGCCGATACGCTCGCGATCACGCTGACCTCTAGATATAAGCTCTCCGAACAGGCGCGCTTGTTGTTTGCTGCCGAATATATCTCGTCGGATAACGACTCTGCATCCGTCACAGATGCCGAGTACCGCGAAGTGTCGCTTGGCTACGCGTTCCGTCCCATCGACAATGATCGGTTGAACGTGCTTGCGAAATACACGTATCTCTATGACGTCACGGAGCGGGACACATCTAATGCGACTGCGTCCAACTTCAGTGAAACACCGCGACAAAAGTCCAATGTGCTTTCGCTTGATGCCAGCTATGACTTGAACAATCACTTCACTCTTGGCGGCAAGATTGGTGGCCGTTGGTCCGAACAAGATAATGGGACGGGCTGGGCATCAAATAATGCTTGGCTGGGTGTAGTGAACATGCGCTATCATGTGGTTCACAACTGGGATGCTCTTGTAGAAGTTCGGCAGCTTACGGCAGAGGATCTTGGAACGGATACTGGATTAGTGGCCGCCGCTTACCGGCACATGGGCAACAATGTGAAACTGGGTCTGGGATATAACTTTGGACGGTTCTCAGACGATCTAACAGACGTGACCTATGATGATCAGGGCGTGTTCTTAAACATTGTCGGGAAGTTTTGATCGGTTGAGCGCTTATTTCTTACGATTTTAGCTTTCCCGCGATTCTAGCATGACATGGTTGGTTTGCGGTCTCGTCAAATAGTGCATCCGGGTGCGGAGTAAGGTTTCAATGAATGCCTCTCCCTGTCGCCCTGGCATAGGCGCGTGCTCTTTGCGTCGCGTGGCGTTTTTGAACGTCGGAACCATGCGAAACGCGGGATGATTTGAAATTCCTGTCGCTCACTTATCTTTGGGTAAGCACTTCCAAAACGGGCTCTGATAGTTTCGTCGCCGTCTAGGAGAGGGACGTCGATGAGCAATACGTTTCAAACTTTGAAAGCGGCGTGGCCAGTGCTTGAACGCGCTTTGGCGAGTGGCCAGGTTTTGAACCCACAATGCAATATGGTGCCAGCCGACCCGGACATCGAAGCGATGTACAACGTGGAAATTCCGCTGAACGAAGGTTTTTCACTCACGGCGAACATCTTTCGATCAAAAGTGCGGAGTGCTGCACATGTTCCAGACCCCGTGGTCATGTGCGCCCACCCCTATGACAATCGTAAGATTGCCGCGCTGGAGGGCACGCCCTTTGGCGGGCCACCGCAGCAATATCGTTTGCTGCCCCAATCGGGCGGCACTCCCACCTTTTCGACTTTGACAAGTTGGGAGTCGCCTGACCCGAACTTTTGGGTTCCTGCGGGATACACGCTCGTCAATTTGAACTTGCCGGGATTTGCAAATAGCGGGGGCCCCGCCTCTGTCCTGTCGCGCCATCAAGGGCAATCCTATCGCGAGGCGATCACATGGGTTGGCAACCAAAATTGGTGCGACGGTCATGTCGGTTTATGCGGTGTCAGCTTCTTGTGTATCAGTCAGTATTTAGCGGCCGCAACGCCGGTAGGAGAAACAGCGCCCGAGGCCTTGAAGTGCATCATCCCTTGGGAGGGCATCTCGGACATTTACAGAGATCTCGCCTGTCGAGGTGGCGTCGAAGATATCGGTTTCCTCGACTTTTGGTGGAAAACAGAAGTTTCCGAAGCTCTAAACGTTTCTATGGAAGAGTATATTGCGGTCGAAGGTGGCATTCCGTTGGACGCTGTGAAAGCGCATCCGTTCTATGATGACTACTGGAAGGCCAAGGCCCCTCCGCTCGAAAATATCACCGTGCCCATGCTGCTTTGCGCATCCTTCTCGGATCATGAGTTGCATACGTTTGGGTCGTTCCGCGCATTTGAGAAAGCGCAGTCGACCCAAAAATGGCTCTATACTCACCGCAGCGGGAAATGGACCGAGTTTTACAAACCAGAGGTTTTGGCGCTTCAAAAAGACTTCATGGATCAGTTCTTGAAGGGCAAATCCACCCAGTTTGACGATCTCAAGCCTGTGCGAATTGAAACCCGGTCGCGCGTCGATGAAGTCAAAACTGTGCGCTGGGAACCGTCTTGGCCGTTGGAGGGCACCAAATATGTGAAACTTCATCTGCAGGACCAGGCAAAGCTGTCTGACGAACCGGCATCAAACGCGTCCGAGGCCAGTTATGACGGCACCACAGGGACGTTGGAATTTGACTATCAGTTCGCGTCGGACACGGAAATAACCGGGTACTTAAAGCTCAGAGTTTGGGTCGAGGCGCGTGCCGTTGAGGCGCAACACACGTCACCCAAGGACCTGATCGTTTGCTGTTTCGTCGATAAGATCGATCACAAAAATAACGTCGTTCGGTTTTACGGCTCTGTCGGTCAAGACAAGGATGTCGTCTCCCGAGGGTACGGGCGCGCTTCACGACGCATGCTTGATGCGGTTGCCTCTCGGGACTTTAACCCAGTTCCCCTATGTGCGTCCGACGAGTTTCTGAAACCGAAGGAGGTTGTGCCCTTGGACATCGCGCTTTGCCCAACCAGCACGTTCTTTCATGCCGGCGAAAAACTACGGCTCACCCTATCCGCCAGAGATATTGTTCACGCACCGATTTTCCGAAAAGACACGAGTGCAAATTCGGGACGACATGTCTTGCATTTTGGCGGCGCGTATGACTCGCATCTTATGATCCCGATGGTTGAGCCACCAAACTGATGACCTCTACAACCTTGGTCCCGCACCGGGCCTGGCTTAAACCTTCCCATATGGCGATTGGACTTTTACACGTTCTCTAAATGCTGACGTCGCATCTAAAGAAAGATATGGAGCGTTTTGGCCTTTCGTTGAGTCCCTCCGAAAGTCAAAAGGTGGAGGGCAACCTCAAACCCATCTGCGAGGGTGCGGGAGTGCTTTTGTTGTCACAAACACGTGTCGCTGATCGCCTTATTTACATCACAAGTGGAATTGCAGCGTCGGTTCAAACCTGGAATGACGGGAAGACGACGATCGCGCGCTTTTTTGAACCCAATGACCTCTGCACGAATGTCACGAGCGCCTGGACCGGAGATATCTCGTCGGACGACTTGGTTGCGATTACGGATATCAAAGGGCTTTCGATACCGCTTGAGTTTTACAAGCACGAATATGTCCATGGCGATGCGTTCGGGAAATATCTTAGATATCGGATGATGGAGGCTCATCTTTTTGCCAAAGAACTTGTCTGCGCGAAGACCCAAGGCAGAACACATGTAAGATACCAATTTCTAGAAACGCATCACAAAGAGGTGCTGGCCTTGGCACCCAAACAAGATGTCGCAAAATTTCTTGGGCTGACACCGCAAAGCTACTCGCGGTTCTTGCGCACCAAAGACACAAATGTTGCGACCTCTGTTCCCAACCTGAGCGTCAACCCGACGAAAATCTGAACGCATCGGCGTAGTCGCTGGGACGAGCGCAGAAGGTCTACTTCGCCGTGCGCAGCGTGAAATGACACGCGCGGCAGAGCCTTACCGGTTCTTTTGGAATAAGCGTTTTGGAGGCGAGTACCGGAATCGAACCGGTGTACACGGATTTGCAATCCAGCGAGATTCTCAACAAAACCAAAGGGGGTTTGTTTCAAAAGGCTCCCCTACAAAGCATGAACAAAGCCAGAAAGTTTCAAATGGACATTCAACCGGTGTTCAAAGCGAAGAACCCGCCGCAGCGGCAACTGCAGACGGGCTCAACACTAAGAAGAAAAAAGCTAGCAAAGCAGATCTTCAAGAAAGTGAATACAGTGAATTCGATGCGAAGACAAACGAAGAGACGTTAAACAGAATTCGTTCCTTACTTGAGCTATGTGATTGCATCTCGAAATGCGATGAAAACGACGCTTCTCAGTTAATGACTGCGGCACTCTATGATTTGTCTGCTGGATACCCAATTCCGCCGCTAATCGACGCGAGATATGAGGCTCAACTGTGGGCTGATTGTGCCTCGCCTGCCGAACTTGAAGCGTATCTGGAGTGTATACTTGGTCGCTTGTATCGGAGCTCATTACACCTGGTCTCAAGAAAGCGCTTATTTAAGAAACTTTGGACAAGTTTTCACCAAAAGGATCGGATTTCTTTTCTGAAACGCGTCAATGAATGGAAGCTATCATGAGCACTTCCCTTAGAGATGCGGCGGAACTCGATCGATTGATTTGGTATATGCGGACGGTCATCCAACGCAGCGAAAACAGTTGGGATCGGAACTTTGCGAAATCAATTTTAAAGCAGTCAAAAAGGAAGACGTGGCAACCGAGCCCAAAACAAATCAAGATGATGCATCGCCTTGTGGATGAGCTCTTTGCGTCCTCCGAAAACCTTGAGGTGATCGAATGACATATCACCCAAAGGATCACGTGCCTAAATGCGCCGATAAAGCGCTGGCTCTTAAAGAGGACGAGATCGCTCGGAGAAAAGCCCTATTCGCTCAGGCTCGCCGCGACAAAGCACGGCTAATGGCTGTGCTTGGCCAAAGAGGGGGTGGTCTGACACGCTGTGAAGCATCTGTGCTTGGTTCAATGTTCATTGCTAACGTCCGCGCTACGGTCCGCAGAGAGGCCACTTACAGGCCTACCCGTGCAGGGCTAGCAAAGGCGACAAATTATAGCGAGCGAAGCGTATCTCGAGCCTTAGCAAAGCTCAAAGCCTTGGGCCTCATAGCTCCCACACGCTACGCCAAAGGCGGTCGTACAAGAGATGGTCACGGCCTTTCCACTGAATGGGCTAGCGGCAACCTAGCTAACTTGTTGGCGGTGCTGAAAGGTCTAGGATATATCGTCGCAACGGCATTTGCTAACCGCTTAAAAGAGTTGACCAATTGGGCGCGTGAAACGTTCGCCAAGCGCAGAGTTACCGGGACACGGTGTCCCGGCACTATGTATAAAAACCATAAGCGGCGTTCTCTCTCAGGTCGTAAGCAGTCACTCTCAGAAAGAGCACTCAGCCTCGTATGCGCACCGCCCGATCGAGCGGGTCCTTCTCAGCCCTTGGCGCGCGCGGGACAAATTCACCCCGACATTTCACCCGGTTCTAATTCTTTGGGGAGGATTCCGATCCATGCCTGAGCTATGCGTTTCATCGAAAGAGATGGCTGTGATCCTTGGCATTTCTGACCGAAAGGTGCGTGATTTGGCTGCAAATGGCCTTCTCACGCGCACAGCGCCCGGGAAATATGCCGTCGACAGCATCGCGCTCTATGCAGAGCATCTGCGCAAGATTGCGGCCGGGAGGGGCAATGAAAGCTTCGACCTAACCGCTGAACGTGCACGCCTCACTGCAGCGCAAGCCGACAAGGCCGCGCTTCAAGCTGCGACACTACGCGGAGAAATGGTCCCTGTAGACGCCGTGACGGCGGAGTGGTCTCACATCTGCCACGCGATCCGCGCAGCGGTGATGGCGGTCCCTTCAAGGGTTCGGCAGCAACTGCCTCATATCTCGGCAGCGGACGCGGCTGTGGTAGATGGTGAAATCAGATTGGCGTTGATTGAATTGGCCGATGATGGTGATCGCAATGCAGCGTGAAGCCATTCAAGCTGCTCATAAGGCAGCGTTAGAATCCTTACGTCCGCCTGCAAATATGGCGCTGTCAGATTGGATCGAAGGCACGGTGCACCTTCCTAGCGACGTATCCTCATTGCCTGGGAAAATGCGTCTGTGGCCTTTCCAGCGCGAGATTGCTGATGCGATTGGGGATCCAGCGATTGAGCGGGTGACAATTGTGAAGCCGGTTCGCGTCGGTTTCACGTCCATGTTGACGGCTTGTTTGGCTCACCACGTCGCAAATGATCCGGCACCAATTCTCGCGCTTCTCCCAACCGAAAGCGATTGCCGCGACTACGTTGTAAGCGATGTAGAACCCGTTTTTGGGTCTAGCCCTGCGTTGAACGGCCTTCTGAGTAATGGTGAAAGATCGACTCTTCTTTCTCGCAGATTTGCGGGTGGCAGCCTGAAGATCGTTGCTGCGCGGGCGCCTCGCAACTTGCGCCGGCACAATGTAAGAATTTTACTGTGTGATGAAACTGATGGTTATGAAACCACTAACGAAGGTGATCCAATCACGCTTGCAGAGCGGCGTACTCTTTCTTTTGCAGACCGTAAGATTGTACTTGGTAGTACGCCTGTTCACGAGGCGTCTAGCCCAATATTGAGGGCTTACAAGCAAAGCGATATGCGTGTTTGGGAGGTGCCATGCCCCAAGTGTGGCGTGTTTTCGGAGCTGGCCTGGGGGCAGATAGAATGGCCTGAGGGTGAACCTTCCAAAGCCAAATGGCGGTGTCCAAGCTGCGAAGCACTAATTCTAGAGCGTCACAAGTCCGAGATGGTTGCTAAAGGTTCTTGGCGGGCGACCCGACCCGAGGTGTCTGGGCACGCCGGGTTCCGGCTCAATGCATTGACAAGCCTTTTAGCCAACGCGAGCTGGGGTAAGCTGGCGGTAGAGTTTTTGCAGGCCAAAGATGATCCGGCCACACTGCAAACTTTTGTCAACACGATACTCGCTGAAGGGTGGTCCAACCAAGGTCAGAGCGTGTCTGAGCTTGATCTTGCGGCCCGTGCTGAGGTTTTCGGCCTTCAATGCATCCCAAATGATGTACTTGCTTTAACCGCGGGTGTTGATGTTCAGAACGATAGGTTGGAGACTACATTTTGTGGATGGTCTGAGACAGGCATATGCTACATTCTGGCTCATTCCGTGATCTGGGGACCTTGGGACGACGACGGGAGTTGGGCCGAGCTTGATCACCTGCTTTCGTCGCGTTGGACGCATCCACTGGGCGGCAGTATTGGAATCGATGCGACGGTGATTGACGCGGGTTCAGGCCTTCACATGGCAAAAGTTCAAGCATTTTGCCAAGGTCGATCCGGTCGAAAACTCCTAGCAGGAAAGGGTGTGGCCGGTTTTTCACGGCCATGGGTTGCACCTTCGAAAGGCAGAAACAAGCTTTGGATCGTGGGTGTTGATGTTATTAAGCAGGCAATTCTCGATCGTCTACAAAGACCTGGTTTGATCCGCTTTTCCAGTGATCTGGGTGGTGAGTTTTATGAGCAGCTCACATCAGAGCATCTGGTTGTCCGATATTCGCGCGGTCAACCGACACGGCGTTGGGAGCGGATCCCAGGTAGAGTAGCAGAGGCCCTCGATGCTACCGTTTATGCACATGCGGCGCGGCAAGTCATATCGCCAAGCTGGGAGGGAAGGCGGGCCAAGCTCGCCCGCGATCTACCAGAGAAAAGGCCAGCACCCAAAATCATTCGATCGCAATGGTTGAAACGATAGCGGGGCCATTCGAGCTGCTCCGTTTTGCCCGGCTTTCTCCTTTGTCGGGCGGTCATTAGTCGTCGAGTGGACCTAAAAGAACCGCGACAGCCCATGGAGATACTCCTGATTTCGCGATGGGCCAACAAAGAAAGGGAACAAATGATTTTCACTTTAGAAGTAGACAAGCATCTTACTGAACTCACTGAGAAGTTTAGCAAATTCGGAGAAAAAGATATCAAGAAAGCTCTACACAAGACTTCACGCGATATGGGCGTTCAAATCAAACGAACTTTGTCTCGAGAAATTGCAAAAGACGTCTCTCTTAAACTTTCGACTGTTCGCCGGGCGATCTCGGTTGGTCCAACTGTGAGTCTTGGTCACAATCATGTTGTGACAACAGTTATTGCGCGTGGAGAACCGATTAGTTTCAAGGAAATGGGCGCAAAGCAGTTTACCTATGGAGTGAGGGTAAAAGCCTTCGGGAAAACCCAAGTTTTTCGGCATGCCTTTATTTTTGCTGGATCTCCTCGTTCTAGAACTGAGGCAGCATCCGGACACGTAGTAGAGCGTACAGGAAGAAAAAGTATAAAGTCAGGTCGACGAAATGCTTTTGGACGAATGCCAAACGAACCTTCTATTCCGACGCAGTTTGTTTCCGAAAAAAACCAAAATAAGGCTAAAGCTGTTATCGCAGTTTACGGACCCAAACGTTTCGAGCACCACATCTCTCTTATAAGCGATGTGTTTCGAAACCGATAAGCGGATTTTAAAATCATCCTACTCTGGAGGGATCGACCCCGTAAGTTGCAGGAGTTGCTTTTGAAACGCAAGCCGCTCCTCATCGGTACCAGCGCTTTTGTATTTTAGAATTGTCTCTTCAATCAAAGGAAGTGACAGGTGTAGCCAATCGGTTGTTGGTGCAGGGAACTGATCTTCTAATGCGCTAACAATTTCAGCATTCATTGAGCGATTGTTGGAAACAGCCGCCGCCTTAATTCGTTGGCGCATACCCCGGGGCATACGTATTATAAATTTTTCTAATTCATCCTCGTTGTGCTGCACCATTATGGCGATCTGCCATAAGTATGTTGTTGACACAACTATGGCTAACTGCCATTAATATGGCAAAACGCCATATAGGAGTGACTATGCTAAGTCGAAAGCCAATGCAGATACGACTGCCAAAAGAATTGAAGGACTGGATAGATCAAGAGGCGCAGGAAAATGGCTCAACGCGAAATAGCGAGGTTGTTCGAAGCATTCGCGAGCGAATGGAGAGTAAAGAAAAACAAAAGGTAGAAAGATAGCACAATGACCCAAGAGATTTGCGAAGATGCACGATCACCAGAAGACAAACTTTTATCGATCATTTCGATTGCTTGGGCCGGCATAGGAGCAAGCAACAGCTTAGAAAAAGCGCCGGATCCAGAACTAATGTATGGATTGCTTTTTCAGGAGATCGCCATTCTAGCAAACGGAATGATTGAACAAATTGAGCTTCTAGCGGGAGAGGCGGAACCCAGCCCAAAACCAACTAATTCGCACTAAAAGAAAACCTTTGACTAATGATATGAGGTTTTGTAAACCTCAGATTAATGATCGGAGGTTTGCCCATGACACACCGGATGAGATTAGCGCCTCTTTGCAAGGCGCTGGGATTAAACAAGCACCGAGTTGAAGCGTGGATAAGCAAAGGGATGGCTCCAATGTCGCAAGACGTTGTTCCTGGTCAGGCCCGTACGCTTGATGCCAGAGACGGTGGAGTTATTGCTGTTGTTGATCAACTTCTCACTCTCGGGGTGTCAGGAGATACGATCAAATATCTCAACTTGGACAAAACCCTTCATTTAAAAGCTGAACGCTCGTTTCTTGTCATCTACATCCGTGAAACAGTGGACCCCAACACAGGCACTGTCCTGGGAAAAGCCGCTTCATCGTGTATTTTAGGAGAGTCCAAGATTGCCGGTTTTCTTCTGGGGAAAGCTGCGGTCATTGTGGATTTAGAGGCTGTTCATGATCGCGTTTCTTCGGTGTTCGAGGCTCAAGAATGAGCTTTGTGTCCCGCATACTCGGCCGAATTGCACCGCACGCGAATTCTAGCATCGCCCAATTTTCCCATGTGGGCGGGTTTCGTCGATCCATTGATGGTGCAACTGGTGGTCGTCGAGGAAATCCAATCGCAGTGTTCGGGGATGTAAATACAGAAGTTTCAGCATCGGCTGAATTAGTCGCCCGCCGAGCCCGCTATCTGGCAAAAAACAACCCCCATATTTCAAACGGGGTAGCGAATTGGGCTTCCTATGTATGCGGCACGGGTGCACGTCCCGCACCGCGTAATCTCGAAGCCGATTCCGCCAGAGATTTAGTTTCAACTTTCGATCTTTGGGCCGAACATGCAGACTATGACGGCCGCATGGATTTGTGGGGCTTGCAGGGTCAGATGGTTGCGACAATGTATGTCTCTGGAGAAGCGCTCGCCATCCTACATGACACCGCCGACGGCCTTAAGATCCAAGTTTTACCGCCAGAGCTTTTAGATCGATCTAAGACCACATCTCTTCGAGGGCAGGCCCACATCCACAGCGGCGTAGAATTTGACGCCGCAGGACAGAGGGTTGCTTACTGGATCTTGCCAGATCGAGCGGAAACCTCCTTCACAACTGCGGCGCCGAGCGTTCGGATCGATGCCCGCAATGTCCTTCACGTCTTTGCAGGAGAGCCGGGGCAGGTCAGAGGATTAAGCCACCTAGCGCCGGTTATTTTAACCGCCTCCGAGTTGGACGCTTTGCAAGATGCACTATTAGTATCTGCCAAAATGGCAGCTCTTCATGCCGGTTTCATAAAGTCTCATACAGAAATTGGTGACGATTTAGGTTGGTCCGGAGAGACCGCTTTCGAACCAGGTACTTTGACTTGCTTGCCCGCAAATGCGGATGTCTCGTTTAACAGCCCAGAACAACTCAAAGACGCACCGGCATTTTTAAAGCACAACCTGCAGGCAATCGCCGCTGGCTTGGGTATACCGGTTCACCTCTTAGACGGCGATTTGTCAGACGCGAACTACAGCTCTTTGCGTGCTGGAATGCTAGCTTTCAAGCGGCGCGTTGGGGCTGTGCAATATGGAACACTTGTCCCGCAAATGCTTCGCCCGGTCTGGCAAAGGTGGCTTGCCAGGGAGGTTCTAGAAAACCGCATATCTTCGGACGCAATTATTGGCTGTGATTGGATGTTCCCCCGCTTTGAAATGATTGATCCACAAAAAGACATCGCCGCTATGCGTGAAGCAGTGAACGCGGGTTTCGCCTCTCGGTCGCAAACCATCGCCGAACTTGGGTGGAATGTAGCGGACATTGACGCAGAACGATCGGCCGACGCCGTCAGAGAAAAAGATCTTGGTCTAATGGGAGGTACTGTCGATGCCGCTTGATCACTCTCAAAACTTTCTTCGAGCCGTTAGGACATACCCGGATACTTGGGATGAAGAGGCCCGTACTGTGGAGGCTGTCATCCTTACCGAAGCCCCTGTACGGCGGTTCGATCGGCAAGGCGAATTTATTGAGATTCTGGACCCGCTGGCATTCGATCCTTCCAAGTTTGCAGGTTTGCCAGTCCTCGACAGCCATCGCACCGATACAGTCAAGAGCATTGTTGGCACAGTTCTGTCGGCTCGAGTTGAAGGTAATGCCATAGTCGGAATGCTGCAGATCACGAGCGCCGATGATGCGGAGCCAATTCGGCAACGCATTGCAGATGGATCAATTCGAGGCACTTCAATCGGATACACCGTAGAAGAATATAAACTTGGGCCAAAATCCAACGGCTTGCGCACTAAAATTGCCACCTCTGCGACTTTGATCGAAATCACACTTACAGCAACGCCTGCCGACCCCAACGCGGGTTTGCGAGCACAAAATGGAGGGCTAAAAATGCCTGAAACTGGACTGGCCTCCGAGGCCGAAACCACAACTCTCACTAGGTCGGAAACGCGGACACTGTGTCGCCAAGCTGGTCTGAGCGCAGAGCAAGCGGACAAGATCATAGACGAGCACAATGGTAACGTTGATGCGACAAAGAGCGCCGTTCTTGACGCCACCCTTGAGCTATCGCGTCAGAAACCGCGCATCCGTGTTCATAGTGGAGGGGCGGACGATCCGAAAATCATCCAGCAACGCCAATCCGATGCTCTTGCATATCGAATGATCGGAGGTGAACTGCCAGATGCTTCCCGCGATTTTGTGGAAACGTCGATTATGGACATGGCTCGAGCCTCGCTTACGCGATCTGGTGTAACCATTGCTGGGCTTTCCACTGACGAGATTTTGCAGCGGGCTGCTCATACGACAGCTGACTTCCCTTTGACAGTTTCAAACGCGGTCAACAAAGTTGCGCTTGAGACCTATCAGGCCGCGCAGTCACCATTGAAGACTTTGTCGCGGCAACGGACTCTGCCCAACTTCAAGGAAAGCACTTCTATCCGCCTTGGAGAAGCAGGCAAGCTTGAGCCATTGGCTGAGAGCGGCGAAATCACCCACACAACTCGCGCCGAAAGTGGGGAGGCGTTTAAATTGAGTACCTTTGCCAGAGCTTTGAACGTAAGTCGTGAACTTATCATCAATGACGACCTAGGGCTTTTGGGCGATATGACTGCCGCGCTTGGCGAAGCCGCAGCTCAAACTGAGGCCGACCTAATGGTCCAGCTTATCACAGAAAACCCGGAAATGAGTGACGGAAGTGCGGTGTTTGATGTAGCACGGGGCAATACTGAAGCGTTGGACCTCAACGATACTCAGGGCATCGAAAAAGGACGCCTCGCTCTGCGTCGGCGAACAGGTCTGGGCGGACAACCTATCGCTGTGGCACCAAAGTACTTGTTGGTTGCTCCTGAGCAAGAGACCCAAGCCGAACGTTTGTTGGCGTCGATCCAACCGAACAAAACAGAGGACGTGAACCCGCTTCAAGGCAAATTGGAGTTGTTGGTCGAACCACGATTACCTGAAGATGGCGTGTTTTACATTTTTGGGGATCCGGCTCGCCTTGCTTGCTTGCAGCACGGGTATCTTGGTTCCGCACAGGGTGTACAAATACAGAGACAGGAGGCTTGGACAACCTTGGGGTTAGGCTTCCGTGCCTTTCTAGATTTTGGAGCCGGCTGGTTGGACTGGCGAGGCGTCCATCGTGGGGAGTGATTCTATTTTCCTAGCCAAAAAAACCATCCACGAAGTTCAAGCAGACGATGAGGAGAAAGACCAAGATGAGTTGTGATCGCATCCCATCAATCGATGTTGATCCTTGCGGTCGGTACGAAAAGCTTAACGAAATTCGCGACCGGCTCATCACCCAAAAGGGCGTTTCTGAATACGAATTAGAGCAAGGAAATGGCGTCAAACGACGGGTCAGATACACGGCCGCTGATTTGGGTCGGCTCGATCGACAAATCGCAGATGCCGAACGCGCATGTGTCTCCAGACGTGGGGGGGTGGCCAAATCTCGGAGTTTCTATCCACAAACCAGTAAAGGACTAAGCTGAAAAATGAAAAACTATGTTCAACCAGGTGACACGGTCACTATTTCCGCGCCTGATACTATTGATGCGGGCGAAATCGTTCAGATTGGTGCGCTGATCGGAATTGCAGCTACAGATGCTGCAATCGGTGATCCCCTAGCAATTGCCGTATCCGGTGTTTTCGACCTGGCAAAAGGTAGTGACGTATTTGCGACAGGTGACGAGGTAGAGGCTGCAGGCGGGGAAGTTGTTCCCCTTACTTCAGGCACTGTAGTTGGTGTGATTGTCGCTGATGCTGCCGCTGGCGACGCAACGGCACGGGTGCGGCTGGCCGGATAGGATCAATGCCTCGCCCCAATCTTCCCTTAGCCAAAGATGTGGTCGCAATAGTCGCAGGATTGAAATCCGAAGGGCTAACCTCCGGCGTGATAAAACTACCGGACGGGACGGAGATCATATGGGGACAAGAGTTGAGCCGGGATTCTGAGAGTACTTCGGATGATGACTTTTCAAACTGCGATCTAAGGATGGGCAAATGACCAAAAACGGTTTGCCGAAATACGTTTACGCGGACCGCGGTTACGTGCGCTTCATTCGGAGAGCTCGAGGGCAATCAGTGATGATGAAGGAAGAACCTGGAACCTCTGAATTTTGGGACCACTACAATAGGCTGCTTAAAGGAAGGGATCCCAGGCCCACAAAGCGGAACTTTGAGGCTTTGATACTGAGCTATTTTGAAAGCGACGCCTTCAAGAAACTGAAACCACGCACCAAAGCAGACTACAAAAAGTACATCCATCACATTCGCCAAATTTGGGGTTCAAAAGACCCGGCAAAGATCGAAACACATCACATTTACGACCTCCACAGAGCCAATGCGGACCGGTGGCGGCAGGCAAACTACTTGGTTCAAGTTATGGTGGTTCTGATGAACCACGCCCGTTTGATTGGTTTTTTGAAGAAGGAACACGGGAACCCGGCGAAGGGTATCCCTCTGTTCAAACAGGAAAGTGAGGGCTGGGAGCCTTGGCCTGATGATGTTCGGGCTGAATTTGAAGCCATAGCGCCTGAAAGGGCCCGTTTGGTTTATGAACTATGCCTCGGTACTGGGCAGCGCATTGGTGATGTTCTGCAAATCCGTTGGGGGCATATTAAAGACGGAGCCTATGACTTCACACAAGGCAAAACGGACAAGCCGATGCGGATAGAGCTAACAGATAGGCTCAAAGCTTACCTGGCGGGTCAACAAAAGCGTGGCCTGACAGTTATTACCGACAAAGTGGGTCGACCGGTTCGCTACAGAACGATTGCTGAGGAAATGCGAAAGGTAAAGGCGCGGATGCAGCATCCTGATGCCTCAAAATATGTCACGCACGGACTACGGAAAAACGCCACACTGGAGCTTTATCAAGCTGGTTGTGACGACGAGATGGTGAAGGCGGTCACCGGCCACTCGGGCGTCGAAATGCTGAAAAAATATGGGGGACAGGTGCGCCAAAGAGTGTTGGCAGCGCGTGCGCAAGAGAACCGAAATCGGATGGAACGGAACAAGAGCGAAACATGAAAGTTTCAACAGTTGTTTCAAAAATAGACAAGAAGGAGCGATATCGTGAAGCAAGTCATTGAAAACATTGGAGGCGAGTACCGGAATCGAACCGGTGTACACGGATTTGCAATCCGCTGCGTCACCACTCCGCCAACTCGCCTCGATTTGTGACCGGACCGCCTGTATACGCGTGAGCGCTCCAAAACAATAGCCCTAAATGCGTTTCATAACTGCGGTGCAGACTGTAATTGAATTGAGCGTGTGACTAACCAGCTTGTCCGACCCATTACGCGTGTCAACGCCGCTCCGGAGGGAGATGTGCACCACGTCCATGCTGCTGATCGGGGGCATGTCTCGCCGGTATTTAGTCAGCCCTGAAACATCAAATAGAAAACGAGAAATGGAGCAATTTGAGAGAGGCCTGCCAATCCGACCAGCCCGCGGGCGATGATCGATCTGTATTTCGACCACATCCAGACACATACTGCGACAACGAGAATAGCTTCGATTGGGCCGACAATATTGCCATATGCATTCGGGTCCCAATAACTGACCGGGCTTTCGAAAATCCAATCTGACACTGGCCAAAAATGCGCACGCCCATCATCATGGTGCAATGGAAAATCAAGGGCGATGTGCAAGAAACCCCCGGCTGCAAATGCCCAAATAACGGGACGCGCGAGGAACAGGCCAAGTGCCAAGAGTGCGCCCCAAACGAAGAATGAGTTGTCGATGGCAAAAACGGTTTGCCAAGTGTCCGAAAAATAGAGTGTGCGAAAGATATGGTCCCAACTGTGCCCTTGGACAAAGCGTGCCCAGAGTGACAGAAAGTACAGTGATGCGTCAGGTGCAAAACCGCCAAGTATTGCAGCCCAAGTTTGCTTGGGTTTATCTGGAGAACCAAAGGCGGCTGCGGCGAAGATGAGGTGGGCAGGCGTATTCATTCTGGAAAACTAGGAGGTAGGATGGGGAAGTCCATCATGATCCAGGGCGCAGGCTCAAATGTTGGAAAGTCTGTTATTGTTGCGGGACTATGTCGCGCGGCCCGAAACAGAGGGATATCTGTTGCGCCGTTCAAACCACAGAACATGTCAAACAATGCTATGGTGACAGAGGACGGGGGGGAAATTGGCCGAGCGCAAGCCTTGCAAGCGCGGGCATCGGGGCTAGAGCCTCGTATCGATATGAATCCTGTCCTTTTGAAGCCAGAGGGGGAGCAAGGCTCCCAAGTGATTGTCCAAGGCGCGCGCGTGGCGACGGTTCAGGCAAAGGACTACGGCGGTTGGAAGCCCAAGCTGCTTCCAAAAGTTCTTGAGAGTTTCGCGCGCCTGACGTCAGAGTTTGATTTGGTTATCGTTGAAGGTGCGGGCAGCCCGGCGGAAATCAATCTACGGGAAGGGGACATTGCAAATATGGGATTTGCAGAGGCTGCTGATGTTCCGGTCGTTGTTATCGGAGATATTGACCGGGGTGGCGTCATTGCGCAACTGGTCGGTACGCAGTCCGTTCTGTCCGAACCTGACGCCCGCCGGATCAAGGCCTTTATGGTAAACAAATTTCGCGGCGATGTTCGGCTTTTTGATCGAGGTCTGGATGAGATCGCCTCTCGAACGGGATGGGCGCCGATTGGCGTTGTGCCTTGGTTTGGATCGGCACGGCATCTCCCCGCAGAAGATAGCCTGGACCTTTCAGAACGCCGACGCGACGGCCAGTTGAAGATTGCCGTTCCCCGGTTTCCCCGGATCGCGAACTTTGACGATCTTGATCCGTTGAGTGCGGAACCCTCTGTGGATTTGGTAATGTTGGAAGCCGGAGATGTGATCCCCACTGATACCGAGCTTGTGATTTTGCCAGGAAGCAAGTCGACGCTTTCAGATCTTGACTGGTTCGTTGCACAAGGTTTCGACATTGATCTTCGTGCGCATATCCGCCGTGGAGGGCGTGTTCTGGGCCTTTGCGGCGGGTACCAGATGCTTGGAAAAACAGTGTCGGACCTAGAAGGACTAGAAGGCCCTGCCAGAACGGCGGACGGGCTGGGGGTGCTCGATGTCTCGACAGTGATGTCACCTGAAAAGACACTCACAAAAATTTCTGGCGTATCGATTTATATCGGCACCGCCGACGTGAGCGGGTACGAAATTCATTTGGGCCAAACGGATGGTGCCGATGCGTCCCGCCCGTTTTTGTCCATCGATGGCAAACCGGCAGGTGCAGTCTCTCGCAATGGTCAGGTTATGGGCTGTTACATCCATGGCGTGTTTGGCTCAGACGCATTCCGTAGGGATTATCTGAACTGGCTTGGTGCCGCGCCTTCGGATCTCCGCTATGAAGAGCTTCTAGAAGACACACTTGATGATTTGGCGGCTCATTTGGAGACTTGCCTCGATATCGACCAATTATTCTTGCTCGCTGGTTGACGCGTTCTTTTCGTCCCAAAGGCGTTCAACTTCGGCTTCGACATAGTGTCGGATCACATCGGTTATTTGTTCGCCAAGCTGTCCCGAGAGCTCTTTTCGTATCAGATCTGCAACAACGTCTTCGAGACGCTCATTGTCGATTGTGACCGAAAAGGTCGCGGTGCGTGTGCCGGAACTTGGTAGGAGGCCTGTCTCACCTTTCGAAGGTTCAATAAGTTCGGACGAAGGACCATCATCATCGGAAAAATGATTGATACTTTCTTCAACCGTGTCTTCTTCTTCATAAGGTTCTGCTGTTTCAAGATCGTCTGACGCCATCTCGGCATCTTCGCCCACATCACTTGACGCGATATCGGGTGCTTCGATCAGGTCGTCGCCAAGCGCTTCAGTTGGTTCGGTTTCTTCTGCGCCAGCGATTTCGTCTGTCGGGGCCTCTTCTTCCAGAGATGTTTGTTCGTCAGAAACGGTTTCGGTTTCCCGTTCCGAGTGGGCTTCGGTGTCTACAGAATTGTAGCTGCGCAATGCCGCCAGAAAATCAGTTGCGGTTTCGGCAGGCGTCGCCCGTGCTTCTTCAGCGACCGTTTCTTCGTCACCTAAAACGTCCTGTTCTACGGGGGGCTCATCGCTGCCGGGCTCCACATGGCTCTCCAGCTCGGTCTGTGAGCCCAACTCTGATGAAGATGCGTCGGTGTCTTCCCCGGCTTGGGGATCATTAGACAAAAGGTCAAACGAGATATCTGTGGGTTCTAATGGATCTTCAGCGTCCCCACGCGTTTCCAGCGCATTCTTCTCACTCTCTTCTTTTAATTCCGAGATCGGTTTCTTGATGATGCCCGGTTTCTTAAATGCGCCGCGTGTCGCTGGTTTCTTAGCTGTAGGCGTTGTGCTCTTCTGATCCGTCGGTTCGGTGGACGCCGTTTGACCAGATGTGGCCTCTAATGGCGCAAGATCTGACTGATCCGACACGTCTGCTTTCCGACCAAACATACCCCCCAGTTTCCTAATGATCCCGCCCGAAGGTTGGTCCGTTTCTGCGGTGTCGTCGAGAAATTTCTTTCTGAGGTTGTCGATGTCTGAATTTGGGTCGTCTGACATATGCGATCTCAGTTTCCACTGCGTTCGAGCAATGTATCAAGCAGTCTGCTGCGACGCTCACCCAATGCCGTGTTCGGGTTGACCTGCTGGTAGTTCTGCTCTGGATCGTAGACTTCGACGTCCAGTTCTAACTTCTCTGCGGTAAGTTGGCCCATTTCTGAGACGACCGAATATCGTGCCACAACTTCATTTCTGACCGCAGTGATCAGCGATGTTTGAGCGTCCCGAAGCTCCTGTTCTGCGTCCAGAACATCAAGGGTCGTCCGCGCTCCAAGCGATGCTTCTTCTGAGACACCATCAAAGGCAATCTGCGACGCACGTACCGCTTCTCGGGAGGCGACGATACTCGCCCGGGCCGCCAACCAATTTGCGTAGGCCGACCGTACCGATTGCCGTGTTTCAACAGCTTCGGCTTGGAGGTTTGATTTTGCCGAGTTTAGTCCGGCAACGGCCTCGCGGATGTTACTGTTTAAAAGACCACCTTGGTAAATTGGAACAGACCCTGTCACGGTGAGAGACGCGGAATCGTCGGATCTATTCGGATCTGTCGCGTTCGAACGCTGAACAGAAACAGACCCCGTAATTGTCGGCTGTAAACTCCGCCGTGCAGACGCTAGGTTGACCTCCGCGGCGCTCAGATCGAATTGTGCCGCCAGAATGCGTGGGTGCAAGTCTATCGCGATCGCCTCAGCTGCGCCAACCGTAGCCGGCAGGTTTGGTACATTTTGCGGGGATCTGGGCGACGTTGGGTAGACCCCAACAACAGCCCGATATGTTTCGCGAGCAACGTTCAAATTACCGCGCGCAGTTTCCAAATCTGATTGCGCTTCGGCCAGGCGCGCCTCCGTTTGCGCCACGTCAGTGCGCGTCACTTCGCCCACTTCAAATCGATCGTTCGATGCTCGGAGCTGCTCTTGCAACACGCGCACGTTGCTTTCCCGAAGGTTGACCAATTCGATGTCCCGGCGCACATCCATAAAGGCCTGAATTCCTGCAAGCAAAACCCCTTGTTCCGCGTCCAACAAGTCTTGGCGTGCGGACAAGACTTCCAACACGGCGGCTTCTACGTTCAAGCGGTTTGTGAGACCTGCATACAACGTTTGGGATGCAGTTGCGCTGACGGTCCAAGTGTCAGAATCGACATCGTTGTCGTAGTTTTCGGAATCTGTACGCGTTGCAGACGAACTGACAGTTGGTAAGAGGCCGGAACGCGCGCTTGCAACACCCTCATCGGTGGCCGCCAGGTTTGACCGGGCGAGCGCTAAATCAGGATTGTTCTGATAGGTTGAGACCAAGGCGTCGGACAGAGACTGAGCTGAAACGGACGTGCCAACGATCGCAAGGCCCAATCCGACGCTCGTTGTTAAATTTAATAATCGTGACTTTGAAAAGTGCATGTTTGGCTGTCCTAATCTGCGCTGATCTTAATTTACATCCGGCCGTCAGCCGAAGGTGAAGCTCTGTTTCGTTTCAAACCCTTCGAGAAGGGCGGCATCGGCATGGAAAACCTCTCGCCAACTAATTGTCTCGCCGGCCTTTACGCCAATCCGCGCAACGCCCATTCCATGTTTGTATTGAACCGCACCGATGCGACCACCATCTTTCAGCTGCTTGACAAGCGCCTTCGGCAACATCTCGATAGACCCTTCAATAGCGATCACGTCGTAAGGGCCGTGCTTGGCGGCGCCTTCCTGAAGCGCGCTCTGAACCACAATCGCGTTATCAATGCCTGCGGTGGATAAATTTTCACTTGCTTGGGTCACAATATCGGCGCGCGTCTCTACGCCAACCACCGCTTCTGAAAGTTCAGCAATCACGGCAGTGGAATATCCCAATCCACACCCGATATCCAAGACGAACTCTGATGGAAGAATGTTAAGCGCGTCGAGCAACTTCGAAAAAACACGCGCATCAAGAAGCGTTCTATTGTCACCAATCTTTATTGGAGTATCGGCATAAGCTACTGACCGCATCTGGTCCGGCACAAAGTTCTCTCGTTCGATTTTTGAAAGTGCCGCGATGATGCTGTATTTGGTGACGTTATTTGGCCGCACCTGTGTGTCGACCATCGCAGTTCGCGCTTCGGCAAAATCCATTGCGTACTCCATACTCTACGAACTTGGTTTATCACGTCCCCTTCATGAGGCAATAGAGGGCTTTGACGCGGCATTCGAATTGGTTAGCCTGTGTCAAAACTGGGAAGAAAGTAAAATGGACCAGGTAAAGTTCACCCAAATGAAAGATGGAGACGCCGAGGATTACGCGTTCCTGACAAAGCATGAGATTGACCACACTAAAGGTACGGCGGATCGTTTGCTGCAAGCCTTGGTCGAGCTTGATGAGGGACTTTCGGGCTACCAAATTACGCGACTGGGACATTCCGTACAATCCGCAACACGTGCGTGGAACGATGGGGCGGATACAGATTGGGTTGTCTCGGCGCTTCTTCACGACATTGGGGATATTTATGCTCCGTACAATCATGACGAGTATGCAGCGACAATCTTAAGACCATTTGTGCGTGAGCAATGCCGGTGGGTGGTCGAGAAGCACGGTGAATTTCAAATGCTATATTTCGGACATCACGTGGGCGGTGATCAGCATAAGCGGGACAAGCACAAGGGCCATGAGTTCTTTGAGGATTGCGCCGAGTTTTGCGAACGGTGGGATCAATCGAGTTTCGATCCCGCATATCAAACGAAGCCGCTGGATTTCTTCGCGCCCATGGTGCGGGAGGTTTTCGCGCGTGCGCCCTATGACCCCGCAGTTTTGAATGCTCCACCTCAGCCTCTCGTGGTTCCTGAAAGGGCAGCGCAGCGTGCGTAAGTTCGAACAGTATCATCCGAAGTTCGCACCGAAAAACCCCCCAAAGTGGGATCGCCTAGAGTACAAGGAGTTCCGTTTGCACGCGCAAAATGGCGGTGCTGATTGCGCCTTCCGCTATTTTGAAATTACTCCGAAAAAGCCGAACGCGCATAAAATTCTTCTTCTTCAAGAGATCACAGGGATCAATCAGAAGCTCGTCGATTTTGCGTCCTATCTGTCGGAGGAGGGTTACCATGTTTATGTCCCAGATTTACTCGGACCGGCCATGGCGAACAAATCGGCCGTCTCAAATCTGGTCAGGCTGCCGTGCATACGGGCCGAAATCTATCAACTTGCGAAAGGCCGGCCGACGAAGCCAACAGAATGGGTGCATGCTTTCATAAGCGAGATTGCGAAGAAGGACGAACAAGTGGGCGTCATCGGAATGTGCCTCACGGGTGGGTTCGCGCTAACGCTCATGATGCATGCAAATGTATGCGCCGCGGTCGCAAGTCAGCCCTCACTTAATACGGTGCCCCGGGCATCGGTGTTTGCGTCCTCCGCGCGGAAGGTCATGGCCGAAAACGCGGCATATGCCGCGCAAGATGTGATCCGTCAAAAAGGTGGGGCCTTGGCGATGCGAAGTTGTTTCGATCCGATGAGCCCGCCTTCGGCCATTTCCGGTTGGAAAAAACTGCTCGGTGACGATCTTGCGGTGCATACCTTTTGGGGGTTTCGTCATTCTTTATTGGCCGGACGGAGATCTTTGCCGGCATTTCGATTGGTCAAAAACTATCTCGACGAGCAGTTTCGATCTTCCCAGTAGTCCCGGTTACTGGACAGTCACACATTTTACCTTAACAAGCGCAATATCGCCGTATCCGTTGAACCGCGAGCTGATGCCGATCACATATGCGCCCATTCCCTCTATCAAAAGATAGTCCTCCTCGCGCATGTCATTTGGAAGGGCAAGCCCACCGGGAATCGTATCGAGACTGTCGCATGTTGGTCCAAAAACTGGACGCTGACCAACGGGTCCTACCCGACGCGTACCGTCTGACGATAGGACCGAGATGCGATCGATCGGATAGATATCCCGGAACTCTGACATCCCACCATAGACCCCGTCATTGAGTGTTACGTCATCTTCATCAATCGATTTTGCGCGCACCGCCAAGGTGCAGGCCTCGGCCACAAGCGACCGTCCCGGCTCACAGACAAGCTCAGGTGGCGAAACGAAGGACTGCGCAACACATTGGTGAATATGTTTGAAGACAGGGCCTAGATCATCGCCTTCGCATCTTCGACGCCGCGATGGGAAACCGCCGCCCACATTCAGACGGTGTAGTTCCACCCCACATGCATCGGCAAGCGTTCCACAGGTCTTGATGTAGCTTTCCCAGGTGCCCGGTGACTGGCACTGCGTGCCGGGATGAAACGTCATCGAAACTTTGAACCCAGTCTTTGAGGCTTCTCTGAGAAGCGCGGACGCAAACTTTGGCGACGCGCCATATTTATCGCCGAAATCATAAGCGGCTCCACCAACCGGCAACTTGAGTCGAATAGAGACTTCTGTCTCCGATATCGGGGTGTGCTGCGCGAGTTTTCGAAGTTCTGAGACACGATCAACGGCGAACGAGCGGATGCCAGCCGTCACAGCATGCTGGATTTCGGATACAGATCTTACCGGGTTGTTGTAATGCATGACGCCCTGCGGTGCGATCTCGCGGATCAGGTCGACCTCAAACGGGCTTGCGACGTCAAAACCATCGATCCCCAACGCAGCAAG
Source organism: Pseudomonadota bacterium (assembly GCA_038744815.1). Taxonomy (GTDB): domain Bacteria; phylum Pseudomonadota; class Alphaproteobacteria; order Rhodobacterales; family Rhodobacteraceae; genus Amylibacter. The sequence goes on along the minus strand of JBCDLY010000017.1, from coordinate 17,195 downwards.
ATTTTGAAGTATTGTCGGATCTGGATTGGCCTTCACGGCATATGTTGTCATGCCATCAAATCCGCGTTTGAAGCGCTGGAGCGTATCGGAAAGCACCTGCGGGTCGAAGTAGAGTACGGGCTGATCCGGGCATATCCGTGTGAGGTGATCGAGCATCGTTTGGGCAAATTGGCGATCTTGGCGCATGTGACTCTCCGCTCTTTTCAGCGATTATCTCAGTTTTAAAGCCGAAATGAATCGTTTCTTTAGCTAAATTGATTGAAAAAGAAGTTAAAATGACGAAATATTCGGATTTATGATTGATAAGAAAGATCAACAGCTGCTCGACCTTTTGGCGCAGGACGCTCGGCGTCCGCTATCGTCCCTGGCGGGGGAGCTTGGCATGGCACGCACAACGGCACAGGCGCGTTTGGAACGCCTAGAACGGAATGGGGTCATTGCAGGGTATACTGTTCGGCTCGGCAGTGCCGCAAAGGGCGCACGTATTGCTGCAACGGTCTTGGTACAGATGCAGCCGGGGGCGGTTGCGCGCACGGTTACACAACTCAGGCGGATGCCAGAAGTAAAGCGCGTTTTAACATCGTCTGGCCGGTTTGATCTTATCTTGGAAGTCGTCGCGCCCACGCCCGCGGAGTTGGACGGTATATTAGACCTCATCGGTGAAATTCCTGAAATTCTATCGTCAGAGAGCCTTATTCATCTGAGTGAGCGGCATAACGCATCGACCCTCTAAGCGGGGACAGTGACGCAAAAGCGTAACGTGCGTTTCGTAACTTTTCTGCTAGACAGACCGCACAGGACAAGTTGGAGAACCTCTTATGAAAAAAATATTGGCAGCATCTGCGTTGGCTCTCGCCTTATGGCCATCACATGCACTCGCGGATTTCACTCTGCATATTTTACACATCAACGATCTGCACAGCCGCATTGAAAGCATCAGCCGCTTTGATGGAACTTGCGGCGCAGACGATGAAGCCGAAGGAAAGTGCTTTGGTGGTGTTGCACGATTGAAGTCGGCGATCGAGGCAAAACGGGCAGAGCTCGCGGGTCAGAACGTTATTCTACTGGATGCCGGGGATCAGTTCCAAGGGTCGTTAATGTACACCACGTATAAGGGGAAAGCCGCCGCCGAATTCATGGAAGCTATGGATTTCGATGTGATGGCGGTCGGCAATCACGAGTTTGACGATGGGCCAGAGGCGCTTAGCGAGTTTATTGATAGGGTGAGCTTTCCGCTGGTGTCGTCCAACCTGGATGTAAGTCAATCGAACGCCCTGGCCGGAAAACTAAGTGATCACGTGATCTTAGATGTCGGCGGTGAAAAGATCGGTATTATCTCGGCGCTTGCGACAGACACCACCGAAACATCGTCGCCCGGCCCGAACGTCATCTTCCAGGACGAGGTCGCAGCACTTACGGCCAAAGTCGCTGAGCTGTCCGAAGCTGGCGTTTCCAAAATTGTTGCGCTGAACCATGTTGGTATTGTGAAGGATATGCAAATCGCAAACGCAGTATCAGGTGTGGATGTTGTGGTTGGTGGACACTCCCATACTTTGTTATCAAACTCTGCAGAGGGCGCCTTCGGGCCGTACCCGCTTATGGTCGGCTCAGTACCCGTCGTTCAGGCCTATGCGTACTCCAAGTATCTTGGCCATTTGACCGTCACCTTCGACGATGCAGGAAACGTTGTATCTGCGACGGGGGAGCCGTTCTTGATAGATGCGAATACGCCGAAAGATGCCGAAATCGCGGCGCGCGTTGAAGAACTGGTAGCGCCGGTTGAGGAAATAAAAAACAGGGTTGTGGCCTCCGCGCCAGCTGCGATTGATGGCGAGCGTGGACAATGCCGGCTGGTCGAATGCGCAATGGGCAATCTTATCGCCGAAGCGATGCTGGACCGTGTCGCGGACCAAGGCATTCAGATCGCCATTCAAAATGGCGGCGGCATTCGGGCCTCTATCGATGCAGGGGATGTCACCATGGGTGAAATCTATACCGTGCTGCCCTTTCAAAACACATTGGCGACCTTCTTTGTGTCCGGCCAGACAATTATTGACGCGCTGGAAAACGGGGTTTCACAGACCGAAGAAGTGAAGGGCCGTTTCCCGCAAGTTGCTGGACTTGAGTTCACATGGGATCCGTCTGTTGCGCCGCTTCAGGGACGTGTCGTTGAGGTGCTGGTGGATGGCGTGCCGATCGATCCAGCAGCGGAATATGGCGTTGTATCGAACAACTATGTGCGCGGTGGCGGTGATGGCTATGGGATGTTTGTCGACGCTCAAAATGCCTATGACTTTGGGCCAGATCTGGCGGAAGTCCTGGCAGAATATATGGCTGCCGGTAACACCGCTCCTCAACTGACCGGACGCATCAAGCAGAAGTAATCTGATGCCCAAGTCTGGTTGGGCTATGTGGTGCCCATAAGAACCCGCTTTCGGGCGGGTTCCCGGGCCAATGACGTGTGTGATCGTTGACGCAATTTCATTTCTGCTGGATATCCACAGCCAGACGATGAGGAATACAACATGACATCTGAGACGTCAGAAAGCCAGAAGGAGCTCGAACTCAGAGAGCTTCAGGATGAAGTGAATGCCAAGCAGAAGTTTGTTTCGAAACTCGAGTATCTCACGAATGCCGCAAAGCTCTCCGGCCGCTCGCCCCTAGACATTTCAAAGGAGCAAAAGCAACTCGAACGTGCCGCCGGACGGCTTCAGTTTTTTGAGTATATGGACTACGAGCTCTTCGATGATGCGAAGTACACGCTGGATGAAAAACGGCGTTTTGTTGGAAACCATCTGCGCCACGACATTGCGAACATCGCAAATGATCGCACCTGGGAGCAGGCGTTTGGCAATAAAATCATCGCGGGTGCGATTCTCGAAAATGGTGGGATCGAAGCGCCAGATACACTGGCCGTGATCAGCGCGCGCGAACAGTCGTTTGGTCAAGCAGAAACCGTATCCACGCCGGACGCACTAAAACGATTTCTCGACCGAAACGCATCCGCCCCTCTTTTTTGTAAGGCGGCTGATGCATCGCTTTCAGCGGGTATATTCAGAATTGATCGCCATGATGATGGGCATGTGTATCTCCATGGACATGACCCCGTCAGCTATTCCGATCTCTTCACCGATTTTATTTCGGACGAATCCTATCTGGTGCAGCGCAACTTGACCAACCACCCGGCCATGTTGCCCTATGTAACGGCGCTCTCTTGTGTAAGGCTTTTCAATCTTTGGACCGATGATGTCCTGACCACGCCGGTTGCCGTTCTGCGTTTGGCCCAGGGCGACTCTATTTCGGATATTCGACGGTTTGACGGCAACCTTGCGTGCGACATCGACCCCAAAACAGGTGAGGTTATGTCCCTTGTCTCCTTTGGCACATCCACCGAAAGGCTCGATGATCATCCGACCGTTTCGGGCCTTGTCGGTATGACCCTTCCACATTGGGATGCGCTTTTGGAGATGAACAGACGCGTTGCGCATTTGACGCGTCCAATGCGCATGCAATCGCCTGACTATGCGCTCACAGAGGATGGGCCGGTCTGTGTGGAGGTGAATGCCCGGGGCGGTTTTGTTGTACTGCAGGAATCGACAATGCGCGGGTTGATGACGGAAGAGTTCGGCGCTTTCCTGCGCTCTCTCGGGATGGACCCGGAGGCCATTGCACCAAAGCCGGGCTGGTTCCGAAGCAAGAAGCGGTAGCTTGTCTGAACCAGGATCTCAGTCACCGCCACCACCTTTTGATGTGCCCCTGTCCGTTAGCCAGACAATCAACGCCTCAAATGCATTGTCGACAAAGGGCCACGCGATTGCCAACGCTAGAACGAAACAAATCGCGAACCGTGCAAAAGGTGGCGCGCGTTCTTGCCCGTCAAACTCCACCTGAAGGGGTTCTGATATATTAAACCGCAAAAGGATCTGATCCCCTTCCGCGCGCTCAGTCGCAAACCAAGCTGTGACCTTCGCCTTATTTACGGCAATTTCCCGTCCGAAATCGTCAAAGAAAAACAGGTCTACCGCATGTGCTCTGGAAACGCCGCTGTCGCTTTCACTGATTTATGTGTAGATCGCCGTGATTGTCGCTGCCGTCTCTCGCCTGTCATTCGCCGGGATTTTCCCATCCCCAAGCAAAGCCATACCAAGAACGGTAAGCGGTGCTGCCAACACGAGTGAGAGGGTAAAGACAATCGCCAGCTTCCATTGGCCGAGGGTAAGTATGAGGTTCGGACCCACAATGCGCAAAATTGACCTACAGGATATTTGTGCTTCTCTTGGACCTTTCCATAGATGCCGCGCTTTTGTAAGGGGGGCGCTCGAACCCCCGAAATGGAGTGATCCCATGGCACTAGACAAGAATTTCGACGCAGGCGAAGCCGAGGCGAAATGGCGTGTCGTCTGGGAAGAAGAGGGCGCGTTTAAGGCCGGTGCGAATGCGTCGCGGGACGAGACGTTTTGCATCATGATCCCGCCACCCAACGTCACCGGCGTCCTGCATATGGGGCATGCGTTTAACAACACGCTGCAGGATATTCTGACGCGTTGGCACCGGATGCGGGGGTTTGACACGCTCTGGCAACCCGGCACCGATCATGCGGGCATTGCGACCCAAATGGTGGTGGAGCGTCAGCTTGCCCAAGCGGGCAATGAAGGCCGTCGCGAGATGGGTCGCGAAAAGTTCCTCGAAAAAGTTTGGGAATGGAAAGCGCAGTCGGGCGGGACCATTATCGAACAGCTCAAACGCTTGGGTGCCAGCTGTGATTATAGCCGCGAGGCCTTTACGATGTCTGGCGCGCCCAATGCACCCGAAGGGAACGAGGGCAATTTCCACGACGCCGTCATCCGCGTCTTTGTGGAGATGTATAACAAGGGCCTCATTTATCGCGGCAAACGCCTGGTGAATTGGGACCCGCATTTTGAAACTGCGATTTCCGATCTCGAGGTCGAGAACAAAGAAGTCGCCGGGCATATGTGGCATTTCAAATACCCGCTCGCCGGTGGCGAGACCTATACCTATGTCGAAAAGGACGCAGATGGGAACATCACGCTAGAAGAGCTGCGAGACTATATTTCCATTGCGACGACGCGGCCTGAAACCATGCTGGGCGATGGGGCGGTTGCGGTTTCACCCAAAGATGAACGCTATGCTCCGATCGTGGGCAAACTGTGTCAAATTCCGGTTGGGCCCAAGGAACATCGCCGCCTGATCCCGATCATCACCGACGACTATCCCGATCCCGATTTCGGCTCGGGCGCGGTGAAGATCACAGGCGCGCATGATTTCAACGATTACCAAGTCGCCAAGCGCGGCAATATCCCGATGTATTCCTTGATGGATACCAAGGGCGCGATGCGTTCGGATGGGTTTGACTATGAGAAGTCAGCGGAAATCGCAGCCAAAATTGCGTTAGGTGATCGTACAACTGATATGATTGACCAGGTTAATTTGGTGCCCAACGAATACCGTGGTTTGGATCGGTTCGCGGCGCGCGAGAAGGTCGTGGCGGATATCACCGCCGAAGGCAACGCGGTCATGGTCCCCAATCCGCGTAGGATGCGTGGTTCCGAAGGCGAAGCCGAGGGCTCACGCGTCGAAACGGACGAGCCGGAATTTATCCCTTACGTCGAAAACAAGCCAATCATGCAGCCCTTTGGCGACCGATCTAAGGTCGTGATTGAACCCATGCTGACGGACCAATGGTTCGTGGACACGGATAAAATCGTGGGGCCGGCCATCGATGCGGTGCGCAATGGCGAGACGCAGATCCTGCCCGAGCGTGATGCGAAGGTCTATTTCCATTGGCTGGAAAATATCGAGCCTTGGTGCATCTCCCGCCAGCTTTGGTGGGGGCATCAGATTCCGGTTTGGTATGGGCCCAGAAAGACTAGGGGTTGCGAAGCTGACGCTTATGTCGACGGAAAGCCAATGAAGATGATATGCGCTGCAAACATAAAAGACGCGCAAATGAAGTTTAGTGAATACTATGGCTTCGAGGTCAGGCTCAGCGAGATAAAAAGTGATGCTTCACAATCTCTTTCTGCGGCGGACAGCTATCTCGAGGTTAACGGCGAAGACTATCCTCCTACAGGCTTCACAAAAGAGGCAATCGATAGAAATGGAATTAATGTATTCCGCGACCCAGACGTTCTCGACACATGGTTCTCCTCCGGGCTTTGGCCGATTGGTACGCTTGGCTGGCCCGAAGAAACCGAGGCGCTGAAGAAATACTTCCCGACCGATGTTCTGATCACGGGCTTTGACATCATCTTCTTCTGGGTGGCGCGGATGATGATGATGCAGCTGGCGGTCGTCGATCAAAAGCCATTCCATACGGTTTATGTCCATGCCCTCGTCCGGGACGAAAAGGGTAAGAAAATGTCCAAATCCTTGGGCAATGTCCTCGACCCGCTGGAACTGATCGAGGAATACGGCGCGGATGCCGTCCGCTTCACCCTGACCGCCATGGCGGCGATGGGCCGCGACCTGAAACTGTCGACTAGCCGGATCGCGGGCTACCGAAATTTCGGTACGAAACTCTGGAATGCCACGCGTTTTGCCGAAATGAACGACGCGGTTGGAATTGATGTCAGCAAAGAGGGCTCGGCACAGTATACGGTCAACAAATGGATTATCGGCGAGGTTGGTCGGACACGGATCGCGGTGGATAGCGCGCTGGAGCAATATCGCTTCAATGATGCGGCGAATGCGCTTTACGCATTTGTCTGGGGCACGGTGTGCGACTGGTATGTCGAGCTGTGTAAGCCGCTCCTCCAAGGAGAGGATGAAGCGGCGAAGGCGGAAACGCAAAAAGTTCTGTCATGGGTGATCGACCAATGTTTGATCCTGATGCATCCGATTATGCCGTTCATCACAGAGGAGCTCTGGGCCAAAACCGCTAAGCAGCGCGAAAAACGTTTGGTCCATACGGATTGGCCGATTTACGGCGCAGAGTTGATCGATGCGGACGCAGATCGCGAGATGAATTGGGTGGTGAACCTAATCGAGAGCATCCGATCCATCCGCTCCGAAATGGGTGTTCCAGCTGGGGCGAAATTGCCACTCATGCTGCTCGAAATGGATGACGTTGCCCAAGGTGCCTTTGACCGCAATCAAGTCATGATCGAACGCCTTGCGCGTTTGGATGGCGTGAGCGCGATTACGGAAGTGCCTAAGGGCGCGGTTACGATCCCTGTTGAGGGCGGGCAGGTCTGCCTCCCGCTCGCAGATGTGATCGATGTTGACGCCGAGAAAGCGCGCCTGACGAAATCCATCGAAAAGCTCGATAAGGAAATCATGCAAACGGCAGGTAAGCTCAACAATCCGAAATTTGTGGCCAATGCGCCCGAAGAGGTTGTGAGCGAAAACCGAGAAGGCTTGGCGGCAGCAGAGGCCGAACGTGCCAAGCTCTGGGCTGCTTTGGACCGGGTACAATCACTCTGAACTTAGATGTTTCGGTTGCTGCGCAACCGACCCGCGCGCACCACGGCCACTCTGGCCGTGGTGCGCGCCAGCGCCGCTGCGCGAGGGGGCTACCCCGAACGCGTCCGTTACAATTCACAAATTAAGCGCGAAGTTTACTTGCGCGATGGCTTCAAAAACTGCGTCGCCGCCGTAAGATAGCTCGAAAGACCTGTTGGCTTTGCCAATTGTGGCTGGGTACCTTTTTGATCTGGCGCTTTGCCGTCATGCTTGCTGGTCTGGGATGGTGCCGTCATTGTTGGGTCTTCCGTTCCAAAGTTACCTAACGTCAAGTTGCATTGAAGATGCGAGTCTTCAAGGCTTGGTTAACGATATCACGCCAGAAATTATTCGGCGGCTTGACCAATCGTCAGGCCCGACACGTTTGATGGCGCCTCTGCTAGAGTTGCGATTTGAGCACTCGCGGCCTCAAGTGCCCCGTCGCCATGTGCGATTCCCAACGCTTTGAAGCCTGCGTCGATCGTCCCGAGCGTTCCCATGATCATCGGAATATTCAACGCACCCATATGACCAATCCGAAACACATCATCACCTCTTGGGCCATCGAGATCCGCAAGACCGAGACCGATACCCAACGTGCAGCCCGCCACATGTTCAGTCCATTTCCGAAGTTGCCCGCCTTCATGGGGACCGACACGGACGGCCGAAACCCCCCATGATCGGGCATTTGGGTCGCTTATGTTGTGCGAAATCTCAGTGCCATAGCCCCAAGCGTCAATCGCAGCCCAGACCGTTTGAGCGATCACATGATGTCGGCGCAGTACATTCGAGAAGCCTTCTTCTTGGATCATATTAAGGGCTTCGCGAAGCCCGAATAAATGGTGCGTTGCAGCCGTTCCACAGAAATATTGATAGAGTTGTTCGGGTTCCGATCGGGGCTTCCAATCCCAATAGGATGAGACCCGTGGCAGCGCATCACGTATCGCTTTTGCGCTGTCGTTGAAGAAAACAAAACCGACGCCCGTGGGCGTCATCATTCCTTTTTGGCATGCCGACACCATGACATCGACACCCCATTCATCCATTTGATGCGGTTCGCATCCAAAAGAACAGATGCAGTCGACCATAAAGAGTGCAGGATGGCCGGTTTTTTGGATCGCAGCGCTGATCGCAGGAATGTCGTTTCGAACAGAACTTGCCGTATCTGCTTGAACCGTGAGTACGGCCTTAATCTTGTGATCGGTGTCTTTGCGAAGGGCCTCTTCGACCGCGTTTGGTTCTGCCGGAGCGCGCAACCCAAAATCAAGATCAATAACCGTGACGCCAAGTTTACGAATAAGATCTCCCCAGGCCGGGCCAAAACGGCCAGTGCCAAGCACAAGAACAGTATCTCCTTCTGCAAGCGTATTCGCCGCGGCCGCTTCCCAAGCGCCGTGACCGTTTGAGAGATACATTGCAACGCTGTATTTTGTGCCTGCGATCACTTTGAGGTCACGTGCGACAGATGCCGCGATCTCCGCCAGCTCACCTTCATAAATGTTCGGGGAGGGGCGGTGCATGGCCCTTAGAACGCGATCGGGGACCATCGATGGTCCAGGAATTGATAGAAATTGATAGCCTTGGGAGAGAGACATCGAAGAGCGCCCTTTTCATTTCAATGGAGTCTAGCAGTGCGCTGCAGGACGTAAAGGGCGATTGGCGCGGCAAATTTGATGTGCTAGTCGGGCGCGCTAAACTATGGAGGCCGCGTGAGCGACAAGGATAAAGACCTGCCAAGTGTGCGGAGCGTTTATGGCCGCCTTTGGCGCGACTGGCTCAAGACACATTCGAGAGTTTTCGTCATTATACTCACTCTAATGGTGCTTGTTGCGCTGTCTTCTGCTGGATATGCGCAGTTTATTCAGTGGATTATTGAAGCGTTTGAAGCGTCTGATCCTTATGTAATCTATTGGGGTCCGGCTGGCGCCGTCGCGTTGTCACTAACCAAGGGCATCAGCCAATACATCCAAAACAACCTGCAGAATACTGTTCTGGTTACGATGCAGGAACAGATGCAAACACAGATGTTTGATCGGTTGTTGAACATGGATCTGTCCTCCCTCACAAATGAAAGCCCAGCGGCCCTCGCTGCCCGTTTTTCGAGCGACATCGCCGTTGCGCGCTCGGCGGTGACGGCGGTTCTGTCGTCGATCGCCGCATTCCTAACGATCTTTGCGGCAATCGGATATATGCTTTTTGTCGATGCATTAATGACCGTTGTTTTGATTATGGTTTTTGGTTTGGCCTTTGGTCCGGTCGGAATTATCGGCGCGCGAATTCGGAACATATCTAAACGCACTCAAAGAGAAATTGCGACAATGACGGGCGCTGTGAATGAGGGTTTGTCCGCTATTCGCATGGTCCGAACCTACCGCTTGGAAGATCGGCTGCGATCAGGCGCCCAGCAAGTGTTCACAAATCTTAAGCGTCTCCAGATGAGAGTGGTCCGCTGGCAAGCCGCGGCGTCTCCGCTCGTCGAAGTGACGGGCGGGATCGCGGTCGCGGTTCTCCTTGTCCTCGTGACTTTGCGGCTCCAAGCTGGTCGAATTGATTTGGCCGCTTTTGTAGGGCTTCTCACGGCATTGGGCGTCATGACCAGTCCCGCCCGTCGCTTGGGGGCGTCCTATGCTGCGGCCCTTCAGGGGCTTGCAGCGCTTGATCGTATCTTCACTCTTTTTGATACACGAAATGTGATTGAAGGCGGCGATCACGTTTTCGAACCCAACGAGCGTGCAGACGGTAATCTCCGTTTCGAAGACGTGTCTTTCAGCTATCCGGATGGGTATCAGGCGCTGTCCAATATCGACCTTGATGTTCTTTCCGGTCAAACAGTCGCGTTTGTTGGGCGGTCAGGGGCCGGCAAGTCGACCATTTTCAATCTCTTGCCGCGGCTCTACGACGTCACGTCTGGGCGAATTACACTCGATGGTCGCGATATTCGTGATTTCTCGTTTCCTGCGCTACGGGATCAGATTTCCGTTGTCAGCCAAGATTCGGTTCTCTTGAATGGTAGTGTTATGGACAACATTCGGTTTGGGCGAGAGACCGCAACTGATGATGAATGCCGCGCGGCGGCAGAACAGGCTGCTGCCGCCCAGTTCATCGAGGACCTGCCGGATGGGTACGAAACCATCATTGATCCGACAAAGCAGAGCTTTTCTGGCGGAGAACGTCAGCGGCTTTCGATTGCACGTGCAATTCTCAGAAATGCGCCCATACTGCTTTTGGATGAGCCGACCTCTGCCCTGGATGCAGAATCGGAATCCGCGATACGGGCGGCGTTGTCGGACCTTGAGAAGGGGCGAACGACGCTCGTCATTGCGCACCGCCTCAGCACCATTCTGCACGCCGACCAGATCATTGTGCTTGACCAAGGACAGATTGCGGACAAGGGGACGCATGACGAGTTGTTAAAGCGCGACGGTCTCTATGCAGAATTGTTTAACCTACAGTTTCAACAGCCACCTCGGCGAAAGCGGCGTGGGAGAAGTGCAGACGAAGCACTGGTTGCGCGCACGCCGCTAGGGCGACTATTGCAGTATTTCGGTGGTTAACGGTTATACGCTCGCGCGAGCTTTTCAGGGTTTGCGCCAAGCCTGTATCGGATCACCAACCACAGGTTTTTCGCCCCGCGCCTAAACCACCCATCCCGCACATACTTCTCAGCACTTGTCGTTACGCGCGCGGGCATCAATCGCACACACCGGCCAAGTTTCTTTGCCAAATTCACATCCTCCATCAGGGGGATTTCGGCGTAGCCACCCACACGGCTATACAATTGCTTCGGAATAAGCAGGCCTTGGTCACCGTAAGGTAAGCGAAACAGACGCGTACGAAAGTTTGCCCAACCGGCGACAAATCTGGGTGGGAAGCCCTCTGCATCAAACGAGAGCTTGAATGCGTAAGCGAAGTCTTTTTTTTCCAAACGCTTTTGCACGACCCGTGACCAACCTTCAGGAAGAATGGTATCTGCGTGTAACACAAGAAGCCACTTTCCCTCGGCGGCGCGACATCCGGCGCTTAGTTGATTTCCTCGCCCTGGTTTACTCCTGATCAAAATAGCTCCGGTTTCTTTGGCCAAATCCACGATTCCGTCTTCGGAACCGCCATCGGCAAAGATCACAGAATGTATGAGACCTTCTGACACCCCTTCCATAAGGGGTGGCAACGACATCTCTAAAGACGCGGTCGAGTTCAGCGTCGGAATAACAACAGTGATCGGAGCGGGCATTGTCCCTCCTTGTTATTTCGCGACATAGACCGCATTTGTAGGTTCTAACAAGTGAGGTCTCTTCATTGCGGACGGTTTTGCAGATTTTGGGCACTGATGCCGAAAAGTTTCTTGCGGATTTGGTGACTAATACCCTGCCGGAAGAAGGTCATCTTTCTTATTCAGCTCTGCTGTCGCCTCAGGGAAAATACCTCTTTGATTTTTTTATTGCGCGGCGGGAAAATGGTTTTTGGATTGATGTTGATTCAGACCAGGCGGAGCCGCTTGCGAAGCGCTTTTTCATGTACAAGCTCCGCGCCGATGTAACAATCGAACGTCTTGGCATTCACGTGACCCGTGGGCGTACGGACCAACCCGATGGCGCATATATAGACCCCAGGGACAGTCGCCTCGGTTGGCGTGCATATGACGAGGGCGAAGATCAAGAGCTCGATTGGGATCGGTTGCGCGTCGAGGCATTGATCCCAAAATCTGGAATCGAGCTGATACCGAACGAGAGCTATATCCTCGAAATGGGTTTTGAACGCCTAAACGGCGTTGACTTTAAAAAAGGATGTTATGTCGGCCAAGAAGTGACCGCGCGGATGAAGCATAAAACCGAACTCCGCAAGGGCCTGGCCCGCGTTCGGGTGTCCGAAGTTGTTCCAGTTGGTACCGAGATTACAAAAGATGGCAAAGTGATCGGTGCGATTTACACACAATCTGAAAGTCGCGGTCTTGCCTATTTGCGGTTTGACCGAAGCGAAGGTGATTTGCGCGCAGGTAAAGCGGCCGTCACGTTGGATGCCAGATCCTAACCGCGCACAAGTTTTGCGAATGGCTCGTATACGTCTGATGGTGCTGCGATGATGTCGCCGGTCACCAGGGGATTGCCGTCATCAATGGACCCGATGAAGCCACCCGCTTCTTTTACAAGAATGATACCCGCGGCCATGTCCCACGGTGATAATGATCTGTGCCAGTATCCGTCTAAGCGTCCCGCCGCGACATAGGCCAAATCCATCGCGGCCGATCCCAGACGACGAATGTCCGCCGCGGCCGGAAATACACGAGAAATCTCGTGAATAAGGTTCGGAAAATTATCTCTGTTCCCGATGGGCATTCCGGTCCCAAAAACCATTTGCGTCATGTCCCGTCGGCCCGACACGCGGATACGCTTATCGTTTAACCAGGCGCCGCCACCTTTCTCGGCCACAAATAGTTCTTCGGTTGCGGGGCTGAAGATCACGCCAGCCACAATCTCTTTTTTATGCTCCAGCGCGATGGACACACACCATTGTGGAATACCGTGTAGGAAATTTGTGGTTCCATCTAAGGGATCTACAATCCAACGGCGCGTGGGATCCGCACCGTCTTCTGAGCCACCTTCTTCAGCAAGCCATCCGTAGTTTTCCCGTGCACTGAGAAGCTCGTGTTTGAGAATGTCTTCCGCCTTTAGGTCCGCCTTAGATACAAAGTCCCCTGGTCCCTTGGTTGACACCTGCAAGTTCTCAACTTCTCCGAAGTCGCGCATCAAGCTGCTGCCCGCGCGCCGCGCGGCCTTTATCATGACATTAATATTGGCGGACCATTGTGACATCTGTCAGACTCGTTGATAGAAGTGTCGCGCCGTTTGATCTATCGTGTGCGTTGGGTCAACCGGGTTCGGGACGCATACGAAGAAAGCGGAGGGTAAAAGTCTTAGGGAATGGTGATTTCGCCCATTTCAGCCGCAAAGCAAGCAGAGACGGCGCTCAGCCAGTTGTTTCCAAACGAACGGTTCCGGCTGACGCCCGCCGCGCCCTTCTCAGATCCGAAGGTGGCGTTCGTACTTTCCGCAAAACGTATTGGGACGGACGAGCGCTTTATCTGCAAAGTGGCGTCAAAGACCGCAAATGATCGCAATATGCTCGCGACGCATATGCATGCTCAACAGGCTGCTGAGGCACGTATGCGTTCCCCAAACTTTCGAGTACCGAAGGTTGTCCACTATAACAGCGATGAGAATTGTTTGATCCAGGAGGATGCAAAAGGGCGATCTCTCGCAGATATTCTGCGCGCCGAAAGCAAAGACCGCTGCATCGACGCGATTACGCGTGTCGGGGCTTGGATTTCTACTTATCATCAAACCACTGCCGAGCCCCGTCCTTTTGACCCATATCCCTATGTGAACTGGTTGTCGGGGCGTGATTTCGGCGTTTGCTCAAACGAAGCGCTGATTGCGCATGCGTTCGACGTTTTGGATCGGGTAGCAAAGGCTGCGGCGGGTCAAACAGCGATCTATGCCATCACCCACCGGGACTGCCATGCATCGCAATTCCTTCTTCGAGGAAGTGGAACCGTTTATGCGATCGATTTTGAATTCATGGATTTTGACGTCGCCATTCGGGACCTGCAACGACTTTGGCTCCAACTCGTGTTCAAGAAAGACCTTTGTGAAAGACTGCGACCGAACGAGATTTGGGACATACTCCTCACCGGATACGGGCCATTGAGAACCGCCCGTGACGTTCAACTCTATTTCGAAATATTCATGCGGCTCGAGCAACTTAGAAGGTTTTGCGCCACGGCCGGACAAGCGCCGGCGCCAAATACGGTTCGCGATTACGAGGACGGACTATCGGCGGTTTTGAACGACTTTGAACCACGCTAGGCGCGTTCTGAATACTCCATCGTCTCTGTATTCACGATGACGTCTTCATCCTGATTTACAAACGGAGGCACCATGATGCGCATTCCGTTGTCCAGGACCGCGGGCTTAAAACTATTTGCGGCGGTCTGTCCCTTCACCGCAGGCTCAGTTTCAACGATTTTGCATGTCACCTTTTGCGGGAGCGAGGCGCTGAGTGCTTCGGCTTCGTAATACTCGATCTGAATTGTCATTCCATCTTGAAGGAAGGGGCGTCGTTCCCCCAAAATGTCTGAGGGCAGTTCGATTTGCTCAAAAGTCTCATTGTCCATGAAGACCAGCATTCCATCACTTTCATAAAGGAATTGCTGATCCTTTTGTTCCAGCCTAACACGCTCTACCTTGTCGGCAGATCGAAATCGCTCGTTCAATTTCGATCCGTTGCGGAGGTTTTTCATCTCCACTTGTGCGAAGGCACCACCTTTTCCGGGCTTAACGTGATCAACCTTTACCGCAACCCAGAGGCCATCATTATGTTCCAGCACATTTCCTGGGCGGATTTCGTTGCCGTTTATTTTTGCCATTGTGAACTTTTCCCGGATTTTTTCGTGCCTATATCTACGGCAGGAGGCGGTGACAACCTGAGCGGTTTTACCCATATACGATGACCCCGTAACAATCGGTAGACATGCAATAACTGCATGTCAGCCATGCGCTTGATGGGGTGCCGAATCGTGATCAAAACCGCCATAACCACCAAACCCTTGAAAAACATAAGAAATGATAAAGGACGACGTATGTTCGATTACGTTGATGACACAGCCTACACTAATGATCAGGGCAAGCGGTCGCAAAAACTCTTTGCGGCGGTTGTTCTGGCAGCTCTGGATGACGCGATTGCAGATGACAAAAAATATGGCAATGGCGTTGAATCAATTGCGCGTTGGGCGCGGTCTCGCGATGGCCGCGAAGTATTGATGTGTGCTGGTATTGAGCCGACTGAGCGCTGTGTAAATGGTATGATGGATTTTGTGAGCAAAGGCGTTCGCACGTCTGTTGCTCTGAGCCGTGAAGAGAGCGAGCGCCAAGCGCTTGCGCGCGAAGCCGCGTAAAAATTCTCCAATACTTTGATGAAAGGGCCCGCGCGTTCGCCGGACCTTTTTCATTTTAAGCGTGTGACACGCGCATTTCCAAATACCGTCTTTGCCGTAAGCGTATCTAGAATGTATCCGCGCTCAGATTTGACGTATTTTATAGTGAGGGGGAAGACCCGGCCGCGCTTAAGTGCTCTTTCAGAAAATCCAGCTATGCGGGTGTACGCACCAGTGCAGGTCACAACATCTTCAGAAGACTTATCTATATTCAACTGGATTTGGGTGCTGCGCCGTCCGTCGAAGCCCTCGATTGTGAAGTCGCAGAGCTCTCCAAGAGGCCTCTCCCTAAAGACCCAATAGGCCGAGCTCAGCATATCCACCGTGCCGCGCTGGCTTGAGAAATTGAAATCAAACACTTCGGGCGGTGGGGACGGGTCATACGCGACAATGCGGGGGACGCCGTTTCGATACGAGAGACCGACGGTTGATGAGATGTCTCCGGATTTTATGAAGCCTCGATATTTGCTTGGGAACAAACGCCCTTTGGAAATGCGCCCCGAGGCATTTCCCTCATAGATTGTCTTGCCAAAGAAGGCCGCTATGCCTGCGCTTTCGACGCGTGCGGATACGCTGTATCTGGACCGGGTCTCCGCATCTGCAACCGACAAAATACCTGCATAGAACCCTCCTATGCGAACCTTATAATTTACTTGATCCGCCTGTGTGGCAGTGCCCAGGCTGATTACGCCGCAAAGCAAAAGAAAAAATCGTAAACTCATACTCTTACCAGTAACGCGGGTGCATTGATGTCAAAAGTGATATTACGCCTCGACTTGGAGATTTTTGAAACAGTTCTGGGTGATCACTAAAGGAGTTCAATATGGATCTTGGTATATCGGGAAAAAAGGCAATCGTTTGCGCCGCGAGCAAAGGCTTAGGGTTCGGATGTGCGCAGCGACTTTCCGAAGCGGGTGTCGATCTAGTAATTTGTGCCCGTAGCGAAGCCCCTCTGAACAATGCTGCAACTCTGCTAAGGAAAACCGGCGTTACGGTAGATGTTGTTGCGTGCGATATCACAACTTCGGAGGGCCAGAATGCTGTTTTGGATGCAGCCGGTGAGGTCGACATTCTTATCTCCAACGCCGGTGGACCACCGCCTGGTCATTGGTCGAATTGGGATCGGGATGACTTTTTGACGGCTGTGGATGCAAACATGCTGACCCCGATCGCGTTGATGACGGCAGTTTTGCCCGGGATGAAAGCACGCGGATGGGGGCGCATCGTGAATATCACATCTCAATCGGTGAAAGCGCCCATTGCGGCTTTGGGGTTGTCCAATACGGCGCGCACTGGATTGACCGGTTTTGTTGCTGGGGTCTCACGCGATGTTGCGCCTTACGGTGTGACGATCAATAACTTGCTCCCAGGCGCGCATGACACAGATCGTATCGCGGCGCTTGACCAATCTCTTGCCGCGTCGAAAGGGATTGATATTGATGTTGTCCGCTCTGCGAAGTTCGACACAATACCAGCGCGGCGCTATGGCACAAAAGAAGAGTTTGGTGCGATGTGTGCGTTTTTGTGCTCACAGCATGCGGGGTATATCGTCGGCCAAAACATTCTGTTGGATGGCGGTGGCATAAACGCGACTATCTGACGGATCACTCCCGCCCCAAAGACAATCTGGCGATTGCTTTGCGTTGGGCCTGGCGCCCGCGCCGCGCAGCAGCGCCGGCGCCCGGCGGGGGCCAGGCCCAAGGCCGCCCAAACCCAAATGTGGGCCCCGGGATGGGGGGGATGC
>JBCDLY010000016.1:0-63065 GCA_038744815.1 Pseudomonadota bacterium | reverse complement strand
CCGGGCTCGACGCCCGGCGCGCGCCCGCCCCTCTTCAGCTGATGTTCTGCAAAAGTTGGTCCACTGACGCTTTCGCATCGCCGTAAAGCATGCGTGTATTCTCTTTGAAGAAGAGCGGGTTTTCGATCCCGGAATAACCCGTGCCTTGCCCCCGTTTAGAGACGATCACGTCGTTGGCTTTCCAGACCTCTAGAACGGGCATGCCCGCAATCGGAGAGTTGGGATCCTCTTGCGCTGCAGGGTTCACGATGTCGTTCGAGCCGATCACGATGACAACATCTGTATCCGGGAAATCGTCATTGATTTCGTCCATCTCTAAAACGATGTCATAGGGCACTTTCGCCTCCGCCAAGAGAACGTTCATATGGCCCGGCAAACGACCGGCAACGGGATGGATCGCAAAGCGAACCTCCTTGCCCTTCGCCCGCAAGCGTCGCGTCAACTCCGCCACGGATTGTTGGGCTTGTGCCACCGCCATACCGTAGCCCGGCACGATTACGACGGATTTTGCCGCCTCCAACTGGGCCGACACTATGCCCGCATCGGTCGCAATCATCTCGCCGTCGATTTCCATCTGCGGACCAGAGGCCCCGCCGAACCCACCCAAGATCACTGAGACAAAGCTCCGGTTCATCGCCTTACACATAATGTAGGACAGGATCGCACCACTTGA
This sequence comes from Pseudomonadota bacterium, assembly GCA_038744815.1. GTDB lineage: Bacteria > Pseudomonadota > Alphaproteobacteria > Rhodobacterales > Rhodobacteraceae > Amylibacter. Next base: position 62,392 of record JBCDLY010000016.1, on the reverse strand, counting down.
TCCAACCAAAGCCCCCACAACGATCAACAAATCATTGCCCAGCGAGAAGCCGATCGCGGCCGCTGCCCAACCGGAATAGCTGTTCAGCATGGACACCACCACCGGCATATCCGCGCCACCGATCCCCATGATCAGGTGATAGCCGATGAACAAGGCCGCCAGCGTCATGATCGCGAGCGGCAGGAAGCCACCGGATCCAAAGTACCAGAACAAACAGACCAGAGAGATGATGGCCGCACCCGCATTCAGCGCATGACCACCCGGCAATTTGATCGCCGCCGTGTTCACACGGCCCGCCAGTTTGCCATAGGCAATCACAGAGCCCGTAAAGGTCACCGCACCAATAAACACACCAAGGAACAACTCAACCCGCAGGATGTTAATCTCCACTGGTATCTTCTTGGCCACCAATCCGGCAAAGCCGGTCATCTCGGCCACTGTGCCATCGCGTGTACACTCCAGAAGGCTCTGATCGGCGGCTGCATAGAAACAGTTGGTCAGCATTTCCTGACCGCCTGCCGCTGCAATCACCCGCACAATTTCGATATGCGCGTTGACCCCTACAAAGACCGCCGCGAGACCAACAAGCGAGTGCATCGCCGCCACCAGCTCTGGCATCTGCGTCATCTGCACTTTGTTGGCGAGGTAGTATCCAATGACCGCACCACAGGCGATCAGAATCAACGATAAAACCCAGAAACCTGCGCCCGGGCCCATCAGCGTCGCCACGACCGCCAATGCCATACCGACAATACCATACCAGACAGCACGTTTCGCACTTTCCTGACCGGACAGGCCGCCAAGGCTTAGGATGAAAAGAACAGCCGCGACGACATAGGCGGCAATCGTAAATCCAAATTCCATTGCCCTACCCCTTTACGACTTCTGGAACATCGCAAGCATGCGACGGGTGACGAGGAAGCCACCGAAAATGTTGATCGCTGCCATAAAGACTGACAGCGCCGCGAGCAGGATCACGATGAAAGAACTCGACCCGATCTGCGTCAGCGCGCCCAAAATGATGATCGACGAAATCGCATTGGTCACGGCCATCAACGGCGTATGGAGCGAGTGGCTGACATTCCAAATCACTTGGAAGCCAACAAAGACCGACAGCACGAAGACGATGAAATGCTGCATGAAGCTGGCAGGGGCCACGGTGCCCATCGCAAGGATCAAAACGGCCATACCGCCCAAAAGACCCATTTGTGTCATTGTCTGCTTTTTGAAGGCTGTGGCTTCTTCCGCTTTAACCTCTTCCGCAGTTTTCGCGATTTCCTTCGGCTTGGCCTGCGTCGCAATCGCCTGCACCTTTGGCGGTGGCGGCGGGAAGGTAATCTCGCCCGCATGTGTCGCGGTCGCCCCGCGGATCACGTCATCTTCCATATTGTGGACAATCACGCCGTCTTTTTCAGGTGTCAGATCCGTCAGCATATGACGAATGTTCGTCGCATAAAGCGTCGACGCTTGGGTCGCCATCCGGCTTGGAAAATCCGTGTAGCCGACAACAGTCACACCATTCTCGGATACAACTTTCTCATCCATGACCGTCAGATCGCAGTTACCACCCTTTTCAGCAGCCAAGTCCACGACCACCGAGCCAGGCTTTTGCGCCTCGACCATATCTTTCAGCCAGAGCTTCGGCGCATCGCGCCCCGGGATCAAAGCCGTCGTGATGACGATATCCATCTCGGGTGCCAGCTCACGGAATTTCTCCAGCTGCTTTTCGCGAAACTCAGGGGAGCTTGGTGCAGCATATCCGCCCGTCGCGGCCCCATCCGCCTGATCCTCTTCAAAATCGAGGAAGACAAATTCCGCACCCATAGAATTGATCTGTTCCGCCACTTCGGGACGGACATCAAACGCATAGACCTGCGCGCCAAGCGACGTCGCCGCACCGATTGCGGCCAGACCGGCAACACCCGCACCCACCACCAAAACCTTGGCCGGGGGCACTTTACCAGCGGCTGTGACCTGGCCGGTGAAGAAGCGACCGAAATGCTGGCCGGCTTCGATGACGGCGCGATATCCCGCGATATTGGCCATCGACGACAGCGCATCCATCTTCTGAGCCCGCGAAATTCTTGGCACCATATCCATGGCCACAAGCGTGGCGCCGCGCTCGTTCACGGTCGCCAGGCCCTCTTCGTTCTGACCAGGATAAAAGAAAGAGACGAGCGTTTGATCCTTCTTCAGACGCTTAATCTCAACCGCCTCAGGCGCGCGCACCTTGGCGACAACATCCGCCTCTTTGAACAGAGCTGCGGCGGTTTTCACAACTTTAACGCCGGCCTCTTTATAATCCGCGTCCGAGAACCGGGCCGCCTCTCCGGCGCCCGTTTCGATCACACAGTCATGACCCAGCTTTTGCAGCGCTTTAGCGCTTTCGGGCGTCATAGCGACCCGGTTTTCACCGCTGAAAATTTCCTTTGGGGTGCCGATGATCATGGCGTTCCTCCCGTCCAAGCCCAACCGCCCCTCTCTCCCAAGGGAAGTTCGTCAATCTATTTTGGTGGTTGGGCTAACTTCACCCGACCCTCAGGGACCGGGACTTATCGCCTGAAACAAGGAGGGCAATCGCTTTTTTCCTATCGGAAATTTTTTTGAGCACTCAAAAGGCGCATAACGTTGCGGCGGCTAAGATAAGACTGTGGTAGTCACCCAGTGGAGCATGTCCCAAGGAGCACCCAATGAAGAGCTTGCCCGGCAATCCATTCCGGCCCTATTCGATCAAACCCGATACAATGGATGGCCTCTACAGCGAGGCGGAAAAGGGGCTCGCCAATCGCAACCATGGGCTTCTTTTGGAAACGCTCGAATGCGATGTCACCCCGACCGGGGCACATTACTTGCTCAACCATTTCGATGTTCCGATTATTGATGAGACCACGCATCGGTTGACGTTGAGCGGCGCCTTCGACAATCGCGAAGAGCTTACGTTGGAAGACATCCGGCAGCGTCCGTCGGTGACGATGCCTGTGACACTGGAATGCGCGGGCAATGGGCGCGCTGGTGTCTCACCGCGATCCCATTCCATGCCTTGGGGGTACGAGGCGGTGGGAACTTCGCTTTGGACAGGCACGCCGCTGGCCCCGTTGATCGAAGAGGCTGCGCCGACGGATGATACCGTCGAGATTGCCTTTATTGGAGCAGATTACGGATACGACATGGGTTCGGGTCATTTCTTTGGACGCAGCCTGACGCTCGAGGCGCTGCGCGACCTTGATGTCATGCTGGTCTATGAGATGAACGGCGCGCCCCTTTTGCCCCAGCATGGCGCGCCGCTGCGCATCATCGTGCCGGGATGGTATGGGATGGCGAGCGTAAAATGGCTCTCGCAGATCATCGCGCTAACCGAACCTTATGACGGGTATCAACAGGTCGGCACCTATCGCTTCAAAAAATCGCCAGATGATGTCGGCACCCCGATCCGGGACATCCGCGTAAAATCCCTGATGAAACCACCTGGCGTGCCCGATTGGAGCAGCCGCAAACGCTTGGTTCGGGCAGGCCCGACACCGATCGTCGGGCGGGCCTGGTCGGGGCTTGGCCGTCAGATCACAAAGGTAGAGGTCGACACGGGCACGGGATGGATGCAAGCCGAGCTGTCACCCGGCGCAAGCAAATACGCTTGGTCCAAATGGACGTTCACGTGGGATGCCACGCCGGGGGCCTACACGCTTCGCTGCCGCGCAACGGACGAGGATGGCAACCAACAGCCCCTGACGCCACCCTGGGACGAAGCTGGCTTTGCAAATAACGCAGTACAATCTGTGACGGTGTTTGTGGAGTGATTAGGTCTCGTTTATCGTTTTCAACCCAAGCAACAAAGCTGCCCCGATCATAAAACCTCCGCCGATCCGCTCGATCCAGATGCGGGCAGACCCTTTGAACCGCGCGGCAATCCAGCTGGCGCTTAGCCCATAGGCCGATAGAAACGCCCCATCCATCACGATATATGTTGCAGATAGGATCAAAAACTGCGGCCAGAAAGCGGCCTCTCCAGAAATGAATTGCGGAAACAAGGCCGCAAAAAACACAACCGCCTTGGGATTGGCGGCCGAGGTCAAAAAACCCTGCAACCAGAGCTGACGGACAGAAACCTCCCGCCGGACATCAAGCGCATTTGGGTCATCGGGCTTGGCGTTTCGGATCATCTTCGCACCCAGCCAAATCAAATAGGCCACCCCTGCCCATTTGATGACGGTTAGTGCAGACGCGGATGCTGCAATCAAGGCCGCCAGCCCTAAACCAGCCGCGAGCATTTGCAGCGCGTTTGCCGTTAAATCACCCGCCGCTGTGAAAAGACCGTTGCGAAAGCCGTGCGTGCCGCTGTTTGAAAGCATCAGCAACTGGCTCGGCCCCGGCGTGCTCATCAAGGCGAGCACGGCACCAACATACAAGATCCAGATTTCAAAGCTCATAAGCCCATCCCATTGGCGCAGCTAAGACTAGACCAAGATCAACATCAAGACCGAGGCCACAATCAAAAGCCCCCCGATCCATTCGGTTTTGGTGATCCTCTCGTTGAAAATCACGTAGCCTGCGATCACCGCGAGCAAAACCTCGATCTGCCCCACCGCATTTACGATGGCCGCGTTTTGCAGCGTGAAAGCTGTAAACCAACAGAAGGAACCCGCCACACTCAGCACACCCACCCAGAAAGTGATCTTGGCATAATCCCGCGTGACCCGACGGATCTGCCCTTTTTCCCAGATCGCCAAATAGAGCGTTAGCAAGCTCACTTGTAGCGTGACCACAACACCCAAGGTAAAGGCCGCGCGCAGCGCCACGCCGCCATCCCCAAGCCCCAGCGACGCACCGCGATAGCTGTTGGCCGACACCCCAAAGAACGCACCCGCCGCCAATCCCAACACCACTGACGGCCAGTCGATCTGACCTTTCTCGGCAAGCCCTGTGGTGCGCGACATGACCAACACACCAATCAGGCCAACGCCCATGGCGATCCAATCCAATAAGGCGATCACCTCCCCCAAAAGAACGAAACTGAAGACACCTGCCAGCATCACTTCCGTCCGTTTCAGCGTCAGTCCGACCGCAAAATGGCGCCGCTCAAACAGCATCACGACGCAGACGGTCGCAATGATCTGACTGACCGCCCCGGACAGCGCAAAGGACCCAAAAACGGGCGTCAGACCCGGCAGACCGCTACCTTCGTGCAGGGTCAGCAGTGTGACCCAAATCCAGATCAGCGGAAAGGCCCAGACAAAACGGGCATAAGTCGCGCCGACAGCAGAGATCCCGCTGTCGCTGAGGCGCTTTTGCAAGATGAAACGGCCGGTCTGAAAGCTGGCCGCCGCTAGGGTGACAGGAACCCAGACAAAACTCATTTAGCTCGGCTGCCGGATATGCGCGCCAAGTGCCGCGGGCCTTGGCAGTTTCGCATGACCTTCAACCAGAACTGCCATACGCGCGGCCACCTCAGGAAGCATCGGGCATGTCGCGCGCGTCTCAAGGCTCACATGGAGGATCATCTGTTCGTTGGAGGCTACAACCGTTCCATCCGGAATGCGCATCTCTTGGAAGATGTGGAACTTCTTCCCAGCGCCCTGAACGACATAGGCAAAGATCTTGAACGGCGTGCCACCCGTTACCTCGTCCAGATAGCGTAGGTGGCTTTCCAGCGTGAAAAAACTGTGGCCGCCCGCCACGTAGTCTGGCCCAGCACCCACCAAGTCCAAGAGCACATCAGAGGCCTCACTAAAGGCCTTTAGATAAGCGGCGTCATTCATATGTCCGTTATAGTCCACCCAATCGAGCGGCACGGTGCGATCGGCTGTGACCACCCAGTCGGACCCATCGAGCCTTGGCGCAACGGGCGTATCAGCGTTGTTCAAAAGCGCGCCCGCGCCAAAGTTGTTGCGCTTCAGCGCCCGCATCATGCCAACGAGGTTTTCATCCCTGATCCGTTCCAGCTCGCGGATCGAATACATGCCCGATTGCTCATCAGACTGGCTGGCAATCGCATCTACCAGATCATCCGTCAGCTCTGGCACATCCATCAGCTTGGTCCATGGCCATTTCAGAGCCGGCCCAAACTGCCCAATGAAATGCTTCATGCCGGCTTCGCCACCGGCAACGCGGTAGGTTTCAAAAAGGCCCATCTGCGCCCAACGAATTCCAAAGCCATAGCGGATCGCGTTATCAATCTCTTCGGTGGTGGCAATCCCATCCTTGATCAGCCACAGCGCCTCGCGCCAGACGGCCTCGAGGAAACGGTCCGCGATATGGGCATCTATCTCTTTGCGCACGACCAAAGGATACATGCCGATCTCTTGGATGACCGCCTGTGCCTCTGCGATGCCCTCTCCAGTAACTTCGGGGCCTGGAACCAGTTCCACCAAGGGCAGCAAATAAACTGGGTTAAACGGATGGGTGACAACAATCCGGTCTGGGGATGTCGCGCCCTCCGCCAATTCACTCGGCTTAAACCCTGAGGTGGACGAACCAATCATCACACTGTCATTTGCCGCTTGAATATCGGTGTAGACATTGAGCTTCAGCTTCAGCCGCTCTGGCACACTTTCCTGAACCCAATCCACATCGCGCACGGCCTCGACCAAGTCCTCGTGAAATGTCAGTTTCCCTTCCGCAGGCATCGGCCCATCGCGCAAAGACGGCGCGCTATGCCGCGCATTGGCGAGCACCTCGCCGATTTTGCGCTCGGCCTCCGGGTCGGGATCAAAAACCCGCACATCCCAACCGCTGAGCAAAAACCGCGCGGCCCATCCGCCGCCAATGACCCCACCGCCAATGATCGCTGCTGTTTTCATATCCCTGCCCCGAATTACCCTATAATATTCAACTCGATCATCATCTGAAAGGATGCGAAGGCACCCCCAACGCCGGCGAAAAACCAGAACCAATCATTAAAGCCCAAGAACCAGTCCAGCTCTTTGACCTTCATCCAGATCCATGCGCCAAATCCAAATGGGATCATGAACAGGAAAAACGCCAAACCGAAATAGGCGATCACCCTTTCGGCGCCCGCTTCACCAGGCCAAGCTTTTCGCGCACCGCATCTGGGCCCATCACGCTAGCACCCAAGTTTTCAACGATTGTGACCGCGCGGTCCACCAATTGCTCATTCGTGGCCAACTGCCCTTTGCCCAACCAAAGATTATCCTCGAGGCCCACGCGTACATTGCCCCCTGCGATCACGGCCGCCGCAACAAAGGCCATTTGATTGCGGCCCAGCGCAAACGCGCTGAAATTCCAGTCTTTCGGTACATTGTTCACCATGGCCATAAACGTGTTCAGGTCATCCGGTGCACCCCAGGGCACCCCCATACACAGCTGCACCAGCGCTGGAGACTTTAAGATGCCTTCGTCCACCAGCTGTTTGGCAAACCAGAGGTGCCCAGTATCAAACGCCTCGATCTCGGGCTTCACGCCCAGCTCTTCCATCATCGCCCCCATGGCGCGCAGCATGCCCGGCGTGTTGGTCATGACGTAATCGGCCTCGGCAAAGTTCATCGTCCCGCAATCGAGCGTACAGATCTCCGGCAGGCATTCGGCCACATGGGCCACACGTTCGGTCGCGCCCGCCATATCCGTCCCTGCTTCATTCACGGGCAACGGCGCCTCGGTTGACCCAAAGACCATATCGCCACCCATACCGGCGGTCAGGTTCAAAACCATATCGACATCAGCCTCGCGAATGCGATCGGTGACTTCGCGATAGTATTCCAGCTTCCGGCTGGGTGTACCCGTTTCAGGATCGCGCACATGGCAATGGACGATCGCGGCCCCGGCCTTTGCGGCGGCAATGGCACTGTCGGCAATCTCTTTGGGGGAACGGGGCACATGTGGGGAGCGATCTTGGGTCCCACCCGATCCGGTAATCGCGGCCGTGATAAAAACATCGCGGTTCATTTCCAAAGGCATGTGATCCTCCCGAGTTCAATTGATCGGACTTGGGATGATTCCCGCGCCGAAGACTAGAGCGAAAACGCTGCGCTTGGTTGGAACGCGACAATTATCGCTGGTTCAATCTTGCCATCATTCTGCCAACAGCGTGGCCTTGAGAAAGGAAACAACGGTCTCCATCGCCGCTTCGTCTTTGAAATCGCCGTCCCCATGGGTACCCTCTGCCAAGATTTGCAAGTTCACCTCCGTCGGAACCGGATGGGAGCGGAGCGCGTCCGCCAAACGTTCAGACTGGCCAGCGGCGATAAACGTGTCTTTGGCCCCGTGCATGATCAGAAATGCGGGTAAGGATGCGGTTTGGGGCAGTTGTTCAACGTAGTTAATAGGTGACGCCGACCAAACCAGGTCTGGGTTTCCACCGACAGGTGCGCCGATCAACACGGATTCGGGGGAGTCTGGATCGACGGTCGGACCCATTGTGGGCTTCAGGCCGCTTTCCGCCATATCGATATCCATTTTTGCAAAGTCGACGGGACCGAACCAATCCACAACGGCCGTCACAGAGGTCGCCGGGTCAGCGGCCAATGCGATACCTGTCGTCGCAGCCAAATGCCCACCCGCAGACGCCCCAAACAAGGCAACTCGACCCGGATTAAGTCCGAACTGGTCCGCATTCTCCCGCAAGAACGCAATTGCCGCGCTGATATCGTCAAGCTGGGCGGGCCAAATGGCCTCTGTCGAATAGCGGTAGTTGACCGCGACAACCGCAAAACCTGCCTCCAGCAAAGGGGCCATATCGCTGGTCCAGGCTTTGCTGCCTTGGCGAAAACCACCCCCGTGAATCCACACAACAACCGGTAGAGCGCTAGATGCCCCATCTGGAATGTAAATATCTAACACATTTCGGGAGCTCATCGTCGCATAGGACAGATTTCTTTGGTTGGGTTTTTCTCGTGTGACCCAATAGCCCAGCGCCACCACAGCGATCAGCGCGAGCGTTGCGATCAAACCTCTAAACAAGACCCGTTTCATCGCCGAACCGATAGAACAATCCAATCACGCAAACAACCAAACGCAGAAGGTGGTCGAGGATGTATGTGGCTTGTTTGGGTTTGGGCAAAGCGAGCAAACGGGTCTTTCGAAACGCCGATCTGCCTAGATGCGGACGCCCGTGGGCGGGTTAACAGCGCGGAACGCGCCCCGCCCCTCGGGACGGGCGGGCGCTGAAATGCGCGCGGATCAAGCTCGCTCCGCTTCGCCGTCGCGCATTTCACACCGTCAGGCTTCTTGGCGAGATACCATCTAAAATATCAATAAGGCATCGGGATGGCCCGGTTGATCTGATTGATCTCCGACATCACCTCATCTGACAGCACCAGGTCCTTTGCGCCCAGAATTTCCTCGAGCTGATCCATCTTTGTCGCCCCAAAAATCGTCGAGGTCATGAACGGGCGCTGCATACAGAACGCGAGCGACATCTGCGTCAGGTTCAGCCCATGCCGCGTGGCCAAGGCCAGATACGCCTCCACCGCTTCATGGCAGCGATCCGTGCCGCGCTGATCGCGATGGGCTTGGATATCGCGGCGTGACCCTGCCGGCACCGCGCCATTGCGGTACTTGCCTGTCAAATACCCGGTGGCCAGCGGCGAGAACGCCAACAGGCCCACATGTTCATGATGCGCCATCTCGGCCATGTCGGTGTCGAACATGCGGCACAGCATCGAATATTCGTTCTGCACGCTCGCCATCCTCGGCAGGCCCTTTTCCTCGGCCATCCGGACCCAGTTCATCGCCCCCCAGCAGCTTTCGTTCGAGAGGCCAATCGCCCGGATTTTCCCCGCCTTGATCAGTTCACCCGCAAAATCGAGCACCTCTTCCATATGCTCTTTGACCTCTGCCGTGTCTTGCCCGGTCGGGTCATAATTCCAGTTTTGGCGGAACATATAGGACCCCCGGTTCGGCCAATGCAGCTGATAAAGGTCCACATAATCCGTGTTCATCGAGGTCAGCGACGCCTCCAACGCGGCCGTCATCGTCGCCTTGGAAATCGGCGCGCCATCCCGCACATTGCGATAGCCGGACCCGGACACTTTGGTCGCAATAATCCATTTGTCCCGATTGCCGCCGCGCTTGACCCATTCGCCAATGCAACGTTCGGTATCGCCTTGCGTTTCTTTGGTCAGCGGCGTCACCGGATACATTTCCGCGGTATCCATGAAATTCAAACCCGCCTCTTCGCAGCGCGCGATTTGATCGCATGCGTCATCGGCGGTGTTTTGTGTCCCCCATGTCATCGTGCCCAAGCACAGGGCAGAGACCTGCATATCCGTGCGGCCAAGTTGGTTCATTTTCATGGGGGAAGCTCCTTCGAAATGCGTTGGCGGGACCGTGCCGAACCTTTTCAAAAGGTCAAGGGCGCAATTCCCGCTTGCAGGGGAAGGAACAAACGTTAGATGGCGTCCATCGGGCCGGTTTGGCCACCCCGCAGATTGGATCCCCCCCCATGACAAGCGCAGTATTGGCCAATAGCGCCAAAAAATTTCTGTTGGACCTCAACCTTGTGCCCGGTCAACAGGATGGACCAATCAAATGGCCCGTGGAATTGATGGCCGGCTTGACCGTTGCTTTGGCGCTTGTGCCAGAAGCCGTCGCCTTTGCCTTCGTGGCTGGTGTGCATCCGTTGGTTGGTCTCTATGCCGCTTTCATCATCGGATTGATCACAGCGGTGATTGGTGGCCGTCCGGGGATGATTTCTGGGGCAACTGGTGCGTTGGCAGTGGTCATGGTCAGCCTCGTTGCAGAACATGGCGTCGAATATCTGTTTACGGCCGTGGTATTGATGGGGCTTTTTCAGATTATCTTTGGTGTGATGCGCTGGGGTAAGTTCATTCGATTGGTCCCACATCCCGTTATGCTGGGCTTCGTTAATGGATTGGCCATTGTGATTTTTCTCGCCCAACTCGGCCAGTTCAAAGTGCCGGGCACCATGACCCAAGGGGCGCATGGCAGCGTCGGGGGTGAATGGATGTCGGGCCCGCCGCTTTACTGGATGCTTGCACTCACCGTTTTGACTATGGCGATCATATGGCTCTTGCCGCGGTTCACCAAAGCGATCCCAGCCCCTTTGGCGGGCATCGCCATCACGGCCCTGATCGTCATTGGGTTCGGCATAGAAGTTCCGCGCGTTGGCGATCTGGCCTCGATCGAGGGGGGCCTGCCCGCCTTCCATATCCCGATGGTGCCACTCACATGGGAAACACTGGAAATCATCCTGCCCTATGCGTTGATCCTGGCCGCGATCGGCCTGATCGAAAGCCTGCTAACACTTAACCTCGTCGGTGAGATGACGAATAAGCGCGGCGGATCTTCCCAAGAATGTGTGGCGCAAGGCGTTGCCAACACCGTGACCGGTTTTTTCGGTGGTATGGGGGGCTGTGCGATGATTGGCCAATCCATGATCAATGTGAAATCGGGCGGCCGGACGCGTGTGGCTGGAGTTTTCGCCGCGCTCTGTCTGCTGTTCTTTATACTGGTCGCGTCCCCTCTGATTGAACAAATCCCATTGGCCGCTTTGGTGGGCGTTATGTTTATGGTCGTCATCGGCACCTTTGCTTGGAACTCGATCCGCATTCTGGCCCGCGTGCCCCGCACCGATGCTTTTGTGATCATTTTGGTCACTGTGGTGACTGTTATGACAGATCTTGCGATTGCCGTGATCGTAGGCGTGATCGTCTCGGCCTTGGCCTATGCCTGGAACAACGCCACGCGCATTTTTGCCAAGACCTACGAAACGCCAGAGGGCGCACGTGTTTATCAAATTCAAGGCCCGCTCTTCTTTGGGTCTTCGGATGGATTTACCGAGCTGTTTCACCCAGATACCGATCCCGGCATGGTGATCATCGATTTCGCTGACAGCCGTGTTGTGGACCAATCCGCCCTGCAAGCGATTGAGGCCGTGGCCGCCAAATACGAAGGGGCCGGAAAGCAGGTTCAATTGCGCCACCTCAGCCGTGACTGCCATCAACTTCTGAACAAAGCGGGACATCTGGTCGTCGACAGCGATGATGATCCCGATTACGGTCTTGCGGTGGATTACGGCGTGCGCACGGGCATTCTAGCGGGCGGTCATTAGCCCTATTCGATGCGATCCGGCAGTCCCTTCCCATTATTCCACCAGCGGTTGGGATTGTCGCTTTTGGGGTCATAGGCGGCCCGGCTCGCCCAATCTTCGCGCACGAAAATCACGGGCTCCTCATAGTGATGCGCATAAATGATCGCATCCATGACTTTTGAGAGAGCCTCCAAATCCCGTTCAATCGAAATCTTCAATTCAACCATTGGATAGGTTTCCGTTTGACCCGCCTCGAACCTATCCACATGCGTAGTGGTTGTCGAATTCGGCTCCGGCTGTGCGGTTTCTTTGCCAATAGCTGAAATGCTCGCATTGCGCTGATAACGACCAAAGTTCAGGGAGTGAACGCCCATCACGGCGTCTAAAATACGATCTGTGTCCTCGGGTAGTGTTTGCACTTCGATTATAAACACTGGAACAAGCGTCCCAGATCGAGCCTTATATTTTGTTAAGTCGGCTTCCATTGGCACCCCCTGGTGTAGCAGTGATGATTATATTTCTATTGAACTTTACAGAACAAATAGGGAACAATATACCCCTTTTATGAATGTTCCGACCCTCACGCGCCGCCAGTACACGCCGCCCAAAGGCCAAAACTTTGTCGCCGATATGACACTAGCTCCCGGACGCGCGCATGAATTTTGCGGTCCCGCGCGGCGCACGCTTGCACTTATGCTGGCGACCCAAATGGAAGGGCCAATTTTTTGGGTGCAAAGCGCCTGGGAAGGCGATCGTCTACATGGTTTGGGCCTCGCACCTTATGTCGATCCGGGGCGGATCACATTCGTGCGGCCCGAACGGTTCATGGATCTTCTGTGGTGTACGGAGGAAATTTTGCGTGCTGGATGCGTACCTTTAGTGGTCACAGAATTGCCCACCGCCCCATCGCTTACACCTGTACGACGGCTTCATCTCGCAGCAGAGGCCGGTGCCAAGGTGGGCCGCCCTCCCATATCTGTTTTGCTCACCCCCGAAGATGGCGGGGCGCAATCTGTGGAAAGTCGCTGGCGGCTCGAAGCAACACATCAACAGGATCGCGCTGAATGGCGGCTTACATGTTTGCGTGCCCGCATGTCTCGACCTGCTCCATTTCAGATTGCATGGGGCGATAATCAAGCAGTTCTTGTGCCCCTACCTGCACCCGCCTAATCCAGTGGCATGACCACAATATTTCGCCAAATCCACGACCCTAACGATCCAGTTTGTGCCGATATCGCAGCGCTCTGGACCCACTATATCGACACCAGCGTTGTGACCTTTAATCCCAAGCCGAAAACACGCGATGCGATAAGTGAAGCAATCCGCGAGAAACGCATTGCAGGCGACCCCGTATTCGCCGCGTACCGGGATGACACCTTCATAGGCTTTGGCACTTATGGTCCATTTCGAACGGGCGAGGGATACAAATTCAGCAAAGAACACACGATCATGCTTGATGCGGCATCAACAGGATCGGGCATTGGACGGCAACTCATCCACCGGCTCGAGGAACATGCATGCACCAACAACGTTCAATCGCTCTGGGCCGGCGTGACTGGAACAAATCAAGCCGCTATCGATTTTCACAAAACTATGGGATTTCAGCACATCGTCACAATTCCAGAAATCGGATGGAAATTTGATCGCTGGCATGACCTTGTGTTGATGCGAAAGCGCTTGCGCTGATCTGTTTGCAGCGCGCCCGACATCAGCAACGCCTACTCGGCCCAGATCTCTTCCTCACCATTCTCGAGCGCGTAAATGCAGCCCTGTTCTTTCGGAAGCCACATCGCATCTTCATGGCTCAGGCCAAGAATGATCCCGCGCAAATACCGCGAATACACACCATGCGTTACAAGGATTGTCGGCCCTTCTAACCGCTGCAACACTGCGCGCGCCCGCGCATAGACGTCGGCGTTGTTTTCGCCTCCATAATCCTCAGCGGTCCAGCCTTTTACGTAAGGATCAAATTCGGGATAACGCTCAACGATTTCGTCCTTTGTCAAACCATCAAACGCGCCCATCGTAATCTCTTTCAAATCGTCATCGAATTGCGTTTTCGTTTTCATATGCGCCGTAGCGATGAGCGCCGTATCCCGAGCACGCCCAATCGGGCTGGCCCAAACGGATGCTGCGATGGCCTTAGATCGCAAAATTTCACCCTGCCGGAAGGCCTGATACCGACCAAGTGCCGTGAGAGGAGAGTTCTTGTGACCTTGGTAGCGCCCTTCTGCGTTCCACTCGGTCTGGCCATGGCGTAAAATATAAATCGGAAACATCGTCACATACCCTTTCAGACCTGGCTTAACCCCAAAAGACGCCCGTTCGAGCTCGTCCGGAACGTTTCGTCGATCCGCGACATTCCTCGGGTTCATCCTAGTCTTTCCATTGCGCGACGACCTCGAATTTGCAACCTGGCCCTATGTCGATTTGGACCCGAATAGCGAACGCTTTGTCGGACCTTACCCATGGTGAGGGGCTTTCGGCTGCGTTCGAGGCATTGCGGCAAGAACCCGAGCAAACGATGCAGTTTACCATTGGTGTCATTGGCCTGTTTGCCAAAGTCGCAAAGGCCGATGGTCAGGTCACGACGGACGAGGTTCGCGCCTTTCGAGAGGTGTTTCAAATCGCGAAGAAGGACGAAGCTCACGCCGCGCGCGTATATAATCTGGCCCGCCAAGATGTCAGTGGCTTTGAAACATACGCCAATACACTCGCGCGACTGTTTCGAAACAATATGGACACCAAGGAATATCTTATGGAGGGGCTTTTTCACATCGCCATTGCGGATGGAAAATACGACCCCGCGGAAGATGATTACATTCAACGGGTTGCCCAAATATTTGAAATTCCAGATGCCGAATTCCGTCGGATCCGGGCCCGATGCGTACCGGACGCGCCGAAAGACAGTTATGATATCTTGGGCGTAACACCGGACATGCCGCTTGAAGATATCCGAGAGGTTTGGAGAAAAACCGTTCGGAACACACATCCTGATCGGCTCATGGCGCAGGGTCTTCCTGAGGAAGCAATCACACTTGCGACCAAAAAAATGATGGCGATCAATAGAGCCTGGGAAGAGATCACACAGATCCACAGCAATACATGATACGGATCGCAACGTATAATGTTGAATGGTTCGCGTCCCTTTTCGACAAAGAAGACAAGCTCATCTTCGATCATTCCTGGTCCGGACGAACAGACGTCACCAAATCCCAACAGATCGATGCGCTTGGCCATGTGTTTCAGACCGTCGACGCCGACGCCTTTATGATCATTGAAGCGCCGAATACAGGCCGCAAGCAAAACACCGTCAATGCGCTCGAAGGTTTTGCACAGCACTTTGGCTTGCGGCAGTCCCGGGCTCTCACGGGCTTTACAAACCAAACCCAACAAGAAATCGCGCTTCTCTACGATCCAGATATCATAGACGCTGAACACACGCCCCTCGGGGACGAGACTGGGGAGGGCGAGCTGTCCGAGAACGCCCGCTTTGATGGGCAGTTTCATATCGATCTTGATATCGACGCGCGCCCAGACCGGATCGTTTTTTCAAAACCGCCGCTTGAAACCCGCGTAACCCCAAGGGGGCACGACCCAATCACATTGATCGGTGTTCACGCAAAGTCGAAGGCACCGCATGGCGCGGAAAACCGCGCGGATGAAATTCGCATACAGATTGAAAACCGACGTAAGCAACTTGCCCAATCAATCTGGATCCGCGAGCGGGTCGATCAATTTCTGGAGCTTGGTCACCCGCTGATTGTCCTAGGAGACTTCAATGACGGTCCGGGTCTCGACACATATGAGAAGCTGTTTGGGCAGTCGAGCGTCGAAATCGTTCTTGGCCTGGCAGATGACACATCACGGCAGCTGTATGATCCGCACGCCATGCTGGCGCTTGCGCCGCGGAGTTTTACGCTTCCAACGACGGCGCGTTTTTACCAGTATGAAACCAAGAGCTATCTCAACGCCCTTCTAGATTACATTATGGTCTCACCAGATCTCAAACCTAAGGGGCGTTGGCAAATTTGGCATCCGTTCGACGATCCGGTTTGTTTTCAGGATGAGGTCTTGCGCAAGGCACTCTTGACGGCATCAGATCATTTTCCGGTCTCTCTAGATCTTGATCTGGGATGAAAACGCCGCCGATAGTACCTATGTCAACGCTATGAGAACCACTTTCATATGTCTGTTTGCGCTGAGCTTTGCTTGGCCCGCCGTCGCGGAGGACGAACCGTTCTTCTCCTTTGACGATCTCATCCAAGAAATGGAACAACTGGCCGAGGAAGCGGCGCCTCTGATGCAGGATTGGATGGCTTGGATTACACCGCAACTCGAAGCGCTCGGAGATCGCATCGGTGACCTCTCTCAATATGAAGCGCCAGAAGTGCTGCCTAACGGCGACATTATCATTCGTAAGAAGCTCGGGCCTCCCGAAGAGGGTCAGATCGACCTCTAGGACAAAGGTGATCTACTGAAAGTTCTGATCGTAGCCGACTTCAACGATATGCCAGGGTTTTCGCCCCGTGGCGCTTGCTCCGACCAATTAAGGGACCGCGTTTGCAGCATCCCGCTTAAAGCGGAAGTGCCGTTGTCTCCTTAAAAGCATCCATCACGAAGCTCGCCGAGATATCGGCGATCTCAACCTTGTCGATCAGGCGTTGATAGAACCGGTCATAATCCGCCACGTCTTTCACGCGCACGCGCAAAGCATAATCAAGATCGCCGGTTGTGCGATATGCACCCAAAACCTCTGGCATCGCGAGAACCGTCTCTGTAAAAGTTTTCGACCAAGCCGGAGAATGGTTATTGGTTCGGATCAAAACAATCGCCTGCAACCCAAGACCGACGGCTATGGGGTCTACGACAGCTACCCGCTCGGTTATAATTCCCGCGGCTTCCATTTGCTTGACGCGCCGCCACACCGCATTTCGAGACAACGCGACGGCCTCCGCCAAATCATCCATATTGCGCGAAGCATCCTTTTGAAGGATGCGTAAAATCGATAGATCAATACTGTCTAAATTTTGCATGAAGATGGGAAATAATCCCAGAATACGGCAAAACTTCGCTATGATTGGGACAATATTTCGAGCATTGTATGATAATTCTCCAATAAATGGAGATAAGAATGGATAAATTTCACACAAATGACGGAGATCATGGTTTCTTTTCCCAGTTCCATGATCATCCAGCCAGCGTTGGAGAAACTTACTGGGGTCATATGGCCTTTGCCTTTGGCTTTGGTGGCAAGCTGATCTTGGCCGGTCTCTGCGCCGTTATTCACGGTCTCATCCCGCCGTTCTTCACCACGACGGCGAGCGACGTCATCCGGCAGATGCACAAGAAAATCGTCCAACGACAGGGCTAGTGTCATCCAACACCAAAGGCTCCATTGCCGGGTATGTTGAAAGACCCTATCTCCACTAGAACAGTTTTTCTTCGGAGCCCTAATGACCATCACCTGTGACGCCCGCGAATTCCAATCCTCAGACTTTGGCGATCTTCCCGTTTGGGATTTGAGCGACCTCTATCCCGGCGAAGATAGCGAGGAGCTTACGAAAGATTTGGACTGGCTACGAACGGAAGCCGCCGGTTTCGCAAAGGCGTACGAGGGCAAACTGGCATCCCTTAGTGCGGAAGCTATGCGTCGCTGTATCGAGCGAAACGAAAGCATGTCATCGATCTCGGGTAGGATCATGAGCTTTGCCTATCTTCGATATGCGCAAAACACGACGGATCCTGAGCGATCAAAATTTCTGGGCGACATGCAGGCCGCAATTACAGAGATCACGACGCCCCTTGTGTTCTTCAGTCTCGAATTTAACCGTGTTGAAGACGCAATTTACGACGGATGGATGGCCGCAGATGCGGGCTTGGCCCGCTATAGACCGGCACTGGACCGCATGCGTGCAATGAAACCCTACCAACTTTCGGACGAGCTTGAGAAATTCCTCCATGATCAATCCGTGGTCGGAGCAACCGCGTGGAATAGATTGTTCGATGAAACGAACGCGGGTCTTCAATTCACGATTGATGGCGAACAGATGGGGATCGAAGCCGTCCTCAATCTACAATCGGATACAGACAGATCGAAGCGCGAAGCATCTTCGCGTGAACTGGCACGCGTGTTTAATGAGAACGTTGGTTTGTTTGCACGGATCACCAACACGCTCGCAAAAGAAAAAGCGATCGAAGACGATTGGCGTGGCCTGCCAAACCCGCAATCTGCGCGCCATATTGCAAACCATGTGGAACCAGAGGTGGTTCAGGCCCTTCGGGACGCCGTTGTGGACGCATATCCGCGCATTTCCCACCGTTACTACGCGTTGAAGGCGAAATGGATGGGGCTTGAAACACTCCAAACCTGGGATCGGAACGCTCCGCTTCCTGGGGAGGACGATGCCACAGTATCTTGGGAAGATGCGAAGACGATTGTTCAAGAGGCCTATGCCGGCTTTGATCCAAAAATGGCAGAGCTTTCGGAGCCGTTTTTTACCAAAGGTTGGATCGATGCAGGCGTAAAGCCTGGCAAAGCACCCGGTGCATTTGCGCATCCGACGGTAACAACCGTCCATCCCTACGTTATGTTAAATTATTTGGGCAAACAGCGTGACGTTATGACGTTGGCCCATGAGCTCGGCCATGGTGTTCACCAGGTGCTGGCCGCAGGACAAGGCGAAATGTTGTCGTCAACCCCGCTTACCCTAGCAGAAACAGCCTCTGTTTTCGGCGAAATGCTAACATTCCAAAAGCTCTTGGACGAAACAGAGGACCAAGCCGCAAAAAAACGTCTGCTCGCCGGTAAGGTTGAAGATATGATCAACACGGTTGTTCGCCAAATCGCCTTCTATGATTTCGAGTGCAAGCTGCATGCGGCGCGCGCCGATGGCGAACTTACCCCGGATCAGATCAACGATATTTGGATGAGCGTCCAGGCCGAGAGCTTGGGACCCGTGTTCGAATTCATGGAGGGGTATGAAACCTTTTGGACCTACATCCCCCACTTCATTCACTCCCCCTTCTATGTCTACGCCTATGCCTTTGGGGATGGGCTCGTGAATGCACTTTATGCTGTCTACCAAGAGGGGGGCGCCGACTTCCAAGAGAAGTATTTCGCGATGCTGTCGGCCGGCGGATCAAAGCACCATCGTGACCTGTTGGCGCCCTTTGGCCTAGACGCCTCAGACCCGACGTTCTGGGATAAAGGGTTGTCAATGATCGAGAGCTTCATTGATCAATTGGAAGAGATGGATGACTGACGTCCATTTGACTCCATAAACGGCCAAAGAGCATAGTCTAAAACGCAGATTGCCCATCCGACAGGGTTGGAAAACAAGGCCCGATTAAATTGGATAAGACATTTGCAGCAACCTATGGTTGTCTCGGCAGAGGGGCGATAACAGCAGGGATCGATGACTGGCATTTCCTTTTGTGTGTCGTTGAAGAACCGACACTGGCAACTCGAACAGGTATTGCACCATAACTTGGCAGCGATCACCGCAGAGGACGAGATCTGCATCGCAGATTTTGGTTCCGATGACGGGGCTTTGGAGTGGATTAAGACAACATGCGCAGACGAATTGGCCTGCGGAAAGCTGCGCCTGTTCGAGGCCCGGAACGAACGTTTTTGGAGCTCGCCCACCGCAAAGAACTTGGCGCACAGACTTGCGACGAAGGACTACCTTTTTAATTTAGACGCCGACAATTTTGTGTCTGGCCCCGATCTTGAAAGAATTGGGCGTCACGCCAGCAAGCAGCAACCCTGCCACCAATGGTCAGGGACACATGGCGACGGAAGTTTTGGACGGATCGGCTTGCCGCGTGGATTGTTTACGGAGCTTCGCGGATACGATGACGCGCTCCTTCCCATGGGACGTCAAGATGTGAACATCTTGGAACGCCTGAAGTTGCTCGGCCATCCGGCCAAAAAGCTCGGCGCGCCTGCCCAAAACGCTATCCCGAACAAGTTTTCGGACAAAGTGCAACAAGTACGGCGGGATCGCGATTTTCACGAAAAGCAGAGACGACCGGTCGGCGCCGTCGTCTCGTCAAGGTTTCGAAGCTTTATTGGGGTCAAGTCCCTCACGGAACACTACACAAAGGCGTCCGATATGGACACGCTGAACGCGCAGATATCAAAGGCGAGGATAAATCTCTTCGGTCCTGTTCGGCCGAACGAGTTCCTGACGCATGTTGGATACTTGAACGGCATGCCAATCAAGATTGACGGCCACAATATAATAACAGCTTTGGCTGATGCGGATGTGCAGAATGGGAGAGACCAGTGAGCGGTATTTCATTCTGTGTGTCGATCAAAAACCGGCTCTGGCAAATTGAACAGACGCTCGCTGAGAACATTGCCGCATTGGGGTCTTCCGATGAAATCTGCATTGCCGACTTTGGTTCTGACGACGGCTTTCTCGAATGGATTTGGGCCCATCATGCCAAGCAAATAGATGACGGGAAACTTCGGCTTTTCGAAGCGAGAAACGAAACATTTTGGAGTTCGCCGATCGCAAAAAACCTGGCGCATCGCATGGGAACGCAAGACTTTTTGGTCAACTTGGATGCAGATAACTTCATCACGCTTAAGGACGTTCAAAGTTTCAAAGACTGTTCCACCGCCGGGCAGCCCTTCCAGCAATGGTCAGGACAGTATCCTGACGGCAGCTATGGGCGCATTGGTCTTCCGCGAACGACTTTTCTGGCCTTACGCGGATATGATGACGCACTGTTGCCCATGGGGGGGCAAGATGCGAATTTACTGAACCGTCTCAACCAGTTCGGAACGCCGGTGAAAGTTATCGGCGCGCCTGAGAAGCTTGCGATCCCGAACCCACGCGTCAATAAAACGGATCAAGTCAAGGCCGAACGAAAAAGTGTTGTTCATCATGGTGCTATCCGAGGCGTGACTAAGCTCGAAAGGATGGCACGGCGCTTTGGTCTCTCGACATCGATTTCACGATACGAAGAGTTTACTAAAATGAACGCGTTAAACAGAGAAATTTCGGATGCGCGCATTCATTTCTATGGGACGAAAAGACCGACATTTTTCCTCACACATGTGGGCCGCCTAAATGGAAAGCCCGTCAAAATAGACGGGCTTAACGTGATCACACCATGGGAAGAAGAGGACCCAGCCGAAGGATTACTCGGGTGACGCAATCATCTGCTTTTCGGCTGCAAGCTCTCGCATCTTCTCCTGGAGTTTCTCAAATGCGCGCACTTCGATTTGGCGGATGCGTTCACGGCTGACCTTGTAGACCTGGCTCAGTTCTTCCAATGTCTTGGGATCGTCCAGCATGCGGCGTTGAGTTAAAATGTCTTGCTCTCGCTCGTTGAGTACGCCCATCGCCTCGGCCAAGAGTTCCCGACGGATCGAGAGTTCATCGTGGTCCTCGTAATCCCCAGCTTGATCCGCATCATCATCGGTCAGCCAATCTTGCCATTCCGCACCACCCTCGGTGTCATCGCCAACATTCACATTCAGCGACGCATCGCCTCCAGACAACCGGCGGTTCATCGAAATGACTTCGTCTTCGGTCACGTTCAAGTTTTCAGCGATTTGCTTCACGTTCTCGGGGCGCAAATCGCCCTCTTCAAGCGCACCAATCTTATTCTTTGCTTTACGCAAGTTGAAGAACAGCTTCTTTTGCGCCGATGTCGTGCCCAATTTCACGAGTGACCAAGACCGCAGGATAAACTCCTGGATCGCGGCCCGGATCCACCACATCGCATAGGTCGACAAGCGGAACCCCTTTTCGGGGTCGAAGCGTTTAACGGCCTGCATCAGACCCACATTCGCCTCTGAGATGACTTCCGCTTGCGGAAGACCATATCCCCGATAGCCCATGGCGATTTTTGCCGCGAGCCGCAGATGTGATGTCACCAGCTTATGTGCCGCTTCTGAATCCTCACGCTCCACCCAGGCTTTCGCCAGCATGTATTCCTCTTCAGCCTCGAGCATTGGAAATTTCCGGATTTCTTGTAGGTACCGGTTCAACCCATTTTCCGGAGAAGGCGCCGGAAGTGTCGAATAACTCACGTTTGAGCCCCAAGTTGTTAACGTTACCATTAATATAGGTGCGATGGCGCGAGTTTAAAGGTTTTGATCCTCACCCGCCAGCGCCGCGCAAAGTGTTGCCATATCCTCCGGCACAGGTGTCTCGAACAAAAGATCCTCTCCGGTGATCGGGTGAACAAAGCCCAAAACCGCGGCATGCAGCGCCTGGCGGGGAAAGGTTCGCGCCTCGGGATAGTCCGCACTAATGGACCGCCGCGTGCCATAGGTTTTGTCGCCTACAAGTCCATGCCCGAGATAGCCCAAATGCACGCGGATTTGATGCGTACGCCCTGTTTGGAGGCGGCATCGGATCAGCGCGAAATCAGCGCCCAAACGATCTTCCACCACAAATCGTGTTATGGCATGGCGCCCGCCCTCTCGCAGGACGGCCATCTTTTTCCGATCGCTTGGATGGCGGCCAAATTGCGTCGCCACGCGAATGACACCGCCATCTTCAAACCCCACCCCGCGCAGACCTGCAATCCGTGCATCACCCCGATCCGGCACACCTTTTGTGACCGCCAGATATTGTCGGTTGATCGAATGATCTGAGAACTGCTTTGACAGACCGGTATGCGCCGCCGAAGTTTTCGCGACCACGACGATCCCGCTTGTATCCTTATCGATCCGATGCACAATTCCGGGGCGCGCTGCGGCGCCCACATCTTTCAATCCCTCCCCCACATGGTGGATGACCGCGTTCACCAAGGTCCCCGTCTCCGCACCAGGTGCCGGATGCATCACCAAACCAACAGGTTTGTTGATCACCATCAGGTCATCATCCTCGAACAAAACCTCAAGCGGGATGTCCTCTCCCACCATCGCTGTGACAGGATCGGGTGGCGGGATCAGCAGGAAAACCTCGCCCGCCTGGGGTTTGACCTTTGGTCCCGTCACAACTTCGCCCCCTTCCCGCGTGATGTGGCCCTCTTGGATCAGCTTCGTCACTTTCGTACGGCTGATCCCTGTCCCCTCTGGCAGCGCCGCGAAGAGTGCCTTATCGAGACGGGGCAGCGGATTTTCAGGGATGATAAGGCGAATGGGTTCGGACACAGATCAAGACATCCCGGATATGCGGGCGGTCCATACAATACGGAAACTGGTGGTGGCGCTGCTCGTGCTCATGATTGTGACGGTGTTAACGGTGCTCGTCCTTTTTGTCATGCGCTTCGGTGCCGCGCCTGAGATGCGCCTGGGCACTGATTTCATTGCGGTCCAAAACGACGACCAGATCGAGATCTATGACGCAGAGACTGGCGCGCTACATCAGACAATTTTGCTTGAAAGGCCGTCTAAGTAGAGGCATCGTAAGCCCAATCTATACTTCGATACGTTATTCATGAATGGTGTTTCAATTTGTCCACTGAAGAAACAAAGCCCGGCAAAGATCTACCATCTGAGCGCAGAAGACGTTTACGAGAGACTTACATTAATCGAGATTGGGATCTTGCAAACAAGGACCTCGGGGCCGCCATAAACACCCTCCGACGGCGCGGCGTATTCATGCGACGCTTGGCCAATGGCATGCTGTTTTTGATCGTTCTTGTTGGAATTTTTGGGTTTTTCCTGCTTTTTGTCGATCTTTCTTTTGTACAATCCTATCTACGTGGCGAAGTAGGTGCGGGGTCCGCTTCATCAACGGCACGAGAGATTGAATTGAGGGTACTCACCGATGAAACGGACGTAGCTGAACAAGATCTATCATTGATCCGAGTGGCGCTCGGCGAGCTTGATGCGACCATGTACGAGAGGCTTTCCCGCAGAGGGTTTCTTTGGTCAGATGATCCGTCGACGGGCGTTAACTACTATTATGATCGTACCCTGCCCCTCGCGACGGAAGTGGCCAGCGTCAGCAGCAGCACGGCAGGAACCTTAGTCGCTGGCACAAACGGCCTAATGCTGGAGAGAAAATCGAGTGGGGAGCCTTGGGCTCAGCTTAAACTTCCAGACCGCGCAGTGTCTGCAGACTTCATCAAAACCTATTTGCGTGACGATGGGTACGCGCTCGCGCTGACCGAAGATGGCGAGGTTTTTCAACGAATGCCAGCGTTAAACGATTGGATAATTTTGGAGCTGTTTGATCAGTCTGATCCCTTTTCTGTTCCCTTTTGGAGTGATTTTGACACAAACGCGGGCGGCGACATTGCGCTCATATCCTGGGACGGACGAACAGCCTTGTTAGAGGCCGGCATATCGTCTTGGGCAACAAGCGACGATGGGCCAAATCCAGATGAGTTCTACGAAACAATTTTTTTGACCGATGAACGTGATTTGTTCGTCATCAGTGACAGCGCGCTGTGGCTCGCTCGGCCGGGCAACGAGCGTTGGCAACGACTATCGCCCCAATTGATTGATTTTCAACAGATCACAGACATTCAGCGGTTTGGCGACAGGTTTATTTTCACCACAGCTGCCACCGTTTATAGAGTGAGTATCAACGACTTAGAACAAAGCGAGTGGCGCTCCGAGACCGGCCTCTTCTTGGCTGTTAGAGCGTTTAAAACGACCAAACAGTTAACGCTTGTGGATCGTTTAGGGCGCTTTGTGACCATTCGAACGCCAGACGGGATTTGGTCCGAAGGTAGATTTACAATTCCGGCGGAAGAAGATGCTTCTTCAGAATTCCGTCGGATCATTTTGCTCAAGGATGACACAGGCGAAGAATTCAGTTCTGCATACTTCTTAATGAGTTCGGGAAACATTTACCTACACGTAATCGATACCCGTGAATCCGCCCTTGTGTTTTCTGGAACTCCACTCGACACCCTAGAACAAGGTCGCGAAGCGACGTTCCCCACGCCGAACCCCACGGTTGGCGATATCCCCGTGTTGTCCGATTTATTCGCTCTTCCTGGAAATGGCTTCATCGGAACAAGTAGATCCAACTTGATCTTCTCCGAAGACGCACTTGCGGATCTGTCGTTCGACGATGTCGAAGTCGTATTCCGCGGATTGGAGAATTTTTTCAAGGTCACCAATTGGGAAGAAGGAAAGGCACTTTCCTTATTTGAACGCAACAATTTGCTGGCCACTTTGCCTGAGAATTGGCAACCGGGCATCCAGTGGAAAAGCATCGCTGAACCGCTTCAAGCCCGCGAGGAAGGCCTCGTAAAGTTGATCTCAGATAACAGGGATAGCATCGCAAGTTTATCTGCCAGCAACTTTAGAACCGACAACCAAAGGGTCTCGGGTTTAACGAGCTTCTTGAACCGCTGCGCCGAATTTGACTTCGCCGCTGCGGAAAACGGGTCCAGATTGGACGAATGTGTCTCTGCCTATGAAACGGCACTCTCTGCCGGTTTATTTGACGCCGCCTATTCAGAGTTGATCGCCAATCTGGCGCCTGCGGGTTTGCTCCTGTTTTTGCTAGCAACGTTGGGTTCGGGATACCGCTACAACCAAAGGCTCGCCAGCTTCTATTTTGCCCGCGCTGATGCGCTCGAAATCTACCAATGGAAAGCTAAAAGTGGCGATAGCATGCAAAGCTTTGTGAAGACCGTGACCGCACTTACGGAACTAACCGCCGCAGACAGGCTCGCCTTCCGCGAGGTTCGCACACCGGTTGACATGTTGACTGGGGCAAAAGACGAGCTTCGCAAGTGGATTGAGGCGAGCAAGTCTTCTTCCTCTTGATCGAGACGGGCCGCACGCCCATCATAGCAAGATGAGTCTCCCGCCCGGATTTTTGGATGAATTGCGCGATCGCCTGACGCTCAGCGACGTGATTGGGCGCAAAGTTACGTGGGACACGCGGAAGTCCAACCCTGGCAAAGGGGACATGTGGGCGCCCTGCCCCTTTCATCAGGAAAAAACGGCAAGTTTTCATGTCGATGACCGGAAGGGGTTCTATTACTGCTTTGGCTGCCAAGCGAAGGGCAATGTCTACAAATTTGTCCAAGAGACCGAGAATGTGGGGTTCATGGAGGCCGTGGAAATCCTCGCACAAGAGGCCGGCATGCAGATGCCCGCCCGCGACCCCCGCGCCCAAGAAAAGATCGACCGAAACAAGCTGCTTGCCGATGTGATGGAACAGGCCGTTCGGTTCTACCGGATGCAGCTGAATGCCAATGCCGGAACGGCAGCCCGGGCGTATCTGGACCGAAGGAAACTCACAACCGAGACCCAAACGCGATTTGAAATCGGCTTCGCACCCCCGGGATGGCAAAACCTCTATGACCACCTGATCGGTCGCGGCGTTGAAGAAAAGCTGATCCTGGAGGCCGGCCTCGCCAAACCGTCGGATAAGGGCAAGAAGCCCTATGACACGTTTCGGGATCGCATCATGTTTCCCATCCGAGACGCGCGGGGTCGCTGCATCGCCTTCGGGGGCCGGGCGATGGACCCGAATGACAATGCGAAATACCTAAACTCCCCGGAGACTGCGCTGTTCGACAAAGGGCGCTCTCTCTACAATCACGGACCTGCGCGAGAGGCCGCTGGAAAGGCGGGCACACTCATCGTTGCCGAGGGCTATATGGATGTGATCGCGCTCGCGCAGGCTGGGATCAATCATGCGGTTGCGCCCCTTGGAACGGCCGTCACCGAACATCAGCTGGGCCTTCTGTGGCGCATGGCAGAGGAACCGGTCTTGGCTCTGGATGGGGATAAGGCAGGCATCCGCGCCGCAATGCGGGTGGTCGATCTTGCCCTCCCTCTTTTGGAGGCGGGCAAGGGTCTTCGGTTCGTTATCCTACCCGACGGACAAGACCCAGATGACATTCTAAAATCAGGTGGGCGCTCCGCGATGGACGCCATCCTGGCGGACGCTGCACCGATGGTGCACCTTCTGTGGCGGCGGGAAACCGAAGGCCAGGTTTTTGACAGCCCCGAACGTCGCGCGGCCTTAGACAAACGGCTTCGTGCCGCACTCGCCCAGATTAAAGACCCATCACTGCGCTCCCATTATGGCGCCGCAATCGCAGATCTTCGGCGCGGGCTTTTTTCCATTAACCGCCCCCAACAAGGTCAGACCAACCGGCGTTTCGGCGGCAAGGGACCTGCGGCACCGCTGGACGTGACGCGGGCCTCTGCCTTGGCGAAGGCCTCGATCGATAAAGCGCCTTTGGAGTGTACGATCCTTCTGGCGGCCATGCTGGCCCCACATGCCGCACGGGATTTCGAAGATGTGCTCGAACGCTGTGCGATCCAAACCGCCGATCTCATCCCGGTCCATCAGGCGCTTCTTCGCGCCCTTCTGGCCACGGAAGATCCAGGCAAGCTCCACACCGAAATGCAAACGGTGCTTGGATACGACCCGCTGGACATTTTGCGACGCCCAAACCGCATCAAAACCCATCCCTACCTCACACCCGATGCAGACCCAGAGCTGATCACGATGACCTTGGGCGAGGCCCTATCCCGCCATGCAGCAGAGCTTGGAAGAGCCCGCGAGATCTCTGACGCGCTCGAAGATATTGGCGGCCAAGCGGATGAGAGATTGACCAAGCGCCTCGCCGCTGCAGCCCGCGACCACGAGGCCGCAATCCGGTCCAAAGCACGACCGTTTGAGGAAACCGACGCCGACGCCCAGGACCGCGCCGCCCTAGACGCGTTAATCGCATCTGAACCTTGGAAAAAGAAAAGAAACTGATTCCCTTGCGAATCAAACTTGCAACCGATTGATTCGGCATTATGTCGGGGTGAAACGAATCCCGAACCCCGGAGATTTGGAGAGGTCTCACCCATGGCACCAAAAGATACTGAAGAACAAAAGCCCGAAGACAACGCCGGAATGGGGGATACGTCCCAAGAAGCGGTCAAAAAAATGATCGCCGAGGGGCGCGAGCGCGGCTACATCACCTATGATGAGCTGAACGCCGTGCTTCCTCCTGATCAGGTGAATTCCGAACAAATCGAAGACGTGA
The DNA here is from genome assembly GCA_038744815.1 of Pseudomonadota bacterium. GTDB lineage: Bacteria > Pseudomonadota > Alphaproteobacteria > Rhodobacterales > Rhodobacteraceae > Amylibacter. The sequence continues at coordinate 34,458 of JBCDLY010000016.1, read as the reverse complement.
TGTCCATGCTCTCGGAGATGGGCATCAATCTGATTGAGGCCGACGAGGTCGAAGATGAAGGCCCGCGCGATCTGGCCGTTGTGGACGACAAATCCAAAGACGTCGCCGTCGCACCCACCGAGAAAGAAAAGCTCGATCGGACGGATGATCCGGTGCGCATGTATCTCCGCGAAATGGGATCTGTCGAATTGCTCTCCCGCGAGGGGGAGATCGCGATTGCAAAACGCATTGAGGCCGGTCGCAACACCATGATCGCCGGGCTTTGCGAGAGCCCGCTCACCTTCCAAGCGATCACGATTTGGCGGGACGAACTGTTAGATGAAGATATTCTTCTCCGCGATGTGATCGATCTCGAGACAACCTTCTCAGGCTCTATGGAGGGCGATGAGGAAGAACCTGTTGTGGATGTCGCCAACGCAAACGCCACCCCAGAGGCAGAGCAATCTGAGCAAGCGCAAGAGCTGGACGCCGACGGCAACCCGATCATTCGGGATGATGACGACGACGATGATGATGCCGCGAACCTGTCGCTTGCAGCCATGGAGGCCGCACTTAAGCCAGAGGTGCTTGATACCCTCGCGCAGATTGCGAAGGATTATAACAAGCTCGCCGATATGCAAGAAGAGCGGATCGAAGCGACCCTCACGGAAGAGGGCAGCTTCTCCGACAAAAATGAGAAAGCCTATCAAAAGCTCCGCCAGAAGCTTGTGGATGCGGTGAACTCTCTCCACCTTCACAACAACCGGATCGAAGCGCTGGTGGATCAGATCTATGGCATCAACCGGAAAATCATGTCGCTCGATTCCGGCATGGTGAAACTTGCGGACCAATCGCGCATCAACCGTCGTGATTTCATCGATGCCTATCGCGGCTTTGAACTCGACCCGACATGGATGGACCGCATCCAAGACATGACGGGCCGCGGCTGGGACACGTTCAACGAAAAACACCGCGACAAGGCGCTCGAACTCCGCGGCGAAATGGCCCGCGTAGGGCAATATATCGGTGTCGACATCCCCGAATTCCGCCGCATTGTGAACCAGGTGCAAAAGGGCGAAAAAGAGGCCCGCATCGCGAAGAAGGAAATGGTGGAGGCGAACCTGCGCCTCGTGATCTCCATCGCCAAGAAATACACAAACCGCGGCCTGCAATTCCTCGACCTGATCCAAGAGGGCAATATCGGCCTGATGAAAGCGGTCGATAAGTTTGAATACCGCCGCGGCTATAAATTCTCCACCTACGCGACCTGGTGGATCCGTCAGGCGATCACGCGGTCGATCGCGGATCAGGCACGCACGATCCGTATTCCGGTTCATATGATCGAGACGATCAACAAGCTGGTGCGTACAGGTCGTCAGATGCTGCACGAGATTGGTCGGGAGCCGACGCCAGAGGAATTGGCAGCCAAGCTCCAAATGCCTTTGGAAAAAGTCCGCAAAGTGATGAAAATCGCGAAAGAGCCGATTTCCCTTGAGACGCCAATCGGTGACGAGGAAGATTCACAGCTCGGCGATTTCATCGAGGATAAGAACGCGATCCTTCCCTTAGACAATGCGATCCAAGGGAACCTCAAGGAAACGACGACCCGCGTTCTGTCGTCGCTCACCCCGCGGGAGGAACGCGTGCTGCGCATGCGCTTTGGCATTGGCATGAACACGGATCACACTTTGGAAGAAGTGGGGCAACAGTTTAGCGTGACGCGAGAGCGTATCCGCCAGATTGAGGCAAAGGCGCTCAGGAAGCTGAAGCATCCAAGTCGGAGCCGGAAGTTAAGGTCTTTCTTGGATCAGTAGATGCAGAACAGAACTAATTTCGCTACAAATTTTCCAAAAATTTCCACCTCAGCAATTTCTCGCATTCGAGAGATTTCAAGTGAATTTGGCGATTCCCACTTAAGCGAAGATGAAGAGACTTCTCTTTTACGTGAGCTTTACGCACATAAGAAAACGCTTTTGTCGGCGTTCTCACAAAGACAGCGGTTTGGAGACAGTTTAAAACTACCAGAGTCCAAGGCTCACTTCGATGAGAAACTCACCGGACTAGTGAGTTTTTCTCGACTGGCGCTGATACGTAGAGAGCGGGGCAACTACCAATTGGACAAAATCTTAGATAATATTGACCATTATTCATATGCGGTCGCTAAATACCTGAGAGCCGAGTGGAAATCAAAATCTAAACGACCCGCATCAGACTTAGCGATAAAGAAAACAACAATCGTTTATGATTCGGAGCTCAAGCGCCTAGCAGATCGTTGAAACACTATCGACTTACTTATGAAGACGTTTCTAAAGCACATGACGAAGCTTTGGTCTACGGCGGAGTACCTGGAATAGTCAGCGAGGCGCTCATACGTTCAGCCATAGCAAGACCATACTTTGGTTACCATCTTCGAATACACAAAAAAGCCGCGGCACTCATGCACGGTCTTGTTAAAAATCACGGGTACACCGATGGAAACAAGCGTACGGCTTTGATTGCTACAAACCTCCTGATCGAGCGATCAGGATATCAACTAGTACTCGGAGAAATTGAATTCCTTGACGACATCGTCTTCGCTGTTGCGAGTGGCGAGATGACCGAAACTGAACTTTCCAATTGGTTTCAGATACGGCTATCAAGACGTTCGGAATAGTTCCAGCAAGCGTAAGGTGCGCATTGATTGCGCACCATCCTTCTCAAAAGTCTGTTTAACGTTGGACCTTGTCTTCCAAAGCCCTTCCCGTTATGCAATACGTAACACATACCGGACAACTATTTGATCAAGTCATTCTCCTGCACGGATACCGAGGCGCTTCATCGGCGCGGCATTGTTCATCGCAAGCACCAAGCTTTTGTCAAGGTCGCAAAACGCAAGCTGGCGATGCTTCATGCGGCCCATGATGCAAACGACCTCCGCGTCCCGCCAGGAAACCGACTTGAAAAACTGTCCGGTGACAGGGCCGGTCAATATTCGATCCGGATCAACGACCAATACCGGATTTGTTTCCGGTGGAATGAAGGAGCTGAGGATGTCGAAATCTGTGACTATCATTGAGCCCACACATCCGGGCGAGGTACTGCGTGACGAATTCATGGAACCGCTTGGTCTATCGGCGCGCGCGCTTGCTGCACGGATTAGTGTCCCTGCAAACCGTATTACCGAGATATTAAAGGCCAAACGCGGCATGACAGCCGAAACGGCCATCCTATTGTCCAAGGCCTTCGGTACCAGTTCCGAGTTTTGGGTGAACCTTCAGTCTTTCTATGACTTACAGACGGCCTCTCAAAACCCTGAAACGCTATCCAAGGCACGTTCGATTGAACCCTACGAGGTGGCTTAGCAAGCGTGGGGTGCGCCTTCATTGCGCACAACTCCCCAATATCCTGCATCCGCCCTTGGGCGGTGAACAGGCGCTGACAGCGCCCCGACTTTCGCTGCACGTTGAATTTTACGAACCCCTCGTATATCATTGACTATGATGTGTTTCCACGCTGAAGGGGTACACGAATGCGCGTACACGAAAAAAGAAGTTTGCTCTGCTTTGCTTGGGTCGTGCTGTTTGTGGGCGTACCTTTTTACATGTTTTTGAATTGTGAACCTTTTGCGGGGATGACCTCGATCGAGTATCAATGCCACTCCTCTTCTACTTTGTTCAACACGATCTCTCTGAACGTATCGAAGTTCTGGGTAGAGAGTTCTTACTCGCTATTTATCGTGTTCGGTTATGCGTTTGCGATCATTGGTGCTTTGGGCATCTTACTCAGTAAGTTCGATTTGTTGAGAGACCATTGATGTGGGCTACGCCCCCCGCATTTCATCCCCAAAGCTCACCAGAACGGCACCAACGATTACCAAGGCCAAACAAGTGATCGATCAAACGGAAGACATGCTTTTCGATTGATCCCAATGGCGCATGTCGCTTCCACGATGTGTCTTGTCTCTGGTTGCGCAGAGGCTCCCAGCAATCGCGTCTTTTCTCTGATCAAAGACTGGGCCCACGCATGACCTATATCCTCTATTCCCATCCCGATTGCGCCAGCCATGTCATCCGCATGGCGCTAGAGGAACTGGACCTTCCCTATCGCGATCAGGATGTGGATATGGTCAATGGGGCGCAGCACAGCGAAGAATATCTGCGCCTGAACCCGCGCGGGATGGTGCCCGCCTTGGCCGACCCTGAAACGGACATGACTATGGCCGAAACAGGTGCGATCCTGAATTACTTATCCGATGTCACGGGCGACCTGGCCCCCGCCCCATCTGACGCTGCGAAGCGCGCCGAATTCCTGCAGCGACTTTATTTTTTATCCAATACGCTGCATGCGGATGCTCAAATTCAATATTATACGCATTGGTATGTGGGCGATGCGCACGCAGATACGGTACGCCCGACGCTGCATGCCCGCATGCGCAAACATTTTGCCATGATTGAAGATATCATCGCCACCCATGGCGGCCCTTGGCTGTTGGGAGAGCAACTGACGGTTTGTGATTTCTATCTTGGGGGCTGCGCGCGCTGGTCCTTAATTGCCCCGCGCCATGATCCTTTGGAACCCGAAGCGATTACCCAGCACCCGCATCTGAACGCCCTGCTCGACCGGCTTGAAAACCGCGAGAGTGTTATTCGCGCCTACGCGGCTGAGGGTACGCCGCGATCATCTTATTTCCGCGCGCCGGTGCGGTCGCGCTTCACCGCAGATCGCGATGGCTAAAACAAAGCATCATGCCCAAATCAAAGTGCCGATCACCCCGTTAAGGGCCACGAGATTTACGGTTTTTTAAACGTGTAAATCCGAGGCTTCCGATTGGCCCCTTTCACATCCGAAAACTTCACCCCACCTTCGACCAGTTGAACTGCCTGACAAGAGGTTCCCAACTCTTGGCCATTCACCGACATCGTCCGACAGAAATCACCATCGCGGATTTCCCACGCACCTTTCAAGGTATCGCCCTTCCATTTTCCTGTGATTTTGCCATTCTTCTTGACGGTCAAAACCAGATCATCACCATAGAGTTTTTTGCCCAGGATCGTATTTACGGCATCTTCAGTGCCGCCCGCGAAACCTGTTCCCGTCAACGCAATCGTCAAAACTAAAGCCGAAAAAATGGTTTTCAAACTATCCCCCAATATTTCTTTGACCGTCAAAAGTTACTCGAGAAAGCCTGGAAAGCAACGCGGAATTTCACATTCAAATCAGTCTTGCTCGAACGAGCCGACCAGATCATCCCCAAAGCTGACCAGCACCGCGCCGACAATCACCACCAGAATGCCAGTAAACTTGATCCAAGAAATTGGCTGCTCTGGCACACCCAGTAGGCCAAATTGGTTGATCACGGCACCCACAGCAATTTGGCCCGCCACCATCAAAACAAACAAAGCCGCCGTTCCGATGCGCGGGGTCAGATAGCTCGCCCCCAAAATCATAAAGGCCGACACGAACCCCGCGAGCCAAAGCCATTTCGGAACCTCCGCCGCGGCGGCCCAACCGGCTTTCACATCAGTGGTGAGCAACGCCAACCCGATAGACGTCAGGAAGGCCAGGCCAAAGAACGGCACATTCCCTAGGATCGGTGACCCGAGAATCCGTGAGGACCAAGCAAGCATCGGCAGATAAATGGCAAAGCTCGCGCCCAAGGCCAGGGCGAGCAGAAAGTTCGTGATGTTCATGGGTCGGGCCCTTTCTCAGAGATATGCGCCACGCCTCACGAACGTAGTATGCCTTTTTCAGGGAACAATCGACGATCGGGACGCCCCAATCTTCCGCGCCGTTCGGACCGTACGGCCTTACGAAATGGTGAAAAAACGGCCCACCTCTGCAAATGGGCAGCAATACCGTCATAGCTTTGACTTAGATTTGTTGTATAAAACTCCGAGGACTTTAATCTACAGCGAGACATTGATGAAACTCCTCATTTCCACATTAGCAACCCTTACCATCTCGGGCGTTGCCGCAACGGCCGGACCAGGTGCAGCAGACCCTCTTGCAACGGTGACCGCACTCCAAGATCTCGGGTTTCGTGCACAATACGAACCCTCCGAGTCAAACAATCGGCCCAGGATCAGATCCTCAACGGCTGGTATCAATTTCTCGATCTGGTATTATGGCTGCGACGAGACCATGACGAACTGCGATACGTTGCTCTTCTCGGCTGGTTTCGATTTTCAAGACGGCTCCACGTTGGCAGTGGTGAACACGTGGAACGACCGCGAGGTGCTCGGTCGGGCATTCTTGGACGATGAAAATGACCCCCTCATTGATCTTGCGCTGCCGGAAGTTCAAGAAATGTCCACAGACGAGCTAGAGAGCATATTAGAGCTGTGGGAAGATATAATCATCGAATACACCGAGGAGATCGGTTTCAATCGCTAGGGCGACCGAAAGGCAAACGAAGAGTGCGGGTTCCGCGCAGACAAGAGAAGGGCTTTGCGCGGATGCCCATTGCTGATACCGAATATCTATGGATCCATTTACTCTCACATTTTATGCGGTGACCTGTGGCGTTTTGAGCCTGGCGGCCCCAAACCTGGGAGGTTGGATTCCTCGGATTGTGGTGGGTGCGGTCGTTGGCGTTGCTTCTGCGACCGTCCTTCCTTGGGTCAGAGAGCTGATTTTCGCTGCGTTTTAGGCGCCGATCCACCGCGCTTGTCCAGACGCCTCAGATTGCTATTTCTGGGCTATGGACATGACCGACCCATTTAAAAATCGGCCTAGATTTCTTGCGGATTTGCCACGGCTTATCCGCGTTTACATCTGTGCTGTTCTGGTCGGCTTTGTCATCTCGATCATATTCACGACCATGCTTATTGCACTCAATTTTGCAAATATTGGACATCTCGTCTTTGCGGTGAAGGGCGGTTACCTCGCCGCGTTTTTGCTTTTCTTCTTCAACGGCATCGTCTTTTCCGGTGTTCAGACGGGGATCATCATCATGTCCCTCGAAGACACTGACAACTGACGTTGTACTGATCGTCACATCCCTGTCACATCGGTTGTGCATCGCAACCGAAAACCAAAGGGTGCGACAATGACCGAAATCGTCTCAGAAGATCAAGTGCCGGGCTCCGTCAAGGATGCGCTTGAGAAGAAGTTTCCAGGTTCAGTAGCCGATGCATGGACCTACACGGCTGAATTCGAAGCCGATCTCACAATAGATGGTCGGGAGGTCGAAATCACGTTCGATCAACATGGACAAATCCTTCAAATTGAGCGCGAGATTGATCCAAGCACCCTCCCACAAGCCGTCAAGGACACGCTCGCACGCGATTTTCCCACTGCAACCATCGACGAAGCAGAGACAGTTGAAATCCCGGACGGGGATCTCGAATTTTTCGAAGTAGAGCTCGACGAAGATGGTGAAAGCGTAGAGGTCCATATCCGCGCCGATGGAACGTTCCTTGATATCGACGAAGATTTGTAGCGTCGACGCATCCGACAGCTCCCAAAATACTTGATTTCGTGATATAGTAAGGGACGAAGTTTGGGAGAGAAATATGAAGCGTATTAAGTTGGTTTTCGCTGTACTGTTGGCTTTCGTTGCAGTGCTTGCCGTAGTTGGAATGCTGTTACCACGTGACGTTCGTGTCGAACGCAGCGTCACCATTAACGCACCGACTGCGGAGATTTATCCGGCGATTTCAAATCTTCGAACCTTCACAGATTGGTCCCCGTGGGCGAAGTATGATCCAAACATGCAGAATACATTTTCCGGGCCAGATGAAGGAACGGGCGCAAAAATGGAATGGTCGTCGGACGACGCCAGCCTGGGCAAGGGGAGCATGGAAATCGTCGGCACGGCAGAAGATCGGATCGATATCGCTTTGGAATTCGATGATATGGCGGCGCAAAGCTATTGGGAATTCGCAGAGATGGAGACGGGAACGCGCGTGACCTGGGGCGTGGATACTGATATGGGAGCAGGCCCAGTTGGGCGCTGGATGGGGCTTATGATGGACAATTGGATCGGCCCAGACTACGAGGAAGGGCTCGCAAATCTGAAGGCTTTTGTCGAAGCCGAGTAAACTATGCAAAAGCAGTTTACGATACGCACCAACGGGGTTGGATTTTACGAGTTCACGTCGGATATCGCGGCCTGGATCGCGCAAAACAACGTCGCTGACGGGATTGTTACGCTCTTTATTCGTCACACATCTGCGTCCCTTCTGATCCAAGAGAACGCCGATCCCGATGTCCAGAGAGACTTGCTGAATTGGTTGAACCGCTTTGCCCCACCGGCCGATCATCCTTCGATGAGCTACCTTACGCATCGCGCGGAAGGGCCCGATGATATGCCGGCCCATATTAAGGCCAGCGTACTGCCCAGCAGCTTGTCCATTCCGGTGCTTCATGGCCAGATGACCCTTGGAACTTGGCAGGGGGTTTACCTGATAGAGCATCGCACGCGACCCCACATGCGCAGCGTAGTGGCCCATATTGCCTAGCTACGCGCAGATCGGGCCATTTCGACCAAGCGCGGACGCAACTCACCCGCATTTGCCAATGGCGGATCAAACCAAACGCGCACAACCGCATCGCTGCAGATCAAGTCAAGCCCTTCCGCGTCGAGTGTCGCCAAGCGCCACTCCGCCTCTGGGGCACGCGCAAACGCTTTGGCGTAATGGGCGATCGCGTCCAAATGATCCGCGTTCATATGCTCGATCGCAGATGAGGCCATGGCATCTAGTTCAGGTATCGCTGTCGTTAGCAGTTCGCTTGAAGTGAGCTCGAAAGCCTTGCCAAATCCGGCGTTCAGCGACGCAGACTTGGGACTTAACCGCCAAAAGGCAAAATCCGAAAAATCTGCATAGAGAGCTGCTTTGGGATGGCGTTGCAAAAAGCGCCACCGTTGCGCATCATGGGCCTGCCCGGTCAATTTTTGCGCCTGAACAGTAACGCTGATCCTGGGATGCGCCAAAGGATCTCCTTTACCAGGTTCGCCCAGTAAGATCGCAGCTTCTGCGTTCGCTTCGAGCGCTGCAAAATGCGGCGAGAGTTGAGAAATCAGAATAACAGGGGAACCAACTGGGTCCGTTGCCACCGTGACCCGGCTTACCGCAGGAGCACCCGATTGCGTGTCAACAACCGCCAGCGCCCCAAAGCGCGCCGTTCGGATGAGTGTCTTAGCGTGACGAACGGCCTCTGGCGTGGTGTCTTTTATCGGGTTTGGTTTTTTCGGCATCATGCAGACAGGGCTGTTGTGTTTTGGCGGAGAGCATCCAACCAAAGCGCGTCGATCCGGGCCAAGGCCGATTTGTCATATTGTTCTTCTTGTAACCAATAACGACCATCTTCTGCCATATACCCCAACGCAGCTTCTGCGCGAAGCGCCGCCCGCGCACCAGACAGGTCAAATTGGGTTACTCCCATATCTTCTCCGGGGGATCCTTTGGGAAACACCAGTCGGCTTTCAGATTCACCCGAATAATTCACACATGCGCATCCACGCTCTGCTGCCAATAACATCAAGCGCGTCGACTTCGCCTCCAAACTCTGAAGCGTAATATCCTGGCGAAGCGGGTCAGGCTCTCCCACGCCGTAGAAATGAGTATCGCCTATTTTAGGATAGACCATGTCGCACGCGAAGAAACCAATCTCGCTCGGTTCAAGTGCTCCAAGCGCCCAATACCCAGCCGTAAAGGCCATCGTCCCACCGGCGTATAGAAAGCCACCCAAGTTGTTCTGAACGGGAACGTAGTCTGCCGCTGTCACGATGGTCTGACGAGATCGCAAAACGGGCGGGCGATTTTCTTCTGGCAGATCTTCGGGATGGATCATATGCGTCCAATCCGGTCGGATCCTCCATGCGTTATTGATGACAACGAACACATCAAAATATGAGATATCCCAATCTGCAACGTCACGTGCAGCTGGGCCGCTGCCCAAGATTAGAACCCGCACCTGAGACCCCCTTTCTTTAACTGCTTTCCGCTCGGCGGCATTCATCCACCTCTCTTGATCCTGCGTTAACCCACTGGCATCGTCCAGACATGGCAAAGCTCTATTTTAACTACTCCACGATGAATGCCGGCAAGTCGACATCTTTGCTGCAAGCCTCGTACAACTACCGTGAGCGCGGTATGGAAACTTATCTTATCACGGCCGCCTTCGACGACCGCGGCGGTGACGTAAAAATCAACTCTCGGATCGGCATTGAAGCACCATCGGATACATTCGACGCCGAAAGCGACCTCTTTTCTATGATCGACAAACGCCAGAAGGCAAGCTCACTCGCCTGCGTCTTCTTGGACGAAGCGCAATTCCTGTCACCGGACCAGGTTTGGCAGCTTGCATGCGCAGTAGATGATCTTGGCGTGCCCGTTATGTGCTACGGTCTTCGCGTTGACTTTCAGGGCAAGGCCTTTCCTGGTTCGGCCGCTTTGCTGGCCCTTGCCGATGAAATGCGAGAAGTAAAGACCATCTGCTTCTGCGGCAAGAAGGCGACAATGGTCGTTCGCCAAGATGAACATGGAAACGTCCTGACCAAAGGGGAGACCGTCCAAATCGGCGGGAATGAAACCTATGTCAGCCTCTGTCGCAAACATTGGCGCGCAGCGGTCGCGGATGTAAGCTGACCCCATATCAAGCGGTTGCGATTAGCCCCTACACAATTGATTGCGGATGCCCTATACAGATCGTGGAAAATAAGGGGGTAAACCCCTAGAAAAGGCAGGGGTAGACATAATGCGCTGTCCGTTTTGTGGAAATACAGACACTCAAGTGAAGGATTCACGTCCGGCGGAAGATCATGTCGCGATTAGGCGCCGTCGATCATGCCCGTCATGTGGAGGCCGGTTTACAACCTATGAGCGGGTCCAACTGCGCGATCTGGTGGTCATCAAGAAAAATGGCAAGCGAGAAGACTTCGAGCGAGACAAGCTCGAACGCTCTATCCGGATTGCAATGCAAAAGCGCCCAATTGAAGCAGAGCGTGTGGACCAAATGATTTCAGGCATAGTGCGCAGGCTCGAGTCTATGGGCGAGAGCGATATCGACAGCGATACAATCGGGGAAATTGTTATGGATGCGCTCGCCCGGATCGATACCGTGGCCTATGTCCGTTTTGCAAGCGTCTACAAAAACTTCCAAGCCGCCGATGACTTCGAAGATTTTGTACACGAGTTGCGCCCTGCCGCGAAAACGGAAGAATCCTCAACCTAATGACCGAACACGAAGACCGAAGATGGATGGAGTACGCGCTCCGTCTCGGTCGGCGGCATCTTGGGTTGACTTGGCCGAACCCATCGGTCGGATGTGTCGTCGTTAAAAATAATCGGCTTGTTGGAATGGGCGTCACAGCCCCCGGGGGGCGCCCACATGCCGAACCTCAAGCTCTCGCAATGGCAGGCCGCGACGCAGTCGGCGCCACGGCTTACGTAACGCTCGAACCCTGCGCCCATTATGGGCAGACACCGCCTTGCGCGGAAACTTTACGGGACGCGGGGATTGCACGCGTCGTGATCGCGCTCGAAGACCCTGACCCGCGGGTCAATGGGGGAGGTCGAGCCATCCTCGAGGCCGCAGGCATCTCGGTCTCGATGGGCATGTGCAGGGGTGAAGCCGAGCGGGACCAAGTGGGGTATCTTAAGCGACTGCGCAATGGGCGGCCCTTCGTTACGCTCAAACTTGCGCAAAGCCTTGACGGCCGGGTCGCGCTTGCCTCGGGCGAGAGCAAGTGGATCACAGGGGCCGAGGCCCGCCGGACCGGTCACGGGTTTCGCGCAAATCACGATGCAATCCTTGTCGGCCATGGAACACTTACGGCAGACCAACCCCAATTAACATCTCGTCTACCGGGTTTGCAAACGCGCTCCCCAATAAGAGTGATCGCGAGTTCCGATGGGGCCTGCAATATTGATACAATGGTCGAAGATGCAGGGCCACCAATATGGATCATGCAAACGGCGCCCAAAGATGGATTTCGCGATGCCGGACCCGTTCAACGGGAGCGCGTTCCGGCCACAGATGATGGGCGTATTAATCTCCACGCAATGATGGAACGATTGGCGTCTTTAGGCATCACGCGCCTCTATTGTGAAGGGGGGCCAACGCTTGGCACATCGCTGCTCAAAGAAGACCTGGTGGACCAAATTGTGCTTTTTTCCGCGCCTATGGCCATCGGCGGCGACGGGCGCCCCACGATTGCGGAATTGGGGCTTGGCGCACTTGATCAGGCACCGGCATTTTCATTCCGGTCTCACCGACATGTCGGCGATGACGTCCTCTCTGTTCTAGAGCGCGCCTAGCGCCAAAAAGGACCGAAGCTGATCAGAGCGCCTTGTGCCTTTGAAAGAACGCGGTTGAATGCGCCCCCTGCGCGCCCGAATTGTCCCCGCTCAAACCGATCCAAGATGGTCTCGATGGCGCATGGCTGCTGCGTAACGGGATCCCAATAGTACGGATAATCGATCAAGACCGCATGCACCAACTGATCCAAACTTGGTCGAGCATTCCGCCGCTCCGGTGTTTCAACGCGGTCATCCGTAAGCCCCCATCCCGCGTAAAACGGCACGCCGTAACAGGTCACGGGAACATCGCGCAGCATCGCCTCAAAACCGGACAGAGATGTCATTGTAGCGACCCGGTCAATGTGAGGGAAAAGTGCTGCGATATCCTCGACATCGGTTACGATATCTGCACATCCATCCGGGTCGGCAATTTTCCCATCTCGCAGCCCAGCCGCGACATCAGGATGTGGTTTATAGACGAGGGTCGCGTTCGGAAAATCCCGCCGAACGGCCCGAAGCAGCGCGTGATTGTCCCGAATTCCGAAACAACCAAGGCGAATTGAGGCATCATCTTCCACTTGACCGGGCACAAGAATGATTTCTTTTCCGCTTGGAAAATCCGGCAGGTTTGATCGCGCATCGAGATTGTACTTCGAAAGACCCGCCGACACGATACGTTCTCGGGCAGATCGGGCGCGGTCTTGTAATATATCCGGGAGATCGACCGACGCAGAAATCATCGCCTCGCAATCGCTTGCGCGGGTTGCGTCAAAATAGATGCCCGTGCGATCAATGCAGAGCGACACGGGCGTCACAAGCGTGGCCCCCAAACCCCGTGACCGTAAGAACCCATCTTCAACGGCGATCAGCGGCACCCCCGCGGCACCCGCCGCTTTGCGATCCGTCGCGTCTATTTTTCCCGCCCATGCGAAAACGGCCCGTCCCTTGTTGCGCGCTACGCGCAGTGCAGCATCGCGGTCTTTCAGAAATCTGGCTTTTCCCTTGGACAGGTACCGTCGAAGAAAGGGCCGCTTCCAAAGCCGCATATCCCAAAACACCGAAGCCCCGCCGAGCGCTGCATGTCGCGCGCCTGCCGCAAGTGTAAAGCTTGTGCGAATATCGTCAGTCTCAACGTTGAAATAGGGATCGAAGTAGCGCGTATAGCATCGATACGCCGCGTGATAGAGCATTGCCGGAGAAACAGGCGGGCGGGCAACTTGGCCGGGACTGTGATCATGGGTCAATCCACGGCCCGCGTAGAAGGGGCCGCCGAAAACGTGGGGCCGATGGCCTGCAAAGATCGCCTCCATTCCAAGTTGCGACGACACCGTATAGACGGCCACCGCTCGGTCAAAGAGATCCCATGGGTTTGAATTGTCCGAACTGAGCAGCATGTCTGTCGCTGATGTCACATCGTCAAAATACCCACGTTTGCGGCCCCGTGCGGCATCGGGGTGCCTCTTGATCAGCACAGGAAGATCGCCATGGTGTTGACGCGCCGTTTCGAGCATGATGCGAAACGTTTCGTGGTTCGCCCCCCCATAAAGCACCGATGTATCTTCGACCACTTGGTCAATCACGAGAACGAATCTGTCTGGCAGATCTCGGTTCTGCGCCGGATCAAATTGGTTATACTTCGAGACACGAAGCGCCCGTAACCGCTCCAGACCGTCCTGCGACTGGGCAATCGCCTCGTCCGACAGTACCCGACTGGCCTCAATACACGTCTGTAAATCGCTGGCCCCGAACCCATCTACGTAGAGGCCCGTTCGATCGAAAATAACCCCAAGCGGCGGACCTTTCGCGCGGCCTGCCAACACGGAGCGAAGAAATCCATCTTCCAGTGTCAGGAGATTGCGGCGACACATCCGGGCAATCTTGATGCCACGTTCGGACGTGGGCTTGCGGCCCCAAACCGCAACTTCGGCGTCTGGTTGAACCGGAACCCCCACGCGAACACGATATCCCAAAGCGCGCAAAACGCGGCGGAGCCCCGGATTGAACGCAAGCCCTAAACTGTAGACGTAGATCGAGCGCGGCTTCCGCCCGAGCTTTCCCCTAGTTGGCTGCGTTTCCAATGTTCGTCAGGTTTTCTGCCGTTGTAGCGGTCGACAAAATCGCGTTGATCGCTTTTGTCCATTGCGAAAACGGCGCTTCGGTCACGACGAGCGTATCCCCATCCTTCAGTTTGAACTCGCGAGCTCTAAATATACCATTTCCATCCGTCAAATCCACGACATAGACCATGCGTTGGGTGGTTGTGATGGTCGCATCCGCCAGCACCGCACTTGCGAATTCGGGCGCCTCATCTCGGAAGACAAATATACCACGCGGATCGGAACTGACCGCGCTCAAGCCGCCCGCAAGTGAAATCGCCTCTAACACCGATAATGTGGGCTGCGGAAAGCTCACGAAGCCTTGGCCCGGAAGTGCCCCCAACAGCGTGAAACGCCTTTCATCTCGGCGCACCGTGATCTGATCGCCCGGACGAAGAAAAATATCGTTGGATCGGTCCGAGAAAAGCTCCGACAAGAAGACTTCTCCGCTTTGGGAGCCCCGTTTAACCGAAACTATGATCCCTGCCGGGTCATCGGCCGGGTTGATCGCTCCAGACGCGGCCAGCATCTGCGAGAGGCGCCGGCTGGAGGGTTCGATTTCAAAGACCCCGGCAGCGCCTTGGCCAAGTACGGTGACATTTGCGCCGCCACCCGTCGCCCGGGCAAGCTGAACTTGCGGATCTGGCGTTTGATTTTCGAGGCTCTGTGTCAGTTCAACACGAAGGCCCTCAATCGTTTTTCCGGCGGCCACAAGCGTTCCCGCATATGGCACAAAAATATTTCCGCTCTGGTCGACTGTCAGCTCACTGATTGTAGAAGGCGTGCCGACCGTGCCCAAAACGCCCTGCTCAACATTCTCGTAGACCGTGATACGCAACTGATCGCCCCGCCGGATGACATCGGTGTTGAGTGCACCCGCCGACTTAAAACCCGTTGGGAACCCTGTCTCCGGGGATTGATTGGCCTTTGTAATGACATCTTCTGTCACGGTCACGATGAAGGCATTGCCGCCGTTTTCCACCGATCCTTGGTTGATTTCAGATCGTGTTGGGCCCGGGCGTGGCAAACCACAAGACGATACAAAAGCCGCGACAATCAGTAAAAATGCAAATCGTTTCACAACCATCCCCCTCAAAGGTTCGCAAAAGACGAACCGCCTTCTGTTAAATTGGACCGTTGTCTATTTCACAAGTCTTAATCGCTCCTGAACCTCCGGTTGTGGGGTGAGAACCGGCAATGGACCCAATAATCTCGTGTATCGGCATTCGTCTTCGAGCATACGGGGGACAAGCTCCCTAATCAGCGCCTCACGCCCATCTCGGGAGTAAAAGCCACCGCGAATCTGACACGTTTCCAACAGAAACCTCCGATAAAACATGTAGTCGTCCCGATCAGGATGTTTGGGATCACGGAAAAACTCAACGAGCTTTTGATCAGATACGAGGCTTGGCTTATCGTAAACAGACCGACCCAAACACTTGACGGGCAGCCCGCGCCACAACGCCTGTTGTGCGGCCGTGGAATTGACAGTGACAACACTGTTCGAGTGATCCAGTAAATCCGCCAGTTTACCGCCTTCGACAAAATGGACACGTCCTCGAATGCCGAGCTGCTCAGCGCGCGCCAAAGTGTACTCTGCGAGAGGCTGGAAATAGTCTTCGAGAGGATGCGCTTTGAAGACCAGATGTTGGTGTGGTGGCGCTGCTTTGGCAAAATCCTGAAGGCACAATCGGATGACGCTTATCATGTCACGAAAACTGCTATGTTCCTGGATCGACGCGTCATGGGCAAGTTGCAGCAAAACTAAACTATAGGGGAACCGCCCGCGCTTTATGCGCCGTTCTGAACGCATACGACGCAACGCCTTAAACGGCATCGACCTCATGTGCTTGCAACTGGAGGAGAATTCATCTCGAAGACTTCGCTGCCGATGCGCGACGAAGTTCTGATACGACTTATTCCCGAACAATACCTGGGTATGATACCGGGTGCCGTAATAGATATGCTGCCGCAACTCGCCCCATGTGGCCGGGACTTCACGCATATCCCGCCCCCAAAATGCGAGCGCCATGCGCATTTGCGCGATACTGATATCCATGATCGGCGAATAGCCGTTGGTCCCACTTCGCTCGTAGGTACACCAATAGGGTCGCAAATACCCTTCTTCAAAGATATGAAGCTGGAGCCCGCGATCCTTACAGATGCGCACCGCTTCGGAATGACGATCCCGAATATCACCGTAAAGGACCACATCCGTGATCCGTTGTTTGAACAAAAACTCCTTAAAGAAGGTTCGCCAATACTCCGGTCGATCATTGTATCTTGTATAGTTTTCGCCTGGCCAGAACAGAGCGTCGCCAGAGTTAAACCCGATCCGATGCACGCTATGACCAGATCGCTTTAACGCATCCGCGAGATCGCTGAAAAACGGACCATGCGGTCCCTGTAGCATTAAAAACCTACGCGCTTGAGTAATCATGTCCCCACACTCGACTTGTTTTTGTTCTTGTCGGTACGCTTCCCTTCCGGGAATACACCAATTAAGCGCTTGGTACTTGGTTGGGTCTAAGCAACAAATGTGCAAAACAAAGGGCAACTCTCGGCAATTATGACAAATAGGCGACAAAATGTTCACTGGTATTATAAGTGACGTAGGGAAAGTCATCGCGTTGGCGGAGAATGGCGACCTGCGTGCACGCATTGCAACGCAATATGATATCGATTCGATAGACCTTGGGGCGTCTGTCGCGAGCGATGGAATATGTCTCACTGTGGTGTCAAAAGGCCGGTCCTCTGAACAAAACTGGTATGAGGTTGACGTTTCGGCAGAAACCGTCGCCAAGACAAACCTGAACGCCTGGTCGGTAGGGACGCCTGTGAATTTAGAGAGATCTTTGCGACTCGGCGACGAGATGGGTGGGCATTTGGTCTCTGGCCATGTGGATGGAACCGCGACGATTACAGCGCTCGCTGACGAGGGCGCAAGTACGCGATTTGTATTTGAGGCCCCTAAACATCTGGCACGGTTCATCGCGCCGAAAGGATCGGTGGCGCTCAATGGAACGTCCTTGACCGTGAACGAGGTCGACGGGACCTCGTTCGGCGTGAACATTATCCCCCACACCAAGACCGTGACGACATGGGGCATGGCAAAGGTGGGCGACAAGGTAAACCTTGAGATCGACACCCTGGCCCGCTATGTGGCGCGTCTGACAGAGTTTCAGGACAGCTGATCCCAGATGACCGAATTTGTAAAAGCGATCTCCCCAACACCGGAGATTATCGACGAAGCGCGCAATGGCCGCATGGTTATTTTGATCGATGAAGAAGATCGAGAGAACGAAGGTGATCTTGTCATTCCGGCCCAGATGTGCACGCCGGATGTTATCAACTTTATGGCAACGCATGGTCGCGGATTGATATGTTTGGCGATGACCGGGGATCGTTTAGATGCCCTCGGGCTTCCGATGATGTCAGCCAGTAATTCGTCCCGGCACGAAACGGCGTTCACGGTATCGATTGAAGCACGAGAAGGCGTAACAACGGGTATTTCTGCCGCAGATCGTGCGCGGACTGTCTCGGTCGCGATTGATCCTTCAACCGGCCCACAAGACATCGCGACCCCTGGTCATATTTTTCCATTGCGTGCGAAGACAGCGGGCGTTTTGGTGCGTGCCGGACATACCGAAGCAGCGGTCGATATTGCGCGCCTTGCCGGTCTCAACCCATCAGGTGTGATTTGCGAGATCATGAACGAAGACGGGACAATGGCGCGGCTTCCTGAATTGGTCAGTTTCGCACAATTTCACGGGCTGAAGGTTGGAACCATTTCCGATCTGATCGCCTATCGACGGCGCCACGATAATCTTCTTTCGGAAAGCCTCAAGAAAACGGTTACATCGGTTTACGGGGGGGAATGGACATTGCGCCTGTTTCATGACGAAACGACCGGGGCAGATCATATTGCCATGACCAAAGGGGATATAACGGGTGAGGGTCCCGTTTTGGTGCGCATGCATGCGCTGAACCCGATAGATGACGTTCTTGGATTGACCCCTGGAAAAGAAGATGAACTGAAAGACGCGATGCGGATCGTCGCAGATGCAGGCCGCGGCGTTGTGGTCCTCCTCCGCGATACCGCAATGTCCAACAGTCTGATGCCTGAAGACGCGCCCGACATTCTCAGGCAATATGGTGTTGGAGCACAAATATTGTCCGAGCTTGGCGTCGAAAAAATGAGCCTTCTTACCAACTCCGAAATTCCAACCGTCATCGGCCTTCAGGCCTATGGCCTCGAAATTGTCGGAACGACAGCAATCTCGAAGGGATAATCATGGCAACTGCGTTGGATCATAACACATTGGAGCCGGCCACGTTTACAGGCGACGCGCCGCGCATCCTCATTGTTTGCGCCCCGTATTACGCCAAGGTCGCAGATATGCTGGTGAACGGTGCAGAAAGTGAATGCAGCGCATCTGCCGCGCAGGTCGAACGGATCGATGTGCCGGGCGCTTTGGAGATCCCACCTGCTATTCAGATGGCCGCCCGTATGGGTAATTTCGAAGGCTTCGTCGCGCTCGGCTGCGTCATTCGTGGGGAAACCACGCACTATGAAACCGTATGCAACGACAGTTCCAGCGGGTTGATGGAGCTCGGATTGCGGGGCATCCCCATTGGGAACGGCATCCTCACGGTTGAGAATATGGACCAGGCACTCGTGCGCGCGGACCCGGATCAACAGAACAAAGGTGGCGGTGCCGCGCGTGCAGCTTTGCACCTGGTTGCGCTAAACCGCAAGCTCGCGGCCAAAGGAAAAGGCATCGGCTTTCGTCCACGTTCAGAGGATATTCTGATTGCTGGAAGACCAGACGGACCCGAGATCGCATGACACCATCAGACAGCAAACTTCGGAGCGCGGCGCGCTACTTTGCGGTTCAAGCGCTTTTTCAGATGGAGGCGTCCAGTCAAGCACTTGAAACAGTGCGCGAACAATTTTGGACACACCGGTTCGGAGAAGTTTTTGAAGATGAAGGGGAAATGTCGGAAGCAAATGTCGAACTGTTTGACGCCCTTCTGAGCGGCGCGGTCACGCATCAGGCGCAAATCGACCAAATGACAAATCGGGCCCTAGATGCAAAATGGCCGATCGACCGGATTGATCCGACGCTCCGGGCGATTTTCCGGGCCGCGGGCGCCGAACTTGTTGCGAAGGCGACCCCGCCAAAGGTGGTGATCACCGAATTTGTGGAAATTGCCGCTGCGTTCTTTGATACTGGCAAAGAGCGGAGTTTTGCAAACGCGGTATTGGATGCAATGGCGCGCGAAACCCATCCGAATGCGTTCTGATCTCTTTTCGTCAACGCTAACGTGATCTGGCCTGGCAAATATGGGGATTGACCTATGTCTGCGTCATGCGTTGGTTGATCGCCCTTTTTCTATTCTCTGCGCCATTGGCGGCTGCACCTGAGCCCTATGACATGGTCGTCGATCCAGATGCGATCACATTCAGTTATGTCTTCGACGAACGAGAAATAGGCGGGCGGTTTCCGAGTTATTCTGGAAATATTGTACTCGACCTAGACAATGTGCCCAATTCAAAGGTTGATGTGACAATCGCAACGGGCGACGGCACGGCGGGTTTTATTTTCGCCACCCAGACGCTGCGCGGGCCAAAGGTGCTTTGGTCCCAAAAGTACCCAACGATGCGGTTTGTCTCAACCTCAGCACGGCGCGATGGAATGTCGGCCATCCTGGAAGGAGAGCTGACGATACGCGACGTGACGCAGCCCGTAACCCTTGATGTGACGCTCTTCAGAGACGCAGGCACCGAACCCGGCGAACGCGATGAGCTCACCTTTTTCGCAACCACCGAGATCAATCGAAGCGATTTCGGAGCCAACGGTTTTCCCAATCTGGTGTCCGATGAATTAAAGATCGAAATCAAAGCGCGGATCCTACGCCAGAAATGACACCCTATTCCACCATTTCAAAACTACTTCACTGGGGCCTTGCTGTCATCATTCTCTCTATGCTCGCTTTCGGAAACGCGTTGACGAACGCCGAACCAACGCTTGAGACGATCCAGCGTTTTAATCAGCATAAGGTCGCGGGGCTTGTTGCACTCGCCCTCATCCTTTGGCGCGTCATCGAACGGCTGCGCAGTGGCGCGTCCTTCCCCGGTGGGACCAACCCAGCCTGGGATGATTACCTCGCCCGCATCGTTCATATCGCCTTTTATGTCGCGATGATCGCTATGCCGCTCACCGGTTGGGTCGGAAGTTCGGCCGCTGGAATTGATCCAGTCATCTTTGGTGTGATCCTACCGGGCATTGTGCCGCAAAACCCGGACTTGTCCGATACTCTCTTTGTCGCGCACGGGGTGATTGGAAAAATCCTCTTGGGACTGTTCGCGCTCCACATGATTGGCTTGTTCAAACGATTGATCGGCGGCGATCAGAAGGTCATCGAACGAATGACAGGCTAAGCCGAATACAAAATTAGAAGATCGCATGTTTTCGACACTGATCTGTCGAAAACACGCATGCTTTGGATCGCAGTAAGCGGGAACCAAAAGAAAAAGTCCGAGACCATGCGCCTCCTCATTTCCTTTGCCGCTCTTCTCTTGTCGATCAGTTTCCTTCAGTTTTCGACCGGGGCCGTGAACCCGTTTGACGCGCTCTCCGGACTGCAGTCCGGTTTCACGCAAGCCCAAGTCGGATTGCTCGGCACCGCTCATTTTCTTGGATTTTTTATTGGATGTTGGTGGGCGCCCCGCCTCATCGGAAGCATCGGCCACTCCCGCGCCTTCGGGGCCTTCGCTGCCCTTGGTGCCATCGGCCTGATCGCCCACCCGATGTATGTCGACCCGTACGCATGGGCAGGCTTGCGGGTGATGTCGGGCCTTTGCATTTCGGGCTGTTACACGGTGATCGAGGCTTGGTTTTCTGCAAAACTGACAAACGACATTCGCGGTCGAATGATGAGCATCTACCGGGTTGTGGACATTTCCGCGGCGTCTCTTGCCCAGATGATGATCGGCTTTTTGGAACCGGCCGCTTATGCGTCATATAATCTGCTCGCAATCGTGGCCTGCGCTTGCCTTTTACCGTTGACCCTGACCACCGCGAAACAACCTCCTACGCTTTCGGCGCCAAGGCTGCGCCCGATGAAGACGATCCTGTCCTCACCGTTGGGAGTGGCCGGGGTGATTGTCACAGGTGTCACCTCTGCATCAACACGAACAGTTGTTCCGATCTACGGATTGGAGATCGGATTGACGCCCGTGCAAATCGGTTACTTCCTGTCGACAACACTGGTCGGCGGGGCGCTTGCGCAGATTCCCGTGGGGTGGCTCGCAGATAAATTCGACCGCCGCTACGTTTTGATCGGACTATCCGTCGCCAGCTTTGTTGCCTGCGCAGGCATCGTCGCTTTCGGGCGAGACACGATTGCGTTGGTCTATATCTTTGCTGCGCTTTTCGGCGCGACAACGATGCCCATATTCTCGGTCTCCGCAGCGCACGCCAATGACTTTGCCCCACCAGAAGAACAAGTGGAACTTAATGCCTCGCTCATGCTGTTCTTTGCTCTTGGCGCTGTTGTCTCCCCGATCATCGCCTCAACCGCGATGCAGGTCTTTGGGCCCGCCGCACTGTTCACCTTCATTTCGCTCGCGCATTTGGCCTTGGTAATCTTTGGGTTTGTCCGGATGCGCGCGCGTCCGACCAGCGATACAAGAACGAGCTACCAATACACCCCCCGCACATCCACATTGATTGGTAGTCTTCTGCGTCGTAACTCCGATTGAAGCCAGGGCGCGCGCGGGCTAGATGGGCCAGAACAACAAACGCGTGCCCATGTCCAGAACACTCATCACATCCGCCCTGCCCTATATCAACGGGATCAAGCATCTCGGCAACCTCGTAGGCTCCCAGCTGCCTGCGGATGTCTACGCGCGGTTTTGTCGCGCACGCGGCGATGAAGTCATGTTCATCTGCGCGACGGACGAACATGGCACCCCAGCCGAGCTCGCCGCAGCAAAGGCGGGCAAACCGGTCGCAGAATATTGCGCAGAAATGCACCAAGTGCAGTCCGAACTCGCACAAGGCTTTCGCCTCTCTTTCGATCATTTCGGCCGGTCGTCCAGCCCGCAAAACCACGAACTCACACAATACTTTGCCGGTCGATTGGCAGAGAACGGATATATCGAAGAGATCTCTGAACGGCAGGTTTATTCCCATACCGACGGGCGGTTTCTTCCGGATCGTTACATCGAAGGAACGTGCCCAAATTGCGGCTATGAAAGCGCACGTGGCGATCAATGCGAGAATTGTACAAAGCAACTTGATCCGACGGATCTGATCAACCCGCGTTCCGCCATTTCAGGGTCTACGGATTTAGAGGTGCGGGAAACAAAACATCTCTATCTTAAACAATCGACCCTTCGCAATCAGCTCGACACTTGGATTGATGCGCAAACGGACTGGCCGATCCTGACGACCTCGATCGCAAAGAAGTGGTTGCATGATGGGGACGGCCTTCAAGATCGCGGGATCACGCGCGACTTAGATTGGGGCGTCCCGGTCAAAAAAGGGACTGAAGAGTGGCCGGGCATGGAGGGCAAGGTCTTCTATGTTTGGTTCGACGCACCGATCGAATATATCGCCGCAACGGCGGAATGGGCGGAGGCTGAGGGGAAAGAGACGGCCGACTGGGAAAGATGGTGGCGGACCGACAAGGGCGCGGATGATGTGCGCTATGTTCAGTTCATGGGCAAAGACAACGTCCCCTTTCACACGCTATCCTTCCCGGCAACGCTGATGGGATCGCGCGATCCGTGGAAACGCGTCGACTACATTAAGAGCTTCAACTACTTGAATTACGATGGTGGCCAATTTTCGACGTCAAAAGGCCGGGGGGTGTTCATGGATCAAGCCCTATCGATCTTGCCTTCGGACTATTGGCGTTGGTGGCTGCTCACACATGTCCCAGAAAACGCCGACAGCGAGTTTACGTGGGAGTCTTTCCAAAGCACTGTGAACAAAGATCTTGCAGATGTGCTTGGCAATTTCGTGAGCCGGATTACAAAATTTTGCCGCTCCAAATTCGGCGAAATTGTCCCAGATGGCGGGGACTACGGGCCCGCCGAGCTTCAGCTTATTGAAGACCTTCAAACGGGGCTCGACTCGTACAAAGCGATGATGTCGGCAATGTATATCCGTCGCGCATCTCAAGACTTGCGCACTCTTTGGGCCGTCGGAAACGAGTATCTCCAACATGCCGCACCCTGGGCCGTCTACAAAGAAGACCCGGAAAAGGCCGCGACTATCGTGCGGTTCGCCCTGAATTTAATTCCCTTTTACGCCGCCGTGTCCGAACCTTTTATCCCGGATGCGGCCAAAACACTGTCAAAGGCCGTCAACGCCCCCATCGCGTGGCCGTCTGACGTCTCGGCAGCGCTCACGCGCTTACCACCAGGCCATGCCTTTACTGTCCCCGACGTGATGTTTGCCAAGATCACAGATGACGCGCGCGACGACATGGAAGCCCGCTTTGCCGGACAATGAGTTTTCGAACCTAAACCCTGCGTTCAACGCGACTTTCACTCCTCAAAAGCTCAGCCTTGGGCTTGTCGTCCCGATAGAGGCCTACCCCGACACTCTCTCGCCGACGATGGCAGACCATCGCGCCAAGGCGCAACTGGCAGAGCGTTTGGGCTTCAAAGCGCTGTGGCTGCGCGACGTCCCATTCAATGTCCCGACCTTTGGCGATACCGGGCAGATCTTTGATCCACTGGTTTATTTAGGGTTTCTCGCTGCACAAACGAATGAAATTGCACTGGGCACAGGCAGCACAATTTTGACCCTACGCCACCCCGCCCATGTCGCCAAAGGGGCCGCCAGCGTCGATCAACTCTCCAATGGACGCCTCCTTTTGGGCGTTGCATCGGGCGACCGCCCCGAAGAGTTTCCGGCAACCGAAACCGACTACGATATGCGCGGAGAGAATTTTCAAGCGAGCTTTGAATACATTCGCGCTATGGCCCACGCGTACCCAAAACTCTCTAACCAATTTGGAACCCTCAACGGTCAAATGGACATGTTGCCAAAGCCGTTCGCAGGACGCATCCCAATGCTCGTGACTGGCGGCAGCAGGCAGCATCCCGATTGGGTTGCGAAACACAGCGACGGTTGGATAACCTACCCCCGCGATGCCGCCTCTCAGGCACGGGTCATTCAAGACTACCGCGCCCGCATCGCAGAGGCCGGAGAGCCGAACAAACCTGTGATACAATCCCTCTATATTGATCTAACAGAAGACGCAGACACACACCCAAGCCCAATTCACTTAGGGTTTCGGGCGGGTACAAATTTTCTGAAACGATACCTCTCGGAAGTTCGATCATGCGGCGTTAATCACGTTGCCCTAAACTTACGTTTCAACCAAGCTCCGATAGAGGAGACACTTCAGCGTCTTGCAGATGACGTCTTTCCAGAATTCCACACAGAGGGGCCCTCATGTCCAAAACAATCCTGATAACTGGCGCAACCGATGGCATCGGTCTTTTGACGGCGCAGAAACTCGTAGCCCAGGGTCACAGCGTCTTGATCCATGGACGCAGCGCAGAAAAACTGGATCAGGCTGCGGGCACGATGAACGCAGATGTGATCAAACTCCGCGCCGATCTCTCTGATCTTAATGAAGTTCGGGCATTGGCATCTGAGGTGCAAGCGCAGACCGATCACGTGGACGTTTTGATCAATAATGCAGGTGTTCTCAAAGCGCCAAAAACCCGGTTGGCCGACGGAATGGACCTCCGGTTCGTCGTGAACCTTTATGCCCCATATCTGCTCACCACGCTTTTACTGCCGATCATTCCAGCCAGTGGTCGCATCGTGAACCTGTCATCCGCGGCGCAAGCCCCGGTCGATCCCAAAGCGATGCGTGGCGAAGTGATCCTCGAAGACATGGAGGCGTATGCCCAAAGCAAATTGGGCATCACAGTCTGGTCCCAAGAGGCGGCGTTAGATTATGCCAGCGGCCCCGCCTTTATTGCAGTGAACCCAGGCTCCCTTCTTGCGTCCAAGATGGTGAAAGAGGGGTTCGGCATCCCCGGAAACGATCTGTCGGTTGGGGCGAATATTTTAATAGCGGCCGCACTTGGGGACGGGTTCGAACATGCCTCGGGCCATTACTTCGATAATGACATTAGTCGATTTTCCGCCCCCCATAGCGCGGCTGCAGATGCCCAACATAACGCAGCCATTCTCACAACGCTCAAAGAGCTTGTCGAAAGGGCCGAACCGCAGCCGCCGCGCCTGAACTGATTTACGCCCACTCCCATGGACGCACATAAGCCCCAAGCACTTTGGTCACTTTTTTGTCGTCGACATCGCCCGATTTTACCAAGCGCGCTACCAAGCCCCGCTTCTTGTCTTCAAGGACACTCTCAACTGTCACCGCCAGTCCCGCGTCTGCGAGCGCGGCATTATACGTCCGCGTAATCGCGCTCTTTCGCAGTTCAGGTTTGAAAATTTTGCCGACAGCCGTCTTCGGCAATTCAGGTAAAATCTCGATATATTTCGGATGTGCAGCGCGCTCTGGGACATGGTCCGCGGCGTAGGCCATCAATTCGTCGATCTCCACCGTTTCCCCCTCCATCAGCTCGACATAGGCACAAGGAAGCTCCCCGGATTTCGCATCCGGTTGTCCGATTGCACCGACCATCGCGACTTTGGGATGGCCCGCGAGCGCTTCTTCGATCAAAGCTGGGTCAATATTGTGACCGCCTCGGATAATCAAATCCTTCGCGCGCCCAGTGATCCAAAGATAGCCATCTTCATCAATGCGTCCCAAGTCCCCTGTGCGCAGATACTTCTTTTTCGCATAAAGGCCCTTGTTCTTTTCTGCCTCGGTATACGTCGCGCCGGCAACGACGCCATGGTTAGAAACGCAGATTTCTCCCACCTCGTCCGCGCCCATCTCTTTCTTCACCTTGCCGGTGCCATCACAGTCAAAGATTTTGACATCTGTGTAGGGCAGCGGGATCCCAACCGAACCAATCTTGCGGGGTCCGTCTTTTGGGTTACAGGACACAAGACAGGTTGCTTCGGTCATTCCATATCCCTCAATGATCTCGACCCCCGTGACCTGTTGAAACCGTTTAAACAGTTCCACCGGAAGTGGCGCAGATCCGCAAAACGCGCCATCCAAAGTCGAGATATCTGCATCGACTTCACGCTGAAGCAAGGCCGCTGCCGCCGTCGGGACGGTCACCATAAAGGTGGCTTTCCAGCGTTCGATCAGCTTCCAAAAATTGTCAAAAACACCGTCACCGCGATATCCCGCAGGTGTCGGCAGGACCATATGTGCGCCCGACAACAAACATCCTGCCCAAATCGGATAGGCCGCAAAGACGTGGAACAGTGGCAAAGGACAAAGGATCACATCCTCCGGCTTGTAGAGCAGTTCTGCCCCAATCCACCCATTATAGAGCACACCGGAATGGCGGTGTTGCGCGATTTTTGGCATACCCGTCGTCCCGCCAGTATGAAAATACGCGCAGAAGCTGTCGTCGCCTGTTTCTTCGAAATCGAGGCTCTCTGCGTTCTGAGCGTCTAGCGCGTCGTTAAAAGCAATTATCTTTGCCTTATGCGTCACCGTCAATTTCGGACGCAGAAGCGGCACCAACCATGATGTGGGCGGGGCCAAGTGAGGCAGAAGATCAACTTCAACAACGGTCTCAACCGCAGGTGCCGCCGCGACGGCCTGGGCGGCAAGTTGCGCAACTTCCGTCTTTGGGAAGGACTTCATCGTGACGAGAACTTTGGCCCCTGTTTCGCGCAACAATGCCGCGATTTGTTCAGGTTCCAGCGTCGGATTGATGGGCGCAGCAATCCCCGCAGTCATACCGCCCATTAACGTAATCAGCGTTTCATGAGAGGTCGGCAACAAATAGGCGACCACGTCTGTGGGGCCAACGCCGAGCGACCGAAACAAGTTTGCGGCCTGTGTGACCCGGCGCGTCAACTCCAACCAGGAAAGCGTAACGGCCTTATCCTTTGGGCCAGACTTAAGTTGAAAACTGACGGCGGCGCGATCAGGCCCTGCGTCTCTGGTTTTGCAAAGCTGTTCATAAACGGTCTTTGATGACCACCGTTTTGTGACCGGCATTTCGGCCTCAAGCGCTTTGATATCGTCAATAGTCGCGAAAACTTTTCCCACGGCTGCTCCTCCCAAACCAGCTGTCTCATTATTCAGGCGTTGATGGCGCTTTGGGCCGGGTGCGGCAAGAGTGACGGAACGGAGGAAACAAAAAAAGGGCCGCAAAACGGCCCCTTTTGAATGATTTTTGCTCTTACCTCTTAAACTGGGATCCGCAGAACCTGACCAGGATAGATCAGATCCGGATCCGTGAGCATCGGCTTGTTCGCCTCGAAAATATCCGTGTATTTTGTACCGTTCCCCATCGTCTTTTCCGCGATGGCCCAAAGTGTGTCACCTTTTTCAACTGTGTGGAATGTTCCACCGCCGCCAGCTTGGTCATCGACCGCGGCGATCCCTTCGACATTCCCCATGGCGAGAATGATTTTCTCTTTCGTCTCTTGATCGACGGCTGATCCTTCGACCTTGACCTTGTCGCCTTCCACAGAAATGTCGAGCCCTGTGGCGTCCAAGCCCAAGTCATCAAGTTCTTTTTGCAAACCATCCGCAGTCGGTTCAGCCGCATCTGCAGTGCCAAATAATGCCTTACCGGCAGATTTTACAAAATTCATAAGTCCCATTGGGAATCTCCTCCTCGAATTTCACTCGTAAAAACATATGGGTCTGGATCAGTGATCACGCAAGTCTCACGTGATGTTCAGGCCGCATCTTCGAGGAATTGTAGTCGAACCAGTTCACTATAAAGACCGCCTTTGCGGATCAGTTCACTATGGCTTCCGCTTTCAACGACGCGTCCCCCATCCATCACGATGATCCTGTCTGCTTTACGGACGGTCGACAGACGATGGGCAACAACCAACATGGTCCGCCCCACCGAAAGGTTGTCGATCGCCTTCTGCACGGCCTGCTCGCTTTGCGTATCCAGTGCGGATGTCGCCTCATCCAACACAAGAATAGGAACATCGCGTAAAATGGCGCGCGCGATGGCGACACGCTGTCGCTGGCCACCGGAAATCATAATGCCCCGTTCGCCCACAATGCTGTCATAGCCTTCCGGCAAAGCCATAATGAAATCATGCGCTTCGGCCGTTTTGGCCGCACGGATCACGTCTTGTTCCGTGGCGTCGGGGCGTCCAAATCGGATGTTCTCGAACGCGGACAGTCCAAAAATGATTGGGTCCTGCGGCACGTAAGCGATATGTTGGCGAAACCCCAAGAGACTTGTCTTCTTTATGTCAACGCCGTCAATCAAGATACGCCCGGACGTCGGATCGTAAAAACGCATCAAGAGTTGGAAGACCGTCGATTTTCCGGCACCCGACGGGCCGACAAACGCCACCGTTTCCCCCGGCTTCACATGGGCTGAGAATGTATCTAACGCCAAATGCCCCGGCCGCGTCGGATATTCAAAAGAAACCGTATCGAATGTGACGGCACCCCGTGCGTGATCCAGAGCAACGGGATTAACCGGGTCCTGGATCGGGTCCTCGGCCTCTAAGAGCTCTACCAGGCGCTCCGTTGCGCCCGCCGCTCTTTGAACCTCGGACCACACTTCCGAAAGGGCCCCCGCCGCCGATCCAACCATCATCGCATAAATCAAAAATTGAACCAAAAGACCGACAGTCATTTCTCCGGTTTGAACGTCGTTTACCCCAACCCAGAGCATTCCCACGATCGAACCAAACATAAGAATAATGACGATGACGAGCATGGTTGATCGCGCCGATATTCGCGCGCGCGCCGCGTCAAAAGATTGCTCGGTCAATTCGTGAAAGACATTTCGGCTAACGGATTCGTGTGTAAAAGCCTGCACGGTTTGGGCCGCAACAAGCGTCTCGGATGCCCGTCCCGAACTTTCCGCGAGTTTGTCTTGTGTCAGGCGCGATTGTTCGCGCACACGTCGCCCAAGAAACACCAAAGGAACCAATATCAGAGGCACCACAACAGCGACGATCCCCGTCAGTTTGGGTGAAGTAAAGGCCATCAAAACGAAGCCCCCCGACAGAACCATCACGTTGCGAAGCGCGACACTAACGGACGACCCAACAACGGCCTGGATCAACGTCGTATCTGCGGTAATGCGGCTTAAGACCTCCCCCGTTTGGATTTTCTCAAAGAATGCCGGAGACATCTTGATCATGCGATCATAGACCGCCAGCCGCACATCGGCCACGATACGTTCCCCCAACCGGGTGACCAAATAGTATCGCAAACCAATCCCCCCTGCGAGAATGATCGCAATCACGACCGCCGGCATCAAATACTGATCAAGAAGCTCGACATCCTCCAACACGCCATCGATCACCTGGCGCATGGCAAGGGGAAACACCAATGACAGCGTCGCAGTTAAAAACAGCGCAGAAAACGCCGCGATCATTGCCACACGGTGAGGTCGGAAAAACGGTACAAGACCACGAAGCGCTCGTATATTTTTTGACGTAGGACGGTTGTTCAGTTCGGTTTCGGATACGGCCATCTTCGCGAAGTCTCTTTATTCTATTCGGCGAAGACGTATCAGTGCTGTAAGGTTTGGCAACCGAATTGACGTCAAGGACACCCGAATGCGCATTTTGTTGATGAGCCTCATCGTTTTTCTCTGTATGCAGTCGTACAGTTTGGCGACAGAGCCTTTCAAAGTCCCCTTGGCAGATGAAGCCGCCCGCGCACCGGGCTTTGAGATCTTCCGCGAGGCGTTGCTGCGCGCAGTGATCGCGCGCGACATCGACGAAATAATCGACCGCAGCAATCCGTTCATTCATCTTGATTTTGGAGGGGGCGAAGGCCACGACTTGCTTCGAACACGACTGTCGCACGCCGTTGAGCCGAGCAATGCAGGGAGCTCCATATCAGACATTGAGATGAGCGAAGAGCTCTGGCTCGGATTGGAAACCGCGCTCAGGTTTGGTGGCGTCGTGCGCGACAATGGGCGGGAATTTTCCGCGCCCTATACCCAAGGGATTGATCTACCTTCCGATTACCACGCCTACTTCGCGGCCTACATTCCCGCCTCGGATGTACTTGTTCGGGACCGGCCAAATCGTTTTGGTGCGCCCATTGATGCACTCGGTCAGCATGTCGTGCAAATCATCGACCAAGGACACGGGACATCCTATGCGAAAATCGACCTTGGTGCAGATCGGACGGGATGGGTACACAAAGACTTCTTGATCTGGTTCACCGGATACCGCGCCATTTTTCGCTTCGAAGACGGTTCGTGGTCGATGACGCATTTGATTGCGGGCGACTGAAGACGAGACGCGTCACCGATACTTTGCCGCGGTGATAAATTCTCCGAATGCCTCGCACCAAACCAGGACCGTGGTGTACGCCGTGATGTCCGCGCCCTGGGGCAAATCCAGGATAAATCCATCAAAGCTCTTCACGTCCCCAACTCTCAGGGATGCATCCTTCTGCGCTTCAAAACTGGCTTCGTCATCCGCAAACTCTGGAACCAAATAGAGTTTGTAGTCGGGTCCAGGTGACAAAGCCCCTTGGTGAACAATCTGCGTTTGGGACACGCTGATTGTTCCCTCTCCCCAATGTACAAAATCACTTCCCGGCAAATCCCGCGTTAGCGTTGCAGAAAACTCTGCCGTTTCAGCCGATTGAGACAAAACAGCCGCATCCGGTGACCGCTCGGCCGTAAGTATTGGCAGAAAATATACACCAAGACCAAAACCGAGGACCAACGCGCCCCCATGCGTTACCAATAGAATGAGCAGCTTTTTCATGGCACCCCTAACCGTTTCGGCGGCTTTCGATATCTGCGCATCGTTTAACGCATTGTCATGAATGTAGCGAGTTTTATCACGTCTGTTACGGGTAAACTCCGGCGCGCATCGGACCGCGCCCCAGCTCGGCGCACATAACCGCCGAACACACTCCGTTCAAATCTGCAAACGCAAAACGTGGCTGTACCGTAAGGAATGGAGCGGGCGGCGGGAATCGAACCCGCGTCATTAGCTTGGAAGGCTAAGGTCTTACCACTACACAACGCCCGCAAGAGACGACAGCGCTATTGCAATAAAGATTTGTGGTCAAGGCCGAAGCCCCGACATGTTGGATAATATGCGGGGGTCCAATACCTCGGAGGCCCCGCACCATAAGTGTGTCGTTACTCAGTTGTGGCGGGGGCTTCCTCGGCCGCTTCACTCGCAGCTTCGGTCGCGCTCTCAATCACTTCTTCAACAGCTTCCGCTTCGCCTTCTAGGGCGTCCTCTGCGGCTTCCGTAGCACCCTCAACCGCTGTTTCAGTGGCGGCTTCAGCTTCGGCAGCGGCGGCTTCTGCGGCGGCAGCCTCGGCTGCAGCGGCTTCTGCTGCGGCGGCTTCGGCGGCAGCTTCTGCGGCAGCGGCTTCTGCGGCAGCGGCTTCTGCGGCGGCAGCAGCCTCAGCAGCGGCGGCTTCGGCGGCGGCTTCAGCTTCGGCGGCAGCGGCTTCCGCAGCGGCAGCAGCTTCTTCTGCGGCAATACGGGCGGCTTCCTCTTCTGCAGCGATTCTCGCGGCCTCTTCCTCAGCAGCAATACGGTTGGCCTCATAAATGGAGTAACCGTAATACCCACCACAAGCGACTGCGACGATGATCGCCGTTCCTAGAAAATACATTCGCATGTGTCGTCCCTTTCTTCATAGCTCCGGACTTCGCGCACATCTGTGCTTTCTGCGCCAAAATCGCAAGACTTTTGCTGCACACTAGCATTTTTTCCGAAAGAGGCCTAACTGGGGATTATTGGCGATTGACCGCATTCCGCAACTCATGCATGCGCGCCGCGATCAAGCGTCATGCGCAGAAACTGAAACTACAAAAGGATACATCGCTATCGCCAGAAGACCACACAACGCCCCGCCTCAGCGTGACACGGGACCCCGTGCAAATGAACGGATCACTTCTCCAGAAATTCGATTGATTGGACCAAATGGTGAAAACGTTGGTGTTGTTACACCATCGCGTGGGCGCGAACTCGCAACCGCCGTCGGTCTGGATTTGGTCGAAATTTCCCCGAATGCGAACCCACCGGTCTGTAAAGTTATGGACCTTGGAAAGTACAAGTACGAGCAACAAAAGCGCGAAGCAGAAGCGCGCAAGAAGCAGAAAACGATCGACGTAAAAGAGGTCAAGTTTCGTCCCAATACGGATACGCATGACTTCGATGTCAAAATGCGATCTGTAATGAAGTTTCTTGAAAACGGTGACAAAGTGAAAGTGACAATGCGCTTTCGTGGTCGGGAAATGGCCCACCAGAACCTCGGGTTGGATCTTCTTAAACGGGTCGAAGATGCGGTTGCTGAGGCTGGGAAAATCGAGGCACGGCCGAAGACCGAGGGTCGCCAGATGACCATGATGATCGCACCGTCCGCCTAACCTAACATCTACGTTTCAAAAAAGTCTGAGATCGGAACCGTCCAGCTGTGCTGAATGCTGGACGGACCTGCCCCCGTACGCACGATCGCAGGTTCGGCAACGCGAGAGGACAGCACTGGTTTCTTGGACCCATACATATCCCACAGTGATTTGACTTCCGCGGGCGCTGACGAAGACGGGTCATTCACCCCACCACCCAGCATCAGAAGATACCAATCAACGCCACATCTTATCCGATCAACGCGGGAATGTTCGGATGCGATCATTGCCCCGTGACGTGTCATAAAATAACCATCCCCTCCGGGGCCAAGCGCCAGCCCCCGTGCCCCTGGGTCAAAACCGACCGCAAGCGCAGCAACGATATCTTCTGCTGCCGTGCTCCCAACTGCACGAGACCAGGCCGCCATACGCGCATTGAGAAACACCAAATCTGAATTTGGCGCCGCAAACCTGCCAGAGGTCAAAAGCCCATCATCTTCGATAAAGATCGCGCGCTCTTCTCCTGACCGCAGGAAAGCGTCCCACGCCACGCGATGGGACAAGAAACACGCAAACGCGCCGGGTTTAATCTCAGGACCGCCCCAAAAATCCGGACCCAGCATATCCCGGTAGGATTTCAGCTTGTGAAAATCATGATCTGCATCAATTCCATCGATCACGTGAACGACCACGCCATGGACGGCGCAAGACGCAAGCGCACGGGCAAGGCGGCTTTGGTTGCGTCGAATTGAGATAACGAAAACAGATGGAAGCCTTGCACGCGCCATACAGCGCTTTACCGCCACGAACACCAAACGAAAAGCCTTTGCACTCTCACAAACCCCGCCATAGCGTCCGCCCATGTTCGATAGACTAACACCCCTCACACGCGGCACACTTCTCTTCGTATCTGCGATATTTCTGTTCTCAATTATGGATGCCTTCGCGAACCATCTCACAAAGACGTTCCATCCCTTCCAGGTCATTTGGGCGCGCTATACGTTTCATGTGATCTTGGGCATCATGGTGCTTAACCGCGCGGTGCCCGAGCTTTTGCGAACATCTTACATTCCGCAACAAATCATTCGCTCGGCATTTGTATTCGGCGCCACGGCCTCGTTCTTTTTCGCGCTTTCATACCTCACGCTTCCGCAGGCGACGGCCATTTTTGAGATCGCGCCGATTGTGATTACCTTGGGTGCATTTGTCTTTCTTGGGGAAAAGATAGGCCCGTGGCGGTGGGCGGGCGTCTTCATCGGGTTCTTAGGGGCAATGATCATTATTCGACCCGGCTTCGACGTTTTTACGTGGGGCACGCTTTTGCCGCTGCTTGCCGCAACATGCTATGCCGGGTATACACTATCGACGCGGGCGCTCGGTGCCGAGGAAAGCCCTTGGACGAGCTTCCTCTATACCGCTTTGGTTGGCACTATTGTTGTCTCTGCCATCGTGCCATTCTATTGGATCGCACCCACAGTACAGCAATGGATGAGTCTTGTCTTAATCGGCGGCATTGGGGCGTTTGGGCACGCACTTTTGATTAACGCTCTGCGCATGACCGAGGCATCCGCTCTTGCACCCTGGGGATATTCAGGTCTGATCTTTAGCATTATTTGGGGCGCGTTGGTCTTCGCAGAATTTCCAGATGCTGCGACCCTTTCGGGCGCCTTTATGATTGTGTCAGCCGGCTTGGTT
>JBCDLY010000015.1:0-71395 GCA_038744815.1 Pseudomonadota bacterium | reverse complement strand
GTTGGGTCGCGTTGTAGATGGCCTTGGGAACCCGCTTGATGGCAAGGGCCCGATCGAAGCAACAGAGCGCCGCGTTGCCGACGTTAAGGCGCCAGGCATCATCCCGCGTAAGTCTGTGCACGAGCCTATGGCCACAGGCCTCAAGGCGGTCGACTCTCTCATCCCAATCGGCCGCGGTCAGCGAGAGCTCATTATTGGTGACCGTCAGACAGGTAAAACGGCTGTCGCGCTGGATACGATGTTGAACCAAAAAGCGTATAACGACGCAGCTGGAGACGATGAGAGCAAGAAGCTCTACTGTATTTACGTTGCGATCGGTCAGAAGCGGTCGACCGTGGCGCAGCTGGTCCAAAAGCTGGAAGAAACCGGTGCAATTGATTATTCTATTGTTGTGGCGGCGACTGCGTCCGACCCGGCGCCCATGCAGTACCTCGCGCCTTACTCTGCAACTGCAATGGGGGAATACTTCCGTGACAACGGCATGCACGGTCTCATGATTTACGATGATTTGACGAAGCAGGCGGTTGCCTATCGTCAGATGTCCTTGCTGCTGCGCCGTCCACCAGGGCGCGAAGCATATCCAGGTGACGTTTTCTATCTTCACTCTCGCCTGCTTGAGCGATCCGCGAAAATGAATGAAGACAATGGTGCGGGGTCTTTGACGGCGCTTCCGATCATTGAAACGCAAGGCGGTGATGTTTCCGCGTTTATTCCGACGAATGTGATTTCGATTACCGATGGTCAGATCTTCCTGGAAACAGAACTTTTCTACCAAGGGATCCGTCCGGCGGTGAATACTGGTCTTTCGGTATCCCGCGTTGGTTCCTCGGCGCAGACGAACGCGATGAAATCGGTCGCGGGGTCTAGTAAGCTCGAATTGGCGCAGTACCGCGAAATGGCGGCTTTCGCGCAGTTTGGTTCTGACCTTGATGCCGCAACGCAGCGCCTGCTCAACCGGGGTGCGCGCCTGACCGAGCTTTTGAAGCAACCGCAATACGCTCCTTTAACGAATGCGGAGCAGGTCGTGGTCCTCTTCGCAGGAAACAATGGTTTTCTCGATGCCCTCGAGGTTGGCGATGTCGGTCGTTTCGAAAAAGGTTTGGTTGAGTTCGTGCGCGCGAAGCACGCCGATATACTCGATTGGATCACAAACGAAGATCCAAAAGTGAAGGGTGACGCTGCTGATAAGTTGAAGGTCGTCGTCGAGGCTTTTGCAAAAGACTTCGCGTAATCGCCGCGGATAAGGAGACGGCACGATGCCAAGTCTTAAGGACCTAAAAATCCGGATCGACAGCGTTAAGTCGACCCGGAAAATCACCAAAGCGATGCAGATGGTCGCGGCAGCTAAGTTGCGCCGCGCCCAAGAAGCGGCGGAAATGGCACGACCTTACGCGGATCGTATGAATGCCGTTATGGGCAATCTTGCCAAAGGCGCTTCAGGATCGGACGCTGCGCCAAAGCTGCTTGCTGGATCCGGTAAGGAAGAGGTTCACTTACTGATTGTTGCAACAGCGGAGCGCGGGCTTTGTGGTGGTTTCAATTCGTCTATCGCGAAATTGGCGCGCCAGCATGCGGATGATTTGATCCGCGCGGGCAAAACCGTGAAAATGCTAACAATCGGCAAGAAAGGCCGGGAGCAACTGAAGCGGGAATATAGCCAATATTTTGTTGATCATGTCGATCTGTCGGAGGTAAAGACGCTCGGCTACGACACTGCGCAAGCTATTTCGGCAGATGTCGTCTCCCGCTTCGCGTCAGGTGAGTTCGATGTGGCAACGATTTTCTTCAACAAGTTCCAATCCGTAATTTCTCAGGTTCCAACGGCCCAGCAACTGATCCCGGCGGCGTTTGAGGAAGAAGAGGGTGCCGAGAGCCCCCTTTATGAATATGAGCCGGATGAAGAGGCCATCCTCGCTGACCTTCTGCCAAGGGCGATTGCCACACAGGTTTTTACTGCGCTTCTGGAAAATGGCGCGTCGGAACAAGGTGCGCGGATGTCTGCGATGGATAATGCGACGCGGAACGCAGGCGATATGATTGACAAGTTGACCATCGAGTTCAACCGCTCCCGTCAGGCGGCAATCACGAATGAGCTTATCGAGATCATTTCTGGGGCCGAAGCACTCTGATGAAACGCGCAATCATCCTCTTTGTCATTCTCGGGCTTGGCTATTTGGCCTGGCCCTATGTTGCGATTGCGCAACTTGGGAATGCTGTGAAAGAGGGCAACGTTTCGACCTTAGAGAAACGCGTGGCCTGGGAAGATGTTCGTGGGCATCTTAAAAATGATTTGGCAGAACAGATGTCGGCTGGCCTACAGGAACAGGCAACCAACAGCGGAAGTACCCTAGGGGGGCTTCTTACGGCGGTTCTTGCACCAGCAGTGTCTGAGAGTGTTATCGATGGGCTGGTTGATGCGACCGTAACACCTGAAGTTGTGGCAGAGCTGGCGAAAGAGCGTGGCTCTGACCAAGCGGAAGATAGCACTGATGCACAAAATGAAGAGATGCTGAAAGACCCCCTGAAGCATGTTCAGTGGGCCTTTTTTTCGGGTCTTACAACCTTTGAGGCACGCGTGCGGCCCGACCGTGGTGAGCCCGCAACACAGTTTAATTTTGAGCTTCAGGGGCTCAACTGGAAATTGGTGCGGGTCATCCCGCCCGAGAATTTCTCGCTTCAAGCGGGATAAAAACGGAGAGCTGATATGGCGAATGAAATGACAATGGGTAAGGTCACACAGGTGATCGGTGCTGTTGTGGACGTTCAGTTCGAGGGCGATTTGCCTGCGATTTTGAACGCTCTTGAGGTGGATAACGGCGGCACGCGACTGGTGCTCGAGGTGGCCCAACACCTTGGTGAGAACACAGTTCGCGCCATCGCGATGGACGGAACCGAGGGCCTTGTGCGCGGCCAAGACGTGAAGAATACCGGGGAGCCGATTGCCGTGCCTGTGGGGAATGGCACGCTTGGCCGTATTCTGAACGTTGTCGGCGATCCAATCGACGAAAAGGGTCCTGTTACGTCCTCTGAGACACGCGCGATCCACCAAGATGCACCTGAATTTGCGGAACAGTCCACGTCAGCCGAGGTTCTGGTCACAGGCATCAAGGTTGTTGATCTTCTGGCGCCTTACGCGAAGGGCGGTAAAATTGGTCTCTTCGGGGGTGCGGGTGTTGGTAAAACCGTTCTGATCCAGGAACTCATCAACAACATCGCGAAAGTTCACTCCGGCTTCTCCGTTTTTGCCGGCGTGGGTGAGCGGACACGTGAGGGGAATGACCTGTTCTACGAGATGATCGAAGGCGGCGTGATCAATCCTGATAACCTCGAAGAATCCAAAGTGGCCTTGGTTTACGGTCAGATGAACGAACCTCCAGGCGCGCGGATGCGTGTGGCGCTCACAGGTTTGACATTGGCGGAACAGTTCCGCGACCAGTCCGGGACAGATGTTCTGTTCTTCGTTGATAACATCTTCCGCTTTACGCAAGCGGGTGCCGAGGTGTCGGCGCTTTTGGGTCGTATTCCTTCTGCTGTGGGCTATCAGCCGACACTGGCAACCGACATGGGTGCGATGCAGGAGCGGATTACATCCACGAAAGCTGGGTCCATTACGTCCGTTCAGGCCGTTTACGTGCCGGCCGATGACTTGACCGACCCTGCGCCTGCGACATCGTTTGCGCACTTGGATGCGACAACCGTTTTGAACCGTGCGATTTCCGAGCTTGGGATTTACCCGGCTGTGGACCCGCTCGATTCCACATCGCGGATCATGGATCCGCTGGTTGTGGGTGAAGAGCACTATCAGGTGGCGCGTGACGTCCAAGGTATCCTGCAGCGCTATAAGTCCTTGCAAGACATTATCGCGATTTTGGGCATGGACGAACTGTCGGAAGAGGACAAGTTGACCGTTGCGCGGGCGCGTAAGATCCAGCGTTTCTTGTCCCAGCCATTCGATGTTGCGAAAGTCTTCACAGGCGTTGACGGTGTTCAGGTGCCTCTGGAAGAAACCATTGGGTCCTTTAAGGCGGTTGTGGCTGGTGACTATGACCACCTGCCAGAAGCGGCCTTCTACATGGTTGGCGGCATCAGCGACGTGATCGCCAAAGCCGAAAAAATGGCTGCGGAAGCGGCGTAAGGACATCCCATGGCAGAGATATTCCAATTTGATTTGGTCTCACCCGAGCGCAAATTGGCCTCGACGCTGGCGAGTGCGGTGCAAATCCCCGGCTCTGATGGGGATTTCACGGCCATGGCCAATCATGCGCCCTTCATGACGACATTGCGCCCGGGCGTGTTGCAGATTGAAGCGGACAAAGATGGTGGCGATTACATCGTCACCGGTGGGTTCGTTGAAATCTCGGCCGATGGGGCATCTGTTTTGGCTGAAAAAGCCGTGCCATTGGCCGATGCCTCCCGCGAGATGGTCGAAGGTCTGGTGGCCGATGCAGAGGCCGCCGCAGAAGCCGCAGCAGATGTGGACGTGGCCGCCAAGCGTGTCGCGGATATGAAAGCGCTGCTGGATCGCGTTTAAGGTGGTGACGCGTCCAGAGGAAGCATCCTACTATTAGTTTTGAAAGCCTCTGCGTCGCGGGGGCTTTTTTATTGGCGTAAAATTGAAAAGAGAGTTGTAGCTATTACATATTCTCCGAAAGTTATGGTCAAAATGAATAAGTTTGTATTACTTTCTATTTTTGTAGCGCTGCAATGCACTGCTATTCCAGCCTTCGCTTCACCTCGTGAAGACGCCCAATATTTGGTACAGCGTAGTTTTGACGAAGCATCTTTGGTTCACGCAGACGTTAGTATTCGGCAAGCTCTTGTAAAAATTTACGTCCGACCGCTCTCCGGTGAAGGCATCCACTTGGCAAGTAAAGATAAATTTGCGGACATTTTGCCGGACGAAATCGTTCAACCTTATCTAACTGAGTTAACTTCAGACTTAGTAGAAAGACACCTCAAGGTGTATTCGCAAGCAGAACTTGAGTTTTATTCAGATTTGCTGCGAGCAAATGAGGGTAAGTCATATCAAGAAGTGTTCGATGAGCATTTTCAGCGGAAGTTTGAAGCTGCACTTGAACAGTCAAAATCGGAATTGGAGCCTCCACCAACGGACGATCCAGTCGTTGTAGCACTATATGAACTTACCGCGGGCCTCTCTGCCATGACGGATGTACTAGAGGTAACTGGTCTTCATCAAGATATGGCAATCGCACTCGGATATGTTGCATCGCTGACAGGCATTACCCAAGAAATTTCTCGAATTGAAATTAAGATCGACGATCCGATCGTGATTCTTGCTGTAAAGTCTCCCGGAGTTTTGAAGTTTTCCAATCCTACCGTTCAACAAGATTTCCTTCGTCGGTATGATCCAAAAAAATCAGAAGCGAATACCGGAATTCAATTTGTATCACCGCCAAAAAATTAGTGTTAGTTCAGTGTTCCGATTGCGCGCATTCTAGCGTCCGCCCGTCCCAAAGGGCGCTCCGCGCTGTTAAGACGCCTAAGGGCAGACGTTTTTACCGAAACTTCTTGCTTTATGATCTGAACACCCCTAGGTGCGCCCAATCAGCCGCCTGTGGACAAAGTATCGGCGGCCCTCAGTCCTTTCGACATTCCGTTGCGATGGCTGGCCCTGACAGGGCACCGAAACCTTTGGCGTTGATCCTTCCCAAACGCCTATGACGAAGAAAGACCCGCGCCTGCGCGGGAGATATATTTGACGACATTTGATACGCTTGGGCTGCCAGAGCCCATTTTACGCGCGGTAACCGCGCAAGGCCACGAAACCCCAACCCCGATCCAAGCCAAAGTGATCCCATTGATGCTGCAAGGCCGCGATGTCGTGGGCATTGCCCAGACAGGCACCGGAAAGACGGCCAGCTTCGTTCTGCCGATGCTGACCCATGCCTTTGTCGATGATGAGAAAACCGACCGAAAGCATTGCAAATACCTGATCATCACGCCGACGCGCGAGTTGGCGACGCAAATCACCGACACCATTCGCGTCAGCCGCCGCTTTATCGCAGCCTCGGTCCACACGATTGTGGGCGGGGCGAAGATGGGCCCGCAGGTCAAAGCACTCGCACGCGGTGTAGATGTGATTGTGGCAACACCCGGTCGTTTGATGGACCATATGGCACAAGGGACCTTGGTCCTTGATCAAGTGCGTGCGGTCGTCCTCGATGAAGCAGACCAGATGATGGATATGGGCTTCTTGCCTGCAATCCAGAAGATCGTGAAAGCCTTACCGCCGAAACGCCAAACGGTGTTGATGTCGGCGACGATGCCGCCTGCGATCCGTGCCTTGGCCGATCAGTTCTTGAATGATCCAACTGAGATCTCGGTCGCGCCGCAAAGCCAGCCGATTGAGCGGATCGACCAGACGGTCATCCATGGGCCTGCGGATGAAAAACGCGAAAACCTGTTGCGGGTTTTGGCGGATAAAAAAGCGAAATCGACGATTATCTTCACGCGGACCAAACGCGGTGCGGACCGGCTGGAGAAATTCCTGAAAACTGCGGGCCACGAGGCTGCGGCAATCCATGGCGACAAGGCGCATGGTCAGCGCGAACGCGCGTTGCGCAAGTTCAAGCATGGCGATATCTCGGTGCTGGTCGCGACCGATATTGCTGCGCGGGGCATTGATATCGACGGCGTGACCCATGTTGTGAATTTTGAGTTGCCGAACGTGCCCGAATCCTATGTCCATCGTATTGGACGCACGGCCCGTGCCGGACGCAGCGGGGTTGCTGTGTCGCTGGTAGCGCCAGATGAGGTGGAACATTTACGCGCGATTGAAAAAGTCATCGGTGCAAAGATCGATGCGATTGGCGATGTTCCCGCTGAAATCCATAAGGCAAAGCCACGTAGGAGACCGCAGGGCAAGCCGCGATTTTCTGATGGGTCGAAATCTGCTGGGGCCAAACCCGGCCGTCCGCCCCGCAACCGTCGGAACAAACCGCATTCTAACAACCGCGCGAGTGGCAAGCCCGCGCGCACCAAATCCGCTGCGTGATCGCAGGGACAAACTCACGCCGATCACGGCACGCTATTGAAAGGACAAGATAATGGCGACTGGTACAGTAAAATGGTTCAACACAGATAAAGGTTATGGCTTTATCGCGCCGGAAGGTGGGGGCGATGATGTCTTCGTCCATATCTCTGCGGTTCAAGCGTCTGGCCTGACAGGGCTGCAAGATAACGCGAAAGTCGAATATGAAGTCCAAGTCGACGATCGTCGGGGGAAGTCTTCTGCCGTTAATCTAACGGTTTTGTAAAAGGATAGGTGGTATTCAACCTATCCATTAAAATTGGGGCGCGCGGCTTTAGCGCGCCCAAGTGACCTTACGAATTTGTCGCGCGCTGACCTTCAGCCGTCGAGTTTTGGCCAGTTTTCGCCCCCTGAGTGACCTTATCCCGCGAGCAAAGGACAAGGTTCTATCTCCCCTTTTCTTGGGGAGGGTTTGGTAGGTGAAAATGCGTCGTTTCGACATGGGCCGGGTGCCTCCGCTGACATTTGGGGCCGGAAGCCTGGCCGATTTACCAAGCGTTTTGATGGGCGTGTCGAGCGGGCCTGTCATGGTCGTTGCCGATCAGTTCCTATCAGAGATCGGCGTCACGGATCGTATGGCCGCGCTCCTCCGCGATGCGGGTATCGGTGTTGAAATGGCAGCAGTCATTATGGGTGAGCCCAAAGAGAAAGTTATTGATGAGCTTTGTCTGCGGGCGCGTGAAACCGGCGTCAAAGCGGTGGTGGGTCTCGGTGGTGGGGCCGCGATGGATGCGGCCAAGCTTGTGGCAACGATCACACCGACGCATACACCATCCTCTCACTATGCACTGTCAGCAAACCCGTATCCGTCAAAAGGCCTACCGTCTGTGGCCGTTCCGACAACAGCCGGCACAGGATCAGAAGTGACGCGGACCTCTATCGTTTCGACAGCAGATGGCACCAAGAATTGGTTCTGGGGCGAAGAGTTGATGTTCGATCACGCCATCTTGGACCCGGAATTGACCGTCAGCTTGCCGTCCCATCTGACGGCATGGACGGGCATTGACGCGGTCGCCCATGCGGTTGAGGCCTCGACGGCGAAGACAACCAATGCGGCAGGCTTACTTTACGGTTTAGAAGCGCTGCGGATTCTTGGCGAATGGCTTCCCGTTGCCGTTCATGAGGGCTCCAATATTGAAGCGCGCGGTCATGTGCTTTGGGGCAGCACAGTCGCGGGCCTCGCCCTGCATAATTGCAATACGCACATGGGCCATAATATAAGCCATTCGCTCGGCTCCTTGGCGCGTATTCATCACGGACATGCCACAGGGTTGGCGCTTGAAGTGGCGTTTCCTTGGTTGGTCGAACGGCCAGAAGGCGCTGAGAATTATGCGCGCGCCGCAGAGGCCTTGGGCGGTGCGCCCGAGGCGTCGGCCCTGCCGGAGGTCTATTCAAATCTCATGCGTGCGATCGGCATTCCGTTGCAGCTGCCCGAAGTCTGCGAAGGCGTCACCAAAGACATGTTGGCAACGTCAATGAAAAGCGAGGCGAATTTCGGGATGTCCCAGAACTCGGCTTGTCCCGTGACGTTTGACCATTTGGATTTGTTTGCAGGATGGATGACGGATTTGCCGATCTACCGCGTGGCTTAACGGGTCGCGCCTGTGTCTAGGTAAAGTTTATCCCACCATCGACGGCAATGCTTTGGCCAGTAATGCCTTCACTTTGACAGAGCGTTACGACCTGTTGGGCGACGTCCAGTATAGATGTTGTCCGGTTCAGTAACGCGGGCTCTTTCCATACGGCTTCGTAATCGCCGCCCGGACCACCAAGCCCCGTGCCCACCATCAGCCCTGGATTGACGCAGTTCACGCACACATCGGGGGCAAGGCTGGCCGCTAGGAAATGTGTCAGCGGGACCATCATCGCTTTGCTGGG
Organism: Pseudomonadota bacterium; assembly: GCA_038744815.1. Lineage (GTDB taxonomy): Bacteria > Pseudomonadota > Alphaproteobacteria > Rhodobacterales > Rhodobacteraceae > Amylibacter. The sequence continues at coordinate 62,466 of JBCDLY010000015.1, read as the reverse complement.
GTGAAAAGCACGGTCGGCATACCATGTGCCATGCCCAATCGTGGAGCCGATATTCACGATACGACCAAGCTGTGACGCTGTGAGATGCGGTGCCGCAGCACGCGATGCCAGATAAGGACCACGGATGTTGACGGACATCAGCTCGTCCCAAATGTCGGGCGTGAACGCCTCTAGATCGCCGGGCGGAACATCATGTCCTGCCATGGCAACCCCTGCATTGTTGACCAGAATATCCAAAGACCCAAACTGAGCGACCGCTTCGGCAATCGCCGTCTCGATGGACTGAGCATCTTGCATATTTATCGGTATTGCTTTGGCGTGGAGGCCGGTTTCCGTAAGCTCTTGGGCCAAGGCTTCGGCTTGTTTGGCGGAAGACTTATATCCGATCGCCACATGAGCGCCCGCAGCCGCGAGACCCGTGCAGATCGACCGTCCCAATCCACCTGCGCCACCTGTGACAAAGGCTGTATATCCTTTCAGGCTCATCTCACTCATCCATCTTAAACAACGTTAGGTCAGCTTAGGTACGGTGACTGTCTTAGATCAAGGATTGGTGTTGCTGGCCTTAGGTGTAATCGTATTTGTCCGCGCCTTGTTCTTCGAGACGCCCAATATATTTCGGCAGATCGTCTTCGATGCCCAACCACGACAATTTGCTCTCCCAATTGACATGGAAGGTGGGTTCGAACTTTTCCGGTTCGTCCAGTGAGGCCGCATAAAGGTGCATGCCACCTGGATAATGCGCGGCTTCAAACCCCATGGGCGCGCCGCACTCAGGGCAGAAATGGCGGAAGGTGCCCGGAGAGCTTTCGAGTGTTTTGACGGGTCCGCCCGTCCATTCGAAGTTTTTAGTCGGAACGCCCAGCCACGCCACAACCGGGGCCGAGCAATTTCGCCGACAGTCATCGCAATGGCAATAGCAGGCCCAAGTGACGTCCCCTGTATAGGCCCAGCTTGTTGCACCACAAAAGCATCTTCCGGTTGTCGCCATCGCTTTCTCCAACTGAACTAGTCTTCCGTTTGATCAATAGCTGAAGCGGGTGCGCGCTGATGTGTCAACATGTGTGCAGGGGTACACCTTCGCAATTCAAGACGGTGAGAATAGCGTCGAAATGCGGTTGGCACTTGGCTTCCTGAATTTTTGGTAGGAGAGGATCGAAATCATGAGTTTTAAATTGCACTTAAAGGGTGCGGCGATGGCCGCACTTATCTCCGGCAACGCTTTGTGCTTGTCGCTGTCCGCTCTCTACGCTGAAGATATCGCTTGGGACGCGGGTTCATACGAACCGTATCCGCTTCCTTACTTCGTAGATGATATAGAGCGATATCCATCCACGACCCCTGCAGAGGGTGCGGTAAACAGACATGGTGAGGTCGAGTATATTGGTGAGGGTGTGTTTGCCACGCACTGGTTCACCGAGATTGGTGGAGCGGCATGGCACTATGTGACAGCGGGCGATCCATCCAATGACGTGGTTCTACTCCTGCATGGGTATCCGGACACGTGGTATGCCTACAGCCACGTCATGGCGAAACTCTCCGATGAGTATTACGTCGTGGCGCCAGACTCTCTGGGGTATGGGCAGTCCGATAAACGAGCCGAAATTGACGTCAGTTACGCGTCTTCCGCTTCTGGCGTTTCAAAACTGATGGATATTATCGCCACAGATCGCTTTTACCTAATTTCCCATGATCGGGGGAGTATCATCAGCGATCACTTGATTGCGGATGTGGATATGGCCGCGCGCATCGATGGGTTTTTACGTATGCAACAATCCTTTGATCAGCCCCATGGATACCCAAGACCGCCCCACCATCTTATGGCAAAACCTGAGTTTCATGCAGCAGAAAACATGATCCGCAACATGTATGCGAGCGACTATGCGTCGGTCGATTTACCTGAAGCGGAGCTCGCCCGCCTCGAATGGGAATGGGGGTTTGCGGGAACGCCAGAGGCCGCGGCTCGGACGTTCGAAGGAACAAGCTTTGACATCGAGCGCGCGTTCCGGATGGAGAATACAATACCGAACATGACGATGCCCGTTCTTATTCTACAAGGTGTTCATGATCCTGGTCAGCATCCGGAAGAGTATTACAGATCCGCGAATGTGATCCCCAATGGTCGTGTGGTTTTCGTTGAAGCCAATCATTTCATCCATACAGAAGCCCCTGAAACGGTCGCGCGCCTGGCACGAAACCTGTTCCAAAAGAAAAATGCGGATCGCCCAGAATTGGTCAACTGGGAGCCGGTTGAGTTTGCGTTTCCAGTACGGGACGTTAACGAGTAACTGGCACGCCGCGCTGCACCGGGCAGATACTCACCGACGGTCCTTCTCATCTCTTTTCGCCAACCCTTTGGATGACCAGTGCGGCCGCCGGGCCAGTACTGTGGAGCAGGCGTATGTCGGATCTGCAAAACCGAGAGGTCATATGGATGACGTCTTTTGCATCCAAGAATTGGCCCCGCCCGGTGACAGCGACGTGTTTGGAAAGCCCGTAATCGAAAAGGGAACGGGTTTTACGATTGGCACAAAATACCAGAGCAACGGTGCCCCCAACACGGGTCACACGGATAAGCTCTCGCAGGCCGATGGCTGGGTCCGGTAACGTCTCTAGTCCCCATGCGCAGGTTGTCAGATCAAAGCTCTGATCCGCGAAGGGGAGATCTTGTAATCGGCCCAAAACGCGGGCGGCTTTCAAATCCCGGCACTGGGACAGCATGTTCTTCGATGCATCGAGAAGCGTCACATCCAGACGATGGTGCATCGTTTTCAGCAACCGGCGCGCAACGGTGCCTGTGCCGCATGCCGCATCTAAAAGTTTCATCGACGGCTGTAAAAGTGCCGTGACCGCCCCTTCGAACGCGCATTGCGCCTCACCCCCCGCGAAGTGGAGCTATCGTCGGTGCGCCCGGTCATATATCTGTGCTGCGCGATCATAGGTATGAATGCTGTCCAACATTGCCAAATTTCCAAGGGTCTATATTGTCAAGTAAGTTGACTATACGGGATTCGATATTTGGTCAAGAAGATTGACGATAAGGGTGGCGATCATATTGGGTGGTTGTTGTGGAGCGCGGCCGCTGCGTGGAAGACGGCCTTTCGGGAGGAAATGGTCGCACGGGGTCACGCCTGGTATGCAGAGGCCCGCGGCGCGATGCTGCAGCATATTCCGCTCTCTGGTGTGAAGCAAAGCCAGATCGTCGCCAAAGCGGGCATCACCAAACAGGCCGTCCAACAATTACTGATCGAATTAGAGGGAGATGGCGTGATCACGCGGCGCCCCGATCCGGGGGATGGTCGCGGTAAGATCATCGAGTTTACCGCAAAAGGGCTGACGGCGCTCGAGGATGCGCGTCACGCGAAACAGAGCGTCGAAGCGACCATTCGTGCGGCCTTGGGCCCGGCGGATTTTGAGGTTTTAACGCGCTTGCTTAAGAAACTGGACCCAGAACAGGACCAAAGCTGAACGTGGCCCGATTTGGCTTAGGCCGCTCTCGCGCCGTAAACGCCTGCATAAAGCGGTGCCAAGGTCTCTTCGCTAAAGAGCGAGGACACAGATGTGCCATTCGCAATGTTCATGATCGATTGCGCAAAAATCGGTGCTGTAGGTACGATGCGGATTTTGGGACAGGTTATGGCCGCATCAGAGGCAGCAATGCTGTCTGTGATGACCAATTTTTTCATTGAGCTGTTGGTGATCCGCTCGATCGCGGGGCCTGATAAAACCCCATGGGTGATATAGGAATGGACCTCGGTCGCGCCTTCGCCGATCAGCACATCTGCAGCTTTGCACAAGGTTCCGGCGGTGTCGCAGATATCATCGACGATAATGCATTTTTGCCCCGCAACGGAACCGATCACGGTCATTTCGGCAACTTCGCCTGGGCGATCCCTGCGTTTGTCTACAATGGCCAGTTTGGCCCCGATCCGCGATGCAAGCTCGCGCGCGCGCGTAACGCCGCCCACATCTGGGCTGACGACCGTGATGTCAGAGGTGTTGGCAAAATGGTGCTTGATATCGAGCGCAAAAACCGGCGAGGCATAGAGGTTATCGACGGGGATATCAAAGAAACCTTGGATTTGGGCGGCATGAAGATCCATGGTTAAGACCCGTTCAATCCCGGCCTGAGTGATCAGGTTTGCGACGAGTTTGGCCGAAATGGGCGTGCGCGCTTTGGTGCGGCGGTCCTGACGGGCATATCCAAAATAGGGGATCACGGCCGTGGTCCTTAACGCAGATGACCGACGGAGTGCGTCGGCCATGATGAGGAGTTCCATCAGATTGTCGTTTGCCGGGTTCGATGTCGGCTGGATGATAAACATATCTTCGCCTCGAACGTTTTCGAACACTTCGACGAAGATCTCCCCGTCATTGAACCGTTCGACCCGCGCCTCGACCAAATCAAACTTTCCCATCATCTGAGACAGGCGGTTTGATACAGCTTGAGCGAGTTTTGGGTTGGCATTTCCCGAGATTAATTTCGGTTCGATCATCTCACGCATGGGACCCCTCCGTGCGGCGTATGACAGTTTTGTAAACTTGGTTGCCGCTTAGCACTGGGTCGCTAATTTGCATAGGCGGAACTGCAGCGAATTCTGCGGAAATTTTACCCAGAGGAGGGCGCGCCATGGCGCATATCGATTACTTCTTTTTCACATTGTCCCCGTTTACCTATCTGGCTGGCGATGGACTAGAAAAGATCGCTGAAAAACATGGGGCGAGTGTCACCTATAAGCCGATCGCGCTGATGAAAGTGTTTGAAGCAACCGGGGGCACGCCGCCGGCGCAGCGCCATGAAAGCCGCAAAACCTATCGCATGCAGGAATTGGTTCGGATTGCGAAAATGAATCGGATGGAAATCAATCCGACGCCTGCGTTTTTCCCGACGAACCCGGCGCCCAGTTCTTATGCGTTGATTGCAGCGCAAGAGGCCGGTGGCGGTGATATTGGTGGGCTCTTGCAAAGTTATCTGAAGGCCGTCTGGGTCGAAGAGAAAGATGTCGCCGAGGACGCGGTGGTCAAAGCGGCGTTAGAGGCCAATGGGTTCGATCCGTCTCTGGCAGATACAGGGTTGATGAAGGGGGCCGAGGTTTTTGAGAAGAATACCGAAGAAGCGATCCAACGCCATGTGTTTGGGTCCCCGTCGTATCTTGTCGGTGACGAGATTTTTTGGGGACAGGATCGCCTGAGCTATTTGGATGCGTATCTCGGCGCGATGTGAGTTTCGGTTCGCTTTGCGAACCGACCCGCGCGCGGCTGCTTTTGGCCCTTTGGGCCAAGCAGGTACCCGCGCGCGCCCCTTCGCCGATTGGTGCGAGCGGTTTACCGCGAGCACGTTTTTCGGGTTCAGATCAAGTTTAAGAATTGGGTGATATCGTCTTGGGTTGTGGACCAGCTGGTGACCAACCGCACTGTTTGATGATCGCTTGAGTTCACACTGGTATAGGCCGTATCCCATGGGTAATACATCGCGCCTGCGGCTTGGGCCGCTGCATGACCCTCCAGAGTCAACCCCGCAAACATCATATTGGCTGCTCTCGGATGGGCAAGGGACACGCCCTTCTTCGCTAAGCCGTGCTCCAGCTCGGCGGCCGCATCATTTGCAGTGCGCGCCAAGGTGAGCCAAAGATCATCTGCCAAATATCCGTCCATTTGGGCCGAGAGGTAGCGGTGCTTCGACCAGAGATGGCCCCCGCGTTTGCGGCGCAACTCAAATTCCCACGCCCGCGCGGGGTCAAAAATCACAACCGCCTCGACCCCCATGCAGCCGTTCTTCGTCCCCCCAAAGCTCACCACATCGACGCCGGATTTCCAGGTCATCTCGGCGGGCGAACAGTTCATGGAGACCAGCGCATTGGCAAAGCGCGCGCCATCCAAATGGACGGGCATGTTGTGGGCCTTTGCGATACCGGTCAGCTTTTGGATGTCCTCAATCGAATAAGTCGTCCCAACTTCGCTGACATTTGTGATCGAGAGTGCGCCGCGTTGGACATTATGCACCCCGATATGACCCGTGACGGCGGCCTTGGCCCCGAACGCCTTTGGGTCCATCCGGCCACCTTCACCATCAATGAGCACAAGCTTTGCGCCGCCGGTGAAAAACTCGGGCGCGCCGCATTCATCTTCTTCAATATGTGAGACTTTGTGACAAAACACGGTTTGCCATGGCTCCACCAACGTGGCTAGGGCCAGGGCGTTTGCCGCAGTGCCCGTACCCACCAAATACACCGCAGCCTCTGGCGCTTCAAAAATATCGCGGATCATCTCGCGCACGCGCTCCATCCCGGCCTCAGCGCCGTAGCCGCCAGTATAGCCTTCGCTTGCATCCATGACCGCTTTGAGGACCTGAGGATGCGCAGGCGAGGAATTGTCAGAAGCAAAAAACATCAAAAGGGCCCTTCGATTGCGTAATCTTCAAAATCGTCTTCATCGACGTCGTATTCTGGAACAGTTTTGTTTTGAACCGAAATCCCCGCCGCGTGCACAGTATGGGGGGAGCCGCTGAGCAAAGGGTGCCAGTCGGGAAGAGTATCCCCTTCATGAAGGCGCTTATAGGCACAGGTCGATGGCATCCATTCGGCGATTTCGTCCAAGCGCTCTGGCGTGAGCACGACGCAGCCCGCGACGAGTTGTTTGCGCAAAGGGTAATTCGTGCAGCGGCAGGTGCGATCATCGAGCAGCCGGCAGGCGATATTGGTGTAGCGCAGCTCGCCCGTTTCCACATCCTCGAGCTTGATAAGGCAACATTTCCCGCAGCCATCGCACAGTACTTCCCATTGTGAGGGGCTCATCTCGTCCAGCGGCGTGGTTTCCCAAAAGCGGTCCATGGCCATGTTGTGACGCCTTGCGCGTCTATTGGAAAGTCGTTTGCGCATTGACGTGGCAAAGGGCATCAGGGGGACATGCGTGAAAGTGATCTTTATCCGGTCGTCAAATCCTTCCTTGAGGGGCAGGGCTATGAGGTGAAGGCGGAAGTGAAGGATTGTGACGTGGTGGGCCTGCGGGGCGATGAGCCGCCCTTGATTGTGGAGTTGAAGACGGGTCTGAACCTTACAATTCTTCTTCAGGCCGTGGACCGATTGGCGGTCTCAGAGACGGTCTATTTGGCGGTGCCAAGTGGCGCAGGGCCAAACGGGCGGCGTCGAAAGGCCGATGTCACGCGGCTCTGTCGGCGCTTGGGATTGGGCTTTATGGTGGTGGACCAGGAGCGGGCTTTGGTCGAGGTGCGTTGCGATCCGGGGCCTTACCAGCCCCGCCGCCAGCCCAAGCGGGAGGCCGCCCTTTTGCGGGAGTTTGCTGAGCGCGCGGGCGATTTCAACGAAGGGGGCCAATCGGGGCGCCCCATTGTGACGGCGTATCGTCAAGATGCGCTGCGGTTGGCGCAGGCCTTGTTGGAGCACCCTAAAGCGCCAAAGGATTTGAAATCGGAAACAGGGGTAGAGCGTGCTGGCCTCATCTTGCGTGACAATCATTATGGGTGGTTCTTTCGGGTTGAAAAAGGGATTTATGCGCTTTCCGATGCGGGGGTATCGGCGTTGGAGCACTACGCGGATGTTTTGCGGGCTTTGAGTGAGGGGCGCTGCCCCTCTTGAGCTGCGCTCAATTCACCCCGGGATATTTCGAAACAGAAGAAGGGCTAGAGTGTCGTCAAAATCTGGCGAGCCTGCATACTGTCGGCATCCATTTGTTTGATCAATGCCTCAAGGCTTTCGAATTTTAGTTCGGGTCTTTGGAAGTCCACCAAGGCCACGGAGAGTTCGGCACCATAGAGATCGCCGGTGAAATCAAAAATGAAGGTCTCGAGATTGGGGATGTTGACGCCAAAAGTGGGGCGCTCCCCAAGCGAGGCGACCCCGTGATACTGGCCTTGATGCGCGCCTGTGAGGACATCCACGAGAACGGCATAAATGCCGAATTTCGGCTTGTGCAGCCCCTCTAAGGACATGTTTGCGGTCGGATAGCCCAGGTCACGCCCGCGCGCATCGCCATGGAGAACTTCCCCTTCGATCCGGTGGTAATGCCCCAACATTTTGGCAGCCTCTTTTGGGTGGCCTGCGGAAAGAGCGTTCCGGATTGCGGTCGACGAATAGACTTGATTGTCTTCTCCGACGAGGCGAGTGATCGTGACACCAAAACCCATATCGTTCCCAAAGGCACGAAGGTCAGACGCCGTACCAGACCGCCCTTTGCCAAAGCAGAAGTCTTCGCCTACGAGGACATGGCGCAGGCCAAGGCCATCGGCCAACACTTTTTGGGCGAACTCTTCGGCTGATAGACCGGAGAGCGCCGCGTTGAAGTTCAACTGGTAGAGTTTTTGGACTCCAATCTTTTGAAGACGGTTTGCCTTTGCAACAGCATTCATCAATCGGAATGCAGGCGCATGCGGTGAAAAGTACTCCCGTGGATGGGGTTCAAAGGTCAGAATGCCCAGTGGTGCGCCTTCGTCCTTTGCGACCTGCCGGGTCAAATCCAAAACCGATTGGTGGCCCAAATGGACGCCATCGAAATTGCCGATGGCCACCGCAGCGCCGCGGTCAGCATCATCCACAAAGTGATAGTCCCGAACGATCCGCATCTAACGCAAGAAGCCCATCGCGTATTGAGGGCTCAGCTGCGTTTCGGCCAAAAACGCGGCGAGCGCGGTTTCATTTGGCTGCTCTTGCGTCATCGTTTGGGCGCGCGCCAGCCCGCCTGTGATGAAGACCACATCGATGCCTTCGCCGATCGCGCCGGAGACATCTGTGCGAATGCCGTCACCAAGGGCAAGGATCTCTTCGTTTGGGATCTCGTCGCCTGCGATTGCGGTCAAACGCTGACGGGCAAGGGCGTAGATCGGCGCATGCGGTTTGCCAAAATAATGCGCCTCTCCCCCCATCTCTTTATAGGCTTCGGCAATGGCGCCCGCGCAGTAAATCCGCTGCTCGCCGCGATCCACAATGATGTCGGGGTTCGCGCAGAGCATTTTGAGCTCGCTTGTCTTGGCGCGGAGCAGCGTCGCGCGGTAATCCTCTGGCGTTTCTGTTTGGTCATCGAAAAGGCCGGTGCAGACCACACCTTCGGCCTCGTCCAAGGACACGCGCGCAATATCGATGCCTTGGTAAAAATCCTCTTCGGGGACACCATCGAAAAAGGGATGATCGCGATCGGGGCCAATATGATAGACCTTTTGCCCATAAGCGCCCGAGGCCATGGCCGCCCGTGCGGCATCGCCGCTGGCCACCACAGTATCATAAAGCGCGCGCTGTACACCGATATGGTCCAGCTGCGGGTACACACCACTGGCGGGGCGCGGAGAGTTTGTGAGCAATACGACAATGCCCCCATCCGCCTTAAAACGCTCCAGCGCTTTGGTCGCCTCGGCGAAGGGTTCGATCCCGTTGTGAAGGCAGCCCCAAAGGTCGCAATAGACGGCGCGGTAGCGCGAAGAAATCGAAGCGAGGGAGTCGATGATTTGTGTCATGATCCGCGCTTAGAAAGTTTTGCCCAGATTTGCCAGCGGTGATGAAAACCTTTTAAACGGGACAGGGCACTACGACGATGGGGGCTTTTATGACCGTTCTTAAACGCGCACTGATAGCTGCATTTCTTTTCCAATCTTTCAGCGGGTCTGCGTAGGCGCAGGATTTTTATCTCGGCCAGGTTCTGACCGTTGGGTTTAATTTTTGCCCGCGTGGCACAGCAGAGGCGGCCGGGCAGTTGCTGCCCATTTCGCAAAACTCTGCTCTATTTTCTTTGCTTGGCACGTTTTATGGGGGCGATGGTCGCACAACCTTTGCGCTGCCTGATCTTCGTGGTGGTGTGATTGCTGGTTCAGGAAAGGGCGCTGGGCTTGGTCAAGAGTACCCGCAAGGCCTTAGAGCGACGGCGTCGGTCAGAAGTGGGGACGAATTGGGAATTGTCGCCATGAAGCACTGCATCGTGACCGAGGGAATTTTTCCGTCGCGAAGTTAATCTGGCTTGTGCGGCGATGCGCGCTGCATCGTTCGCCAGTTGATTACCTTTGAAGAAGGTATTCGGCCACCGCTTGATAGGCGGGCAGCGAGGTCGGGTCGATAAATCCGTTTTGCGCCTGCGGGAAGGACGCAAAGCGCACCAAGACCATTTCGGCTGTTGGATCGACATAGATGGTTTGGCCATGCACCCCGCGGGCTGCATAGGCGCCGTGGTCGTTGTGGAACACCCACCATTGGCTGGTATAGCTGCCGTTCGGGATCGTGCCGAAGCCACCAAATTTCGATGGGTCTCCACCCGAGGAAATCGCCGTGACCACTTCGGCGGGGAAGACGCGTTCGCCGTTGATTTCGCCACCCTGCAGCATTAGCATTCCGATCCGGCCCAAGTCGCGCAAACCGGCCGTCAGACCGCCCCCTGCAAAGGGCACGCCTTTGCCATCGACGGTCATCTCTGCCTCAAGCTCTGCCCCCATTTTTGTCCAGAGCCGGTCTGCCGCCAATTCGGTCACTGATTTCTGGGCAACGGTTGAAATGATCCAACCCAGCATGTCCGAGTTTACCGTTTTGTAGTGGAACGCATCGCCGTGATTTCCGTCCGGTTGCACCTGTTGCAGATATTCCCAGTACCCATCGGGCCCGTCATAATCCGCCGCTTTCGGAAGCGGGCTCGCCGCAGCGGTGTAGAGCCACACGTCCGCATTCGGATCTGAATAATCCTCGGAATACTGAACACCCGTGGTCATATCCATAACTTCGCGCACGGTCGCAGAGGCAAAGGCGCTCTCGCCAATGCTGGGGATCATATCACTCACCAAAAGGCTGTCATCTAGGGCGCCTTCTTGCACCATGATCTCGGCCAGAAGCCCCGTGATGGATTTGGTCATCGACATTGCGGCGTGTTTACCGGTTTCCTCCAGGCAGCCGAAATAGCGTTCGTAGACGATCTCCCCTTTATGGAGGATCAGCATGCCATCGGTGTAATTGGCAAAGAGCGACTCTTCCCAAGTCATGGTGTCGCTACTGTTCATCACTGTGAACGACAGGGCATCAATCTCGGCTTCAATCGCATCCCGACCCTCTGCATAGGGCAGGGGAACCGGTGCCCCGATGCCCCGGCTGATCGCCTCTGTCGGGAGGAACTCTCGCAGATGGCAGACGGACCAGCGCAGTTTTGGGAAGCTGAAATAATTGGAGTCCGGCTGCGTGATGAGCTTGTCTGCCGGCGGCGGAAAACCCTGCATCCAACCCATGACAGTGGGATCGGACTCCTGGGCGGATAAGACGGTGTTCTGTGCGATCGCAGGCTGCGTCAGCCCAAGGGCAAGAGCGATCGCAAGGGAAAGTGTTTTGTATCGACCAAACATCATAGCACCATTCCTTCAACAATATGCCCAGAAGGTAGCGCGGGGTTTTAAAAAGAAACGGTTCTATGAGGCCGATAGGCCGCGATGTTGCGCGTGCTTACGCCCCAAAGCCAGAGCCGGACTTGCGATATTCTTCGCGAGGTGGGGCGAAGATGTCCAACACTTTCAATCCGTCTGGCCCCGCGACCATCCCATGTTCGACACCGCTTGGTGTGAGCCAAAAGCTCCCTTTAGTGATGGCATGCTCGACACCGTCTTGGATGCGGATGCCTGTCCCCTCTAGCAGGATGCCCCATTGTTCCTCTGGATGGCTGTGGATCGAACCTGCTTTGTTAGGGCCGAGCGTCACGACAGAGATCATGGCCTGATCGCCCGGGAAAATGCGTGTCTCCACCCCTTCGGCCAGGGCACGGTGGATGCCTTCGCTCAGGTCACTAAGGTTGAAGAAATGCTTGGTCTCTTGGGTCATTGGCTTTGTCCGATATTAAAGATGTCATAGGTAGTTTCGCCGGCTTGAATGCGGGCGCGAATGCTTTCTTCTTTGGCAGCGACGTGTTTGACCGAGGCCATAACGTCCGCCGCCTTGTCTTTGGGGATCACAACAATGCCGTCATCATCGCCCACGATGATGTCCCCGGGATGGATCGCGACCCTGCCCACTGAGACGGGGATATCGATTTCGCCCGGGTCGGTTTTTGCGGTTGCTTCGGGATGGAAGCCACGGCCAAAGACCTGAAAGCCCAGTGCGGCCACGTCCTTTTGATCGCGGAATGTGCAATCAAGGACCGCGCCCACAAGGCCCTTTTTCTTACTGCATTCGGCCAGCAGGTCCCCGAATGGGCCATACCGGTCGGACCCTCCGCTTTCGACCACCAAAACCTCGCCAGGTTCGCAGGAGTGGACCGCGCGGTGGATGGCGGCGTTCTGACCCGGTGTGATGCGTGCTGTTCGGGCGGGGCCTGCGATGGATTTGCCTTTGATCAGCGGTTTTAAGGCGGAGGACAGCGCGCGGACTGATGGGTCTGCATTGCAGAGGTTGCCGGTCGGGTAGTTTGCAAAATCTGAAATGGTCATACGTTTTGATCTGCCTTATCGATGAAAGCGGCCATGGCTGCCCAGAGCGCGGGCGGGTTTGAATACATCGGGAAATGGGCGGATTGGGGGATTTCAATCGCCTCGACACCCCGGTCGGGCAGCGACGGCAAATAGGATAATGTTGTGTTCTGTTCGCCATAAATGAACGCGCGCGGGACCGGAAGCGCGCCGATATAGTCGAGCAGGGGCTCACTGTCTGAAACACCTACCATGGAGGTGAAGATCGGCTCAGCCGAAGTCGCCTCGACCTTCCAGGGCAGAGTTTGCGCATAGAGCGCCGACCCATATTCGGAGCGCTGGGCGACGCGGGCGCGAAAATTATCCATGAATTCTTGGGCAGAGTTGGCTGGATATTCGATGATCTGCCGTGAGAGGAAACAATCCTCAGGGGCGACATTGCCTTCAATGCTCATGAAGCTGAGAATGCGGTCTGGGTTATGATGGGCGAACAAAAGGCCAGACAACCCGCCCATGGAATGGCCGGAGAGATGGCATTTTTCGATCTCTAACCGGTCGATCACGGCCCGCGCGAGCTCCACCAGAAAACCCATAGAAAGCCGGCTCGGATCGGTCAGCGTAGAGGCCCCAAAGCCCGGCGCGTCATAGGCAATCAGATCGCGACCCGCGAAAGCCGGGTGCATACATACATCGGCATAATCCTCTTTGGTTGATCCAAAGCCATGCAGGCTGAGCAGCGCAGGGCGATCCCCCTTGCGCCGTATCCCAGAGACGCTGACCGCCGTGCCCTGGATGTCCAGCTCAAGGTGAAAATTTTCATGTCCAGACATGGTTTTCCTGAAGAATGTTGTGTGTTAGGAAGTGATAACAGATGAAATGACGAAATAAAGGCTGAATATACGAATGATTGACGAAATTGATGAGAAAATACTGTCAATCCTTCTGGAGGATGCCTCAATCCCAAAATCAGAGATCGCGCGGCGGGTTGGCTTGGCCGCGTCGGCGATCACCGAACGGATCAAACGGCTTGAGTCGGCAGGCATCATCGAAGGCTATGAAGTGCGCTTGGATGCCGCCCAGCTTGGGCGACCTTTGCTGGCCTATATCTATGTGACGGACGCCAAACCGAAGCAGGACTTCAATATCATCGCGGCGCTTTCGCAGGTCACGGGGTTGGAAGAGCTGCACAAACTGGCGGGCGATGATTGCTACATGCTGAAGGTCCGAACCGAGGGGACCGCGCAGCTGAACGAGATCCTCGATAACGAGATCAACCATATCCCCACCGTCGTTCGGGTGCGGACCACGATTGTGCTGAAAACGGTGCTCGAGACGGCGCGTGTGGCAGGAGGTTTGTAGCCCTGACGCTCGTTTTTGCCATAGTGTTTCACCCGCACCGATTTTGTGGTTTGTCTGCGGCGAAGCGCTGAGGCGCTGAACGCATATGGGGAGCGGTCGTTGAAATTTCTCACACCATCGGCTTTGTATATGGGGGCGCTTGCGGCTTTTGTGGGTTATGCGGCGTCTTTCGCGATTGTGTTGGCCGGGCTTAAGGCCATGGGCGCGAGTGGGGAGCAGGCCGCGACGGGTCTGTTCTTTGCAACGCTTGGGATGGGGCTGTGCAGCATTGTGATCCCTTGGATCACGCGGACGCCCGCTGCTGTAGCGTGGTCGACGCCAGGGGCGGCGTTTATGGCAGCAAGCCCCCTATTGGCTGGTGGCTTCGCCGAGGCTGTGGGCGCCATGATCATCTGCGCCGTTCTGATCACTTTAACGGGCGTCGTACCCGTGCTGGCGCGGCTTGTAGCGGCGATCCCGAAACCGATTGGAAGCGCGTTACTGGCAGGGGTTTTGTTGAAGCTCTGTTTTGCCCCTGCTTTGGCGCTGGGGTCTTTGCCGCTTTTGATGGTGCCGATCCTTGTGGCGTGGGTTGTGGGTCTGGTGTGGAACCGCATGCTGGCCATGCCCTTGGCGGTGGCGGCGTTTGTCCTTGTTTTGATTTTCGGCGGTGAGGCCTCGCACAGCGCGGGCGGGATGATTGATTGGGCCATCAGGTATGACTGGATCGCGCCCGAATTTTCGCTAGGCTCTGCGATCTCGGTCGCTTTGCCGCTTTATCTGGTGACGATGGCTGGGCAGAACATTCCGGGCTTCGCGGTGCTGGAGATGAATGGATATCTGGCGGATCGACCCTTTCTACTGCGCAGCACTGGTGTGGCGAGTTTGGCCATTGCGCCCTTCGGGGCGGTCCCGATGAACATGTCCGCGATTACGGCCTCCATGATGGCCGGCGTTGATGCGGGCCGCGATCCCACCGGGCGCTATTGGGCCGCGATTGTCTCTGGTGTATGCTATGTTGCGCTGGCCTTTCTGGCGTCCGCCGTGACGTCTTTGGTCACACTTGCCCCGATAGAGCTGATCACAGCCGTGGCGGGCCTTGCCCTGATCCCTGCCTTTGTCACCGCCATTCAATCGGCCTTTAGCGATGCCGCGCAGTTGGAGGCGCCCGCGCTGACCTTTTTAATCACCGCCAGTGGCATGGCCTTGTTTGGGATTAGCGGTGCGGTTTGGGGTGTTTTGGCGGGGGTGCTGGTTTGGGGAGTGAAGGGTAGCTTTAAGCGAAACTGACTGTCCGGACGAGGGAGGGTAACCTCTCGAAACTCTGTACTCGCAAAAGCGATCAGTAAGTTCTGAAAAAATACACTAGTGACAACATCAATCCAAAAATAATTACCATCCCGCGCAGGTATTTCGTATTGATGTTTTTCGCCAATCGTCCTCCTGTATAGCCACCGATCGTGCTGCCAACCATCATTGCGATCGCTTGGGGCCATGCGATCAACCCGCCAACTCCGAACACCAAAATGCTGAGAATGGTGAAGCTTGTCGCCAAAAGGTTCTTGATGCTGTTTGCGACATGGAAGTTTGAAAACCCCAACAGTTGCGCCACAGCAAGCAAAATAAACCCAAGACCTGCACCAAAATAGCCTCCATAAATCGACGATAGAAAGAGACCGATATAGACGGCGTTGTTGCCACGGTTTTCACCCAGTGTCGCAAGTAGCCAAATCCTTAGCCGGTCGCCAAATGCAAAAAGACATGTCGCAGTTAAGATAAGAAACGGAAGCAGTTTCACAAAGAAGTCGGGATCGGATACCAAAAGAAGGATTGATCCGGTAATCGCGCCAACGCCTGATATGAAGAGCAATGGCACAAGTGTTTTTCCGAGACCTCGCAGCTCTTCTCTATATGCCGGAATAGCAGCTGCATTCGATGGCAAGAGAGCCAGGTAATTCGTTGCGTTTGCCACAACCGGTGGCAATCCGGTGGCCATCAGCGCTGGAAAAGTGAACAGCGTCGCGCCGCCCGCAACGGCATTCCACGCCCCTCCAAAAAGACCAATGCCAACCAAAATGACAATCTGCGTTGCGTCCATAACCAATCCACCTCGCCTTTTTCATTTGCGTAGCGGTTCAATCTGTTTAAAAAAAACGAATAAAATCGAATGAT
Source organism: Pseudomonadota bacterium (assembly GCA_038744815.1). Lineage (GTDB taxonomy): Bacteria > Pseudomonadota > Alphaproteobacteria > Rhodobacterales > Rhodobacteraceae > Amylibacter. Next base: position 46,583 of record JBCDLY010000015.1, on the reverse strand, counting down.
ACCATGAATGAAATCGAACGACTTTCAATCGACAGCGATCTACTTTTGACCTTTGTGCACATAGCCGAATGTGGAAACCTAACAGTCGCTGCCGGGAAACTTGCGCGCACGCAATCTGCCATAAGCGTTCAACTTCGAAAGCTGGAAGACGGTCTTGGTGTGAAGCTCTTTACACGCACTGCGAAAGGGATGGTCTTAACACCGTCCGGGCAAACACTGCTTTCAAAAGCGAAGCCGATACTCAACGAAATACGTGAAACTGCGCAACTCTTTAGAAAGCCACTGACTGGCTCAATCAGGGTGGGTTTGCCTGACGATTTTGATAACGAACTTTTAGAACAAATCCTTATTGAGTTTTCTCGGGCACACCCCGAAGTTCAAGTATTGGCCCAGTCAGGTTGCACGGCTAATTACAAAGCTGCAATCCAATCGGATGAACTCGATATTGCAGTTTGTTCTGGGATCGACGACCCAGGGGCAGACGTCTTGAACTCAGAAGAAATCGTTTGGGCCACCGGCGAGAATTTCGTCTGGAACAAGCCCGAAAACACAGTTCCAATCGCAGTACTTGATCGAACATGCCATTGGCGCGATTTACCCGTAAAACTGCTTGATGGGATCGGGCGACCTTACCGGATGGCTTTCCAAAGCGCTAGCTTTCAAAGCCTAAAGTCTGCGCTCCGTTCCGGCATTGCAATTGGACTGCTTCATAAATCGTCTGTAGGACATGGTTTCCAAATCTTGGCCGAGAAAGATGGACTACCCGCTCCACCGCGAACGTTCCGGTACATTGTAAGATCTGGACGGGCACCTACAGATTTAGTGGCCGCTATGGAGAGTGCTATTCGAAACGCACCCTTGCCGTAGTGGAGAAACTGAGTAAGCAGCAGTTTGCACTTCGTAGAGTGTCGGCCACTCTTTCCCTCGCCAACGTTCCGAACCCCTTGACCCCCCATCCTCTCCGCCATAAATGCAGCCCGTTATCACTCAAGGGAGGCGAGTGCTAACGACCCGAAAAGCTTCCCCTAACGCAACCTTTATGGAGAGATCCAAAATGGCATTTAAACCACTGCACGATCGTGTTCTGGTTCGTCGGCTGGAAAGCGACGAAAAGACAGCTGGCGGGCTGATCATCCCTGACAGCGCCAAAGAAAAACCAGCTGAAGGCGAGATCATCGCAGCAGGCGAGGGCGCGCGCAAAGATAGCGGCGAACTGATCCCAATGGCCGTATCTGTTGGTGACAAAGTCCTGTTCGGCAAATGGTCCGGTACAGAAGTGACGATTGACGGCGAAGAGCTGTTGATCATGAAAGAATCCGACATCCTCGGCATTCAAGCTTAATCACGGAAAATAGGAGCTACTCATGGCTGCAAAAGACGTAAAATTTTCCACGGAAGCCCGTAACCAAATGTTGGACGGCGTAAACATCCTCGCGGATGCCGTGAAGGTAACACTGGGCCCGAAAGGCCGGAACGTTGTTCTGGACAAATCCTTTGGTGCGCCACGCATCACAAAAGACGGTGTCTCTGTTGCAAAAGAGATCGAGCTTGAAGGCAAGTTCGAAAACATGGGCGCACAGATGGTCAAAGAAGTGGCCTCTCGCACCAATGACACAGCCGGTGACGGGACAACAACGGCGACCGTTCTGGCCCAAGCCATCGTGAAAGAAGGCATGAAGTCGGTTGCCGCTGGCATGAACCCAATGGACCTGAAGCGCGGTATCGACCAGGCGGTCACAAGCGTTGTTGAAGCGATCAAGGGCATGTCCCGCGAAGTGAAAGACAGTGCCGAAGTTGCGCAGGTCGGTACGATCTCTGCTAATGGTGAAGCGGCCATCGGTGACCAGATCGCAGATGCCATGCAGAAGGTCGGCAACGAGGGCGTAATCACTGTTGAAGAAAACAAAGGTCTGGAAACAGAAACAGACGTTGTTGAAGGGATGCAGTTCGACCGCGGTTACCTATCCCCTTACTTCGTGACAAACCCAGACAAGATGACGTCCGAGCTGGAAGACTGCATGATCTTGTTGCACGAGAAGAAGCTCTCTTCTCTTCAGCCAATGGTACCCCTGCTGGAAACAGTCATCCAGTCCGGTAAGCCATTGTTGATTATCGCGGAAGATGTCGAAGGCGAAGCGCTGGCCACTCTGGTTGTCAACAAACTGCGCGGTGGTCTGAAGATCGCAGCTGTCAAAGCGCCTGGTTTTGGTGATCGTCGTAAGGCGATGCTGCAGGATATCGCGGTTCTGACAGGTGGTCAGGTGATTTCCGAAGACCTCGGCATGAAGCTGGAATCTGTGACGATCGATATGCTGGGTACAGCAAAGAACGTGTCCATCACCAAAGACGAGACAACAATCGTTGATGGTGCCGGCGAGAAAGCCGAGATCGAAGCGCGTGTTGCCCAGATCAAAGGCCAAATCGAAGAGACATCTTCCGATTATGACCGCGAGAAGCTGCAAGAGCGTCTGGCGAAACTCGCTGGTGGTGTTGCCGTGATCCGTGTTGGTGGGTCCACAGAGGTCGAAGTGAAAGAGCGTAAGGACCGTGTTGATGACGCGTTGAACGCGACCCGTGCGGCCGTTCAAGAGGGCGTCGTCGTTGGTGGCGGTGTTGCTCTTGTTCAGGCTGCAAAAGGCCTTGAAGGTATGGAAGGCGTAAATGCTGACCAGAACGCTGGCATCGCAATCGTCCGTCGTGCGATTGAGGCGCCTCTGCGTCAGATCGCTGAAAACTCCGGTGTCGACGGCGCTGTTGTTGCGGGCAAAATCCGTGAGAGCGCAGATGCGTCCTTCGGCTTTAACGCTCAGACCGAGACATATGGAGACCTCTTTGCTGATGGTGTTATCGACCCAGCCAAAGTTGTGCGGACAGCGCTGGAAGACGCAGCATCCATCGCGGGTCTGTTGATCACAACAGAAGCGATGGTTGCGGATAAGCCAGAGAAGCCAGGTGCGGCGCCAGCAATGCCTGACATGGGCGGCATGGGTGGAATGATGTAATCAACGCCTTTGGCGTTGATCCACCCCGAGGCTAAGACGCTTGCGGCTTAGCTTAAGGGGCGGACAGGTGGTTGTTTAAATCGCCGTAATTACATCAGGTGGCGGCACCTTTGGCCAAAGGCCAATTCGGGCCACACATCTGGTAAGAGCAATAGAGGCCGTCCTATGGGGCGGCCTTTTTCTTTGGGTAAGCTGTGATCTTGAAAACTCTTCTTTTTTTCAAGGTAAAGAGCAGAGCCCTAAAGCTTCAAAGGTGAACCAAAGCGAGAGGCAGCTTAGAGTCCGTTTGATTGATAATTCACTACGTTCGAAAGTCGCCGACCCGCAGAAACCAGACTTTGCGAAGCTCTTGTATTGGCCTTTATCAATGAGACCGATTGGAAGAAGTTGACGTACATTTTTTGACTAGGAAGAGTGAGTCGATACATTGGGTTTCATTGAGAACGAAGTATTTGAAATTATCGAAAGGGAACTTGGAAACGCGCTGCAAGAGTACCCTGAACTAACAAATGATGAACTTGAAGCAGTAACCGAAGAGGCCGTACGGTCATCGCTCGAAGCACTTTTTGAGGTCATGCCGAGCGCGCTCGAAAAATCTTCAGGTAAAACTATCCGAACTATCAGGAAGCTGCAGCGCGGGTTCGAACAGAGATGCTATCGGAGGTGGCGTAAGGCCTTTGAACTCTACGAGGTTATCCGTGGTGTTGCAGCAGAAATCGGAGAAAAGCACGCTCAAGAACACTTTTCGGCCAGTGAAGACGAGCGCGACTATATATTTGCCGCGCTTAGCCACCTTCATCCTAGAATGCTTCTTATCGCAAGTGAGATTGATGCTATGTTGCGGACAGGGTTTCCAGACGGAGCGCTCGCTCGTTGGAGAACGCTGCACGAGATTTCTGTCGTGGCGATGTTCATCGCGCAAAGCGATCCAGATACGGCGAGACGCTACATAGCAAGTTTCCAATTCAACGCGCATCGGGCCGCCATTCAGTTAAACGAATACGCCGATAGAGCAAATCTCTCCCCTTTTTCAGCCGAAGAAATTGAGGCCATGGGAAGTGCTTGCGAGGCGTTAAAGAAGGATCTAGGCAGGTCAATTGGCCCAGATTATGACTGGGCGAAAGAAGCTGTCCAAAAGGAACGTCCAAAACTCTTTGACTTAGAGGTGGCCACCGGACTAGATCACTGGAGGCCACGTTATCGGTGGGCCTCACAGCACACTCATGCCGGGCATCGACCGTCAGATAAATTGCTTGGTATGCGTGAAGCCAAGAACCCAGTAAACCTTATTGGTGCCTCGAATTCAGGATTTGTCGATCCATTTTCAATGGCTGCTACTTCGATCTCAGTTTGTTGCGCTGCATTTTTTGGCAGAAGGCCAACCATAGACAGCGTAGTAGCATTGAAATCTATAGAGGTTTTGAGTAAAAAACTGGGTCACGTGGCCTTTCAACTAGAAACGGACACTTTTGAAAGCCACCAAAAACCGACCTCTGTCAAAGGTCTCGCAATTCGTACACTGGATTGGCTGCGCCAACTGGTATCATGAGCGTCTCATCAAATCCGTCTTGAGTTTAGTTCGTAAGCGACTGGGCAAGCAGGCTATGCATGACCGCTTTAGGCGGCAGACCGGTCCTCCAAGACCAGTAAGCCAAAGGAAGCTCTGTCCCGCAAAACGCTCACGCAAACAGCGCATTGATCTGGGCTATTATTCGTGGCGGCCTTTTTCTTTGCGCAAGGATCGGGTCGAGTACATCCGCGGCTCCGGATAGTTGTGGGTTAATCACCAATGGAGACCCAAATGAGCTTTCAAATCGAGGCGCTGCCTGCGGAGCCTTTCGCGCATTATTTTGACATGTCTGACGACGAACTTGCCGCCCTTGGTGCGTGCCGCATGTTTGCAGATGAAGAAAACGCTTTCCCTTGTCGGGTCAGCCTCCGAGACGCCAATATCGGCGAAGAGTTGATCCTGTGCAATTATGAACATCTGCCCGTCGATAGCCCTTATCGGGCTCGCCATGCGGTGTTCGTCAGTAAGGGAGCTGAGACACGGCAACTGGCCCAAGGCGACCTTCCCGAGCATTTGGCACATCGGCTCTTGTCTTTGCGCGGGTTTACCAAAGGCGGGATGCTCAGGACGGCAGATGTGTCAGAAGGGGATGATTTGCGGGCAGGCCTTAGCGCCATATTGGAAGATGCGGATATTGATTTCGTTGACATTCATAACGCACGGCAAGGCTGCTTTCATGCGCGTGCAAGGCGGGTCTAAACCCCCCGAAATCACATCCCTGTGAAGAGCCGTGAGTTCTGAACCACAGAACTTTGCGCTAGGGCGTTTTGAAACGGGGTTCAAAATGAAGAAACAGCGCAAGCAAAAAGCAACCAAAAAGAAGAGCCAAACTGTTCGTCCCGAGACACCGTCGCAGCCCGAACGACGAAATGTTCTGCGCGCGGTCGGATACAGTGTTTTTGGCGTTGGTCTTTTGGGCGGTGGGGGCGTCTTTGCCTACAACTCGGTGCGCAAGACGATGGCCGAATTTGATTTGTCACAACTGGGCCAAGGTACGCCCACGATCGTCCAAATTCATGACCCAAGTTGTTCGCTGTGCCAAAATCTTCAACGTCAAACACGGAAAGCTCTGCGTGCGTTTGATAGCGATGAGATCACCTATCTTGTGGCAAATATAACGACCCAGGAAGGTCGGCTATTTGCCCACCAATATGGAGCGCAACATGTGACGCTTCTTCTCTTCAACGCGAAGGGAGAGCTCGTAAGCCGCATCGAAGGTGTGCAACCAAAGGCTCTTCTTGAGGACGAATTCAGGGCCGCGTTCGCCCTTTAAATTTGCTTTGCGGTGCGTGTTTGGTGCTGCATACTGCTATCATGAAAAAAATTCTTCTATCTTTGATGTTCTCCATTGTGGTCGTTGGTGCGGCTTACGCGCAGGGTTGCTCACATCCCGGGCTCGACCCGGCAGAAGCGTGCCCGGTCGGTACCGTCTACAATCCTGAAAACGGATCTTGCGACGCAGTTACGGCCTAAAGCGGCTCGGCTTGCACAAAACGAATAACGCGCGGAGTACTCCCCGCGCGTTCGTTCGTGAACGGCCGCTTTTTTATTCTGCCGGCATTGCCTGTTGCTTTAAGAAATAGGCATCATCCATGCGGCGCGAGATCGCCAAAGCGACGGCGCCAAATATACCAGATGCGATCGAACCTGTGAGAACGCCCAAGCGCACAGCGTTCTGGTGCTCAACGTCCGAAAATGCGAGGCCCCCGATAAATAAAGACATGGTGAAACCGATCCCGGCCAAGCAGGACACGGCATAGAGCTTTCGCCAAGTTAAGATATGCGGACGCGTTGCGAGCCCAAGCGTTACAACCAGTACAATCATCCCAAAAATGCCGATCTGCTTCCCAAAGAAGAGACCCGCAGCGATCCCCATCGTGAGCGGTTCCGTGAAATCAGACAGGCTTAGTCCACTAAGGGGCACGCCGGCGTTTGCGAACGCAAAGATCGGTAGGATCATAAACACGACCCAGGGATGCAGAGCGTGTTCCATATTTTTCAGCAGGGATCGTCCGTGACTGTCTGTCGCGATTGGGATCGCAAAGCCGAGAGCCACACCTGCGAGCGTTGCATGGACGCCAGACTTCAATACGGCGACCCAAAGAACGAGTCCGAGGATGACATAAGGAATACCCTTTTTGTTGCCTGAAAGGTTCAAAGTGGTCAAACCAGCCAGACAGAGCGCCGCAATACCGAGCGCATATAGCGACAGATCAGCGGTATAAAACACAGCAATGATTGCAATAGCCGCCAAATCATCAATTACGGCGAGCGTAAGGAGAAACGTTTTGAGCAGGGGCGGTACGCGATCGCCAAAAAGGCTGAGAACGCCAAGCGCGAACGCGATATCCGTCGCCGCTGGGATGGCCCAACCGTTTGCCTCTGCGCTGTCTATCCCCACGATGCCAAGAAAGACAATCGCAGGCACGACGATCCCGCCGATGGCCCCATAGAACGGGAGTGCTGCATTGGACCAAGAAGACAATGCGCCTTCTTTGACCTCTCGTTTGATTTCCATCGCGACCAGAAAAAAGAAGATCGCCATCAAACCGTCATTGATCCAGAGAAGGAGGGGTTTGGATATTTTGGCTTCACCAATGGCGACTGTCGTCTGGAGACCAAGCAACTGATCATAGATCGGCGCGAGGACACCGATGTTTTCGAACAGAAGGCCGAGTACGGCAGCCGCCGCCAAGAGCAACCCTGTAAATGTTTCTGCCGATACGCCGGCGATGGTCTTAGCCATAATACTCTCCGTCACAAGAACTTACCCCATCAATTAGGTGCATTTTGACCTGCGACAATAAAAACCGGCGTCGAAAAGGTCGGAATTCGGGAATGCTTGAATTGTAAGCACCAAGGCCCTCCGATAGGGCATCTTTCATGAGCCGAAAAGACACCCGTAAATCCATAGTTGTTGTTCCAGACGGTCCTACTTGGAACCTGCTGAGGGCGCATCCAAGTCGGTCAATGTCAGATGCTATTCGCCGCCTGGTTGCTGGGGTTGATTGGATGGCCGTCACACCTGCGGAACCGGGTCAGGGGGCGAAACTCTCAGTTCAGCTTCCACAGACTGATGCAGCAGCGTTGGGTCTGGCATCGGAGCAGAGGGGAATTTCCCGATCTCGATTGCTTCTTGGTGCTTTAAGACGGGCAGTCCGGTGAAATTCATCAATGCCGAGATCCTCTGGCCGACCGGCCTTCAACAGGGGGAAATTTCTATATCCGGCGAAATTGTATCCGACACATGTTCCGGCTCTGAAATCGATGCATCGGGCTTTAAGATTGTTCCGGGTATTATTGACCTTCATGGTGATGCATTTGATCGCCACCTCGCAGCCCGGCGCGGTGCTGTTCAAGAAATTGATCGTGGGTACTGGGCTCTTGACGCTGAATTTGGGGCGAACGGCATTTCAACCGCCGTTCTTGCCCAATTTTATTCGTGGGAGGGGGGGATGCGCGGCCCCGCATTTTGCGAGCGGATGATGGCCGGTTTACGGTCTGGTGAACACAATCTCACGACGGATATGAAGCTCCAAATGCGCCTGGAAGTGTCCATGGTCGATGACTTTGAACATGCTCTATCACTTATTGATCGCTTCGATGTGTCATACGTTGTTTTCAACGATCATCTCCCACGAGAAGCACTGCGCGCCGGAAAGAAGCCGCCCCGCTTGACAGGAACGGCGCTCAAAAGCGGTCGCAGTCCAGAGACCCATCTGAACTTGATGTATAAAATGCTGGAGAACGAGCCCCGTGAAGCGGCCGCCCTTGAGGCCTTCGTCCAACAACTCAACTCTCGTGGTATCGTTGTCGGGAGCCATGATGACCGGGAGCCTGATATCCGCACGGCCTATCGCGATCTCGGTGTGCGGATCGCAGAATTTCCTGAAACTGCGGAAACGGCAGCGGCGGCCATCGACGCTGGTGATCCTGTAATTGTTGGCGCACCCAACGTTGTGCGCGGGGCGTCGCACAACGGAAATGCAAGCGGACGTGACCTTGTTGCGCGCGGTTTGGTCACGGCATTGGTGTCGGACTATCACTACCCATCTCTGATTTCGTCCGCGCGGTGCCTCGTAAATGAGGGTCTTTGCTCCCTCGAGGAAGCGTGGCATCTTTTGTCTGGGGGTCCGGCATCAATCCTTAATCTGACAGATCGTGGAACGCTGGAACGGGGGAAACGTGCCGATATGGTCATTTTAGAGGGACAGAGCCTCCGGGTCGCGGGGACGCTTGTCGCTGGCCGGTTTAGTTTTCTCACAGGGGAATTGGCCGATAGAGTGGTTCGAGGACAATAATGCGTGTGTTTGCTTTTATTGCGCTAACGATGTGTGCCTTTGCCGCAAATTCGATACTGAACCGCGCGGCGTTGGCGACGACGGATATAGGGGCGATTGAGTTCGCTGGGCTGCGGGTCTTCTTCGGGGCGCTTACATTGGCACTCATCTTGGGTGCGCGTGGATCACTCTGGATTGGCTCATTTTCGTGGCCTGCGGCCCTCGGTCTTTCCGCCTATATGCTCTTTTTCTCACTCGCCTATGGATCGCTTGATGCGGGGATTGGCGCGCTAGTCCTTTTTGGCGTTGTGCAATTGGCCATGTTCGCTGGCGCAGTTCTGTTGGGAGAACGCCCCAAGCAAGCCGCCTATCTTGGATCGATCCTTGGTGTAGTCGGTTTGGCGGTGGCCGTTTGGCCGCAAGGACCTGCCACATTTTCGGGTGTTGGGGTTGCGTACATGGTTGTTGCGGGCACGGGCTGGGGCGTTTTTTCGCTCGCTGGCCGGGGCGCGTCGGAGCCCCTCGGTACGACGTTCTTGGCGTTTCTTGTGACGTTGCCCGTGATGATTGTGGTCATGATCGGGACGGAATCAACCGCTCTCACCTTTGACTTGGGCACTGCCTATGCTGCGCTATCGGGCGCTGTGACGTCTGGTTTGGGCTACGCGCTTTGGTACGCGGTGTTACCACAAATAAGCGCGGTCCGCGCATCCATTGCGCAGCTGTCGGTTCCGATCATCGCGATGCTGGGGGGCATGGTGTTTCTTGACGAAACGCTAACGCTCCAATTTGTTCTTGGTGCTACGCTGGTCCTTTCAGGTGTAATTTGGCCTTATCTCAGCCAAAGAATTGGGCACGCGAGATGACGCAAGTTGCAAAGGACAGAACCTTTTGGATTGCGTGTGCACTCGCCATGACGGCGGTGTTGTGTTGGTCTGGTAACTTTGTCCTCGGCCGCGCAATTCGCGCTGATGTTCCACCCGTTGGGCTGGCCTTCTGGCGCTGGGTGCTTGCAAGCATCGTTTTGCTTCCCGTCGCACTCACGGCAGACCGCTCCGCCCTCCTGTATGCGCGCGAAAATTGGCGATCGCTATTTGCGCTCGCGCTTTTTGGTGCAGCAATGTTTCAATCCTTCGCCTATTTGGGGTTGGCCCGTACAGAAGCAGTGAACGCACTCTTGTTGCTGACGCTCAATCCGCTCACAGTTTTGGTTCTCGCGTATTTTTTTCTGGGAGAAGCCGTCTCGTGGAGACAAATCATCGGAATCTCAATTTCGTTTTTTGGCGCCGCGTTCTTGATCGTCCGTGGCTCGATTGACCTACTTCTCGCAGTGTCCCTCAATTCGGGCGATATCTGGATCCTCGCAGCGGTTATCGCATGGGGGTTTTATTCGATCGCGATAAAGCTCAAGCCAGCGGGTGTCCCCCCGATGCTACTGATCTTCTTTACCTCAGTCGGAGGTGTGGCGATCTTGCTGCCTTTCTATCTTTGGGAAACGCTCAACGGATTTCCCGTGTCCCTGTCTTGGCCCACAGTCTATGCTGTTGGCTACACAGGTATATTTGCGTCGATCGTAGCGTTCGCAAGCTTCAATGGGGCCGTCGCCCGCATTGGGCCGTCACGAACCGCATTCTTCCTACATATGATGCCTGTCGTCGGATCGGTTTTGGCGGTGATATTTCTGGGGGAGCGTTTCCAGTTCTATCACTGGATAGGGTTTCCGATCGTTCTTTGCGGAGTGATTATCGCAACAACTGCGGTTACGAGGTCTCGCTCATGATCGTGTTCACATGGCCCATTTTTCGGCCATCGCGAATTTCAGACTTCCCATAGAGATGTATCGCGGATCTTGGATCTCGGTAATAGTCTTCCAATTTGTCGACATCTGACCCTATGAGATTGACCATCGTCACGTTTTGCACCCTGCGAGCATCGTTCAGTGGCAACCCAGTGACGGCCCGTATATGCTGCTCAAATTGATCGACCACACAACCGTCTTGCGTCCAGTGACCAGAGTTATGAACCCGAGGCGCAAATTCATTTATGCAGAGCGCCCCCTCGGTCACAAAGAATTCTACACCAATAACGCCGATGTAATCCAATGCTCGCAAGATAGAGCCAGTGGCCAAAACGGCATCTGATCTGAGTTGCAGCGGCAGGGATGTCGGCACAGTTGTTTTGTGCAGAATTCCGTACTTGTGTTCGTTTTCACCCGGGTCGAAGCAAATAATCTGTCCCTCGGTGTCACGGGCGCCGATCACCGATATCTCGCAGGAGAAGGGGATGCGCTCTTCGAGTATGCAGGGCATCTCGCCCAGCGACCGCCAAGCACTCTCTAACTCTTCCTGAGTGTTGACGCCGCTCTGACCTTTACCGTCATAGCCTAAACGGCGGGTTTTTAGGATTGCCCCGTGATCGAGAAGCGATTGAGCCGTCGCAAAGTCAGTGGGGCTTGAGACATCTGCAAAACGTGCGACCCGAAGTCCAAGGCTTTGTATGAAGGTCTTTTCGATCAAACGATCCTGCGATACGGCCAATGCCCGGCGTCCAGGGTGGACTGCGACAAGCGCATCTAAACGGTCCAAGGCGGCGGTCGGAATGTTTTCAAATTCGTATGTGACGACGTCAACGGCATCGGCAAAATCCGAGAGCGCGTCTAGATCGTCGTATCCTGCACAAACGTGAACGGCCGCAACATGGGCCGCTGGCGCATTTGGATCCGGATCATACACATATGTCACAAAGCCAAGGCGGCTTGCCGCCACCGAGAGCATACGCCCAAGCTGCCCGCCTCCAAGAATACCAATTTTTGAACCCGTTGGGAGCGTGTTAGCCATCGCTTGGGGCCTCTGGGATGGATTGTGAAAGGGCAGCGCGCCAATTCTCCAAGCGCTCGGCAAGTGCGGCGTCCGTATTCGCTAATATGGCGGCGGCCATGAGGCCTGCATTTGTGGCGCCAGCGTTCCCAATTGCCATCGTTGCAACAGGAAATCCACGTGGCATCTGAACGATCGAATAAAGACTGTCCACGCCACCAAGCGCCTTGGTTTGTACAGGCACGCCTATAACAGGTACCCGTGTCTTTGACGCGATCATCCCAGGCAAATGGGCCGCACCACCAGCCCCAGCAATTATGGCTTGAAGCCCACGCTCGACGGCGGTTTTACCATACTCCCAAAGGCGATCTGGTGTGCGATGTGCGGAAACAATTTTGCATTCATGCGGTACGTCGAGCGTTTCCAAGATATGGGATGCAGCCTTCATGGTTTCCCAATCGGACTGGCTTCCCATAATAATGCCGACCCGTATATCAGCCATTTTTGAAAATCCCCCTGGAACTACGCGCACTAGGCGTTTTTTCGAGATCAAGCAATAATATCGGGTGTAATTTGGGCCGCGAGCAAGCGGATCTGATCTTTTAGCTGGAGTTTTTGGCGTTTTAGTCGCTGAATTCGCAGTTGATCGGGGACTGGCGTCGCCTCTAGGGCCTCGATTGACGCATCAAGGTCACGATGCATTTCACGCAGGTTTGCGAGTTGGATGCGTTTCTCATTCAGTTTTTCGATGCGATCGTTAGACATTTGACCTTGGAATACCGCTTTGTCTTTCACCTAATGGCGTATGTATCTTGCGAAAAGTGGTGATCATACTCATATTCGCATCAGGTCGCCAAATGTGGGGCCTAAATTTGGTCGCTTTAGAAGGGCTAAGACGATGACAAAGATTTCTTTTGCTTCGCACCCGTTTTTATTGGGTTTCGAAGAGTTAGACCGGCTCGTCGAGAGAACGGCAAAGTCGGGCAATGAAGGCTATCCCCCTTACAATATTGAACAGGTCTCAGAGCAATCGTATCGTATAACGCTCGCCGTTGCCGGGTTTCGCGAAGACCAACTCAGCATTACTGTTGAGGACAGCCAGCTTGTCATTCGCGGCAAGCAATCCGATGACAGTTCGGGAAAGGTGTTCTTGCATAGAGGTATCGCAGCACGTCAGTTTCAACGTAGCTTCGTTTTGGCTGATGGGGTCGAAGTTGCGGGCGCATCGATGGAAAATGGTCTTCTACACGTTGATCTTAGGCGGTCCGTTCCAGACACGATTGTACAGACGATAGAGATCGAGAAAGGGTAAGCGGGGATGCAACTCTATGAACAACTCGGACTTCCGAGCAACGTGGTATATGTGAAACAGATTGATCCCAACGAACTCCCTCTGGAGGTTCGCAACCAAGTCGAGGAAGGATCTGAATTGTTTGCCGTGCATTGTGAAAACGGGGAACAAGTCGCCTTGTTTACGGATAAAAATTTGGCATTTTCATTGGCCCGCGAATACAGTTTCGACGCCCATAGCGTACATTAAGATAGGGGCACATATAAGTGCCCGTCTGTGCTAACCTTTGATCAAACCAAAGCTCTCTAGCGTCAGTAAAACCTGGTGGGCGCAGTTATCAACGGACACGTTTTCGGTTTCAAGACGAAGCTCTGGGTTTTCCGGGATATCATACGGATCTGAGATTCCGGTGAACTCTTTAATTTTGCCTTCTCTGGCGAGCTTGTAGAGACCTTTGCGATCGCGTCTTTCGCATTCTTCGATCGACGTAGCCACGTGAACCTCGATGAAAGCACCATACTGCTCTATCTCCTCTCGGACGGCTGCCCGTGTGGTCGAGTACGGCGCGATCGGCGCGCAAATGGCGATGCCTCGGTTCTTTGTTATCTCAGAGGCAACATAACCGATGCGACGGATGTTCAAATCTCGATGCTCCTTCGAAAAGCCGAGTTCGGACGAAAGGTTCTTCCGCACGATATCGCCGTCCAAAAGGGTCACGGGTCTCCCGCCCATCTCCATCAACTTCACCATCAAAGCGTTGGCGACCGTTGATTTTCCAGATCCCGAGAAACCAGTGAAAAATACAGTAAATCCTTGTTCCGCACGGGGTGGTTTCGATTTGCGAAGTTCGGATACGACTGCCGGGAAACTAAACCATTCCGGAATTTCCAAACCTTCTTGCAGGCGTCGCCGAAGCTCGGTGCCCGAGATATTGAGGACGGTCACGTCGTCTTCTACTTCGTCCGCGGGTTCGTACTGGGCCCTTTCTTGAACGTAGACCATATGTTTGAAGTCGACCATTTCGATGCCCATTTCGTCTTGGTGCTCCCGGAAGAGGTCTTGGGCGTCATAGGGCCCATAGAAATCTTCCCCGGCGGAGTTTTTCCCCGGCCCGGCGTGATCGCGACCGACGATGAAATGGGTGCATCCGTGGTTTTTGCGGATCAATCCGTGCCATACGGCCTCGCGTGGGCCGGCCATGCGCATAGCCAAGTTTAGGAGCGACATGTGTGTGGTCGCGGAGGGGTATTGATCCAAGACGGCTTCATAGCAGCGCACGCGTGTAAAGTGATCAATGTCGCCCGGTTTTGTCATCCCAACAATCGGATGGATCAACAGGTTTGCCTGAGCTTCTTTTGCCGCGCGGAATGTCAGTTCCTGGTGCGCGCGATGGAGTGGGTTACGTGTTTGAAAAGCAACAATGCGTCTCCACCCAAGTTTCCTGAAGTAGCTTCGCAGCTCGTTCGGGCTGTCGCGCCTTGCGCGAAAATCGTAGTGTGTTGGGGCTTCGATGCCTTGAATTCGGCCACCAAGATATACCGGGCCTGCAATATTATGAAGATAGTTGACTGCCGGGTGTGCCGTGTCGTCAGCGCCGAAGACAAGTTCTGCCTCTTTGGACTTGTCCGGTCGGTAAATGTCCGAGACTTCGAGTGTGGCGAGTATGACCCCTTCCAAATCGCGGAGCGCAATCTTCTCGCCTTCTTTGACAGTCTCTGCGAATGCTTCGCTCACATCCAGCGTGATCGGCATGGGCCAAAGATGCCCATCGGATAGGCGCATGGTGTCCACGACCGAATGATAGTCCCCCTGTGACAGAAAGCCGGTCAATGGGTAAAAACCACCGTTCATCAGCATTTCAAGATCGCACATCTGGCGGCGGGTAAGATCCCACGAAACAAGGCCCGTTGCTTCTTCCTTGAGCGCATCCGCTTGATCAAAGGGTGCATAGAGTTCTGGAACAGGTAGTAAGTTTTCGGCGATCATATTCGGCTCCTTGGCGAAGATGCGCCGCATCTAAAGAGTGGGGCTGGAAATGCAAGCGCACGCTTGGCAGTGTTGCTCTATGACCTTTCGAAATCTAACCTTCGTTTTTTTCCTTTTGGGTTTCTTTTGGGCGAACCCGCTCGCGGCAGAAGACACTGTTCCGCGTCTCGGCAGTTTTGCGCCACCAAGCTGGCAAACCGTCGCGAATCCAAAGGCGCAAAGCCGGCAGGATATTTTGCGCGTTGAGAGTGAGGGCCAAAGGCAGATCATCTACGAAATGATTCCGAGACGGCAGACGCAAGAGAACTGGCGGAAAAGACATTGGGTGTATGTTGCCGAGAATGTATCGAAATCCGTGTCTTCAGTTCGCAACAGCTTCCTCAACCGAGAAAAGGATGATTGCGTACCTGACATGAAATGGGCCGATTGGGGTAAGTCACGCCGCGAAATTGTGTTTGCTGTCTTTTGTGGGGAACGGAAATCCGATGGGCTTGGCTATGTTGCCGCAATATGGCTCACGAAATCGGGTTCCACCGTCTACCGTGTCTCGGAGGAATGGCGCGGCCCTGCCTACGAGTTCGGCAATGAAGCAACGTATTTTTGGGAGCGGACGGCGCTGACCGACTTGATTGCAGCAATCGGTGCGTCAGAACTCGAATAAGACCCTAGGCCTCTTCTTCTTCGGCTAGAAAACGCTCTGCCTCTAAGGCTGCCATACAGCCCATGCCAGCAGACGTGATTGCCTGTCGGAATTGATAATCTGTTATGTCGCCCGCCGCAAAAACCCCTGGAACCGATGTTGCGGTGCTGTCCGGCTTCGTTACAACATATCCACCCATATGGGTTTCGAGTTGATCAAGGATAAGTTCGTTTGCAGGTGCATGACCGATTGCAACAAAAACGCCTTTGCACGGTATTTCCACCACCGCTCCCGTGTCGACATGTTTGGCACGAACAGCTTCAACACCAAGTGGGTTGTCAGCGCCAATCACTTCTTCGAGTTGATGGTTCCATAGGGGTACAATTTTCTCATTCTTAAACAGGCGGTCTTGAAGGATCTTTTCCGCTCGGAGCGTATCGCGTCGATGGATCAAGGTGACTTTAGATGCAAAGTTCGTGAGGAAAAGCGCCTCTTCCACGGCGGTATTGCCGCCACCGATCACGACGATCTCCTCGCCTCGATAGAAGAACCCGTCACAGGTCGCGCAGGCTGAGACCCCAAATCCCTTGAACTTCTCTTCTGAGGGCAAGCCCAGCCACTTCGCCCGTGCACCTGTCGCGAGGATGACCGCATCGCAGGTGTAGGTCGTCCCACTATCTCCGGCGGCAGCAAATGGACGCTTAGAGAGATCAAGCGATGTAATGATATCTGATACGATATCTGTCCCCATTGCGCGTGCATGCTCTTCCATCCGGATCATCAGGTCTGGGCCTTGTACTTCTGTATCGCCCGGCCAGTTTTCGACCTCTGTCGTTGTCGTGAGCTGGCCACCGGGTTCGATGCCCTGTACCAAGACCGGATTAAGCATTGCACGGCTGGCATATACGCCGGCGGTGTACCCTGTTGGGCCCGATCCAATTATCAACAATTTCGTATGGCGCGTCTCATCCATTACGGCGACTCCCTCAGCGTGCCCAGCGGATATAAGGATGCTGTTCAAGAAGGGAAAGCAGTGATCTCGTTGTGAGCTGCCTTAGTAATAGGTGAGCTTTTGGGCCTTACCTCTGAACACGTAGTAAGCGAGGGCTGTGTAGCCGAGAATTGTTGGAAGAACGAAGATTGTGCCCCAGAGAATAATCTTAAGGCTTTCCGGCGCCGCAGCTGCATCATAGATCGTCATCTTTTCGGGGACGACATAGGGGTAAAAACTGTAGGCAAGGCCGATGTAAGCCAATCCGAACAAGAGCATTGACAGGTAAAAGGGCTGCCCGGGTTTGATCCGGGGTTCGCGCTCCAACCGATTGATCGCAAGCCAGAGCGTTATGCAGACCGTTACGGTGATCAAAGGGATTGGCGCGAGATAAAATAGTTCCGGGAAGCTAAACCATTTGTCAAATATTCGCGGGCTCACAAGTGGCGTTGCCAAAGACACAAGAGCGATCCCTGTAAGCGCGCCGAGCAAGCCGCGCCGAGACCATTCGATTGCCTTTATCTGCAGGTCACCGATGGTTTTCATGGCAAGCCATGTGCCGCCGATCATAGAATAACCAACGGTGATGCATCCGGCACAAAGCGCCGCAAAGGCCAGTGTCCAGGAGTTGAAGTGTAGTCCCATGATGTAGATGCCAAGCATTGCACCTTGGCAAAGGGCCGTGATCAGCGATCCTACAAAAAATGCCCAAGTCCAGCCCGCTTTGTACTGGGGCGGGGCTTTCACCCGAAACTCAAACGCGACGCCGCGCAAGATCAATCCGATCAACATAAGCGTTGCTGGGAGATAAAGCGCGGTGAGTATTTCGCCATGTGCCGCCGGAAACGCCACCAAAAGAAGACCAATGGCCAGAACCAACCATGTTTCGTTCGCGTCCCAAAAGGGACCGATCGACGCGATCATAATGTCCTGTTCCTCTGGCTGTGCGAACGGGATCAGTATTCCGACACCTAAGTCAAAGCCATCCAGTATGACGTATATCAGGATAGACAGACCCATTAGCGCGGCAAAAGTAAACGGGAGCCATTGGGGAAACTGTTGAAGCATCTATCTCATTCCGCGGGCACAAATTGCGTGATGGCCTCTGGCGTTCGGGCCCGATCCGGGAGTTGATCGCCCTCACCGGCTTTTTTCGCAAGATAGAAGACCACGAGTATATAGGTCACGGTCAGGACAGCGTAGACAGCAAGATAAAGAAGCAATGTGCTCAGGACCAAAGCAGGTGCGACGTCGCCAACGGCGGCTTTGGTATCCAGAACGCCTGTGACCAACCATGGTTGGCGACCTATTTCTGTTACATACCACCCTGCAAGTGTCGCAATCCATCCACTAAACGTCATGCCGACCAATCCGTAGAGTACGGGTTTTGGCACACCATCTACACCGCGCCGCCAAATCAAATAACCCGTGCCCCATGAAAAGAGCAGCATCAACAATCCCGTTCCCACCATGACACGGAAGCTCCAGAACACCGGTGCCACTGGCGGATGCTCGACCGTACCGTCGCTTTTCACAAAATCATTTAGACCGGGCACAACCCCGTCAGGTTTGTGCTTAAGAATGATCGATGCAAGATTCGGAATCCCGACTTCAAACCGGTTCTCCCGCGCCTCCTCATCGGGTATCGCAAAGAGGAGAAGTGGAACATTTGATTGCGTGTCCCAATTTCCCTCCATTGCGGCCACTTTTGCCGGTTGATGCTCAAGCGTGTTGAGCCCGTGCATATCACCCATAAATATTTGCACTGGGATCAGTACGGCCGCGATTGAGATTGCCGTCTTCAATCCGAGGCGCGCACCATGTGCAGTGTCGCCGCGCAGCACGCGGAAGGCGGAAACGCCAGCGATCAAAAACGCAGCCGTTAAGCCAGAGGCTAGCAGCATGTGCGAAAGACGGTATGGCATCGATGGGTTGAAGATAATTGCAAACCAATCTGTTGCGTAGACGATACCGTCGCGCACTTCATATCCTGCAGGCGTGTGCATCCAAGAGTTCAACACTAGGATCCAAAACGCCGACATTGTGGTTCCAAAAGCCACAAGAAATGTTGCTAACGTGTGGAGCCAATTGGGCACCTTGTTAAAACCAAAAAGCATGACGCCAAGAAAGACCGCCTCCAAAAAGAAGGCCGTTAGCACCTCATAGGCCAAAAGCGGCCCTGCGACATTGCCAACAGTCTCCATGAAACCGGGCCAATTCGTTCCAAACTGAAACGACATCGTGATACCTGAGACAACGCCGAGCGCAAAGGTGAGTGCAAACACCTTTACCCAGAAGCGGTAGTTTTCCATCCACCTTTCATCGCCCGTCGCGTTGAAGCGCAACTTAAAGAAGAGCAAAATCCATCCGAGCGCGATCGTGATTGTCGGAAATAGAATGTGAAATGAGATATTTGCCGCGAACTGGATGCGGGACAAAATAAACGCGTCTAACACCTGGGACTCCTTCTGTGTCACCGCGTTATTTAGGTAAATGTCGCTAAAGAACAGGTGGACGGATTGACGCGTGCAGGAATTGCGCAAAACCGCGCCTCTGGCTCAATAAACGGCCCTATAATTCCGGATTTCGGAGATCCCTCCACCCGCAAGCCAAAAATCGTTTAAGTTTCCGCAAGGTCATGTCGCGCAGTGGTGCGGCGCGACGGATCACAAAATATCGTGCGCCGTCGCGAAGTTGTGGTATTATGACTTTGGGAGAACATGAATGAAGCTCGACCATATCGATCGACAAATACTTGCGCTCTTGCAGGGCAACGGTCGTATGACAAATGTGGAGCTCGCGCGCCATGTTGGTATGTCGCCACCGCCCTGCTTGCGGCGGGTTAAAGCGCTCGAGGCGGCAGGTTTCCTACAAGGATACTACGCCAAAGTGAACGCGGCCACGTTGGGTTTTGATGTCAGAGTTTTCGCGATGGTCGGCCTCCATAGCCAGGCAGAAGCGGACTTGCAGGCGTTCGAAGAACTTTGCCGCGCGTGGCCGATTGTGCGTGAGTGCCATATGTTGAATGGGGAAATCGACTTCATCCTGAAATGTGTTGCACCGGATTTACGGACCTTTCAGAAGTTCTTGACTGAAAATCTAACAAGCGCACCCAATGTCGCAAACGTGAAGACGTCTATGGTGATACGACGTGGAAAAGACGAACCGGGTGTGCCGTTCGAAGTGTTAGATAGCGCCTAATCCCCGAGTGTGACCACCGATATTTGGCGGCCATAGTCGGGCTCTTTTGCGTGGGTCGTGCGACGGTAGCTGAAGAATTGATCTGCGTCGCCATAGGTACAATGCCCTGTCCAAGTGGCGTCGACTCCAGCTTCGCGGAGACGCGATAACGCAAAACCCGGCAGGTCAAATTGGTACTTTTCTGGTGTTCTACCGGCTGCAAAAAAGCGAAGTGTCTCGGGATCTTCAGCTTCGAACGTTTCCAGAAACTCTTGTCCCACTTCGTAATTGGCTTGTGAAATCGTTGGGCCTGCTACGGCTGCAATCCTGTCACGAGACGCGCCAAGGCGGACCATCGCGGCAATGGTATTTTCTAAAATTCCTGCGAGGGCGCCTTTCCACCCGGCATGCGCTGCGCCGATAACACCAGCGGTACTGTCGGAAAACAGAACGGGGGTGCAATCGGCCGTCAATACGCCTAATGCCAATCCCGGTTCTGCGGTGACGAGCGCGTCGGCTTTTGGGCGTTTGGTCAAATCTACGTTCTCTGCGACAACAACATCCGAAGAATGAACCTGATGAACCGTGACAAGGCGGCCTGCGCCAAAATGCGACGTGACACGAGACCGGTTTTCGGAAACGGCATCCTGTTTGTCCGAAGATCCGACCCCACAGTTCAACCCACGGTAAATTCCGTCACTCACGCCACCTTGCCGCGTGAAAAAACCGTGGCGTGTACCCAGGTGGTCAGATGTAATCGGCTTCAAAATCATATCGCTAAGCCCGCAATCATGGGTGTGCCACTGGGTGTTATGCCGAGCACTTTGAACAGTTGGCCCATTTCATCGGGGTGCACCAATCTTCGATGCCCCGCGATATGTGCGTCTAGGGCCTGACCGCTCAACCTTTGTGAGAGCGTTTGCGCGCGTTTCGTAATTCCGAGACGTTCAAGAAAAACACCTTGTGGCGTTAGACGAGACACTTGTGAATGCTCGATCACGCCCGCGAGCGGCTTGAAGTCGACATGCGCGGTCAAGTCGCTTTGTCCGGGCAGAGCGAGAGGAGATACTTTTTGATGCCCTTTTATCGCTTGGAGAGTATCGCCGGAACTTCCCCAATCGCCGTAATCAATAATTATGGCGGCACCTCCCCGTTGCGCAATCCGTTGATCAATCTCGATCATATCACTGAGCGCCGCTGGGCATGTCTCAACGAAGTCGCCCTCGGTCGACCATCCTTGCTGCGGGCCAAGCGCAAAGGCCAAACGCCCATCAACGGAATTTATAACGATTTCATGCCAGGCATCATTCAGGCATCCAAACTGGTGAATTGGAAGGCAATCAAAATACTCATTTGCGACCACAAAGATAGGACCGTCTGGAACGTCGCTGAGACGATCAAAATGCCTGACGGCGTAATCGGAGAGTGTTTCGCGTTGGACGGCTTTCTGGCGCGCGCTCATCTCGATCAAAGCAATCTGTATGGCGTCTGCAAAGCCTGCAATTTTCTTGGTTGCCCTGAGTATATCGGCCATCAATGTTCCGCGCCCAGGCCCGAGTTCCACCAAAAAAATATCGTTTGGTGAGCCTTGATCCAGCCAGGCTTGCGCGATTGCCAACCCAATCAATTCGCCAAACATCTGGCTGATTTCTGGTGAAGTGATGAAATCGCCCGCTCGTCCGAAGGGCTCGGCTTGGGAATAGTAGCCATGCTTAGGGTGCAGCAGACAATGCGTCATGTACTCGGCAATAGTGATGGGCCCGGTCTGCGCGATTTGGCGCAAAAGTTCATTCTCAAGCGGCGTCATCATACTTCGCTCGGTCGGACAAGACGGTGAATGTATATCAAAAGAACAATGCCGATGACGATCATTGGTAGCGACAAAATCTGCCCACGCGTCAAACCAATACTATCCAGCTGATCGCCGAAGCGAAGATAGTGACCGGCGGGGTTGGTGAATGTGACATCTCGTAGATCACCTTGGCGATATCCTTCGACAAACGTGCGGGCGACCCCGTACCCGATAAAAAACCATGCGATGACCTGGCCTGGTTTTTTCAATGCGAAGCGTCTGAAGATCAAATAAGTTAGAAACACCCAAAGAACGGGCCCTTCGAGCACGGCCTCATAAAGCTGGCTGGGGTGACGGGCACACTCAGTAACAAGCAGGGGAAAACAGTCTTGTGCGGCCGGGCTTGGAAAAATCACGCCCCACGGCATTTCCGTCGGTCTGCCCCAGAGTTCCCCATTGATAAAATTTGCAACCCGACCCAGACCAAGTCCGAATGTCGCGGAGATAGCGATGGCATCGCCGATTTTCCATGGGTCGATCCCGCGGCGTGCGCAGAACCAAGCCCCAGCAACAATCACCCCAATGAACCCACCATGAAACGACATACCTCCTTCCCATATCCGGAAGACCCACCAGAAATCCTGTCGCCAAGTGTCCATGCCGTAGAAGAACGCGAATCCAAAGCGCCCGCCCAAAATTACACCAATGATCATCCAGGTGAGCAAATCCTCCACGTCCTTTGATGAAAAACCTGGGTCGTTGTCTGCCCAAAGATCGGCCTGACGTCGGAGGTAATTTATGAACCACATCGCAATCAAGAACCCCGCAATATATGCGAGCGCATACCATTTCAGAGCAAACTCCCGGCCCGCGATTTCGAAAACAAAAACGTCAGGGCTGATGTCAGGGAAGGGTATTGCGTTGGGTAAAAGTAAAATCATGCTGCGTGTGCTGATCGAAACGAAAGGCCAAGTCAATCTGCGCTCTTGGCCTTCGAGAGGTTAGTTCCCATATAGGATGAAACGAATGGAGGCAGATGATGGATAGCAAGAGTAAAGTTTTTGATGATCTGAGCCAATTGGCCACAAACGCAATGGGCGTTGCCAAAGGGGCTGCGGATGAGGCGCAAACAGCATTTAATTCTTGGATTGATCGCTGGTTGGCCGAGCGGGACCTTGTGACCCGTGAGGATTTCGACGCGCTGAAAGCCATGGTGGAAAAACAGCGGAAAGAAATTACGACGCTGAAGGGCAAGATTACGAAATTGGAAAAGGGGGACTGACCCGGTCTCCTGCTCCATAATATTTGTAGGACAGGCTTTTCGGATCATTTAGGCGCGCATGCTAGAACGGAAGGTTCGGGCACTGTCGTTGAATTGCCCCTTTTAATGCTGTGAGCTGCCGTTCCACGCGACGTTGTTTCGGCAGCTGTACGATGTCATCCATGACGGACACACCTTCGCGCCACGATTTGAACAGTAATACTGCTATATCCTCGTCTAGGTTATCTTCTGCAGTTTCATACATGCATATGCATTGAGCCATGGTTGCACCATTTGCACGACCATCGTTTATCATCGCGGAGCAGATTGAATTCGCATTCGCCAAAACGTGGCTGCTGTGTAGAATAAGAAGTGGGACCAACATAAGATATCGAAGGGTCTTTGGCATAGGTGACCTGCGGATAAAGACGTATTCAAATAAAGGGGGCTTTTTCCTCTACCTCTGGTTTTACAAGCTCGAGCGCCTCGTTCAAGTCGATGCTACGATCAAACAACGCACGCCCCACGACAGCACCGGTGAGGTGCGGCACATACTTCATCCGTGAGAGATCATCGAGCGTTCGGGTAAGACCCCGCGCAATTACAGGTGTTTTTGTCTCCCCGGCAATTTGAGTGATCAATGCAAGGCTGTCTTCGGCTTCTTCAAGATCGGCATCAATATCCGTCACTATGAGCGCTGCAATGGGAGAACCCTCAAAATTTTTGACGACATCCGCTGGCCGAAGCGCGCTGGTTGTTCGCCAGCCCTCACCGACGACATACCCTTTGTAAATATCAAGCGCGATTGTGATCTGATCGGGATAGGTTTGCGCAAGCTCTTTGACCAAGTCAGGCTGCTGCACGGCAAGTGTGCCCATGGTGACGCGGCCGACCCCCTTTTCGATCCATGTTTCCACTTGGGCTGCGGATCGAAACCCGCCGCCCAATTGAATGGGAATGCCTGCGCCCCGAATGATCTCCACCAGGAGGTCCGAATTGCGACCATCGCCTTCCACGCCGTCGAAATCGGTCACATGCATCCAGGCTGCGCCAGCCTCCGCAAATTCCTTTGCCTTTGCGACAGGATCGACATGCCAGATCTGCGGCTCCTCTAAGCGACCCCGAAACAGGCTCACACAACGACCCTCCAACAATTCAATAAGCGGATACAGGATCATGTGTGCTCTCCCCAAAGTCGATTTGATCCCAGTGTAGACGATTATTCTAATTTTCGGTGGATAAGTTCGATTGTTACCCAGTTTTTACTTTACACGTGAGTCCTTGATGACGCACCATATCTTGTAAGGGGTCGAGCAGTTAACCCCGACATATAAGCGCCGAACACAGAATATCGTGGCGCGGCGCATCCTGAAACCGACTGTAGAGGGAGCAGGCATGGCCGCTACAGAACAGTATCTAGACACCAACGATATTCATCCCATTGATCTGGTCGAGGATTTGGCCGACGCGCGGGATTGGTCATTTGACCGGATCGCCGACGATCAGATCGCTATGAGCGTCGAGGGCGCATGGCGGACTTATTCCGTGACCTTGGCGTGGTCCGGTTTTGACGAAACACTGCGCATGGTGTGTACCTTTGAAATGGAGCCACCGGCAGAGACGGAACCTGCGCTTTATGAGCTTCTGAATGCTGCGAATGATCGGTGCTGGGCGGGTGCATTTTCTCTTTGGAAAGAGCAAGGCTTGATGGTCTATCGCTATGGCCTTGTGCTTGCAGGTGGGTCGGCGGCTACAGCGTCCCAAATTGACCATATGATGGGGGCTGCTGTTGCGGCCTGCGAACGGTTCTACCCAGCCTTCCAGCTTGTGTGCTGGGCGGGCAAAAGCGTTGAAGAAGCGATCCAAATCGCCATGACAGAGGCCTACGGGCGCGCTTGAATTTCTCCGCCATCGCACCCTAACTACGCTCAGTGCGAGAGAGGGTGCGATGGATTTTTCTAAAGTGAACCAAGACGGCCTGGTGATGCTGGGTTGCGGAAAGATGGGCAGCGCAATGCTGCAAGGATGGTTGTCTGCCGGGATGCGACCAACTGCAATCTCTGTGATTGATCCCGAACCTTCGGATTGGCTGCAGACCCAAGCGCAATTGGGTCTCACAATCAATGAGGCCATTCTGCCTGAACCTGCGGTTGTTGTGCTTGCCGTCAAACCGCAAATCATGTTCGATGCTTTGCCCAGATTAGATGGTATTGGGAGCGCAGAAACACTCTTCTTGTCCATCGCGGGTGGGATACAAATCGCAGCACTCGCAGGCGCGCTTGGTGACGAAACGGCAATCATGCGAGCGATGCCCAACACGCCAGCTGCGATCGGGAAGGGCATAACTGCTTTCATCGGAAATGCTTATGTGACCGATCTCCAAGTGAGCCTGGGCGAGGCCTTGCTCAGCGCGATTGGCCAAACGGTGCAACTGGAGACGGAAGAGCAAATGGATGCCGTCACGGCGGTCTCTGGATCGGGGCCCGCTTATGTGTTCCATATGATTGAAGCGCTGACCGTCGCGGGTATGGCCGAAGGATTGCCCGAGGCGCTTGCACATCGGTTGGCCTTGGCCACGGTTGACGGCGCGGGTGCGCTGGCCGCGCTTTCTGAGGAAAGCCCATCGCAGTTGCGGGTGAATGTCACCTCTCCCAATGGGACCACGCAAGCGGGTCTAGAGGTCTTGATGGATGACGACACGGGCCTGCCACCCCTGATGAATGCCACGGTGAAGGCCGCGGCGAAACGCAGCCGGGAGTTGGGCGCATGAGCGCAGAGATCACATTCGACGACTTTATGAAGGTGGATATCCGCGCGGGCCGGATTGTACGGGCCGAGCCCTTCCCCGAAGCGCGCAAACCCGCGATTAAGCTCTGGATCGATTTCGGGCCAGAGATTGGGGAAAAGAAGTCGAGTGCGCAGATTACGGCGCATTATGCACCCGAAAGCCTGGTTGGGAAAACGGTGATGGCGGTGGTCAATTTCCCGCCCCGTCAAATTGGCCCCGTCAAGTCAGAGGTTCTGGTCCTTGGGTTTCATGATCATGCCGGCGGGGTTGTTCTGGCTGCGCCGGATGTCCCGGTGCCGTTGGGCGAGCGGCTCTGCTGATGAAGGTTTTTGTGACGCGGCCTTTGCCGGAACGCGTGTTGGATGCTCTGGCAGAGTTTGCAGAAATCGAAGTTCGGCAGGAAACCACAGGGCTTTCCGCATCCCAGATGCACGCGTTGATGCAGAAGCACGAGGTGATCTTGTGTACACTGGGGGACCTGGCGCAGGATTTTTCGGGGGCGCTGTCATGCAAGCTGCTCGCGAATTTTGGCGTTGGCTATAACCATATTGATGTGACCGCTGCCGCCCAGGCGGGCATTGCCGTGACAAATACGCCCGGCGCTGTGACAGATGCCACGGCGGATATTGCACTGACGCTGATTTTGATGACTGCCCGGCGAGCGGGCGAGGGGGAGCGGATGGTGCGGAGCGGCCTTTGGGAAGGTTGGCATCCAACGCAGCTTCTTGGAACGCATGTGACGGGCAAAATGTTGGGTGTGATCGGCATGGGTCGGATCGGGCAGGCGATTGCGCGGCGCTGCCATTTTGGCTTTGGGATGGAGGTCGTCTTTTACAACCGCTCTCCCAAACCCGTGGATTTTCCCGCCAGCCAGTTGGACAGTTTGGAAGATGTATGCAAGCACGCCGATATCGTGACACTCTCCACCCCGGGAGGAGCGGACACGACCCATTTGATAGGGGCGGCGGAATTGGCCGCCATGAAGCGGGATGCTTTCTTGATCAACATATCGCGCGGCGAAGTGGTGGACGAAGCCGCCTTGGTGGCCGCATTGAAGCGCGGTCAAATCGCGGGCGCTGGCCTTGATGTCTACGAGTTTGAGCCCAAAGTCTCGCCGGACTTATTGGCGCTCCAGAATGTGACTTTGTTGCCCCATTTGGGAACCGCAGCGCTAAGTGTACGTGAAGAGATGGGAATGATGGCGGTGGACAACATTCGCGCTTACGTCCAAGGCGCTGCTTTGATCAATCTGGTCTAAGCGAGGTGCTCGATGATCGGACAGTTCGGCCTGTCCCCGCCCTGACAGGCATGGACGAGTTTCGACAATGTGTCGTGTAATGCGGCCAGTTCGGCCTGTTTCGCCTCGATGTCTTTCAACCGTTCCTCGGCCAGCTGCTTCACATCCCCTGCGGATCGATTGTCATCGGCGTAAAGCGCCAACAGGTCCCGACATTCAGGCACTGAAAATCCAAAAGCGCGCGACCGCCGCACAAAGGCCAGGCGTTTGATGTCGTTAGCTGAGTATTCGCGATACCCGTTTTCGGCCCGGGCCGAAGGTTCGATCAGGCCGATATCGGCATAATAGCGCACCGTTTTCACCGGCAGTCCGGCGGCATTTGCGGCTTCTCCAATTCGCATGTTGACCCTCCAGTTACTGGAGGCCTTATATAGCTTCTGACCAAAAGGACTCAAGCCATGGTAGCAGCAACCACCAACCCCGGATTGAACATAAACTGGCGCTGTCGGCACACCTGGGGCCGGGCGAGCTATAACACGATGTGGTGTTTGATCGGATGCTCGATCGGGGACTTTGGGACAATCGCGTTTTTTCAGTTTACGGGCATTCCTTGGCCGACGCTGGCGATTATGTCGCTGGCGATTGTGAATGGGATCCTCACCTCGATTGCTTTGGAGACGGTCATTCTCTCTCATCAAATGTCGCTGCGGTTGGCGTTTAAAACGGCAATTGGCATGTCGCTGATTTCGATGATCGCTATGGAAGTGGCGATGAATGCGACCGATTGGGTGCTGACAGGGGGCGCGAAGCTGACCTGGTGGGTGATGCCGATCATGCTTTTGGCTGGCTTCCTGGCACCGCTGCCTTACAATTACTGGCGATTGAAAGCGCTTGGGAAGGCCTGCCACTGATGAAAAAACTCGCGTTGTTGTTTGCTGTATTTGGGACGATGGCCTTTGCCCATGCGGGTGCGATGGGCATCGTCAAAGAGCGGATGGATGGGATGAAAGCCATCGGTGCGTCTTTGAAATCCATTGCGCCGATGATGACCGGCAAGGCCGAGTTTGACAGCGCACTCGCCGAGCAGGCATCACAAGTGATCATTGAACATTCGGGCCAAAACATGATCGACCGCTTTCCCGAAGGATCAGAAGGGGGTGTGTCCGAAGCGGCTACAGCGATTTGGGAGCAACCAGAAGCCTTTGCGGAAATTGCCTTTGAGTTAGAAAAACTGGCGGGCGAGATCCCTGACGCAAGCCTGTCTGCCGAGGCGCGTCTTCAGTTGTTTAAAGATATCGGTCAAACCTGCAAAGACTGCCATAGTGCGTATCGCGTTTTGAACTAGCTCTTTCCAATTTAAAAAATACCTTGGGGAGCGCGAGGGGTGAAACCCCTCGCCATTGCGGTCGCGCAGCGGCCGCAATCCCTAAAGCAGATCACGTTCTTCCAAGACTTTGCGGGCATGGCGAAAGCATTCGAGCGCTTGGGGCACACCGCAATAAATTCCGATGATGTGGATAGAGGCTTGGATTTCCTCTTTAGTAACGCCATTGTTTAGCGCGCCGCGTAAGTGGATTTCAAATTCGTTCATTTTGCCAAGCGCGCCAATCATAGAGAGGTTCATCAGCGACCGTGTTTTTGCGTCGATCGTTTCATCGCCCCAGCCAAAACCCCAGCACCACGCGGTCATCGCCTCTTGGAAGGGGCGGGTGAAATCATCTGCGGCTGCGAGGTTCTTTTCGACATAGTCCGCGCCCAAGGTTTCTTTGCGCTTTTGCAGGCCGAGTTCGAATTTGTTGTCCATTTCATCCTCTTAAAATGAAAACGGGCCGGACAGGCCGGCCCGTTTGTTCCTTTGGGGTTGCTTACTCGGCTGGCGCCTGCGCCGCAACGCCGCCCCGCTCCCGCTGGTCATCGCGGTAGGCGGCTTTGGCCACGGAAATGCCCATCAGGACCATCACGGCCGAGAAGGGCAACGCGCCGATCACCATCGCGGTTTGGATGGCCGATAGACCGCCCACGATCAGCAAGGCCCCCACAACAAGAGCGAGTGCTGCACCCCAAAAGTAGATATGCGGACGCGCCTTTGGACCTTCATCGCCCGCAGCATTGATCGTGTTGATGATCAAAACAGCTGAGTCCGCCGATGTCACCAGATAGGTCAGCAACAAAATCACCACGATGAAGGACATGACCCACGCCAATGTGCCGTTCAGCATATAGGCGAGCATCGCAAAGAGCTGATCAGACTGACCAGCACCCGTGATCGCATCCCCTGCATCGCCGTTCAGGCTCAGGTCGATGGCTGTCCCACCAACGATGGCGAACCAGACAAAGCACATGATCGCCGGAACGATCATCGCGCCGAGGACGTATTCGCGGATCGTCCGACCCTTGGAAATACGCGCCAAGAACACGCCCACAAATGGGGCGAACGCAATCCACCAAGCCCAGTAGAAGATGGTCCAAGCGCCTTGCCAGCCGCCCTGACGGGACTCTACCGCTGCCATATAAGTGGCTTGAATGTCTGCTGCTGGCAGAGCCGCTGCAGATTCAGGCAGACCTTCTGTGAAGGAGGCCAAGGATCCCCATGGGCTTGAGGCTGCATCAAACATGGCTGTGATGTCCGCTGCCGGCAGTGCCGCAACCGAAGCTGGTAAGGCCGCTGCAAAGGCGTCGGCATCGACCGCGGTCCAAACCTTGAACAAGTTGCCCGGGATAGAGACCAGGTAGTCCCAGATGCCAACAAAGAGCGCCTGAAGGCCGAAGAAGGTTGATCCGAACGCCAAGAAGAAGGCCAGCAAGAAAAAGCTAAGCCCCATATTGATATTCGACAACCATTTGATGCCTTTGCCAACACCGGACAGAGCCGATGCTGTGGACAGTCCCATGATGACCAGAAGCGCCACTACGATCCCCGCAGTGGACGCGGTCGTGCCGCCATCAGCCGTCGCTGTGAACAACCAGTCGCCAAAGCCAATCCGGCCCAAACCCGAGACGAATTGCTGAACGCCAAAGCCCAATGTTTGGGAGACACCCAAGACGGTTGCCACGACAGCCACCACATCGACCAATGTGCCCAAGAAGCCGGACATTTTATCCCCGAAGAGAGGCGTCAGAGCAGATCGGATCGTCAAAGGCAGATCACGACGGTACGCGAAATAGGCGAGTGACAGACCGACGATGGCGTAGGACGCCCAAGCGGCCAAACCCCAGTGGGTGAAGGACCAGACATAGGCAGAGCGCACCGCTTCGGCCGAGCTGCCATCGATGGCAGTGTCGCTCATGATCGTTGGGTTTGTTCCGAAATGGTAGATCGGCTCTGCTGTCGCGAAGGTCAGCATCCCAATGCCAATTCCGGCCCCGAACATCATGGAAAACCAGCTGAAGTTCGAAAACTCTGGCATGTCGCCGGGTTTTCCTAGCTTCAGGCGGCCCGAAGCCGGCCAAAGGGCAAGTGCAAAGCACAAGAGGACAAAAAACGCCATCACATAGACGTACCAGTAGTTGAAGCTGGCCAAGATGAAGGTGTTGAGACCGCCTAAGACCGCCCCGGCATTCTCCGGAAAGGCGACAGCCCAGATGATAAGTGCGCCCACAAGGACCTTGCCTGTGATCGCCACGTTTTTGGCAAACCCGCTATAGAAGCCTGAGTCAGCCGTCTTGATCTCTAACTCCGTTAGAGGTGGTGGTAGTGACATAATGGTTCCCTCCCTATGCCATATGTTGGCGCATCCACTCCTCCCAAAGGGATGCGCAGGGCCCGATATGGTCCCTCCAAAGCGTCCGTATCCTATGTACCGATCCGGATCGCGATGTTCTTGGTCTGGACGTAATTCCACAACGCCTCGCGACCTTTTTCGCGGCCATAGCCCGATTTGCCATAGCCGCCAAACGGGGTCTCAACACCCCCTGCATACCATTCATTAACAAAAATTTGCCCGGCGCGTGTGCCGCGGGCGACGCGCATGGCGCGATCTACGTCTTTTGTGAACACACCTCCCACAAGACCGTAGTCCGTGGAATTGGCGATGGCGATCGCTGCCTCTTCGCTATCGTATTTCAGAACGCTGACGACCGGGCCGAACACTTCGGTGCCTGCGATCTCCATCTCAGGTGTAATGTCGGTCAGGACCGTTGGTTCTAAAAAGGCGCCATCGCGGTTCAGGGGGTGTCCGCCCGCGGCCACTCTCGCCCCTTCTTTTTGCGCGGCCTCGATCAAGCCAATGGCGCGGTCGCGCTGCGCGAGAGAGGCCATAGCCCCCATGTTCGCGCCAAATTCACGGCGTTCCGTGCCGGGTCCGACGGAGAGCGATTTGGCGAGATCGGTTGCTTTCTCGACCAGCTCGTCATGGCGGCTTTCATGGACGATCACGCGGGACATGGCCGAACAGACTTGGCCCGCATTGAAAAAGATCCCCCAGCGAAGTTCATTCATAAATGCATCTACATCCGCGTCCTCGCAAACGACAGCTCCGGATTTTCCGCCCAGTTCCAAGACGCAAGGAACGACATTTTTTGCGGCCGCTGTCGCAATGGCGATGCCCGTTTGGACGGAGCCTGTGAACACGATTTGGTTGACATCGGGATGGCCCGACAGGGCCGCGCCTGCCTCATGCCCATGACCGCACAAGATGTTCACGGCGCCTGCTGGCAGACCCGCATGTTCCACGGCTTTGGCCATCCAGTAATGGGTCAGCGGGTCAAGTTCCGGCGTTTTGATCACGCAAGTATTGCCTGTAGCAAGTGCGGCGGACAGGGAGCGTCCCGTCATTTCCAATGGGTAGTTCCAAGGGATGATCTGTGCAGAGACGCCCATGGGTTCGTAGGTCGTGAAGTCGTAATAGCCGTCGCCCAGCGGAATGGAACGACCTTCCACCGTTTCAGCTTGGTTACCATAGTATTCGAAGTAACGCGCCGTGCCTTCCACCTCGATCAGGCTTTCCCAATAGGGTTTGCCGGCTTCTAGGGTCAGCACTTCCGCGATCTCTTCTTTGTTGGCGAGCATGTAATCGCCCATGGCGCGCACCATGCGGCCGCGTTCGACAGGGCGCAGAGATGACAGCGCGCCGTTTTCATGAACGCGTTTGGCAGCTTGCACAGCGCGATCCACATCGGCTGCATCGGCTGCGGCCTGTTCGGCCAAGGGCTGCGCCGTGGCGGGATCATCGACTGTAATCCGCCCCGCCCCGCCATCGACAAACTCCCCGCCGATATAGTTTTGCCAATAGTCTTTGATGCTCATCTCTGGCTCCTTAGCCTTGCATGTCGGTGATGACGGTGACGCCCGGGGCTGCGAAATTGTCCATAGCGGTTAGCGAGGCTTCTACCTCGGACAGACCAATGGTTTTGGTGATCAAGGACGACAGGTCGATAGTCTTTTGTGTGGCGAGGTCCATAAGGCCCTTAAACCCGTGGGGGGCGATGCCGCGTGATCCCATGATCGAGATTTGGCGCGAGTAGACCAGCTCCAGCAGAGACAAGTCGACGACTGGATCCTTGACCGGCATGCCAACCTGAACATGACGACCCAGCTTGCGCAGACCTCGGATCGAGTTTTCATAGGTCGCTGCAATGCCAAGCGCGTCGATGCTGGCATGCGCTCCGCCGCCCGTCATGTCGCGGATCGCCTCACCGACAGTGTCGGTGCTTTTGACATTCAGGGCCAGTTCTGCGCCAAAGGATTTCGCCAGCTCGAGCGCGTCCTCATTCAGGTCTATGGCAATCACACGAGCATCCAGGGCTTTGGCGATTTGGATTGCGGCAAGGCCCACGCCGCCACAGCCATGAACGGCCAGCCATTCGCTGGGTTGCAAACCAAGCCGATCTGTCAGAGCCCGATAAGATGTGGTGACCCTGCATCCCATTCCAGCGGCGGTGGCAAAATCCATATCTTCAGGCAAAGGGACCAAATTGAAGTCTGCGTTCGGGATGGCGAGTAGTTCGGCAAATGCGCCCCAATCGGTGAACCCCATGACGTCTTGATGCGCGCAAATCGTTGCGTTGCCGGATGTGCAATCCGCACATTGACCGCATCCCAAAATGAACGGGGCGGTGACACGGTCACCGACTTTGATGTGGCTGGTTTCTGAGCCGACTTCAGCCACAACGCCGGCAAATTCATGGCCCATCACATGGGGCAGGACGACGTCTGGGTCATGCCCGCACCAAGAGTGGTGATCGGACCGGCAGACCCCGCAAGCCTCTACCTTTACAATCGCGCCATGGGGCGGGCATTCCGGATCGGGCAAACGACCGACCTTAATCTCTCCCCGGAATTCCTCGATTAACGCGCCCCGCATGCGCCTTCTTCTTTTCTTAAATATCCCCGCCGGAGGCATTCCGATATCTCGGCCAAAACTGAACCGTGAAGATGCAATGCGTTTTCACCCATCCACACCCTCCCGCATCCATTTTTGCAGCGCTTTGATGGAATGCTCTGACATCACACCGCAAGAGGGATCCAGCACCAAGGGCCCTGGCACATAGCCCCGGGACTTCAACCCACGCTGCACGCTTTCGACCAGATGGATGTCTTCTTCAACGGTGGTGGCCCGGTCTTGAACGGCCAAACGGCGCACGGCCTCATCATCCACACCGCCTTTGGTATACCATCCGCGCCAAACGACGACATGATCGGCATCCACAGCGCGCCAATGATAGGTGTTCAAGACATTGCCCGGATAAACTTGGAAGCTGAACATCGGCCACAAGAACCAGCTGGAATATGCGTCCCAATGCTCTAAGCCTGATTGGATATCATAGGTCATCTGATCCAGGTTGTTGCATTCTGTTGTGTGGCGCAGGCAATGGCCCTGGGGCTGAATGTCATAGGTCTCTGGCTTGACCACACCGGTGGCAAAGGTCGGATGGTTTAGGCTGCAATGATAGCATTCCGAATAATTCTCGACCGAGACTTTCCAATTGCAGTTTTCAGGGATTTCCACCCATTCGATGGGCTTCAACTCGGCATGATGGGGAATCCAGTCTTCAAGCTCTGCGCGCGCATTGGGAAACCAGTCTTCCATCGGTTTGGCATCAGGGTCGAGGTTCACAAACAGAAACCCAAGGAAGTCTTCAACTTTAACCTCGCTCAGACAGACCTTGGACTTATCAAAGCCGGGCGTGGTTTTGGTGTTGGGGGCCGCGCGCAACCCACCTGTCAATTCATAGGTCCAAGCGTGATAGGGACAAACGATCACCCGGGTGTTGCCGCTCTCTTGGACCAGTTGATGCGCGCGGTGCTGACAGACATTGTAATAACAATGCAGCGCGCCGTCGCGATCGCGCACGATGAACAGGTCTTCACCGGCCATGGTAAAGGCATAGTAATCGCCCGGATTGGCCACTTCAGACGCATGGCAGGCAAATTGCCATGTCTTGGTGAACAGGCCATTCATCTCCATCTCGAACACTTGTGGATCGGTGTAATACCGTGCGTCGAGAGAGCGGACCGGTGTCATATCATTCATGGCGAGCCCCTTGATAAATGCCCAGATCGTGGCGGCGTTGGTGAAATCGGTCGACCCGTTCTACAACGTCTGGCGAGGCAACAGCGATGACGAACGACAGCAAAGTCTCCAAAAGCGCAATGATCGAGACGGAGCTTGGAAAAAATTGCGGTGTTTCGGCGGAGACGCAGAGCGCGTGGTCCGACAGAAGCGCGATGGGTGACGCTGGGCTGTCGGTGATGGCAACGATCCGCATGCCCTGTTCACGGGCAAGCGCTACGGCTTCCACCACCTCGGCGCGGTAGGGTTTGCATGTCATGGCGATCAACACATCTTGGTGATCTGCGCGCGCCAAATCGTCAATTGGGGTAGAGCCTGGCTTGGGAATTTGCACAAAATCATTAAGCCCGGTGGAGGCAAGATAAGTGAAGTTCTGAGCGTTGGAGGCGTTGATCCCAACACCAAGCGTATAGACCTTGCGGCAGTTCCAAACATCCTTGGCCGCGGCCAGCAAGGCTGCATCGCCCACATTGGCGAAGGTTTCCTCGATATTGCGGATCGCCGCTTCGGCCATGTCGCGGTAAAGTCCCGAAAGCTGCCCGCCCTCGGCCAAGGATTGTAGCCAACGCGCGCGATCCGGAAAACTGGGTCCGCCCTGCATCACGTCCGATTTGAACGGCGCGCGGAAGTCTTCAAACCCCTCGAACCCCACCTGTCTTGCCATGCGCACGAACGAGTTTGGTTTCACATCCGCCGCATCGCCGAGTTCTCGTAACGAGGACAGGCTGACCGCTGTGGGGTTCTCTAGAATGTAAGATGCGGCCTTGCGCAGCTCGGGCGACAGGCCACCCAGCTTGTCTGTGAGGTGACCCAAAACCTCTTCCGCCGACTCAAATGATGGTACAGACATATCATTCATGATTGACGATGATACATTTGTACCATTAATCTGTCCAGCAGATTAAAAAGGATTCTGACATGGCGGATTTGCCAAGTTCTGCAAGAGTGGTCATCGTGGGCGGTGGCGTGATGGGCGTGGGCCTTGCCTATCATTTGGGTCATGAAGGCTGGGGACATGACACGGTTCTTCTGGAAAAGGCAGAGCTGACATCAGGGTCCACCTGGCATGCGGCGGGTCAGATCACCCATTCCACCAGCTCTTACGGGTTGGGCAAGATGGTTGATTACAACATCGATCTGTATTCGAAGCTGCTGGAGGAAGAGACGGGTCAGCCCGTAACCTGGCATGGCTGCGGGTCCTTCCGTTTGGCTTATACAGATGACGAAATGGATTGGCTGCGGCACACGCTGTCGGTGGGGCGCGCGCTGGGTTTCAATATCGAATTGGTCGGACCCGAAGAGATTGCGAAACTGCATCCGTTCTACAATCTCGACGGCGTGCAAGGCGCGCTGCACACGCCCGATGATGGTCATGTCGATCCGACCAATGTGACCATGTCTATGGCGGCGGGTGCGCGTGCGAAGGGCGTGAAGATCATCCGCCGGTGTCGTGCGACCAACATCACACAAAATGCTTCTGGCGAATGGGTGGTTGAAACCGAGCAAGGCACCATCACCTGCGAACATGTCGTCAATGCAGGCGGTACTTATGCGCGCCAAATGGGCGAATGGTCGGGGCTTCAGCTGCCGATGACTTCCATGACGCACCACTATTTCGTAACAGATACGGTGCCCGAGTTCGAAACCCTCGACACCGAACTACCTGTGATCCGCGATGACAAGCTGGTGTCGGGCTACATCCGGATGGAGCAAAAGAAAGGCCTGATCGGGATTTATGAGAAGGAAAACCCGAACACAGTTTGGGAGGATCACTGCCCTTGGGAGGCGGAAAACGAGTTGTTTGATCCCGATTATGATCGGATCATGCCCTATCTGGAAAACGCATTGGACCGCATGCCGATCTTAGCGGATCTGGGGATTTCCCGAGATGTGCATGGCGCGATTTCGCACCCGCCCGATGGCAACCCAATGGTGGGTCCCGCGCCGGGTGTGAAGAATTACTGGTGCTGTTGTGGGACGCAAATCGGGATCGGCTGGGGGCCGGGCCTGACGCGTCAGCTGGCCGCTTGGATGGTGCATGGATCAGCCGATATCTGCATGCGGGAATTCGACCCGCGCCGCTTTGGCGAATACGCCCATAAAGAATGGCAGGTCATTAAGGCGAAAGAGGATTATTGCCTGCGCCATGAAATTCCATTCCCGCATTTCAACCGCCTCGCGGGGCGCCCGATCAAACCGTCCCCGCTCTATGAGACGTTGAAAGCCAAAGGTGCCGTCCATGAAGAGGTGTTCGGCCATGAGCGCCCGCGCTGGTTTGCGCGCAATGGTGTGGCGCAGCAGGATCACTATTCCTTCCGCCGGAACGAAGTCCACGACATGGTGGGGATCGAATGTAAGGCCGTGCGAGAGGCAGCAGGGATCATGGACATCTCGGCCTTTACCAAAATTCGCGTGCATGGTTCTGATGCAGAGATGTTTTTGGATCGTCTGGTGGCAAACCGTTTGCCGAAGAGAATTGGCGGCATTGCGCTGACGCATCTGTTGAACCGCCGCGGTCGCATTGAGCTTGAAACGACAGTCGTCAAATTGGCTGAAAACGATTTCTATTTGGTTTGCGCCGCTTTCTTTGAAAACAGGCTCTTTGATCATTTGCAGCAGGCAAAATCCTTCGAAGGATTTTGGCCAAGCGGCTTCGAAGCCGCTTGCGATGTCGAGGTTTTGAGCACTGAATGGGCGGCGATCACGCTGAACGGTCCGAAGTCACGAGACATCTTGGCCGCATGCACGGATGCACCGCTTGATAATGCGAACTTCCGCTGGCTGACCGCGCAAGAAATTACAGTCGCAGGTCACACGCTTTGGGCCTTGCGGATGTCTTACTCCGGCGAGTTGGGATGGGAATTCCACGGGTCCCGCGACGCCATCAAAGCGGCCTATGACGCGTTTGCAGCAGTTGGCGAGCCAATCGGTATGTTGGACTATGGCTCGTTCGCGATGAACGCGATGCGCATGGAAAAAGCGTTCAAAGGTGCAGGCGAGTTGACCAATGAGGTGACCTTGCCCGAGGCCGATGTGATGCGCTTTGTGAAGCTCGACAAAGAATATCTTGGGAAAGAGAAAACGATCGAGAGCGTCGAAGCGACCGAGATGCCTTGGATTTGCGCTTACTTGGAAATCGAACCGGATGGTGTCGAAGACGGTCATGGTGGCGAAGCCGTTCGAATGGATGGCGAGGTTGTTGGGGCGACATCGTCCGTCGCTTATGGGCATACAGTCGGCAAGATTTTGGCTTTTGCTTATGTCAAACCAAAGGCGGCGACACCGGGGCAGGCGCTGGAGGTTGTGATTGCGGGCGAGCCGCGCGCGGCCAGAGTGCTGGGCGAGGCGGCGTACGATCCGATGAGTGAATTGCCGCGGACTGATGCGCAGTTGGAGGCCGCTGAGTGACAATCCCACCCACCATGCAAGCGATGGTTTTGAAGGGCCATGGCGATATCGAGATGAATGAATGGGAAGCGGCCTGGCCGGTTCCCCAGATCGCGGATGGTGAGGTCCTGATCAAGGTCCTGGCGACAGGCATGAACAACACGGATGTGAACACGCGCTCGGGCTGGTACTCCAAATCGGTCACGGATGCGACGACGGGCGATGGGTTCGACGAGTTGGACGATACGCCTGACAACACATGGGGTGGAGCGGCAGTGACCTTCCCGCGCATTCAGGGCGCGGATGTCTGTGGCGAGGTCGTTGCAGGGCCAGAGCATCTGATTGGCAAGCGGGTCATCACGGACAACTGGCTGCGCGATTGGGATGATCCCATGAACATGGATAAAACGGGCTATTACGGCTCCGAGGCCGATGGCGGCTATGCGCAATATTGCAAGATCGATGCGCGCAATGTGGGCGTCGTCGACAGCGATATGAGCGATGCGGAACTTGCCACGTTCAGTTGTTCCTACACGACTGCCGAGGGCATGCTGTCGCGCGCCCATGTTGGCGCGGGCGATACGGTTCTGATAACGGGCGCTTCGGGCGGTGTTGGGTCTGCCTTGATCCAACTGGCCAATCGGCGGGGTGCGACCACGATTGCGCTGGCCTCTGAAGCCAAGCATGAAGATGTGAAGGCCGTTGGTGCGCATCATGTGCTCCCGCGCGCGCCCGAGGACCTGAAAGCCGCTCTGAAAGAGGTGATTGGTCAGGACACGGTGTCAGTTGTCGCTGACATTGTCGGCGGGGACTATTGGCCCAACCTGATCGACGTGTTGGAGCGTGGCGGGCGATACACCTGTTCGGGCGCGATCGCAGGTCCCATGGTGGAGTTGGATTTGCGCACGATGTATTTACGCGATTTGACGTTCACAGGCTCCACGATCTTGCCCACGCATATCTTCACCGATCTGATTGGCTATATTGAGCGGCGCGAGATCAAACCGCTTCTGGCGGCGACCTATCCTTTGAAGGGCTTCCATCAGGCGCAGCGCGATTTTATCGCGAAAAAGCACACGGGCAATATCGTGGTGATCCCATGAGCGCTTTTGCCCCCTTCAAAGCAAAGCCCGACCGCCCACCCCTTTCCTTTGAAGGGGGCTAGCCATGTCGGCACGTGAGGCGTTTGGGACCCTGTTGGCGGAGGCGACCAATCTGGTTGATCATTGCTCTGAGCTTGCAGGGTTCAGTGATTGGGACATTGCTCCGCGGTATCAGGTGCGGATGCCCAGCCTGGTGCCGGCGATTGCAGAATTGCGCGCCGAAGCGTTCACCTCGTCCTTTCACCGCGCTGTGTGTGCAGTTGCGGACTACGCGCATTGGCAGCGCAGCTATTCCGAGGATCAAGTCGGGGCGGATTTCCTGAACCGCTATGGTTGGTTTGAATTGGTTGGTCCGAACGGACATTTCCATTCACCCACGACGCGGGGTTATGTCGCCTATTGGGGGCGGGGGTTGTACTACCCTAACCACTGGCACGCAGCCGAAGAGATTTACTATGTCACCGATGGTGCGGCAGAATTCATCTCCGAAGGGGCCGAAGACGCTATCTTGGGCGCGGGCAGGACACGCACTCATAGCTCGAACCAACCCCATGCGCTGGAAACACTGGATCAATCGGTTCTGTGTTTTGTGCTGTGGCGCGGCAAAGGGTTTGACGGCAAACCCTATATGCCCAAAGCCAGCGAGGCATCAGTGTGAAAATCACCAAGATCAGCCTCTATCAAACGGACTTGCCCTATGTCGGCGGCAGCTATGGCTGGGGGGCTGGGAATGCGATTGAGGTGGCCTGGGCGAATGTTGTGGTGCTTGAAACCGATGCGGGGCTGACCGGCTGCGGAGAGTTCACGCCCTGTGGCGAGAATTACATGGTCGCGCATTCCAATGGCGTTGAAGGGGTTTTGCGGTTCATCGCACCGCATTTGCTGGGCGAGGACCCACGTCAGGTGGCCAGGATCGAGCAGCTGATGGATCATCTGTTGCAAGGGCATGGCTATGCCAAATCGCCGGTCGATATCGCCTGTTGGGATATTCTGGGTCAGGCCTGTGATCAGCCGGTTTGGATGCTGATGGGTGGCAAGCTGACCGATGGGGCGCCGATGTACCGCGTGGCGCCACAAAAATCGGTGGAAGAAACGAAAGCCGAGTTGAAGCGCCATCGCGCAAGCGGCTATCGCCAGTTTCAGGTCAAGGTGGGTGCGGATTGGGCGGTCGATATCGAACGCATCCGCCAGACCGTCCCTTTGTTGAAACCCGGTGAAAAGGCGATTGCGGACGCAAACCAGGGATGGCGTGTGGACAATGCGATCCGGGTGGCGCGGGCCACCAAGGATTTGGATTTCATCCTGGAACAGCCTTGCAAGACTTACGAAGAATGTCAGCAGGTCCGCCGTGTGGCCGATCAGCCGATGAAACTGGACGAATGCGTGACGGGGTTACATGCGGCCCAACGGATTGTGGCCGATCATGGGGCAGAGATTTGTTGCCTGAAGATCAGCAATCTGGGCGGCTTGTCCAAGGCGCGGCGCGTGCGCGATTATTTGGTGGAAAACCGCATTCCGGTGGTCTCGGAAGACAGTTGGGGGGGCGAGATCACGACCTCTGCGGTGGCGCATTTTGCGGCGAGCACGCCGGAGGAGTATCTGGTGAACTCGACGGATTTGATGAACTACAACACGCGCAGCACTGGGATCGGTGGACCGACAACGCAGGACGGAAAGCTCTATGCGACCGACATGCCGGGATTGGGCGTTGAACCCGATTATGACAGTTTGGGCGCACCCGTGGCCGAGTGGGGTGCATCATGACTGTGTGGCACTGGCGTTCGGACGCACGGGCGGAAAGCGAAGCGCCCGCCCGGTGGGGGCGGACGGGCGCTGTTGAAGTGGGTGCTTCAACATGTCTTCAGCGGAGGGCGGGATGAAGATCACGGCGATCACCGTCTTTCATGTCGATCTGCCCTTGGCAGAGCCTTATTGGCTGTCAGGTGGTCGGCTGAAATTCGAAACGCTTGATGCAACATTTGTGAAGCTCGAAACTGATGAAGGTCTGATCGGTTGGGGTGAGGGGACGCCTTGGGGCCACACTTATGTGCCTGCGCATGGGCCCGGCATTCGGGCAGGCATTCAGACGATGGCGCCGTTCATCCTTGGCCTCGATCCGCGCAAAGTGCTGGAGATCGAGCGGGCGATGGATCTGGCCCTGCCGGGGCATCTCTATGCGAAATCGCCGATTGATATGGCGTGCTGGGATATCAAGGCGGTGGCGGCGGGTCAGCCTATTGCCGATATGATGGGGGCGGGGTCGCGCCGCGCCGTTCCGATTGCGTCCTCGATTGGGGCCAAGGATGTGAGCAGCACACGGGCCTTGATGGATAAGTATCGCGCGCGGGGATATGTTGCGCATTCGGTCAAGATCGGTGGCGATGTCGAGCGTGATATCGAACGGATCAAAGATGTCGAGGCGCATCGCCCCGCCAATGAGATCATCCTTTATGATGTAAATCGCGGTTGGACGCGCCAGCAGGCCTTGCGTGTCGTGTCGGCGACCGAAGATTTGAACGTGATGTTCGAACAGCCCGGAGAGACGCTCGATGATCTCGCGGCGATCTCTGCAAAGCATGCGGCACCTGTTTCAGTGGATGAGAGCCTAGTGACGTTGCAGGATGCAACGCGGATCGCGCGGGATGGGATTGCCGAAGTTTTCGGGATCAAGCTGAACCGCGTGGGTGGTTTGACCAAGGCGGCGCGCATGCGTGATATCGCGTTGGCGCATGGGATTGATATGTTTGTCATGGCCACAGGCGGGTCCGTGCTGGCCGATACCGAGGCGCTGCATCTGGCAGCGAGCTGTCCGGACCATACCTGTCACGCCGTTTGGGCCTGCCAGGACATGATCACGGCAGAGATTGCCGGCGGGCGCGGGCCGCGGGCGATCGAGGGACATTTAACTTTAACGGATGTGCCCGGGCTTGGCGTGCATCCCGATGAGGATGCGCTGGGCGATCCGGTCGCGGTTTATTCCTGATGGTCTGCCCCTTTGAAGCCATCGCCCACCCGCCCGCCCCGATGTCTTCAAAGGGGTATGGGTTGATTGGAGACTGGTCATGAAAATCACATCACTCTCGGCCTATCATGTGCCACTGATCAGTCATGAAACCTATTACATGTCGGACGGGAAGACCTGTGATACCGTCACTTCAGTTGTTTTGAAAATCGGCACGGATACCGGAGCGGTGGGATGGGGAGAGGTCTGTCCGATCCCGCATTACCTTCCGGCCTATGCCGAGGGCGTGGCGTCTGCGATTGAGTATTTGTCGCCTGTTCTTTTGGGCGCGAAGATTGAAGGGCCGGAAGCGCTGATCGCCCAATGTGACGCGTATTTGCTCGGCCATGTTTATGCAAAATCGGCGCTGGAAACTGCGCTTTGGGATCTGTTTGGCAAGGCCTGCAACCAGCCGCTTTATGCGCTTTTGGGCGGGCGGCGATCCAAAGATATGCCGCTTTATCACTCGATCACTTGTGTCGCGCCTGACGATATGGCGCGCATGGCGCAAGTGGCCA
The DNA here is from genome assembly GCA_038744815.1 of Pseudomonadota bacterium. Lineage (GTDB taxonomy): Bacteria > Pseudomonadota > Alphaproteobacteria > Rhodobacterales > Rhodobacteraceae > Amylibacter. The sequence continues at coordinate 4,229 of JBCDLY010000015.1, read as the reverse complement.
AACAATCGGGCATCACGCAGTTTCAGGTCAAACTTGGGGCGGACAAATCCAATGAGGCAGATATCGAACGCTTGATCAAAGTGCGAGAGGCAGTCGGACCGGGTTACCTGGTCTATGGGGATTGGAATTGCGGGTCGACGTCGCTTGATGCCACGCGGGTGGGCAATGCGGTCGCACGCTATGACGTGATGCTAGAGCAACCTTGTGCGACGATCGAAGAATGTGCCCGCGTGAAAAACGCCACAGGCCTGCCGATGAAACAAGATGAAACGGCCCATGATCTCGAAAGCACTTTGCGGGCCTATCATCTGGGCTGCATGGATGCGCTGGCGCTGAAACTCTCCAAATATGGGGGGCTTTCGAAATGCCGAATGGTTCGAGATTTGTGCATCCACTTGGGCGCGAAAATGTGTGTCGAGGATACATGGGGATCAGATATTACAACCGCCGCGCTCTTGCATTTGGCAGCTAGCACGGATCCGAAATTCGTTATGAACACATGTGATCTGTCGGGGTATGTGAGCCCCCGGCTTGCGCCGGGGGGACCCGTCCGTTCAAACGGACGGATCGCCCCACCCGAAGGGCCGGGTCTTGGAATAGACATTGATGAAAGCGTGCTGGGCACGCCAGTGATGGAGTTGGGGTGATGAATAAACTCAGAACGCAAGACGAATGGATTGCCCGCGCGCGCGAGGTGTTGCCCGCAGGCGGCTTTGGCAATTTCGCCCCGGATATCGTGATTAAGAAAGGCGATGGCGCATATGTGTGGGACGCGGATGGTACCAAATATATCGATTTTCTGATCGGCTCTGGCCCCATGCTCTTGGGTCATGGACATCCCGAAGTGATGGAAGCCGTCCTCGAACAGTTGCCCAATGGCATGACCTTCTTTGCAAATAATGACGCAGGGATTGAGCTGGCCGAAGAGATTTGCCGCGCCGTGCCATCGGCCGAAATGCTGCGTTATGTCTCCACCGGTGGAGAGGCGGATATGTACGCGATCCGCCTGGCGCGGGCCTATACGGGCCGCACAAAGGTGATGAAATTCGAAGGTGGCTATCACGGAATGAGTGCCGAGGCGCAGCAGTCTTTGGCACCCACCAAGCTGGTGAATTTCCCGCAAGCCGTGCCGGACAGTGCGGGCATCCCGCAATCCGTATCCGATGATATGCTGATCGCGCCCTTCAATGATCCGGATTTTGCAAAATCCCTGATCGCCGAACACGGGGATCAGATCGCGTGTATTATCGTTGAGCCTTTGCAGCGGATCATCCCGCCTGAGCCTGGTTTCCTGCAGCTGTTGCGCGATGAATGCGACGCGCATGGCATTGTTCTAATCTTCGATGAAGTCGTTACGGGTTTCCGTTTTTCTTATGGCGGGGCGCAAGAGCTCTATGGTGTCACGCCTGATTTGACGACTTTGGGTAAGGTGATTGGCGGGGGCTTCCCGCTTGCTGCCACCGTGGGCAAACGCGAGATCATGGAGCATTTTGACAAAGCCATTGTGGGCGCTGAGGGCTGGTTGATGCAGTTAGGCACGCTCTCTGGGAACCCGGTTGCGTCTGTGGCGGGCCTCAAAACACTTGAGGTGCTGCGTCGCGACGGGATGTATGAAAAATTGCGCGCCGATGGCCAAACCTTGATGGATGCGCAGGCCAGCGCGCTGGCCGAGGCCGGTGTCCCAGCGCAAATCGTCGGCGACCCGACGCTGCACGAAGTTGTCTTCACCGATCAACCGGTGCGCAATTACCGAGATGTATTGGCGCAAGACAAAACGCACACATCGAATTGGAACGCATGCTTACGCAGTTCGGGCATCTTTAAATCCCCTGGCAAGCTCTATCCAAATCTCGCGATTACAGAGGCAGATATTCAGCACTCGATCGAAGCTTTCGGCGCGGCGGCGCAAGCGACGGCTGCTTAGGCCACTGCGATCAGGGCCGTTTCAATCGCGTGAAGAGAGCTTTGCGCCGAAGAGGCCGCCCCGAGCAGCAGCACCTGGTTTTCGTCTTCTTTGACCATAAGCGCGACCATCGTCTCGATGTCAAAGCGCAGGGCGCCGTCGACGGTGAAAGCATCTGGATGGAGATCCAGCATGCACAGCCGTTCCAGCGCCGCCCAAATGGCCGCGCCCTCGGCCCGGATTGCGACCCAGTTATGCGTTTGATCCGTTGTGTAGGCGGCTTTAACGGCTGGGGCGCTATCCCCTTGCGACAGGAGAAAATGCTGATCTGCGGCCATGCCAATGACGCGCAGGCCTTTTGCGTTCATTGAGTGCCCTGGGCCGACCAGCGTAAGGCCCAGTTTCTTGAACTCTTTTTCCAGCGCCGCTGCGCCGCCCTGCGGGGTGGCAACAGATAAAATGTTCAGGTCGGTGACCTCGCTTAACGTAACGCCCCCGACGCTCCGCACATAGCTCCCAAGCGGGGGTATCTCAGTCAGGTTAAACTCAGTCACGAAGCCGCTCCCCTTCTGGGTCGATGAAGTGGGGGGAGCAAATCTCCACCTTGATGTCTGTATCGCGCACACCGTCCACGGATCGCACGACCTCTCCGATACGGGCATCCCCTCGTTTGAGGAAGCCAAGGCCGATATGGGTGGCAAGCGACGGCGAGTATCCAACAGAGCTCATCCAACCCAGATCGTTTTCAAGCGTGTAGTCTGCGCCCACTTCGATGAAATGCGCCCCGGCGGAGAGTTTTACGTCTGTGTCCAGCGGCTTAAAGCCGACCAGTTTATAGCCATCCTCGAGGTTCAGACCCTCGCGACGAGAGAGAACCGCACCGATGCTATCCTTCTTGTCCGATACCATGCGGCCCAGCCCAAGGTCGCGCGCAGTTGTTTGGCCCGTCAACTCATTGGCCACCGGATGGCCCTTTTCGATCCGCATCGCAGACAGCGCTTCCAGCCCATAAGGCGTGACGTCGAATTCGGCGCCCGCTTGCATCAAGACCTCGAACAGGCTGTCGCCATAGCGGGCAGGCACGGCAAGCTCATAGGCCAACTCGCCTGAGAAACTGATCCGGAAAAGGCGGGCTGGGATGCCGCCACAAACGGTCAATTCGGCGCAGGCCATAAAGGGAAATGCGTCGTTCGAGATGTCAAACGGGTCATCCACGATTTTCGACAACAGCGCGCGGGATTGCGGGCCTGCAACCGCCGCTTGGCACCAGCCATCGGTGACCGAGATGATGTGCACATCCCAATCGGGCTTGAGGCATTGGCGCACGAATTCAAGATGCCGCATGACATTGCCCGCGTTCGCCGTTGTCGTCGTCATGACATAGTGGTTCTCGGCCAGACGCGCTGTGGTGCCGTCATCCATCACAATGCCGTCTTCGCGCAGCATAATGCCGTAGCGCACTTTGCCGACGGGCAATTTGGCAAACCCATTGGAATAGACGAAGTTCACAAAATCTGTTGCGTTGCGGCCCTGAATATCGATCTTACCCAGCGTGGTCACATCGCAGATGCCCACGCTGTCGCGTACCGCAAGAACCTCGCGGTCCACGCTGTCACGCCAACCTTGCTCGCCCTCGCGCGCAAACCACTCAGCGCGCATCCATAGCCCTGCTTCGGTGAAACTTGCGCCGTTGCGCTCTGCCCAGGCATGCGATGGCGGCAGGCGTGTTGGCTGATAATGTTTGCCTTTTGCCCGTCCCGCGAAGGCGCCAATGGGAACCGGCGTATAGGGCGGGCGGAAAATCGTGGTTCCTGTCTCGGGAATGGTTTTTCCCGACACTTCGGCCAAAATCGCAAGGCCCAGCACGTTGGACGTTTTGCCTTGATCGGTCGCCATGCCCAGCGTTGAATATCGCTTGAGGTGCTCAACCGACCGGAACCCCTCTTGATGCGATTGCTTCACATCCTTGGCCGTCACATCGTTTTGGAGGTCGACCCATGCGCGGGGCCCGCCGCCCACATGCCAGAATGCTGAGATGTTTGTGGACTCGTCTTCGGCTTTTGCGGCACCTGCTTTGGAAGGGGTGAAGCCCAGCTCTTTGACAATATCATTTGCAGCCGCTCGACCCGCTTTAAGGCAGGTACTGACCCCAAAATCTCCGGCGGTTGCCCCAACGGGGGTGAGACCCACCGGCGGATCATTTGGAACAAAGCCCGCGATTGCCTCTGCCCAAACAGGTTTGCCGCGATGATGGCAGGTCAGATGCACATTGGGGGACCAACCGCCGGACACCGCCAAAAGGTCCACATCCAAAGTTTGCCCATTG
>JBCDLY010000014.1:0-72565 GCA_038744815.1 Pseudomonadota bacterium | reverse complement strand
GAGAAGCGCGCGGAAATCGAAGCCGCAGGTATCATCCTGCCGGAGGGGATGGATGACGAGGCTTTCGTGACGATGTTCGGCATGGGGTCGACGAAAGCCCGCGCCGGTAAAGAAATGGAAGCCATTCGTGCCGCGAATTTCCTGACAAACAACGACGAGGGCGGCGCGGACTGGATCAAGTTCAACAAACCGCCCTCTGCCGCTGGTGCCGAAGGTGGCCGTCGCCGCGGTGGTCGGCGTCGCGCCTAACTTTTGTCCTAAGCGGCGCGACCGCCGCGCTGTCGCAAGACATGTCTCAAAACCCGCCGCTCCAGGCGGGTTTTTCCGTTCTGAAACTGTTGCGCTGATCAGAACACTCCGTCCCCATCTAGGTGGATTGTTGTCTGATGCACTATGCGCCAAGTCTGCCGCAAAGAAAGGACAGATCATGACCCCACTCTACAAAGCCCCGAACGCCGCATGCATTGGGCATATCCATCTTAAAGTCTCGGACCTGGATCGTGCGCTCGCTTTCTACCGTGACCTTCTTGGGTTTGAGGTCATGGCCCGGTTTCCCGAAGCCGCGTTCCTCGGCGCGGGCGGATATCATCATCACATCGCACTCAATACGTGGCACAGCAAAGGGCGCGCCCCTGCGCCGCAAAACGCAGCAGGCCTCTATCACGTCGCTATTCTCTATCCCACGCTCGCTGACCTCTCTTACATCTATAAGCGCCTTACGGATCATGGTCTGACGCTTGACGGCTATGCCGATCATGGCGTGAGCCTCGCGCTCTATCTTCGTGATCCCGATAACAACGGCGTCGAACTCTATTGGGATCGCCCCAAGGATCAGTGGCCAATGACCGAAGACGGGGGGATCGCAATGAAGAATGATCGCTTCGACTTAGATCAGGTTTTGGGGGTATAGGCCGCGCGCGCCAAGCTCGCGATGACGTGACGCGCTTTTCGCGAAATCAGCGTAGCTTTTACAAAAGTGACAAAGACCCGAAGCGGGTCCTATGTCACGGGACCTTCAATGAAACTTTCAGTCTTCGTCTTGCGGGTCTGCCCCTTAATGGTGTTTGTTGGTCTTTGGTTTTGGCCGAGACCGGCGACGGCAGAAGTATGTGTGGTCAATCAAACGCCTGAGCCCCTATATTTCGCTGTGGCGACCTGGTCCAATTCCGTCCAAAGGGAAGTTCAGCCAACATCTCGCGTCTGCGTCCAAGGTGAAAGCTCCGCCGAAGTTGTCGTGTCTTCAGAACCCGAGGGGCTGGATGGATGTGAACATCTCGTCCAACCCGGCGAAACCGAGCTGCTTTTGCGGTTCGCGGGGTTTGGCAACTGCCAATGGTTGAAACTCGTTGACGACAACTGATCGACGGTGCCGCAATTACGCACCTGATTGACGGGATTGCGCAGCGTACATCTTTTGTGCCTGATAGGGATTGCGAAAATCTGGAGCGCTTTATGGCCGATACCCATCCGCTTGTCGTTTTTACCCCGTCTGGAAAGCGCGGGCATTTTCCCAAGGGAACACCGGTGCTTACGGCTGCGCGCCAACTTGGGGTCGATTTAGATTCTGTGTGTGGCGGGCGCGGGATTTGTTCCAAATGTCAGATCCAGCCTTCTTACGGGGAGTTTCCAAAACACGGCGTGACCGTTGGTGAGGACGCCCTGTCCGAGTGGAACGCGGTCGAAGAACGCTACAAATCCAAGCGCGGCTTGATCAACGGACGGCGGCTGGGCTGCCAAGCGACTGTGCAAGGCGATGTGGTCATCGACGTCCCCCCGGAAAGTCAGGTGCACAAACAAGTCGTGCGCAAGCGCGCCGAGGTGCGCGACATCCGCCTAAACCCCTCCACTCGGCTTTACTATGTCGAAGTGGCCGAACCGGACATGCATGACCCCTCTGGTGATCTGGAGCGCCTTGTGGCCGCATTGCGCCGGGATTGGAAATTGCCCCATCTGGAAGCTGACATCGCCGTCTTAACAACCTTGCAGCAAACCTTGCGAAAGGGCGCGTGGAAGGTCACCTGCGCGGTGCATCTGGGCGATGATATGTTTTCCCCACGCATCATGCATATTTGGCCCGGCTATTATGATGGCACGGTCTACGGCCTTGCCGTGGACTTGGGCTCCACCACCATTGCCGCGCATCTCAGCGACCTCCAAACCGGAGAGGTCGTGGCCTCTTCGGGATTGATGAATCCGCAAATCCGTTTTGGCGAGGATTTGATGAGCCGGGTATCCTACGCAATGATGAACCCCGGCGGCGACAAAGAGATGACCACGGCCGTGCGCGAAGGCATGAACGCGCTTTTCGTGCAACTTGCCGCGGAAGCTGAAATCGATCGCGACCTGATTGTCGACGCCGTCTTTGTCTGCAATCCGGTGATGCATCACCTCTTTTTGGGCATTGATCCGTTCGAGCTTGGCCAAGCGCCCTTTGCTTTGGCCACGTCAGACTCGCTGAGCCTGCGTGCGATTGAGCTTGATCTGAACCTGCACCCCGCCGCGCGGGTCTACATCCTGCCCTGCATTGCAGGCCACGTGGGGGCCGATGCGGCCGCCGTTGCGCTGTCTGAACATCCCTATTTGTCAGAAGACCGCGTGCTGATCGTGGATGTGGGCACGAATGCTGAAATCCTGCTCGGCGATAAGGATCGCGTGCTGGCCTGTTCCTCGCCCACGGGGCCCGCCTTTGAAGGGGCGCAAATCACATCGGGTCAACGCGCGGCGCCGGGCGCCATCGAACGGGTCGAAATTGATCCCATCACCAAAGAGCCCCGCTTCCGCGTCATCGGCTCTGACATCTGGTCAGATGAAGACGGGTTTGACGCCAGCATCGCGTCCACCGGCGTCACAGGCATTTGCGGCTCTGGCATTATCGAAGTGATCGCGGAGATGCGGATTGCAGGGATCGTCGATGCCTCTGGCCTTATCGGATCGGCCGAGCAGACGGGTTCCGAGCGCTGTTTCCTAGATGGTCGCACCTATTCTTATAAGCTCTATGAAGACGCCAAATCGGGTTCGATCATTTCGGTCACAAACTCGGATGTCCGCGCCATTCAAATGGCGAAAGCCGCGCTTTATTCCGGGTGCCGCTTGCTGATGGACAAGCTGGAGGTCGACACAGTCGACCGTGTGGTCCTGGCCGGCGCCTTTGGTGCGCATATCTCCCCGAAACACGCGATGGTGCTGGGCATGATCCCAGATTGCACCTTGGAAAAGGTGACCTCTGCGGGGAACGCCGCTGGCACAGGGGCGCGCATCGCGCTATTGAACACGGATGCCCGGGACGAGATCGAGAGCGCTGTTCAGCGGATCGAAAAGATCGAAACAGCAATTGAGCCCCGCTTCCAAGAGCATTTCGTCAACGCCTCTGCCATTCCAAACAGCGCAGACCCCTTCCCGATCCTGAACGATTTAGTCCATCTGCCCGATGTCGGTTTCAACCAAGGGGCCGCAGCGGAGGCTGGCGAGGGGCGTCGCCGCAGACGCCGGGCCTCATGAAGACGGCGGACCTCATAGATGAGCACGGCGACGCGCTGACACTTGTCCATTTGCCGTTTCAGTTTTTTGGGCAGGTCGACCATTTTTCAGGTCCCGTCGAGACGCTCTCTTGTTTTGAGGACAATCAACTGGTGAAGGAAACGGTCTCCCAGCCCGGAAACGGTCGCGTCCTGGTCGTGGATGGCGGGGGGTCAACACGTACGGCCTTGGTGGGCGATATGGTGGCCGAGACCGCGCGCCAGAACGGATGGGCCGGATTGGTGATCAATGGCGCGATCCGGGACAGTGTTGATATTCATGCCATGACCTTTGGCGTCAAAACCCTTGGCACCAGCCCTGTGAAAAGCGCCAAAACCGGACATGGCACTGTCGGACAGCCGATCCATGTCGGCGGCGTCATGATCGCAGCTGGCGGCTGGATTTATGCAGACGCAGATGGGGTGCTCTACAGCGCCTCAGAACTCTGACGCTCCGCTAATCCGACGCGAGCTTTGCGTTCAAAATTTCGGAGAGCTCGCGGTAATCCTCGGACGCGGCCGTTAGCTGCAGTTCCCCAATGCGGCGCTGCCAGATCACAGTCGCGGCGACCATTTCATTTGGAAGGCCAAGCTCACTTACGGTGATGGCCACCTCTTCCATTTCGGCGGCGCGCCGGATCCCATGTTGGATCATGCGCTCCAAGTTGTACCCCCCGCGCGCCTCCCATCCAAAACCAGGAAACGACTTCTCCAAGCTGGCAAGAATACGGTCATCCACGCCCGCTTTGGTCGCCGCCAAAAAGCACTGCGCCGTCAACGCTTCCATGCCCTTGATCATGATCGACCGGATCATCTTTACAGATGACGCATAGCCAACGTCTCCCTCAAGCACAGTGGGCGTCATCCCAAGATCGGAGAGCACTTGTGCCGCTGCATCCGCATGCGGGCCACTCAAATGCAACGGGACTTTGTTCAACGCTGGATGAACCGGGGCCATCACCGCCACATCCACATATCGCGCGCCTGCCCGTTCGATCACATCGCGGTTTGAACGCTTGGTCCCCGGCGAACAAGAATTGCAATCCAGGAATAACATCCCCGCCTGAACGGAGCTTGCGGCCTCTTGCGCGGCCGTCGCCGCCTGATCCGCAGTCACAAGAGAGAAGACAACATCCGCATCGCGCACCGCCTCTTCGCTCGAAAAACACTCTCTTACGCCGAAACTATCATAGCGTTCGGTCAGGACACCGGGGCGTTTGGATTTGATGTCAAAGCCCCGTGTCGATGCCTTCGCGGCCTCAGACCAGTTTGTTACAAAAGCGGTGCCCGCTTCGCCGAAACCAATAAATGCATAGCCCATAGAAATCCTCCGTTCTGTCACGTCTAGGCCGCAGCGCATGTCCCGTCAAAACAGTTAACAGCCCTCCGAATGCCCCTTGCGGTGATCCCGCGATCCGTATTCAGTCGGCGCAATCGAAGCGAATAGGTGATTGATGACCGACGGTCCGCTTACGGGCATCCGCGTTTTAGACCTCACAAATGTGCTTGCCGGGCCGTTCTGCTGCCACCAGTTGGTGCACTTTGGTGCCGACGTCATCAAGGTGGAGGCCGCGGGCCGCGGCGATCTTGCGCGCAATCTTGGCCTCGATCCCGAGCTGAACGCCAAGGGCATGGGGGTGAGTTTCCTCGCCCAAAACGCAGGCAAGAAATCGGTCACCGTGAACCTTAAGCACGCGGATGGCAAAGCGCTCTTTCGGGATCTTGTCACGACTGCCGATGTTTTGGTGGAAAACTTTCGCCCCGGCGTGATGGAGCGTTTGGGGCTAGGCTATGATAGCCTCAAAGAGATTAAACCCGACCTGATCTATTGTGCCATTTCGGGCTTTGGGCAGGACGGCCCATGGGTGCATCGCCCCGCCTATGACCAAATCATCCAAGGTGCGTCGGGTGTTATGTCGATCACCGGGGATGCCGACAGCGCACCTTTGCGCGCGGGTTATCCGTTGGCCGATACCATTGGCGGCATGACGGCGGCCTTTGCTATTTCAGCTGCGCTCAACGCCACGCCCCGCGGCAGTTTCATCGATGTTTCCATGCTTGAAAGCGTGATGGCCACCATGGGGTGGGTCGTGTCCAACCATCTGATTGCTGGCGTGGACCCCACGCCCCAGGGGAATGAGAACCCGACATCTGCGCCATCAGGCACGTTTGAAACCGCCAAAGGCGCGCTGAACATCGCAGCCAATAAGGACGAGCAATGGGTACTTTTGACGGATCATCTGGGCCTCAGCCATCTGCAAGACGCCCCCAATTATGCCACACGGGAAGACCGCAAGGCCAACCGCTTGGCGTTGAAAGCCGACTTAGAAACGGCGCTGCGCGCAAAGCCCGCGCGCGACTGGGCCAAAGAGCTGAACAAAATTGGCGTCCCCGCTGGCGCGGTTTTGACGGTGCCCGAGGTGCTGTCGATGCCGCAAATCGCGGATCGCGGATTTCTCGCCGATTTCGAAGATGTCCCTGGCGTGGGCCGCGATATCCGCGTGGTGCGGACGGGCGTTAAGCTCGACCACAAGGCGCCATCAGTGGACATGCCGCCGCCCGAGTTGGGCCAAGACAACCACGACATATACGGCGCTTTGGGCCGCAACACAGACGAGATTGATCAGTTGAAAAAGGATGGCGCGATATGAGTGATGTTTCCGATTGGTGGCGCACCTCAATCATCGACATGGAGCCCGGGCGCATTGATATTCGTGGCCGCCCGATAGAAGAGCTGATCGGCGCTCTGTCCTTCCCGCAGATGATCTGGTTGATGACCCGGGGGGACATCCCCAGCGAGGGGCAAGCCACCTTGTTGGAGGCTGCTTTGGTGGCAGCTGTCGATCACGGACCGCAAGCCCCTTCGATTGCCACTGCGCGCATGGCGATCACCTGCGGGATCGGGCTGCAATCGGCCATGGCCTCTGCCATCAACACATTGGGGGATGTCCATGGCGGCGCGGGGGAACAAGCCCTGGAGCTGTATTTGACCTTGGCCGAGACGGACAAAAAAGAAGACGCATTGGACGCTTGGATCGCGGAGCGGGGTAAAATTATTCCAGGCTTTGGCCACAGGTTTCACAACCCTGTCGATCCCCGCGCGCCCCGCCTTATGACGCTCGTGGCCGAAGCCATGGATGCCAGTGATGTGCGCGGCGAAATCGGCGCGGTAGCGCTGTGGCTGGAGGAAACACTCGCCGCGCGCAAAGGCCGCGCGCTGCCCATGAATATTGATGGGGCCACAGCGGTCATTTATGGGGAGCTTGGCTTTGAGCCGCCGCTTGCGCGCGGGCTTTTTGTGCTGTCGCGCTCAGTTGGGATTCTGGCCCATGCCTGGGAGCAGAAACAACAAGGCGGGCGCAACAAAGGCCCGACGCCGCCAGGTTATCGGTGGACATATGACGGCAGCGCGTAAAATCGCCACCCGCGCTACATCATCAACGCGCCTTCAGATTTCTTGGTAAAGACGCGAATATAATCCCCTGGCGATGATCCCGCCCAAGAGACCCATATGCGATTTGGGTTTTCCGGATCGATCCAGACTTCATCCCCTTCTTCCAGCCCCCGCAGCTCGGTCCCGACATAGGTCACATCGGTATTGGCCAGAAAATCAGTCGCCCCCATCGTGTCTTGCTGGGCCGCAATCCCCAATACCGGCGCATCAAATTCCACAAAACCGGCCTGCACACTTCGAATGCTGTCAAAGAAAACATAATGGCTGGCCACCACCGTACCCTTGGGGATCATGCCCAGGAAACCGCCAATATCGACACGAATGTGATCTGGAAGGGCGATATTTTGATCTTCGTTGAAAGCGTAAAGATGATCGGTGTTGAAATTGTCCTGCCCCACCGCGGTGATCTCGTTTGGGTCAAGAATGACGAACGTCCCCTCACCAGACTGGTTGACGATACCACCACCGATCACAATCGCAGCGCTTGGCCACGCCGCCCATACCCCTAAAATAACGAAAACAAAGAAACGAGCAGTCATCAATCCGATCTCATATGGGCGATCAATCCTTGGGTTGAGCCATCTTTACTGTGTGCGTCCGCACCATCCAACAACGGCGCCATATCAGTCGCGAGAATTTTACCCAGCTCAACGCCCCATTGATCAAAGCTGTTGATGCCCCAAATCGCGCCCTCCACAAAGACGCGGTGTTCATAGAGCGCGATAATCTGACCCAGCACAGACGGGGTCAGTTTTGGGTAAATCAGCGTGGTGCTGGGCCGATCTCCGGGGAAAACGCGGTGTGCCGCCTGGCGTTGCAGCTCATCCCCCTCAAAGCCAGCCGCCGCCATCAAGGTGCGCGCCTCGTCCAAATCTCGCCCGCGCAAGAGCGCCTCTGACTGGGCCAAACAATTTGCCACGAGCAAACGGTGCTGATGGGTCAGATGCGCCTCATGGGCCTCGCGCGCGACCATGAATTCGCATGGAATAACCCGCGTGCCTTGATGGATGAGCTGATAAAAGGCGTGTTGACCATTTGTGCCCGGCTCCCCCCAAACGATGGGTCCGGTTGCAACCTCTGCCTTCTGTCCATCGCGGCGCACGGATTTGCCATTCGACTCCATATCCAGCTGTTGCAAATATGCCGGCAAGCGATGCAAACGGTTCTCATAGGGTAACACGGCCCGGCTCGCATAGCCACAAACTGAGTTATGCCAAATGCCGACCATGGCGAACAGCACGGGCATATTTGCAGACACGGGCGCGTCTTGGAAATGCGCATCCATGGCTGCCGCGCCATCCAGAAAATCGCGAAAATCCTCGGGGCCAATGGCAAGCATAATCGACAACCCGATTGGCCCCCACAGCGAATAGCGCCCTCCAACCCAATCCTCGAAACCGAAAATACGGTCCTTAGGCACGCCAAAGTCTGTAGCTTTTTCAACGGCAGAAGAGAGTGCCGCCAAATGCTGATTGGCCGCGGATTTTTCCATGGCCCCCAACAGCCAATCCATCGCCGTTTGGGCATTGGTCATCGTTTCAATCGTGGTGAAGGTCTTTGACGCAACAATGATCAGCGTCCGTTTTGGGTCCAGGGGTCGCAGCGTGTCGGCAATATCCGCACCATCGATGTTGGAGACAAAATGCGTGCGCGGCCCATCGTGATAGGGCACAAGCGCCTCTGTCGCCATCACGGGGCCAAGATCGGACCCCCCAATCCCGATATTGACGACATCCGTGAAAGGTTCGCCATCCCCGGCTGCAATCTTACCAGCGCGAACGGCGTCGCAAAACGCGCTCATCCGCGCCAAGGTCGCGTGCACCTCGGGGACGACATTGACGCCATCCACAGTGATCACCGCATCTTGCGGCGCGCGCAACGCGGTATGCAGCACCGCGCGACCCTCGGTATCGTTGATCGGTTCCCCGCTGAACATCGCATCGCGCCGCGCGGCCACATCCCGCTCGTCCGCCAATTTCAGAAGCGCCGCCATAGCAGGCCCATCCAATTTCACCTTGGAGAGATCCAAAAACAGATCCCCCGCCTGCCCTGAAAACTTGTCAAACCGCTCCGGATCCCCGTCAAAAAGATCGGTCGTCCGCACTTTCTTCAATCGTTTCCGATGGGCTTTGAGCTGCGACCAAATCTCTGACATGTTTTACTCCGCGTAATGGACCATTGCAGGGGGATTGGCGATCAACACAACGCGTATCGGCGCTTCCGCGTCACGCGTCGCCGCCTCGGCCCTTCGAAACGCCTCCTTCTTTGCAGGCCCCGTAATCAGGATATGCTTGTTGCGCGCGGTCCCCAGTACAGGTGCCGTCAACGTCACGCGATCTTCGCCACCCGAGGGCGGTGTCATCTTCAAGACGGGCGGGGCACTCGCGGCGAGTGCCCGAGCAAGCTCAGGCGCATCGGGAAAGAGCGAGGCCGTGTGCAAATCAGTTCCCATGCCAGAGACGAGAACATCGAGCGGCAAGACGTCTGATATATCATCAGGGATCGTCAAAATGTTCATAAACTCGGCCGATGCCGCATGTGACTTTAAGAGGCTCTCCTTCACAAGCGCGGTATTTGAACGATCTGACGTCACAGGTACGATACGTTCATCGTTGAGACAGACTGTGATCTTTGCCCAGTCTATGGGTTTTTCGCTTAGCCGTTCAAAAAGGGGTTGCGGCGTCGTGCCCCCGGGCACCGACAAAGACGCCCAGCCCTTAGAAGAAAGCGCTGACGAAAGTTCCTCCGCAACTCGATCCGCGAGCTCGTCAAACAGGGTTTCACGGTTCGAATACTCAACCAGCATCAAATTGCACGTCCCATCCGCCGCCAGCGACGCCCATCACGTGCGAGCAGATGCAGCGCATCTTCGGGCCCTTGCGTTCCGGTATCGTAGCGATCCGGGGCTTGCGCGCTGTCGGACCACGCGGCGATAATTGGATCAACCCATGCCCAAGCTGCCTCTACCTCATCGCCGCGCATGAAGAGCGTTTGATTTCCTCTGATCACGTCCATGATCAACCTTTCGTAAGCGTCGGGCATGCCGTCGATTTCATCCGCCAGCGCTTCGGCAAAGCTCATGTCCAAAGGGACTTCGCGCAAACGCATTCCGCCCGGCCCTGGATCCTTGATCGTGAAACGAAGTGTTATGCCCTCGTCCGGTTGTAAACGGATGGTCAGCACGTTCACACCACGTTCTTCCTCCGGCAAGTCGAAGATAGAATGTGGTGTCTTTTTGAACACGACAACAATTTCGGAGACCCGTTCCTTGAGCCGCTTACCCGTTCTCAGATAGAACGGAACACCTGCCCAGCGCCAATTGGAAATATCGACCCTGAGCGCGACATAGCTCTCGGTTTTTGACGCCGGGTTGTCGACATGCTCAAGATAACCCGATCCACTTCCATTTCCTTGATATTGGCCTCGAACCGTATTGGAGGTCTTTACTGGGTCGAGCGCTCGGATCACCTTGAGCTTCTCGTCGCGCACCGCGTTCGCCTCAAACTTGGCTGGCGGCTCCATAGCGGTAAGGCACAACAACTGCATGAGATGGTTTTGCACCATGTCACGCATCGCACCAGATTTGTCATAGTATCCCCCGCGCCCTTCAACACCCAACGTTTCAGCAACGGTGATTTGAACATGATCCACATGTTGTGCGTTCCACAATGGTTCAAACAACGCATTCCCAAAGCGGATCGCCATGAGGTTTTGAACGGTTTCTTTGCCAAGGTAGTGATCGATACGGTAGATCTGGTCCTCGTTGAAAGACGCACGCAACTCGGCGTTCAACGCTTTCGCACTTTCCAAATCATGGCCGAACGGTTTTTCCACAACAATCCGCGCGGCGTCATCCGCCAACCCGCGCGCCTTTAGCGATTTCGCAATCTGTCCAAACAGGCTTGGCCCCACGGAAAAGTAAAATGCCTGAACCACATCCGACCGCAGCATCGGTTTCAAAGCATCCCAATCCGCATCTGAAAACACGTCGATCTGCAAATAATCCAAGCGATCCAAGAAGGCCATGAGCGTCTTGTCGTCCACCGGCGTTTTTCCCGCAGCTTCTGTAATTGCCGCACGTACTAAGTCCTGAAATCCTTCACGGGAAAGCTCGGTTCGGGCCGCTCCGATCACGCGCGCCTCCGGGGGCATTTGCCCCGACTGCATCCGCCGAAAAAGCCCGGGCAAAATCTTTCGCGTCGCCAAATCCCCGGTCGCCCCAAAGATGGTGAGGTCAAATGGCTCCACAGGGATGATTTTCATGGCCATAATCCGGATCCTCCTGGCACTCTCATCGCAATGTTAGCGATAACATACAAGTCCCGTTCCCTAATGGTTTGGATGTCACATATTCGTAACCAATGGGCATTGATGCTTCCAACCAACCTCGCACCCCTCTACAGCGATTGCTAACCCAGGACGAGATAGAATGAACACACAATCGCCGCTCACCCCTCTTGGCAAGTTTCAAGACCCAGATGTAACCTCCAAAGGTGATACACGTGCCTCCGTACCCCTCATGGGGGCAACAACACTTTGGTTCAACACCGGCACGCTGTGCAATATCGAGTGCGTGAATTGCTATATTGAGAGTTCTCCTCAGAATGATCGCCTTGTCTATATAACGGCGCCGGAAGTCGAAGAGTATCTCGACCAAATTGAACAGCGGGACTGGCCCACCAAAGAAATCGCCTTCACCGGCGGCGAGCCGTTCATGAATCCAGAGATGATCGAAATCATGGAGGTCTGCCTTGAACGCGGGTTCGACGTGCTGGTGCTGACAAATGCCATGCGCCCGATGATGCGCAAAACTATGCAAGCGGGCATTTTGCGCCTGAATGCCGCCTACGCGGAAAAGATGACGTTCCGCATCTCTCTCGATCACTTCCGTGAAGAGCTGCATGACGAAGAACGCGGATCTCAATCCTTTCAGCGCGCGCTGGAAGGGATGGATTGGCTGCGCGACAATGGGGTTAAAATGGCTGTTGCCGGACGGACCCTATGGGGTGACAGCGATGCCGACAGTCGCCAGGGCTATGCGGACCTATATGCGCGCCATGGCTATAAGATTGATGCGTTCAATCCCGGCGAGACGGTGCTGTTTCCTGAAATGGATGAAACCGTCGATGTGCCCGAGATTACGACGGCCTGTTGGGGCATCCTGAACAAATCCCCGCGCGAAGTGATGTGTTCGTCCTCTCGCATGGTGGTCAAGCGCAAGGGCGCAGACAGACCAACCGTACTGGCCTGCACGCTTTTGCCCTACGATCCTCAATTCGAGTTGGGGGAAACGTTGGAAGAGGCCGAAGCGCCGGTGAAACTCAACCATCCCCATTGCGCGAAATTCTGCGTGCTGGGCGGGGCGAGTTGTTCGGCTTAAGGGCAGCGCTGCAGCCTTAAGCCATTGTTTGGTCCGGCTTACGCCGCTTTATCTGATTTCGACCATGCGAATTGCTCGAATGGCGCATCCACTGGCGTCTGGGCCAAGTGGTTCGTGTAGTTCGACATGATTTTCTGGCTATAGCCCAGGATCACCTCAAGGATTTGGCGCTTGGTATAGCCTGCATCCAAGAACGCCTGCACGTCCTCGTCGCTCACGAAGCCGCGCTGATTTACGATCTTCAGGGTGAAGGTCCGCAGCGCCTCTAGCTTGGCTGTCGGCAGGGGCGTCTCGTCCCGCAGCGCGTTTGTGATCGCGTCATCCACCTTCATCATTTTTGCGATGCCCGTATGTGCAGGCACACAATAGTGGCACTCATTCTCGACATTGATTGTCTGCCAAACAACCGTCTTCTCGTCATTGTCGAAGCTCGTTTCCAGGAACAGCTTGTGCAACACTTGGTAGCCGTCCAACAGGCCCGGCGCTTCGGCCATAACGGCATGGAGGCCCGGCAAACGACCGAACGCCGCTTTGGATTTCGCAATCAGGGGGAGAGAGGCGTCTGGGGCTGTCTCTTCGGTGTGTTTTTCAAAAATTTTCATGATCTGTCCTTTGTGACTCGCCGACACTGTGTCGGGTATGGAGCTTGCGTAACTCTTCTTGAGCGATCACTCAAAGAATTATTTGAGTGTTCACTCAAATGTGAGTAGAGGGAACCGGACAAAAGAAGATTACGAGACTAAGTTCCACCTATGGCCCGCGCAGAGACATATAACCGTGACACCGCATTGGATGCGGCCCTCGCCCTCTTTTGGCGCAAGGGTTATCACGCGACCTCGCTCAAGGATCTTGAAGCGGCGCTCTCAATGAAGCCCGGCAGCATCTATGCCGCGTTCAAAAGCAAAGAGGCGTTGTTCAAGGACAGTTTGGCGCGCTATTTCGATCAAGGCCGCGCCAAATTCGAAGACCATCTTGCCAGTCAGACCAGCATGATCGACGCCCTTTCGGCCCATTTATTAAGTTTTGTGAGCGAAGCGCGGCGGCACGACCCGGCCCAGGCCTGCATGATCGTCAAAACAATCCTCGAGAATGCTGAGGCAGAGCCCCATTTGGCGGATTATGCGCGCGATCTTTTCGACAAAACCCGAGCAGGGTTTCAGCATGCGTTTGAAGCGGCGCAAGCGCGGGGAGAAATTGACGCGGGTCACGACGCCGAGGCGCTCGCCAAAACCTATCAAGCGAATGTCACGACGCTGCGCCTCGACAATCAAATCGGGGCAGATTTTGACGACAGTCGAAAGTGTGCCGAACGCATGGTGGCCGAGCTTAAATCGCTTTAAAACCAGTCGTTTAGCGGCTGTCCTTCAGGACCGCTTTCACGACATCCAAATCCACTTGATCCGTGACAAAGGCCGACCCGATGTCGCGGGCCATAATGAATTTGATCCGGCCATCCACGACCTTTTTATCCTGCCCCATCAGCGCGATCAGCGCGTCATCATCGGGCAGATCACCTTCGATATCGCGCAAGTCCGTCTTCATTCCCATGGCCTGTAGATGCGCGCGCACGCGGCTTGGCGCCTCTTGTGAACAGAGGCCCAAACGCATTGAAGTTTCAAAAGCCAGCGCACAGCCGATCGCCACGCCCTCGCCATGCAACAGGCGCTCAGAATAGCCCGTTGCGGCCTCCAACGCATGGCAAAATGTATGCCCAAGGTTTAAAAGCGCGCGATCTCCCTGCTCGGTCTCGTCCCGCTCAACGATCCGCGCCTTCATCGCCACCGAATGGGCCACAGCGTGTTCGCGGACCTCCATATTGCCCGCGGCAAGCGCTGGACCGTTCTCTTCGAGCCAGGCAAAAAAGGCCGCATCCCCCAACAGGCCGTATTTTACCACCTCACCATAGCCGGCCAGAAAGTCGCGCGCCGTCAGCGTGCCCAACACCTCAATATCGGCAAGCACCAAGCTGGGCTGATGAAACGCTCCAACCAGGTTCTTACCCACAGGCGAATTGATGCCCGTCTTTCCACCAACAGAGCTGTCGACCTGCGCCAAAAGGCTGGTGGGGAGTTGCACAAAACGCACGCCGCGCCGCAGGACAGCAGCCGCAAAACCCACCAAATCGCCGATCACACCGCCCCCAAAGGCCAGCACAACATCGCGTCGTTCCACTTGGGCCGCCAACAACCATTCCACAACGCGCTGTAATTCGGCCCAGCTTTTGGAACCTTCCCCCGGTGGCACCGTCAGGACGTCAATCAAAACGTCTTGTGCAGATAGCCCCTTTTCCAACGCGGCCCCATGCATGCCCCAGACATGCGCATCGGCAATGACGGCAACGCGCCTTCGGGACAGTAAGGGCAGGATCTTCTCCCCTGCTTTCAACAGCAATCCGGCACCGATATGCACGTTGTAGTCCCGTCCAGGAAGGTTGACCGAGAGTGTCTTCATGACCCGCTCCGATCATGGGCCGGTCCGAACGGCAATGCGGTAATAATATCGTCCACAATCTGGGGCACCGTGGTTGATCCGCCGGTATACACGCGAACGTCCGCCTCGGCATAAAGTGGCGCACGGGCTTCGATTAAGGTCGCCAGCGTGCCCTTCGGGTCTTCAACGAGAAGCAACGGACGGTCCGTTTTTTGACGCACACGTTGCCACAACGTTTCTAGATCGCAATCCAGCCAAACCATGATCGAGTGGTCCCTGAGCAAAGCGCGGTTTGTCGCACTCAGTACTGCGCCGCCCCCCGTCGACAAGACCCCTGGTGGGCCGCCGAGCAAACGTTCGAGCACCAGACTTTCTTTTTCCCGAAAAAAGTCTTCGCCAAAACGATCAAATATTTCTGGAATGGTCATTGCGGCCGCAGTTTCGATCTCCACATCGCTGTCGATCGATCGCAAACCAAGGCGATGGGCAAGAGATTGGCCAATCGCAGACTTCCCCGCACCCATCATTCCCACCAAGCTCACCCAGCGCGTTTCAGCCATCCGCTCTTTTCCCTTCCGCCAATCGCTTGGCAAATCACCGCCATACATGATAATTCATCGAAAAATACAAGCCGGAGAGGCGGGCAAGGCAATGGGGCGGTTTCTTAAGTACCTTTTTTTTCTCACAGTTTTTTGCGGGTTAGCCTTGCTGGGATACTCTTACTTAGGAGATATGTCTCCGCCAGAACGAGACATCCGGGTTCCCATAGAATTGCCAGAGGCGTCGTGATGCGTGCTCTGGTGGCGTGGCTTTCGCTCTGTCTCATGCCGCTATCTGTTTCTGCGCAACCCATTATCTCTCAAGAGTTAGGCAGTCTGACTGCGGACGGCGTTGGCCTAATTTCACCTGCACAACTGGGATTGCCACGAACGCTATTCGTCGACCAAACGTCTGAAGACCTGGCGGCCGCTTTTCCGGAACCGAATCCAAACGGTCCGCCTGGGGTCTCTGACTTGCTGCGGTTTATCGCGAAGACGGAATTTGTGCCTCCGAGATCGGAGAGATCACCATCGCCGTACTTGCTGCGGCGTCTGTCTCATCTCGAAAAGACGGGTTCGATCGACGCTTTGGAAGCCCTTCTTCGCCAAATTGGAACGGAGTCACCAGAACTCTTCGATAGATGGCTTACCGCCGCAATTTGGCTCGGGCTTGAAGTCGAGGCATGCGAAGAACTCGCCCGTGTTCCACGCCCCCTCCCCGATGGCGCGATGTTCTTCTGCACCGCCTTAAACGGGAACCCTAACCGAGCAATCGCCCTCGTCGAAGCCGCCAAGGCCATCGGCCGTCTGCCCGAAGAAACCGCTAACCTTTATCTCTTCTTTTTTGATCCAGAGATTTTCGAAGATTTGCCTATTTCGGCACCGAAACAAAGTGATGGCGCCGTCGAATTTCTCATGCGATTTGACCTCGGCCTTCCCACCCCGAACGTCGTCAACAGCTTGGGTCCCGAGTTCCGCATGCTGAACGGCTTTGCCACGTGGCGCGAACGTATTGCGGCAGCAGAGACCCTTGCGCGCGCTGGGTCGATCTCGGGCTTGCGCCTATTCGAAATCTACAGCGAAGGCACACCGCCTGCATCTGGTCAGGTTTGGGATCGCGTATCAGCGGCCCAGCGTCTTCAGAACCAAACATTTGTCAGCAAAGACGAGGTCACCGCAGCACTTCCGCTGTTTGAAGCGTCTGGCTTAACTGCCGCCTTTGCGGAGGCGATTGCCCCCCGTGTCGGCAGCGACCTCGCGCAGACCAAAACCGGAAAATGCGTGCTCGCGCTTGCGGGAACAGATGACGCGCCAAACCTGTCCTTTCTCGACTCAGAGCCGCCAAGCCCGCTTCGTTTCGTCTTGAAAGACAGCAAGGTTACTCCAAGCAATCCTGATGGAATTGATTTGCTCAACGCACTCGCGCATATGGCTTCAGACGCGCCGGACCTGCGCCTGCTGGCCGATGATCTTGCCGTTCTAAGGGGCGTCGGTTTGCCGAGATGGGCGGATCTGATCGCCGTACAAATCTACGCCCGTGAGCGTTGGTGCACGGGATGAACGAGCGCCATATATTGAGCTTTCTAGCAACCTGCCGTGCCGAAAAGAACGCGTCCGAAAACACGTCTTTGGCCTATGGGCGCGACTTGAAGGATTTTGCGGCCTTTTTAGCAGAGCGTGGGAAATCCCTTATCGAAGCCTCAAGAGATGACATTGAGACATATATAATTGGTCAAACAACTCTGGGGATGTCGCCCGCAACCCGCGCGCGACGCCTGTCATCTCTTCGCCAGTTTTACCTTTTCGCCTATGAAGAACGATTGGTTCAGAACAATCCAGCAGTCGATATCGAAGGGCCAAAAAAAGTGCGCACTGTTCCCGATATTCTATCAGAAAAGGACGTCCTTGGCCTTCTGGATGCGGCCCAACGCACAGGAAGAACGCAAAGCGACCGCCTGCGAAATACGTGTTTGTTGCACCTCCTTTACGCGTCAGGCCTCCGCGTGTCGGAGCTTGTGTCATTGCCCGTCAATGCCGTGCGCGGTCTGCCCGAAATGGTCCTTATAAAGGGCAAAGGCGGAAAAGAACGCATGGTGCCGTTAAACGATGCAGCTCGGGCGGCGATCGCAGCTTGGCTGACGCATCGCGACAAGTCCGAGACACACGGTTTGGCGGCGAAAGGACCGCCCTCACCGTTCTTATTTCCGTCTCGTGGAACAGCCGGGCATCTCACCCGCGTCGCATTCTATCTCATTTTGAAAGATATCGCCGTCACAGCTGGACTAAACCCTGGGCTAATAACGCCGCATAAGCTCCGCCACGCATTCGCGACGCATCTGCTTCGAAATGGGGCGGACCTCCGCGTGATACAAATCCTGTTGGGTCATGCTGATATTGCAACGACGGAGATATACACGCATGTTGCAGATGATCGAATGCGAGAGCTCGTCACAAAGCATCATCCGTTGGCGGAATGATGCAGCTCCTCCGGCAGCGTATCCTCAGACGGCCAAACACCCGATATCAGTGTTTCGTGGTACCCTTGTGTCAGACCCACCTCAATCATTCGGGTTTGGGCCGCGGCTGCATCATATTTTAATTGATGGAACGTCAGGGCACCATTGCGCAGAACGGCAAAATGCGTGTCAGGTGATCGATCATGAGCCGGCATCCCAATCGCGCCCGCATTGATCCAGTGCACATCCCCAACCATGCGTTCAAACGGGATGCCGCTATGTCCGGCGATGACACCGTCTATAGACCCAAAAACCTCGTTTAAGATATCTATTTCGCGCTGAAGAAGCGTCTCCGACGAGACCGACCACAAAAAGCGCGCCGTCTCAGACGCGCCACCGTGGATAATCGCATAGCGTTTTCCAAAATGTTCAATGACAGCAACGCTTGGCAACGCGGCCATGTAGCGTCGAAGATCATCGGACATTTGCGCGCGCGCATGACGATACCATGCGACAGAGTACAAAGAGCACGCGCTGCCCGCATCGAACCCACACCCACAATCATCTGCGTCCGCAGCAAGTTGCTCCTCGCAGTTTCCAGCAATGATTTGCGACCCCGAATTCAAGAGAACGTCCAGACAGTGTGCAGCGTCGGCGCAATACGCAACGATATCGCCCGTGCAAATTCGATTTTGCTCGGGAATTCCGGCGCGCTCCGCCCAAATCCAGAGGGCTTCCAATGCGTGCAGATTCGAATATACGCCTCCAAACAACAAAATCGGTGTATCGATCTGGCCAAAGTCTTGAATTTTCATGAAACTTGCCTTCGTGCGCGGTAGGCTTAGAGCTACCGCAAGCCGATAACCTGCTCAAGGAGTCCACCCACCATGGCCATCACAATGGCTTTAGTACCATTTGATCCAACCCTCTGGGCGATCACGATCACAATCCTTCTCTTGCTGATTTTATCCGGGTTCTTCTCCGGATCGGAAACCGCATTAACAACCGCAAGTCGCGGAAAGCTTCATGCATTGTCAGACAAAGGGTCAAAGGGTGCCGCCAAAGCGCTCAAACTCAGGGAAGATAGCGAACGCTTGATCGGCGGAATTCTTCTTGGGAACAACCTCGTTAATATTCTGGCCGCGTCTTTGGCGACCAGCCTTTTTACGCAACTTTTTGGAGATGGCGGGGTCGCGATCGCAACGCTTGTGATGACGGTCCTGGTCCTGGTCTTTGCCGAGGTTTTACCGAAAACCTACGCAATTTTGAACGCGGAAACGGCAGCAACGCTGGTGTCCCGACCAATCGCGGCAATCGTTTCGATCCTCGCGCCAGTTGTCCTTACCGTAAATCTCTTTGTGTCGGGCGTGTTACGCGCGCTTGGCGTTGGACGGTCCAACGATGACGAGGACTCTGCCCAGCTCGAAATTGCAGGGGCGATCACGCTCGGCCATGTGGAAGGCAGCGTCGAGAAAGAGCAGAAAGATCGGCTTCTTGGCGCTCTCGATTTAAAAGACCGCGTGGTCGATGAAATTATGTTGCATAGATCAGATATTGAGATGATCGACTCCGACACGCCACCTGCAGAAATCATCACACAGTGCTTGAATTCTCGCTACACGCGGCTTCCGATTTACAACCAAAATCAGGAAAACATTGTTGGTGTGATCCATGCCAAAGATCTTCTTCGGGCCGTCGATCGTCGCCTTCAGAATGGCGAAAACGTCTCTGAAATCACAAAAGAGGACATTACGGATGCGATGATGGCGCCGTACTTCGTGCCAGAGACAACGACACTCGAAGATCAGATGCGGCAGTTCCTCCGCCGCCGTCGTCACTTTGCATTGGTGGTAGATGAGTACGGCGATTTACAGGGTCTCATTACTCTTGAGGACATTCTTGAGGAAATTGTGGGTGAGATCACCGACGAGTACGATGTTGAAGACCGCCAACCTGCAAAGACGGACCCCGACGGCAACTACGAGATCGATGGCGCGGCCACGATCCGGGACTTGAACCGCGCATATGATTGGTCACTTCCGGACGAAGAGGCGAATACGATTGCAGGCCTAATCATTCACGAAGCTCAAATGATACCGAATGTGGGCCAAGTGTTTCATTTCCACGGATTCCGAATGGAAGTCACTGACAAAGACCTAAACAGGATCACAAAACTGAAAATGCGCCGCCTGTGACCAAACAGCGTTGCACTGCCGACGTTGCTGGTCGACCTGAGATTTGACTTTTCCTGCGGGCCCTAATCGTTAAAAGCCCGCCTGACAAAAACATTGGGAAGAAGATGAAACACGTACTGATCGCAGCGGTCGCAGGTTGCTTAGCAGCAACGCCCGTTTTTTCGCAAAACAATGACACAACGGAGCAAACCGATGCTGCGGCACAAGCGGATGCCGCGTTCCCGGTCGCTCAAACAGCGCCAAACACCCCAGAACCCGCAGCCGTTTTTGGTGAATGGGAGCAACGCTGCGTGGGCGAAGGCGACACAGAGAAATGCGTGCTCGTTCAATTCGGCAAAACCGATGAAGGTGAAATCCTCTCGAGATTAACGATAGAGGCCCTCCCCGAAGGCGCCCAGGCCGCAGCCGGCCTTACGATCATTGCACCGCTTGGCGTTCTTCTCCAGGCGGGCATGACCCTCCAGATCGATGATGGCCGATTGAATAGATATCCTTTTGCGGTGTGCGAACGCGATGGATGCTTGGCTCAGTTTGGACTGACGGCGACCGAAGTCGAGGTGATGAAGGCCGGGGAGCTTATGAGACTTGGTATTGTGGGTGCTGGATCGCAAGAGCCGATCATGTTGAACATTAGCCTTGATCAGTTTTCAGAGGCTTGGGACGCCCTGCAGGCGGCATCCGAATAGTCAGACAGACTTGAGCGCGATCACCGCGTTCAATCCTCCAAAGGCAAATGCATTACTGAGGGCCGCATCGATGCGACCCTCTTGCGCCGTATTCGGAACGACATTGAGATTGCATTCCGGGTCCGACTGACGGTGACCAGCAGTCGGAGCAATCACATTATCCCGAAGCGCCTTCGTCACCGCAAGAAGCTCTACCGCACCAGTGCCCCCGATTAAGTGCCCATGCATTGATTTGGTTGAGGACACACGGAGTTGCGCAGCGGAGGGACCAAATACCTGTTTGATCGCCGCAATCTCGGTTTTGTCATTTGCACTTGTTCCCGTCCCGTGGGCGTTCACATATCCAACGTCCGACGGGGACAACGCGGCAGCGCGCAACGCACCTCTGATCGCGCGCTCTGCGCCCGCTTGATTTGGTGTGACAATGTCCGACGCATCGGAAGTCATCGCAAAACCGGCGACCTCGGCCACAATATCGGCGCCTCGTGCTCTTGCATGATTATACTCCTCAAACACGAACACCGCTGCCCCTTCCCCCTGGACCATTCCATTCCGCGTGGCACAAAATGGGCGACACCCATCTTTCGACATGACACGAAGCCCTTCCCAGGCTTTGATCCCACCGAAGCACAGCATCGATTCAGAACCCCCTGTGATCATTACTTCCGCCGTCCCCGAGGCGATCATCGCAGCCGCTTGGCCCATCGCGTGGTTAGACGACGCACACGCGGTTGCCACAGTAAAACTGGGGCCCTGAAGATTGTACGTCATTGAGACATGTGATGTCGCGGAGTTGTTCATAAGGCGCGGGACCACCAGCGGATGCACCCGCTGTTTTCCAGCCTCATAGACCGAACGATAGTTCTCGTCCTGTGTTTGCAGGCCACCGCCCGCAGTTCCAAGAACAACACCCGACATCTCGGCCAAATGCCCTTCGAATGTGAGCCCAGACTGATCTATTGCTTCTTTAGCTGCGAGCAGAGCAAATTGGGTAAATGGATCGTATAGCGTGATCTCTTGTCGCGAGAAATACTGCGTTGGGTCGTAGTTTCGGATTTGAGCGCCGATTGCGACAGTCAATCGGTCCACATCGGGAAAGTCGAGTTCGCCGATCGCAATCTTACCCTCGATCATCGCAGTTTGGGTTTCGGAAACGGATCGCCCAAGTGGGCAAAATGCCCCTTGTCCTGTGATCACCACGCGTCTTTTCAATCGGCCGGCTTCTCTGCGATCAATTCCTTAACACCATCGATGATGGCTTGAACCGTACTGAGATCGAAATCAGAATCTTCTGGCTCGTTGGCGTTAAAGGGAACTTGGATATCAAACGCCTCTTCAACGCCATATATGATTTCAACCACCGCAAGACTGTCGAGGCCAAGTTCATCGAGCGTGCTGTCATCCGATATGTCTTGCCGATCCATAAGCGCCTGATCCGCGATGATCTCTTTAATCTGCTCCTCTAATGTCATCTGCGGCTCCTCGTATCTCTCGACGTATCAACGGTTCAAATATCAACCCTTGGATAGCTTCTTCAGCAATCGGGGCAATCGCCGAAGCGCTTTGTAAGATTCCACATTCAGATCCATCCGCATCGCAGGATTGCCCATCATTATTCGACCAGACGGGACATTGGACGACAAAGCAGAGGCACCCGCGACCACGACATCAGATCCGATCGTTATGTGATCTGCGACACCTGCTTTTCCGCCGAGAACAATTCGATCACCCAGCTTCGCCGATCCGGCAATCCCAGCTTGACCACAGAGAAGACAATCCTCCCCGATCTGTACATTATGGCCAATTTGAACGAGGTTATCGACTTTCGTGCCGCGCCCGATGGTCGTATCTATCAGTGTTCCACGGTCTATCGTCGAGTTTGCGCCAAACTCCACATCATCTCCGAGTGTCACACCGGCAAGCGACTCGATGCGAACGAAGGCGTTATTCTGAGTTTCGGACGAAACCAGCCCTTGCTCACGGGCCTCCTCCACCGAATTCGGCTTTGGCGTCACATAGGAAAACCCATCAGCACCTATTGCGGCGCCAATTTGGGCCACAAATCGATCCCCTATCTTAACATTCTGTCCGATCCGCACACCCGAATAAATCAACGCGTCCCGCCCAATGATGGAGTTATCGGCTATAGCGACATGCGCATAAATACGTGCACCGGGCCCAATGCGAACATTTGGCCCAATCACGGTGAAAGGTCCGATCCTTGCATCGGAAGACACCTCTGCCGTGGGATCGATCAAGGCCGTTTCGTGAATTCCATCATTCAACGCCGGCGGTTCATAAAACTTCGTCGTAAGTCCGGCGAGCGCGTATCGGGACCGCGGCGCAAATATCGCTGCCTTCAGCCCAAATTCAGAAGGATCGGCGCCTTCCCACAAAACGGCGGCTTGCGCCGACCCAGAGGTAATTGACGTCGCAAATTTTGGGTCCATCGCAAGCGCGAGATCTGTTTCACCAGCAACATCTGGTTGTGCGACGCCGGAGACCAAGACCGTTCCGTCACCAGAGAAGGTCGCGCCAAGGGCACCTGCCAGATCAGCAATCGAGTATGTCATAAAGCGCTTATGCGCTTAACTTCCGCGGCTCTGCAAGCGCACTCCGGCACCCGTCAACGCCTTGAATATCTTTGCGTCCCGACCATAGACATCGGCGCGGTACCGAATACTCCCATCCTGTGCGCGTAAGGCCGTGTGGTAGGTAATATAGATCGGAACCGGCTCTTTGAGGTTCACGTAAGTTTCTTGCTTGGTCGCGAGCTTGGACTGAAAGAACTTTTCAGGGTTTGAGGTCTGCCTTGCCAACAGATGATAAGCAAATTCAAAAGGTTTCGCGACCCGTACACAGCCATGCGAAAAGGCCCGATAATCGCGATTAAACAAACTCTTACTCGGCGTATCGTGGAGATAAATGTTGTACCGGTTTGGAAACATAAACTTGACCAATCCAAGCGCGTTCGCCGGGTCCGGCCGCTGTTTTATGAGATACGGAAAGTTTGTCTCCCCGTATTGGCTGAAATCAACCGCGGCAGCACTCACTTGCTGTCCATCTCTGTTCAAAAGCTTCATGTTCCGCCGGGACAGAAAACCTGGGTCCGTTTTGAGGATCGGAAGATACTCTTTGCCAGCAATACTCGCAGGGACATGCCATGTTGGGTTGATCACCATATAGGCCATTTCATCCGAAAACTCTGGCGTTCTTTGGTCTTTGACATCCTTTCCAACCACCGTTTTTGACGTGAATGTCGGTCTGCCATTGTCATATACCGTGACCAAAGCGTCGGCGATATTGACATAGATGTGCCGTTTCCCGCGGGCATTTGGCAACCAGCGCTCGCGTTCCATATTTGCCACAACGCGTCTTAGCTTTTCTTCGGCACTCATATTTACCGCGTTCAGAGTTGCCTTTCCGGCAACACCATCGGGATTGAGACCCGACGCGGTTTGAAAGCGTTTCAACGCCTTTTGGAGGCTTGCGTCGTAGGTCGATCCGCTGCCCGCTTTGTAACCGAGAGCATTCAACCGCGTCCTGAGGGCTTGAACCGCCGCTCCCGAGTCACCAGGCTCGATCTTTTTGGCCTTTACGGTGGGGCCATATCCGCCGCGCCCAATTACCCGTTCCAGCGCCTCTTTTTCACGCAAAAGCGCGGCATATGTTTCTGATTTGGGCTTAAGCCCAGAGGCAATCTGTTTTGGATTTGTCTTCACCGCATATTCAAGAAGCGCTTTTGCAGAAAGGACAGCCGGTCGAAGCGCAATTTCTCGATCCACGCGAGATGGGCGCAGAACGCCGCTGTTGAGATCCCTTGCATAGGTCACGAATGCCACACTCGCCTTCAATTCGGCCTGCACGCTGCTTGAAATATCCCGTGCCTTCAACGCGGTCTCAAGTTCTGAGATGCCATACGTTCCGACGGGCAGACCATGTGCCCCTCCTGAGCGTAGCGCCCGCACTAGGCCCGCGCGACGTGCACGATTTTTGTTTCCAACCCAAATCGCTTCAAAGTTTCGAGCACGATAGAACTCGGTAATGCCAGGTTCTGATCGCTCGGCTTTTGCCAGCGCGCTCCTCAGCGTCTCTTGAAACCCATTCGCTTGGGCAACAATGGCCCCAAAGGCCAGAAACAGCACACAAAACAGCGCTGTGCGCAAATGCAACACTGGTACCATGAAGTCACGTATACTCTGCCGAAATGACATCTCTCGCCCCAAATCAGTCTCTTCGAGCTTAGGCTAGCACGCCAAACCGAGAAAAATTGTAAAAAAGTTCTCTATTTCAAGACTGTAACATCACAATTTCGGTCACGCCCCACGGAAACGCCGGTGCTCAACGTACTCGGCACTTTCGTACCGATGCAGAGAAGACACTTTGCAAAGCGAATCACTTTGTGTATGTGGCTTTTTAAAGAATATTTCGTGATGACTATCGGTCGAGGCGGGAACACTCGGCCCAAGAAAAAGAATGTAGGTGGGTGATGTTGAATAAACGGTTGGCCAGCCCCGAACGGCGCAAACTTTTAGGTGCGGTTGCTGGCATTGCGACTGTCGCCGCTGCTCCGGCGTATCCGGGCGTTTTTGGTTTCTTGAAAGGCGCTGGTAATATCCGACAAATCAAAATGTCGGCTCAGCGGTCGGGCGAAAGCATAAACATCATTTACTGGATCGAGGGAAAGTACGTGAAACCCGCCCTCGAAGAAATCAGTTTTTTGATGCGCGATTGGCGCAATGACAAATCCATGGATATGGATCCAAACAATATCGACAACATTGCGGCTGTTCAAAACCTTCTGGAAACGGATGAACCATTTATGCTGTTGTCGGGGTATCGTACACCATCCACAAACGCCATGCTTGCCGCGCGATCCCGCCGGGTGGCCAAAGACAGCTATCACACAAAGGGGATGGCAGCCGACTTGCGCCTACAATCCCGGAGCATGAAGCAAGTCGCCGCAGCGGCCCAGGCCGTAAATGGTGGTGGGGTCGGACGCTACTATAGGTCCAACTTTACACATATGGATTGCGGCCCAATCCGAACCTGGCGATCATAAGCTACTGCCGGATCGTTCCGTCACCTTCCACCAAATACTTAAATGATGTTAGTTGCGCGGCCCCAACGGGTCCACGGGCGTGCATTTTTCCTGTGGCAATGCCAATCTCCGCGCCCATTCCAAACTCGCCACCATCTGCAAATTGCGTCGATGCATTCCGCATCAAAATCGCAGAATCGAGTTGTGAGAAGAAGCGCTCCGCGACTTCATCATTTTCGGTCAAGACGCTTTCTGTATGGCTCGACCCGAATTGACGAATATGCGCAATCGCTTCGTCGACCCCAGACACGGTTTTCGCTGCAATGATCATGTCGAGAAATTCTCTGCCGTAATCATCCTCCGATGCGGCCATCACCCCGTCCATGGCTTGTAACTGCGCATCTCCACGCACTTC
The DNA here is from genome assembly GCA_038744815.1 of Pseudomonadota bacterium. Taxonomy (GTDB): domain Bacteria; phylum Pseudomonadota; class Alphaproteobacteria; order Rhodobacterales; family Rhodobacteraceae; genus Amylibacter. The sequence goes on along the minus strand of JBCDLY010000014.1, from coordinate 46,454 downwards.
GACGCCCGCCGCAAGAAGATCACGAACGATGTTTGCGCCCAACCCATCAACGATATCCCGATGGAGCAGAAGGCATTCTGCGGCCCCACAAATACCCGTCCGTCGCGTTTTGGCATTCAGAACTATGGATCGCGCCTTCGCAGCATCGGCGTCCGCATCCACGTAAACGTGGCAAATCCCTTCGAGATGGGCAAAGACCGGCACGCGCGCCTCTTCCTGAACACGCCCGACCAATCCCTTGCCGCCACGCGGCACGATCACATCGATATGATCTGTCATCGTCAGCATCGCGCCGACTGCCGCCCGATCCCGTGTCGGAACAAGCTGGATCGCTGCTTCCGGCAGACCTGCGGCGCGCAGCCCGTCAAGCAGCGCGCCATGGATCGCAGCAGACGAATGGAAGCTCTCGGAACCTCCGCGCAAAATCACCGCATTCCCCGCTTTCAAACAGAGCGCACCCGCATCCGCTGTGACATTGGGGCGGCTTTCATAGATCACGCCCACAACACCCAGGGGCGTGCGCACCCGCTTGATATGCAGGCCATTGGGGCGGTCCCATTCTGCAATAACCTCTCCCACAGGGTCATCTTGATCCGCAATGGCACGCAAACTTTCGGCAACGCCGCGAACGCGCTCTTCCGTCAGTTCAAGCCGGTCCAACATCGCCGGCGACAAGCCCTTATCGCGCCCAAAGGCCATGTCTTCGGCATTCGCACGCAGCACCTCTGCCATGCGCGCCTCCATCGCATCTGCCGCCCCATGTAGGGCACGCGTTTTGGCGTCTGGGGTGGCATAGGCCAACTCTGCCGACGCCGCTTTCGCGGCTTTCCCAATATCCTTCATCAGACTGGATACTTCCATCACGCCCTCCCTAGGTCACCATATCGTCGCGGTGGATCAGAACACCCCGGCCTGGATAGCCCAGGATATCCGATATCTCTCCGCTTTTCGCGCCGAGAATTTTTTCTACCTCAGGCGTGTCATAATTCACCAGCCCTTTTGCAAGTACACTGCCCGAGGCATCTTGAATTTCGACCAGATCCCCACGCGTAAACCCGCCTTTGACCTGCCGTACCCCGGCTGACAAAAGTGATTTTCCCCGGACGAGTGCGGCCTTTGCGCCATCATCGACCACAAGGGCACCTTGTACTTTCATGGCAGCAATCCAATCTTTGCGGGCCGTCTGGCGGTCCGACCGGGCCACAAACCAGGTCGCTTTTGCCCCCGCTTCCAGCGCCGACAATGGTCGGTCCTGATCGCCATGCAATATGACCATTGAACACCCGGCCCGTGTCGCAATCTCCGCCGCCATCAACTTGGTTTTCATACCGCCCTTGGACAGGCCCGACCCCTCATCCCCGGCCATGGCCGCGATTTCTGCGGTAATGCCGTCCACTACGGGGATATGTTTTGCGTGCGCATCCAAACGCGGGTTGCTGGTGTAAAGCCCGTCAACATCAGACAACAGAACCAAAACATCTGCACCCGCCATCGCCGCCACCTGGGCGGCCAAACGATCATTATCTCCATAACGGATTTCGTCGGTTGCAACCGTGTCGTTCTCATTCACGATGGGCACTGTGTGATGCGTTAGCAACGTATTGATCGTCGCGCGCGAGTTGAGATAGCGGCGCCGATCACGACTGTCTTCCAGGGTCAAAAGGATCTGCGCTGTCGCAATTCCATGGGGTGACAGCGCCTGTTCATAGGCCCGGGCCAACCGGATTTGACCGACTGCCGCGGCAGCTTGGCTTTCCTCCAAAGACAAGTCCCGACCCAGTTTTAAAACATGCCGCCCAAGCGCGATTGAGCCAGAGGACACGACCAAAACATCGACGCCCGCCCCGCATAAAGCAGCAATGTCTGCCGTCAGACCCTCTAACCACGCATTGCGCAAAGCGCCCGTCGCCGCATCCACCAAAAGCGCCGACCCGATTTTCACGACGACCCGCCGTGCTTTATTCAGGCCTATGGCGTCCATGGCGCATCCTCATCCTCTGCGCTTTCAGTCTCACTGGAAATCTCTGACCAAAGCGCGCGCAGCACCTCGGTCACATTTGTCCGTGCCACGCCGGACATATTCATGACAGACCCGTCTGTCACCTCTTCCAACATGTTGATCTTGCGCGCCATATCCTCTGGCTCAAGCGCGTCGACCTTATTCAAAACCGTCACCCGGGGCTTATGGGCCAAATCACCACCATATTCCGTCAACTCGGTTATGATCGTTTCATAGTCCTCCACAACCGTCTCGGACGTGCCATCAACCAGATGAAGCAGGACCGAACACCGCTCCACATGGCCCAAGAACCGATCGCCAATCCCCTTCCCCTCATGGGCGCCCGCGATCAAACCGGGGATATCGGCGATTACAAACTCCCTCCCATCAACACCCACCACGCCCAAATTGGGGTGCAGCGTTGTAAACGGATAATCCGCGATTTTGGGACGCGCATTGGATGTGGCCGCAAGGAAGGTCGACTTCCCTGCATTGGGAAGGCCAAGCAGCCCCGCATCGGCAATCAGCTTTAGGCGCAACCAAACCGTGCGTTCTACCTCTGGCTGTCCGGGATTGGCGCGGCGTGGGGCCTGATTGGTTGACGATTTGAAGTGGAGGTTTCCAAATCCACCATTTCCGCCCTCTGCCAAAACAACCCGCTGGCCCAAGGTGGTCAGATCCGCAATCACAGTCTTCTGATCTTCTTCAAGGATTTCCGTACCCACAGGCACCGTCAGAACCACATCATCGCCATCCTTGCCAGAGCGCTGCTTGCCCATGCCCGGACGCCCATTTTTGGCAAAGAAATGCTGCTGATATCGATAATCTATCAGCGTGTTCAGGCCCTGAACCGCTTCTGCGATAACATCACCGCCACGCCCCCCATTCCCGCCATCGGGGCCGCCATATTCCACATGCGCTTCGCGTCGGAACGACACACAGCCATTCCCGCCCGCACCTGATTTGAGATAGATTTTCGCAAGATCGAGAAATTTCATATCGCGCGCCTAGGTCAAACGCCTGCCTGCCGCAAGCGACAGTGAAACTGGCGCGTCTCAACTTCGGCTCCGCGCGCTTCGGAATAAGACGCCCCTGTTCCCGTTTCGATAAACCCGGCTTTGACCATCACACGACCAGAGGCAGGATTGTCGTAAAAGCAGGAGCCGAAGTAATCTGCACAATCGAGGGGGTTCCACCGCACCAAGGCTTGGACCGCGGCACTGGCCACACCTTTCCCCCAATGTTCCGGCGCAATCCAATACCCCACTTCCGCATCGGCCGCATCGCAAATCTCCAATGAAATCAGACCAATAAGAGGCTCACCGCCCTCCGCAGGTACAATGGCCCAAACCATTTCCTTCCGATCAAACCCAACAACACTTTCTAGAAAGCCGAGTGTAGCCCCATCTTTGACCGGATGCGGAATAGAACTGGTCATCTTGGAGACATTGTACTCACCCACGCTTGCATCCACGATGTCAGCATCGGACAGCCGAACGGGGCGCAAGGTCACGTGTCCTGCAGGCAGCGTGGGGATATCAATCGAGAAAGGTTTCATCTCAATTTCTCCCAGTTTGTTCGCGTCAGCACCATATTGTTCGATTGTTTAACGCCGAAGCTGACCGTCTCTATCATTGTGATATCCGTGCTTTCAAAACCTAGCTTTTTTAGAAGCCGTTCTGACGCCTTATTTCCAACAAAATACCCCGTTGGCAGCGCATCAATGTCCCTTGTCAGGAAAACTTCATCTATAATGGCGCAACTTGCTTCTGTTGCAAAACCCTGCCCCCAACAATCTTGCGCCAACCAAAGTCCGAAACTTCCGTCAACGTTTACAACGCCTATGGGACGACCGTCTAAATATACCGAGCGCATATCCTTTTCTCCGTCCTGATTTGCTTCAACAAAACGACGGGTTTCTTCTATTTGTAGTGGCCATGGCATTCGCGCCAGCCATTTCGCAATTTCGACATTATTTGCAGACGCGAACATGTCCTCCAGCTCGTCCATATTTGGCGGCCGAAGTACCAATCGTTCTGTCCGTATGATCTGTCTCATTTTCTTAACCTGCGCTGATGACGCCGATCCAGAAACGAAAAAGGGTCGGCGTTTCCACCGACCCTTCATAATTTCTTATGCGCGCGGTGGCTTATTCAGCAGCTTCCGCAACCGGCAGTACAGAAATGAACGTCCGGCCTTTGAAGCCCTTGTGGAATTTCACATTACCCTCTTCGATCGCGAAGATTGTGTGGTCTTTACCCATCCCAACACCATCGCCCGGCCACCACTTGGTGCCGCGCTGACGCACGATGATATTTCCTGGGATCACGGCCTCGCCGCCGAATTTCTTCACGCCAAGACGACGGCCCGAGGAATCGCGACCGTTACGGGATGAACCACCTGCTTTTTTATGTGCCATCTCTCTTAGCCTTTCATCAGTTCAGTTGCTTGACCGATCCAGTCATCACGCTCGATCCGGCCTTTGAACGACAGTTGGTCGTCTACATACGCGATTTCTGCCGCAGTCCAAGCCGCAATTTGATCATAGTGGAAGATGCCGTTTGCGTGCAGCTTTTCTTCCAGCTTTGGACCAACGCCTGAAATCTTCTTCAGGTCATCTGGCTTACCGTCGCGAGCCGCGTCTAACAGGTTTGCAGGCTTCACGGCGTCCGCCGCTACAGACGCCTCTTCTTTGGCCGCCTTTTTCGGGGCTGCTTCTTTCTTAGGGGCGTCTGCTTTCGCTTCGGCCTTAGGCGCGGCTTTCTTCTTCGTGGCCTTCGCTTTAGGCGCTGCTTCTTCGGCTGCGGCCGGAACGAAACCCGCACCACCAATCGCGGCCGTCACACCGGACTTCAACGCACCCTTCGTCAGGATGTCCGTGATCCGAACCGTTGTCAGTTGCTGACGGTGGCCGCGACGACGCTGCGAGCTGTGCTTCCGGCGACGCTTAACATATTTGATCGTCTTTGGCCCTTTGCCTTGCTCCAGGATTTCGGCCTGAACACCGGCATCTTCAACCAAAGGCGCGCCCAGTACGGGTGCATCCCCGCCCAGCATCAGCACTTCGTTGAATTGAACTGTTTCCCCGGCATTGCCTGCGATCTTCTCGATCGTCAAAGTATCGCCATTGGCAACTTTATACTGCTTGCCACCAGTCTTAAGCACAGCAAACATGGCTGCGTTCCTTCTAGCTTCACCGCGTTCTGTGGCACCGAATTCGGATTTTTGAGCCCCTTTTTTGGAACTCGCCTCGAACAGCGCACCTTTTAAAGGTGAGATTGATCAGAGCCGCGCGTATCTATTACCGCGCGGCCCATGTCAACCACTTCATCATGAAGGCTTTTTGTCTCTTACCACTTTTTTAAGTGTGCCGGCATCGCCGTTGAAGCTGCCTTCGTCCGGCCAAGTTGTCGGCACGGTTGGGACAATTGTGTTTGCGGATGCAGGTGCCACCATTGCAAAAATAGACACTGAAAGAGCGGCTACAGTTAAGATAGTTTTCATTTTCATCTCCGTTGGTAGGTCGATGAGACAGAAATGCGCAATCAGGTCATCAAACTCTCCTTGATTGCGGAATCAAAGTGCTTCTTCAAAAATCAATGCAAGTTTTCAGAAATCGAGGACTGCGCTTGAAAGGCGGCGCGGCGAAACTCTGTCGGCGTGACCTCTGAAAAATCCTTGAACGCTTTGTTAAAGGGGCCGAGGGATGCAAACCCCACCTCATACGCAATTTCCAAGACCGATTTTCGGGACTGATCTGGATCAGACAGTAGGTGCCTCGCAGCCCGGATCCGATAGGAATTCACGAAAGTTGGGAAATTCCGAAACCCCATCCGTTGATTGATTGTCCGACGCACCAAATATTCCGGTGCGCCGACCCGGTCTGCAAGCGTCGAAATCGTGAGCCCCTCTTCGGCCCATGCTCTGTCCCGCATTGTGCTCTCGATCTTCGCAACAAGCCAATCGGCAACGTCTTCACCGCCATCCCCACCAGAGTTGCCAGACTTTTGACGTGGCATAAACGCATCGCCTGTCTGAAGGATAAACGCCGCCGCCATCGCAATCAGTGCAAAGATTACAAGGGACTTTACGATCCCAATCTCGGTCGCAAATGCCTCTAGAGATGGGAAAAACTGTATTCCGGTAAAAATTGTTCCAGCAAAGCCTAGGGAAATGACAAAAGCTGTGCGCGCCTGCCGTCTTCGCTGCACCAAGTCATCTTTGGCGCTCGCAAGGACCAAAACCACGCTTCCGACATAGGTCGTGATGGCGAGCATCTGACAGAAAAACACTATCCATGCATCTTGGTGCGGAAGGAAACCTGACAAAAATGCAAGCCCCGCAATGCCAAGCACGATCCGAACGCCAATGCTTCCATCTCTAAATGATACGGGAGAGTCCGTGAATATGACCATCACAAACCATGCAAAAAAGAACGGCATGGTCGCACGCCCAATATTAAGCATTTGGATCACGCCATGAAACTCTGGCGGAACCAGGGATAGCAAATTCTCGGAAATCATAGCTAAGTTCAGGCCACAGGTTGACCAAGTAATTTGCTCTTTTGGCCGTTGAAAAAGCAATACGCAGCAGAACAAAAGCCCCGACCCGATTACCATGCCGCGCAGCATCAATTGGAATGTATCCATCTGCGGTCCTCCATTGATCACCCCGAACCTAGCCGACTTAGCGATGCATTTCCTGCTGATTTCTAGAATTTTCTGTTTCGGAATCAGTAATCTTCGATCTTGGCTGTCGGCAAAGACGTAAGGTAAGCCACATCCTAGCGGGAAAGTTAGCGGCACTTCCTTGTGCTTTTGGGCGATTTGCCGTCACTAATTTGCATGAACAAAATTACATCGTCCATTTCCACCGATATGAATGCTCTTCTTGCGGATCAAAAGAAGGCGTTCAACCAAACCCCTTTCCCAAGCCTGTCATCGCGGCGAAGCGATCTGAAAAAGCTGAAGAACACAATTCTGAAATATCGGGACGACTGTATCTCAGCGGCATCAGAGGATTTCGGTCATCGAAGCCGATACGACACGGAAATGCAGGATTTGATGCATGTCATTCTCGGCATAAATCACATGTCACGAAAATTGGCGCGTTGGATGCGACCAGAACGTCGTACGGTGAACTGGTGGAACCTTCCTGCGCGGGCGCGCATCCAGTATCAGCCGCTCGGAGTGGTTGGGATTATGTCTCCATGGAACTATCCGTTTACCATGGCGCTCCTTCCGCTTGCGACGGCCCTCGCCGCGGGCAATCGCGCGATCATCAAGCCATCGGAATTCACACCGGCGTCTTCAGCGTTAATCCAACAGATTGTCGAAGAGATTTTTCCGCGCGAAAAAGTTGCCGTAGTGACGGGTGACGCAAAGGTTGGTGCCGCATTTTCCTCTCTTCCGTTTGACCATTTGTTTTTCACGGGAAGTACGGCGGTCGGGAAAAAGATTATGGAGAACGCCGCCAAAAATCTCGTCCCCGTAACCTTGGAACTCGGCGGGAAGTCACCGGCGATCATCGGGTCCGATGTTGACATGGCAGAGGTCGCGTCGAGCATTGTATTTGGCAGACTTTCAAATGGTGGGCAGGCGTGTATTGCTCCGGATTACGTCCTGGTGCACCGAGACAAACGGGACGAGTTTGTGACGCTCGTTCGCGATGCGATTACTCTTAGCTTCCCAAAAGGAACAGCTGATCCGACCTATACCAGTGTGGCCACGCCAGGACATTTTGATCGGGTCACGAACTTGGTCGAGGACGCGCGTTCGAAGGGTGCAGACATCATTCAAATTGATCCCAAGGGGAAGGCACAGTCCAATAAGCGCGCCTATCCCGCAACTGTGCTATTGAACGTGACGGACGACATGGCCGTGACCCAGGAGGAAATCTTTGGGCCTCTGCTTCCGGTGCTCACTTACGACAGCTTCGACGACGCTATTTCATACGTTGTAGATCGGCCTAGACCCCTCGCTCTTTATTTTTTCGGTAAAACAGCGTCTGAACGCGACCGTGTTTTAACGCAAACGCATAGCGGCGGCGCAGCAATTAACGACACAATGTACCAATACGTCCAAAAGGCACTTCCTTTTGGCGGCATTGGACCAAGTGGTATCGGCGCCTATCATGGTATTGAGGGCTTCAAAACGATGAGCAATGCAAAGGCTGTGTTCTACCAATCGAGGTTGAGTGGGACGTGGCTCGCTCGTCCCCCCTACGGTAAAGTCGCCGACGTACTTATCTCGGTCTTAATAAGATAGAGGCATTTTGGGTATCAGTGGCGCGGTTGACGGGGCTCGAACCCGCGACCTCCGGCGTGACAGGCCGGCACTCTAACCAACTGAGCTACAACCGCACACTGAGGGTGTCCGTCTAAGCAGTGCTGCACAGAGGGTCAAGCGCGATAATTGCGCGCGGCGCAGAGTTTTTTGTTGCGTTATTCGAAGACAGAGTGCGTATGTTGCCCCATAGGTAGACAATGGGAGATTTCGGTGAACACCTTTTTGCGTTATGTTGTAGTAGCAAGTATTTTGATCGCGTCCCCCGCGTTCGCGGATCGCGGGAAAGCTGCGGGCACCATGCCGGTCGATGATCGGTTTCAAGAAGAAGTCTGGTTGAGCTGGGAAAGTGGACAAGCCGTATACACCGCTTTGACACGGATAATCGATATTGACGGTCAACTGGGCTTTTGCGGTGTAGGGCATATGAACAACGCCAGTTTCAATACCATTAATCGCCAAGGCATGCGTTCTTATGTCATGAAAGTCGACGGAAAGGTCGTCATCAAGGGCTTTTCGTTTTTCAAGAACGTCAGCCGCAAATCAGCGTTATACACTTCAGAAGCAAATTGTCGCGTCTACAAGGCTCCAATTTCAATCATCGGACCAGACTCTGAAATTGAGTTCGAGCTAACGCGCAATCGCTTCTCAGGTTAGGGCAATTCTATAAACTCTTGATTGTCCATGGGCGGAAGTTTGAACCGCCCATGGGCCCAGTCGCCTGCGCGCCACGCTTCTTTCGCAGCTTCAATCTTATCTTTTGAAGACGCCACGAAGTTCCACCAGATGTGGCGCTCTTCGCTGAAAGTTTCGCCCCCAAGCAGCATAAGACGCGCACCCGCCTCACCAGCGGTCACTGAGAGACGATCTCCTGGTCGAAACACGAGCATTGTACCCTTCTCAAAAACATCTCCAGAAACCGAAATTGATCCGTCCATCACGTAAATACCTCTGTCTTCGTGATCATCCGGAAGCGGCAACTTGGCACCCGGTTTTAACAACGCATCGGCGTAGAACATCTGCGAATAGACCGGTACCGGCGCCACCTCGCCGTAAGCTGTGCCGAGGATAAGACGCACGTCTTTACCTTCCCCTTCGATCAATGGAAGGTCCGTCTTTGGCGAATGGTGGAATGCGGCCTCCCGCTCTTCTTCCTCATTCGGAAGCGCGACCCAGGTCTGAATGCCAGAGAGGTGCATACCCTGGTCCTTCCGTTCGCCGTCAACACGCTCTGAATGCGTTATTCCGTTCCCGGCAACCATCCAATTCACGGCGCCAGGCTCGATCCAAGCGTCCGTCCCAAGGCTATCGCGATGATGCATCGCACCGTCATAGAGATAGGTCACCGTCGCAAGACCGATATGGGGGTGTGGGCGTACATCAAGCCCTTGGCCCCGCAGCAACTCCGCAGGCCCCATCTGATCGAAGAAGATGAATGGCCCGACCATTTGGCGCTTTGGTGCTGGCAACGCACGACGGACTTCAAAATTTCCGATATCGCGCGCGCGGGGCACAATGACAGTTTCTATCGCGTCAACTTGATCGCCAATAGGGACACTTGGGTCCAGACAGGGGTTCCAGCTCATCTCTGTTCTCCTTTGTCCCCGAGATGGCAGGTTTTACCAAAACGACAAGCGCGCACGCGATCAACAGGCTGTTTACCAAAATCGATCAATCCAGAAAAAGTTGCGCTCCATCTGGAAGGAACAGCGCGTGTGCTTCACCCATAGAGGATCAATTCCCCCGTCTTTTTAAACCTCGTTTGAATTCGAGGACGCTCACATCACGCGGCCTCGTCAGGTGTGTGCGCGGCCTCTTCTACGAGATATGTCGGGACGACCATTTCTGCCTCGTTGGAGACAAGAACTAAGGCTTGAACAGGATTAACCGATTGCGGTTCAACTTGCTGATTAACAAGGAACGCGGTTAACGCGCCATTTGTACCTGGCCCCACAACGCCATTGATCTCACCATTGAAGTATCCAAGTTTGTTCAGCCCTTCTTGAAGCATAACAACCTCGTCAGATCGGAGCGGACGGTTTTCGGTAATGGCCGCTTGACCGGTCGCCTCATTGGTGAGTGCAGCGTACTGGCCTCCCGTGAGTTGACCCGTTGATGAATGGCCATTCGCCGACTGATAGGAAGAGATCGCCCGACGGCTATTGGGACCTATGACACCGTCCACGGTACCCGCTGCATATCCGAGATCGTTCAAAGACTGTTGGATCAAGATACGTTCTTCGAGGGTGTATTGACTGTTTAAGGACGGCGCCACAACGACGGTGTTTGTCCCCCCAGAGACCGATGCTTGACTGGCCTGCCGCCGATCATTGCTTCTGTGAAGTTGATCGACAACGACAGCTCCGATGGCCCCCCCGATTAAGAGGTCCTTTAAATCCGCCGCTGCCGGACCGGCGGCCAAAGACATCATTAGAATTGGGGCGGTCATTAATCGAGTGTGCTTTTTCATGATGAGCTCCCAAAGTTGCTATCCGATTAGCATCAAATAAAAGCCAATCGCCGACTCAAAACAATCATTTTGGTCATCATCGTCAAATTTGGCGGATATTGGTGGGTGATGAGAGACTCGAACTCCCGACATCTTCGGTGTAAACGAAGCGCTCTACCAACTGAGCTAATCACCCGACCGAAACTGTCAGTTACAAGCGCGACCCACTCGGTTCAAGTCGTTTCTGTAGACGATTCCAAATAATGTTTTGCGAGCATCTCCAATTCAGGTGAAGATTCTCACTGCCAGGCATATCGTAGACCACAATAATTGATCATGGGTCGGTTTTTCTGGTCCAACGGATATTGGGGGGACAATGCGAAGACATCTATTCTTTCTCGGCCTTGCGGTTGCTGTCGCCGGATGCACAACCGAAAGGTTTACGCCAGAGTTTGATGCGCTCAGCACCATCGTGAGCACAACAAATACTTCGGTAAAGAACAGCTCAAAGTTCAAGGCACTTCTTGCTAAAGCGGATCGAGATGAAATCCAGCATGGGGCCCAAAATGAAGAAACTTGGGTTCTGAATGATGCCTGTCGCGCAAACACATTCCCCACACCCGGCTGCGATATCGAAAAGATCCCATTTGCGGATGCACCCGAATTTGACCCACCCGCACGTAAGCTAAAACGCAAGACAAGCCTGCTAGAGCTCTATTTGTCATCGCTTGAGGTTTTGATGAGCACCGATGTCGAAGACAATTTGCTCAAGGCCTACACTGACGCGCTCGGGTCTTTTGCAACTTTCAGCGAGACCATCGAAGCAGAAGGTCTCCAGGAATTTCTAAGTGAGCGGCGAGAGCGCCTCCCCGCAGCCGAGGCGGTTGCATCTGCGGCCATAAGTGCCGCGAGATACCGGCAGCTAAAGTCCACCGTTACTACAGCTGATCCAGAAGTCAGCCGCCTGGTGACGGAAATCCAAGACCTTCTTATCGAAACGGATTTGGACCCCGAGTTTGAAACGCGCCTGGCCGCGCTGGAGAATGCCGAGCAAGCAGCTTTCGCAGCAAGACCTCTCGGACGCGAAGCATATGGGCGCGCTCTGGAAAAACTGGACACAGAACTCTCCGGCTTCATGACCTATTATCGCGGAACAAAAATCTACAAGTACGAGCTTGTAAAAGAGGCACATGGTGCGCTCTCGAGAGCCATGACAGCATCGGCAAAACCGGAAGATGTTGTCTCGTATCTCGAAGCCCTCAGAGAAGTGTATGATATCGTGGAAGGATTGTGACAATGGCCGCAGCATCACGCATTTATTTTGATCAGTTCGCACACCTTCGAAAAAGGCAAAACGAGCTCGCGAGCAAAAATCTTACAGCTATTCGCTCCGCGGGTGGGTCGAGTGATCGAACGCTGATGACCAAGTTGGTGACGGAGCGTGCCAAAATTCGAAAGAACGACGCAGAAATCCGCAAAGCCGAATTGGCATTCCTGAACAGCACGGCCGGCCAATCGGACGCAGAACGAAAGCTCATAAAACACGCAAGTGAAGCCAACAAAATGGTTGGTCGCATCAATAATATTACAGCGTTGCTAAAGTCCGCAGGTAAGATGGCCGACATTCTGACGCGATTGATTGCCGCCCTGACATAACTGCGCCGCATGCAACAATCATAGACGTCGGCCCCTTTACAAACCACCAAAGGGGCCGACGAAATTTAGTGCGCGACCGCCTGTGAACCGCCATCAGAAGTTTTGGTTGCGGCGGTAGCTGCCGCCTCTTCTGCGGCCTGATCCCATTCGATCGGTTCGGGCTGTTCAACCAACGCGTGCTTCAGCACTTCCGAGACATGGGTCACAGGAATAATCTCCAGACCTTCCTTCACATTGTCGGGGATCTCCGCGAGGTCCTTCTCGTTCTCTTCGGGGATCAGCACCGTTTTGATGCCACCGCGCAAAGCCGCAAGAAGCTTCTCTTTCAGACCACCAATCGCCAAGGCGTTCCCGCGCAGCGTGACCTCACCCGTCATGGCAATGTCTTTGCGCACCGGGATCTGCGTGAGCACCGACACAATCGACGTCACCATCGCAAGACCCGCAGACGGTCCATCCTTGGGCGTCGCCCCTTCGGGCACGTGCACGTGGATATCGAGCTTCTCAAACTGCGGCGGCTTTATACCCAGCTCGGGCGAAACAGATCGCACATAGGAATTTGCCGCATCGATGGATTCCTTCATCACATCGCCCAGCTTACCCGTGGTCTTCATCCGGCCCTTACCCGGCAGGCGCAGCGCCTCGATCGACAAAAGCTCCCCACCGACAGAGGTATAGGCCAACCCGGTGACCACACCGATCTGATCTTCCTTTTCGGCCAGGCCATAGCGGAATTTCTTCACGCCTAAGAAATCATCGAGGTTATCGGCGGTCACCGTGACCTCTTCGGCATCTTTCTTGACGATCTTGGTCAAAGACTTCCGCGCCACTTTCGCGATTTCCCGCTCCAGGTTCCGGACACCGGCCTCGCGCGTATAGGTCCGCACGATTTCCTTCAGCGCGTCATCCGTCAGCTCAAACTCCTTCTTCTTCAGACCATGGTTTTTGATCTGCTTGGGAATAAGGTGACGGCGCGCAATCTCGGCTTTTTCGTCCTCGGTATAGCCCGCAAGTGGAATGATCTCCATCCGGTCCAAGAGCGGGCCGGGCATGTTGTAGCTGTTTGACGTCGTCAGGAACATCACATCCGAGAGGTCATATTCCACTTCCAGATAGTGATCCACAAACGTGCTGTTCTGCTCTGGATCGAGCACTTCGAGCATCGCAGAGGCGGGATCGCCGCGGAAATCCTGACCCATCTTATCAATCTCATCCAACAAGATCAGTGGGTTCGACGTTTTCGCCTTTTTCATCGCTTGGATGATCTTACCTGGCATGGACCCAATGTAAGTCCGACGGTGGCCGCGAATTTCGCTTTCATCGCGCACGCCGCCCAGGGAAATGCGGATGAACTCACGCCCCGTCGCCGTTGCCACGGACTTGCCCAAAGACGTCTTACCCACGCCCGGAGGGCCAACAAGGCACATGATCGGGCCTTTCAGCTTCTTCGAGCGCTGCTGAACCGCCAAGTATTCCACGATCCGCTCTTTGACCTTGTCCAAGCCATAGTGATCAGTGTCGAGAATGTCCTGAGCCCGACCCAGATCCTTTTTCACGCGGGACTTTTTGTTCCACGGGATGGACAGGATCCAATCGAGATAGTTGCGCACAACGGTGGCCTCTGCGGACATCGGCGACATCTGCTTGAGCTTTTTCAGCTCGGCATCTGCCTTTTCGCGCGCTTCTTTGGACAGCTTCGTCTCTTCGATCTTATCTTCCAGCTCGGCAATCTCGGCCTGGCCATCATCGCCATCGCCCAGCTCTTTCTGGATCGCTTTCATCTGCTCGTTCAGATAATACTCGCGCTGCGTCCGCTCCATTTGGTTCTTGACGCGGGATTTGATTTTTTTCTCGACCTTTAAGACAGAGAGTTCGCCCTCCATCATACCGTAGATTTTCTCGAGACGTTCACCCAAATCGGTAAGTTCGAGTAGCTCTTGCTTATCTTCAACGGAAATTCCGAGATGACCACCAACGATATCCGCCAGTTTCGTAGGATCTTCGGCCTCTGCCGCAGCTTCCTGCGCCTCGTCAGGCACGTTGTTGTTCATCCGCGCGTACCGTTCGAACTCCTTCGCAACGGTCCGCGATAGCGCAATAACCGCGTCCTCATCCTTGATTGATGTCGGCAACTCGCTGGCTTCGGCCTCAAAATACAGATCATTCTCGACGAAATCGGTGATCTTGACACGTTCTTTTCCCTCAACAAGTACCTTAATCGTTCCATCTGGGAGTTTCAAAAGCTGCAAAACACTTGCCAAGACGCCAACTCGATAAATGCCCTCTTGGCTGGGATCGTCATCGCTCGCATCGATTTGGCTCGCGAGGAGAATTTGCTTGTCGTTGTCCATGACGGCTTCAAGCGCATGGACCGACTTTTCCCGTCCAACAAATAGCGGCACAATCATATGTGGGAACACCACAATATCGCGCAATGGAAGGACAGGGTATGTTTGGGTCTCAGACATGAGATTTCCTTTTATTTAGCAAGAAACGGCGTCATCCCGCTGGGCGGCAATGCGATGTTTCTCCTGTTTCAGGACCGCCCGGAGGTCGGGCGCATTGATGGAAGATAACCTTCGACACGCGCGGCGCAAGGGGCAATGCCGAGATGTGAATAAGTTCTTTGAATAACCGTCCTAAGAGATTTTGAATGGAATCTCGACGAGTTGCGCATTCACCTGCTCGCCGCGAAGGGACACAGTGACCGCATCACCCACCTGAGCCGAGCGAGACACGAGCGCATATCCAATCATTTTTTCCAAACGGTAAGACCACGCTTTATGCGTCATCTGTCCAATCAGGGCACCATCTTTGTGGATCTCAAACTTCATCGACTGGTCTTCGTTTTCTTCGGGGCTTTCCAGAACGATACCAAGTTGATGCCGTTTTACGCCCTGCGCCTTTATTTCGCGTAACGCACGCACCCCGATCACATCGTCTTTAACATCTAAATCGACAAACCGTTCCATCCGAATTTCAAAGGGATTGGTCGTTTCATCGGTATCAATCCCCCAATTGATCAGACCGCTTTCCGTACGTTCCGAAGGGTTTGGGTATCCCGGCCCGATATCAAAGGGCCGACCCGCCTCTTTCACGATCTGCCAAAGCTGATCCCCTTTGGCCCCATCCATTAAGAACAGCTCGAAACCACCCTGTTTTGACCAGCCCGCCCGCGTCAGCATGAGCGGCACGCCTTCTACTTCTACATATTTGAACCAGAAGTATTTGATGTCTCGAACCCAATCGCCAAAAATCGATGCGATTACATCTTCGGCCTTTGGCCCTTGCACCGCCATGGGGGACACATCCGGTTCGGATACCTCAACATCCAATCCCCGCTCACCTGCCACACAGCTGGCCCAGAACCAAATGTCAGAGTTTCCGATCGAAAGCCAAAACGTGTTCTCATCAACCTTCATCGCGATAGGATCGTTTATGATCGTCCCTTTATGATCGCAGATGGCGACATACTTCCCCTGCCCAACGGCTTGTTTCGACAAATCCCGGACACATAAAATTCGCGCAAGTTCCGCCGCATCGGGACCTTTCAGCTGCACTTGGCGTTGGACAGCGACATCCCACATCGACACACCGTTAAGCAGCCGCCAATACTCCGCCTCTTGATCGCCATATCCCCGCGGAATGAGCATGCGGTTATATGTCAAGAACGCCTCTGCCCCCTCGGCAACTGTGGAATTGTAATATGGCGATTTGCGAAGGCGGCCTGCGGTCAAAATTGGGGGCATAGTCATATCCAGTCGTCAATTAACATGCGTGTAACACACATTTTTTAAACGGTGATATCTGTTTGCGACAAAGATACCCAAAACCGCGCCGCTACTGGACGTCAATATCCCCTTGGGCGCGCATGTCGTGAAAGTCCTTTATGAATAGGTCGAGCGTGCCTGCTGCAACCGCGTCTCGGAGACCCTGCATGAGCTCCTGATAATAGTGAAGATTGTGCCAGGTGAGCAGCATGGAGCCGATAATCTCGTCCGACTTAATGACGTGATGCAGGTAGGCTCTGGAATAGTTGCGACAGGCCGGGCACGTGCAATCCTCATCCAAGGGGCGTGGATCATCCTTGTGGCGCGCATTGCGCAGGTTCACCACACCGCGCCGCGTAAACGCCTGCCCCGTGCGCCCGGACCGCGACGGCAGCACGCAATCAAACATATCGATCCCGCGCTGCACGGCGCCCACGATGTCATCTGGCTTTCCCACGCCCATCAAGTATCGCGGCTTATCTTGTGGTAGCTGCCCAGGCGCATAATCGAGCACATCGAACATCAGCTCTTGCCCCTCGCCCACCGCCAGGCCACCCACGGCATATCCATCAAATTCAACCGCGCGCAACGCCTCGGCACTCTCGGCCCGCAAATCCTCAAACGTGCTGCCCTGTTGAATGCCAAAAAGCGCATAGCCTGGTCGATCCCCAAACGCATCGCGCGATCGCTGAGCCCAGCGCATGGACAGCTCCATGCTCTCGCGCGCTTGGTCCTGCGTCGCCGGAAAGGGCGTGCATTCATCGAAGGCCATGACGATGTCCGAGCCCAAGAGTTTTTGGATTTCCATCGACCGTTCCGGCGTCAGGTTGAACTCGGTTCCGTCGATATGGCTGCGAAACTTCACCCCCTCTTCCGTGAGCTTGCGCAATTGGCTCAGGCTCATCACCTGAAAACCACCACTGTCGGTCAGGATCGGTCGGTCCCAATTCATAAATCGATGCAACCCACCCAGGTTTGCAATCCGCTCAGCACCAGGGCGCAACATAAGATGGTAAGTATTGCCGAGTAAAATATCCGCACCTGTTTCGCGCACACTTTCGGGCATCATCGCCTTAACCGTGGCGGCTGTCCCCACGGGCATAAATGCGGGCGTACGAATGTCGCCTTTGGGCGTTCTAATCACGCCAGAGCGGGCTTTGCCGTCCTTCCCATGCACTTCAAACTGGAAACGATCTGTCACGCCTTACACCTCTGGACCCGCCAACCGCCATTTCCTATATCTTTAGTCAACAAAGAGAAAGTAACCCATGTCCGAAACACTTGTTGAAGGCACACCGTTGATCAAACCGAGCACAACAGACCACCCGCTTTACGACGCGGTGGCCGAGGCATGTCGTACGGTTCATGATCCGGAAATCCCCGTAAATATCTTTGATCTCGGTCTGATTTACACCATCGAACTGAACGATGATGGCGTAGCAGAGATCACCATGAGCTTGACCGCACCGGGATGTCCGGTTGCTGGCGAAATGCCCGGATGGGTCCAAGGCGCAGTGGAAATGGTTCCCGGCATCCAAGCCGCCAATGTGCACCTTGTTTGGGAGCCGCAATGGGGTATGGATATGATGTCTGATGAAGCACGTTTGGAATTGGGGTTCATGTGATGTTTGGGGTACCAGGACAAAACGCGGTTACTCTGACGCCGAAGGCGGTGGCACAGATCCGTAAATTGATGGACAAAGGCGACACTCAAGGATTGCGCTTGGGTGTCAAAAAGGGGGGCTGCGCCGGAATGGAATATACCATGGACTATGTAGATCAAATCGATCCCCATGACGAAGTGGTCGAACAGGACGGCGCGCGCGTTATGATTGCGCCCATGGCACAGATGTTCCTATTTGGCACGGAAATTGATTACGAGGTCTCGCTGCTCGAAGCGGGTTTTAAGTTCAAAAACCCAAACGTCGTTGATGCCTGTGGGTGCGGGGAATCCATTAAGTTCGCCGAACAGTAATACGCAGACTTATTCAAACGTCCGGCTAGCCTTGAGGTGGACGTATGTTTCACTGTATCTCTTTTGAAGATGATCGACCGCTTGGATTACATCTTTAGATTTTGTGGGTGCTATATTCGTGTCATGATTGGGGTTAAAGAAGAGCGGAACTGATATTCGTTCCTCTGACGACCCAACGACCCGATGGGGCGTTGCCTTTATTTTTCCGTCAGTCCAAAACTCCAACATCTCACCGAAGTTGATGACGAAAGCACCGGGCCCGACGGTGACTGGCTCCCATCCACCGCCGCGCAAACGCACCTCTAAACCTGGGGATCCATCTGTTGCCAGCAACGTTAAACATCCGTAATCCGTATGGGGCGCAATTCCGAAATCTTTAGCACCAGCCCACGAAGGACGTTCAGGGTAGAAATTACCGCGAAGTAAAGCCATTGGTCGGGAGAACTGATCCCTAAAGTAGTGTGGATCTTCGCCTACTCCGCCCGCAATTGCGCACAGTAAGTCCAATGCAAATGCTGTGCTTTCCTCATAGTAGGCTTTCACAGCATCTGAAAACCCAGCGGGCGTATCCGGCCAAAGATTGGGCGCATAAGCTGGCAAGTTCAGCGCCGCTGAGGGGTCCTTATCTGACAATGTTGAGCCACAGTCGAAGACTTGCTTAAAATCGGGGTTCGCGTCTGGGTCCACCTGTTCTGATCCCGAAGCACCCCAGCCCCTATTGGATCCCGTTTTGGCCATATCAAACTTCGACTTGATCACGTCTGAGAGATAGAAAAAGGAACGGTAATGTTCGATAAGCTTGGCGACTGTGTTTGCAGAAATTGGAGTGTTTTCAACAACCATAAAGCCAACTCCGGTAGCAGCCTTCGCAACCGTTTCCTGCATTTCTTCATGATGCATGCTATCGCTGTCTAACAATGCACCAGCGTCGATCACTGGGATCATGTACCTGTCCTCACTACTCTTAGTACAGTTGGGGCTTCTGCGAGCCGT
The DNA here is from genome assembly GCA_038744815.1 of Pseudomonadota bacterium. Taxonomy (GTDB): domain Bacteria; phylum Pseudomonadota; class Alphaproteobacteria; order Rhodobacterales; family Rhodobacteraceae; genus Amylibacter. The sequence continues at coordinate 27,328 of JBCDLY010000014.1, read as the reverse complement.
TCGCAAGGTTTTCAAGATCGTAAAGCCCTGATATTATTTCACAAATCAACCCGATTGGATGAAATAATGGACAAGAAGCTTGCGGCCGGAAACTGGAAGATGAATGGTTTAGACGCCGACCTTGCAGGATTTGCAGCCCTTCCAAACGGGCATACGGAAGTCCTAATTTGCCCGCCGACAACACTTATAGGAGTGTTGAGATCGACATTGCCAGAGTATATCAAGATTGGCGCTCAAGACTGCCATTCAGAGGTCTCTGGGGCCTATACAGGTGATGTCTCGGCGCATATGTTGCGAACGGCCGGAGCAAGCCATGTCATTTTGGGTCATTCGGAACGACGGGATGCACATGGCGAAAGCGATTATCAAGTTAAGGAAAAGACTAAGGCGGCACATGATGCAGGTCTTGTGGCGATCGTGTGCGTCGGGGAAACGCTTGCAGAGCGCGACGCCGGTGAAACATTAGATGTGATCCGAATGTCCCTGGCAGGATCGCTTCCGGATGGGGCCTCTTCTGACAATACAATCATCGCATATGAGCCCGTCTGGGCGATTGGCACTGGACGAACTCCGACGTTTGAAGAAATTGCTGAGGTGCACACGTGTATTGCCGACCTCCTTCAGGCCCGTTTCGGAGAGCGGTTTCGGATTTTGTACGGCGGATCTATGAAGCCTGAGAATGCTGCCGACATTTCGTCCTTGCCCTTTGTCGACGGTGGCCTGATTGGTGGCGCTTCTTTATCACCCGAAAGTTTTGGAGCCATTGCCAAAGCAATCAGCTGACCATTAGAAAGTCAGCGCCGACTTGATCGTAATGCATCACCAAGCGCCGCAAAGCGATGCGAAGCACAATTTTGCCAGACCGCGCGGACCATCCCATCCGGCGTTCTGCTGTCTCGATCCCCTCACCAAGGCAACAACAACGGATTGCAATATCACCCAAGTCTGGCCCGAGCGCGTCAACGGCAGCGCAAAGCCTCTCATGCGCGGCCATGACGCCCTCGTTCGTGTGTGCGGGATAGAGGAACTCGACGACTTCGCGAAGTGAACCAACCGGATGATCTTCAAAACCCGCAACGCGGTAATCCTCCGAGAAGATATTCGCCGCCTCTAGGTGTTCAGCCCCCAAAAAGGGCTTCCCATTTGCGTCTTTCTTGCGCGCGAGTATCCGCACAGGGCTTTCTTTTTGCGGCTTAATCTCCGTGATCGACCTAAATGTATCTTTGGTTGGCTTGGTCTCTGGGACCATCATACGCCCAACGGACGTGATCCCATAAAGTGTAATTCGCCCTTCTCGGACAACCTCAAGATACCCCCACGCGATAAGCCTTTCGGCGTCACTGCGGTCTAGGGTCATTCGGGTCTCAGCCGTCGTTCCGTCTCGTTTCACAACAACCGCCTTTGGCAAGCCCGCACTTACGGCCAAGAGGGTGTTGTCCTTCACCAAGTGTTGCATCGCTGGGACGAGAAGGCTCGGTAATTGAGGTATTGCAGGCAGTGTACCAGATCGAGCCAAGGCATGGGTCATAATATATCCTCGTAGAAATTTATCTTTAAATTGATCGCCACGAAATTCCGCGGAACCGGATGAATACGACGGTAAGGTAAACGCTCATTTACCATAGATAACAGGGAGTTAACCAAACGCGCGGGAGAGCAAGCACCCTTTAGGGATTTCTCTATTTCCTGATCACACAAATTTAAGGAATAGATTTATGATCAATAGATTTCCACTCGCGGGACAAAGACGCCCCCGTATATTGTTGCGCGCCGCGCGCTTGGCACAAAAGAAATACAATCGGAACCGAATGTTGCTTCGGTGGTTGCTATGCGGTCCAACGCTGAGCAACGAAGAAGCCTTGCGAGATTTCTCCGAAATGGAAGGCGAAATGAACGAACTCCGCCTATCAGGAAGTTTTGAGTACCGCGTTGATCAGCATGTCGAGCTCTTGGCAGCGGTTCTATACGAGTCGTCCATGCTGCAAAATCACCCAAATGCGTCCGGTTCAGAGGCTTTGCGAGTTGCGATATAGTCGAGAAGCGCCTCATCAATAGATGGATCAAGTGCGGGTTGCTGATAGGTGGCAAGAAGCTTTTCCACCCGTTCAGCAGCCAGTGCTTGCGTGTCTTTCGCGCTGTCTTCGAACCAGGTCTCGAACGGACGGTAGTCCAACATTTCAGAGCGCCAAAAGCTGTTCTTGAAATTGGCCTGCGTATGGGCCGAGCCCAGGTAATGGCCACCCGGTCCCACTTCGCGGATCGCATCCATTGCTTGTGCGTTCTCAGAGACATCGACGCCTTCGGCGATTGAATGCAGAACGCCCAATTGATCGGCATCCATCACGAGCTTTTCAAAGGACGTGACCAATCCGCCTTCCAGCCAACCTGCCGCGTGCAAGCTGAAGTTCACACCGCCCAGCAGGGCCGCATTGAGTGTATTAGCCGTCTCATACGCGGCCTGCGCATCCGGTAGCTTGGATCCGCAGAGCGCGCCGCCCGACCGGAAGGGCAGCTTCATCCGGCGCGCCAATTGCCCAGCGCCATAAAGGATTTTCGATGCTTCCGGCGTCCCAAATGTCGGTGCACCTGAATTCATATCAATCGATGTCACAAAGGCGCCAAAGATCACGGGCGCGCCGGGGCGGATCAACTGATTGTACGCGATACCAGCCATTGCCTCGGCCAAAACTTGTGTCAGCGTGCCCGCCACGGACACCGGCGCCATCGCCCCACCCACGATGAACGGGGATACGATACAGGCCTGATTATGCTTGGCATAAACCTCCATCGCGCCCATCATGATATCGTCAAATGTCATGGGCGAATTGATATTGATCAGCGACGTCATCACTGTGCGATCAGTCACCGATCCACCGAATAGGATTTCGGACATCTTGACCGAGTCCATGGCCCGTTCGGGTGCTGTCACGGATCCCATATAGGGTTTGTCGCTCAGCGTCATATGCGCATAGAGCATGTCCAGATGGCGTTTGTTCACCGCGATATCTGTCGGTTCACAAACCGTCCCACCGGAATGGTGCAGCCACTTGGACATGTAAATCAGCTTCACCAATTTCTGGAAATCGTCGATGGTCGCATAGCGCCGCCCGCCATGGATATCGCGCACAAAAGGCGGGCCGTAAACCGGTGCCAAAACCATCGTGTTTCCACCGATGCGCACATTCTTATCTGCATTGCGCGCTTCCTGAACATATTCAGAAGGGGCCGTTGAACAGAGCTTTCGCGCCAGCCCTTTGGGAATGCGCACGCGTTGCGCCTCTCGGTCAACATCTGCGCCCGCTTCCGCCCAACGATCCAGCGCCTTGGGGTTGTCGACAAAGTTGACACCCACTTCTTCCAAGATCGTCTCGGCATTGGCCTCGATGACCTGAAGGGCCTCTTCATTGAGCACCTCAAAATTCGGGATCTTCCGCTCGATATACTTGGCCGTTTCGATCACCACAGCTGTGCGCTCTGCTCGGCGGGCTGCGCCGCCGCCACCGCGTGCGCGGCGTTTTGGTGCAACATCAACATCAGACATGACGATCACTCCTCATTTAAATCGGTGACCTGGATGTACTGCTCATCCCGCCAAAGGGGATGCCGTGCCCGCCATTTTTGTCAGGAAAGCGACATGCGGACCCTCGGAACACGCCGCTGGGGCCTTGAGCAATCCAAAACCCTTGCATAAAGCGCCAACATGACCTCCCATGAACGTCTTCTGATTATCGATTTCGGCAGCCAAGTCACCCAGCTGATCGCGCGCCGATTGCGCGAAAGCAACGTCTATTGCGAAATCCACCCGTTCCAATCCGTCACCCCTGAATTTTTGAAAACCTTCGCGCCGAAGGCCGTGATCTTTTCCGGTGGACCGGCCTCAGTCATTGATGAAGGGTCCCCGCGCCCGCCGATAGAGGTGTTCGATATGGGCGTGCCGATCTTGGGGATTTGCTATGGCCAACAGGTGATGATGCAATCCCTAGGTGGCAGAGTGGAACGCGGTCATGGGACTGCGGAATTCGGGCGGGCTTTTGTCAAACCAGAGGGCACCCTGAGCATTCTGGAAGGCTGGTTTGCAGAGGGCGATGAACAGGTCTGGATGAGCCATGGCGACCATGTCAGCAAGATCGCCCCTGGCTTTGAAGTCTTCGGCACATCCCCCAACGCACCCTTTGCCATCACCGCAGACACAGCTCGGAACTTCTATGCCGTCCAATTCCATCCAGAGGTGCACCACACCCCGAAGGGCGCCCAGCTCTATCAAAACTTCTTGAAAATCGCAGGGTTCAGCGGCGACTGGACCATGGGCGCTTACAAGGACCAAGCGATCGCGGCGATCCGCGCCCAAGTCGGCGATGCCAAGGTTATTTGTGGCCTCTCGGGTGGGGTCGACAGCTCGGTCACGGCCGTGTTGATCCATGAGGCGATCGGCGACCAACTGACATGCGTTTACGTGGATCACGGCTTCATGCGCCAAGGCGAAAGCGACGAAGTCGTCTCGATGTTCCGCGATCAGTACAATATCCCGCTGATCCATGCCGACGAATCCGAATTGTTTTTGGGAGAGTTGGACGGACAGGACGACCCCGAAACCAAACGCAAAACCATCGGCAAGCTTTTCATCGATGTGTTCGAAAAACATGCCAAACCGCTGGGTGCAAAGTTTCTCGCGCAAGGCACGCTCTATCCGGATGTGATCGAAAGCGTCAGCTTCTCTGGCGGGCCTTCGGTGACCATTAAATCGCACCACAATGTCGGTGGCTTGCCAGAAAAAATGGACATGGCGTTGGTCGAACCTTTGCGCGAATTGTTTAAAGACGAGGTGCGTGCACTCGGTCGAGAGCTTGGCCTGCCCGGGAAATTCGTTGGGCGTCACCCGTTCCCGGGCCCAGGTCTCGCGATCCGCTGTCCTGGCAAAATCACCCGCGACAAGATTGAAATCCTGCGCCGTGCCGATGCCGTTTACATTGATCAAATCCGCAAACATGGCCTCTATGATGAGATATGGCAGGCCTATGCCGCCATCCTTCCGGTCCGGACCGTGGGCGTGATGGGCGACGGTCGGACCTATGACTACGCCTGCGCCCTCAGGGCCGTGACATCGGTGGATGGCATGACCGCAGATTATTTCCCGTTCACGCATGAATTCTTGGGGGAGACGGCAACGCGGATCATAAACGAGGTTAAAGGCATCAATCGCGTGACCTATGACATCACGTCCAAACCACCCGGTACGATTGAATGGGAATAGGGCCATAGAAGATGGGCAAGTTGGGAAATAAAATAAGGCGAGCCGTCCGCCACAGCATTTACAACTTCGCACCAAGGTCGCCATATTTCGACCGCCTGGTTCACCAACTCCGCTTTATGCAAGACACAGGCGGCACGCCCAGCACGGAGATGTCTTTCAAAGACAAGATCTTCCGCAAGCTCACAAACGGAAGTCTCGATGACGTGCTCATTCGCGCAATGACCGAGCGTGATGTGACCAAGACAGTGATTGACGGCCTTCTTAAGCGGGATGCTTGCATCGGAACCCTTGCTGTCCTGCGGTCGCATGAAGAGATCGACGCCTTTAATTTCCCCGAAGGCGCTTGGGTTCGCACGACACACAGCTACGTCATCCCAGAGCTTATAGGACCGACGCCGCCACCAGTGGACATATTTCATAATTGGCTGGCGCATGATTATTACCATGAAATGCGCGAGGCGAATTACAAAGGGCTTCGTCCCGGCATTCTCGTAGAGCCGTTCATGCGTGGGGGTGCGTCGCCCTATCTTCTGGTTGCCCTATGCTTCGACGGGGACGTATCGCTCTTTCACACACTTGAAATCGACTGGGCATCGATGAACCATGCCTCTCGGCGTTTCTTCGACCTCGAATGGCGCGCGCTCGACTTTTCCGTATGGGACCCGATTTCTCCCATTTTGCGCCCGCAGCCGAGTGCCTTACATGCGATCATCTCCGATTGCCGGCGGATCGCAGCCACCTCCGAAATTATCGCTTGCGAACTACTGATCTATCCAGATGGAGAGTATCAGTTCTTCGGCATCTCTCACTGTCCAGACGGCGGCATTCCCAAGATCATCCCCCCTGATGCCGCAGATGAATACAATTCACGTTTCTTTAGGCTGGGATAATATAAGATATGCCTGACCGACGTGTCATTTACCTCAGTCCCATCTGAAGTGGCGCTGCAGACAACTCATCCACAGAACACGCCAGCGGGCTTTCAAGGGTTTGACCTTTCTGAAACCACTCATCCCGAACATCCAATCCAATAGAAACCCTCGGACCAGAGCCGACCGGGCGTCGTCCCCAATGAGACCCCGTAAATGGTTCCGAGCCATAAAATGCGCGAATTGACGTCTTCGGAAACCCAGCATTGGCATAAAACACGCCTGCCAAACACTCGACTTGGCGGGTAACCAAACCCCGAAGCATCGCCTCTTCATCTTTGCGTTCCTGGATCAATCGAAACGCAATGTCCGCCACGCCATGCTGCACTTGCGCAGCATGCCCCATGATATGGGCAAACGCGTAGGGAACACGCGGGTCATCGACAAAACCGTCTCGAATATAAATACGACTTTCCGATGTGCAGTAGAAGATATCGGTGTTCGCACGGCCATTCGCGCCGCAAAAACCCCTCAGATCTCGTTCGACGCTGACGCTGGGCATGTTCACAAAGATGGATCGAACCGCCCGGTCAACCGCGGTCCACCCTTCCGAATATCCGGGGCTTCCCGCACAGACCGATACGATCATCGCAACAATCACCCTCGCATATCTTTTCATGTCGCCATCCCTCATGCAGAACTGTGACTGAAATGGAGCGAACATGAAACATCTTCTAGCAGCTTTTCTTATCCTTATATCGGCCCCCAGCGCGTTGGGGGAAACACTTGCCTGTGAAGGGGAAGACCCATTTTGGCATCTCGATCTCCGGGTCGATGCGGGCTCCGCGACATTTGAACGAACTGGCGAGACCGCGATGTCGGCCGATATCGCACTTACCGCATTGGCCCAGGGCAACCGCAGCGTTCGGGCGTTCTCGCTGACCAATATGACAACGGGCTTTACTGGCATTGCTGTCACAGCACCTGCGGCCTGCGTACTGGGCGGGGACGAGAGTTTCTCACACCGCGTAGAATTTCTTACCCAAGCTCTGAACGAGGCCATCTTGTTGACCGGGTGTTGCCGCGCAAGTCGATAAGAGATGTCGACATCCTGCTTGCCCGACCGCGCTATCGACGCGATCGATCGCGGTTGCAACTTGTCCTTCTTTATCGCTCTCATTAGGACCACGAGGCAACACCATGGAGAATAGCGGTGAAAGATGAAAAGGGATCGCGCTATGCTGGTTTGGTCGAAAAATACGCGTCCCACGCCCATCCAACATCCTTCGGTTGGAAATGGTCGGATCACCGCTTCAATCGCGTTGCGGTGATTAACGGTTTGGTGGCGCGCACCGGCGGTAGACAATGCTCGTATCTTGAAATTGACCACAATCGGAACACGGCTTTCGATGCAATCTGTGCCGCGCACAAAATCGGTGTTGATCCTCTGAATGGCGGAACCTATCGGATGACCTTCGACGCGTTTTTCGCAAAGAACACCGACACATTTGATGTCATTTTCGTAGATGGTTTGCGCAAATGACACCAGGGGCAACATGGCGCGCCGTTGCCTTTGTGTTCGGCGCCATGCTGTCGTTCAGCGCAATGGCCGTTATGGGCCGCGAGGTGGGTCAGGATCTCCAAACATTTGAAATCATGACCTATCGATCCTTATTCGGGCTCTTTTTCGTCGTCACCATAGCTGCCAGCTTCGGCACTTTGCGAGAAATCTCGACGCATCGTTTGGGCCTGCACTTGCTGCGGAATATATTCCATTTTTCAGGCCAAAACCTCTGGTTCTATGCGGTGTTGTATATCCCTCTGTCGCAGCTCTTCGCGTTTGAATTCGCCACCCCACTTTGGATCGCGATCTTGGCCCCCATTTTCTTGGGGGAACATCTATCACGTTTGCGCATGATCGGGATCGGGATCGGCTTTTTGGGTATATTGATTGTCGCGCGCCCCGATGTATCCACAATAAACTGGGCCACACTTGCTGCGCTGACCTGTGCCATCGGCTTTGCGGGAACCTCGATTACAACCAAGGCACTCACACAAACCGAAAGCCTGACCTGCATTTTGTTTTGGCTCGTGGTGATGCAAGCTGTTTTCGGACTTGCTGCCTCTTATTGGGACGGTGTGATAACCTGGCCCAAACCGTGGCATTGGCCATACCTCCTCGGCATCGGAATATGCGGGCTGACCGCACATTTTTGTCTTACAATGGCGCTCCGCTTGGCGGATGCAAGTTTTGTAGCGCCTCTTGAATTTCTAAGACTGCCCTTAATCGCTGTGATCGGCTTCTATCTCTACGACGAACCGCTCCTTTGGACGGTTCTTGTTGGCTCCCTACTCGTCCTTGGTGGGAACTACCTTAATATCCGGGACCAACGGGTTCAAAACCCCGCCCCTTCTTCTGTCTGAAAATATCCTGGGGGAGTGTGCGGGCACAGCCCGCATACGAGGGGGCAACGCCCCCCCACCGGAAAAGAACCAACGGACATGTCGGGAATTCACCTTCTTGGCGGAACAGGCTAGGACGCATCTATGTTTCACACGGCTCACACTTGGAAAACCGCAGCGAAGAAGCGCATTCTGCTCTTCGGCATGTCCGGCTTGGGAAAGTCATACATCTCGTCGCTGCTGCGCTCTTCGACCAAATGGTATCACTATTCCGTCGATTACCGCATCGGCACGCATTATCTCGGCGAACATATCGTTGATCTCTGCAAAATCGAAGCGATGAAAACGCCCGTTTTGGCCGATCTCCTCCGGTCAAACTCAATCTATATCGGCTCGAACATCACCTTCGACAACCTCGCCCCTTTGTCGACCTATCTCGGCAAGCCGGGCGATCCGACGAAAGGCGGCATTCCCTTCGAAGAATACTTGCGGCGGCAACAGCTCCACCGCGTGGCAGAAATTGGAGCCATGCTCGATACGCTTCACTTTATCGACCGATCCGAGCGGATTTACGGATACAAGAACTTCGTCTGCGATACGTCGGGCTCACTGGTCGAGGTCGTTGATCCAGAAAACCCCGACGACCCGATCATGTCAAAGCTCTGCCAGCATGTTCTGCCGGTTTGGATCGAAGGGACGGACAAGCATACCAAAGAACTGACAGAGCGCTTCGAAATCGCGCCAAAGCCGATGTATTATCAAGAACATGTCCTTCTTGGCTTGTGGGACGAGTACAGAGAGGCGCATAAAGTCGCTTCGGATCAGGTTGATCCCGATCATTTCATCCGGTGGGGATTCTTGAAACTCGTTGATCATCGGTTGCCAAGATATCGGGCTATCGCAAAGCGCTGGGGTGTAACGATCCCAGCATCAGAGCTTGCAACAGTACGGACGGTTGAAGCCTTCGAAACACTTATCCAAAATGCTCTAGAAGCCCATGCCGATTAAAATTCCACAGAAATTGCCCGCCTTTGATGTTTTGAGGAACGAAGGTGTCTCCGTGATGGCCGAAGAGGCGGCTATCCGGCAAGATATTCGACCGCTACAGATCGGACTTCTCAATCTGATGCCGAAGAAAATCCAAACCGAAACCCAATTCGCGCGCCTAATTGGTGCAACACCGCTTCAGATCGAATTGACGCTCGTGCGCATGACCGAACATCAATCTAAAAACACCAGCCGGGATCATCTGGAAGCATTCTATCAGCCGTTTCAAGCGATCAAAGACAGGCGCTTCGACGGGTTTATCATCACCGGAGCGCCGATCGAGCACCTGCCCTACACAGACGTCACCTATTGGGAGGAATTGAAAGACGTCATGGATTGGACGCAAACCAACGTTCATTCCACATTCGGCGTTTGTTGGGGGGGGATGGCGATGATTTACCACTTTCACGGCGTTGATAAGCACTTGTTAGACGCGAAAATGTTTGGCTGCTTTCGTCAAAAGAACCTCGCACCTGGCTCTCCCTTTTTGAGAGGATTGTCAGACGATTTGGTTATGCCCGTCTCGCGATGGACAGAAATCAAGCGCGAAGAGATCGAAAAGGCGCCCGATCTCCGCATTTTGATGGACAGTAGCGCTTCTGGGCCCTGCCTCGTCGAGGATCGATCACATCGTGCGCTCTATATTTTTAACCATTTTGAATATGATTCAGGCACGTTGAAAGAGGAGTATGATCGCGACATCGCTTCTGGATCGGAGATCAATGTGCCCCTAAACTATTACCCTGACGACGACCCCACACAGCCACCTGAAAATCGGTGGCGCAGTCATGCCCATCTTCTCTATGGAAACTGGGTGAACGAGATATACCAGTCAACACCGTACGACCTTGGTCAAATTGGCGGCTGAAGTAATGCTGTGGGTCTTTTCTCTCCCGGTTCTGGTTCCCGCCATGATCTATGGGATGTTGCAGCTCTGCGCCTGGAAATCGGTGAGGAAGGCCGAAAGAAGCCATCCACCGATCGGAAAGTTCCTCTATGTTAAGGGCTGCCGGGTCCACTATGTAATGGAGGGCTCTGGTCCGCCTCTCGTTCTTGTCCATGGTGCCGGGGGCAATATACGCGACTGGACGTTCCAGCTTCTTGATGCCCTCAAAGAAAGCTACACTGTAATCGCGTTTGATCGCCCAGGCCACGGGTACACGGACCCGTTGCACGAAGATGGGGAAACACTCGCAGAGCAAGCCGATCTCTTGGCAGCGGCGCTCAAGCTGCTTGGACACCGCGCGGCGATCGTGCTTGGATACTCGTTCGGTGGCGCTGTTGCGCTTGCATGGGCGCTAAACCATCCGAGCATGGTGCGCGCCCTTTGCCTGGTGGCGGCCGTATCGAACAATTGGGTTCTCACAACGAGTTATCTTTATGACTGGGCCGCCGCAAAATCCACCAGTTGGTTCTTTGCCCCCTTTTTGGCCGGCATCGTTCCGAACACATGGGTCTCTGAAGGTTATGACGAAGTTTTTAGTCCGCAGAAAACGCCGCATGGCTACCTCGATCACGTCGGCTATGCGCTCACGGTTCGGCCAAAGTCTTTCCGCGCAAATTCCCGACAAATCAAACGTCTACGTCCACAAATTCTGCGAATGGTGGAACAGTATGAGAAGATAACCATGCCCGTGGAGATCATTCATGGAACGCTGGACCGTTCGGTTCCTATCAAAATTCACTCCGACATTTTGATCGATCAGATACCTCATGCAGTTTACCGGAGATTGGACAAATTTGGTCACGGGTTGCATCAACTGGCGATTCCAACGATTGTCGACAGTTTGGAGCGCCTTAAGTCGAACTGTACCCTGAACGGGACTTGTTTATGAGACGCCTCGTGATCGTTGCACTGACCCTCATTCTGTTGCCCCTGGTCTTCTTGGGTGTGAGCCACACGGTTGCTGCGTTTCGTGAAGCTCGAGCAGAGGCCGCGTTTCCCCCGACCGGCCAAATTATTGAAATTGAAGGCGCGGCTGTGCACGCAGACATTCAAGGACCGCGCGACGGTATCCCGATTGTTCTGATCCACGGCGCGGGCGGCAACACGCGCGATTTCACGTTTCGATTTTCGGGTGAACTCGCGCAGCGTGGATACTACGTCATTACGTTTGATCGACCGGGTTTTGGCTACTCGGATCCGGTCGAAGGATCACCGGCATCCATTGCTGCGCAGGCCGCGCGGCTCGCGCAGGCCGCTGATGCGCTTGGCGCTCCGAAACCAATCGTTCTCGGCCACTCCCTCGGCGGTGCGGTTGCCCTGGCATGGGCCACTGAACGGCCTGACGGGATCGCCGGACTGGTCGCAGTGTCGGCCGTCAGCCACCGTTGGCCAGGCGGCGTTGACGCTCTCTATCACAACACAAATGCAAGCCTCGGTCGGCTCTTTCTCCGTCCTGCACTGGCGGCTTTTGTGACAGAGACATACATTAAGGCCGTGATGGACGCGGTTTTCGAACCGCAAACCGTTCCCGAAGGTTATGACACCTATTTTGGCGCAGCGCTTACAATCCGGCGGTCCTCGATCGCGGTCAACGCCGCAGAACGCGTCGCTCTCGAAGAAAACGTCGCTGCTCTGGTTCCATTCTACGACGAAATAAAAGCCCCCGCGCTCATCGTTCATGGAACAGAGGACATCATCGTATCGGCCGAAATCCATTCCGTGCCCTTGGAGCGTGCCCTCGAAGATGCCATTTACGTACCACTCGATGGTGGCGGGCATATGCCACATCACACGCATGCCGACATCGTCTTAGACGAAATTGATGCGCTTGCGGTTCGAGCAGGTTTGAAATAGCCCTGTTGATCAGGGTATTTCGGGACGACATATGGACAAACCATTCAACGGTGCCATCACGCGATTTTACGAAGAAAACGCACCCGACGACATCCGCACTGCGGTTGCCCAAAGCAACGGCGATCCCATTCTCGGTCCAGACTATCCGTACGACGACCGAATGGGGCGGAAATCCTATGAAAAGCGCCTCTACGCGCTGCAAATCGAATTGGTAAAGCTCCAAAGCTGGGTCAAAATGACGGGTCAGAGATTGGCGATCATTTTTGAGGGACGGGACGCTGCTGGAAAAGGCGGTGCAATCAAACGGTTCCGCGAGCACTTAAACCCAAGGGTTGCCCAAGTTGCCGCGCTACCGAAGCCATCGGATACAGAGATGGGTCAGTGGTACTTTCAGCGCTATGTTGCGCGCCTGCCAAGTGCCGGCGAGATCGTCTTCTTTGACAGATCCTGGTACAATCGCGCGGTCGTAGAGCATGTGTTCGGCTTTTGTACCGAAGCGCAACGTGAAACGTTTTTTGCACAGGTCGGCGAGTTCGAACATCAGCTCGTTACGGATGGACTGATACTCCGAAAACTCTGGTTGAATGTCGGTCGAGCCGAGCAACTTAACCGTTTTCTCGCCCGAGAGCGCGACCCCCTAAAGCAGTGGAAGCTCAGCGGAATAGACGTCGATGGGCTGCGAAAATGGGATGATTACACAACAGCCATCGCGGACACGTTCGCCCGCACGCACAGCACGCACGCTCCGTGGACCGTCATCCGGACAGATGACAAAAGACGGGCCCGCCTCGCCGCTATTGAAACAGTGCTGCATCCGCTGGAGTATGATCGCAAAATCCCCCTGGACCCGCCAGACCACGCCATTTGTGGCACTCCTGAAGACGTTTGGGCATGTTAATCTTGTAGTGCGATAGAGGCATCCCTACATCTCAACCATGTTCAGCACGATCCAAATGGCAGGGCTTCCGGACCCCGACATAGATCAACAGTTTTATGCAGATGTGCCCCTGCGCCGGCTCGCCGCATGGATTGTTGATTGTTTGATTATTCTTGGCCTTACGGTTGCGGCTTTAATACTGTCGCTTTTCACACTGACATGGATCCTCCCAATCGTCGCGACCGGGCTCTCAATCGCGTACCGCACAATCATGTTACAGCGGTACTCGGCGACCGTTGGGATGCTGTGGATGGGGATTGAGATCAGAAACGGCGGTGGAGAACGGGTCGGCCCTCAACTTGCCCTGCTCCATTCGACGACGTTTTCGCTTATATTTTTCATTCCAATCCTACCGATTATCGGAATGATCATGATGCTCGTGACCCAATATAAACAGGGTCTTCACGATCTTCCTTTCGGCACAACTGCGATCAGAACACCAAACGTTTAACGCGAAGGGTTGATCGACGGCGCGCCTTCGCTAACATCTTCCATGGATTAGGAAGTTTTATGCGCCATTCATTACCGCTCGCGACCCAGTTTTATGTCACTGCACCGCAACCGTGCCCGTATCTAAAGGGCCGGACCGAGCGAAAATTGTTCACAGCTTTGCATGGGGATCATGCGGTTGCCCTGAATGATGCGTTGTCTGCACAAGGGTTCAGACGGTCGCAAAACGTGTTGTATCGACCGAGCTGTGCTGATTGTCAGGCCTGCATGTCTGTGCGCATCCGCGTGTCGGATTTCCAACCGACAAAAAGCCAACAGAAAATTCTGCGGCGCAATAAGGATATTCACAGAACATCCTCTGCCCCTTGGGCCACCGAACCACAGTTTGAGCTTTTCAAGAAGTACCTGAGCGCACGTCACGCAGACGGTGGCATGGCTGATATGGATGTTTTCGAATTTGCGGCCATGGTCGAAGAAACACCCATTCGCAGCCGCGTTGTGGAATACTACTCCAGCGCTGAACGGCGAAGCGAGCACCTCCTCGCCGTCTGTTTGACAGATATCCTGCATGATGGTGTATCGATGGTCTATTCGTTCTTCGACCCAGACTTTGATCGTCTCTCGCTCGGAACATTTATGATTTTGGATCATATAGAGATCGCGAGGCAAGCCGGGTTGAACTATGTCTATCTTGGATATTGGGTTCCAGGCTCACCAAAAATGGCATATAAAGCCAAGTTTTCCCCGCTCGAAGTCTTTAAGAACAATACTTGGTCTGAAATGATTGATCCGAAGTCCGTATCTTCAGGCAATCATCCGCTTGGGACCCAACCTATTCCTGAACAGGTCGCGAATATTCGACTGCCAGATGTGGGTCCGCCACCACGGGGCACAAAAAAGAAGCGTGATGATGTTTAGCACGCCCAGCACCTGGTGCTGATCCATAGGTGTGCCCTCCATCTGCGGATGCCCTGGTGGGAGACGCGGTGAAACCTGCGCAGAGAAAAGCACACTCCACAAAGACGAGCGGTCGCCTGACCCGCGTTACCCCAACCAGTTCGGAACAATTGTGACAATCTGGGGGAACATCCAAAGAATTGCCAAACCCACAACCTGGATCACCACAAAGGGTGCAACACCTTGATAAATATGCGTTGTCGTCACCTCTTTCGGGGCAACGCCACGCAAATAGAAGAGTGCAAAACCAAAGGGCGGGGTCAAGAAGCTCGTTTGCAAGTTGATTGCAATCATGATCGTCACCCATTTGGGGTCCATCGTACCGCCGTAAATTACGGGCCCAACAATAGGGACAACGATGTAGATGATTTCAAGGAAATCGAGAACGAAACCCAATATAAAGAGCACAAGCATCACGATGAGGAAGACAACCCATTCGCGATCAAAGCTCCGCAGGAATTCCTGAATATAATGCTCCCCACCGAAGGAGATCACCACCAAGTTCAGAACCTGAGAGCCAATGAGAATAGCAAACACCATCGCGGTGACCTTTGCGGTTTCTCGTACAACAGGTGTCAGCACAGCGCCGCGCCACAAAACCCAGCAGGCATAAAGCAACCCGCCAATGGCGACGTGATACGCGATCAGGGCGACGGCGATGGCAATCCAGTTCTCGACGCTAATATTCTCGACACCGGTTCGCAGATCAAAGTTCACACCGACCAATATCATGATGACCATTGCAAACGCGGCTATAAGGATCGAGCCCGCCCAGCCATCCGTTTCTTCTAATTTACGATACGCCGCCAACATGATGGCGCCGCCAGCGCCGAGCGCGGCGGCCGGGGTCGGGTTCGTAATGCCACCAAGGATCGAACCCAAAACAGCAATGATCAATACGAGCGGCGGGAAGACAACGCGGAAAAGCTCGTTCTCCCCCATAATTCGCGCCGCATGACGTACACCGTACAGGATGAGAGCGAAAGGAATGACCAAATAGAGGAAACGCGTACCAGCGGTCATTGTTGGGGGAAGAAGAAGCGCGTCAATCAGGAGCGCAGAAAGAACACCAAGGGCACCCCAGCCAAACGGCGCGCGCTCCGCAGACGGTTTCATACCAAAGGCGATCGCCATAACAAACACAAGGAAGGTCAAGGTTGTCATCAAACCGCCACCGATAGGCGCGCGCGTTGCAATCTTCTCTTCGAGCGCAGCGGCGAGTTGTTCATCCGTAAGGCGCTCTTGCCCGCCGCCTGTGCCATCGGCCGCAATCTGAGCGGCTTGTTCTACAGAACGATCCCATTTTTCCTGACCGTGCAAATCAATCATGGCGGTGCGACAGTCATCGCTGACATTCGTGCGCAGCTCCGCAGTCGCCCCAACGTCGGTGATCGAGTCAACCGTCAAGTCTTGGCTGCCGCTCAGGTTAATTGCTGAAGACGCCATCGCAAATGCAATGATACCTGCAGGCACAACCAAGAACCACGTAAGCGCCTGTCCGCGCGTGCGGACCTGTTCCTGCTCACCTTCGAACAGGACAGGAGGTGCCTTAGATGGGTTGAGCACTGCAAACCCGAAGGCATAAGCGGCATAAAGGAGCGCCAAGAAGATACCCGGAAGGATCGCCGCCTGAAAGAGTGTCCCAACCGATAGAACAGCGGCTTCACCCAAATACGTAAGAGCATCGCTACAGCCCAAAGATTGCGCTCGGCTTTCTTGCGCAGTCGAATAGAGATCGCCGGCCAAGGTCCCAAGAAGAACAATTACGATAGATGGTGGAATGATTTGTCCAAGGGTTCCCGATGCGGAAATGACCCCAGTGGCAAGTTGTGGCGAATATCCGTTTCGCAACATGGTCGGCAACGAAAGAAGCCCCATTGTCACAACTGTCGCACCGACAATCCCGGTAGAGGCTGCAAGAAAAGCACCCACAGCCACAACAGAGACGGCCAAACCGCCTGGAAGCGGTCCGAAAACACGCGCCATTGTTGTCAAAAGGTCATTCGCAATTTTTGAGCGCTCAAGCGTAATACCCATCAAAACGAACATCAAAACTGCAAGAAGTGTCTCAATGGATTGTCCGGCCAACACACGCTCGTTCATGCGGTTCACAATGAAGGACAGGTTGCGATCCAGCGCCTGCTGCCACCCGCCCGAAAACAGCGGTTCTGTCACTTCGGGTATCGTTGGGTATCGGAAATGCGAGATATCAAATGCCGCAACGCCGCTGTCACGCAACGCCTGATACTCTGGGGACGACGTATCGATAACTTGTTTCACAAGGACGCCGGAAGAATCCAGAATGGCGAGGATCGTGAAACTGACCACCGCAGATCCACCGATCGCAAAAGCAACAGGAAAGCCAGACATGATGCTGCCGAACAAGCAGGCAAACACAATGATCAGGCCAATTTCAATTCCGTCTAAACCAAACAGCATGTTCGAGGTCCCCTAGTGCGCCGCTTGTGCAGCGTTGTCCCGGTCAAGGTATTTGCCTTCGCTCTCTTCACCTTCGATCAGTTCAAGAAGCGAGCGATAGAAAAACGCCACCGCAGCAAAGAACATGAAAAAGGCAAAGCCGAGTAAAAGAAGTTTGAAGAGCCAATAGGCATCGAACCCATTTGGGGAGAAGCCAATCGTCTCTACATTCGGTTTCAGAAGGCGCGCCTTCCGCTCAAGCAGTTCAAGTTTATCACCTGCTGAAATTTTTGGTGTCACCAAATGCCGCCACAGGAAGAACCAACCGTACTTCCAAACGAGCATGGTCATGGGGATCATGAACAAAAGACAGCCGAGCATATCGGTGATCTTTTTCTTTCTATAACTCATATTGGCGTAGAAGAGGTCCACGCGGACATGGCCACCCTGCACAAATGTGTAGGCACAGCACAACACGACGATCATAGCGTTGAACAGTTTCAGCTCTTCCGCGTACCAGCTTAGGTCGTGGCTGAGATACAATCCGAAGTTGAGGAACTCGTAGCCAAAAGGCGCGCCGACGCCAAAGTCGATCGCGGAAACACGAAAAATACGTTGTAAGAACACAATGATAATTTGCTGCAGAACCATGATCAGCCCCGCCCAAGCAAAAACACGGCCAATCGAGTTGTTCATCGCCTCAAGGCCAATCACTGTACCCCACAGCACCCGCCGGTAGAAAAGGCCCACCGCAGTGAAAACAACAAAGAGGCCGAGCAGCGCAAGCGCCGCCGCATTTGATCCGCCGTAATAGATAAAACGCACTGTGCCGACAGGATAGGTTGTTATGAAGTACTCGAAGATCCAATTTAATCCAGCGCTTCGAAAAACGAGAAAATCAATCAAAAAGATGCCGAGCAACGCCCAGCCAAAGTATCTCGCCATGTTCCCTCCCAACCGCGGCACCACGGTCTGTCTCGCTTAAAATATGGCCCCATCCATCGGACAGGGCCACACTCGTCTTATGCGTTTGACTTAGCCCAGAACGCGGTCGCGCTGTGCACGGTACGCTCCGATGGAGCTTGTCAGCCAGCTGGAAGACTCGCGCATGGATGCTGTGTAGTCATCATAGATCTCTTTGAAGATCTCATCGCCTAGGAACTCATCATAGACCTGCTGAGATGCAGAACCGAATGCATCCCAAACACTGTCTGGGAATTCCAGAACCTTCACACCACCCGCTGCAAGACGCGCAAGCGCCGCACCGTTATTGTTCAAGTACTGAGACAGGTTCCACACGTTTGCTTCACCCGCGGCAACTTCGATCATCTTCTGCTGCTGTGGTGTCATCTCGTTGAACTTCTCGAGGTTCATCGCAACGGATAGACCGGCCGC
Organism: Pseudomonadota bacterium; assembly: GCA_038744815.1. Taxonomy (GTDB): domain Bacteria; phylum Pseudomonadota; class Alphaproteobacteria; order Rhodobacterales; family Rhodobacteraceae; genus Amylibacter. The sequence continues at coordinate 8,801 of JBCDLY010000014.1, read as the reverse complement.
TGGCTCGTGGAAGCCCGCAGTATAGTAGAACTTCGTGATCTCTTGGAAACCAGCTTTTTCATCTGCCCAAGGACCGATCCACTCTGTACCATCGATCGCACCAGAAGAGAGCGCTTGGTACACTTCAGCACCTGGAAGGTTCTGAACGGACGCGCCCATGTAACCCAGGGCTTTGCCACCCAGGCCTGGCATACGGAACTTAAGACCGTTGAAGTCCTCTGGACCTGTGATCTCTTGACGGAACCAACCGCCGGCTTGTGTGCCTGTGTTCCCCGCAAGGAATGACTTCAGGTTAAAGATCTCACCAAGATTATGGTGATGCTCCATACCACCGCCGTGGTAATACCAGTTGTTCAGCTCTGTCGCGGTCATACCGAATGGAACGCCCGTGAAGAATGCAAAACCAGGATGCTGGTTCACGAAGTAATAGTCCGCTGCGTGGTACATGTCTGCCTGACCAGAAGACACCGCATCGAACACTTCGAACGCCCCGACGAGTTCGCCAGCTGCTTTCACTTCAACTTCGATAGAGCCATCGGACATACCATTGATATTGTCCGCTGTGCGCTGAGCCGCATCAAAAACACCTGCAAGGCCACGGCCCCAAGATGTCACCATTGTCAGCGTCACTTTACCTTGCGCGATTGCTGGGGCTGCCAGCGTTGACGCAGCCGTAGCCGCGCCGCCGAAGGCAGACGCCTTCAGAAACTTACGACGATCCATAAAATTCCTCCCATTATGTGAACCCTACATAGAATAGGGTTCGTCGTGGGGCCAAGATAGCTTGAAGCACCCATTTATCAACTACCCAATAGCCCTGAGTAGTCTTGACGCGCTCAACGTGAAGCGCTCTAGCCTATTGGTCAGTATGGAACGGGCAAAGTGGAAAACGTGGGGCGTCCCCCTTAGCTATGGGCAAAAGGTTTTTCTTGTCGCAACAATCCCTTTAATTTTTGCCGTAGCCGCGATTGCATTGGTGGTCCAAGCGCAATCAAGGCAACTTTCAGAACGCGAACTTGCAACATTGGAACGCGAGCTGTTGGAGGCCAAAGAAGAAGAGCTCAAAAACTACATTGCTCTTGCACGACAGGCCTTTGTGAACATTTACGGCCGTGCAGGGCCTGATGATGAAACGGCAAAGCTTCTGGTGACACAAACCTTGGCCGCCATGACGTTTGGATCGGATGGGTTCTTTTTCGTCTATGATTACGACGGGAACAATCTGGTCAGCCCAAGGCAGACATATTTGATCGGCGAAAACTGGGTTGGGCTTACCGACAGTGCTGGGACACCTGTTGTCGATCGGTTGATCGAAATTGCGAAAAACGGCTCTGGCTATCACCGCTATCTCTGGCCCAAACCCTCGACCGGGGAAAATGCCGAAATGGTCAGCTATGTGATTGGCCTCCAAGATTGGCGGTGGGCCGTGGGCACCGGCATCTTCATTGATGATGTCCTTAAAGAGCTTTCAGCTGCGCGCATGGAGACACAAACACGGATCCGAAACACCTCTTTGTGGATTTTGGCCATCACAGCAATGGCGTTGATTCTTGTTTTTCTCTCCGGTCTTTTGATCAATATCCGGGAGCGCCGCTTGGCAGATGTGAAGCTGAAGGAACTCACCCAACGGATTTTCGACACTCAAGAAGAAGAGCGCACGCGAGTGTCACGGGAACTTCATGATGGGATCAGCCAAACCTTGGTCGGCATCCGCTATGCCCTTGATTTGGCGGCGCGCCAGCTTGGCCTGGGAGAGGCAAAAGCACAGCAATCGATTGAACGCTCCCGAGATGGGCTGAACACCGCAATTGGCGAGGTCCGCCGGATCAGCCGCGATTTGCGCCCCGGTATTTTGGATGATCTTGGCCTGAGCCCTGCGTTGAAGGAATTGGTCGATGATTTCAGCCGTCGGACAAATATCGCAACCGAGTTTGAGACTGTAGTGTTTCGCAACCGCCTGGAAGATGACGCCAAGACCGCGCTTTACAGGGTGGCCCAAGAAGCGCTGACAAATATTGAGCGCCATGCCAAAGCCACCAAGGTCAAAATCGATGTCTACGGCCATAAACGCGGTGCGACGCTGAAAATTGCAGATAATGGCGTCGGATTTGATCCAGATCAGGAAAAATCAGGCCTTGGTCTGCGTAATATGCAGGAACGCATTGAACATCTGAGTGGACGTCTTTTGATCAAAAGTACAAAATCAGGTACGCACATTGAGGCCACCTTACCGCTGTCAAACATGCTTAAGGCAGAGCAAGTGACCCCTTCAGGAGAGAGCCAATGACCGTCAATCCGATCCGAGTGATGATCGCAGATGATCATCCATTGGTGACAGAAGGGCTTTGCGGGATTTTGGAAACCTATGCCAATATCGACATTGTCGGTGTGTTTGCAAACGGCCGAGAGGTTGTCGACAATTATCCCAAACTCGCCCCTGATATTGTCCTTCTGGACCTGAATATGCCGGAATTGGGTGGGATTGCGACGACGGAAATTTTGCTCGAACGCGACAGTGACGCCTCTATTTTGATATTATCCATGCATGACGCCCCCGAATATGTGTCGACGGCAATGCGTCACGGCGCAAAAGGATATCTTTTGAAGGATGTGGCCCCAGAAGAGATCATAACCGCCATTCAGAAGGTCCATGCCGGCGAGACATTTTTGTGCGCAACAGCTGCAAGCCAACTTAAGACGACAGCGAAAATGCGCGAGCCACTAACCTCGCGCGAACAAACAATCTTGTTGGAACTTGCATCAGGCAAGTCAAACAAACAGGTCGCTTATGATTTGGATATCTCAGTGCGCACGGTCGAGACGCATCGCAAAAACATCAAGCGTAAGCTAGGTATCAGCACCACGGCTGGCCTGACGCGCTATGCGTTGGAGCATGGTGTCTTGCAATAAGGTGTTTCGGACCGCCTTGGCGGCCCGACCCGCGCCTCGGCCCGTTGGGCCTCGGCGCTTTTAGGTATTTGGACAAAGTAGAAAGACGGGTGCCGCTTACAATCCTTTGGCCTTGTAACTTCCCGCAACCCGCTCAATCGAAACCAGATAGGCCGCTGTGCGCAAATCATCGACATCGGAGCGGCCATGCCAGACCTCTCTAATGGACTGATAAGCGCCACGCATCGTGTCATCGAGGCCGGAGCGTACCAATTCCAATTCGCCCGCTCCTTGGAGATAGGCAGATTTGAAATCATCAGAGAGTTGCAAACTGTTATGGCCCGCCTCGGAAAAGACGCGGTTTAACTCATCGACCAGCAGCTGATGGCGCGCCTCTTCTTGACGGCGTTGCATTCGACCAAACCGAATATGGCTGAGGTTTTTGACCCACTCAAAATAAGACACCGTCACGCCGCCTGCATTGGCATACATATCGGGAATGATGACGACGCCCTTATCCCGCAGAATGTCGTCGGCACCCGCCGTCACCGGGCCATTTGCGGCCTCGATGATCAATTTGGCTTTGATCCGATCTGCATTGCCAAGATTGACCACCCCTTCCAACGCAGCCGGGATCAGAATCTCGCATGGGTTTTCGAGCGCTGCTGCGCCGTCTTCGGAATAGGTGCCTCCCTCGAACCCTTTGACACCGCCGGTTTCGCCGATATGCGCTTTGAGCGCTTCGATATCCAACCCATCGGAATTGCTGATCGCGCCATCGCGCTCAATCACCGTCGTGATGGCGCAGCCATCTTCTTCGGATAAAAACTTCGCCGCGTGATAGCCCACATTGCCCAGACCTTGGACAATCACGCTTTGATCGCCCAATTTCCCTGTCAGCCCCGCTGCCTTCATATCCTCTGGGTGGCGGAAAAATTCTTTCAGCGCATATTGCACGCCGCGTCCCGTTGCTTCGACCCGACCGCGGATGCCACCTGCATTCAGTGGCTTACCCGTAACGCAGGCTTTGTCATTGATATCCGTGGTGTGAATGCGCGCATAAGCATCCGCAATCCATGCCATTTCCCGCTCGCCCGTGCCCATATCGGGTGCTGGCACGTTTTGACTGGGATTGATCAAATCGCGCTTGATCAGCTCGTAAGCGAACCGACGGGTAATCCGCTCCAACTCGTGCTCTTCCCATTCGCGCGGATCAATACATAAACCTCCCTTTGATCCACCAAAGGGCGTCTCAACCAACGCGCACTTATAGGTCATCAGCGCGGCAAGCGCCTCGACCTCATCTTGACTTACGCCAAGGGAATATCTGATCCCACCCTTCACCGGTTCCATATGCTCTGAGTGCACGGCCCGATAACCAACAAAAGTGTGAACCCGGCCACGAAGCCTCACACCGAACCGAACGGTATAGGTCGCGTTACACACGCGTATCTTTTCGGGCAGACCTTCGGGAAGCTGAAGCCTCCCGACAGCCCTATTGAACATGATGTCAACCGATTCACGGAATGAAGGTTCGTTGGTATTGTGCATTTCACTCTCCCTTTCCAGAGACCATGCCATGATCGTGTAAAAGTGCAATTACATCGATGCTGTTGTGAAAGATTCTGCCCTAAATTTGCAAACACACGCAGAAACACCGCGAATTATTATTATTGTTCAAGATTTCCTTTATTTTATAATTTTATTACAAAATAGATGATCTTATTTTCATAAAAATAATAAAACAGAGTTGACCACACAGGTCGCGGTATTACAAATCCGGCGGAACAAAATCTACGGGTTGAAGACGATGGCAAAAACAATGACTGGTGCGGAAATGGTTGTTCAAGCTCTGTTGGACCAGGGTGTGGACACAGTATTCGGATATCCCGGTGGTGCTGTCCTTCCGATCTACGATGAAATTTTCAAGCAAAACCAAATCCGGCATATCCTTGTTCGCCACGAACAAGGCGCTACGCATGCTGCCGAGGGCTATGCGCGCTCCACGGGAAAGCCAGGTGTTGTTTTGGTCACATCAGGCCCAGGCGCGACGAATTCCGTGACCGGATTGACTGACGCGCTGATGGATTCGGTTCCGATCGTTGTCCTCTCCGGGCAGGTGCCAACCTTTATGATCGGAAACGATGCGTTCCAAGAAGCCGACACGGTTGGTATCACGCGGCCCTGCACGAAGCACAATTGGCTGGTGAAGGATACGGAACATCTTTCGAACACTATTCACGAGGCCTTCCATGTGGCAATGTCGGGTCGCCCTGGCCCGGTTTTGGTCGACATTCCGAAAGATGTTCAATTCGCTTCCGGAAGCTACACACCGCCGAAAAAGGCGGACCTCGGGCATTATCAACCTCAAGTCAAAGGCGATCTGACCAAGATCGAGGCGCTCGCGGCGTTGATGGAAAGTGCGGAGCGGCCAATCATCTATTCTGGAGGTGGGGTCATCAACTCCGGTCCCGCTGCAAGCCAGCTTTTGCGTGAACTTGTTGCGGCCACAAATTTCCCGATCACATCAACATTGATGGGGCTAGGCTGTTACCCCGCAAGTGGCCAAAACTGGCTCGGCATGTTGGGCATGCATGGCACTTACGAGGCCAATATGGCGATGCATGGATGTGATCTGATGATCAATATCGGTGCGCGGTTCGATGACCGGATCACTGGTCGGGTCGATGCGTTTAGTCCGGGGTCGAAGAAGGCCCATATCGATATCGATCCATCCTCCATTAACAAAGTAATACATGTGGACGTGCCGATCATTGGGGACGTCGGGCATGTTCTTGAAGCATTGTTGAAGATTTGGAAGTCGCGCGGACGAAAAACGAACGCCGATGCAGTGAAAGCATGGCACACGCAAATTTCCGAATGGAGAGCGATCGATTGCCTTGCCTACGATCAAAAGGGCCAATCGATCAAACCACAATACGCACTCGCCCGCCTTGAAGCGCTTACAAAAGGCATGGATCGCTATGTGACAACCGAAGTGGGCCAGCATCAAATGTGGGCGGCGCAATATTTGGGTTTCGAGGATCCGAACCGTTGGATGACCTCCGGTGGCCTCGGCACAATGGGATATGGTCTACCTGCGTCTGTTGGGGTGCAGATCGCCCATCCCGATGCTTTGGTCATCAATGTCGCGGGTGAAGCGTCTTGGCTTATGAATATGCAGGAAATGGGAACCGCAGTACAGTACCGCGCGCCCGTCAAACAGTTCATTCTAAACAACGAACGACTGGGCATGGTCCGTCAATGGCAAGAACTGCTGCATGGTGAGCGCTATTCCCACAGCTGGTCAGAGGCATTGCCCGATTTCGTCAAACTGGCCGAGGCGTTTGGCTGTAAGGGCATCAAATGCGATCACGCTGATGATCTGGATGAAGCGATCAAAGAGATGCTCGCCTATGACGGGCCTGTGATTTTCGATTGCCTCGTGGAAAAGCACGAAAACTGCTTCCCGATGATCCCGTCAGGCAAAGCGCATAACGAAATGCTGCTGGGCGAGGCATCAACGCACGGTGCGATCGATGCTGGTGGAGCAGTTTTGGTATAAGCGAAGGACGGTAAGTTACCGACATTAGACGGTGAAGTAGACCGTAAGTAAGGACGTTATGAGTTATGCCCCGCACCAGAACCTGATTGGATTGCTTTGCACTCTTCGGGGCCAAGGAGGATCGGATGCGCTTCTTAAAGAGGTGGTAACGTGGCACGACTTTGCCCTTGACCTCTTCTTCGGTCGCATCCGAAAGTGCCAGCGGCCCTTTATCTGTCACGCCGTTGGCGCGACAGATGCGACGGCCCATTTTGTAACCATTGAGAAAGACATATTGGCCGCGTCTATGTTTCACTCGGCTTATCGGATTGGTCAGTTTCCGAAAAATAACAAGCGCGCAGCACTTCGAAAGGTGATCGGCGATCGCGCTGAAATGCTGGTGCATACGTATTCGGACGTCTCGCCTAAAGACCTCTCGGCCATTATTCAAATGTCCTCAGACAACGAGCAGCTGCTTGCAGGCGCTTGGTTGGCCCACGAATATGAAGAGCATTTACTCTCGCCGGTTGCCGGTCATCGGGGTCGCGTGTTCGGCGAAACCGACATTCGGAAATATGCGAAAGTGTCGCGGAAACTCGGCTTTAATGCGCTTGCAGATGCATGGATGGATGTGATTCCGGCAACGTCGGACACAGCCTGGATAGGGGAGATACTTGGCAACCGCGGATCGAGGCGATTGCGCACCCAAACGCGAGGCCGCATATTGGCGAGACGGCTTGTGGATAGTATCCAGAAAGCAGTATCAAAATGATCTATTGGGATCGCCCACGAGATGGAGGGGAACCAGGATGAGTGCACTAAAACTAAAACGCGGAAGCACACGCCAAAGCGCTTACAATCTGCGCCCGACCTGGGGTGAGGATCAAGAAACGCATACCCTTGCGGTGATCGTTGATAACGAAGCGGGCGTTCTTGCGCGCGTCATCGGCCTCTTTTCGGGTCGGGGCTACAACATCGAAAGCCTGACGGTCGCCGAAGTTGATCACGAGGGTCAACGCTCCCGCATCACGATCGTCACAACGGGGACACCTCAGGTCATCGAACAGATTAAAGCGCAATTGGAACGCATGGTACCGGTCTACGATGTTCATGATCTTACTGTCGAAGGCCCAAGTATCGAACGAGAGCTTGCGCTGATCAAAGTCGCGGGTGTCGGGGACAAACGGGTCGAAGCCCTCAGAACGTCGGAAGTGTTCCGCGCAAGTGTTGTAGACAGCACCCTTGAAAGTTTCGTTTTCGAACTCACTGGCGGACCTGAAAAGATCGACGCTTTCGTCGATCTTATGCGCCCACTTGGTCTGGTCGAGGTTGCCCGCACGGGCGTCGCAGCGATGGCGCGCGGCTCGTAGCAGGATACGTTTCGGTCCCTTCGGGACCGACCCGCGCGCCGCGCCCAGGCAGGCGCGGCGCGCGTGATCGCCCTGCTGAGCGTGAGGCCCACTTAGCCGAGCACAAAATATTGTGTTCAAGGTCTTTCGGAAAAGCTGAAAGAGGCCTCTTCTTTCGAGAGCGGCATCAGAACATCTTGCAGTATACACATATTTCGATCACCCTTTCGCGAGGAGAGAAGAGTCATGGCGCAACCCGACCTGGACACGTCACCAGCCGTTTCGGACGATGTCAAAAAAACAACGTGTTATATGTGCGCGTGCCGATGCGGCATCAACGTCCATCTCAAAGATGGGAAAGTCTCGTATATAGAGGGAAACCGCGACCACCCGATCAACAAGGGCGTTCTTTGCGCGAAAGGGTCGGCCGGCATCATGCAGCACTATTCCCCTGCCCGATTGAACGCTCCGATGAAACGCGTCGGTCCACGTGGGACATCTCAGTTCGAAGAAATCAGCTGGGACGAAGCATTCGACATCGCCAAATCTTGGCTTGCGCCGATCCGAAAGACAGACCCCCGGAAACTCGCGTTTTTCACAGGTCGCGATCAATCCCAGTCATTGACATCTTGGTGGGCACAGCAATTCGGAACACCGAACTATGCAGCCCATGGTGGGTTTTGTTCGGTCAATATGGCAGCTGCTGGCATCTACACCATGGGTGGCGCATTTTGGGAGTTCGGATCCCCCGATTGGGAGCGAACCAAACTCTTTATGATATTCGGAGTGGCTGAAGATCATGACAGCAACCCGATCAAAACGGGTCTGTCACGTTTGAAGGAACGTGGTGCGAAAATTGTCGGCGTAAATCCGGTTCGCACCGGCTACAACGCCATCGCCGACGAATGGGTGCCGATCACACCTGGGACGGATGGTCTGTTTATTTTGGCCCTCGTGCACGAATTGCTAAAGGGCGGTCAAATCGACGTGGATTATCTGCTCCGCTACACAAATGCGGG
>JBCDLY010000013.1:0-80460 GCA_038744815.1 Pseudomonadota bacterium | reverse complement strand
TTTCTTCTTTTTGTTTTTCATCTTTTTTTTGTTGTGTTTGTTTCTGGGTCGGTGTGTGGGGGGTTGTGGTGGGGGGGGGGGGGGGGGTGGGGCCCCCCCCCCCCCCCCGGGGCCCTTTGGCGAGGCCGAAGGCCTCGCAACACATCAAGGTGTTAGTTGTTTCGAAAGCACTGTGGCATCGGCCAAGTCGAGAACGCCCCATGCATCCTTCAAGAGCGCGCCCTGCGCAGCATCGTCCAAGACGCCTGCACAACAGGATCGGAACTTCGCTTCAACTTCCGCATCTGTCAGCGGGTTCTCCGGCCCGCCGCGATATCGTTCGTCTGCTGATCCGGAAATCTCGGACGCATCCGTCTTAACAATTGTGATGCGGGAGCGCATCTTATCGAAACCCTGCGCCTCGATCTCAGGATCAAGCTCGGTGCGCATTTTGCGTTGCATCGCTTGCATGGCGTCGGACGCAACGTAGTCGTCCGAAAATTCGATCTTCCCGGCTTGGCGGGCCAGAGCAATCATGGACAGCGCCGCCGGGAGCGAGAATTTCGCCTGAAGATGATTTGCCGCAATCGGGTAGCGGATCGGTTTCAAGATATTGCTGCCCGCGTAGACCGTGACGGTGTCAATCTCGTCGGCCTTGATATCGTTTTCGGTCACGAGTTTGAGCATCAGGTCAATGGTCGGGTGGGTAAGAACGCCGCAAGGATAGGGTTTGATTGACACGCCGGGATCGGCAATCGTCCACGTTTTGCCAAACCCTTGGGAGAGTTTTTCAGGCGAGGCCCCGCCGCCTTGAACGGCCAAAAACCCCCAAGGACCATCAAGCGCGCTTGGGTCCGCCGTATATCCGCGTTTCGCAAGCAAGGCAGCTGTGATGCCGTTTTCGACGGCGCGCCCGACATGGAGCGGTTTGGTCATCGTTCCAAAATTACAGCGGATGCCGGCCGCGAAGGAGGCCGCCATGCCGAACCCATTCCGAAGCGCGCCACCCGAGAGGCCAAGAAGTTTCGCCGCAGAGGCGAAAGCGCCCAATGTCCCAACGGTTCCAGAGGAATGCATCCCCCCCATGTAATGCTGCGGCAGCATCCATTCTGAGATTTTACATTCAACTTCGAACCCTGTCTGGAAGGCGAGCATAAGGTCCTTGCCCGATACACCGCCGAGCGTTTCCGCCATTACAAGTGATGCGGAGAGCGGTGGAATAGAGGGGTGCGTCAGAAGACCGTAGATATGCGCGGGATCCTCGCTCACTTGGCTGTCGTCCCAATCATGGGCGTGTCCGGCAGTTCCCAGAACGCGCCCTGCCATTGGCGCGGGCCCTTTGGTCTTGCTTCCGATGATCTGCGCATCTTCGCGTCCGCCCAGCTCTTCGGCCTCGGCCCGCAAGATGCCGATGCTTTCTTCCTCAGACCCCGCTACATAGAGGCCGAGACTGTCGATGATACAGCGTTTGCCGATCCGAAGAGCTTCTTCCGGGATATCCGCGAAGGTCACGCTTTCGACGAAGGCCACCGCTTCGTCGGTGATGGTCGTCCCCTCTGGCATTTTGGCAAATGCATTTTGTGCAACAGACATTATTTTTCCTCCTCCGATGCGTCCCCATAAAGAGGCGCGATTTTATTCCAGATAACGCCCGCAGACGCATTAACCAAGATAGCGCGGATCGCCTGAAACGCCGCCACTATCGCCATGTTGAGCTCAAGCGCCCGGGCTGTCAGCACCATTTCCGCCAAACCGCCGATGGAAAACGCGAGCACCATTGTCGGTATGTCAAACGGCAGAACGAAACTCGCGGCGATACCAAGGGCGGCCATCACCGCAATGATGCTGACAAGCGCCGGTGTCCCTGCCGCGATCGCGCGCGGTATAGAGGCCAATCGTTCGCGCAAAAATTTCGCGCCGAGCGACATCCCAACGATCACTTGCGCGATGGCCATCAGCGGATCATGAATGCGCCCGCCGAAAAACCCCGTCATTGTCACAAGTCCCACCGCCAAAAGTGACCCAAGCAACCAGGATGCCGGCATTTTTACCTTCGCACCGATCCACCCGCCCAAAAGGGCGACGGGCAAAACTTCGGCCAGCTCGATCCAGGTGAGTGTCTCTTCGATGTTCACCGCGCCGCCCGAGCCAAAAAATGTGTAGAGCCCAAGGGGCAAAAGCCCGACAACCAAAGCCACGCGGATCGCATGGAGGGCCGCGATTGTGGTGCGGTCTGCCCCATGGGGTTCACCGATATTTGCCATCTCGATCACGCCGCCCGGCATCAACGCAAAAAACGCGGTGCTTGGTTTCATGCCGCCCCGCCGGGCCACGATGGGTGTGACAAGGGCTGCAAGCAGCACGCCCGAGAACCCCATAATTGCCATGAAGGGAAACCACCGGGCGATTTCAGCGGCGACTGAAGGCGTGATCGTAAGGCCAACGCCCGCGCCGATGATGGCCAGTGATGGTAGATAAAGAAGTTTCGGAAGTTCAACTTTCAACCCGTTGAACGAGCATATGCCAGTGACAATCGCAGCCCCCATGAGCCAGCCCAGCGGCAGGCCGAGCCAATGCCAAAAGGCACCGCCGATCGCCGCAGGGATCAGCGCGATCGCGAAACCACGGAACTTGGCAAATGTTGCCAAATCAACCACCATGACATCCTCCCCTCAGTCGTTAAAGCGTGAACTGTTCAGTCGCGAAAGAGGATTCTCTTTCCGTTAGGGAAATAATTGTATACAATCGTGTACAGAGGAGACCTGCAGTGCATATTTGGCGATACATCACGCCCATTTTGGTCGGGCTGATCGGCGTTGTCGTCTTTTTCGCTCTGAACCTTCCGCTTCCGTTTTTGCTCGGACCCATCTCGGCCTGCTTGCTTGCAGCGCTGTTCGGTCTGAAAATGCAAGGTATCAAAATCCTGAATGATGGGATGCGCTCCATTTTGGGCGTCGCCATCGGTGCGTCGCTGACGCCTGCCGTTCTCTATGGTATGCTCGCCTATTGGCCCACGCTTTCGTTGATGATGGTGCAAACCACTTTGATTGGTGGGATCGGGTTGTTTTATTTCTACCGGGTTTGTGGGTATGGATTTCAGACGAGCTATTACTCGGCCATGCCCGGCGGCCTGCCCGATATGGTGGCGTTCGGGGAAGAGGCAGGCGGCAATGTCCGCACTATCTCTCTCCTTCATGCCACGCGGGTAACGTTGATTGTTGTGGGGCTTCCGTTTTTGTTGAAAACCGTTTGGGATGTGGATTTGTCAAACCCCCCAGGCCCGCCTATCCAAAGTGTCCCCCAACACGAACTGGCGTTGATGGCCTTTAGTGCGATTTTCGGCTGGCTGGCGGCCAAACGTATAGGCATGTTCGGCGCGACAATCCTCGGCCCGATGATCGTCGCAGGTTTTTTCGCGGTGATCGATATGATCCACTCCCGCCCACCCGCAGAGGTCGTTTGGGCCGCGCAGTTTTTCATCGGGATGATGGTGGGCGTGAAATATACCGGGATCACTTGGGAGGAAGTGAAGCGCGATATTGCGGCAGGCACAGGCTTTGCATTGGCAATCTACGCGATCACCGCACTCGTACTAACGGTGATTGTCATGAATGATTTGGCGCCAACGATGGATGCGCTTATGGCGTTTACGCCTGGGGGCCAGGCCGAACTTTTGGTCCTGTCTATCATCGTCGGAGCGGACTTGCCCTTTGTCATCGCACATCATGTCCTGCGGCTTTCCACGGTGGTGGTCATGGCGCCCAGCATTGCGCGGTGGTTGGGCGTAGCCGAGAAGGGCGAAGCTAACCCGAAAATGCCTCTGGATTGATCATGTGGATCGGCGTGCCTTCGGCGAAGGCCACCACTTGATCGAAGATATCAGAGAACTGAAGCTCGTACTCGTCTTCCGTGACGAACCCGATATGCGGAGTTGCAACCACATTGGGGTGGGTCGCCAAAGGATCGTTTGCCCAGGTGATTGGTTCCGCCTCAAAAACGTCAAGCGCGGCCCCGCCCGGGCGCCCCGCATTCAGCGCGGCAAGCATCGCACCCGGTTCGATTAGGCCTGCGCGGGACGTATTCACAAAGAGACCATCTTCGCGCATCCCCATAAGGTCCGCCTTGGTGATCACCCCTTTGGTTCCGGGTTTCAGACGGACATGGACACTAATAATATCCGGCTCCGCGAAGAAGGCTTCGCGGCTGGGGGCCACGGTTTTTCCATCGGCGGCGGCCCGTGCGCGTCCGTCTTCTGAGCTCCACCAGACGACGTTGAGGCCGAACGCCTCGGCATAGGTTTCCACCGCTCGCGCGATCCGACCATAGCCATAAAGCCCGAGCGTGCGCCCCCGAAGCGTCCGACCAACCCCCATTTGCCAATCCCCGCGATGGAGGCTTGCCATTTGTTGGGGGACTTGGCGGTAGCTTGCGAGGATGAGCGCCCATGTATGCTCGGCCGCTGCATAAGACGGCGATCCCGCATGCATATTCGAACAGAGCAGGACGCTATTCCGCGTGCAGGCCTCCACGTCCACATGGGGGTAGACCGAGCGTTGGGAAATCAGCTTGAGGTCCGGCAGCTGGTCCAACAGATCGCTCGTGATCGCGGTCCGCTCCCGGAAGAGGACCACGGCGTCGAACCCCTGGAGGCGCGCGGCGAGATTTGCGACCTCTGGCACATGGTCGTTGAAGACGGTGACATCCATGCCTTGGAGCTTCGCGAAACAGGGCAGGCCGCGCAGCGTATCAAACCAATCGTCAAGGATCGCGACCTTCATGTGTGACCGCCCCAGACAGACGACGGGACATAGACCTCACCTCGGGCGAGGAGGCGACACGTGCGTGTCAGACCCCCTGAGATGTGGTGGAAACTCTCCCCGTCCATTTCGTATTCTGTGACAACTTCGATTATGCCCCTCAGATGTTCCATTTGCATCACAGCCCCTGAGGGGAGCTGTTCCATCATGCCATCGGACACCGTGCCAGGCATCAAGGCGCAGGCGGATAAGCATTGGCTGCCAGTGACGGCCATGGTGGGATGCGTGTCCCAAGGCATAAAATACCGCCCGCTGATATGACCGCCATTTTGTGGCGGCATGAGCATGCCAAATTTTGGTGTGACCGAAGCGGAGCAGTCCCCCATGCCCATTTGAACCGCGGCCTTCAGGCGTACCTCTTCTATCCGAGCGAAGAGGGCTGTCTTCGCGTCGAGCTCTTCTCGTGTTTCGGTTCCGGTCACCCCGAAATCCGCGGCGCGCGCGATGACCATGGGCATGCCCACATCGAGGCAGGTGACATCGACGCCGTCGATCGTGTCGAGAGTGTTTCCGGTAGGAAGCATTTTTCCGACATTGCTGCCTGCGACCTCCATGAATTTTAGAAGGACAGGGGCATGGGCGCCCGGGACGCCAGCAATCGCGGTGTCCCCTTCGTAGAGTGTTTTGCCGCCGGGTGTTTGGACAATCGCCTCCACTTTTGCATCCGTGTTGACGGCGCGAACTTTCACCGTAGAGACGTCACTTGTGGGAGTAAACAAGCCCATTTCGATGGCCGCTGCCGCAACACCAGAGAGGATATTGCCGCAGGTAGGTTTCATGTCGACTTCCCGCTTTTCAACTTGCACTTGGGTGAAGAAGTAATCGATATCGGCCCAGTCATCCTCAGATTTAGAGAGCATCGCAACCTTCGTGGTCACGGGATTGCCGCCGCCAATGCCGTCAATGTTCAAAGGGTGACCATTGCCAAGGACAGACATCAATACCTCGCCAAGAGTGTCCAAATCTTTCGGCAGGTCTGCGCGGTTGAAGTAAGGCCCGCGGGAGGTGCCTCCGCGCATAAACAAAAATGGAATGGCCGTTTGGGTCATGATGTCTCCTTCTTGGGATGGGCGCGTTGGATTTGAGATGAGGGAACGGTATCGTCTACGTGGAAATCCCAAACCGTGAGGCCCGGCGCGGCGGCTTCTTTAAGATGATCTGAAAGGTGATCGACCGTGTGGAACACGTCGCCTTTTGCGCCGAAGCCCCGCGCCATCGCCGCAAAATCGGGCCGCCCGAAGACGGCCCCATGATCTGAGAGACCGTCTGCGCGCAGTTTGTGAATCTCTGATCCATAAGCGCCATCATTCATCACAACCACAAGGATGTTGAGGTTGTGGCGGAGCATCGTTTCAAATTCTTGGATATGCATCAGAAGCGATCCATCGCCGTCAAAGAGAACGATTTTTTGGTTGGGACGGGCCCGCGCCGCGCCGATGGCGTAGCTCGTCCCGTTTCCGATAGCGCCGAATTCCCGGATTGTGAGGAAGTTCTCTTGGTGCCGCCCGAACATCGAGGCGAAGAAGTAGGAACAATGGCCAGAGGAGTTCACGCAGAACCAATCCTTTGGCAAAACGTCATCCAAAGCCGCGACGACCGCTTGAGGGGATAGCGTTTTGGTTTTCGGAAGAACGGGCCGTTTTGCCTCGGAAAGGCGTGTGATCATCGCATTGCTGCGCCAGCCGTGTTGCATGTCGAGCGCCTTCGACAAAGCCTTCGCAGCTTCGCTGGCATCTGCACGAAGTGTGTCATGGGCAGATTGGCGACCTTGATTGATATGCTTTGGATCAAGATCAACTTGGATCACATGCGCATTCGGATAAAGCCTCCCCGCGTCTGCGGCGTGACTTGCGAAACTGGTCCCAAAGCCCAGGATTAGATCCGCCTCTGCGAAGATCTCCCGTGCTGCATCGTTCGTGAACCCACCTGAAAGCCCCAATTCGAACGAATGTCCTGCGAACAGACCCCGCGCAGGGAGAGAGGTTGCCAGGAGGGCGCCCGTCTTTTCGGCCAGGTCTTCAAGCGCGTCCTTCGCTGAAACCGCGCCAAGCCCAGCAAGAATAATTGGGCGTTCGGCCTTCGAAAGCCGGGCCGCGACCCGGGCGATGTCCTTTGGGTTGGGCAGAACGGCAGCAGACGATCCAATCACATCGAGGGACGTCAGAACGTCTTCCGTTGGTCCGCTCCATGCCTCGGTTTGCAAATCAAACGGGGCCCCGATCACAACCGGAACACGATTCCGCCGCGCTGCCAAAAAGGCATCCCGAATTTGCGTGCGCATTTGGGCAGGATGATGGAGCGCGACATATTTTGCCCCTGTGGCTTCGACGATGGGCCTTTGATCGATTGCTTGATTGTACCAGGCCTTTTTGATCGGGGCCTCGCCCGCGAACACAACGACGGGTATCCGGGCGCGCACCGCTGCGGGCAACGCGGTGGAAAGTTGCGTCACCCCAGGCCCGCAGGTGACACTGGCAAAGCCAACCTCGCCACGCACACGTGCGAAGGCCGTGGCCGCAGCGACGCAGCAATGCTCGTGCCGCAAGTAGGTAAAATCGATCGCCTCTGCGAGTTTTGTGCAAAGGTGCATGTTGGCATCGCCAAGAAGGGCAAAGCAGTGGGAGACGCCCTCCGTCAGAAGCGCCGCCGCTATGACCTCATATGTTTTCATCATGTATCCTTGGTTTTACGATCCGCTGGAACACGAGGTTGCCAAGCCAAACAGTCACAAAAATTCGCAGCAGATGGTGTAGCGCGACGATCACCGGTGCAAGGTTTAATGACAAGGCAACCAAGCTCATCTCGGCAAGGCCGCCCGCAGCAAAACTGATGAACATGGCGACGAATTCGGCGGGGACAAGGGGATGAAGCACGGTCGCGAACCCCACGGCAACCAGAAGCATATAGGCAACGGCCAGCACGCCCATTCCAAGACTTGTTGTGAGCATTTTCCGCGTGATGCCGGAAAACTGTGATCCGAGGGCGGTCCCAATTGCAATTTGGGCGAGCCCAAGCAACCAGGGTGGGTTGGTGATGGAAAACAGACCTGAAATAGAGACAGCCAGGGACAACAGCATCGGGCCCATTAAGTGCCCGGCAGGCATCCCAATACTGCGGGCAACAACCGCGCCGACGATACCAATGACGATGATAACCGGTACGTCATAGCCATGCCAATTGGCAGCACCGAAGGTCTCACCTGCGGCGGACCCCACTGCCTCACCTGTGACGATCAGAAATCCGAAGGGAACGACAATGACGATGATCAAAATTCTTAAGAAGTGCTGCACGGTTAATATACGGACATCTGCGCCCTCTTTCTCACCGAGAAGAACAGCCTCCACCAATCCGCCAGGAAGAGAGGCCCAGTACGCATCCGTTGCGGGATACTTCCCGATATAGCGCATAATCGCGTAGCCCCCTGCATGCGCGACGAACATAAAGGGGATGATCGCAAGTGCGCTGATCCAAAAGAGTGGTAGAAATTCGAGCAGGTCAGGCGTGAAAGTTGCCCCAATCATCGTACCTGTAATCGCGACAAAGGCCATCCGGACATAGGGGTGGAGCTTTCCAAATTTTCGAGTGTCGTTCTCGTATACAAAGATGAAAAGTGCCGCGCCCACCAATGAGCCGAGAAGAAACGGCATTGGAACGCCGAGGTAATAGGCGACCTCACCGCCAATAAAGCCGCAGATGAAAAGGAGAGCTGTCTTAATATTCAAACGGCTCTCCTCCTCATTGTTATGCCGCGGCTGTTTGAGCCCCTCGATACGAGGTCCATGCACGGAAGCCAACCACCGCTGCACCCAAGGCGAGGAATGCCGCAGGAACTGGGTTTGTGACAAAGGTCAGGACACCGTTGTCTGAGATGATCATCGCCTGGCGGAAGGCCTCTTCCATTGAGGAGGTCAGAACGAAGGCAATGATGAACGCGGCGGCGGAGAAGTTGGTCCGACGCATGGCGTATCCGATCACCCCAAAGAGCAGCGCAAAACCCACATCCCAGATCGACGCGCGGGACGAGTAGCTCGCCGCGAGTGCCGTCATGAAAATGAAGGGGTAGAGGTATTTCGTAGGCAGGGCCGCAATGGCCTTCCCCACAATCGGCGCACCGAAATACCCGATAAGGGCATAGGCCGCGATCCCAACCAGGCCGGCTGCGAAGATCCCGAAAATGAATTCCCGCGAGGTCATGATGTTCTGCCCTACAAGAACCACGGTCTCTGTTGAGAAGATCTGTGGACCCACCTGGAGGCCGTTCACCAAGAACATTCCGATCAAAACCGCAGCGATTGTGGAGCCCGGAATACCGAGCGTGAGCAAGGGGATCATGGAGGGGCCGGAAACCGCGTTATTCGCGGATTCAGGTGCTGAGATGCCTTCGACGACGCCTGTCCCCCAGTCTTTGCTGTTTTTCGCGCGGCGCTTTTCTTCGCCATAGGCCACAAAACAGGCTACAGACGATCCGAGGCCCGGCATCATACCGATGAAGGAGCCATAGATCGACGATCGGAACATGATCGGGAAACAGCGTTTGAACTCTGCCCAGGTGAAGTAGTGATCATCTGGGTTGGTCACGCGTTCCGGCGCCATATCGATCATCTTCACTTTGGCTTGCTTTTCGGCCTGGATGATGACCTCTGAAATCACGAAGATCCCAATCAGAAGGGGCACGAGTGCGAAACCAGATTCAAGTTCTGCAACCCCCATGGTCATTTTGAACTGACCGGTGATTACGTCCTCCCCAATCAACGCGATCATGGCGCCGAAGAGTGTTGAGAGGATCCCCTTGATGATGGAATCGCCCACAACCGAGCCGATGATCACAAAGGCCATGACATAGATGGCGAAGTATTCCGTCGGTCCAAAAGTTCGTGTGACAGAGGCGATCGCAACCGCGCCGAAGATCAAAAGGAATTCACCGAAATAATCCCCATAGGCCGAGCTTACGGTCGCCGTCTTCAAGGCTTTCCCGGTCTGGCCCTTTTGGGTCATCGGATAGCCATCCTGCATGGTCGCAGCTGAGGCCGCTGTGCCAGGCGTGTTGAACAAGATCGCTGCAATCGATCCGCCATAGCGCCCGGATTTTCCGATCACATAGAGAAAGGCGAGACCTGCGAGACCACCGATGTCATCATTGTACGCAATCAGAATCGGCAACATCATCGCGATCGCCGCAGCGGCCGTCAGGCCAGGAAGCGCGCCAAAGACGATGCCGACGAAAGCCGCGAGGATGACAAACCAAATTGCAAATGGATCGTTGAAGAGGGTGACAAACCCGCCGACGATGTCGGTTAAGAAACCAAGTTCCATGTTACTGTGCCCCCGTGATCCAGTTTGTGTAGGGACGCATATCGACGATTTTACCGCGCGGGTCGTTCAACAGCATGATCCCCATGAAGAGCCATTGAAAGATAAAGGCTACGACAAGTCCGCCTCCGATCATCCAGGCCCAAGCCCGCACGCCGAACGCGTACATCATCGCCACAAAGGTGATGAGGATGGCGACGAAATATCCGAAACCCCAAAAGATAAAGACGAAAAAAGCGCCACATCCGATGACCGCGAAAATTCGGGCAATGTTGCTTTCTTGGAAACCATATCCGGCTTTTACGTCGCCCGCTTTCCCCAAAAGCGCACGAACGCCGACCCAAATCCCACCAATCACAAGGGAAATGGCCAAGAACATGGGCATTGTTCGGGGGCCAACCGCCTCTCGCGAGGTGGCGATGGTCGATGCCTGAAAAATAAAGAATATGCCAATGAGGATGATCACCAGGGCAACGCCTAGCTCCACCTTGGCTTTGTAGTCGAGCTTGTCCATGACCTCGCCTCCCTTCGAGAACATGCGAAAAGGGGCAAGCCGACTGGGCCTGCCCCTAAACGTTAGGTTTGGTAGTTACTGGTTCGCGATGATGTTCGCAACCACAGGACCCATAACTTCGAACATTACGTCCTGGGCCGCTGTCGCATCAGCCGCAGAAGTGGAGAAAGACGCCATCGCGTTTTTACCCATGAACTTCTGGTAGCCTTCAACCGCAGCAACGTGGTCGATTGCAGCGCCAACAGCGTCTTTCACGTCCTGTGGCACACCTTTCTTCGCGAAGAGACACATCAGGCCAGTGAAGTCGATGCCGTCAACGCCTTGCTCTCCAAACGTTGGCAGGTCAGGCGCTTGTGGGTCACGTGTGGCACCCGCAGATGCGAGGTTGCGGATGTCGTCTTCGAAACCAACTGTTGTGTTCACACCGCCGAAGACGGCGTCAACGGACTGTGAAACCAGTGCGGCACGCGCTTTGGAGCCACCTTTAAATGGCACTTTCTTATGCTTGATGCCTTGGCTGTCGAAAAAGATGTGGCCGATTGTTGCGTGCATTGTTGCCGCGCCAGATGTGCCCCATGTGACTTCTTCACCAGATGCCTTCGCATTGTCGATGAATTCTTGCATTGTCATTGCGGAATTGGACGTGTGGACCTGCAGGGATGTCACCAGCTGGGATGCACAACCAAGGTTATCAAACGCCTCTGGAATGTTGTATGGTGCTTCTTCACCCTTCGCGAGCTGACCCGCGATGAATGTGCCGATGTTGATCATGTAGAGCGTATAGCCATCTGAATCTTCATCCAGAACAGCTGACGCCGCCTTTTGGCCAGACGCACCAGGTAGGTTCACGATGAATGCAGGCTGACCATTCATTGATGGCGCTTCGTGCATGTAAGACGCGAAACCACGTGCTGTTGTGTCAGTACCACCGCCAGCAGAGAAGCCGACCATGATCTTAATTGGTTTTTCAGGGTAACCACCCATTGCAAATGCGGATGTTGCGGACAGTGCGAGTGCCGCGACCGCGCTTGCGATCTTCGTTGTGAATTTCATGTTTTCCTCCCAAATAGTTCGCCGAGCCTAATCTAACTATCAACAGGCTGTCCATGTTATTTATTGTGCAAATACATGCAAAAAACTGATGGGTTCTTACCCAAAGGGAAAGCGTCACATTTCTGAAATAATGTCGTCCAAAAGAACCAAGAAGGTATCTCTCATTTCGTGGCGCCGCGCATCCTTTGCGAAACAAAAAGCGTATTCGATTTCTGCGGCCGGTTCAAATGGGATGATGGCCAGTTCATCCGCAAACTCCGGCCCAATAGAGAGGCGATCTACGATCGTGAAACCGACATTCTGTTTGACGAGATTGAGCGCGGCCTGCGACGTGGTCACTTCATGAACGATTGGGAGTTCGGTGCCAGAAGCCGCCAACGCGTCCTCAATCAGTTGACGCGAAATGAGACCAACTGTTTGTGAAATATACTGTTCATCTCGAAGATCTGCTGGGGTCAGAAAATCTCGCGTTCCAAGGGGATGCGACTTCTCCAGAACCACATTGAAACGCGACGACCGCGTATACTTCATTTCAGCGATATCAACCTGCGTCGGGAGGGTGAAAATCCCCACATCGAACCGATCCCGGATGATGCGCCGTCCAAGTTCTAATCGGTTAAAGATGTCCAAATCGATACGAAGATCCGAAAAGATGTGACTGAGCCGCGCAAGGGCAGGGGCCACCAAGCCCGGCACGCATCGAGGATGACAGAGGACTTTGAAGGGCGGCGCTTCGTTCGTTTTGAGGGTCTCAAATATCTTCGGCATCTCGTCGTAGGATTTGAGGATCCGCTGGGCCTCTGGATACAAGAGCTTCGCTTCCCGGCTGGGGGTCAGCGTTTTCGAGTCGCGGAAAAACAATGGGCGCCCGAAATCCTGTTCCAATTGCTGTAGCAAACGCGACACCGCCGGTTGGCTGAGGTGGAGTTTGTCGGCAGCCCCTGTCAGAGACCCTTGCTCCATGATGAAGACAAAAGCACGCAGCGATTTGATCGACGCCATCAGATTTCCTTATCCAAACTTCGAAGTTTTCTATTTTCCTGATGCGATTGACTGCAATAGGCTTTTCCGCAACCTGGGAGGGACACATGTCAAACCATCTGCCGTTCGACGGGCTGGTCGTCGTCGACTTTACGCATGTTTTGGCGGGACCTGCCTGTAGTTATTACCTTGGGCTGTTGGGTGCGCATGTGATCAAGGTGGAGTCCGCGACCAAAGGCGATGCGATCCGCCATCGCGGCGGGACAGATGCGGCCGGCGCAGCCGAAGGCATGAGCACAAGTTACCTCACCCAAGGGGCGGGTAAGTATGCTATTGCGCTCGATCTCGCGAGTGCGGAAGGCCTGGAGATTATGCACCGTCTGTTGGCGCAGGCGGATGTTTTTGTGGAAAACCATTTGCCTGAAACGTTGCGCGCGCTCGGCTTGCACGAAGACACGGTGTGTGACCGTCATCCCCACCTCATCTATTGCGCGATGACCGGCTATGGGCGGGGCGGGCCGCAGGAAAACGCACCCGCCTATGATGTAAACATTCAGGCGTCTTGCGGGATTATGGAGATGACGGGCACGCAAGAAAGTGGCCCGATCCGCACCGGGGCACCGATCCTCGATTATGGCACGGCCCTTGCAGCGGGTTTTGCGGTTTCCGCCGCGCTCTACGGGCGCACGCAAATCGGGACGGGGGCGTTTGTCGATGTTTCTATGCTGGAGACGGGGTTTGCGCTGATGAGTTCGACAGTCACAGATTACATGAAGACCGGCAATGAACCAACGCGTCGTGGAAATGCGTCCAACAGCAGGTCTCCGGGTGCGGGCAGCTTCCCCTGCAAAGACGGAATGATATCCTTGGGCGTGAATGAAGAGAGCCAGTTTGTCGGTTTGGCCAAAGCACTCGATCGCGAAGATTGGCTCACGGATCCGCGATACGCTGCGGGAAACGCGCGCAAAGCGAATGCGGCAACACTTTCTCAAGAGGTTGAAGCGGCTCTTGGATCTAAGTCTGCAGCGGAATGGGAGCCCATCTTACAAAAGGCCGGCGTTCCCTGCGCCCGGTTGCGAACAATGGCCGAAGCGCTCTCCTCGGAGCAGGCCCAGAAGCGCAGGTTCGTCTATGACATTCCCGAGAGCGGTATCTCGGTGCCAACACTCCCATTTCGGATCGCGACATCGGATCCTTATGTCCCATCACGCGCTGCCCCAGAGATCGGCGCAGATCAGGATGCGGTGATGGCTTGGTTGCGGGAACGAGAAGAACGCGCATAAATCCGTTTTTCGACATGCAGGCGCAAAATACCGTCATCCTTTCTGTAAACTGTCGGCCATTTGTACCGTGAGGTCAGGGTCGGTGACAGCGGCGTCGGCATGTCCCTGCCGTCGACTTGACCGGAGTAGAAGTTCACGGCCGCACAGCCGGTTTCGATCTTCGAAACAATTCTTCGTCAAAAGAGAAAACTGCGCGCAAGTGCGTGTCATAAATATCCCGCGCCTCTTTGAGAGATTGCTCCGATGGGCCGACGGTCGTGTTCGCGCGCTGCGGCGCGGTTCCTCCAAATTCTTGCGCGAGAAACGAGTCGAGCGCATCCAACGTCACCAGTTCTATACGCAGTTCATCCACCGAGAGGGCACACCAGTAGGAAAACGATATGAAGTGCTTTTCGAATGCCCAAGGCGGAAGTTTCGCGATGCGTTTTAGAAAAAGCTCAAACGGCATCTCCGGGTAGAGACGTGGCCAGTATTGCCAAAAGTAGAAGGGGGCGTTGTCACGCTGCGAAGATATTTTCTGCGACCAACAAGATTTCAGGCGCTCAAAGGGATCGCGCGTGAACAATACGGTCGTGTCGGTATTGAGCTCCGATGCAAAAGCACTTGGGCGAAAATAGTGAATATGGGGAAGCCAATCGGCTGAGGTTTCGATCCCATGCTTCGCCATATAAGCGCGCCTGATCGAACGCGTGCCGCATTTCGGGAAAAGCATGTATCTTTTGGAGCCCACCCAAATATATTGGCCAAGATTGATACCGGGTAGTTTTTCAACGATGCGGATGAGCTTATTCTTTTGCCGAAACGGGTCCACGGCGCTTGTATTGTCCTTCACAACTCGGTCGCTTTTTGAACGATACGCGCCGAATTGAAAGCGTTAATTGGCAGGTCGATGTGAGCATTTCGGGTGTTCAAACCAAGAGCGCACGATCGAAAGCGCTGATTTACAACGTTTTTTGGGGTTAATTTGCCTGAAACTTTCATAAACTTTTAACCGCTCAAGCCCATCAGACGGGTTAAGGCACGTCTGTTCCCATTGCGGTGGGGGTCGGTCGGCCAGTACGCAAAACTGCAGCTCTGCGCTGCTTACTAGGGCAGGACGAATGTCGTCGAAAAAAGAGTATCCGACCGGAAGCCAAACCCCAAAACAGCAATATAGTTTAGATGAAGCGGCGAGGGCGTATGTTCCGCGCAGCAAGACACGGAAATCGCCTGTAGAAACCGATAGCTTTCACCGGCAGGCCAGCGCCGACCCTTATCGAGAAGCGGAAGCCTTCTTCGATCAAATGGCGTTCGAAACAGGCGCCCCTATCGACATTTATGCGCGTATGGCGAAGCTCAAAATCGACATTAAGTGCGAGCGCTTCTCGTCACTTCATACCAAAGAAGAGCTGAAATATGGGACCGGCCTCGCGTGGCGAAACAGTGTGCGCTGCGTTGGGCGCATGTTTTGGCCATCGTTGAAGTTTATCGATGCGCGCGACTGCAACACAGAGGCCGACGTTTTTGATGCGATCCTTCATCATCTTGAGTGGGCAACGAATGGTGGGGATTTGCGGTCTGCGATAACGGTCTTTCGCCCCGGAACGCCAGAAATTCGAATCTTAAATCCGCAACTGATTTTATATGCTGGCTACGAGAAGGCTGATGGGTCGGTGATCGGAGACCCGAAGAATGTTCAATTTACCAAGTTTGCCCGCGCGCGTGGTTGGACTGGGAAGGGGACGCGTTTCGACATTCTGCCCTTATTTGTTCGCATTGGTGATGCGGAACCTCAGCTGTTCGAAATCCCCGAAGACAGGGTTTTGGAAGTGCGTATTCGACACCCAGAGTTTGCAGCTTTCGAAAATCTCGACCTCAAATGGTTCGCACTCCCAGCCGTTGCAAGTATGGCGCTTGATATGGGTGGTGTGGTCTACCCCGGTGCGCCGACCAGCGGGATTTATCAAGGAACTGAAATCGCGAGTGTCAACTTCGGTGACCCAACGCGGTACAATCTTCTGCCCCAAGTGGCCGAAGCGATTGGCCTTAAGCCGACACCGAAAAATCCGCTTTGGAAGGATCAGGCGCTTGTCGAACTCAATAGGGCCGTATTGCATTCGTTTCATGCGGACGGGGTTCGAATACTAGATCATCATACCCTCTCTGAGAGTTTCAAGAAGTTTTACGACCGGGAGACGTTCTTTGGACGCGATGTGCATGGCCATTGGCCTTGGATTGTACCGCCGATGTCTTCAAACCTGTCCTGGATTTGGCACGAGCCGAACTTTAAGAAAGTTATCTTGAAGCCCGGCTATTTTTACCAATCCTTCCCAGCGGATCTGATCCCACCAAAACCCTAGACCAAGGGCATAGGCGCGCCGCTGGCCTGCCAAATTAAGCGCTCCGATAGAGTTTTGTCATAGAGAACTCGCGATGACCAAGCGCCTCAGCCGCCGTTGTACGGCCATTCGATGTGCGGCGGATCATATCGATCAGCTCATCACCCGCCTCATCGATGGTCATGTCACGGCGCAAAATACCGGATACATCGACATCGATATGCTCTGACATTGTGCGAACCGTCCGCGGGTTCGCCGTGATCTTGATGACTGGAACAATCGGGTTGCCAACCACGTTGCCTTGGCCCGTGGGGAAGGTATGCACCACGGCCCCTCCGGCCGCCATGAGGGTGACACATTCCGCTGCCGCAGAAGAGCTGTCCATGAAGTATAGACCTTTACCGGATTGTGGCTGCTCGGCCGGTTCCAGAATATCGATGTACTGCGATGTCCTTCCGATCTTTTCGAGATTGCCCAAAGCCTTCTCTTCAATCGTTGTCAGACCGCCCAGGATGTTTCCTTTGGTGGGTTGGCTGTCGGAGAGATCATCGGTCTGATGCGCAAAAATCACATCATCCTGATAGGCTTTCCACATTTTATACCAGCGCTCGCCAACCTCTTCATTGATGGCGCGCTTTTGGCAGATATGCTCGGCCCCGGTAATCTCTGACGTCTCGCCAAAGAAACCGTAGATCCCCTCGGGCAATAACTTGTCGTACATATTGCCGACCGTTGGGCAGGATCCCAACCCTGTGGTCGTGTCAGACTCCCCACATTTTGTGGAAATCCACAACTCTGACATAGCGCATTCTTCGCGTTCCAGCTCGGTCGCGTGATGCACAAATTCCTTCGCCTTCCAGCTTGCTGCGCGGATGGTTTCAAAGTCCCCATTCTGCTCGATCGAAAATTCGGCAACGGGCTTGCCTGTCTCCCGAATGCCGTCGGCGATGCGCCGGGTCCATTCCGGCTCGATCCCGATCACAACCACAGCTGCTACGTTCGGGTTGGCCCCTGTGCCGATCATCGTGCGGAAATGCAGTTCGAGATCCTCGCCAAATTGCAAACGACCGTAGGCGTGCGGGAGTGCAAGTGTGCCCTTCACATTGTTTGCAACCGCCTCCACCGCCGCATTGGAAATGTCGTCCACAGGCAGGATAAGGACATGGTTTCGCACACCCACGCGGCCATTTTCGCGGCGGTACCCTTTTATCGTGATATTCGAATACTTCGATGCCATTGCCCGTCTCCTTACCAGCGCTTCGTTTTACAGTTATGCGTGTGGACGTGGCCGCCTTTTGGGATATCCGCGACAATCTTGCCAATGTCCTCGCCATATTTGATGGCTGTGTCACCCGCTTTCAAATCCTTCAAAGCAATCTTATGACCGATTGGCACATCTGCGCCCGCCTCAAGATTGAATGTGGAATTATCGTGTGTGACGCAGCAGAACATATCTGTTCCAGCGGTCAGACCTTCGACCACAACAACGCCGACATTGTCCTCGTGGTCATGAACCAGCAGATGCGGGACGTTTGACATTTCTTTCCTCCAGCAGAAATTTCAATTGAGATTTGTATACAAGTATTCTTATATAAGTTTCAATGAGATTCAGAGCGATCGGCGGAAAACATGTCTGAACCGCTTTATAAAATGGTATACCGCACAGTGATCGAAAGGATCGCAGATGGCACCTACCCACCGGGTGCGATGCTGCCGAACGAGTTTGACTTGGCGGCGGATCTCGGCGTGTCACAAGGCACGGCGCGTAAGGCGCTTTCGTCCCTGGAAGATAAAGCGATTGTGGAACGCCGGCAGGGCAAGGGGACCTTTGTTGTGCTTCGCACGCCCGAGAATTCATTGTTTCACTTCTTCCGCTTGAGAACGAAAGACGGTGAACAGGTGACACCGCAATTGACCAAAGAGACTGTTTTGAAGCGCAAGTCGACGGGCCAAGAACGGAACACTCTGTTTGAACATCCAAGTGATGTTTTTGAAATCACGCGGTTGCGGTCATTTAACGAAAAACCATTGAGCCTGGAGCAATCGGTCGTTCCCGTAGATCTCTTTCCAGGGTTGATGGACCGCACGCCGCTCAAGAATGCGCTCTATGTTTTATTTCAGCAAAGCTATTCCTGCATCGTTATTTCGGCTGAAGAGCACTTGCATGCCGCCAAAAGTGATCCTGAGCTCGCCAAAGAAATGGGTGTCTCAGAAGGCATGCCTGTTCTTGTGGTCCACAGAGTGGCAAAGGACCTTTTGGGGCGGACGGTCGAGATGCGCAGAGGCGTCTTCGCAACTGGGGACCTGACATATTTTGTGAAACTGCATTAGGGTCGTAGAATAATTTTGGGAAAGAGGACATCGCCACTGCGGATGTCTTTGAACGCCTGCCAGCCATCTTTCAGATCGCGCGTTTCGGTCCAGTCCAATGGCCCAAGCCGTCCATCAAAGATTGCATCCGCGGTCTCTCGGAAGTCGTTCGCCGTGTATGTGTAGGTGCCAATAAATGTAATTTCTTGCAGGGTCATGCGTCGGATATCGAGACCGCCTGCGTCCTCTCCCAAGCCGATATGCAAGATCACGCCACCTGGCTTCACAACCGCGGACGCGATTGCGCGTGTCGCGGCATAACCGACTGCATCAACCACAATTCCAAAATCGCCCTCAGGTTTCGCAACCGTCTTGAAGTTGTTTTGTTCCAAGAATTTTCGACGCTTTTCATTGGGTTCGACGATCGTGAGGTCATCCAAATCCATCGCCTGAAAGGAGAGGTAGGCTGCGACCCCGATGGCCCCCCCTCCTATGATCAAGCCGCTCCGGTCCGCCGCAGGGTGCAGTGCCTCGAGCCCTAAACGCACTGCATGCCAGCTCACGGCGATAGGTTCTGCCAAAGCGGCTTTTTCCAATGTGACATCGTCTGGCACTGTCACGAGGTTCTCGCGCGGCATTGCAACATATTCCGCGAATGCGCCTGGACGCGGCATCATCGAGATGATTTGACGGTCCACACACAGGTTTGTGCGACCTTGCTTCGAATATTCACTTTCGGGGTTCGTGACCAAAGGATTGATAGTGACCCGTTCGCCCGCTCGTGGGCCACCTACAATCCGACCGGAACCTTCATGGCCAAGGATCAAGGGCGCTGGCCGCCGGTCATCATGACCCAAATAGGCGTGCATGTCGGACCCACAGATACCGCAGAATTCGATTTTGATCAGCTCTTCGCTAATGCCGGGTGTCGCGTCTGGTTCATCTCGATATGTGAGCTCTTCAACATCCGTGTAAACCAATGCCTTCATTTTGCGGTGAACCCTCCATCGACCATCATGATTTGGCCTGTGACATAATCCGACGCTTTCGACGCAAAGAAGAGCAGGGGACCGTCCAGATCTTCGGGTTCACCATTGCGCCCCACACAGGTTTGGGCCGCGTTGCGCGCCGCCCGTTCGGGATCGTTGAATACAGGCGCGGTGAGCTCTGTACGAATGAACCCTGGGGCGATGGCATTGGCGTTGATGCCAAAGCCCGACCAGGCCTCTGCCATGGCGCGGGTCATCTGCGCAACCGCCCCCTTGGAGGCCCCATAGGCGATGCCGCCCGGAAAGGCGCGAAACGATTGTAGGGATGCAAAATTGATGATCCGCCCCCAGCCGCGCGTTTTCATCTCCGCGATCAGATACTGGCTGAAGAAAAACGGTGCGGCGAGGTTGAGGTTCATTGTGACGTCCCAGCCAGCATCCGTCACCTCATCCGCCGCTTCCCGCGTGTTGATCCCTGCAGCATGAACTAAAATGTCCGGCGCACCGAAGGGCGCTTTCACATCATCGGCCAGGGACTTTAAGGTGCTGCGATGACTCAGATCGCCCACCACCGCGGCTCCGTCGGCCCCAGTGGATCTTTGCCAATCTGCCAATGCATCGGCCCGGCGCGCGACACCCACAACTTTGGCCCCCGCATCGACCAGGCATGTGGCCGCGCGGCGACCAAGGCCAGAGCTTGCGCCCGTGACCACGGCCACCCGACCACTCAAATCAAAGATTTGAGCGGCTTTACCCATCTGCGGTCAGATCAAAGTTTTCACCCGGGAAGTACTTTGCGAGACGAACATCGGCCGCACGTGCGTGCCCCTCCATCCCTTCCAGACGAGATATCCGGGCGGTTGCGATGGCCGTTGACTTCGCGCCCTCTTTGCTCGCGCGCTGCCAGGTCACGATCTTCATGAATTTGTGCACGCTCAGACCGCCCGTGTAGCTCGCCGCGCCAGATGTTGGCAGAACATGGTTGGTTCCCGTCGCCTTGTCGCCGTAAGAGACGGTCGTTTCTTCCCCAAGAAAGAGTGATCCGTAGCTGGTTAAACGCTCAAGCCACCAGTCCAAGTCTGCCGCTTGAACGGTCAAATGCTCTGGCGCGTATTCGTCGGAGCATGCCGCCATATCTTCTCGGTCCTTACAGACGATCACTTCGGCGTAATCGCGCCATGCCGCAGCGGCATTTTCGCGGTTCAACTCGGGAAGATCATCAATCAGGCCTGGGACGAGGTTTAGGACCTCTTGGCCAAGGCTTTCGCTGTCCGTTACCAGCCAAACAGGCGAATTATACCCATGCTCGGCTTGCGAAACCAAGTCAGTGGCAACGATCATTGGATCGGCATCTCCATCGGCCAGAACCAAGCTGTCAGTGGGACCCGCGATCATATCGATGCCGACGGTTCCATAAAGAATACGTTTCGCCTCGGCGACAAACTGATTTCCGGGACCGACGATAATATTCGCTTTTGGCAAACCGAAGAGCCCATAGGCCATGGATGCTACGCCTTGGACACCTCCGATCGCTAAGATTTTGTCTGCACCGCAGACTTTGGCGGCGTAGGCAATCGCGGGTGCGACACCGGTATCTGGACGCGGTGGCGATGCGACAGCGATATGACGGCATCCGGCGACATGGGCCGTTGTTACCGTCATCATCGCACTGGCGATATGCGTGTACCGCCCCGCAGGCACATAGCAGCCGGCGGCATCGATCGGGATAATCTTTTGGCCGGCAATCAACCCGGGCTGCACTTCCATATCAAAGTTTGAGACCGTTGCCTTCTGGGCCTCCGCAAACCTGCGTACATTGTCGCGCGCGAAGAGAATATCATCCTTCAACTTTTGAGGAACCTTGGCGGAAGCCGCCTCGATTTCGTCATCGGTCAGGATCGTGTTCCCATCGTATTTGTCGAACTTCAACGCATATTCGAGCGCTTTGGCGTCGCCGCCCGCTTCGATATCCGCCAGAATACTCTTTACGATCTCATGCGTTTCGGAGGCGTCTGACTTTGCCGTCAGAGTTGCTTTCTTCAGATAGTTGCGTGCCATGGGATGGAGGTTCCGTCTGTTTTTATGAGGTTAGGATGCGCAATCTTGCGCAGAATAGAGGCTTCGGGAGGCCCATCCAACCAGGTGCGGCCGAACGGGCTGTTTGGTTTTCCCGAAAGAAGAATTATTCCCTTTCATCAACCGCTTAGAAGTGAGGGCAGCCAAAGAACAATCTGCGGGAAGACCAGGATCAAGATAAGTCCCAACAGTTGAACGAGCATGAACTGCATCATTCCCAAATAGATGTCTTTGAGATCCCAGTTTGGCACGACGCCCTTCAAGAAATAGGCCGATAGGGCAACAGGCGGCGAGAGCCATGCGGTTTGCAAGTTTACCGCGACCAAGATACCGAACCAAACCAAAAGATCGTACGTGTTATCAAATCCAAGATCGAGAGAGATGATTGTCGGGATCATGATGGGGACCACGATTAAGACAATCGGTACCCATTCAAGCGGCCATCCCAGTAAGAAGATAAGGGCCATGATCAGGATCAAGACCATATAGGGTGCCATATCCAGCGCCAGTAGACCCTCGGTGAGCATACCGGGCGTTCCCAGATTGGAGAACTCTGCCCCGAAGAAGTTGGACGCCGCGACTAGGAACATGATCAAAACCGTAATCTCTAACGATTTGATCAAACTGTCTTGGAAACCCGCCCAAGTGAATTTCCGGTAAATCAATGATAGAAGGATTGAACCGAAGGCGCCACAGGCCGCTGCCTCCGCCGGTGTTGCAAGGCCAAGAAGGATGGAACCCAATGCAAAGCTGATGAGGATTGTCGGCGGCATAAGACCTTGGAAAAACTCGTTCCAAAGATCCGAGAAGTGGAAGTCGCTTTCTGCATTTTTCGCATAAAGTGGTAGGCAGAGATATCCGGCGACCGTCATCAATAACAACCACATTGCAGACATCGCTGTTCCTGTTGGCGTGATATCCGGTGCCATAAGATGATTGGCTGAAAGCGCCATCTGACCAATAATCACAATCGGGGCCACGATGCGCAAAACGGTGAAGTTTTGGTACGCTAGATAGGCGAGGCCCAATGCGCCGAACGTGGCAACTGTGCCTCCGAAGATGATGTACTGGCCGAAATATCCACCGAGCGCCCAACCAAAGACCCGACACAGCGCAAGGATGCCGACGCAAATCAAAACCACTTCCACACCGTATCTGTTGGATGTCTGCGGCCGTTCATCTTCGGGAAGTGTTGGACCCAGATCGGGGTTAAGCCAGCAGCGCCCCAACGTGTAAATGAGGTAGAGCGACGCGAGCAAAGCCCCCGGGAGGAAGGCCCCCCGGAAGAGATCTAGCACCGAGACCTCTAGAACAGGCCCCAAAACGATCAGCATGATCGATGGGGGGATCAGGATGCCGAGTGTGCCGCCGGCGGTGATCGTCCCGGCTGCCAGTTGCACGTTGTAGCCCGCGCGGCTCATCGTGGCGCCTGCCATAATACCCAACAAGGTCACAGACGCACCCACGATCCCCGTCGCCGCCGCAAAGATGGTCGATACGATCAGAACTGCGATAAAGAGGGAACCTCGGATCCGAACCATGATCATTTGGATTGAATTGAACAAGCGCTCCATCAGGCCGGCCTGCTCCATGACGATCCCCATCAGAATAAACAATGGAACGGCCATCAGCTGATCATTGAGCATCGTGTCGTTGATTTGGAAGGTCATCAAAAGGGTCGTGACCTTTAGGTTGAACCCCCAGATGCCAAACACGAAGGCCAAGAAAATCAGTGTGAACGAGATCGGGAAGCCGATGAAGATCACGAAGAGCATCACACCCAGCATGATCAAACCGATCATTGGACGGGACAGATCAAGCCCGCCGCCGCCGGTCAATGCCGCCATCCAATCCCCAAGCGGCACAAGGTCTGGTGTCACAACCGACAAAACCAAAAGGACCAGGACCGGAAGATACACCACCATGGACCGGAGGAACATTTTTTCGCGTTCTGGGCCCATCTTGTGGAAGGCGCGGAATATCTCCGGGATCCCTTGCAGGAACAACAACGCACCACCGATGGGCATTGCAGAGCGTGCAGGCCAAAGAAGCGGTGCCCAGGCGCTGTCGATTGCCATGGTTTCCTTGCGAGAAAACGCCGTCCACCAGTATTCGGCTGAAATGTAGGTGAACAACAGCATCGAAGGAATGAAGAACAAAAGATATAGCGTGGCGTCGACCGTTGCTTGTGTTTTGTCCGACCAATTTCGATAGAGGAAATCGGCGCGGATATGAACACCCCGCATCAAGCCGTACCCGGCTGCGGCCATAAACATAACGCCCGCGATCATACGGCTCATGTCGTAGGCGAAGAGGGTAGGCCCGAGCCCCAAGGATCGTGCCAGATCCCCCATATTGTTATCTACCAAGATGGCAAAAGAGTTCCGTGAGAACACCTCGTAGACGACAATCGCAATAAGCGGGATCATCAAATAAGAGATGAGCTGGCCCGCACGCCAGTTCAGCTTGTCAATGAATGCGACGATTGGGCGTTGCCAGGCGCGCATATCTTCTGGTGTCTCGCCAGGCACGAAATTCGCACGTTCGGCAATCAGCTCGTCCGTGATTTCGAGCTCTTCAATTTTGATGTCTTCTGCCATGATCCCCTCCTCCCCAGAAGGAAGACGCCCCTAGGCTGAGCGCCTTTCCGATAGGGAGTAGGATGCAGCGAAACCGCTGCATCCCAGGAAGTTTTACTCAAGTGTCGCTGCGAATGCGCGACCCAAGTTTGCGTTCGATGTCTGAGCACCGGACCAAAATGGAACTGCGATTTCCGCAAATGCACGCTGAGATGCCCAGACTTCCGCGAAGAACGCGTTGTCGTCAGCAGCAGCTTGAAGCGCTTTTGCAGCCGCAGCGGAGTACTCTGTGAAGTAGTCCTCTGGTGTGTCCTCAAGGATAACGCCGTGGTTATCGACGAGGTCTTTCAGCGCCTTACCGTTTTCGAAGATACGATAGGACATGGACTTGGACAGAGATGCGTTCGCCGCAACTTCTAGGGCCTTCTTTTCAACGTCTGTCAGGGAGTCATAGAAATCACCGTTCACATACATGTCGGCGTTCACAACAACCTGGTGCAAACCTTGAAGATAGTAGTGCTTCAGAACTTTCTGGAAGCCAAAGACGCTGTCAGGCTTTGGGCAGCACCACTCAGCCGCATCAATGGTGTCATTCTCCAGCGCGGGCAGAATATCACCGCCACCCATGGCAACAGCTGCAACACCGATGTCGGAATAGGCTGCACCAACCATGCCAGGAGGCGCCCGGAAGCGCATTTTACGGAAGTCATCCATAGATGCGATTGGCTCGGGGAACCAACCAAGTGCTTCTGGACCTACGGGCTGCAACATGAAGCCCTTCACGTTCACGCCCATTTCATCCCAAAGACGGTCGTAAAGCTCTTTACCACCACCATATTGGAACCAGGACAGGAACGCGATGTTGTCGAGACCAACGCCGGCACCCGCAACAGGTGCACCAAAGAGGTTCGCAGCGACATGCTTACCACCCCAATAGTGCGTCCAAGCGAAACCACCTTCGACCAGGCCGGCGTCAACCGCATCCATGATGTCGCGTGGGCCAACAACGGCACCTGCTGGCAGAACTTCGATGGTCAATGACCCTTCTGTAAGGGCGGCAACGTCCTTGCCAAACTCATTCAGCATGAACACTTCGTCCGCCGTTGCCGGCAGAACGGATTGAATGCGTAGCACCTTCTCTGCGAAGGCTGCTGACGCAGTCATTGCAAGCGCAACTGCACCCGCTGTGACTGTCTTCATATTCAACATGATTTTTCCTCCCTTAATCATGTCTGCCTTCTTGTTTCTCTACCCGGACCGCGAAGGCGTTAAGGTCTGGGTGATCCATCAAGGCCCAATTGAACCCCGAATTCTTATGCGCGCGCGTCCTCCAAAATCATATCGCTCGCTTTTTCTCCGATCATGATACACGGCGCGTTCGTATTTCCACTGATTATTTGCGGCATGATTGACGCATCTGCCACACGCAGATTGTCGACACCTTTTACGCGAAGGCGGGCGTCGACCACTGCCATGGGATCTGTGCCCATTTTGCACGTCCCAGTAGGGTGGTAGATCGTCACGGATGTCTTCCGTGCCCAATCGAGGATGGCATCGTCGTCTTCTTTCGCGACGCCGTGCCCTGGTGCGTATTCCTCGGTCACGTGGGACTTCAACGGTTCGTATTCCGCAATTTTTCGGGCGACTTTTATGCCGTCTACAAGTGTCCGGCAATCTGTCTCGGTTGCGAGATAATTCGGATGTATCTTTGGATGATCATCCATATTGGCTGACGTCAGTTCGAGATGACCTGCGCTTTCTGGGCGAAGCTGCAGCACCGATGCGGTGAATGCCGAGAACTTATGTGGCCCTTCAACCGCATTGTTCGCGCTGAAAGGCTGAATGTGAAATTGTATATCCGGCGTTTCCATGTGATCGTGCGTTTTCAAGAATGCCGTTCCGAGGCTTGCGGCCATCGTCATCGGACCGCGCCCTGTAGCCGCATATTGCAATGCCATCGCTGCTTTCTTGAAGATACTGTTCGTCTCGACATTGATCGTCGAGAGATCCGTTTTGAAGATCGGGCGTGCTTGCAGGTGATCCTGAAGGTTCTTCCCAACGCCTTTGACATCCGCCTTCACGTCGATCCCGTGTTTTTTCAGCTCCGCACCATCCCCAACGCCAGACAGCATCAAAATCTGAGGCGAACCAATGGCGCCCGAGCTCAACACGACCTCGCGCCGTGCGGTTACATCGGTCATCTTTCCGTTCAGACGGATGCGAACGCCGATGGCGCGCCCATCGTCAATCAGGACGTGTTCAGTTTGCGCGTCGGTGATGATATCCAGATTTTTGCGATCCTTATTGGGATGCAAATAGGCCACCGCAGACGAACACCGCTTGCCCCCGTTCATCGTCAGTTGGAAATATCCGACACCTTCTTGATCCGGCCCGTTATAGTCCTCGGTGCGCTTGTAGCCGGCTGCAATGGCTGCTTCGACCCAGCGATCGACGACTTCGCGGCTTAGCCGGGAGTTTTGCACGGACAGCGGACCATCAAATCCTCGATACGCCGAGCCATTTGGACCTTTCCAACACTCAGAGCGCTTGAAATAGGGCAGGACATCCTCCCAGGACCAACCTGTGCATCCCATTTGCGCCCATGTGTCATAATCTTGCGGTTGGCCGCGCACGTAGAGAAGCCCGTTAATGGAACTTGATCCGCCCAGCACACGCCCCCTCGGCCATTTTATGGAGCGCCCCGAAAGACCGGAATCCGGCTGGGTTTCGTATTGCCAATCGGAACGTGGGTTTCCCATTGTTCGGAAATACCCAACGGGAATGTGAATCCACGGATTGGAATCTTTCGGCCCGGCTTCAACCAAGGCCACAGAATATCTTTTGTCCTCAGAAAGACGGGATGCCAGTGCACAACCGGCCGACCCCGCTCCTACGACGACGTAATCGAATTCCATGTTCCTCCCCGTATCAAAAAATGAGACTTTTGGTCCCATCTTTGAGATAAGCTAAGCTACATAGATTCGCGCGCAATACAACTCTGTTTTTGGTGACCTCTGATGGCTGACAGTTCACGAATTCCAACAAATCTAAGAATGCTCAGAATCTTGGAGGTACTGGGTGAAAGCGAACGCCCGATGACCGCGACTGAGATAAACGCGCATCTTGGTTTGCCAAAGCAGACCGTGCACCGCTTGTGTGCAACACTTGAAGAGGAAGGGTTCTTAACGCGGTATGGCACCTCGTTGAAGTTTCAAGCGTCGAGACGACTAAGAAATCTTGGTGCGAGCCTTCTTAACCATTCTCGGACGCATATCGTTCGGCGACAACTCTTGACGGAGGTTGCGCGCCACGTTCGGGAAACTGTGAATTTTGTGGTGCCAGGGGAGGCCGGAATGCATTACGTAGATCGGGTCGAAACCGACTGGGCGTTTCGCGTTCAGCTTCCGATCGGGTCCTCGGTGCCGTTTCATTGCACAGCGAGCGGGAAGTGTTTTTTGTCGAGCCTCGATCCGCATGCCCGCGACGTCCTTTTGTCCGCTTTGCCGTTGGACAAAAAAACCCCTAACACCCATGGAACAATCGATAGTCTTTTGCAGGATCTAGAGCGTGTGAGCGCGCATGGTTATGCGTTAGACAATCAAGAATTCATCGCGGGCATGATCGCTATTGCTGTTCCCGTCAAAGACACAGCAGGGCGTTTTATTGCCGCTGTAGCCTTCCATGGACCAACCCAGCGTTTATCAATTGATCAAGCGGAACGGCAGTTGCCCATCTTATTGGAGGCGTCGCAAAAACTGAGTTCCGCAATTTTCGCCGCGGATGCGTATTAGGGCGTACATCTTGGATCATGCTGATACAGAATGGATTTCTGGAATTTTTGGAGCGGGCGATGAGATTCGAACTCACGACATTCACCTTGGCAAGGTGACGCTCTACCCCTGAGCTACGCCCGCATCCGAGTTGCCCTATTGCCGGAATGAGACGCGGCTCGCAAGGGGAAATTGCAAATTGACTGACAACTTGGCACGCTGGTCGAAATCCACCCCTTAAGGAGCGATTATGGACTTTCATCTCTTTTCAAACGGCCCGCGCCCTGTGGCCCCGTTCTCCCATGCGGTGGAGGTGGACGGATGGGTTTTTCTTACGGGGCAGATGCCGACGGACCCGCAAGCGCCAGATGCGCCCTTGCCCCAGGGGATTGAGGCACAAACGCGGCGTGTGATGGATAACCTTGCGCTGATCTTGAGTGAACTTGGATTGGATCTTACCCACGTGGTCCAATGCCGGTGTTATTTGACGGAATTCGAGCGGGACTATGCCGCGTTTAATGACACCTATCAGAGCTTTTTCGCGGCAGACCGCCGTCCGGCCCGAACCACGATCGGAGTGACCGCTTTGGCGGTGGGAGCTTTGGTTGAAGTGGATTGCGTTGCGCGCAGGCCGTAACCGCCGATGCCAACAGCCCAGTCATCCCCCAAAATGAAAGAATGGATCACTCAAACTCCACCAGCAAATCCTTCGCATCCACTTGGCTGCCAGCGGGGGCATGGATGGCTTTGATCGTCCCGTCATGTTCGGCGTGAATGCCCGTCTCCATCTTCATCGCTTCGATGGTGACCAACAAATCGCCTTCCTTCACGGCCTGACCACCGCCAACGGCCACCGATGAAATCACACCCGGCATCGGTGCACCGATATGGTTTGGATTGCCCGCTTCGGCTTGAGGGCGTTTCGCCGTTGTGGCCGCTGCTTTGCGGTTTTGCACCCGGATCGTGCGGGGTTGGCCATTGAGCTCAAAGAAGACCCGCGCTTCGCCCTCGTCATCGGTTTCGCCAACCGCGATGAGGCGAATTTCAAGGATTTTGCCCGGATCAATCTCTGCGCTGATCTCTTCGCCTGCTTCCATGCCATAGAAAAACGTCTTGGTCGGCAACGTCCGCACAGGCCCATAAATGCGGTGGCGTCCCATGTAATCGAGGAAGACTTTAGGATACATAAGATAGCCATTGAGGTCCTCGTCATCGACGTCAAACCCATCCAACTCGTCTGAGATTTTGCGGCGAACTGTTTCAAGGTCCAAAGGCTCCATATGGGCACCCGGCCGGTCCGTGGACGGGCTTTCCCCTTTTAGCACTTTGGAAACGATCACCTCTGGGAAACCACCAGGGGGCTGCCCCAAATTCCCTTTCATCATGTCGACCACGCTGTCAGGGAAGGCGACGTCCACATCTGGGTCTTCGACCTCGGTGCGGGACAGACCCTGAGAGACCATCATTAACGCCATATCACCCACCACTTTGGAAGATGGCGTGACCTTTACGATATCGCCGAACATCTGGTTCACATCGGCATAGGTGCGCGCGACCTCGGGCCAGCGATCTTCGAGCCCCAAGGACCGCGCCTGCGCTTTGAGGTTCGTAAACTGCCCGCCCGGCATTTCATGGAGATACACTTCAGAGGCAGGCGCGGCGAGGCCGCTTTCAAAAGCCGCATATTGCGTGCGCACAGCTTCCCAATAATCGGACATGGCCCGGATGGAGTGAATCGAGAGGCCCGTGTCGCGATCCGTGTGGTTGAGCGCTTCAACGACCGAGCCAAGGCATGGTTGCGAGGTGCCACCCGAAAACGCATCCATCGCGGCATCCACCGCGTCCACTCCGGCCTCGGCGGCTGCCAAAATCGTCGCGCCCGCAATGCCAGAGGTGTCATGGGTGTGGAAATGGATCGGCAGGCCGACCTCTTCCTTCAAGGCTTTGATCAGGACAGAGGCTGAGGCTGGTTTCAAAAGTCCCGCCATGTCCTTGAGGCCAAGAACATGCGCGCCTGCATCGCGCAGCGCCGTTCCCATCTCGACATAGTATTTAAGGTCATATTTGGCCCGGTTCGGGTCCAGGATATCGCCCGTGTAACAAATCGTGCCTTCACAAACCTTGTTGTTCTCAACGACGGCATCCATGGCGACGCGCATGTTTTCGACCCAGTTCAAGCTGTCGAACACGCGGAAGACATCGACGCCAGAGGTCGCGGCCTGGCGGACGAATTCTTGGACCACATTGTCGGGATAGTTAGTGTAGCCCACTCCGTTGGACGCCCGCAGTAGCATTTGGGTCATGATGTTGGGGATGCGCGCGCGAATATCGCGCAGGCGTTGCCAAGGGCATTCCTGAAGGAAGCGATAGGCCACATCAAAGGTGGCACCGCCCCAGCACTCGATCGAGAACAGCTCGGGCAAGTTATGGGCATAGGCGGGTGCGGCATTGATCATGTCGATGGATCGCATGCGGGTTGCCAGCAACGATTGGTGCCCGTCGCGCATGGTCGTGTCGGTGATCAAAAGTTGTTTTTGCGCGGCCATCCAGTCGGCGACGGCTTGGGGGCCTTCCGCCTCAAGCAGCGTGCGGGTGCCAGACGCAGGGGCTTCGTTCACGGGCATCGGCGGGCGCGGGGCCTTCGTTCCAGCAGGCGGTTTGGCGCGCCCCTCCACATCTGGGTGCCCGTTCACAGTGATATCTGCGATATATGTCAGAACTTTGGTCCCGCGATCTTGGCGTGCTTTGAAGTCAAAAAGCTCGGTCGTCGTGTCGATGAATTTCGTGGTGTAGGAGTTGTCCAGGAAGGTTGGATGCTTCAGCAAGTTGATGACGAATGCAATATTCGTGGACACGCCACGAATTCGGAACTCCCGCAATGCGCGGTCCATCCGCTTGATCGCCATTTGCGGCGTCGGCGCTTTGGTCGTGACCTTTACCAGCAGACTGTCATAATAGCGCGTGATCACCGCCCCGGAATAGGCCGTGCCCCCATCAAGGCGCACCCCCAATCCCGTTGC
Organism: Pseudomonadota bacterium; assembly: GCA_038744815.1. Taxonomy (GTDB): domain Bacteria; phylum Pseudomonadota; class Alphaproteobacteria; order Rhodobacterales; family Rhodobacteraceae; genus Amylibacter. Next base: position 49,461 of record JBCDLY010000013.1, on the reverse strand, counting down.
CGAGCGATAGGCCGTGATACGGCCATAGTCGGGAATGAAGTTGTTTTGCGGGTCTTCTGTCGTGATCCGCGTTTGCAAGGCGTGACCGTTCAGCCGCACATCTGCCTGGCTGGCGACACCGGTGGCGTCTGCCAGGGATTTGCCTTCGGCAATCAAAATCTGAGCGCGGACAATGTCGATGCCTGTCACCTCTTCGGTGACGGTGTGTTCGACTTGGACGCGTGGGTTCACCTCGATGAAGTAAAAGGCGCCCGTGTCCATATCCATCAGGAATTCAACGGTGCCTGCGCATTCATAATTCACATGGGCACAGATTTTTCGCCCAAGCTCGCAAAGCTCTGCGCGTTGATCGTCGGTCAGATAGGGGGCGGGGGCACGCTCCACCACTTTTTGGTTGCGCCGCTGAACCGAACAATCCCGTTCGTAGAGATGGTAAATCTCGCCATGCTTGTCGCCCAGGATTTGCACTTCGACATGGCGGGCGCGCTGCAAGAGTTTCTCAAGATAGCCCTCGCCATTGCCAAAGGCGGCCTCGGCCTCTCGCCGTCCTTCGAGGACTTTTTCTTCCAGTTCATCTGGTGACATGATGGGCCGCATGCCGCGACCGCCACCGCCCCAGGATGCTTTGAGCATGAAGGGATAACCGACCTCGTCAGCCATGCGGCGCACTTCGTCCATATCATCGGGCAGGACTTCGGTGGCTGGCACAACCGGCACGCCCGCGGCCATCGCGACCCGGCGCGCAGAGGCTTTATCGCCCAGCTCCCGCATGGTTTGTGCTTTCGGGCCAATGAAGGTTAGCCCAGCATCCGTGACCGCATCTACAAAGTCAGGGTTCTCGGACAAAAGACCGTAGCCTGGATGCACGGCATCTGCGCCCGAGAGTTTGGCGACACGAATGATCTCGTCGATCGACAAATAGGCTTGGACCGGGCCCATCCCTTCGCCGATGCGGTAAGCCTCGTCCGCTTTAAACCGGTGAAGGCCCAACTTATCTTCTTCGGCGAAGACGGCGACGGTCTTTTTGCCCATCTCGTTTGCCGCACGCATGATACGGATCGCGATCTCGCCTCGGTTGGCGATCAGGATTTTTTCGAAATCAGACAAACTTTCTCCCCCGGTTTGGCAGCGCAACACTATCAACCACGCCACGGAAGGCTACTGTCGTCGTCTGAGATGTTCAATGGTCGCGCGCTGAGTTTAAGGGATCGCATTTAGAAAATGGACTGTCGTGATCGTGTTGTGGTAGGCGAGTTGGGGCTGAGGGGACACAATGGTTAAACGCGTCATTTTACACGTAGGTACGAGCAAGACCGGATCAACCGCCATCCAAGATAGTTTGCACGGATATGATGACGGTGCCGTTTTGTACGCCCCCTTTGACTCCGCGAACCATTCCAAAGCGATGCTGACATTGTTTTCGGAAAAGTACTGGCAGCGGCGCCATTGGACCAAGACGGGTACAAGCCGTGAAGAGATCGATCGACGGCGTGAAGAATACCGTGATGTGCTCTCGACCACGCTGCAACGTCAAGATCGCGACATCGTAATCATCAGCGGAGAAGAGCTCTGTTATATGATGGATGATCCAAAACGTCACATGATAGAGACGCTTTCATCTTTCGGATGTGACGTTACGATTGTGTGCTATGTCAGGGATTTGACATCGTTCGCCGTTAGCCAATTTCAACAGCAGGTCAAATCTGGGCTTGCGGACGTGCCCTATCTTGTGCGCCACAGTTATGAGCACTGCATTGAACCATTCCGAAAGCTGGTCGGGTCGAAAAACGTCGTCGTGCGGAGGTTTGACCGTGAAACATTGATCGGCGGTGATGTTGTTGTCGATTTTTGCGATGTGGCAGGCATAGCGGCACCGGTGGTCAAAGCCTCAAATCGGAGCATGAGCGCGGACGCGACAAAGCTCTTGTTTCACTTCAACAAGTATGGGCCGGTTCATTCCGGCAGTCATGCCCATGCGGCAGCCCATGTAAAATTCTATCTAGCGGTGAAGAAAGCGTATCGGGACTATCCTAAGCTCGATCCTCTATACTTTGTTCCTCGCATCGATTTTGAAACTCAGAACTATCTTTCAGACCATCACGGTATCTCCTTTGATGTGCCGGAAAGCCCATACGGGCGCGACGATGTTATTCAGTATCTTGATGACATGAGCAGCGTCGACTTGGAGCCGCTCAATAAGATCCTGCGGGAGCGTCGGCTTGGCACGGCCACACCCGAAAATGTTCTTGAACAGTTGTCGCGGCTCTATACGCGGTTCTTGACCAACCAAATCAAGAAACGAAGCGGGCTCTTTTGGGCCTTTGGCGTGTCTCGCCTCCATCGACGGTTTGGAAAGGACCAGTTGGAGGTTTAGCAGGGTTTGTAGCGTATTTTCCGTCTGGAACAATGCAAGAACACGCGTGACGTGGTGATCAAGTCTTGATATCTGCAATGAATGAGCAGTTCTTCCGAAGATGATGCAGTGGACGCTGTGGCCCTGCCGTTGTCACAGCGTGCAATGGCCGCATCTCGGCCTGCACCCTATTTAGATGGTTTAAATCCCGCACAGCGTGAAGCGGTCGAAACGCTGGATGGTCCGGTTCTGATGCTCGCCGGCGCCGGTACTGGCAAAACCAAGGCTTTGACGACGCGGATCGCGCATTTGTTGCACACAGGCACGGCCCGTCCGAATGAAATCCTTGCAGTGACGTTCACCAACAAAGCCGCGCGAGAAATGAAAGGCCGTGTTGGCGCATTGCTTGGCGAAGTCGCCGAGGGCATGCCATGGCTTGGTACCTTTCATGCCTTGTCGGTGAAGCTGTTGCGCCGGCATGCGGAACTTGTTGGCTTGAAACCCAATTTCACGATTCTCGACACCGATGATCAAATTCGCCTTCTGAAGCAGCTGATCCAAGCTGCACGCATAGACGAGAAACGTTGGCCGCCCCGGTTGCTCGCGTCGATTATCGATGGTTGGAAGAACCGGGCCTGGACGCCGGACAAAGTGCCCCCTCATGAAGCGGATAAGTTTAACCACAAAAGTGTTGAGCTTTATGCCGAGTATCAGGCCCGTCTGAAAACACTGAATGCCACGGATTTCGGGGACCTTCTTCTTCATGTTGTGACGATTTTTCAAAGCCACGAAGATATATTGGCGCAGTACCAACGATGGTTTCGTTACATCCTTGTGGACGAGTACCAGGATACCAATGTCGCGCAGTACCTTTGGCTCCGGCTTTTGGCGGCAGAACATAAGAACATTTGTTGTGTTGGTGATGACGATCAATCAATCTATGGATGGCGGGGTGCTGAAGTCGGCAACATTCTTCGCTTCGAGACAGATTTCCCAGGGGCACATGTGGTTCGCTTGGAGCAGAATTATCGCTCGACGCAGCACATCTTAGGCGCCGCATCAGGTGTCATTGCAGGTAATCAAGACCGTCTCGGCAAAACTCTTTGGACCGATCGCAACGACGGAGAGAAAGTGCGCTTGATTGGCCATTGGGACGGCGAAGAAGAAGCACGGTGGATCGGCGAAGAGGTTGAGGCCTACCAGCAAGGGACACGCGGTCTTAAGCCCTATGGGTTAGAGTCCGCTGCGATTTTGGTCCGAGCCTCGCATCAAATGCGCGCTTTCGAGGATCGGTTTCTGACCATCGGTCTGCCCTATCGTGTGATTGGTGGTCCGCGCTTTTACGAACGGATGGAAATCCGGGATGCGATGGCCTATTTTCGGGTCGCCGTCAGTCCCGACGATGGACTCGCCTTTGAGCGGATCGTGAACACACCCAAACGTGGCATCGGTGACAAAGCGCAGCAGACAATCCAAACCGCTGCGCGCGAGGCGGGGACATCCCTTCTGGACGGAGCCCGCATTTGTGTTGCGGAAAAGCGGCTCGGCGGGAAGGCATTATCAGAGCTCAAGAAACTGATCGAAGGGTTTGATCGTTGGTCTGCCTTGGTGCGCGCCGGCGAGAGCCATGTCGAAATTGCTGAGACGATCCTAGAGGAAAGCGGATATACGGATCATTGGAAGAACGATAAGACGCCCGAAGCACCGGGTCGATTGGACAACCTTAAAGAGCTTGTTAAGGCTCTTGAAGAGTTTGAGAACCTCCAAGGGTTTCTTGAGCATGTCAGCCTGATCATGGATAACGAACAAGAGGATGCGACCGAAAAGGTCAGCATCATGACGCTTCATGCAGCAAAGGGTCTTGAGTTTCCGATCGTGTTTCTTCCGGGTTGGGAAGATGGCTTATTTCCAAGCCAGAGATCGATGGATGAAAGCGGCGCCAAAGGGTTGGAGGAGGAACGCCGCCTGGCCTATGTGGGCATCACGCGCGCTGAAGAAGTCTGTACGATTTCATTTGCCGCCAACCGGCGCGTTTATGGGCAATGGCAGTCGTCTGTGCCGTCGCGCTTTGTTGATGAACTTCCGCAAGACCATGTCGATGTGTTAACCCCGCCGGGGTTATATGGCGGGGGGATGGGGCAGGTTGCCTCGTCTGGATCCGATCTAGAAGATCGTGCCCTGCGGGCCGATGCCTACAATTCGCCGGGTTGGCGGCGTATGCAAGCCCGATCCGGACACAATGGTTTGAGTCAGCCATCTGACGCGAAACATATTGTGATTGATGCCACTGCCTTGAGCGCATTTGATATCGGCGATCGCGTTTTTCATCAGAAGTTTGGGTATGGCGAAGTTATCGGGATTGAAGGTGATAAGCTCACCATAGAGTTCGATAAAGCGGGGACAAAGCATGTGGTAGCCCGGTTTGTCAGTGCCGCTCAAGATGTCCCGTTTTAACGAGAATGGATGAGAAAGAGCTGAGGCTTTCTGCGACCATAGATCGTTGCATATGCGAGATCCTCGGCGGTTTTGTGCAGCGGGGACAGGTCCGAAAGCTCGTCGCTGGAAAGGGCCTGTAAGGCCTTCAGCGTTTTGCGATATCGTCTGTAGTGGTTGAGATCCTCGCGCAAAGCACGCATCAGTGATGATCCTGCGGTGAAGGCAGGTCGGGTCGGTATCAGATGTGCCGTCTCCATTCTTTGTCTCCTTTGTATATTGTTTGTATATACAAATATTACGAGACGACTTGAAAATCAAGACGTTGAAGACAGGCAAAAAAACAAAGAACCGCAGTGGATATTCCACTGCGGTTCCTTTCAAAGCCACCAGTTGGGGTGCTGGCAGCCCTGTTCTCGATAGTGCTTACGCTTTTTTACCGTAGACTGCCTCATATGCGAGAGCTTCGGCGGTCAGATGACCCTGGCCGAGATCCGCAATTTCGCGTGCGTCGAGTGCCCGTAGCTCGTTTAATGTTTTGCAGTAATCCCGATACTGGATGTAGTCAGCTTTGACCTTCTCGTAGAGTTCAAACGCCGCTTCAAAAAGTGGGCGGGTGTATGTGAGGGTACGTGTTGCCATTGTTCTAAACCCTTGTGTGTGTGTTAATCTTGTGAGTGTTAGATACGCCTTTGTGCGCAGCAAAAAACCGACAAGTTGGTCTAACCGCTATGCATAAAATGCAACCCCCCTGTTGCGCCAGGCGCCCAAAATAGAAAACGGCGATGCGTGGGAGGAGGTACGCATCGCCGTCTCGTCTCAGCAGCTGGGAGGAGGTTGCTGCTGTTTTCTATGACTCTAAGATAACAAAAATAGTTATGCGTACCAGGTGCGGGTGTGCAGACCCGTTATGATCTTTACGCATGACAGAGCCGGAATCACCCGTTCTTCAAGGGCTTTCATCCAATTTCAGGACTTTGCTGCTTATTTTTTATTCAAAGAAACGCTAGAACCTATTTCTCAATCGGAAAAAACAGTTGTGTTCCGTTTACGCGAAATTCTGAGATCGCTTTCTGTCCATCTGGGCCAGTGAGCCAATTTTGAAGGGCTCTCGCCGCTTCTGCTTTAACATGTTTGTGTCGTTCAGGATTTACAAGAATGACCCCATACGGATTAAAGAGGGGCGGTACACCTTGATAGAGAAGCGATAGCTCTTGGGGGTTCTTGAAGGACAGCCAGGTTGCGCGATCACTTAGAATGTAGGCGTTTCGCGCCGCTGCGATATTGAGTGCGCCGCCCATGCCGCGCCCAACATCAAGATACCATGGGGAGCTTGGTGTGATCTGCGCAAGGCCCCAGAGTTCACTCTCTTTTTTATGGGTTCCACTATCATCTCCACGAGACACAAAAGGCGCTTCTGCTTCTGCAATTGCCTTGAACGCCTCCTCTATCGACAAAGAGGCCGAGATGCCCGCAGGATCATCCCGGGGGCCTACCACAACAAAGTCATTATACATCAAATCATTTCGATTGATGCCGTGACCTGCGTCAATGAATGCCTCCTCAGAAGGGCGGTGATGGACAATCAAGATATCGGCATCGCCATTTTCGGCGAGGCGCAAGGCCTGACCCGTGCCTACGGCGACAACCCGAACATCTATGCCCGTCGCTTGGCTAAACTTAGGAAGAATGAAATCGTATAGCCCCGAGTTTTCCGTAGATGTCGTGCTTGCCAATGTGACGAAGGCGTTCGCGTATGCGGCAGGTGCCGCCAACATGAGACAAAGAACAAGAAACCGCATAAACTGACCTACTCTATGTCCGCCCGTGTAAGACGGCCATCTTCGATATGTAAGCGCGCCGAGGAAAACCCATCGATAATGTCCCGATCATGGCTGCTCATCAGAATCGGGATTGATGTCGATATATCCGCGATCATGTCCGCCAAAAACTGTGTCGCCTGTGGATCAAGCGCGCTTGTGGGTTCGTCAAGTAAAAGTGCCTGCGGTTGCGTGATTAGTGCTCGCGCCAGACATAAACGCTGCCTTTCGCCCCCCGAGAGAGAGGCCGCTGGTTGCCGTGATTTTTCAATCAACGAAACACGCTCCAACAAGGCCATTACCTTCGCGGGGTCTGGGCGACCATATGCCCGAAGTGGAAAGACGACATTCTCGTAAACCGAGCGGCGTAGGACAGGATTGCGCTGGAGAAGAAATCCGCGCGTCCGGCGCGAAGCTCTGGCCGCTGTTCCGTTCCAGCTCACCCGCCCTTTCGCGCCAGGCAGACTGCCGTGCAGTGCTGCGAGTAAGAGGGTTTTTCCACTTCCGTTCGGACCGGTTAGCAACGTGATACCGCCAAGAGAGAGGGTCAGTTCCGGGACATCCAGCAAGCGCGCCCGGCCCGCAGAGAACGTGAGATCGTTAACCTCAAGGTTCATGCCACACGCACCTTATCATGCCGCGCACCGATGGTACCAAAGATCGACACAAGTGCGTTCACGAGCACCGCTATAAGGATCAACACAATGCCAAGGGCCAGAGCGAGTTCCAAATTGCCCTTGGATGTTTCAAGGGCGATCGTTGTTGTCATGACCCGCGTCACCCCGTTGATATTTCCGCCGACGACAATCACCGCGCCAACTTCTGCGATTGCACGACCAAAGCCGGCAAGCACGGTGGTGATCAATGAAAACCGTCCATCCCAGAGCACAGTCCGCGCGCGCAATCCTTTCGGGATGTCAAGGACGTTAAACAAGGCGTCGTAGTCGCGAACCAGCGGTGCGCAGGCTTGATAAGTCAGAGCTGCGACAATTGGAAAGACAAGGACCGACTGGGCAATAATCATTGCCATTGGCGTAAACAAAAGTCCGAGCTCACCCAAAGGACCTGACCGCGAAAGAAGCAGGTAGACGGCAAGGCCGACAACCACGGGCGGTAACGCCATAAAAGCCCCGGTGATCACGATTAAGATGCGGCGACCCGGAAACTGGAAGAGCGCAAGTGCTGCGCCGAAAGGCAAGGCAACGATGCTCGCAAGAAGTGTCGCGCTCAGGCTGACTGCAAGTGACAGTTGGATGATCGCATAAAGGTCGCGATCGCCGGAGAATATTAGGTCAACCACGTCGCTGAACATTGTACCAATCCCTTGTGCACCTTAGCTCTGTCATGAATAGACAAATCAAACAATCGGACGCAATTCGGGTAGCATGTCAGAAATCGAAACACTCTTCCGGCGCGGTCTTACGAGGCTCTTTGAAAGTGGCGAAATCAAAGCAGATTATAGTGGCGCGGTTCGCGCGTTTTCTCTGCAGGACGGGCGCATGTCCTGCGTTTTGGACTTGAGCGCCGATCAAGCGGCGCATGCGAAGTCCGAGGAGGTGATTATTCAGGCTTTGGGGAAAACTCTTCCGGGCGTATCGCAGGTCTCCATCGTAATGACGGCGGAGCGGAAGGAGACGCCTCCGCCCAGTTTGAAGGTTGGACGGCATCCTGATCCCTCCGCCGGTCGGGCCCCGGTGCCTGGCGTCGATCGCATTATTGCCATTGGATCCGGCAAAGGGGGTGTTGGGAAGTCGACCGTGACGAGCAATCTTGCGGTTGCGCTGAGTGCGAAAGGGCTGCGCGTTGGTTTGCTTGACGCAGATATCTATGGGCCGAGCCAACCGCGCATGATGGGGGTCAGCGACCGTCCTTCAACACCAGACGGCAAAAAAATCATTCCGCTGACGGCGCATGGTGTGACGATGATGTCCCTTGGCTTGATGGTTGCTGAAGCCGAGGCTGTTGTTTGGCGGGGGCCTATGCTTATGGGGGCGTTGCAACAAATGCTCATGCAGGTCCAATGGGGTGCGCTTGACGTTCTTCTTGTCGATCTTCCTCCTGGGACGGGTGATGTCCAATTGACGCTGGCGCAAAAGACGATTGTTGACGGCGCGATTGTTGTCTCTACGCCGCAGGATGTTGCCCTTTTGGATGCGCGAAAGGCGCTCAATATGTTTGAAAAAACGAAGGTTCCGGTCATGGGTCTGATCGAGAACATGAGCAGCTATATTTGCCCGAGTTGCGGTGCGGAGGCGCATATATTTGGACATGGTGGTGTGAGGGACGAGGCGGAACGCCTGGGCCTCCCGTATCTGGGTGCACTGCCCCTTGATATTTCCGTACGGCTGGCCGGTGACGGTGGGAGACCGGCCGCGTTATCCGATGGCCCGATAAAGGACGCGTTTGCCTCTTTGGCAGAGGGTGTTCTCGACGCGATAAAGGCATCTCGGACGGAGCGTTTGCAGTGATCTTGTCGGCCTTTGCCACATCCTTTGCACAGCTTTCGGATCGCCGCTTCGTTTGGGTGGTCCTAAAATCTATCGGGCTCACGGTACTGGCCCTACTGGCAGTGACACTTGGCCTCCAATGGGTGATGCCAGACACAATTCGTCTCCCATGGTTGGGCGAAGTGAATTGGATTGGGAACTGGTTGGATCGTGCGGTTATTTTTGCGATGATCGTCGCTTCTATCTTCTTGATGATCCCGATTTCGAGCGTTGTTGTCGGCTTGTTTTTGGAAGCCGTCGCCGATGCAGTGGAGGATCGTCACTATCCGGACCGTCAGGCCAAACAACCGATCACAGTTTTACAAGGCGCCGCAGAGGGCCTGCGCTTTCTGGGCCTTATGATCTTTGTCAACTTGATTGCGCTGGTGTTTTACGTCATCTTCACGCCACTGGCACCATTCATATTTATTGTGGTGAACGGTATTTTGCTTGGCCGGGAATATGCCCAACTTGTTGCCATGCGCCACGGTGGACATGCAGGCGGGCGCGCCTTCCGCAAAAGCAATAGGGTGCTGATCTGGGGAACGGGGATGTTGCTTGCAGTCCCGCTATTGGTTCCGATCTTAAACTTGGTCGTCCCGGTCTTTGGCGTTGCCGTCTTTACCCATCTCTATCACCAAATCGATCAATCTTGATAACTGTCGTCGATTCCGTTGTAGAAGTCGAACATGTCGACGCTTATCCAGCCAGACATGATCACGCCGCAGGTGATCGCCCAGAGGATCACGGTTGCTATCGTTGTGCGAATGACAACGCGCCTCAGGTCGAATTCCGAGGGCGCTGACGCCGGGGTCCCTGGCACAACCTCTCCAACATCACCTTGGCTTTTCATGCCCATTGGGAGGATCATCAAAAGTAAAAGGAACCAAATGACCGCAAAGAGAACAATGAGGGATGTAATCGTCATCTTTTAAGCCTTTGCTGTTTTCTTGGTGCTGCGTTTTTTCTTTGGTCCCTTTGCCGCAATCAATTCGAGTGCCATTTCCATCGTCACGTCTTCTGGTTTTACTTCTTTGGGAATGGTCGCATTTACCTTCTTCCACTTGACGTAAGGACCGTAGCGCCCGTCCATAACCGCAATCGGGTCACCGTCAGGATGGTCGCCGAGCTCTTTCAAAGGTGGTTTCGCAGGTCCGCGGCCGGTTTTGGCGGCTTTTTCCGCGATAAGTTCAACGGCATGGTTCATGCCGATCGTGAAGACATCTTCGGGGTCCTTCAGTGTGGCATAGATTTTTTGCGCAGTTTTCTTGCCGTCCTCTAGAGGCTTGGCCCACATAACATATGGACCGTAGCGACCGATTGCGGCCTCGACGGTGCCACCTTCCGGATGATCCCCAATTCCGCGTGGCAGGGAGAGAAGCTGAAGCGCGCGATCGAGCGTGAGTTCGGAGAGATCAGTCCCTTTGGGGATGGATGCCCGAGGGGGCTTTGGTTCTTCTTCTGTGACAGAGCGACGTTGAACATAGGGCCCAAACCGCCCGGTGCGCAGTGTAATCGGATCGCCGACTTCATCGTGACCAAGAAGCTTTCCGTCCGGGCCTGCAATATCGCCGCCCTCAAGTTCACCGCTGATCGGGCGTGTATATCGGCATTCCGGGTAATTCGAGCAGCCGATAAATGCGCCGCCTGATCGCGCCGTGCGCATCGATAGGCGACCGGTTCCGCAGCTTTGGCAAAGCCGTGGGTCAGAGCCATCTTCCCGGGCCGGGAAAAGATGCGGCTCCAGCACTTCGTTTATCTTCTCAAGAACGTCTGTGATACGAAGTTCCGATGTCTCTGAAATCGCAGCGGAAAAGTCACGCCAGAAACGACCAAGCACGTCCTTATACTCTTTGCGCCCACCCGAGACGTCATCCAACTCGTCTTCAAGGTCGGCTGTAAAATCATACCCGACATACTTCCGGAAATAGTTCGAAAGGAAGGCCGTAACCAGTCGTCCTTTGTCCTCTGGGATCAGCCGGTTCTTTTCCTTCCGCACGTATTCGCGGGTTTGGATGGTTGTGACAATAGAGGCATAAGTTGACGGACGACCGATACCAAGCTCTTCCATCTTTTTGACCAACGTCGCTTCGGTGTATCGGGGCGGTGGTTGGGTAAAATGTTGCTCAGGTGTGACGGTTTCCTTCGCCATGGCATCGCCCACGGCAACATGGGGCAATCTTTTGTCATCATCATCGACAACGCTGTCATCCGTACCTTCTTCGTAGACCTTGAGGAAACCTTCGAAAATGACGACCTGCCCAGTTGCCCGAAGCGCCACTTCTCCGTCTGCGGAGGAAATGTCCACGGTGGTGCGTTCGAGCTTGGCACTCTCCATTTGGCAGGCAATCGTGCGCTTCCAAATCAGATCGTAGAGTTTGCGTTGGTCCGCTTCGAGTTTTGCCAAGTCGTCAGGTGTCGCCGACATATCTGTTGGACGAATACATTCATGGGCTTCTTGGGCGTTCTTCGCCTTATTCTTGTATTCCCGTGCTTTGGCCGGAAGGAACTTGTCGCCATAGAGGGTCGTGATTGTCTCTCGTGCTTGGACAACCGCTTCCGGAGCCATATCGATGCCATCGGTCCGCATATAAGTGATGTGTCCTGCCTCATAGAGGCGCTGAGCGGTCGACATTGTTTGACGTGCACCAAACCCGAATTTGCGGCTCGCCTCTTGTTGGAGTGTTGATGTCATGAAGGGGGGTGCCGGGTTGCGCGTTCCGGGCTTTGCTTCGACGGCGGTCACCGTAAGATCGCGGGACTGGACCGCGTGCACAGCCAGTTCTGCCGCTGCCTGGTTTTCGATATCGAACTTTTCGAGCTTTTTGCCGCTGAGCACGCGGAGGCTTGCCGTGAGCATTTGGCCCTTCGGTGTCTCTAATACCGCTTTGATCGACCAGTACTCACGTGGCTTGAACGCCTCAATCTCCATCTCACGTTCGACGATTAACCGGAGAGAGACGGATTGGACACGGCCCGCAGATTTGGACCCAGGTAATTTTCGCCACAAAACCGGGGACAGATTAAAGCCCACTAAGTAATCGAGCGCCCGGCGCGCCAAGTAAGCCTCCACCAATTCCATATCGACATCACGCGGGTTTTGCATCGCTTGGGTGACGGCGTCTTTGGTGATCGCGTTGAAGACAACGCGTTTGATCTCTGTGGATTTCTTTATCGCCCTGCGTTTCCGGAGGGCCTCTTCCAAATGCCAGCTTATCGCCTCTCCCTCACGGTCGGGGTCAGTCGCAAGAATGAGTGTGTCATCGTCTTTGAGCGCGTCGGCTATGGCGCGCACGTGTTTCTGACTATCTGCGGCGACTTCCCAAATCATCTCAAACCCGTTCTCAGGGTCCACAGATCCATCTTTGGGTGGCAAGTCACGGACATGACCGTAAGAGGCCAAAACCGTAAAGTCCTTGCCGAGATATTTGTTTATCGTTTTTGCTTTGGCCGGCGATTCAACCACAACTACTGGCATAATGTGACCTCTGGAGGAGGAGAATGTTGCGGACCATGTGGTTGAGCTGCGACCAATGTCAACCGGGGTTTAGGCGGAACGTGCAATCCGACCGCCGGCATCGCGGGTGATTTGGCCCGCCAATTCGAGTTCTGCGATCTGGCGGGCTGCGTCTGAGACCGAGAGCCCGCTGTCACGAATAATCGCATCTTCGGGGCTCGGCGTGGGCCCAATTAATGAGAGGATAGGGCGTGTTTTCTCCCGCTTTCGATCTGCGGGGTCGGCCGTGGGTTCCGCCGCGGTGATGGCATCCTGTCGCTCTGGCGAAAGCGCCTCCAACACATCGTCTGCATTACGGATTAAGACGGCACCGTCCTTCAAGAGCGCGTTGCAACCGCTTGCGCGTGCATCGAACGGATGTCCCGGAACGGCCATAACCTCTCGTCCGAGATCAAGGGCTGCGCGCGCGGTGATTAAACTCCCGGATCCGCTCGCACCTTCCACAACGATAAGGGCCTCGCATAAGCCCGCCAAAACGTAATTCCGGCGTGGAAAATGGCGGGCCTGTGGTTGAAGCCCGAGGTTGTGTTCGGACAGTCTGAGGCCCGATATTCCAATTTCGTGATGTAATGTCTCAGAACCTGGCGGGTAGACGGTGGAAAGGCCGCCCGCTTGAACCGCAATTGTTCCGGTTTCAAGCGCAGCCTGATGTGCGGCGGCGTCGATCCCCCGCGCGAGGCCTGACGCCACCGTTAGGCCGGCCTCGCCAAGAGCCTGCGCCAAACTGCGGGCAAATCGTGTTCCAAGGCTCGATGCATTGCGGGCGCCAACCATTCCGACGATCCGCGTCTTGAGCAGTTCGGTGCGGCCGAGCGCCCAAAAAAATGGGGGCGCATCAGGTGCAATGCCGAGCGCTGATGGATATTCGGAGCGGCCGAGGAAGTACGGTTTTGCACCGATTTTTCGCCCGTGGGAGAATTCCGCCAGCACGGCCTTTTCATCGGCGAGAGTGAACCCTTTTACACCTGCATCGGCCGCCATTTTGGGCACATATTCCAAAGCTTTGGTCGCGGTGCCATAGGTGTTAATCAGTTTCCGAAAGTTCTTCGGGCCAATTCGCGGCGTTCGGATCAGGCGGAGATGGGCGATATCTTCTTCGGTGGGCATGGGATGAAATTGCCGTGCCGTGGTTAACAGATCATCAAAATCGGAATTCTGGTTGACACAAAGCGTGCCACAGTCCAAAGGCGGGATTTCTAAATTCACTTGCCCTTGGAGGCCCCGATGGCGAAGCCAACAACCGTAAAGATCCGCCTGAACTCGTCTGCTGGAACGGGCCACTTTTATGTGACCAAGAAAAATGCGCGGACGATGACAGAAAAGATGGTGATCAAGAAATATGATCCCGTTGCGCGGAAACATGTCGAATACAAAGAAGGGAAGATCAAATAAGATCTTTCAGATAAAGAATAGGGCGGCTTCGGCCGCCTTTTTTATTTGGAGCGTGGGATGTCCGACTTTCTGAAGCGGGATGACTTGGTTTTTGCTGGACTTCCGGCAAAGTTCTCTTTTGGGATCAGAGACCGCGTGCGATTTCACGAGATCGACGCGCTCAACCATGTAAATAATATCGCCTACCTTCGCTGGACTGAGAACCTACGTGTGAATATGTTGCCCCATATTGGGCTCGGCAGTTTTGCGGGCGAGAAGCGCAACATCGTCCTACGCGCGCAAGACATTGAGTACTTCGCCCCGATGCATTTGTTTGACGATTACATTGTGGCCGCGCGGTGTTCCCGCATCGGAAATTCAAGCCTGGATATGGAATATGAAGTGCACTGCAAGGGCGTTGTCACGGTTCGGGTGACGTCACAGATTGTGATGGTGAACGCCGCGATGACCGCCTCGGTGCGTATTCCGGATGAAGCGCGCGCCATTATTTTAGAGATTGACGGGATCAGATAAAGATCAGACCAGTCAACAGTATTGCAATTGATGCCATTTGGGACATCAGCGTCAACAACATGCCAAAAAACCTGAACTGATGCGGGAAGCCATGGTATCCGAAATAGAGACCATGCATTAGTCTGCCCGCTGTAAGACCCACGGCGATCGCAATAATCCACCAACCCGGTAACACCCATTCCGTAAGCGCAAGTGTAACCAAGGCGATCGGAATTTGTTCCGACGCATTCGCATGGCCTCGAATGCGCTTCATCATGATTTTGTCGTCATTGTCGCCATGTGCTATTTTATCGGAGCGTCGTTTGCTGATCACGTTGAATGTCAGCGTCATGTGCAAAATGGCGAGTGCGACCGTTGTGTAACCTGTGACGATAAGCGGGAAGTCCATGCCATCCTCCAAAAGAAAAAGCCGGGCACTGGGCCCGGCTTTGGTGTTAGTATGCAGTGCTTACTTCAGTCAACGCAAAATAACTATTCGCGCCCGCCCATGAAGCTCAAAAGGAACATAAACATGTTCACGAAGTCGAGGTAGAGGTTCAACGCCCCCATAATTGCGGACTTCTCCAGCCACTCGGTTTCGCCGTAATGCGCCATTTGAAGATACGTGTTTTTGATGTTTTGCGTATCATATGCTGTGAGACCTGCGAAAATCAGCAAACCAATCGCTGATATCGCGAATTGAAGCGCGGATGATGCAATGAAGATGTTGATAATCGATGCAACGATCAGGCCGATCACGCCCATGATCAGGAAGCTGCCCCAACCCGAGATATCTTTCTTTGTCGTATATCCCCAGAGCGACAGACCGCCAAACGCGATTGAGGTGACCAGGAAGGTTTGTGTGATTGAGTAGTCTGTGAAAACCGCGAAAATCCACGCAATCGACAGGCCCATGAGGGCCGCAAAACCGTAAAAGAAGGCCTGAGCCGCGCCGACGGACAAGCGGTTAATCGCAGCGCCAAACGCAAAGATCGCGATCAGCGGAGCGAACATCACCACCCAGCGGATAGGACCGGTGAAAAATGTCGCAAGGAGCGCTTCATTGTTGCCTACAATCCACGCAACTGCGGCGGTCACCAACATCCCTACAGACATCAATCCGTAGACTTTGTTCATATGGGCACGAAGGCCCTCATCAATCGCAACGGACCGGGTGCCGGCACCTGCGCGACGTACTGTTTCAAATTCAGCCATGTGTCTCTCCAAAAAATAAGAAGGGCACGGACGCCCGTATTCTTGGATACTATATTGGCCTGGCAGCGCCGCTTTCAAGAGAAACCGACACCCCTGCGGCGTTGAAACCTTCGTGAAGATCGGCGCGCTCGAAAGAGGGACCGCGCGCCGACCAACATTCCACCTTAGAGGCGTGTCCAGATTGGTTGGGACAGTTCGTGTTCGATATCCGCCTCGGTCAACCCAAGATCGCGCAAACGCGAAGAGTCTAGCTTCTTGAGGGCTGTGCGTTGCCGATGCAAATCGTTGAGACGGTTCAGTGTGTCCACAAATGACCAAGCGCGCGCGCCGGACATTGCGGTGGAGCGGGAGTGAGAGTCAATGTGAGCCATTCTATTTCGTCCTTTCGATACTGTGATGAATGTTTGTTATCTCATCACGTCATGTGATGGTTCTTGACAGAACTTACAACATAAGTGAAACGAATGATTGTTATATGAAACATCATGGATGGTGATATGCCGCGTAATCTCGATTTGACCGCCCTTCGTTCTTTTGTGACCGTTGCTGAAGCAGGGGGCGTTACAGTTGCCGCGAACCAACTGCACCTCACCCAGTCCGCGGTCTCTATGCAATTAAAGCGCCTTGAGGAGGCGCTAGGCCTTAACCTTCTGGATCGTGCTGGACGCGGCATTCGTCTGACGCGTGAGGGTGAAATTATGCTCGGCTACGGACGGCGGCTTTTGTCCTTGAATGACGAAGTTTGGGGACGACTGACCACCCAAACACATGAGGGAGAAATCACCTTTGGCGTGCCCCATGACGTGGTTTATCCCCATATCCCACAAATCTTACGGAGATTTCGGGCGGAGTTTCCAAAGGTCCAAGTGCGTTTGGTGTCTTCGTTTACAGCGTCGTTGATGGAGATGTTTCAGGCAGGCGAAGCCCAGGTCATCCTCACGACTGAAATTGCCGGGGCCGCAAAAGGTGGGCATCGGCTGGCAACCAAGCGTTTGGTTTGGGTGGGCGCCAAAGATGGACGCGCCTGGAAGCAGCGGCCCTTGCGCCTAGCGGGTCACAAAAGGTGCGCGTTCCGACCCATTTCCCAAGCTGCACTAGATCAGGCCGGTATTCAGTGGGAAATGGTTGTCGATACCGATAGCAGCGAAACGGTGAATGCGTCGATCACGGCGGATCTGGGTGTTGAAGCGCGATTGGTGACGCGCATGTTCGATGAGCTGGAAGAGATTGATCATGGAGGGGCGTTGCCGAACCTGCCAGAATTCGACGTGAACATGTATGTTTGCCCAACGACCCAGGCCCCGATCGCTAATGAATTGGCCCAGGTCGTCCGGGGCGTATATGAGAGTGTAAAAATAGACTAGTCATGCAGATGGCGCTGCGGTAGGGCGCGCCATCCCTCCAACCTCCCGAGGATACGATTATGGACCTTCGCAATATCGCGATCATCGCGCACGTTGATCACGGCAAGACAACGCTTGTGGACGAGCTTTTGAAACAGTCGGGCGCGTTCCGGGAGAACCAGGCCGTGGCCGAACGCGCCATGGACAGCAACGACCTAGAGCGGGAGCGGGGGATTACGATCCTCGCCAAAGCGACGTCGGTTGAATGGAAAGACACGCGTATCAACATTGTGGACACACCAGGCCACGCTGATTTTGGCGGAGAGGTCGAACGTATCTTGTCCATGGTAGATGGCGTTGTGTTGCTGGTGGATGCAGCCGAAGGCCCGATGCCGCAGACCAAATTTGTGACATCGAAGGCGTTGGCGCTTGGTTTGCGCCCTATCGTTGTTCTGAACAAAGTGGATAAACCGGACGCGGAGCCGGACCGTGCGCTGGACGAGTGTTTTGATTTGTTTGCGTCTTTGGATGCGACGGATGAGCAGCTCGATTTTCCAGCCATGTATGCTTCGGGCCGGTCGGGCTGGGCGGATGTGGAACTTGATGGACCACGCAAAGACCTGTCCGCGCTCTTTGATTTGATCGTGGAGCACGTGCCGGCGCCAGCCCAGCTTGCGAAAAAGGACGCGCCGTTCCAGATGCTCGCGACAACGCTTGGCTCTGACCCTTTCATTGGTCGCATCCTTACAGGTCGGGTCGAGGCCGGCACTTTGAAAGCGGGCGATCAGGTCAAAGCCCTGTCACGTGACGGGACCCAAGTTGAGAGCTTCCGGTGTACGAAAGTTCTCGCGTTCCGCGGTTTGGCGCAGCAGCCGATTGATGTGGCGGAAGCTGGGGACATTGTGTCTGTTGCTGGCATGTCAACGGCGACTGTCGCGGATTCGTTGGTGCATCCTTCTGTTGATACTCCGCTGCCAGCTCAGCCGATTGACCCACCGACCATCACGGTGACGTTCGGGATCAACGACAGCCCGATGGTGGGCCGGGACGGCAAAAAGGTTCAATCCCGCGTGATCCGGGACCGCCTTATGAAAGAAGCAGAATCGAATGTTGCGATTCAAGTGACCGATACACCAGGTGGTGAGGCGTTTGAGGTTGCCGGGCGCGGCGAACTTCAGATGGGCGTTCTGATTGAAAACATGCGCCGGGAAGGGTTCGAGCTCTCGATTTCTCGCCCGCAAGTTTTGTTCCGTGACGAGGGTGGCCAACGGATGGAGCCGGTTGAGGAGGTCACCGTCGATGTGGACGATGAGTACTCCGGTGCGGTGATTGAGAAATTGACAGGAGCCCGCAAAGGGGACCTTGTTGAGATGCGCCAAAACGGGGGTAAGACACGGATTGTGGCCCATGTGCCGTCACGCGGCTTGATTGGCTATCATGGCGAGTTTCTGACCGACACGCGGGGCACGGGTGTTCTCAACCGCGTTTTCCATGATTGGGCGCCACATAAGGGCCAAATTCCAGGCCGCAGGGCGGGTGTTTTGATTTCTATGGAAAACGGCCAATCGGTGGCTTACGCGCTTTGGAATTTGGAAGAGCGCGGGAAGATGTTTATTGGCGCGCAAGAGGATGTCTATGAGGGTATGATCATCGGGGAACACAGCCGGGACAATGATCTGGAGGTCAATCCGCTTAAAGGAAAGAAGCTCACGAATGTCCGGGCTTCTGGATCGGACGAGGCTGTGCGCCTGACAACACCGGTCAAGATGTCTTTGGAAGAGGCGATTGCCTATATTGATACTGATGAACTGGTCGAGGTAACGCCAAACGCGGTGCGCCTTCGTAAGAAATACCTCGACCCACATGAGCGGAAGCGCCAGGCTAGGGCGGCAGCGGCTTAATGGAGATGCTGCCCGCCTTGCACGCGATGGCAGATGCGGCGCGGGCGCCCGCATTGCAGTTCTTTCGCAGTGAGGGACTTTCGGCGGACAATAAATCAGATGTCAATTTTGATCCCGTAACAGAAGGGGACCGCGCGACCGAAGCAGCCATTCGTGCGAAGATTGCGGAACTCCGCCCCAAGGACGGCATTCTTGGCGAGGAGTATGGCGCAGACGACGGGTCTTCCGGGATCACGTGGATTATTGATCCGATCGATGGAACGCGCGCATATCTCTGCGGGGCGCCCACCTGGGGCGTTCTGATTGCGGCCGTACAACACGGCAGTGTCCTTTGTGGAGTGATTGATCAGCCCTATATCGGTGAACGGTTTTGGGGGTCATCTGAGGGTGCATTTTGGCAGAAAAATGCGACGGCGCCTGTGCGATTGAAGACACGGCACACGCAATCTTTGGCTGATGCTCGCATTATGACAACTTTTCCTGAGGTGGGCACGCCGAATGATCGTGCTGGGTTCGAAGCCGTCGCGCAAAGAACCCAACTGACCCGATACGGTATGGACTGTTATGCTTATGCGCTGCTCGCGGCGGGTCAGATTGATGTCGTGGTTGAAGCAGGGCTCGAAAGTTATGACATCGCCGGGCCGATCGCAGTCATGGAAGCGGCAGGCGGTGTTGTCACAACTTGGGACGGGTCATCGGCCGTAAGCGGTGGTCAAATTCTTGCTGCCGCGAATAAGAGACTTCATCAAGAGGCTTTGGACATCTTGGCCCCGTTTGCAGCAGGGTGAGCGGCCAAGAACGCCGAGATCTCTGACCAAACCAAAGACCGCGTCTCGGGTTTTTCCATCATGACTTCGTGTTCGGCGTCTTCGCACCTTACGGCTTTCCCGTCAGACCAATGCGCCATTGTTTCTTCGATTGCGCGGTTGTCCACGATCTGTTCCGCCCCGGCATAAAGCGTAAGGCATGGCACTTTAGGGGCCTCTAGTGACCGCAAAGAAAAGATTTCTTTTAGGGCCAGGTCAATCCAATTGACCGACGGACCACCAAGACCAAGCTGCGGTCGCGCGACTGTCTGGGTGCGAAGACGATCATATGTCTCATAATCCCTGGTCAATGCGTTCCCGGCAAAGGGCTGACGTTCGGCATAATTCGTGAGCTGTCTTCCCGGGGCAAGATGATCTTCAATGCCAAGCCCCCGATATGCTCCCACAATCATGTTTGCAAATGGGGCCATTAACTTTGGAATTTGGATCCCCCACATCGGGGCAGAGAAGACCGCGCCTGCGACGTCTAACCCGTTGTGCAAAGCCCGAAGGCCGATTGCACCGCCCAGTGAATGTGCAAGCAAGAAATAGGGTTTGGGCAGCTCTTTCTCCTCTGCGTAGGCCAGCAGAGCGTCAACGTCGAGTTGGTATTCGCTAAAGCTGCCAACGTCGCCGATTTGATAATGGCGACCATATCGGGGCGAGAGGCCTTGCCCGCGCCAGTCACACGTCACCAGAGAATATCCCAACTTCGAAAGCGTTTCCGCGACAGCTCCGTATTTCTCGATATATTCAGTGCGGCCCTGGAACAGGAGGACGGTTCCATTAGAACCGCCCTTCCAATGGGCCAACCGCAACCTCTTACCATCCTTTGTGATGCGCCAATCCGCTTGTGCCGGAGGACCGTCCGCGATGTCAGTATAGTAAGGCGCCGCAGACATTGTTTTATCCGAGAAGGGATCCAAGTTTCATGGCGACGGACATGTCACCCTCGACCTTGAGTTGCCCACCCATAAACGCTGCTGTTGGATTGACCGAGCCATCAAGCATACCTTGCAGCGTTTCTGTGCTTGCAGACATTGTACAATCTGCATCACCGTCTCCGGCCCGTACGCCGTCGCCATCGATCATCAGTGCGCCTTCGTCTTCGATCTCAATTTTGATCGAGCTGTCAAAATCGCCCGCAGAAATTTTTTCACTCAGCGTTGCCACTGCTTGGTTCACTACGTCGCTCATTGCGTCCTCCGCATAAATTCACTCGCCTTTTGGCGATTCACCGTTAGCATCTGAGATATGATAAAGCATCGTAGATTTGGAGGCTGTGTCGTCACGGCATTTGTGGCGGGATGGCTGTTTTTGTTCGGCTTGGGTGAGAATTCTCACCTTTTGGCCCAAGATCAAACACTTGACGAGTTGATGGAGCAATTGAGCGATCCGGAACTCGAAGATTGGGAACCTGTAGAACGACAGATTTGGGAGCTTTGGTCCCTGTCCGGCTCGGACGCGCTAGACCTGTTGCTGAGACGCGGGCGTGACGCGATGGAACTCGGCGATTTCAACGAAGCAATTGCCCATTTTACGGCAGTCATTGATCATTCGCCCGAATTTGCGGAAGGTTGGAATGCCCGCGCTACGGCATTCTACTTTGCCGGTCAGTTTGGGCAGAGCATGGCGGATATTGAACGTGTGCTTGCACTCAACCCAGATCATTTCGGCGCACTTACGGGAATGGCCATGATCCTAGAGGAGACGGGAAAGAGTGCCGAGGCCCTTGTTGTTGTTCGCCGTGTGCTGGAGGTTCACCCCCATAGACCAGACGTGTTAATGGCCCGCGATCGACTCGAAGCGGAGACCGAAGGTTCGGCGCTCTGACCAAAAGTCCAAAAAGATGACAGAGGCGGGCATCTCATGTCCCAGAGCAGAGTTCGTGCGGTCCTTGGGCCCACCAATACCGGTAAAACACATTTCGCTTTAGAGCGGATGCTGGCTTTCGAAACGGCGGTGATCGGCCTGCCGCTTCGATTACTGGCACGCGAAATCTATGATCGGCTGGTTGATCTACGTGGGCCAAGCGTTGTGGCCCTTGTAACCGGCGAAGAGCGCATCGTCCCGCCGCGAACCAAATATTGGGTCTGCACGGCCGAGGCGATGCCTCGCGACAACATGGTCGACTGCGTCGTGGTAGACGAGGTTCAGCTCTGCGCAGATCCCGAACGTGGCCACGTGTTTACGGATCGGGTTCTGCATGCGCGTGGGACGAAGGAAACGCTGTTTCTCGGTTCGTTTACGATGCGTGGTCCTTTGAAAGACCTGGTCCCCGGGATAGAGTTCCTGTCGCGAGAACGGTTCTCTGATTTGACCTATACGGGCGCCAAAAAGATTAGCCGTTTGCCCGCTCGGACGGCCATCGTTGGGTTTTCGACAGACAGTGTTTACGCGATCGCAGAGCTGATACGCCGCCAAAAAGGGGGTGCCGCTGTTGTTATGGGCGCGCTTTCACCCCGCACACGAAATGCGCAAGTTGATCTCTACCAAAATGGCGACGTAGATTACTTGGTTGCGACAGACGCGATTGGGATGGGCCTTAATCTCGATATAGACCATGTCGCCTTCTCGGGGCTTTCGAAGTTTGATGGGCGAAAGACCCGTTATCTTGCGCCAAATGAACTCGCGCAAATTGCTGGGCGCGCTGGGCGATACAAGACGGACGGCACCTTTGGCGTCACAGCTGAGGCCGAACCCTTGGACGATGCGCTCGCTCAAGCCATCGAACAACACAGGTTCACTCCGATCAAAAGACTTCAATGGCGCAATTCAGATCTGAAGTTCGGCACCATAGAGACGTTGATCGCCTCTTTGAGTGCGCCGTCCGATGATGTCCTTTTGGCGAAGGCACGTGAGGCGGATGATCATCTCACTCTTCAAGGTTTGGCGCTTCTGCCCGATATCCGGGATCGGATTACCGGTGCGCCAGATGTGCGACTTTTGTGGGATGTGTGCCAAATTCCAGATTTCCGGAAGGTCTCAAGCGCGGAACATACCGCACTTGTCAGCCGTCTCTTCGCATTTCTGCAAGAGGGTGCTGTTCCAGAGGATTGGCTCGCCTCTCGGGTCGCACAGGTCGATAATCCCCAGGGTGATATTGACGCGCTTTCGAAGCGGCTCGCTTTTATTCGTACCTGGACCTATGTAACCCAACGCAGGGGTTGGGTGGAAAACGAAGCCACTTGGCGGGACGAAACGCGTGCTGTAGAGGACCGTTTGTCCGATGCTCTTCATGCGGCGTTGACGCTTAGGTTCGTTGACCGCCGTACCTCTGTCTTGATGCGTCGGCTGAAACAGAAGGAGGCCTTAGTGGCTGAAGTAAATGACAAGGGCGAAGTCCACGTTGCGGAACAGTTCGTCGGTCAATTGAACGGGTTCAGGTTTCAGCTTGATCCTTCTGCGGATGCGACGGAGGCAAAGACACTTCGTTCTGCTGCTCTCGCGGCGCTACAACCTGCATTCGCGTTACGCGCGGAGAAGTTGTATAATGCACCGGATACGGAATTCGACATTACCGATCAGGGTGGATTGATGTGGGGCGACGCCGCCGTCGGGAAGCTGGTGAAAGGTTTAGATATCCTTTCGCCGGAGGCGTCGCCATTCGTTGACGATGAAGCGGGTCAGGACGTTATCGAGAAGGTCAAACGTCGCCTCGCACATTTTGTTGAACGGAAAATTACAACTGCCTTTGAGCCCCTTATTGCTTTGCGCGACGACGAGGCCGTGACAGGTCTCGCCAAGGGTGTCGGGTTTCGCCTTGTTGAAAGCCTTGGCGTGATCCCCCGCTCGGCCATCGCCGATGACATAAAGCAGCTGGACCAAGATGCACGCGGTCTTTTGCGAAAGCACGGCATTCGTTTTGGGCAGTTTACAATCTTTCAACAGTTGATGTTGAAACCAGCGCCCACTCGGCTGCGTCTGCTGCTTTGGGCTTTGTTTGAAGACATGCAGGAGTTCCCCGAAGCCCCGCCACCTGGATTGGTGACGATCCCCGAGGCCATCTCGGCGCCCCGCGGATATTATCCGAGAGCAGGCTATCGGATGGCAGGTAGCCGTGCCATCAGGATCGATATGCTGGAACGACTGGCAGACTTGATCCGTGGCCAAGACGTTAAAGCGGGCTTTGAAGCGACCCCAGATATGCTCTCGATTACGGGGATGACGTTAGAGCAATTTGCAGATCTCATGCAGGGGCTTGGATATAAAGCGGAACGGGGAGAGCGGGATAAGCCCGTGAAGCCGCCCGTTGCAGAGGATGCACAACCCACCGATCCTGAAGCGACCACTTCCAATGACAGTGAGGCGCAATCAGAAGGTGCACCTGCAAAAGATGACTTGGCAGATGCGGACACGACGCCTGATCCGCCAGTCGCAGAGACGGATCCCGCGGACCTCATCGAGGTGTTTTATACCTTCACGTGGGACGCGCGACCACGTTCAAATCCAAGACGGGACCAACAGCAGAACCGACCAAAGTCCAAAGGTAAACCGAAGGGGCAAAAACCTGGGTCAAATTCCCGTTCATCTGGCGCTGCACCCCAGAAAAAAGACAAGCCGATCGATCCCGATAATCCATTTGCGGCCTTAGCCGCGTTGAAAAATAACGGATGAGTGACAAGCTCCGCTTGGACAAATGGCTTTGGCATGCCCGGTTCTTTAAATCCCGTAGCCTTGCGGCGGGTCAGATTAAACGCGACAGATTTCGCGTGAACGGTCAGGTTGTCGCGAAGGCGAGCGCCCTGATAAAATCCGGAGATGTTTTGACATTTGCATTAAACTCGGACGTTCGCGTAATCGAAATTGTTGCGCTTGGGACCAGGCGCGGGCCCGCTATCGAAGCAAAGACACTTTATGTGGATCTAAATCCGCCGACCAAGCGGAATTTAGGTGTATCTTGCCACCATCCTAAACCAGATAAACGGCAACGTCGCGCTGCGTCATTATTGAAACGCTCTTCGCTTGATCAACATGTGTCTGAACAATAGTAAGAGCGCTGACCCAGACAGGAAATGCCCGTGACCTATGTCGTTACAGATAACTGCATTGCATGCAAATACACCGACTGTGTGGAGGTGTGCCCGGTAGATTGTTTCTATGAGGGCGAAAATATGTTAGTGATCCATCCTGATGAGTGCATCGACTGTGGTGTGTGCGAACCAGAATGCCCAGCAGATGCCATTCGTCCTGATACGGAACCCGGAATGGAGCAGTGGATTACGTTCAATCGCGAGTACTCGGAAAAGTGGCCGGTGATTATTACCAAAAAAGATCCCTTGCCGGATGCCGAAACACGCGATGGCGAGGCAGACAAAATGGAGAAGTATTTCTCCCCTGAACCCGGCGAGGGCGGCTGATCTGTCTGTCCAACACGACGTTATGGCAATGATCGACTGCAACACACCCCAAGAGGTATGAAGACCATAAATGGCAAAAAAAACCAATGACTTTAAGCTGAACGAGTTTGTCGTTTACCCATCCCACGGTGTGGGCAAGATCACTTCAATCGAGGAACAGCTGATCGCTGGTATTGAGATGGAACTCTACGTTATCGATTTTGAGAAAGACAAAATGACCCTAAAGGTCCCAACGGAAAAGGCGATTTCCACGGGTATGCGGGCGCTGTCAGGGCCAGAAATCGTGGACCGCGCGATGACGACCTTGAAGGGACGTGCGCGGGTCAAACGGGCCATGTGGTCGCGCCGCGCGCAGGAGTATGAGCAAAAGATTCACTCGGGTGACTTGATTTCGATTGCGGAGGTTGTTCGAGATTTGCACCGCAATGACGAACAGCGCGAACAATCTTATTCCGAACGCCAACTCTACGAAGCAGCGCTAGAGAGACTTACCCGAGAGCTCGGCGCAGCCAAAGGAATGGGCGAAGACAAGGCGGTTGAAGAGGTGACCGAAGTTCTGAACAATCGTGCAGCTTAGGCGAGTGCGATAAAAAAGATCAGCGCAGTGACCTCTGCCATTTGTTGAATTGCACCCAAAACGTCACCGGTGTATCCGCCAATCTTCTTTCGCGCGAGATCAGCGGCCAGTGCGGCGCCAATTCCGCCAGCCAAACACGCCAAGAGGGCCATTGGTGACACAATAAGGGCGACGGTGATCGCAAGGAGCGACGCTGTCGCCATTGTGACAGAATCTGGTTTTCCGACCGCGTGTCCTATCCCGTCTTCTTTTGCAGATGGCACCAATCCCATCGCAAGCGTCATCCATAGCCGGCTTGTGGCGATGATTGGAATAAGGGCGAGCAGATGTCCGGATCCTATGATCTCAAAGTAGCATACCGCCCGAAGTGTGACGAAGAGGATAAGCGCCAGCGTGCCATAGACGCCGGTTGCGCTGTCTTTCATAATCCGAAGCCGCTTCTTTCGATATCGCCCCCCCCAGAAACCATCTGCGCAATCGGCCAAACCGTCTTCGTGCAGGGCACCTGTGAGATAAATTGAGGTCAAAAGTAAAAGACAGACAGCAATCGTTGGAGAAAGATAGAGCGTTGCACCATAGCAGACCAATACACTAAGGCTCGCGATCATTACACCGACAACGGGAAAGGCCCATGTCGCGGCGGCGCGCCTTTGGCCGAGTGTATTCTCGTCAAGTTCAACGGGAATCCGCGTCAGAAGCGCCATGCAGTACTTAATGTCGTGCCACGCATCCTTCACTAAACTGATCATTGCGCGTTTCTCTTCCCATAATGCCGGTTTTTGGATTTTGCATCCTCGAGCAATCGGATACCGATCTCCGACACCTGCCGTGGTGAGAGGGGAAAGACAATGGATGACGTGTACTTAAATTTTTTTGATATCCGCGCCGTGTTGAACGCGCTGCCCGCATCGGACGAAGATGCGGCGAAGATGGCACGCGCTCGAAATGCGGAGTTAACAAAGCCGCCTGGGGCGCTTGGGCGTTTGGAAGATCTCGCTATTTGGTTTGCCGGATGGCAAGGGGCGGCGGCACCACGTATTGATCGTCCTCAAATTGCGGTGTTTGCGGGGAACCACGGCGTTGCGCGATTGGGCGTATCGGCTTTTCCACCTGACGTGACACAACAAATGGTTGCCAATTTCATGGCAGGTGGAGCGGCGATCAACCAGTTGGCGTCCTTGTCAAACGCCGCGTTCTCGGTCCATCCAATCGAACTTGATGAGCCCACGAATGACTTCACCCAAGACCCGGCGATGACCGAAGCGGAATGTGTCAGCGCGATGAAAATCGGAGCTGATGCGGTCGATCCGTCGAGCGATTGTTTGATTGTGGGCGAAATGGGGATCGGTAACACCACTGCCGCGGCGGCCCTTTTTGCGGCCCACTTTGGTGGGACGGGATCCGATTGGGTCGGTCGCGGTACGGGGTTGGATGATGATGGCCTCAAAGCGAAGGCGCGTGTGGTTGACCTAGGTCTCAACCGCCATCGGAGCATCCGTGGTCTGGATGCACTTGCGGCGTTTGGTGGTCGTGAAATGGCGGCAATGGCAGGCGCCATTCTTCGGGCCCGCGCGCTTTGTATTCCCGTGATATTGGACGGCTTCATTTGTACATCCGCAGCGACCTGTCTGTGGTCAGAGGCGTCCGAAGCGCTTGATCACTGCGTCGCCGGCCATCTCTCTAATGAACAATCGCATGCGTCGGCTTTGGAGGCTCTAAATCTCTCGCCGATTGTAGATCTGGGCATGCGCCTTGGGGAAGGGTCTGGAGCGGCCGTTGCATTGCTTATCCTTCGAGCTGCGCTTGCATGTCACTCGGAGATGGCGACCTTCGCCGAAGCAGGTGTCGCAGGGGCTGTCTGAAGGGTCATCCGGCTGTATCTGATGCCGTTGCGTCGGACGTATTTTGTGTTATGTTATCGATAACATTCGCAGAGGTTCATATGACGGCAGCATTGGCAATTAATGGATTCGGGAGAATTGGCCGCTCTGTTTTGCGTGCGGCGTACGAAGGGGAGCGCACGGATGTGAAGATCATTGCGCTGAATGATTTGGCGCCAATTGGAACACTGGCCCATCTTTTAAAGTACGATTCCGTTCATGGACGGTTTCCCGGTACGGTTGAAGAACACGCCGACGGTTTGATTGTAAACGGTGATCTGATCCGCGTGACCGAAATGACAGATCCGGCAGCTTTGCCGTGGTCAGATGTTGATGTTGTGTGCGAGGCAACAGGCGTTTTTCGAACCTTCGAAAAAGCCGAACAAATCCGGCGTTCCGGCGCAGGCAAGGTTTTGATTTCGGCGCCCGGAAAGAATGTGGACAAGACGATTGTGTATGGCGTCAACCACGACACGCTCGACGGGAAAGATATGATCGTATCGAATGCGTCATGCACGACGAACTGTTTGGCCCCTCTTGCTAAAGTCTTGGATGACAGTTTCGGGATCGAAACCGGATACATGACCACTGTCCATGCCTATACGTCCGATCAACCGTCCCATGATCGTCCCCATGAAGATCTCTATCGCGGGCGGGCGGCCAGCCTCTCAATGGTGCCGACAAGCACCGGAGCGGCCTCTGCGATCTCTCTGGTTCTTCCTCATCTGGAAGGGCGACTTGCAGGATCGGCTATACGTGTCCCGACGCCGAATGTCTCTTTGGTCGATCTTTGCATTATGCCCAAAACAAAAGTCGATCGAGATGCAGTGAACGATGCATTGCAAGCCGCAGCAGAAGGCCCGATGGCGGGTGTTCTTGATGTGACCGAAGATCTATGCGTGTCGATCGATTTTAATCATTGTGCGGCGTCCAGCACCGTTGCCTTGCCCGAGACAGCGGTCACCAAAGGCGGGATGATCCGGGTTGTATCCTGGTATGACAATGAATGGGGATTTTCCAACCGTATGCTTGATACGGCAGCGCTAATGGCATCGCTCTAAGCGTCGCGGGGCACCGCGCCGCTCGAAAAAACGGTCACAAACGTCGCTGGACAAGTTTTGAAACCTTCGTGAAAACGTACCAAATGGGAATAGAACCGCAGCTTCTGCGGTAAGATTGGCGCGCTAACGTGGATGAGTTCATTTCGATACCTTGGGTGGTGCCCACACTCATTGGGTTCGCGATTTTGGGCCTGTTGATTACGTTCTTGATGGAGCAGGGACAATTCTTAGCGAAGTATAGCGGCTACGCTCAGAACAAGGTCGCCATTGGCTATAATCGTGCGATGAAAATGATGGTGGGCGGACGCGTCGGTGCGTTTTTGTTCGCGATGAGCATCTCTTTGGTGGTCGAGAGCGGCTATTCCGCGCGCGGTGTTAGTATTGTTGTTTTGTCTGGGGTTGCGTGTCTTGTCGTCTGTCAACTTGCCTCTGCTTTGGTGTTTCGACGCCAGCAGAAAGAGAACATAAAGGCGAATGCGCCCTCACGCAGGGCTTGGGCATTTGCAGGTATCAGTGCCGTTGCGGGCATTTTCAATCTTCTGGGTTTTACGGTCCCGTTTATTTTAGCCGCGGAGTTTCCTGACTATCGGCTCACGCTGTCCAATACGTCGGTGATGTTCAACACCATATTTACGTTGCTCAAAGTCTTTGTGGTTGAAAATGAGTTGGCCAAAATGATCGACAAAAACTCGTCCCAAATGCCCATCTTCACTTACATGCTGTTGGTTTCTCGTGTGGTTGGGTCAGCCTGTGTGTTTTTGACGATTTGGCTGTCGTTATGAGTACGCGCAAGACCCGCCAAATCGTCGATGTTTCGGTCATAATACCTGCGTATAATTCCGAAGATACCTTGGTGCGGGCGGTGGACTCTGTTCAAGCGCAAACGCATCTGCCGAAGGAGATCTTGATTTACGATGATGCGTCCGTTGATCGCACGCGTGAATGTATTGAAGAACTCGCACAGACATATCGAAACGTCTGTCCAATGTTTGGCGCAAAAAACCGAGGGGTGGGTTGTGCCCGGCGTGCCCTTCTTGAGGCGGCGACTGGGCAGTATTTTGCTTTTCTCGATGCAGATGATGCCTGGTCTCCGGAGAAGATCGAAAGACAGCTCGGTACTTTAGTTGACGGGAGGGCTGATATTGTTGCTTCAGCCTATGAGATCAAAGATGCGAGTGGTACTCTTTTAGGTACTCGGAAGCCGCCACGAGAGGTCACTTATGCGCTCCTCCTCCTGACCAATTACATCGCAACAAGCACTGCAATCGTGCGCGCTGATTTGGTCGGAGCCCGTGACATGCCACTTTTGCGATCCCGCGAGGATTACGGATATTGGATTCAGCTATTTAAGAGAAATCCCGGGCTAAGATGCAGGATCGTTGACGAAGTATTGATGGTTTACGAACGTCGTGCAGGGTCGGTTTCGTCGAGCACCTGGCGAAACTTGCGAGCGAGCTATGGACTGTTTCGCGATGTTGGAGAGTATTCACGCGTGACAGCCGCGGCGCTCACGCTTGCCAATGCGGGTGTTCGCATCTTCCGCGCGTAACATCTCGTGGACGACAACCATCCTGAAGGCATCGCTGCCGATCCTTCCTTCTTTGCTTCACTGCACTTGATTTCAGAAGACAGCGGAGGTGGAAAATCGCCCCGCGGCAAAAGACATTCTTATCAAAAAGCTATTCTCTGATGTCCAGCGAAATGAAGATCGGGTCGCTCGCGGAACTGGCGTGTTGGCCAAGCTGATGCTGTTCAAACAGAGCATTTGGCCGGTTCCCCGCCAGGTCTTCAAAATCGTGATCGACTTTCAGCATATAGGTTTGGTCTGACCACATATCCCGTGGCTTGAACTGCCAGATTCTTTCGTTCTCGGAAAACGCCACAAATCCCCGCACAACTACACCGGCCGTGTCGACCACGCGCAGCTTATAGGCCATCGAAAGATGATCATGCGTGCGTCCTAAATCAACTTCGATCGCTTCGCTTGTGCCAACCTGAATTGGGGAAATGTCCCATTTGTCGGGAACCGGTGAAACCGTGTCGGCTGGTCCAGCAACAAAGATATGGAAAGCATCTTCGCCCATCTCGCATCCCTGTTCAGTTGTGGCCGTGCCCCGGACAGCCAAAGTGTATTTCTGTCCCTCTTCAAATGCTCGGCCAAGGGCGTCATGCGCGGCTAAGCCGGTTTTGACACGACCAGGGTCAAGTAGAAGCGTTAGCCGTGTTCTATCTGGCGACCAAAGGTCTAAACGGTTCCGTAGAAAAGCGTCGTCGATGGGATGACCCAGACCGTCGAACAGCTGAATATGGTCCATAATGTCATCATGCCCCATCGGGGCAGGAAAATAGATGTAAAACCTGAGCAGGTTCTCTGGAAGAACATTCGCCGTCGGGTAGATGTCAGCGCCAGCGGCGTTGTTCGCAGGGACGCAACTCGCAGACGCCGATACAGCCGTAGAGACGGACAAGAGACAAACAGCCAAAAATGCGCGCATTCTGGACTTATCTCATCTGGTCAGGAAAACCCTCGTCGCCTTTCAGCATGTTTTGGAACATGCGCGTGCCTTGGGCGAATTCATCATCGCTGTATACGTAATCTGGAAAATTGTATTCGCTGATAAAGTCGCTGAGACGAAAGAATGCACCTTTTCTGAAAGACACCATTTCCAGAGATCCGGTGTTTAGGTTTCTGCGCATTCCAAGCAGGAACTGGTTATCTTGATCTGCCATATGGAGCACGCCAGACAAGGGTAGAGGAGTTGTTCGCACGCCTGCCGTCGCGCCAAGATAGGGAACCGGCTCCGTTAGGCCCGGCGCGTTTGAAGCAGTGGTCAGGTCTTCTACTGTGATGAGATCGGCATCCATCTCCCGGTTCACAACAAGAACATAGCTTCCAATGCTTCCGTCCATATTGGCAGCCGAGAATGCAATGACATCAAGTGGCGTATTCCCATAACCCAGCTCCGCAATGGTCTTGCCTGTCACGTGGGACCCATCGGTGAGATCACTCACTGGGATCGTGACAAGGGGCGTACATGTATAGGCCGCAACAACCGTCTGCGTTCCTTCCAGGTCCAAAACGGTCATTGCCCGAATGGGTGCGCGCGTCTCGTTTTGCGCATGGGCCGCGTGATACATTTCGATGCTCGACGACGTCGCGCCTTCTCCGAAAGGATACGCAACGCGCCGCATCGTTGATGCGAATTCACCTGTTGAGATACCGGAAATGAACAACTCATCATTTGCGAAATCTAAGTCCGTCACGGTCAATGTTGGTGCTGGAATATCTCTCCAGAACGACACTGCGGTGTCTGCAGGGTCTTCAATCACGAAAGAGGAGGACGCCAAATCTGCAAGGGGAACCTCCGTTACAGCACCCTCTCTCGACACGGAAACAACCGCCGACTTAGGGGCGCCGTCCATAATATAGGAGACGGAAGCATAGGCCTCCCGTGTTACGGGGTGAACCGCGAGGTCTTTGAATACAATCGTGCCTCTTTCGGCGCCAAGTGCTTCGACCAACATCCCGTCCAGATCCAAGATGTTGTAAGGCTTGTCTTCGGCAGGTGCCGCGCCATCGTTTGGTAGATCATACGCGAAAACAGTTCCCGTTGCCGCATCCGCCACAAACAGAGTGTCGTCCAACCCAAATTCTAGAATAGTGGGATCCTGCGGCGCATTTGCGAAAGCAATTCCGCTGCTCAGCAAAACAGCCAGAAACGGTCGTGTGAAGAATGCTGACGTCATAGTAGTGTCTCCTTCTACTGTGGTTCGCGCATATACAAATAATTGACACCTTATCGTTGCATCGCAGAGTGTTACGAAACAACCGATGGATATGAGCAGGGGGTGCGCATTGCATGCGATGATCCTTGCTGAAACTAACGTCAGGATCGAAAACTGCATACGCCTAAAATGAAGTATTGGACAGAAATGCGAACTGCCTTAGCCCTCGCACGGCTTGGCACTGTCAGCGCAACTGCAAAAGAAATCGGTGTCCATAGGGTCACGGTGAATCGGCATATTGACACGCTGGACGTTGTTTTTGGCGGGCCGCTGTTTCAGCGCCACGCGCGCGGTTACACGCTGACAGACATCGGAAGGGACATGTTGAAAGCGGCCGAGCACGCAGAAGACATCATGACCGACGCCATTGGTCGCAGCAGGAACAAAGCGGCGCAGCTATCTGGCAAAATTGTTCTGTCCGCCGTGCCGGGAATGGCCTCCACCGTGATGCCTGCCATACGTGATTTCAACTACACCAATCCAGACATCGAGATCGAATTCATCGCCGACCCGGCCATGGCGAGACTGGAATACGGCGAGGCGCACGTGGCCTTTCGTGCGGGCGCCAAACCGAATGAGCCGGATTACGTCGTGCGCCAGTACCGGCCAATTAGGTTCGGCCTTTATGCAGGACAGACATATATCGACAAATTCGGATTTCCCGATTTAGATAATCTCGATGGCCATCAATTCGTTGTCCCGATTAGAAACGACATAAACCTGCCCTACCTGAAATGGATCGCGGAAAACGTCAGACCCGAAAGTGCCGCCTTTCGAACGAATGATCAGTCGGTTCGCCGTCTCGCAATTTGCAAAGGCCTTGGTATCGGCTTCATGGATGACCAAGAGGCGTTCGTCCTTCGTAACCTTGTAGAGATTATTCCACCAAGTGACGACTTTGCACTGGATTTATGGGTCGTCACGCATGTCGATTTGCACCGGACTGCTAAGATACAAGCCTTCTTGGACCATATCCAAAAGAAGTGATCTTCAGAGCTAGGCTCTGAAGCGCAGGATGTGCTCTTTTAAGGGCCTCCTCAACCCCCGAAGGCTCGCGTAGCTTTTTCACATATGGGCACAAAAAGTCGGATTGACCGCCTACATGCGACCCGCCTTCGTGCGGTTTTTTGCTGGGTTGCCCAAGTATTTGTGTTTGGAGAGGCACATGACAAAACAGCTATTATTTTCATCCGCAGCGCTGATCGCGTGTTCGATCAGTTGGAGTGTTTTTGCGGACACGCCAAAGGCAGTGCCCGAAGCAGATCGGGCCCTTGCCTATTATGACCGTCATTTGATTGACATCAGCAACATTCGTTTCTTTCACGAAGGTTCCATGATTGGCGACATGATGATGTTGGCCAAAGGCATGTTCGATGCTGAGGCAAAATGGAAAATGACGCTGTACCAAATGATCCAAGCAGAGAGCGGCCATTACCAAGCTCGAAGCGCCTTTCATCTATCTCACATTGGCGTTCCCATCGATGATATCCTCGCAATTTGGTCCCCTGATTATGTGGAAAAGATAGACGATCCGCGCCTTAAGGCGGCGTTTGAGTACATCGATACAGTATCGACACTTCCAACACGGGTAACGGCGGATACGCACGCCATGTTGCGGCAACACTACACGGACCGCCAAATCGCCGAACTGATAGAGTTTGCGTCCTTTAACACTGCGAATGCCGTTTCAGATGGCATTCTTCCGATCCCAACCGATCAAGCGACGCTCGACTGGGCTTTGGAAAATTTGTCTTCCGTGGGATGGACGCCTGGCCACAACCAAAGCAGCAGCCCCGCCGAACAGCGTGCGGCCCTCTTTGCGGGAGACATTCTTGATGAAGCGCATGCCGAAATTTTAGCCGCCTGGGAGCCGGGGGATCTGAAGGCCGAGGAGCCATCCTTCGAGACGGATTGGCTCAATATTGTGACCGGCTATGATATATCTCGTGTTACGATTGACAGTGATCAGGATGGTATTGAGGATCCGTTTGATTACTATCCAGTGGATACAAATCGTTGGGAAAGACCGGGTGCGCGCGAGGAAAACTCCCCGGACGAAAACGTGGCAGCTTTTGATATCGCGGCCTATGATTTTGCGTTTTACACGGCCCCTGTCGTGCCCGAGACGGCGTATCCGTTTAGTGATCGACTGAAATTCGACACTGAGTGGACACGCGAAAACAGTATGGGGACGTCCCGGATTGAGAACTATTTTGCGGCTGGAAGCCGTGCTTTATCCGCCAAGCAGCTTTGGCAGACTTTTGTCGTGTACCAATTGTCGTCTGGCTGCGTGCATTGCCAAGTTCATGGAACCTATTGGCTTCGATCCTTCATCGAAGAGGATTATCCGGATCACCAGGGTCCTATCGAAACGAATGAAGGCGCGATGCGTGAGCTCTACGATCTCTTCGATTTCGAACGGTCCGATATTTTTACGGACGCGCAGAAGGCTGCATTTCGGCTTGCGAGGGATGCGGGAAAGCTGCCGACACGGACGACAGCGGCCCATATCGAGGAGCTAAGGCGCTATTATACAAACCGTGAAATCCAAGAACTTATGATGGTGATGGTGGCCGGAAGTCGTCTCTCCGCCGGCCAACAGTCAAATGTGACCGTGACAGACAGAACAAGCATGGCTTGGGCGCTCCGATATCTCACGCCCTTTGGATGGCGCCCGGGTGGGCATATTGGACTGCCACAGGAGCAACGTCGCTTGTTTATGAATGAGATCGAACCCTTGGCGATCAGCTTTGGGATGTCAGGGCGCCCATTTGACTTTGCGTCCGAATGGGTCGGTTTACCCGTTCCACTTGCGGTCGATGATGATGGAGACGGCGTGGACAACAGTTTCGATGGTTTTCCAAATGATCCGACCCGTTGGGAAGATACGGACCGAGACGGATTAGAAGACAGTGTTGATTCCGATATCGACGGAGATGGCTTGTCAAACACGTTGGAGGCACAAGCCGGGACGTTCCCGTACAAAGCGGATTCTGATGGCGATGGAATTATTGATCCTGAAGAACTTCGTATCGGAACCAATCCGGTCGATCCTTCAGATTTCTAGCGTGGTCAATGCGCCACTCGTGATGTCAGTCTGACCCGAACAGGGTGGGTAAGGTCCTTTCGCCGACCCGACACGTGGGCCGATCAGATGTGCTCTCGTTCGGGGGCTGCGGTGTTTCGATTAGGGCGTTCCGTTTAAGTGGCCTACCCGCTGGCCAAATTAAGCCCGCCCGACTTTACGCATTTGATGCCTCAACGAAAATCATAGCGGTGAGAAGAGGATCGGGATGTCGCTTTGCATCGCACGGTATGCGCATCTGGTCGACAGGCAGCTTGGCTCATTTGCACGGTTCTCCTTCTCTGTCGCGTCCTATCCCGCAGTGCCGCGTTTTGCGCCTGTGCGACAGATTTTCAAGAAAGCCTGCACCTTTGGAGATCTGTGGAGATCAACATGGGTCACCGCCCAGCACGGCACACTCCATTTTGGGTCAACCGGTACAACTGCAACCAGTGACGGGTTTCGTTCCGCGAGCTCTATTGGGAAGAAGCCGATACCGACCCCCGCGCGAATGGCATCTTCCGTAACTTTGGTTTGGTCGGCGGCCAAAACGATATCTGGTTTGAAACCCATGTCCAGGAACCAAGTCAACGGCAAGTTATTGTCTTCAGGAGCCGTTTGCAGCACGTATTTATGATCAGCCAAGTTCGCTTGATCGACCGTCCCATACGCGTCCAAATATTCGTTACTGGCATAGAGCCCTAGCCGGACAGGAAGGTGCGGAATCACGACATAATCGAGTTCTTCGGGGCGTTTACCCATCCGAAATGCAATATGTGCCTGGCCCAACTCAAGTTTGAGATTGGAATTCGAAGCGACAAAAGTGATCTTTGCCTTGGGGTGTATGCGCGAAAATTCTGTGATCGAACGCAAGAGAAACGGCGCATAGCCATCGATGGATGTGACGATCATTTCCCCGACAATCTCAGGTGCTTGGTCCATCGACTTAAGCCGAAGGCGCTCGAGTTGTGCTTCGGTTGCCGTAGACAATTGCAGGATTTCTATGCCGAGTTCCGTCGGCGTATATCCGTGCGAATGTCGAAAGAACAACTTGTTTCCAATATATGCTTCGAGAGAATCCACCCGCCTTTGTACGGTTGCCCGGTGAATCCCGAGCGACTCTGCCGCAGAACTCAATGTTCCATGACGTGCCACTTCGGCGGCTACTCTAATTTCATCCCACACTGCGTGGCTCCCTGGTCGTGTCAATCTTAGGTCAAAATCCGATGATTATTCGAACCTGAAGTCCGCAGTGTTTGGCAATGACTATTTTGATCGCACCGCCCAGGAGATGAAATGTTCAGGAGTTCGTTTTACGGATCTCTGTTCCTCTTGCGCATGTCGATGAACACCCGAACTGAATGTGAACGTTTCGATGCGCGACGAATGGAGTGCCGCAAGTGCACACGAGTTGTCCGAACATGTTGGTCGGGATAGGGCCCTCCAAGTCGGACAGACGGATAAGACAATGAGGATGACTGGCAGTCCCTAGGGGAATCGAACCCCTCTTTCCAGGTTGAAAACCTGGCGTCCTAACCGATAGACGAAGGGACCGCACTGTAGGCGTGTCGTTAATCAAATCGCGGCGGGCAGTTCAAGTAGAAAATTCCGCCTTCTTTACCCCGTGTTTTTGCAATGCAGGGAGCAGAATGGTAAATCGACTGCCGCCGTTTGCGGCAGGGGCATAGACGATCTCCCCTTTGGCCAATGATAACGCCTGCTTCGCTTTGAAAAGCCCCAGACCGAAACCATCCTTGATGCGCGATGTTCTCGCATCACCCTGGGTGAACGCGTCGAACAGTACGGCGGCTATCGCCGGCGAGATCCCCGGTCCAGAGTCTTCCACAACGACGACGACGTTTGTTTCAGTGTCGCCATCGGTCATTGAGAGCGACACAGATATTACGCCTTTTTCAGTAAACTTTATGGCGTTATCCAGAACAACACCAAACGCCTCAGAGAGGACATTCCTCGCCCCAATGACCTCGGTCTCATGAGGTATACTTGTTTCTAGCGTCACACGGACACCTGGTTTTTCCATCTTTGATCGCGCCGCCTCTGTCATGCGTGCGATCACATCCAACGGATTGAAGCGTTCTGTCTTCACGGCTGGCTGATCGGCGTCTGAGGACAGAGAGAGCAGCACATCAATTTTCTCAGCCAATTCATCCGCTCCGTTTGTGACGAGATCAAGCATCTCATCGTCCGTGGCACTGAGTTTGGCGTCTCGCAATATATCGGCTCCGGCCACTACAGCATTGAGCGGCGTGCGAAGTTCATGGCTGATCATGGAAAAGAAGGTTGCCTTTGCGCTAAGCGCGGCCTCGCGCTCCCGTGCAGCATCGATAAAGTCCAGGTGGTTTTGCTCAGCTTGGCGTTGCGCGTCTTCTAACCCATCAAGTGTCCTGTTGATTGCCCTTTGCGCAGGCCAAAAGATGAATATGGCTTCGCCGATCAACAAAAGGAGGGCAGTTGCAAACGCAATGTTTGCAATGCGCAATTCTTCAGACTCAATCCGTTGCACGGACAGCTCAAACTGCCAGACAGAGGCATTCAAGCGGGACAGAAGAAGCCCCGTTGAGAGATCTTGAAGGTCCGATAAGGCCTCAAGTTGGCTTGTTCGATCCGCCGTCAGAATGGTCCCAATATAGGATGTAAACTGATCCGTAAGGTCGTTTAAACCCGGCATATCGCCCGTACCGTCATAGCTTTGGCGATGCAGTGCAGACATGTAGTCCCGCTCTCGGAGGATCGTGTGACTTTCTAAGAATAGATCCAAGTCGCTTTGCAGGACGTTACGAAATTCAACTTTCTCTTGGGGATCTGTTGCCTCCACATAACTCCGCGCGAAGAGTGTTATGCGCTGCGACAACATTCTTTGACGACCGGAGATATTTACATCTGCCGCCACGAGGGCGCTGTTTCCGGTGCCGATTGTCGCAGACAAATGCGACACCGTAATGGTTACGGCGATTAACAGAACTGCAAGAACGTATCGACGCCAGAGACGGCGCGGATTTAAGCCTGTCATGTCAAAACCAGTACGGATACCGCATGACGGGGGCATAGCCACGAAGCATTAACAATTTGCCAAGTTAAACGAGGGCAGCGTCTTCAAGTCGAAGTTTTGGCCGTCGTCGTCCCTGCCATTCGTCGACTTCGATGCGACCGGCCAAATGAAATACGGCACCTTTGTGATCGTGGAGGGCTGATCCGAGCTCTCCGTCGAAGGCTTTGAAGGCGATAGCATCCAGTGTGGACCCGTTGTCGTCGCGCAATGTGAACTGTAAGTGAGATTGGCCGACCGGGCGTGAATACGTGATCCTTGCAAAGGGAACAACAAATCGTGGTGCAGGGGCCCCAACGCCATAGGGACCCGCTGTCTCGATTTGTTCGAGCAACTCAATCGATGCCGCCCGTGGTGAGAGGGCACCATCAAGGATCAGATCTGCTTGACCGAGCGCCGCGGCCCCTTGCCGGTCGAGAAGGGTGCTTAACCGGCTTATTGCGCCAGGAAGCTGATCGCGGGTCAGGCTCAATCCTGCCGCCATTTTGTGCCCGCCCCCTTTCTCGATAAGACCTTCGCGCGCCAAGGTGGCCACGGCAGACCCAAGATCAATCCCAGACACGGACCGTCCCGACCCTTTGCCATCCTCGCCGTCGAAGCCGATCACAACGCTGGGGCGGTTGGTCGCTTCCTTTAAGCGTGAAGCGACGATGCCGACCACCCCAGGATGCCAACCAGTATCTGCGGCCCAAACGAGGGGGCCGTCCATCGGTCGTGTGCCTGCATGTGAAGTTGCCGCGGCCAGAACTTCGGCTTCGATGGCACGGCGTTCGTCGTTCAGGGTATTGAGACGTTCGGCCAATGCATCTGCTTCGTCTTCGCTTTGCGTCGATAATAGCCGAAGTCCGAGATCGGCTGCGCCCACTCTTCCGCCGGCGTTAATACGGGGGCCAAGAAGAAAGCCCAAATGGTAGGGGGTTGGTGCTTTGTCGATCTTTGCGACATCCGACAGTGCCCGAAGTCCAACCCGGGTTCGGCCTGCCATAACTTTCAGACCCTGCCGAACGAATGTTCGGTTCACGCCAACCAGCGGGGCCACATCCGCAACAGTCGCCAATGCCACAAGATCGAGCGTCTCCAAAAGGTTCGGCCCGTCGATGCCTGTTTCCCGAAGGGTGGCGTTTGCGGCAACAAGCGTCAGAAACACAACACCCGCGGCGCAAAGATGGGCGAGCGCCCCATCCTCGTCCTGGCGATTGGGGTTCACGACGGCTGTAACATTGGGGAGCGTCTCAGCCCCCAAATGGTGGTCGAGCACAATCACATCCGAATTTGAGCTCGAAAGCGCGTCATGGCTTAGGGTGCCGCAATCGACGCAAATGATAAGATCGTGGTCTTCAGAGAGCGCGCTTATCGCAGGTCCATTGGGGCCATAGCCTTCGTCAATGCGATCTGGAACATAGCCTGTAACTGTGAGGCCAAAATGGCGGAACCAGTTTATGATCAGCGCCCCCGAGGCGGCGCCGTCTACGTCATAATCCGCAAAAACAGCGACACGGTTCTTCTTCTTTACAGCTGTTGCCAAACGGTCTGCGGCTTTGCCCATGTCGCGCAGGGACATCGGGTTTGGCATTGTATCCCGCAAAGATGGTGCGAGATAGTGCGCCACGTCTGGGGGATCGACTTTTAGGCGTGCAAGAACCTGGCAAAGTTGGAGCGGAAGTTCTGTCGCCTGAGCGATCGTTTCAGCGTGACGATCCTGCTCTACGCCGGGGCCAATCCATCGCCGACCGGTGAGCGAAGATGAAACGTCGAAATAGGCTCGCTCTGTCAAACGTTGTTCTGGCGATAGACCATCCGGCGGACCGACCCGGTCTTCGATCGCATCAAGATTGTCTCGGTTTCGATAAAATCACCATCCCTTTTTGCCCCGGAAACGATGGACCCGTCCGT
Organism: Pseudomonadota bacterium; assembly: GCA_038744815.1. GTDB lineage: Bacteria > Pseudomonadota > Alphaproteobacteria > Rhodobacterales > Rhodobacteraceae > Amylibacter. The sequence goes on along the minus strand of JBCDLY010000013.1, from coordinate 9,015 downwards.
GACACCAGTTGCCGCGAAAATGACGTGTTCTGTGACCATATCGTCCCGTGTGTAGACGCGGTCAAAATCTGTAATCCCGGCCTTTGATCCGCGCGCTTTTTCGTCCTCGGTTCGGAAGAGGAGTTTCCCCCACATCTGACCCCCCATGCATTTAAGTGCCGATGCCGCAAGCACACCTTCGGGCGCGCCGCCTTCGCCCATATACATATCGATCCCAGTTTTTTCGCTCTCGGCCGCGTGGATCACCGCAGCGACATCGCCATCTGGGATCAGTCGGATTGCACAGCCGGTTGAACGTAGATCATCGATCATCGCCGCATGGCGTGGCCGTTCCAATACGCATACAGTGATCTGATCAGTGGGACATCCTTTGGCTGTCGCAAGCTCTTTCACGCGTTCGGCAGGCGTCATTTCGAGGTTCAGGAAACCATCGGGCAAGCCTGGTCCGACGGCCAGTTTGTCCATGTAAATGTCCGGCGCGTGCAGCATGGACCCGCGCGGCCCCATCGAAATAACGGTAAGTGCATTCGGGTGATCTTTTGCCGTCAGGGTCGTTCCTTCAAGGGGATCAAGTGCGATATCCACTCCGGGGCCATTTCCGGTCCCGACCTCTTCTCCAATGTAAAGCATGGGGGCTTCGTCCCGCTCACCTTCGCCAATGACCACGACGCCTTGAATGTCGAGCTGGTTCAACTGATCTCGCATTGCATTGACGGCGGCTTGGTCCGCGGCCTTTTCGTCTCCGCGCCCGATCAGCTTGGCCGATGCAATCGCTGCGGCTTCGGAGACGCGGGCCAAGCCCAAAGAGAGCATTCGGTCCGCAAAGATGTTTGTATCGGTCATGGAATGTCCTTGTCAGATGTCTAGAACGGGAAGCGCGAAGGGCGGCGTGACAAGTATGTCGAGCCCGGAGAGGTTTTTGAGCGCAGCATCCAGCGTGCTGCGCTTTGTCGGATGGGTCACAATCAGAACGGTCGCGGGGCCGCTTTCCCGTTGGGGCTGGCGCATTCGGTCGATCGAGATATCGGCATCTGCCAAAGCTCCGGAGATTTTCGCAATTACGCCAGGTTCGTCTTTAACGGGCAGTCGCAAGTAAAATGCGCTATCGCGATTGGGTGTAACGGGCGGTAAGTTGATCAGCGTATCAGAGGCTTGACCGAACACGGGAATGTCGATGCCGCGCGCGATATCCATCACATCGCCAAGGACAGCGCTTGCCGTCTCTGTCGCGCCAGCGCCCGGGCCCCGAAGAACAACTTGGTTGACGGCATCACCTTCCAACACGACCATATTCGTCCCGCCGCTGAGTTGGGCCAACGGTGCGGTTTCCGGCACCAAACAAGGCTCCATCACTTGCGAAAGCCCGTTACCAGAACGTTCCGAAACGCCAACAAGCTTGATCGCAAAACCGAGACTGCGCGCGTGAATGATATCGTCGATTGTGACACTGCCGATACCCTTGGTCACCACTCCCGGATAATCGACCCTAGCACCAAATCCGATGGCCGACAAAAGGCAGAGCTTATGCGCCGCATCGATTCCGCCCACATCTAAATTGGGGTCGGCTTCAAGATATCCCAACCCATCAGCCTCCGCGAACGCCTCTTCATATGTGAGGTGGGCATCTTCCATCCGGGTTAAGATGTAATTGCAGGACCCGTTCATGACGCCAAGGATGCGGGTGATCTCATTCGCGGCAAGGCCTTCTGTCAAAGATTTTATGACCGGTATGCCGCCTGCGACCGCCGCTTCAAACCGAAGCTGACGGTGCGCACCCTCTGCACGCTGAGCCATCGCAGTCCCATGATGCGCGAGCAGCGCCTTGTTGGCTGTCACGACGTGTTTGCCCGCGTCGATTGCAGCCTCGATCGAGGCTTTGGCCGGGCCATCTTCGCCGCCGATCAGTTCAACATAGATATCAATGTCTTCGCGCTTCGCGAGCGCAACCGGATCATCTTCCCAAGCATAGTTCGACAGGTCGAACCCGCGATCTTTTGACCGTGAACGTGCGGACACTGATGTCACGGAAATCTCCCGTCCCGATCGCGCTGCAAGCAAGGTCGCTTTGTCTTCTACAATCTTAACGACGGCTGCACCGACAGTGCCAAGACCTGCAACGCCGAGACGAAGTGATGTGGTCATAGTCTTTTCCTGCTCTCCCGCGACTGTCCTTACTGGAGCGCTGGGCGCGGGGCAATGGAGGCTTGGCTATCCGGCCACAGGAATGCTCTGTTCTCCAATGTCGATCTTCATCAGGTCTTCGCCCCAGATGATGCGACCCTTGAAAACCTCTGCCATATCGCCCAAGCATTTTTCCCGCACCCCATGGGTGTCCATTTGCGGCGTGAAATGGGTTGTCACCATGGTTTTCACATTCGCGTCCGCCGCGATGCGCGCGGCCTCCATATGACCGGAGGACGTGAGTTCTCCATCGTCTTGTTTAAAGGTGCCCGAGATGAAGTAGCACATCATGACGAGAAGGTCTGCGTCCTTGGCGATCTCTACAATCCCATCGCAAGGACCTGTGTCGCCAGAGTATACGAACACGCCTTCGTCGCATTCGAGCCGGAAGGCGTAGGGTTCAATATATCCAGGCTGATGCCACACTTCGCGGACAGTGACTTTCCAATTGTCGGTTTCGATCACCTGGCCGTTTGTGATCGGGGTGATTTGCGGGTCGGGGCGTTTGCGCGGTAACTTGCCGCCGCGATTGACATAGACAACGCGAGAGCCGGAAGAGTTCATGCGGCCATCCAAATCGGGATGGAAGACGCCATTTTCCATGAACAGAAGCTCGCTCATCCGTTGCATGTAGACCGGGGCGTAGACCTGAAGCTCGGGGATCAAACCCGCGCCCTGGTCCCAGCGGTTATGGACGAAACGCGCGTAATCGAGGCAATGATCCGTGTGGAGATGCGAAAAGAACATTGTGTTCACATCGACGGCTTTGAACCCTGCCCGGATAAAGTTCTGATAAGCGCCCCCACCATGATCGAAAACAAGGACTTCATCACCCACTTCCAATACATAACCTGAGCTGACGCGATCAGCCATTGGGACCGGTGATCCCGTACCAAGAAGTGTTAAGCGCATCCTGTTGTCCCTCACTTGCTATCCAGTAGAAAGATTAGCGCTCCCGCCTGGCAATTCAAAACCTTTGGCGGCGTTTGCAACTCTATCTCTGGTCCGCTTAGCCGCCGCTCTTCTCTGCGCGAGGCGATCAAAAATCGCTTTCCACATCATAGTCTTGAACATCGCTGTAATTGGTGACGATCTCCCGCATGGGGCGCGTCGTTTGTTTTGTTGTGTTCAACCGGGCGCGCCCGGTTTTTGGAAGGGCGCCGAACGGCTCAAAGATGTTCCAATAGTCGTCATTCGCTTGGGTGAAGTCTTCGTAGAAAACGACCATAGGTTTGCAGTATTGGTAGAACTCTCGCGCCCAGCGAATATTCTGACGCTTGCGCTGAATGTAATTTTTGAGCTCTTCGGGATCGATGCTGAGCGTCACATTTTCTTGCAGATTTTCTTTTCCTGGTCTTAAAATCCATTGCCCGGACTGGGTAGCAAGCTGCAAAGACACATACTGTTTGAACGGGTTTTGTCGGATCAATAGGATGACGTTTGATCGATCTTTGAACGTGTCCCAAACGGGGTCGCTTTTGGGAACATGGGAATAAAAAATTTTGGCAATAAGCGGCGTTTCTCGCGCCTCGGAGTAATCGCACAACGCGGTCCACAGCGATGCCGGATTTTCGGATCGGAGTTTGGCATAGGTGTCTTTGTTTATGCCAAGATGCTTCTCAATAAGCTCATGACTGGCTCCCGGTTTCTTAAAAATCTCGCGCAGAATGATTGCATCCGGCCACATGGACTTAACAGTGGACAGCAACGCGTTTGTCCCAGACCGAGCTTCGGACACAACAATCGCGCTTTTGGAAATTTCAGTAACCATTTGATACCAGATCAGTGCCCACAACCGGTGTGATACAGGGCCGGTGACCGAGAGTGAAGCGGCAACCCTAACGATGCACGACTATCGCGCAGGCGCCGAGATGTTAAGTAGAAGAGATCATCTTTAAGGGTCCCATGCAAGCCGAGCCCCGTATCAGAAGTCTTTATTCAGCAGCCATTGCGGTTTGTTGGCCAAGCTCTGGATAGATTGGGAACCGATCACAAAGGGCTTGGACTTTGGCCTTAACGGCCTCTTCAACAGCGTGATTGCCGTCTTCGCCATTCGCCGCCAGACCATCGACAACTTCGACGATCAAATCCGCGATCAGACGGAATTCATCCGCTCCAAACCCACGCGTTGTACCCGCTGGCGTGCCCAAGCGAATGCCGGATGTGACCATCGGTTTTTCCGTATCAAATGGAATACCGTTCTTGTTGCAGGTGATATGGGCGCGACCGAGCGCCTTTTCTGTTGCGTTGCCTTTCACGCCCTTGGGGCGCAGATCGACCAACATCACGTGGCAGTCGGTGCCGCCTGTGACAATGTCCAAACCACCTTTGATGAGCTGATCCGCAAGCGCCTGGGCATTTGTTATAACTTGTTCCTGATAGTCGCTGAACTCCGGGCGCAATGCTTCGCCAAAGGCGACCGCCTTCGCAGCGATCACATGCATGAGTGGGCCGCCCTGAATGCCTGGAAAAATCGCTGAGTTGAACTTTTTCGCCAGAGCCTCGTCATTCGTGAGGATCATGCCGCCGCGCGGACCGCGGAGTGTCTTGTGCGTTGTGGTTGTCGCCACATGCGCATGGGGGAAGGGGGAGGGGTAGTGGCCGGTTGCAATGAGCCCTGCAAAATGCGCCACATCCGCCAAAAGATATGCGCCCACTTTGTCAGCAATCTCGCGCATGCGCGCAAAATCGATGTGACGTGGGATCGCGGAGCCGCCTGCAATCAGCATTTTGGGTTGGTGCTCGAGCGCAAGTGCCTCGATCTGATCGTAATCAATCGTGAGCCCATCCTTCAAAACGCCGTATTGGATTGCGTTGAACCACTTGCCAGATTGGTTTGGAGCCGCGCCATGCGTCAGATGCCCGCCGGCATCCAAGCTCATGCCAAGGATTGTGTCGCCCGGCTGCAATAGCGCTTGAAACACGCCTTGGTTCGCTTGGGATCCAGAGTTCGGCTGCACATTTGCAAATGCACAGTTGAACAGCTTGCATGCCCGTTCAATCGCAAGGTTTTCGGCAACATCAACGTACTGACATCCGCCGTAATATCGACGCCCCGGGTATCCCTCGGCGTATTTGTTCGTCATGACGCCGCCTTGCGCTTCCATGACGGCTTGGGAGACGATGTTCTCAGAGGCGATCAGCTCAATCTCGTCCCGTTGACGGCCTAGTTCTTGTGTCGTTGCCGCAAAGATCTCTGGATCGCGGGTCGCGAGTGTTTCTGTAAAAAATCCAGCGTCGCGTGTCATGCGTCTGTCCTCCGAGTCGTGGTTGATGTTTCCTATCGGAAACCTGCGGCTGCGCAAGAAAATTTGCGTCTTTCGCACCCTGGTGCCTTTAAATGCGCAGATTTGTCTATGGCTACATTGCCAAGCGCGGCGGTTCATGCATGTTTTGCGATGACTTTAGGGGCAGAGCATGGCCGATTTGAAATTTTGTTTCCTTGCGAGCCTTGCGGACGTCGCGCAATCGGCAAGATCAGATTTGATCGCGCGGTATGGCGATCATCCGGCGGAGGCCGCAGATGTGATTGTCGCTCTCGGGGGTGATGGCTTCATGTTGGACACGCTTCACGCGACAGAGGCGCTGACTGCACCGGTCTATGGCATGAACCGGGGCACTGTCGGCTTTTTGATGAACGAATACCATATGGGCGATCTAGCAGCGCGTGTGGATGGTGCAGAACTTGCCGAAATTAATCCGTTGAGGATGAGGGCCCATTGCCGAGACGGTGAAGATGTAGTGGCCTTGGCAATCAATGAAGTCTCGCTCTTTCGGTATGGTCCGCAAGCGGCGAAGCTTCAGATCTCGGTGGACGGGAAACTTCGTATGGAAGAATTGGTCTGCGATGGGGCGCTCGTGTCCACTCCGGCTGGTTCGACCGCTTATAACTATTCCGCACATGGTCCAATAATTCCCATCGGAGCGGACATTTTGGCATTGACGGCCATGGCCGCATACCGCCCGCGGCGTTGGCGCGGGGCGTTGTTGCCCGCGACCGCAAAAGTGCGCTTTGATGTGTTGGAGCCCGACAAGCGTCCCGTCTCTGCAGTGGCGGACGGCAATGACGCTAGGGATGTTCTTTGGGTGGAAATTGAACGCGCGGAAGAGGTGGTGCATCGCATTTTGTTCGATCCGGGCCATGGGTTGGAAGAGCGGTTGATTCGGGAACAATTCGTTTAATCTCCGCTTTGTGAGTGGGTTTCGTATGGAATATCCTATGTCTCTTCTCTGAACTCACAGAGGGACACCATGACACGCCTACTCGCGGCCATTGCCATAATTTGCTCAATTGGGGCCACGGTAAGTGCGCAGGACACCGCTGGGTCTTGGAAGCCCACTTTCACCTCTCGGCATATGGGGTGGGACGTCACTTGTGACGCAAAAACAACCGGCGACCTCCAGGAAGAGCGGTGTTACATCCGCTACATTGATGTCTATTCACCCCGTCCAAACTTTGGCGTGTTGTTTATGTTCATCGAGATCAAAGGCGGCATACCGGCAGTTTCTTTGGGACGGGAGTTTGAAACCGATCTTGTTGCGACCACGTTGCGGGTACGCCCGGGGTGGATGCGGCCAGAGGGATTATGCGCGGGCGGAGCGTGTAGCTTTACGGGTGCCACTGCGGTCGCGCTGATCGATGCGATGCGAAGCGGTGGAACGTTGGAAACAGGGTTCGTTGATGCAACGGGTTCGGAGCAACTCCGCCAATGGGCATCCGATGGTTTTGATGCAGCCTTCACAGACCTCAAACGCGAGGCTGCGGCCCGGGGCCTCTGATCCAGAACGGCTAAATCGGGTAATAGGCCTCAATTGCAGCTGTCGCGATCACATGTGTTGTTCCGTTTTCGGGGTCTTCGACATTCTGTCCGCCAAAGACTGCTGACACAGTCGCTTGACCACGGGGCAGGGTCGCGGCCACCGCATCCGTATCGACTAGCTTGGGCTGTTGTACCCCGATTGTGACACGGACTTCCATCTTCGAACTGTCTAGGTCCAAGGACTTGAACAGCGTCAGACTGGAATGATGCAAAGCGTCTTGAACCGCGCGTTTTGCTGCTTTGGTATAGTCCATCCCATACAGGTCATTGCCCGCTCCAAGCTCCAGAATAAGGCGTTTCATGACCCCTCCAAATGCAGCGAGACGATGATCGCAGCATGCGCCACGACCGTGTGCCCACCATCTTGTTTCGGAATGTTGAGTCCTCCCCTTTGGGCCGTAATCGCAATCTGGCCATAGGGGAACACTGCGGCCACCTGATCGATATCGACGGCGCTCGGGTCCTGGCAGGCCAATTCGACATCAACGATCATGTCTTCAACGGTTTGTCCGAAGGCTTGCGCGATGGTCAGAGAGTTGTGCCAAAGCGCGTCTTTCACCGCACGCACACAGGCCGAGGTCATATCTTCCGACCGAAGCGCCGTGCCCATACCAAACTCAACCGCAACACGTGTTTTTCCCATAAGAGTTGCGCTAGCCTGTCGGGTTTGTTTGTGCAATCACGAACCCAACCAAAAGGAGAGGCGAGATGGCGCTAAGTGTTGAACAACAGCTTCGCTATTGGGGAATTGGTCTCGCGATATTCGTCGCGTTTCTCTGGGTCTTTTCCGATGTGATGTTTCCCTACATCGCTGGCATGGCGATTGCCTATTTTATGGACCCGCTCGCTGACCGATTGGAGCGGATGGGCTTCAGCCGGTTGATGGCAACGATTACCCTTACGGTCATTGCCGCCATACTCTTTATACTTTTACTCGCTCTCATTATCCCGTCCATTGTTGCACAAGCGGCTGAGTTGGCGGAACTCATGCCAACCTATGTCGAACAGACACGTACCTACCTGGTCGATCGTTTCCCCGAGCTGTTGGACGCAAACTCGGCGCTCCGCCAAAACTTGGAGAATTTCCTCCAACAGTTGAGAGAGCAAAGCGGAAACTTATTCTCAGCAATTTTGAGCAGCGCAACCGGTGCAGTAAACATTGTCATCACGGCCATTATCACGCCGATTGTGGCGTTTTACTTGCTGATGGATTGGGACCGTATGGTCGCGCAAATTGATGCGATGTTGCCGCGGGACCATCTCGACACGATCCGGCAGCTTGCTACTGATGTAAACTCGGCCATAGCGGGTTTCGTGCGCGGGCAGCTTTCTGTTTGTGCGATACTTGGTACGTTTTACGCGATTGCGTTGATGCTCGCTGATTTGAAAGGCGGGCTTGTCATCGGCCTGATCGCCGGAATTCTCACGTTTATCCCCTATGTTGGCGCGCTCATTGGCGGTGCTCTGTCAATCGGCTTTGCGCTCTTTCAATTCTACACACCAGAGGTCGAGATGCACCAATACGCTTTGAAAGTTGGTATTGTTGCGGCCATCTTTTTTGTCGGCCAATTTGTTGAAGGAAATTTTTTGACACCCAACCTCGTCGGAAACTCCATCGGCCTGCATCCGGTTTGGTTACTTTTTGCCTTGTCGGCTTTCGGGTCGCTCTTCGGATTTACTGGGATGTTAATTGCGGTTCCTGTCGCCGCTGTGATCGGCGTCTTTGCGCGCTTTGGACTGAGCAGATATCAAAGTAGCAAACTCTACCAAGGTCATTCCTCCTCACAAAATCTGAGCGAAGATGGCTGATCAGCTTGTCCTGAAACTACCGGTTCGCACGGCTTTTGGGCGAGATGACTACTTTGTCTCCGAGGCAAACGCCTTGGCCGTTGATGTTGTCCGCGACTGGAAAACCTGGGCGAATGGACGGCTGATATTGTCTGGCCCAGCTGGAAGCGGGAAAACACATCTCTTGTCTATTTGGGCCGCGGATGTTGGCGCCGAGCGTGTGCGC
>JBCDLY010000012.1:0-107064 GCA_038744815.1 Pseudomonadota bacterium | reverse complement strand
TGATTGTCGCGCCGACGTGGTGGAACAAACCCGTCGTTGCGCAACCCTCTCTTACGCCTGAACAAGTTGCGGCAATCGAACGGCAAGAGGCTATTGACGATTTTCGATCCAAGTACGGCGAGCACCACGGGTTCAAAACGGCTTCGCAATTGGACAAATTTTACGATGCGTACGGAGAATTTGTCGGGCCCGGACAGATTATCGTGAGAGATCTGGTGACTGGCCAATGGGAGATTATAAGAGACCCCAGTTACGAGGGTAACGGTGGACGGCCAAGCGCCGCAAACGACATTCAAAACGGTGAATATGGCGGCGCAAACGGCGATCCGAATGTAAGCGGCGGTTCAGACAGTCAGCCTATTTTGCTCGACCTTAATGGCAATGGTGTCGAGATTACCAATATCACTGAGTCCACTGTGTTTATGGCAGGCAAAGACGGGCTTGATCATAAGATTGCCTGGGCGGCCGCGGGGGATGGGGTGTTATTTTATGACCCTGATAACTCGGGTGAAATCACGGAGCTTCGGCAGTTCGTCTTCACCGAATGGGACCCGACCGCCGGCTCTGACATTGAGGCGCTCGCCAATGTGTTCGATTCCAATGGCGATGGCGTGTTCGACGCCAATGACGCCGAATGGGCCAATTTCAAAGTTATGGTCACGAATGCGGGTCCCTCCAGGAACGCCTGCCCTGCCATTTCTTGCGCGCGAACATGGCGATAAAGAAAGCTCGTTGGCGCTGGTCATTTGTCATAAAACGGTTACAATAAACGGTATTATAGTGATGTATTAGCGAAATTTGAGTGTAGAGATTTATGATGCGTTTGAGATTTCAGTTTTGTTTGCAAAGCGCACCTTCCAAGCGGAACCGTGCTCATAGAGCGTCCCAACCACCACCCAGCGGTGCCAGCACGCGTAAAGACCCTGTACAGAAAACGTACAGTAGGCGTCGGGACGACGGCAGGTCGCAACCGAGGCGTTTGGTGCGCGAATTTGTCCTGAATTTTAAAGGATGTGTTATGGGTTGGAGAGCGTTGGGGATGGGTTCGCACCCACCTCACGCTTGCTTGTGGGCTGACTTACCACAGAGTTTGGATAAGCCCCGTGCCGAGGGTGAAGCACTTGGGTTCGGCGAATGGCTTGAGAGTTTTTGGAGTGTGTATGCAGAATTTCACTAGAAGCAATTTAGTTGCCATTCCGGAGTTACGTGTTTTTTGTGTAGCAACAATTTTTAGTTCGACAATCAAAAGCAGATGAAAGAGCATAGGACGATATCTTTTAATACAAAAGTGTTTGGCGCAATCGCACTCGTAACACTAATCGGGTATGGAGTGATGTCTAATGTTCTTGGACAGCCTCGCTCATCTTTAAGTGCGATTGAGATTGATGATACGTTTTTGGGTAAATTCCCAGAAAAAATTCATTATCGAGATACAGGTTTTCGCTTAAACGAAAACATTGATTTAGAGACTTATGACATCACGGGTAGGTTCAAACGTCTCGACGCTTCAATCGAAGTTTCGACCATAGATATTTTTGTCGTTCGCGAGTGGAGATCAGTCCAACACATAGAATTCGGAAAAGGTTTGGATGATGTGCGGAATGAATTACTTTCGCTTCCGTCAAATGAGCCAGCTTGGGTTTACGTATTTGATGGCGAGAAGAGCAGTAAAGTCCTTTATTTTATCAACGCTTCTGCATTAGGCAACTGCAGAGCGTCTGACGTTTCGAAGTATATCTTAGCGTCGATGTATACTGGTTTTGATCCGGTTAGGTGGGAAAACAGCACATCGTTTGTTACTCAATGCATTGATTAAATTGGCTTTTTTTATAAGGAGGTTTGTAGGTAATGAGCTATCGCGCGGAACAAGGTGATAAAAGAGGACATCATCAAGTAGGAGAATATGGAAACAGCAATTCTCCCAATCCTGGAAAAAGTGGCACCAATGACGGTTCAGGTTCAAGCAATTCAGGTCGAAAGGGAGGTGCCGACGGACGTAACGGAGCCGACAGAGGGAACAACGACGATAACCGGTTCTCTGAAGCCCATGATTTTGACCCACGCGGTCCGCACCAAGTCGGTGGACACCATCACGAAACCTACTCTTCTTCTTATTCTGGTTCTTATTCTGGGTCCGCTGGTCGAAATGAGATGCGTAGAACGAAGTCTTCAGAATACGATACAAAGTCTCCAGACTTCTCGAAAAACCCTGATGCGAAGGACCCCAGAGGACCTCATCAAACTCAAGGGTACACACCCGTTTCAGAACACTCCTTCGAAGCAGACGTGCTTAATGTCACTATTGGTCATGTTAGTGTTTCATACGGCTCGTTTACTGACAATTATGGCAATGAGTACACGGTCGCGGGAGGTAGCCTATCTCATAAACCCGGTTTGGAGATTTCTCGGACTTACGAATTTTCAGATGTGGAACATCCAAATTCAATAGCCGGCTCCTCATTATCTGTATCGGCCGGTGTAGTCGAAGGTGTGGAGATCCACGAATCTACGTCCGGGGACATATTTGCAGAGCATAAAAGGGGCGCGATCTACGATTCTGGCTCTGTAAACGTAAATTTCAGTAGTGTCCCCAGTGGAACTGGTTCGTCTGGACGAAATGGAACGCCAAGGTCTGATCGAATAGTGGACACAGAGGACAACCCCTCGCCTTCTGGAAGAAACGATACCAGCAAAAGAGAGGATCGAACGACGTCTCCGGTGCCGGAAAGAGACTCTGTTTTCGACGAAATGTTCGATACTCTAACTGATCCAGAGAATTGGAGTCCAAACAATCTTCGAGGCTTTCTTCAACCAATCATTCTCGACCTCAACGGCGATGGGATAGAGATCACCACGCTCTCTGAGTCGACAGTGTTTATGGCAGGCAAAGACGGGCTCGATCACAACATCGCTTGGGCTGCTGCGGGGGATGGTGTCCTCTTCTATGACCCGGATGGCACCGGAGAAATCACCGAGCTACGGCAGTACGTCTTCACCGAATGGGACCCAACCGCAAGCTCTGACATTGAGGCGCTCGCCAATGTGTTCGACAGCAATGGCGATGGTGTGTTCGACGCCAATGACGCCGAATGGGCCAATTTCAAAGTTATGGTCACCAATGCGGATGGCAGCCAGAGCGCGGTCACCCTCGCCTCTCTGGGGATTGTCTCCATCGACCTAGATGTGGACGCCACCAATATCGAGCTGCCCGATGGCTCGGTCATTACGGGGCAGACGACATTCACCTATACCGATGGCAGCACCGGGCTTGTGGGTGATGTGACGCTGGTCGCGGATAGCGCGGGTTACGACGTTGAAGAGGTTGTCAGTACCGACGCCAATGGCAATCGCGTCGTGGAGCAGACGGGATACGCGGCAGATGGATCGGTTGCCTTTGTGCTTACATCGGTCACGGCCCCTGATGGGTCGAGCATCACGAACTCCTATGATTTGAACGGGGACGGTGTGGTGGACGAGATCCAAGTGATCTCTGTCGTCACGACGGTTGGCGTTGAGACTGTGCGGAGCGTGTCCAATTACACGGGCAATGACCTTGCGACTGCGGTCCTACAGAGTGTGGTTGTGACGACAACATCGAGCGATGGTTCGTCGGTGGTGATTGAGCGCGATAGCGTGGGCGGCGGATGGTATGACCAGGTTGAAACCCGCGATGAGCAGCCCGATGGATCCTGGATCAATGTGATTTCCGATTTGTCGGAAGATGGCACAGTAATCAGTTCGATCACCGAGACGGTGAGTGTTGATGGCCTGACCCGTGTGGAGGATATTGATCAAGATGGGGACGGCGTTGCCGATCTGACCATCGAGTATGTGATTTCAATCGATGCCGTCACGGATGTGCGCACCGAGGTGACGACCTATAAGAATGCGGATGGCACAATCCGATCCGTGAAAACCGAGACGATCAGTGCCGATGGAAAGACGAAGACCGTCTCTTATGATGTCGATAGCGATCAGGTGAATGACGCGGTCATGGATACGACCATAACCGTGAACGCCGACGGTAGCACGACCTCGACGATGGTCACTAAAAACCATGATGGGGATACGGTGACCTCTTCCACGCAGACCCAGTCGGCGGATGCCCTGACCAAGACGATTGAGACCGATCTGGATGGGGACGGAGATGTGGACGTCAAGACGGTGGATCAAACGACGATCCATGGCGACGCCAGTCGGACGCGCGAGGTTACGGTCACGAATGAGCAAGACAGCGGCGCGATACGGTCGAAAACCAAAGAGTTTTTGGGAGCGGACAAAATAACAGCGCAAAGCTGGGTCGATCTCGGCAAAGACGGTGTGTTTGATGCAACCGATCTGGTGCGCGATGTAACCGTGGACAGCGTGACCGGTGAAGTGACCGCCATTGACTATATCCGCAACGATGACGGGACCATTCAGTCAACCATTACAACTCTGACCAGTGCGGATGGGCTTACGCTGACGCGCAGCGTCGACAGTGATGGCGATGGCGATGTGGACACTGAAGTCGTGGAGGACAGCGGGACGTGGTCTTCGGGAGATGGATACACCAAAATCACGACCAAAAATGCGGACGGGTCCAAGAGAAATGAGGTCCTGACGAACAAAACGCCAGATGGTTTGGAAACGAACACTCGGTCCGATTTCGACGGCGATGGCAATTGGGACAGCATTGTAACAACCGAAGTTACCCAGCAACAAGACGGCGGCTACGTTGAAGAGGTGTCCCAGCGGTCTGGTGATTGGGGCATCATCTCGGAGCAAGTTACGACCGTTTCCGCGGATCGAAACACAACCACCGTTACGCAAGACGACGATAATGATGGGAATGTGAATTTCTCGGAGAGCCGCTCAGTTGCAGCGGATGGGTCTGTGTCAACCATCTCAAGCACAATGACCAATAACGGCGTTGTCACATCTCAAAGTCAATCTACGGTCAGCGCGGATGGACTGAATTCGACTGTGCAAATGGATGCCGACGGAGACGGTATTTTTGAAACAGTCAGACAGAGCAGCACTGTGTTGAATGGTGACGGCAGTCAGACGACGACAACTGTGACGACCAATGGCGATGGGTCTGAGCGCAGTCGCACGGTCGAAGATGTCAGTGATGACGGATTGACAGTCACTGTTCAGCTTGATGCAGATGGTGATGGTGTTTTTGAGCGGAAAACGGTCACGTCGACTGTGACGCAATCAAACGGCGACATCGTCACTGTTACAGATGTGCTGAACCCAAGTGACAATGACAGTCTGATCACACGCACTCAGACAGAGTTGAGCGACGATGGATTAGTCCTCAAAGACTCTCTGGATACAAACGGCGATGGCGTTTTCGATTTAACAACTGTTTCGACAACGGTTTTGCTTGATGACGGCGGGACTGAAACAACCGTTGAAGTTAGGGGGGCTGACGGCACTCTTAGATCTTCGTCCAAGACAACTACTTCTGACGATGGGGACAACGTCACTATCGAGACCGACATCGACGGGGATGGCGTATTTGATCAAATTGAAACACGGGATCTGCTCGATACGGGCGAATACGTCGTGCTTGTTCAAACCTTGTCGGGTGGGACTACCGTCGAGAGCCAAATGAGATCAGAGACATCTGACGACGGATTGGTTGTCAAAACGTTCTACGACGCGGATGGTGATGGCGTTTTTGAAACTGAAGTGACCACTACCACGCAGCTGAACCTCGATGGGACATCTGTCACGGTCACAGAAACAAAAGATCAGAACGGTAGTGTTATTGAGAAGACAACACAGACGTCTTCCGATGACGGATGGTCAGAGACTTATTCCGAAGACTGGAACAATGACGGCAAGAATGACGTCACTTACACCAGCACGTACTCCGTTGCGTCGGACGGCACCTCTACAGACAACACGACCCTTACTGCAGCAGACGGGTCGACCTTGGAAACATCGACCACAACAGTTTCCGCAGATGGGCGGTCAGAAACCGTTGAGATGGATATCGATGGAAACGGACAAAACGACTATGTCGCGACGTCAGTTTTGGACGATGATGGCGTCACGACGGTCACGACTGAGTTCTTCACAAAAGGCGGCATAAAAGAGGCCGGAGAAACGACAGTTATTTCAGAAGATGGCCTGACTGCGTTCACAGAGTTGGATCGAAATGGTGATGGAGAAACGGACCTATTCACAACTGATATCACGGACCTTGCGGCAGATGGGTCAATTTCGCGCGCCATAGAATACCGCGATGATCGTTACGATAAGCTTGCGAGCGAAGAGCATGTGGTCAGCGATGATGGATTGACGTTAAGGACGGCGCTGGATTTGGACGGCGACGATTGGGTCGATTTTGAAACCGAGGAACAGACAAGTTGGAGTACCGACGGGTCCGTAAACCAATCGGTTACAACGCGAGATGCTGTTGGAAACACCATCGCGGCGCGGTCCATTTTGACCAGCGGCGACGGTCTTTCGGTTGTAAACACATTATCTGTTGAACCTGAAGGTATCGACCGTGTTGTGACGACAAATTTTGGTGCTGATGGAGGCTACACAGAGACCAGCGTTGGTACGGGAACGGACACCGAAATCATCATGAGTCCTGATGGTCGCTCAATGACCATGAGCTCTGACTTTGACAGCGATGGATCATATGATCAGCTTTTTGCGTCTTCGTTGGACGCCGACCAGGCAACAACCATTGAAATCTCGGACTTAGATGCTGACGGCAACACGACGACCAAAGTTACGGCGAAGACGTCGTCAAACGGCATGGAAGCGGAAACGACCATTGACGTGGACGGTGATGGGTCTGCGGAACTGTTGCGCGAACAAGATATTCAGATTGACGCCGATGGCAATGAAATCGTCACGTTGGTTGAGTCCTATGCGGACGGGTCGCTTGCATATAAAGAAGTAAAGACGATTTCCGCAGATGGGTTGCGGGTCGAAACTCTGATGGACCAAGATGGTGACGGTCAAGATGATGGACGAACGGTAACTGAAACGACGCTCAATGATGACGGAAGCCAGTCTGTCCTGTCTGAGACCCGCTATCTTGACGACAACAGCCTAAGGACGTCTTGGACCCAAGAAATCAGTTCAGATGGCCGACATATTGTGACCGAGCGCGATTACGATGGCAACGGCATCATCGATAAACGGACTGAGCTTGTTATTCGTTCCGATGGCGAAGAAGTTCTGACGGAAACGACGTTTAGCGAAGCAGGCATGCCTGGGGTTGTATGGGTCACAACGACCTCTGCAGATGGTTTGCACCAAACGATTGTCAGAGACGGAAACGCACAGACAATCACACGTTCTCCTATCGATAATGGAACCTATACTTGGGACAATGGTGGATCTGGAAACGACGCTTCAGACAAGAACGTGGTCGTCACTCATGAAGTGAGCGCTGATGGTATTGAAACTTGGACCTTAGAAGAGCGATGGGTGCACACTTACACTGAAACCTATACATCTGGAGAAAACGACAACCAACACACCCAAATAGTTACGGAAAACAAATTAAATGCAACCAAGGTTACTCTTGGTCAGGAAACCAAAGCGCGGATTATCTCCGAAGCCGAAGCGATTTACGACACGATGCTTGACCGTGGCATGGACTTCGTCGAATTCGAATACTTGATTGAGCACATTAAGGATGGAGAGCTCGATAAAGAGGGTTTGGTTAAAGACCTGCGCACTTCGGGTGAGTTTAATGTTCGTTATGGAAGCAATCTGAGTGATGCCGAGTTTGTAAACCAGCTGTTCTTGAACACCTATGGTCGGACACCAACGCTAGAAGAGTACGCGAGTTCAGTTGCTGAGCTTGATAATGGATCGTCCCGTGATGTGTTCGCGGTCGATCTGGCTGAGAGTGCGGAACATCTGTTTGTCGGCAACACGCATCGCTCGACCAACAATTACGACGTTCTTATGAACCCAGCACAGTTCGAACGCCTTTTGGATCGAACTGTGGTAGAAGAAAAAGTCGCCAATCTAATCGACGCGATGTTCGATCGTGATCCGACAGAGTATGAAATGGAGCACTATTCGGAAAGGTTGCTAGAGGGCACCGATAATCCTTCTGACCTTGTCGCAGATATGATGACACTGACCGACGACACCTCTTCGTCTGTGGTGTCACTAGCCGGCGCTCAATTCATCAACCAAGTCTTTGTAAATGCAATTGGACGTTCGCCGACGACGGAAGAGTTGGCTAACTGGGTAGATTTGCTGGACTCTAATGCAATTTCCAAGGACGATTTTGTTGTAGCCGTTGCCACGAGTGCGGAGGCGGATGCTATTGGCAATGGTCACCACCTCTCCACCACCCAAACCCATGCTTCAGTTACAGGCACCGCCAATGGTGAGACTCTAAACGGGACAAGCGGCAATGACGTGATCGAAGGCGGTCTCGGCTATGACATCATGAACGGCGGAACGGGATCGGACACTTATCTATGGTCCAAAAACGACGGTGGAGACCAGATAAATGATACATCAACCAGTTTGTCTGAAACAGACCGTTTGGTGTTCAGTGATGTTGATCCTAGCGATGTAGAACTTCGGCATGGCCTAAGCGGAGACGACCTTCAAATCCGCGTTATCTCTACCGGCGAAGTAATAAGCGTAGATGACTGGTTCTCGTATGCAAGTAACGGGCGCGGCATAGAAGAGATTGAATTCGCAGATGGCACGATTTGGACCGTTCAGGACATTCTCGCCGAAACGGTCGTAGGTGGAACAAGCGGCAACGACAGTATCAACGGATATGATAAGGACGAGACCTTTTTGGGTTGGGGTGGCGATGACACCATCAATGCTAAAGGAGGCGACGATACGTTAGAGGGTGGTTACGGCGATGATACTCTCAAAGGTGGCGAAGGCGAAGATACTTACGTTTGGTCACTGGGACATGGAAACGATACCATCGACGATAGTGTGACTTCGATTACGGATATTGATACGCTGAAACTAGATGGCGTATCTGTCAACGACGTGAACTTTGAGCGGTCTAACGGAGACGATCTACTTATAAGAATTGTTTCCGATGGCTCTGAAATCACGATCAAAGATCAGTTTGATGGCAACGAAAATGGCGCTGGTCGCAGCGTCGCGTTCGGTAAGGGCATCGAGAAAATTGTTTTTGCCGATGCAGTTTGGACATTGGAGGACATCTACAATGCAACTTCGATAACCGGTGACAATACGTCCAATACGCTGGATGGCACCGATCTCCATGACAACATTTCTGGGTTGGACGGCGCCGACACTTTAAAGGGGCATTCCGGCGATGACACATTGGTTGGGGGGCTCGGAAATGATGTTTTACAAGGAGGCTGGGGGTCTGACACCTATATTTGGTCAAAGGGTGATGGGGATGATCGAATTGATGAAGATGCAAGGTCGCTGACCGAGACAGATATTCTGGTGCTAAGCGATGTATCCGCAGATGACGTGAAACTCAATCGGCTCAACGGTGACGACGATCTCTATATTACAGTCGTTTCCACAGGTGAAGTTATCGAAATCGACGACCGTTTCAATACGACAGCAAAGGGTTTCGGTGTTGAGGAAATACACTTCGCTGATGGGTCGGTTTGGACTTGGCAAGATATTCAAGCACGCACCAAAGTCGAAGGGGACGACCTTAGTAACTCACTCTCGGGGAGAAATGGTCGCGACAACCTCTATGGCTACGACGGCGATGATACGTTGGACGGTAAAGCCGGAGACGACAAACTCGTGGGTGGCGAAGGAACAGACACGCTAATAGGCGGTGACGGAAATGACCTCTACATTTGGTCAAAAGGAGATGGCGACGATTACATCGACGATGAAGCTGACAGTTTCGAAGAAACCGATACGCTCCGTTTGACGGATGTAACACAAACCGAAGCAACGCTTTCCATAAGCGGTGATGATCTCTTTGTGGCGATCGGCAGTGAGACCATTCAAATTGAAGATCGATTTGCAAGTGCCGATAGAAACGAAGGGGTTGAGGTCATCGCATACTCTGATGGCGTGATCACTGAAGTGCTCGCTTCCGAAGATGCAACACTTGCACATACCGGCTCGATTGGCTCAGACACGATAAATGGCTGGGTCTTTGCCGATACCTTTGACGGTGGAGACGGCAACGACACTCTGGATGGGAAGAAGGGGGATGACACCTTCGTCGGCGGGGGCGGGAATGATACACTGATCGGTGGCGAAGGCTCGGATACGTATCATTGGAAATATGGCGATGGTAATGACGACATCGACGAGAGGTCCGCAAACCAGGCCCAAGAGATCGATACACTCTACATTGATTTATCAGACGTGCCTGGCGCATCCGTCGAGCTCTTTCGAAGCGATACTGGCGACAGCCTAGAAGATAACCTATTTATCCGTATTCAACCCTCTCTCGAAGTCATTCATGTGTATGATTTCTTCCACGCCAATACTACGGATCATCGCGGAATCGAAAAAATTGCCCTTAGCGATGGAACTGTTTGGGGAAGAGAGGAGATTGAAGAGCTGACGCAGGTCTGGGGCGATTCTGGAAACAACACACTTGATGGCCTCAACCAGGTTGATGACAACATATACGGTTGGGATGGCAACGACACAATCGACGGTAAAGACGGTGATGATACGCTTATTGGCGGATTGGGCAACGACGATCTGATCGGTGGGAATGGCTCAGACACATACAGATGGTCCTTAGGCGATGGAACGGATGAAATTCGGGATCAAGATGGCTCGGGTGAAGAGATCGATACCCTAGAGTTAGTAGATGTCAATTCGACTGATGTTGACTTGACGCGCGCTAATGGCACCGACTGGTTGTTTATTAATATCCATCAGAACGGCGTGCCTACCGGGCAAACGATTAATGTCGTTGACCAGTTTGAGAACAACACCAAAGGAATCGAGAAAATCGTTTTTGCTGACGGCGTGGTCTGGGACGCAGATGAGATTGCCGCTCAAACGAAGTTGTACGGCACGTCAGGAGATGACAGTCTCTCCGCAGGTGGCAGTGTTGGAACAACGCTCTATGGCTATGGCGGAAACGATACACTGACCGGCAACGCTGGTGACGACCTTATTGTTGGTGGAACGGGGAATGACCAGTTGTTCGGTGCCGGCGGGAACGACACTTATAAGTGGTCCTTAGGCGATGGAACGGATGAAATTCGGGACCAAGACGGCTCGGGTGAAGAGATCGATACCCTACAGTTAGCAGATATCAATCCGACTGATGTTGGCTTGACGCGCGCTAGTGGCAGCGACTGGTTGTTTATTAACATCCATCAGAACGGCGTGCCTACCGGGCAAACGATTAATGTCGTTGACCAGTTTGAGAACAACACCAAAGGAATCGAGAAAATCGTTTTTGCTGACGGCACAGTCTGGGACGCAGATGAGATTGCCGCTCAAACAAAGCTGCACGGTTCCTCAGGTAACGACAGTCTCTCCGCAGGGGGCAGTGTTGGAACAACGATTTATGGCTATGGCGGAAACGACGATCTGAATGGCAATGGCGGAGACGACATCCTTATTGGAGGTTCGGGAGCGGACGACCTTGACGGAAATGGAGGGTCGGATTGGGCAAGCTATGAAACATCGACAACAGGTGTGACGGCACGTCTTGATGATCAATCGTCGAATACCGGCGATGCTGCTGGGGACATTTATCAACAAATCGAAAACTTACGTGGTTCAAATCATACCGATACTCTCTATGGAGATAGTGCTGCGAACAAAATTGAAGCCGGCGACGGTGATGATTTTGTTGAAACTTGGAGTGGCGATGATGTCATTTACGGTGGGGCTGGAAACGATGGTCTTCACGCCGGTTCGGGAGATGACATCGTTTATGGCGAGGGTGGTGATGATTACATCACTGGATGGACCGGTGATGACATGTTGGTCGGAGGCGACGGGGACGACGTCTTAATCGGTGGCAGTGGTGCAGATATTTTGGACGGTGGCAACGGCTCGCGAGACGAAGCTAGTTATGCTTATGCAACTGCCTCTGTGACTGTTGATCTAGAGAACGAAGCCGCAAACTTAGGCGACGCAACTGGTGATATTTATATCGATATCGAGGATATAGCGGGATCAAGTCATTCTGATAACTTGTTCGGTGATGCAAGCAGCAACAAAATTGTGGGCAACGATGGAAGCGATGTCCTATTCGGGCGCGACGGTAACGACCATCTTCACGGAGGCAAGCACGAAGACAGGCTTGAAGGCGGGAAGGGTGACGATTTCCTCGATGGTGGAGAGGGTGCTGACACCTTTATTTTCGCAGACGGAGACGGTTTTGACCAGCTAAACACCTTTAGCGACGGTGAAGACAAAATGGAGTTTACATCTATCGGTCTCTCGTTCGCCGATCTGACCATTACCCAAGATGGAGATGATGCGTTAATTACCTATTCTTACGATGGCGCTGAAATCACCGGACAAATTCGGCTTTCTTATGTAGACAGTTCGCTCCTAACCGCCGACGACTTTATATTCGCCTGACCGTCTTATCGCGGAAGGCTTCAAACAGTACGCCTTGTTGTTCGTTCTTTCCAAAGAAGTCGCCGTGGAGGATGCTATTTTTGGTGCACGGGTCTAGGAGAGGAAGCAACTGCTTGAAGACTTCATATCCATACCAGCTACTTTCAATCTTCATCGTGTCGAAGATCAATGCCAACTCAAGCTTTTCGCGGTCTGGAACGAGCGAGGCGAGAAGTTTATCGTAGTTTACGCCTTTGGTCTTCAAGGCATCCCACCACCTGCTTTCGCATAGCTTGTATCTCAAACAACATGCGGTCGGCCGGGATGTTAAAGTGGTCTCGAACGACTTTCAGCATTCTGTGTCCGCGGGCGTTCAGCGTATGGATCGGAAGAACCTCGACAGTCATGTCGCCAATATTGCCCCTCCCAAAGCCCCAAAAGTCGCACGGTTAGGTTAGGTGGATTGCCAATTTATCCCGTAATACGGTTGATAGTGGCGGAGACGAAGGGATTCGAACCCTCGAAACAGTTGCCCGTTTACTCCCTTAGCAGGGGAGCGCCTTCGACCACTCGGCCACGTCTCCATTGCTCTGTCTATGGACCTCACGAATGAGGAGCAAGTGCAAAGCAATCGCCCATTCGAGAAGCGACACTTTGTATTCTTAAACCCAGGTGGTAAAAACCGACCAAGAGGGAGGACAGCGATGGGGTTTATTGGTGTTCTCTTTGTAGCCGCAGGCATCGTTGCATTGTGCGGTTTGCTCGGCTTGATCGTGGCACTTGTGGCGCTCAATCGTATTGCTCAACTCGAACGTCGTCTCGATCGTTTTGTGCAAGCCGTTATGGATCGCCAAAATACGGTTCGGTCGGAGCGAGAGCAGGATGGTCAAACTTCTGATGATGCTCTCGACGAGACGCCCTCTCCGGACCTGACTGCTACCGAGACGACCGCGGGTGAAGATCTAGCGATCTCGGGTCCGACACGCGCGGATAACGACGATGGTCTTGCCGAAAGTGAGCCGGTCTCTGAACGGAAAAATCACGTTTGGGACGTGGTCACTGTTTGGATTGGTCATTTCTCCGAGAATTGGATCTTTTGGCTTTCGGGCGTGTCCCTGGCCTTGGGGGGATTGTTCCTGGTTCGGTATGGGATCGAGGCGGGGTATCTTGGGCCTGCGGCCCGGGTGATCGCGGCCTTGCTTTTTGGGACTGGTCTTTTGGTTGCATCCGATTGGATGCGCCGTCGGTTCCGCAGTGAGGGATGGTTCGATCTTCCCCCAACCCTTGCCGCCGCCGGGATTTTCTCCCTCTTTGGTGGGGTCCTTGCGGGCCACGTTCTCTATGATCTTTTTGATGCGGCCCCGACATTTGGGGCGCTTGCCGTGGTGTCCGTTTTTGCTGTTTTCGGGGGCGTGCTCTTTGGTCCGATGCTTTCGGTCATTGGCATTCTCGGTGGATATCTCGCGCCCTTCCTCCTGAAGACCGGAGAGCCATCGGCGTTCCTTTTGATTTACTTCGCAGTGATTTTTGCGACGGCGCTTCTCGTGGAGCGCGTTCAAAAGTGGATTTGGCTGTCGGCTTATGCTGCGCTTTTGGCGTTGGTGACTGGGTGGATGATTTCGTCCGCGGTTCCACTTTCGCTTGAACCCTATCTGTTCGCGACTGCCCTTGCGGCTCTTGCTGTGGCTGTTCCGGCTTTCGGAGTTTTTGCGCCCGCAGTGCCTTATGTGCGCCTGCCTGCACTTTTTCTGGATCTGTCCCGACATTACCCATCGGTGTTTGCACTGGTGACGACGGCTGCTGCCCTTTCAACTGCTCTCCTGTTCGAATTTCGTTCCCACGAAGAACAGGTCATTGGTATGATTTCCGGGCTTCTTTTGGCGACCTGGTTGGTCTTTGCCATGGCCAAGGCCGAACCGTTGAGATGGACAAACCTTATCGCACTTATTTTCTGCGGCGTTGTTTTGGCCCGAGGGTTTGATGATCTGCGATCGTCAGATGGGCTCGTTACGGGGGATGTTGCTTTGGGCGCGGGCCTTGCACTTCTGGCGGCCTATGGTGGCGTTTGGCGCGCCGAGCGCACGCGATTTCCGCGTATGTGGTACTGGGTCGGAGCGATTTTCCCCGTTGCTATTTTACTTTGGATGGTTGGGCGCGATGCGACATCTGGGGATGGTGTGGCTTTTGCCAGCCAAACGATTTGGGGGTGGATCGCTGTTGGTGTCGCCTGTTGTCAGGGGGCCTTCGCCTGGCTCACGTTAATGGGCCATCATCGAAGCCGCCGAAATGGCGCCGATCTGTTCGCGGTTTCCGCATCGGCATCTACGGCGATTGCGATCCATCTTTTGTTACCAGATGCGCTTTGGGCGCATGCCTTTACTGTTATTGCCCTGGGTGCATCCTGGGCCGTTTCAGTTTACAAATTTCGCGTCACGCGCCACGCGATTTGGATCTTTGTTGGATATGCGTTGGTGTGGCTTCTTGCCGAAAACTACCGAAATCTGACCGATCCCGTTGTTTATCTTGGCTTGACCGTCTGGGGGCCGATCGGTTCCCACCTTATCTATATCAGTGCCGTTGCCCTATTTGTACTGGCCTGGCGCTTTGCGATTGGAGCACGCCTGGCCCGGGAGGTTGTGCAATTCGAAACGGCGGCCCTTGTTGGGCTTGCAGTATATCTTTTGGCTTGGATTGATCTTCTATTGGCAGAGAATGGGGCGCAAGATTACGTCGTATATGCATCTACATCGTCTGTGTTCTTTATCCTCACCGCCGCGGCGCTTTATCGTTTGATCGGTGCGTCCCATATGGTGAACCTCCGCTATGTGCTGGTTGCGATCTACGCATTGCTCGCAATTGGATATCTGGCGTCTTCCCTGGCAAACTCTTCTTTTGTTTCTGATTTGGGGCAAGTTGCGGGCGTCTTCCCGATCGATACATTGACCTTGAGCTATGGGCCAATCATCGGGCTTTTGGTCCTTGCTGGCGGGCTCGACTCTGTGACGCGCATTTTCTCTAAGTGGGTGCTTTGGGCGCCGGCTGTGCTTGTCGCTGGTTTCCTTGGCATCTCGTTGGTGCGTTGGTTTTGGCACGGGCCCAATATTCAGGTCTCTCGCGGCTTCCTCCAACCGGAGCTTTATACCTATTCCGTCATTATGATCGTGGCGACAGGCGTGCTCGTTTGGATCACGTTATCCCGTCGAAGCCTCACGCTGAAACGATATGCTCTGGGATTGGCAGCGGCGACGGCGGCGAAGGTGTTTCTGGTTGACATGGCCGGAATGACCGGCTTGTCGCGCGCATCAATATTCATGTTACTGGGTGCGCTTCTCGCGGGAATTGCATGGCTCTTGAAAGATTTGACGGTAGATAAGGTGAGCACGGATGAACCTAAAAATTGAAGCGGAGATGATGGCCCATTTTTCTGTGCAGGGATGAGACCAGAAGGGCAGTCGGGGCCTGACGCCATCATGGGTTACTACCGCGAAGAACCCAATCTAAACTGCGCGTTTTTTGATCACCATGGTGTAAGCCGGATGTCCATCTCTGCCCGTTCTGTGCCAGATTGGGTCACCCATATCGGCTCTGCGATCAGCTTGGCGTCGCTTAAACCAAGTGCCGGAATATCATGCCCCATTGAATGCGCGATTGCGGCGCGCCGGCCCGGCTTCGGGTTGAGCGACGCATGCACGTCCTGGCGCCCCATCTTAAGTAAATGGGCAATGTCCCATTCGCGGCAACCATAGTTTTCATCGCGGGTCACGACCCAACAATGCATCTCGAAGGTGGAGCCCTGCTTTTCCTCGGGGAAGAAGTAGCCGGTAACATAGCCCGCATCCACACCAGCTGCCCGAAGGCTCGCGATCAGATAGGCGTTGATGTCGACGCAGGACCCGGTGGTCATATCGCAAAGCTGAGGAAGTTCGTCCGCGTCGTCGTAATAGGTCTTGTCCACATGGCCATAAGAAAAGAGCCCGGTCACCTGGTTCACCACCGCTTGGGCTGGATCAGCGGCATCGCGGAGCGTTTCAGCATCTTCCCGAAGACCGTGAGCCGCACGGGTAAAGCGCGACGGGCGATGGGCAAACATTTCTTCGGGGTACGGGCAGCCTGTGTCAGCATACTCATAAGTGAGGGTCACCGCGTGATCCGGCGCATCTGCCACGCCCACCCATTGGTTGGATCCGTGGATCCGGTAGGTCTTATAGGGCAGATTGACATCGACGCTGGTCACCGAATGGTGCGGTGTGCCGATGCCAAGGGGAAAAAACAGTTTCTCTGCTGTGATGTTGGTGGGAAAGTCTATGGTCACGTGCATATTATGTGTCCGGTGGGGTCATGTTTCCCAAAATTATGCCATATTACTAGAAATGTCGAATTAATAATTCGATGCGTTCTCTCTAAAAGTCAGGGAAACGCGCCTCGCGCGCTCAATGATTAAACCGCCGATCCGATCCGACAAACGTGCCGGAATCCCGTGATGCCAGTCCGTTGCGACCGCACCTTCGAAGACGACGAGACTTCTTGGTTCCAAGTACAGAAAATGCCGCCGACCATTGGGTTCGGTAAAGCGCATCTCTGCCCCAGAACCCAGCGATAAGGACGCCACCCGGATCGTCACACCGTCATCTGCATCAGTATGGTCCGCAATGCCCTGACCCGGCAGATATTCGTTGATCAAAGAATGCTTGGGCACTTCAGAAAAGTACCCTGTTTTCTGTAGCTTAAGTGCAATGGCCCGCAACCAGCCAGGCAGAGATCCGGGATAGACACCCTGCTTTGGGGCCCCGCCAACAGCCGCATATTCCTTCCCAAAATGCTTGCGCCGACGCTTATATGTATAATCCCATTGGCCCTGCGATAGCGCCAAAACCAGATTGCTTTCGGTCACGGCATCCACAAATTCTGGCACATAAATGATGCCATCGGGCAGGGGTTCGGGGAAAAGATCGGGCACTGGAAGCATAGGAACAAAATAAGAACATTTTTCAGATTCGGTCAACCAGCATCCGTCCAGAACCTGTACAGAAAGCGTACCGCATCCGTCGGGACGGCAATTTAACCCTTTCTTCACACCTGAGGGTTTTCAGCCGCCCACATGACCAGTGATATTCAAAAGAAAAAACGCGCCCTGATCGACTTTCTTGAAAACGGAGAGGCCCTCCGATCCGAGGCCAGTATCGAGTCCATACGCAAACGCCTGCCACCCGAATGGGATCAGATCGACCTATTCCCAAATAAGGCACCAAAAAAGAAGAAGGTGACTTTGCGGATCGATGAAGACGTCTGGGAAATCTTCCGCAGCATGGGGCCGGGACATACCAGCCGGATCAACCAAGTCCTACGGACCTATGCGATGGGCCGCGTGGGCAATGCGCTTTTCGCCCGCGAGAACGCGCTGACGCCAGAGGAGCTGATCACCGGGGAGCGGAACATGTCGCTGAAGGAATTGGAGCGCTGGGTGAAGGGGCGGGGGTAGGTTTTGTTGGGCGGATAGGGGCCCGGCGGGGATAACGTCAACTCAAAGTCATATGCGTTTGGCCAAAAAAAATGCGGACCCGTAACTGTCCCCAACGAAGACCATTTCTAATCGCAGTTTTGACGGAAGTTATGAACTTCCTCATGCAAAGGTAAAAACTCGCTGGTTTGCGCAGGTAGATACATTGATGTGTTTATCCGCACCGAGACAAGAATATCTGGATCCGATTTCAAATACTGAGCAGAGTGGTTGTGTTGCGCGAAAGTGCCGTGCGCTCCAATCTGTATTTCTGACAGCCATGTTTCCAGCACCTGTGATTTCGAACGCAAGTCTGGCTCGGGTAAATTCAGCAACTCTCGAAGGCCAAGACGCAGTTCCCATAACTCTGCATTAAGCGCGTCTACGTCCCGTTTTTCGTCGCCAGGGTACGCAGGCCAAGCAAGAAGATGTCGTGTGGAAAACCTTTTCTGCTTTGGCTCCGACAAAGCATCCCGAACGGTTTGATAGGAGCGAATATCGTATCGGTGCTCGTCTCGAAACCTGGTCGCGTTTTCTGTCACGACAAGTTGGCACCCGTCGATGTGCAGCTCGAATTGAGAAAGAGCGTCGTCTTCTCCAACAGGCAGTGATGGGAAAAAGCCTGAGAGGCGATCACTTGCATTTGCGAGTTGTGGGTCAAAAGTCAGAACAAGTGTCCCTAGGGTTAAGTGGAACAGACCTTTGGACAGCTTCTTTAAAACACTTGAGGACATCTAATCCCAATGGGTCACTAAATATGACGAGGGCATAGCAGGAGCCTCGTTCAAAAAGAAGAGAGAGGTTTACTTGGTTTACTGGCCTGTGTCTTTGGCCGAATTTTTCTTGTGCCACAGAAATGACATGGGTGTCATGAAGGCCAGAAACAGAAGTAAAATCCAGATGATAACGCCGAAGAGCGCCCAAACTATGCCGATCAGAATAAATATGCTAATCTCGAACAGCGTTGAAGTAGCTTCGTAATAACCTGACAATATACCCGCATTGCAGGTGACGCCGCTTCCGATCCCTCCGGAGCAGACATCGTAGCTGTGTAGAATAAAGATCACCGGAACCACTCCGATTGGGCTCAGAGCGATTACAACTGTGCATATTAAAGCAAGAAGACTATTTTTCGGGGTGAGTTGAGAAAAGAATGAATGAAGTGCAGCTTTGATTTTCTGATTTGTCATGACTTAAAGATTACATGTTCCAAGGCGATATTGGAGTCATAGTCGAGAAGGAAGTCCCCCTCAGCTTCATTCTCAGATTTGTAGGTGTGGCACCGCTTAGCGCCTACTCCGAACTGTGTGGCACCGCTTGGCACCTATTCCGAAATGTGTGGTGGCGCTAGCCCCTTCGGGACCGCTTCACGCCACCACTTCGCAAACTGCGTTTGCTCGTAACCGCTGTCTGCCACCTAAATCGGTTATACGCCGATCTGTTGCCGCATATCCGCCTTAGAGACACCGGCCACTGCGACAGGTTTCTTCATCGCGTCGCGGCGGAACGGCTCTCCAAGTTCCTGGTTGATCAGCGCCTCGATCAGGGTCGTTTTGCCATTCTGCATCTGGTCCTTGATCGCGGTGTTCAGCATATCTGTCAGCTCATCCATGGTCTTGGCTTGTTTGCCGATCAGGCCACAGGCCTCTGCGATGCCGGCATAGCTGACTTGGGTATCAAGCTCGGTTCCCACGAAGTTATCCTTAAACCAGAGCGTGGAGTTCCTCTTCTCCGCGCCCCATTGATAGTTACGGAAGACGATCATGGTAATCGGTGGCCATTCGGAGCGGCCAATGGCCGTGAGTTCCGTGACCGCGATGCCGAACGCGCCGTCGCCCGCAAAGCCCACAACCGGGACCTCTGGCTGGCCGATCTTCGCGCCCACGATGGAGGGCAGGCCATAGCCGCAGGGGCCGAACAGGCCGGGGGCCAGGTATTTGCGGCCCTCTTCGAAACTTGGATAGGCGTTGCCGATCGCGCAGTTGTTGCCAATGTCCGAGCTGATAATCGCCTCTTTCGGGAGGGCCGATTGGATCGCACGCCAGGCCATGCGGGGGCTCATCCAATCGGGCTTATCGGCGCGTGCGCGTTCGTTCCAGGTCGTGCCGGGATCGTCATCTTCGTGATCCATAGACGACAGTTGTTGCGCCCAAGTGGATTTCTGTTTCGCGATCTCGTTCTTGCGGTCCTCGCGGCCTGTGTCGCCAGCCGTGTCCGAGAGTTTTTCAAGGATCGATGTCGCGACTTTCTTGGCGTCGCCCACGATACCCACCGTCACAGGCTTCGTCAGACCGATGCGATCTGGGTTAAGGTCAACCTGGATGATCTTGGCATCCGCTGGCCAGTATTCCATGCCATAGCCCGGCAGGGTCGAGAACGGGTTGAGGCGCGTGCCCAAGCAGAGGACCACATCCGCCTGTTTGATCAGCTCCATCCCCGCTTTGGATCCGTTATAACCCAAAGGCCCGGCGAAGAGCGGGTGAGAGCCCGGGAACGCGTCATTATGCTGATAGCCCACGCAAACCGGCGCGGTTAGACGCTCCGCTAGTTTGGCAGAGGCTTCAATCCCGCCCGAGAGGACAACGCCCGCGCCGTTCAGGATTACGGGGAATTTCGCCGTCGACAGCATATCGGCCGCCTCTTGCATCGCGGCCTCGCCGCCATTGGGGCGCTCAAATTCAACAATCGCAGGCAGGTTGATATCGACAACTTGCGTCCAGAAGTCCCGCGGCATGTTGATTTGCGCCGGTGCGGAGGCGCGCTTGGCCTGAAGGATACAGCGGTTCAGAACCTCTGCCACGCGGGTTGGATCGCGGACCTCTTCTTGGTAGGCGACGCAATCGGCGAACATGCGCATCTGTTCCATTTCCTGAAAGCCGCCCTGACCGATCGTTTTGTTGGCCGCCTGCGGTGTGACCAGCAGCAAAGGTGTGTGGTTCCAATAGGCGGTTTTGACGGCGGTGACGAAGTTCGTGATGCCCGGGCCGTTTTGCGCGATCATCATGGACATTTTGCCGGTCGCACGCGTGTAGCCATCTGCCATGAACCCGCCGGAGCCTTCATGGGCGCAGTCCCAGAAGTTGATGCCCGCCTCACCGAACAGATCCGAGATTGGCATCATGGCCGAGCCGATGATCCCGAACGCGTGTTCGATCCCGTGCATTTGCAGGGTTTTGATAAAGGCCTCTTCCGTCGTCATTTTCATGGGCGTCTCCTCCGAGAAAAATGGTTTTACTCGGATTAGGGGAGGTTGAGCAAAACGCAAAGCGCCGAGTTGTCGCTTTCTGATTCTTGATTACTCTTTCGGGAATTCGAAATCGGTCTTGAAATATCCCTGCAAGTACAGGAGCGCGGTGAGATCGCCATGGTTTATCCGCATGGGCGCTTGGTCTTGGACCGTGGGTTTGGCATGGGCTGCGACGCCCAGACCGGCGGCGGTGAGCATGCCAAGGTCATTGGCCCCGTCGCCGACGGCCAAAACGTCGTCAGCGGACAGGTTCAGGCGAGTTGCGATTTCGGTCAAAGCTGTGACTTTGGCGTCGCGGCCTAAGACCGGTTTTCCGGTTTTTCCGGTCAGGTTTCCGCAATCGCGCAAAAGCGTATTCGCTCGATGTTCATCAAAGTCCAGATGCGCGGCGACCGCGCTCGTGAAATCTGTGAATCCACCCGAGACGAGCGCGGCATAGGCCCCTGCCGCTTTCATCGTTTTCAAGAGAACGTCGCCGCCTGGCATGTAGGTTATTTTCGTGGCGAGAACCTCTTCGATCAGCGCCTCGGGCTGCCCGTCCAAAAGGGCAACGCGGGCCTCCAATGCCTCTTCAAAATCAAGCTCTCCGTTCATCGCACGCTTCGTGATACCGACAACTTGGTCGCCGACGCCCGCCGCGATGGCGAGCTCATCGAGGCATTCCTGCTCGATCATCGTGCTGTCCATATCGGCGAGCAGGATTTT
This sequence comes from Pseudomonadota bacterium, assembly GCA_038744815.1. GTDB lineage: Bacteria > Pseudomonadota > Alphaproteobacteria > Rhodobacterales > Rhodobacteraceae > Amylibacter. Next base: position 85,120 of record JBCDLY010000012.1, on the reverse strand, counting down.
CTTTTTGCGGTTGGTGGCGGGCAGGATGTTGAAATCGACGCCAGCGGTCTGCAGGTCGCGCCAAATCGAATGGGCGTCCGGCGGGATGGAAGGCAGCGGCGCCTCTGCCGCTTCGAGCGGGGCAAGCCACGTCGTCTCTGAACTGCACAGCAGGGCCTTGAATGTCCCTTCGGCGATCTCGGGCGTGAGCGTTCCGGGACGGGCGATGAGGGAGGCGATGTGCATGACACTGCGTATGAGTGAACCGGAATTGGGATTCAATTGCGAATGGGCGACGGAGAAACGCGGCGAGCTTATCGCGCAGACTAGAGCGCTCTAGTTCCCGGCCAGCTCCGGATGCTCATACGCTTCCGGATAGCTCATCGGGGTGATCGGTCCCAAAGGAATGGTCTTGTTCCATGTCCGCCCGAAATACCCCTGCCGACAATGGATCAGCGAATTGCTCTCGGCCACGCCGGGCAGGGCATAAACCCGGCACAGCCAGCGCCAGAGATGCGGGTAATCCAATATGCGCGCGCCGTTCAATTTCATGCGCACATAGTAAATCGGATCATGACGGTAGAGGGTTGGGAAAAGGCGCAGATCGGCTTCGGTGAAGGTGTTTCCAGTCAGGAATGGGCGGCCATCTGACAGATGGGTTTCAAGCGCTGCCAACGTTTCAAAGTAAGCTGCAAAAGCCTGCGCGTAGATAGCCTGATCCGAGGAAAAGCCCGCCTTGTAAGCGCCATTGTTGATTGTGGTGTAGATCAAGCCGTTCAGCCGATCTATCTCGGCGCGCTGCGGCTCTGGATACAGGGTAACGTCGTTGTCCCCACCCAGAGCAGGCGCATGATCCGAGAGCATGCGAACAATCTCGGCGCTTTCGTTATTCACAATGGATTGGGTCTTTTTATCAAACAGAATGGGCAGGGATTGTTCGTCTGAACCTTCGCGCTGGTAAATCTCTTTGGCCAGTCGCACACCGTCGCCCGCTGCTGTTTCAAACGTGCACTCCGGCAGGGTGCCACCTGTCAGCGTCGCAATCCGCTCTGGCGCAAACTCCCACAGGTTGGGCGCGACGGGGTCATCCGCGTCGGTGCGGTTCGGGAAGGCCACATCCATCGTGATGCTGTCGTGAAGCCTAAGGAAATTACGCGTGAGTGTTGCGCGGTGGCACCACGGACAATTGAGGGCAACATAGAGATGGTATCGCCCCGGTTCTGCCGGGAAATCTGGATCGCCAATGCGCGCGCGAAACCTACTAACACCTCGGACAAATTCGCCTTTCTGACGGCGATCATCGCGGCTTGTCTGATCTTCTTCTTTGGAGAAATCGGTCATCTGTCGATCAGCCTTGAATCCGTTGGTGTATATCACAGGGAGACGCAGGTGGTCATCCTGCGCTGGATATAGGGGGCTTTAATGGCTGAGACAAAAGGGTGACGGCCAAGTCGGAGATGTAAGGTCGAGACACAGTGTTTCTTAAATTTCAATCCCTGATAGATCATCCGCTTTTTCGGTGTGGGCGCTTCACCGAAAAAGATTTTCTGTTCTCACATGGCCCAAATTGTGCCACGCTTTCCCACGTGGGTTCAAAGACGCGAGGCATCCATGTGGAAGCGACTTTTTGGGGGACAAAGCGAAGGCACCGACCAGGGTGTCGACGGCGAGCTGATAATCGCGCAGTTGAACGCACGTGTCCAACCCATGGACCGATATGATCATTACGAAGAACCCCTCGGTACCGTCTTGGCCGACAATGCCGCCGGAGAGGTGACTGGGGGTGGTACGCAGCTGACCGATGAACCCGATGGTATCGCCTATTGCGACCTAGAGATCGTGGTGCCCGAGGCCTCTATGGTGACGATAAAGCTCATCATTGATACTCTCGAAGGGATCGGAGCGCCGAAAGGGTCTTTGCTCAAGTTCACCGATGGGCGGAACGATATCCCCTTTGGTCAGAACGAGGGTATGGCAGTGTTCATTAATGGTACGGAGTTACCCGATGAGGTCTATGAGACCTCGGATGTGAACGAAGTTATTTCTAAAGTCGACGAAGCCATTGACGGGATTGGCGGATTTCAAGGGTATTGGGAAGGGAGCACCGAGACCGGGCTTTACTTCTACGGCACCAGTTTTACGGAGATGCAGGCGCGCTCGGCGGCGTTTATCGCGTCTTATCCGCTCTGCCAAAAGGCGCGCATTGTTCAGATTGCTTAGCTCCGCAACATCTTGTGGATTTGCTGGTTTAGCCCATTGGGCCATGTGTTGAGAGTGAGAAGAGGCTCGTATTAAAGGATGCATCGATTGAAGTTGCTTGGACTGCTCTTCGCGGTCGGTGTGATCGCCTTTGGCGTGTTGCAAGTTGTATTATGGTCACCGCGGCCCCTTCCAGAGAAGTCTAAGGATATTCTGCGGATTGCCAGCTGGAACGTGCATTACATTTGGCTTGGCCAAGCAGAGGGGCGTTGGGGCCTATCGGGTTGGAACGCGCGGAAAGGCCCGATGGATACTGTTCTCAAATCACTGGATGCAGATCTTGTTGCCTTCCAAGAGATGGAGAGTTTTCAGCGCGGGCCCGATGGGTCGGTGAACCTGACGCGGGATTACTTGCTTGCAGAAAACCCAGATTATGCCGCCGCCGCCGCTGGACCCTGGCAGGAGTTTCCACCCACGCAGCCCATTTTCTATCGTCCAGATCGACTGGCCGTTCTGGATGAAGGGTGGTTCTTTTTCTCTCGAACACCGAATGTTTTGTATTCGAGAGGGTTCGACGGCGCCCCGCCCTCATTTGCGTCTTGGGCGCAATTCCAGGATGTCCAAACTGGGGCGGTGTTTCGTATCATCAATGTTCATTTTGATGCGCTCAGCATTCAAAACCGGCAAGGGGCGGCGCGTTTGACAGCAGATCATGCGGGCGAGTGGATTGCCGCCGGAGAGACGGTTTTTGTGGCTGGTGATTTCAATGCCTTCCGGGGCATGCGTGCCTTGGCTGCGGTGCGCGAGGGCGGTTTCCGTTTCGCGCCAGCATGGGCCGCGTCGTTTCATTTTGATCGCGGGCTTCATCTGTTTCCAGCGATTGATCATATTGGCTGGTCTGGTGCGTCCGTCCGGAAGACCGGGCCATTTGTGGTTCAATACCGAGACGACGGGGTCGCCCCGTCTGACCATTACCCGGTCGTGATGGATGTCGAAATCAAGGTGCGTGTTCAGGAGTAGATCATTTCAATGGCTTCAATGGCAGAAAACGCCGCGCCGTGAACGGTAGATTGAAAATCACCGCCCAAGGCCTCTCCAGCGAAGGAGATTTTGCCCTCGATCGGGGCGAGGATATCTTTAAGCCATGCGTCGCTATTGTTCGTCATAGAATAGCTGCCCCGGATAAAGGGCTCCGCATTCCAATTCTGAACTTTGGCTTTGATGAAGCCTGAGCGCACGTCCGGGCCATAGATTTCAGTCAGCTCAGTCAAAACCGCGTCGATGATTTGCGCGTCGCTTAGATCCACGCGGGGAAGGGTGTCGTGGTCCACGTTAAAGAGACCAAGGATGTTACTTTTGGTCGGCTTCTTGAACGCAGCATCATAGTAAATCTTGCTGTCATAAGCGGTTGAGAAGGCCTGCGCGCGGGAGCCAAAGAGTAGCATATCTGGGTAGAACCGCTCCTGAAAACTGAGAAAGACCTTGTAGCCTTTGCCAAAGGCAACATCGTTGAGGTCGCGCAACTGGCGGGTCGCCTGTTGAGACGAAAAGGTGATGTCGCGGTCGCGTAGAATTGACATGGGAACCGTTACGATCACGCGGTCTGCAGTGAAGTTTTGGCCCGACGAAGAGCGTATCGTTACGCCATCCCCATCGCTGTCGATGTAGGAAACCGGAGTGTTCAGTCTGATCGCGTCCTGGACACTTGGCAAAACAAAGCGTTCAAAAAACCCGTACCAGCTTGTGTCACGGAACTTTGTCTCAGCATAGAAGTTGCGGGCGATGTTGAAATCCTTCAGGCGACCATTGTTCCAGAACTGATAGGTTTGAGGGTCAAAGGTGATCGTTTCCATGCCGGGATTTGTTTCCCCTTGGCCAAGGATTTCGCCCAGAAGCGTATCTTCACCGTGTATCCATTCTGCCCCAAGGTCGAGCGGGACATCCTCAAAACCCGTCAGGCGTTTGACCCGCCCGCCCCAGCGATCGCTGGCCTCAAGAACTTGGACCGACACCCCGGCCTGTTTCAAATGATAGGCAGCCGTGAGACCCGCAGCGCCGGCGCCGATAACGATCACTGAATTGGTCTGTTGTGCATGCACCAAGGACGGTGCGGCCAAGGCAAGTCCCGCAGTCAGTTTTGTAAATTCTCGTCTATTCATAATGCGGGTCCTTTTAAAAACTCGGAAACGGTTCTTGAATTCATGTCTCATATGAGACATATTTGTCTCATGAACAAGATCAAACTTGAGACAAGAGACGCCATTATAGAAGCGGCGTTTCAAATTTATAATGAGAATGCGGGCGCGTCCCTGGGGGATATTGCGGATCGCGCTGGCGTGGGGCGTGCCACGCTGCATCGGTATTTCCCGGGGCGGGAACAGTTGATGGCAGCGCTCGCGATGATTGCCCTAAAGGAATTGGACGCGGCGGTAGAGGCCGCAACACAAGATGCCGCGAGCCACGAAGACGCGTTTAGACTGTCTATCCATGCGATTGTTCCGCTTGCCAATCGGCAGTGGTTCTTGGCGCAAGAAGCGCTTGATGCTGACCCAGAGGTAGCAGAGGCCTATTCGGCGAGCTTGGCCATGCTGCGAGAAGATATCGATGCGGCCAAAGAAGAGGGGCTCTTTGCAGCTGACATCCCTACGCCTTGGATCGAAGAAGCTATTGAAAATCTGACCTATGCGGCCTGGTCGATGGTCCGAAAAGGCGAGGCCACGCCCAAGCAAGCCGCGGATCTGGCGTGGCGCACATTGATGAATGGCATGAAAGGAGACATGTGATGGATATTGAAACACTGGCATTTCAGGTGGGCGACGCATTTTATGTCATTGGGGCGCTGATCCTTGTCATCGAGATCGGAGAGATGCTGTTTAAGGGCGAGTTCCGCGCGAAGACATTCTGGGAAATGGTGGCGAGCGCCTCGACCCAAATCCCTTATGTTTTGGTCGAGACACTGATCCTGACCGGGGCCTATGGCCTTTATTGGGTGATCGCAGAGGCGACACCCTGGTCGATACCTGTCGCCGCGTGGAGCTTGGTCGCGGTCGTGATCTTGGCCGATATCACCTACTATTGGGAGCATCGGATCGCCCATGAGGTTCGGCTGTTATGGACGCAGCATGCGGTGCATCATTCGTCGCGGGATATGAACATTGTGACTGGGTTTCGCTTTGGCCCCTTAGAAGGTCTGTGGTCTTTGGTCGCGCATGTGCCATTGGCCTTTATGGGTTTTGCGCCCGAGGCGATCATCTTTGGTGTGATTGTGGTGCTGGCCTATCAAACCTGGCTGCACACAGAGCTGATCGGGAAGATGGGTGTGCTGGAGTGGGTTCTGAACACGCCGTCGCATCACCGCGTGCATCATGGCAGCGATGAGAAATATTTGGACAAGAACTATGGCGGGATCCTGATCATCTGGGATCGGATTTGGGGGACGTTCCAGATTGAAGAGGAAACCCCGCGCTATGGGTTAAAGCGCGACTTTGATAGCCAAAACCCTGTAAGAGTATGGTTCTCGGAGCTGCCTGAGTTGTTCAAAGATTTAGCTAAGGCGAATAGTTTTCGCGAAGTCATGGGGTATCTGTTCAAAGAACCGGGCTGGACGCCCAAGGAGCACGATAAAGGGCAAGCCAAGGATCAGGTCGAGAACCCATCCGCCACGCGTCTTTGAAACAAGATAGCAAGCGCGATAAGCTGCAACACCATGAAGACGCCAATTCCAACATAGACGGTCATGGGCGACGCCATTTCCACCGGCATCGGATGAAAGTACTGCGTCATCAATCCATGGGAGTAATCGAAGGCGCCAAGCGCGTTATAGACAACCAGAGCGCCCCAAGCCCGTGTGGAAGTCCCGAGCCATAAAACATAGAGCATGAGTGGAAGCAGCAGTCCAATGATCGCATCGCTGAGCCATGGGCCAAACCACGCGTTTGGTGCGATCCCACCGAATGCTTCTATTGTGGGCAAAAATAGGAGCGTCTGAGCCCGAAATATTGTGGCCGCCATAAGAATTGTGATGATCCATTTGGTCCGTGGTGTCATAGCTCTATCCTTTGAAAATTCCTGCGCATTTCTTGGGGTGTTTTCCCGGTCCATTTGCGAAAGGCGCGTTGAAACGCGCTGCTGTCGCTGTAGCCCACCAGATGTGCAATCTGTTGGTTGCTAAGGTCACTGGTCCGCAGGTATTTTGCCGCCAGATCACTTCGAGTTTGATCGAGGAGTTCCTGAAATGTCTGCCCTTCCTTGTTCAACCCTCGGAGCAAGGCGCTCCGGCTTGATTTTAGGCGGGAGCAGACATGAGAGAGCGTGGGGTTTGTTGTTCCGAACGCTTCGAGCAATGTGGCCCGTACACGATGGGTAAGCGGTGCGTCCCCCGATAAGATGATCGACTGAGATTCGAGGTCCTCTTCGGTAAAGGCCCACAGCGCATCGTTCTGCGAAATAAAGGGCACACTGAGATCACTTAAAGCGTATGTTAGGGTCGGCGGGCCATAATGGGGTACAATACGAAAGAGGTCCGCCAACCCTTCTCTTTCCGGTGTGGGCAACGGAAGAGATACTTGAACCGGTGTAAAATGTCGGCTTCCCATCGAGATTGCTTTGGCGTGGACGTATATGATTTGCGGGCTGGAAAAACTCTCTGGCAGCGTAGTTCCAGGGTTGTCTGGCATAACCCGCAAAGTGAATTGATGGGATGTTTTACTCATTGAAAAGCGCATTGGCCCAAAGAGATGTTTATATCGCGCGAGACGGTTGAGGCCAATTTCCAAGTTCGGGGCTGTCGACATCGCAAAAAGGACAGGAATGGCCGGACCACTGGCCATTCTTTGCCCGAGCATGGATGCGACGTTGTCTTGTGGGGACATGCGCATCATGGCGTTCCATAATCGGATGTAATCCTCTCCAGAGACCATGAAGCCCAGATCAACTTGTTGAGGCTGGGAGAGCTGCGCCTCCATCACAACATCTGACCAATCCAGACCAAGGATCGCACAGATCGGGCCGGACAGTACGGCCGAGGTGTACACCGCGTTGCTTGGGTTTTTTTGAAACGGGCTCATCAACTGGTCCTTTGTCTTCCGCGTTTGTCACGGCGCCCCTAGGTGGACAATCGGGCTGAAACGATCTGCATATTAAAGGAACGATCTGCATATATCTCCCAGAAGAATTTCACAAACTGACGTGACAGACAAAATGCGTGTACCGACTGGAGACGACGATATGCGCGAAAAGACGATCTTGGTAACGGGCGGGGGCTCGGGTATTGGCTTGGAGTTTGCCCGCGAGTTTGCAAAAAAGAAGAACACGGTTATCATTTGCGGGCGTGACGGCGCCAAGCTGAACCAGGCGGCCAAATCGCATGGCTTGATCGCGATCCAAGGTGACATCACCCAATCTGCCGACCAAGAGCGCATATTGAATGAAATAAGCCAGCGGTATGATCATCTTGATCTTCTGATCAATAATGCTGGAATTCTTGAGCCTTATGACTTTGCAAGTGATCCAGAGGCACTAGAAAAAATTGAAGCTGAGATCGCTATAAATGCCATTGCCCCTTTAACATTGACGCGTCGCGCGTTGCCAGTGTTGCTGAACGGTAGTGATCCTGCTGTTTTGTTTATAGGGTCGGCAATTGCATTTGTCGCCAATGCAGGGACCCCTGTTTACTCGGGCACAAAAGCCCTGATCCATCACAGCGCACAGGCGCTAAGGCACCAATTTAAGGACATTGGTGTGTCGGTCTACGAGGCGATGCCACCCGTTGTCGTAACCGAGATGGCCAACAAATTGAAATCTGGAAACTTCAAAAAAGTGAAGCCGGAAGATCTTGTTCAAGAGGTCATAAGAGCCATGGAGCGGGAGCAGTATGAGATCGTAATCGGACAAGGCAAGCAGATTAAATTTGTCAGTCGCATCGCGCCAAACTTTCTGTTTCGGCAGTTTGCCAAGACCGAATTCCACTAAGCCGATCTCTCTTTTTGGATACCCACATGGAAAATACCTGCTATCGACGAAACGTAAATATGCTCGCAATTATTTCGAGCGCCGCCTTTGCTGGATGCAATTTGTTCATAGGGCTCTCGATCGGGAGCATTTGGATGGCCTTGCCGCCCTTGGACTTTGCGTCTCGCTTCTGGGAACAATTCACACGGTTCACCTATACGATCATGCCGTTGTTCATCCTTACACTTGTAGGCCTCGGTCTCTCTGCTCGATTGGATTGGGCTTATCCAAGGTTACGTCCGTATTGGGTGCGTGCACTGTTGTTCTATGTCGCGACAACGGCGATCACGCTTGTCTATCACGTGCCCGAAAATCTGATGCTGCGCATGAAAAACTATTCAGCGTCGGAAGCCGATAGCGTAAGATTCTATTGGCTGGTCATTCATATCCCACGGGTCGTTTTGACCTTCGGTATTCCAGTCTATGCGCTTGCGGCCGTCTTCACCCGAGACGGCAAAGAGATACCGGAAAACTAGTCAATGGAAGATAGAAAGTCGTAAAGCGACGTGGCATAACGCGATCAATGAGTGTCACAAGCACTGCCGCCTGATGCATCGGATCACGGTTGAGGGCGTGGCGTTGGTTTAGCTTAAAGTACAGCTGGGCCAAATTAGCGCGCGGCTGATTTCGGGTGTTTGACGCCCCATGCATGCAAGGCTTCGATAGCTGAGTAAAGCTCTTGGCCTTTTTCCGTCAGGCTGTATTCAACTTTGGGCGGGACAACGGGGAAGACCTCTCGGTGGATAATCCCATCCCCTTCTAATTCGCGCAGGCTTTTGGTCAGGCTGCGTTGGGTGACTGTGCCGCAACGGCGCGCAAGTTCGTTAAAGCGCAGCGTGCCATCCAAAAGGTGATAAACGATCAGCCCTTTCCACTTGCCTGCGATCTGTTCCAACGCGGCCTCCACCGGGCAGCCCGTGCTGCAATCGTAATCCATGAAACGGGGGGGTGTCGCGGTTACAGTATCCATATTGTATGTATAATCATAAAATGTGCGTACTTGTCCAATTGATAGCAAAATTTGAAAAGGCGGTCAAACTGTCAAACCACAAAGGAGATGGCATCATGGCATTGACAATTTTGGCCCAAATCACAGCCGCAGCAGGGAAAGAGGCGCTGGTCCGCGCAGAGCTTGAAAAGCTGATCGAGATCACACGCGCCGAGGAAGGCTGCATCAACTATGATCTGCACGTGGACAATGAAAATCCAGGCTTCTTTGTGTTTTATGAAAACTGGGAAAACCGTGAGTTGTGGCAGACGCATATGAACGCCCCGCATCTGGCCGCTTATATGGCCGCGACCGAAGGTGCCGTGGATGCGTTTACGCTCAATGAGATGACGGTGATTGGCTAGATTGCAGGCCTGTAGACTGCGTGCTGGTTTTTTCAGCGCGCGGTCGATCAGTTTCCCATCATAAACCCCAGCGCTCCTCAAAGACCCTTTCACCCGCAAAACCGACATTTTCCCTGTTGAAGCCCAACAAGAATCCCTTCAAACGCGTCCGTGGGACACCCCTCCCCAACGAGGGGCGCGTATCTGAAAGGGTAAGAGATATGACCATAGCGACACCGGACGTCCGTCCGGCAAATCCCCGTTTTTCATCTGGACCATGTGCCAAGCCATCCGGCTGGAACGTGGACGTATTGGCCGATGCCGCCTTGGGCCGCTCCCACCGGGCGGCGGTCGGCAAATCGAAATTGAAAGCCGCCATCGACGGCACGCGCGAGGTGCTGGGCGTGCCTGCGGAGTACCGCATCGGTATTGTCCCCGCCTCAGATACTGGCGCGGTTGAAATGGCCATGTGGTCCCTGCTGGGCGCGCGGCCTGTCGAGATGCTGTCTTGGGAGAGCTTTGGCGCGGGCTGGGTCACCGACGCGGTCAAACAGCTGAAGCTGGAAAACTGCACCCATCACCATGCCGAGTATGGCCAAATGCCAGATTTAGCGGCGGTGAACACCGACCATGATGTGGTCTTTACATGGAACGGGACGACCTCTGGCGTGCGAGTGCCCGATGCCGATTGGATCAAGGATGATCGCGCAGGGCTCACGATTTGTGACGCGACCTCGGCTGCCTTTGCGCAAGAGCTGCCATGGGAGAAGCTCGATGTGGTGACGTTCTCTTGGCAGAAGGTTCTGGGCGGGGAGGCAGCGCATGGCATGCTGATCCTAAGCCCGCGCGCCGTGGAGCGGTTAGAGAGTTATACGCCGCCCTGGCCATTGCCCAAGATTTTCCGCCTGACGAAAGCTGGCAAGTTGATCGAAGGGATTTTCGAAGGCGCGACGATCAATACGCCAAGCATGCTCGCGGTGGAGGATTACCTGTTCTCGCTCGATTGGGCGCGGCGGCATGGCAATGCGATGGGTCTGATCGCCAAGGCGGATGCGAATGCGCAGGTGATTGCGGATTTCGTTGCTGCCACAGATTGGGTGGATTTCCTGGCCGAGGATCCTGCGACGCGGTCCAACACCTCTGTCTGTTTGAAGATTACGGATGCGCGTGTGGCCGTGATGGAGCCTGCCTCCCAAGCGGAGTTCGCCAAAGCGCTGGCGAAACGGCTGGAGAATGAGGGTGTCGCCTTTGACATCGGGTCCTATCGCGATGCGCCTGCAGGCCTTCGGATTTGGACAGGTGGCACGGTGGAAGAGGCCGATTTGGCGGCACTCATGCCCTGGCTGACCTGGGCCTTTGAAACACAACTCGCAAGCGTCGCGGCAGCGGCCTAAACCCTGACTTTTTGGAAATTGGAGAGAGACGATGCCAAAGGTACTCGTATCAGATAAACTCAGCCCGACGGCTGTTCAGATTTTTAAGGATCGCGGGATCGATGTCGATTTCGAACCCGATCTTGGGAAAGATAAAGACGCACTTCTGGCAAAGATCGCCGCCTATGATGGGCTGGCCATCCGCTCGGCCACGAAGGCGACCGAAAAACTGCTGGAGGCGGCGGACAACCTGAAGGTGATTGGGCGCGCCGGCATTGGGGTCGATAATGTGGACCTGAAGGCCGCAACCCGCAAAGGGGTGATCGTGATGAACACGCCCTTTGGGAATTCGATCACAACGGCCGAGCACGCGATTGCGATGATGTTTGCGGTGGCGCGCCAAATCCCAGAGGCGAATGCCTCTACCCATGCGGGCAAATGGGAGAAGTCCCGGTTTATGGGGGTGGAGTTGACGGGCAAAACGCTGGGCCTGATTGGCGCGGGGAATATCGGCTCGATCGTGGCCTCTCGTGCGCTGGGCCTGAAGATGAAGGTGATGGCCTTTGACCCGTTCCTCTCTGAAGAGCGGGCAAAAGATTTGGGCGTGACCAAGGTTGAGTTGGACGAGCTGTTGCCGAAGGCGGATTTCATCACGCTCCATGTGCCAAAGACCGAGCAGACCGCGAATATGCTGACGGCCGACGTGATCGCGCAGATGAAACCAGGCGTGCGGATTGTGAACTGTGCGCGGGGTGGGCTTGTGGATGAAGCGGCGCTGGCCGAGGCGTTGAAGTCGGGCCATGTGGCCGGTGCGGCCTTTGATGTCTTCGCGGTGGAACCTGCGACCGAAAGCCCCCTCTTCAACCTGCCGAATGTGGTCGTCACACCCCATTTGGGTGCGGCGACAACAGAGGCGCAGGAAAATGTGGCGCTTCAAGTGGCCGAGCAGATGAGCGATTATCTGAACTACGGTGCGGTTTCTAACGCGATCAATATGCCAAGCATCACCGCGGAAGAGGCGCCAATCCTTGGGCCTTTCGTGAAACTGGCCTCGCATCTGGGCGCGTTTGCAGGCCAGATGACGGAAGAACCGATTGAGGCGGTGCAGCTTTTGTATAATGGCGGCGTGGCCGAGATGAATATCAAGGCGCTCGACAGTGCCGCGATTGCGGGTTTGTTGAAAGCGCAACTGCCAGATGTGAACATGGTCTCTGCCCCGGTGGTGGCCGCCGAACGCGGGATCAAAGTGACCACGTCCACTGAGCCGAAAGACGGCGTCTTTGACAGCTATATCAAGCTGACGGTGAAAACGGCCAAGCGGGAGAAATCCGTGGCGGGTACCGTATTTTCGGATGGGAAGCCGCGCTTCATTCAGATCAAAGGCATCAACCTCGATGCGGAGGTCGGGCGCCATATGCTTTACACCACGAACAAGGACGTGCCGGGGATCATCGGAACGCTGGGAACCACGATGGGGTCCCACGGTGTGAATATCGCAAACTTTACGCTGGGTCGCGATGATGTGGGTGGGGACGCGATTGCGCTTTTGTATCTGGATGATGAACCCACCAAAGGCGCGCTGGAGCAGCTGAAAGCGACCGATATGTTTGGCTCAGTAACCCCGCTCGAATTTGACATCTAAGGTTAAAACAGGTGTTTCGGCCCGCTTTGCGGGCCGACCCGCGCGCAGCTGTTGGGCCTTTGGCCCAGGTACCTGCGCGCGCCCCGCCGCCGTTCGGCTTGAGCGGCTTTGCCGCGAAAGCACTTAGTCTAAATCTAAGCCCAAGAGATCCAATGCAATCTCTGGCACCTCTTCTGGATGACCTGCCATCCCATCGGGTTCGGCCATGCGCAACTCATCGGGTTCTCCATATCCCCAGAGTGCACCAATCGATGCGATATCATTGTTGCGTGCACCGTTGATGTCGTAATGGCGATCCCCAATCATAACTGATTGGTTCGGCAGCGCCCCGGTCTCGTCCAAAGCGAATTGTAAAAGTTCGGTTTTATCCGATCGTGTCCCATCAAGTTCCGATCCAAAGAGGCGTTGAACATAGCGGAACAACCCAAACTGCTCTGCGATTTGGTCTGCAAAATGATGCGGTTTCGACGTTGCGATATAAATGTTCGGATCGAAACGGGCGAGCTCATCGAACATTTGCGCAAGCCCATCATAGGGTTCCGCGATAAACATGCCTTCGTCCTCGTAGTATTCTCGATAAAGACCAATCGCGTCTTCGATCGGCGCGTGATCTCCGAGGAGCATCGGAAAGACTAAATGCATCGGCGGCCCGACCATCGCGCGAAGCTCTTCATCGGGTGGAGCTTCGACATCGAGCTCTTTCAAGGCCACTTTATAGGATGCAATAATTCCCGGCGCACTGTCCATCAACGTGCCGTCGAGATCGAAGAAAAAGGTCAGAGTGCTCATTCTTTGCGATCTTCGTCAAAGAAGGGCGTTATCTGAGCGACGATAACGGCATTTTCCGACAGGGCTTGGGTCATCAATGCATGCTCTTCTTCGGTAAGGTCATGTCCTTCTTTAACGCGCTCTTCCTGCGTGCCGTATGATGAAACGTTAAGCGGTGCTAGGTCTGCGATTTTCAGCACATTCACCGTTTCGCGCACCGCTTCGGCTTCATCCCGGCCACTTGAGTAACAGAACAAAGCTGCGCCCGTTGAGCCTTGCGGAAGCCCATCATCGGGCGCTCTGCCGACCTCAACCAAAAGCGTGAAGACATAAGGATGCGACTGTGTCAGTTTGCGGCCTTTATGAAAAGCGAAGACCCAATCGCTTTACCATTCTAAACCAAGCTCAAGGAAGCCCTTAATCGCATCCTCAAACGTGACGCGGACCATGCGTGCAATTTCTTTGTTTTGATCCATAACAAGAAGCGTCGCGTCGTCGGTAACATCGCGATCGAATGCCACCGGCATACTTTGGTATTCGTCCCAATCCACCATAAAGAAGGACATACGATTTAGCTGCGGGTTCTCCCGCCGCGCCTCTTCCATGATGTTGAACTGTTTCTTGCAGGGCGAACACCAAAAGCCATGAAAGGCTACCACCACCGTCTTTCCGCTGTCGAGCGCATCTTGAATATTGTCCGGCCGATAATTCTGAAAGATGGGACCATTTGCGGACGCGACCGAGCCCGTCACGAAGAACACAAACACACATACTGACTTAAAGAGACGCACCATATTAGAAACGCCTTAAGAGATTGTTTTTCGGGCGCCAAGGTCAATTCGGCACGGAAAGCGTCTAAAATGATCACAGGCCGATATTAAGGCCTCAGTGCCACTAAGCGGTCACAATTTGGATCACGAGCCGCGCGCTGCGCTCACACCTTCGTCCAAAAGTGATTTAATTTTTCGCACAGATGTTGCGGCAAACACGCGATTTACTTCCCGCTCGCCCTTTAAGATCAAGATCGTAGACCGCTCGAACACATCTCGATCGAGCGCCACGGGCAAATCGCGGTAATCGTCCCATTCGATGCGTACAAAATACAGTTGTCCGTAGGCGGGGTTTTCTCGACGGATTCGCTCGATCACGCGTTCTTGTCGGCGGCACACGGAGCACCAGAACGCGTGGTAAGCGGCCACAACCGTTCTTCCTTGGCGAAGTGCGTCTTCGATAACGCCGGGGGAGAATTTGTAAACGATGGGAGATGCGGCCAAAGCAGGCTGCGCAAACACAGTGGTCGACGCTACCCCTAGAATAAATTGTCGTTTCGTTTGGTCGTCCATTTGGTGGTCTCCTTTCACGAGGACGTCACAGAAAGTCCCTTATCCATCAGTTCCTTTATTTTCGTGCGAGATGTGCCAGAGACGATGCGCCCAAGTTCTTCGTCGCCTTTCCGAAGTACAAGTGTTGAGCGTCGCGGTACATTGAGCATGCGCGCGATATCTGATCTCCCATAGCGGTCCCAATCAACGCGCACGAATGTGATCCTGTTATAACTTGGATCGGTCGAGCGGAGTTCCCCGATAACACGCTTCTGTCGGGCGCAGGTGCTGCACCATACGGCGGAAAATTCGAGAAGCACTGTTTCGCCGTTTTCAAGTGCGGTTTCAACCAATCCGGGAGTGTAATCCAATGTTTCGCCAGCGGCATGCCCAAACCCGGCAGACAGGGTAAAGGCGGGTAGGGCCGTCAAAAATACGCGTCGTTTCATAGTCCGGTTCCTTTCGATGTTACAGCGCGACGGACAAGTCTTGGAGCCAGTAGGGCAGTGTTTCGATCGCGACCGCTTCCAGCACATAGTGAAATTTAGTTAGGATCATGATGCCAACAGCCAAGAACATTGCGCCGAGGATCGGTTTGGATTTTTCTGCAAGCCCCCGAAGTGCAGTTGCCCGTTCGCGGATGTATTTCTGACCGCCTAGGCCGATGCCGAGGATCAAGGTCGCGACGCCCGCCGCAAAAGAGCACATAATAAGAAACGCCCAAAATAAGTTTTCACCCTGGCTGGCCAGACCGATGGCGGACCCCAGAGTGGGACCCACACAAGGCGACCATACGGCGCCAAGGAGCATGCCGCCAAAAAACTGTCCTTTTGATCCAGAAAGGTCGGACTGGGACATATGCGTATCGGCCGTTGATGCGAGGCCCGCGGTCGCCAATTCAAACCGGGAGGCAAACTGTGGCACAAGAAGGATAATTCCAAAGAGCACCATGATAATCGCGCCAGTGTTGGCGAGCATGTCCTGAGTAAGACCGATCGCGCGACCGCTTGTGTAGACAAGCATTCCGAACCCAACGAAGGAGACCGCCATACCGGCGGCCAGCGCGATGGGACCTTTTCGATCCGCTTGCAGCGCGGATGCGAGCACAATCGGCAACACCGGCAAGACGCAGGGATTGAGAAGCGTTAAGAGCCCGGCCCCATATCCTAAGAGAAGTTCCATGATATCCCCGTACTAATCGTCCGTTCTCCGAACAATAAACGGGATGTCACGTTTGCGTCAAAGTGATGTGGATGCGCCCAAAGGCGCGCCCGTCAGTCGCGTAAAAGTTCGTTTATGGATGTCTTGGACCGGGTCTTTTCGTCCACATGTTTTACGATCACGGCACAATAGAGGTTTACGCCATTTTTCGAGGGGAGTGATCCTGCGACCACGACCGATCCGGCCGGCACCTCTCCGTACATCACCTCGCCAGTTTCGCGATCGACAATTTTGGTCGATTGCCCGATGAAAACGCCCATTCCAAGGACCGAGCCTTCGCGCACGATGACCCCTTCGACCACCTCTGAACGTGCTCCGATAAAGCAGTTGTCTTCGATGATTGTCGGCCCGGCCTGCATCGGCTCTAGGACACCGCCAATGCCGACGCCGCCCGAGAGATGCACGTTCTTTCCAATTTGTGCGCAGGACCCAACCGTTGCCCAGGTATCGACCATTGTGCCCGTATCAACATATGCGCCCAGATTGACAAAGGACGGCATGAGAACCACGCCGGGCGCAATGAAGGCAGACTTTCGAACAATACAGTTTGGAACCGCGCGAAATCCCGCAGCGCGCCATTGATTGTCGCCCCAGTCTTTCCACTTGCTGTCAACTTTGTCCCACCAGGCGCCCCCCTGTGGAGAGCCCGGCTGCTGTTCCATGTCTTTCAGGCGGAACCCGAGAAGAACGGCCTTTTTTGCCCATTGATTGACGTGCCATGTGCCATCTTCATCGCGTTTGGCAACGCGGAGCGTTCCGGAATCGAGTGCGTTCAATGTGTCTTCGATTGCTTCTCGCGTTTCTCCTTGGGTGGCGGGCGTAATTTCGTCTCGGGCCTCCCAAGCGGCTTCAATCGCCGTTTCAAGCTGAGCGTTGGACATCGGAACCCTTCCTTGACTGATGCAAAATTTCCGGTGCTATAGGAGCTCCGAGCGGGGGGATCAATTCATCAAAGGGGGTAAGATATGGCATCTAAACAGTCGGTTTTTCCGAATGCCGAACAAGATATTCGCACCGTAGAGGGGATACCGCAGACGCCGCAAACACGCGCACCTGCATATCGTCTTGCTTTTACGGATGACGAGTTCATGTGCCGGGACGAACTGCGCGGCACGCGGATGATGCTTGAGATGATGAAGCCCGAGCTGATTATGACGGAACGGGGTATCGAAAGCACGATTGTCATGTTTGGTGGCGCGCGCATTCCCGATCCTGAATATAAGGCAACCGCACGGACCCAGACACTGGCCGATTTATCGTCCTATTACACCGAAGCGCAGGAGTTTGCGCGGATTGTGACCGAACGGTCGATGGAGACCTACGGTCGGGAGAACGTGATCGTAACAGGTGGCGGGCCTGGCGTGATGGAAGCCGGAAATCGGGGGGCGGCCGAGGCAGGCGGGTCCTCTGTCGCGTTGAATATAGTTCTACCGTTCGAGCAAGCGCCGAACATTTATTGCACACCAGAACTGTGCTTCAACTTCCACTATTTTGCCACGCGCAAGTTTCACTTTCTTCTTCGGGCCAAGGCGATCGCGGTGTTCCCGGGCGGTTTTGGAACGTTGGACGAGTTGTTTGAGGCACTCACCTTGATCCAGACGCATCGGATGGAGCGTGTGCCAATTCTCCTCTTCGGGCATGACTTCTGGAATAGCATCATCAATTGGGACGCCCTTTCCGAGGCGGGGACAATAAGCCCGGAAGATTTGGATTTGTTTGAGTTTGTAGAAACGGCGGCTGACGCTCTATCTGCCTTAGACAGATGGGAGGGATAAGCGTTTCAAGCCCGTATTTACGCCCTAGTTAGAGGCGAGAACGCCGCGACATTGTGCCGGAAGATCATCCATGACGAATTGACGTGGGTGTTTCCGGCGGGGTCCCGGTTCGGGTTTTGGCGCATTAGGATCCGGGGGTTCTAACGCCTCGGTGACCCACCAGTTGAGCGAGGCATCGCATCCGTCCCCGCCCGAAGATAACCGCCGCACCGAGGGTGACTGCACCTCGCAGAGACGAGATCCGTCAGGGCATTTCAGCCGAACGTGAAAATGGTAGTGATGGCCCCAATAAGGTCGGATTTTTTGAAGCCAAGACTTATCGGACCGGGTCGCAGACTTGCACAGCTGAATTTTCACAGGCGGGGTGACAAAAATGCGATCCACCCTTGGATCGCGTGCAGCCAGCTCGAGCACTAGGGCATGTGCCTCTGTCCAGTTCGCGCTCACGTTCCGCTGATCTCCAGAACGCACCGAAATCGAACTGATTTTTTCCCGCTCTTGCGTGGTCAGATTGAGCCGTTTCGGCGGCAACATCCAAATATCGGCATCAAGACCGATCTGATGGGAGGCGTGCCCAGAAATCATCGGGCCACCGCGGGGTTGTGCAAGATCGCCGATATAGAGACCGGCCCAACCGGGCACCTCTGCTGCGACCTGATCGGAAAGCTCGGTCAAGTAGTCGATAAGAACCGGGTGGCCCCAGTTCCGGTTCCGGGAGAGGCGCATCGCTTGCCATGTCGGCCCTGTTTCTGCAAGCTCGACACCGCCTGCCAAGCATCCCCGCGAATAAAACCCGATTGCCTCAGGGGTTTGGCGCGAGCCCGTTTGATGAGCGCCGAGCAAGTCCTTCGCTTTTGGCTCTGCCTCTGCAGTGCCGACAAGGCCCATTCCTAGCAAAACGGCAATCCAAAGCGATGGTCGTGTCATGCATAGGCCTCGTTTGATTTGACCCATTTCAGGATAACCAGACCAATAACAAAGAGGACAATAATTGGTGTCACACCAAGCTGTTGGTTGCCGGTAATGTCCGTCACCACGGCGATGGATAGGGGAGCAATGAAGGCGGTCGCTTTGCCCGCCAGGCCATAGAGGCCAAATCCTTCAGTGACGCGGTCCGGTTCCACCTGATCGACCAACATGGTGCGTGACGTTGCTTGCAAAACACCACCAGCCGACCCAATGAGCATACCATAGATGTAGAACATCTGATCCGGAAGTGAGGACCCCTCGGACAACGGCATAAAGAGGAAGCTTGTCCGCGAGGTTGTGATGATCAAGATCGCTGTGATCATCAAAATAACAACGCACCAAACAATCACCCGTTTCGGTCCAAAGCGTTGATCGGCATAGCCGCCAAGCCAACAGGCGATCGCCCCTGCGATCGCAGCAATAATACCAAAGATCCCGATTTGAGTGATTTCCCACTTAAGGACCCCGGCTGCGTAAATGCCGCCAAACGCGTACATCCCGTTTAATGCATCACGGTAAAACATTGATGACCCAAGATAGGCAAAAAAGCTGGTGCGCTGTGGCAAGCCTTTGATCGTTTTCCACAACTCGGTCAGGGCAAGGCGGAATTGCCCCTGCTCATAGGGTTTTTGGATCTCGGGCACGAATAGGAAGAATGGCGCGATGAAAACAATGAACCAAAGCGCGGTCAGCGGCCCAACGAAGCGGGTGCCTTCAAACTCTGCCGCGTTCAGGCCAAAGGCCGGTTCAAACCCCAAATAGGTCAGGCCGTCCCCCCCTTGGGCAAAAAAGGCCATCATGACGATCAGGGCGAACACGCCGCCTGCATAGCCAAAGCCCCAACCCGCCCCGGAAATGCGCCCCATCTCGGACCGTGGGGCAATATCGGGGAGGAAGGAGCTGGCAAACAGGTGCAGCAACTCGTTCCCGATCAGGCCGACGGCGAAGAGTAATAGAATCCCCGTCGTGGATTGCATCTCTGGTACGGCATACCACAGAGAGACTGACCCGATGATGTACATAACCGAAAAGATCGAGATCAGACGTTTGCGCAAACCTGTGAAGTCGGCGAAAACGCCAAGGATTGGTGCGGAAAGCGCGATCAAAAGACCGGCGATCCCAGTCATATAGCCCCATTGCGCTTGTCCTTGAACGGGGTCGCCCACAACCGTGGACGTGAAATAGGGGGCGAAGATAAATGTTACTAACAGAGTTGAATGTGGCTGACTTGCCCAATCATACGACATCCAACCCCAGATTGTTTTCCTATTTAACTCAGTAACCATACCGTCCCCCCACACACGCTGTGCAGTTGAAGCCCGGAACGCGTCTGTGATCAACCCCTAGCTTTCAGGAGGCCAGGTCCGTTCTGCTTCGGCGTCGATCCAGGCTCGAACCCACGCAGGAAGCTCGGGCGCCCAATCTGGGGCGCCCATGGCCACGGCGACATCTTGCGTCGGGACGAGGCCTTTCTTGTTTGTCACTGCACAGCGATAAACAGCGTTCGTCGCCGCGGTCTTCCCGCTCCAGATTGTTTGAACGAGGTAGAAAAACCGATCGTCACGGCCTGCACTTCGGCAGGTGATGCGCACCTTCTCGAACATACGGATGCGTTTTCGGTATCGGACTGATACGCCAGCCATAGTCATGGCCCATCCGTTATTTAGCAAACATCGGTTCCAGCCGGTTTGCTGCCCAAATGGTAGTCGATTGAGATCCAAAAGGGTGAGCGTAAGACCATTATTCAATTCCCCAAACAGGTCCATATCCCAGGGCATCACCCGATGGTGGCTTTCATAAACATCGTCAAACGAGGTTTTGGGCTGGCCACGCGCATGAAGAAGCGAGATGGAAAGCCTTATGAACGGATACATACATAAACTCCTTAGGGTAGGTATGGTGTGCAGCGTTCAGAGTTCAAGGATGACTTGGCGGAAGCCCCGAAGCAGTGCATAGGTCGGGCTTGGAAAGATTTTAGGAGCGTATGTTGCCAACAACCTGGGTAGAGGGTCTGTCGCTTGTGTTCGACGTGCTGATCCTTCTGATCGTATCGAAACTGGTCATCATGTGGTTGATCCGGTTCGAAGTTCTGAATGTCGCACACCCGTTTGTGGCAGGTGCACAAGAGAAAATTCAGGCCATCTTTCGACCGATCTATGATGCGGTGCGCCGCGTGATTCCTCCGGTTTTCGGGATCGATGTTGCGCCGATCGCAACCATTATTATTTTCATCAGCTTAAAGCAGGCGCTTCGCTACTTTTTCGCCTGAGATTTCGATAACTCGGCGACCGCATCCGATAGAGCGTCGATCCGCGTAAGAACATCTTCTCGAAATGAATCCCGCGCGGCGTTTTCTTCTTGGGCATGGGCGTCTTGCATTGAATTTACGATAAGACCGACGAGAAGGTTCATGAACGCAAATGCCGTTACAAGGATAAATGGCACAAAGAAGAGCCAGGCAAGCGGGTAGACATCCATCACAGGGCGGACGATGCCCATTGACCAACTTTCAAGCGTCATGATTTGAAACAAGGAATAAGCCGAGCGTCCCATGGTGCCGAACCAGATTTCAAATTCTTCCCCGAACAGCTTAGTCGCCATGACCGACCCAATGTAGAAAATCATCCCCATTAAGACAAAGATGGAACCCATGCCCGGCAACGCGCGAAAGAAGCCTTCGACGACGCGGCGCAACGATGGTGCAATGGACACAACGCGCAGGACGCGGAGAATGCGAAGTGCGCGCAGTACGGTAAGGCCCGCGCTGTTGGGAACAAATGAAACTCCCACCAGAATGAAGTCGAATATGTTCCACGCGTTTTTGAAAAAGCGCAAATCTTGCGCGATGATTTTCGCGCTAAGTTCCAAGACGAAGATCGCCAAGCATAACCGATCCAAGAAAATAATTGTTGGCCCGGCATGCTCCATGAGAGGCTTTGAGGTCTCAAGCCCAAGGATGAGCGCGTTAAAGATGATAACGCCAAGAATAATATGGCCGACCGATGGTCGATCCATAAATGCGGCGAGTTGGGCCCGATAATACGAAAAACTCTTCATGCGAGCCCTATAGGCAGGACCGCAAACCGAGTGAAGGGAAAGGTTAGAGACCTGCCGCTACGAAGGCAGCGTCGCCCCAAAGTTTTTGTGTTGTCGCATCTCTGCCGCAGGCGTTGCGGTATTTCTTGTACGCTTTGGCTTTGGTCAGTGGGCCAAAGCGCGTGAGGATGACGTCGTCGGATTTGTAGTAGTCCTGGTGGTAGTCGCTGACGTCATAGAAGGTCGAAGCCGCTGCAATTTCGGTCACGATCGGTGCCGGCAGCACACCGCTGTTGTCGAATTTGGACTTGATTCGATCTGCGATCCGCAGCTGTTCGTCAGAGGTGGTGTAGATCGCCGTGGTGTAGGTGAACCCACGATCGCAGAACTGCCCGCCGTCATCTGTTGGATCAATGCTGCGAAAGAAGCCGTCCACCAACTCTTCATATGTTACGATTGAGGGATCAAACTCGATCCGAACTGCCTCTCGGTGATCGCCGTAACTGCGGTAGCTCGGATTTGCCTTTGACCCACCCGTAAGCCCAGAGGTGGCTTCAATCACGCCGTCAAGGTCTTGAAAGTCCGATTCGACGCACCAAAAACACCCGCCGGCAAAAATTGCGGTTTCCGTTTGGGCGGATGCCGATCCGGCAGAGGCGATAAAGGAGAGTGTCAGCAAAATACGACGCATGTAGGACCCCAAGTGTTGTATGTAGGCGAGGTGATGGGTTTCGACTTCACTTGCAACCCACAGATTTGTGATAGACCAAGGCGCCATGGACACACAGACGACCCATTCCGCCGAGTTGGACCCCCGCAACGAAGACCTGTTGATTTACGTCAATGGAGAGATGCGCCCGAAACACTCCGCTACAGTATCGGTTTACGACAGCGGTTTCATGTTGGGCGATGGCGTCTGGGAGGGGTTACGGCTCTATAACGGGCGTTGGGCTTTCCTCGACGCGCATCTTGATCGTTTGTTCGAAGCGGCAAAGGCGATTGACTTGGACCTTGGGAAAGATCGCGATGAGATGGCCGATGCCTTGATTGCGACACAGAAGGCCAATGGGCTTGTCCATGATGCCCATGCCAGATTGATGGTGACACGAGGTGTAAAGGTTCGCCCATTTCAGCATCCCGCCCTGTCCCAATCAGGTCCAACGCTGGTGATTATTGCAGAGCATTCGAAGCCAAAATTGCCGCGCCCCATCCGCTTGGCCACCGTGCCGCATATCCGCGGCCTCCCGATGAGCCAGGACCCCAAACTGAATTCTCACTCAAAGTTGAATTGCGTTTTGGCGTGTATCGCCGCTGAAAAAGCAGGCGCGGATGAGGCGTTGATGCTTGATGTGCATGGGTTTGTGAACACGACCAACGCGTGCAACTTTTTCGTTGTGCGCGATGGTGCGGTTTGGACGTCGACCGGGGACTACTGCATGAACGGGATCACGCGGGGGCATGTCATCGCGCTCTGCCGGGACAACGGCATTCCGGTATACGAAAAGAACTTTTCCTTGGTCGAAACCTACAGTGCGGATGAGGCGTTCTTAACCGGGACATTTGGCGCACAAACACCCGTGAGCGACATTGATGGGCGGTCGATCGGGACCGGAGAGATGGGTCCTCTGACAAAACGCATTCGCGCGCTTTATACCGATCTGATCAACAAAGAATGCCCGGCATGAAGATTGCCGTGTGGTCGGGCCCGCGGAACCTTTCCACCGCGTTGATGTACAGTTTTGCCAACCGCGCGGATTGCGCCGCGTGCGATGAACCCTTTTATGCGGCCTACTTGAAACAGTCCGGCATCGAACACCCGATGCGGGAGGCCATTCTTGTATCTCAATCTGTGGATCCACTGCGCGTCGCATGTGACTTGACGGGCCCACCGCCGAACGGGCGCATGTATTGGTATCAAAAGCTCATGTGTCACCATATGTGCGCGGGCTTTCCGCTCACGTGGATGGGGCAGGTGAAAAATGTGTTTCTCATCCGCCACCCTGCGCGCGTCGTGGCGAGCTATCAAGCCAAACGCGCCGAGGTTACGCTTGCTGATATCGGTTTGCGGCAGCAAATTGGGCTCTATGAATATGTGCGAAGTCTCGGTCAGACCCCTTCTGTCATTGACGCAGATGACATTTTGCGGGCGCCCGAGGCGGCGCTTCGTGCATTATGCGCTGCTTTGAAGATGCCCTTTGATGCCGCGATGATGTCATGGCCCCAGGGCCCTAAAACCTTTGATGGTCCCTGGGCTGCACATTGGTATGGTCAAGCGCACCAAAGCACGGGGTTTGCACCCTTTGTGCCCGAAATGCCCTCGGTGACAGGGCACTATGCCGATTTGGTTGAGCTGGCGATGCCGCTTTATCGCGCCCTAACGCCGACGATCTCGGGCCGCGAGCAGCTTTAGGCGCAGAGCATTGATTTTTATGAAGCCTGCGGCGTCTTTTTGATCGTAGGCGCCCGCGTCATCTTCGAAGGTCACATGCTGTTCGGAGTAAAGACTGTCATCGGACCACCGCCCGACCACCGCAGCGGTTCCCTTGTAAAGTTTGAGCCGCACGGTGCCGTTTACACGCGTTTGGCTCGCGTCGATTGCGGCCTGGAGCATGTCACGTTCAGGGCTAAACCAATACCCATTATAGATCAGCTCGGCATAGCGTGGCATCAACTCATCTTTGAGATGTGCCGCACCACGGTCGAGTGTGATGCTCTCGATGCCGCGATGTGCCGCAAGCAAGATTGTGCCCCCGGGGGTTTCGTAGACCCCGCGGGACTTCATACCCACATAGCGACCCTCAACAAGATCAAGCCGACCAATGCCATGGGCCCCGCCAAGGTCATTGAGCGCCGTCAGAAGCGCGGCTGGGGACAAGGGTGCGCCATCAATGGCGACGGGATCGCCAGATTTGAAGGTTACTTCGACGAACGCTGCCACGTCCGGAGCATCTTCGGGATGCACAGTTCGTTGATACACATAATCGGGCGCGGGTTCGGCTGGATCTTCGAGAACCTTGCCTTCAGACGAGGTATGCAAGAGGTTCGCGTCGACACTGAACGGGGCCTCCCCGCGTTTGTCCTTGGCGATTGGAATCTGGTTCTCTTCAGCGAATGCCAACAACTTGGTTCGGCTTGACAAGTCCCATTCCCGCCACGGTGCGATGACCTTGATGTCAGGGTTGAGGGCATAGGCCGAAAGCTCGAAGCGAACCTGGTCATTGCCTTTGCCCGTTGCGCCATGGGCCACAGCATCGGCGCCCGTCTCTTTGGCAATCTCCACCAGTCGTTTTGAAATGAGGGGGCGGGCAATCGAAGTGCCGAGAAGGTAAAGCCCCTCATAAACAGCGTTTGCGCGAAACATCGGGAACACGAAATCCCGAACGAATTCCTCGCGGACATCTTCGATGAAAATGTTTTTGGGTGAGATGCCGAGGAGTTCCGCCTTTTGCCGCGCGGGTTCAAGCTCTTCCCCCTGGCCAAGATCAGCGGTGAAGGTCACGACCTCACACCCATATTCGGTTTGCAACCATTTCAGTATGATCGAGGTATCGAGCCCGCCAGAATATGCGAGAACAACTTTTTTGGGCGAAGACATGTAAACTCCAAAATTGAATGCCCTGCGCTTTAGAAGGGATTTTGGCTTGTCGCAACCCGAGTGGGTTGATGACAGCGGTTGGCTTGGCTAGGCGGGGGCATGGTTAAACTTGCGCAAATGGATTTCGGAGGAGATGGCGAACGCCCGGCGCTCATTCTTCTTCATGGTCTGCTTGGAACGGCGCGAAACCTTACGACTGTTGCGCGATCGTTTTCTAAGACGCGGCGTGTGATCGGCCTTGATATGCGCAATCATGGTCAAAGCCCCCGGCTCGAGACGCAGAGCTATTTGGATATGGCCGAAGATGTGGCCGAAACACTGGTCGATTTCGGAGAAGAGTACGACCTATTGGGGCATTCTATGGGCGGTAAGGCCGCGATGGTGGGGGTTTTAGAGAGGTGGTTAACACCTCGGAAGGTCGTTGTGGGCGATATTGCGCCTGTGGCCTATGACCATTCGCAAGCCCCTTACATCTCGGCCATGCTCTCCACCGATTTGTCGCAATATGCGCGCCGGGCGCCTTTGGCCGCTGATTTGGGCAAGGCCGTTGGGGATGATGTGATGGGCCAGTTTATGGCGCAATCTGCGCGGCTTGGCCCGGACGCTGGTTGGATCCCCAATCTTGATGTTCTCCTGCGCGAGATGGATGTCATTGTCGGGTTTCCGAGCTATGATGATCCGGTCGATCAGGATGTGTTTTTTGTTGCGGGTGGGGCCTCCCCTTATGTCGATGCGGACGCGGTTCATCGCTTGTTCCCCGCGGCGAGGATTGAGGTTATTCGAGGCGCTGGGCATTGGGTCCACGCGGAAGCACCAGAGGCATTTAATGACTGTGTTCGGGCCTATCTTGACGGGTCTTCGTGACTTTCGAATTCTTGCTTCGCCGCGTCGAAGTGATCGCGGAGGGTCTTCGCAATATTTGGAGGGAGCGTGCCGGCTTTGCCCGCCTGTTCGCCAGCATGCGATGCTTCAGCGAGCGATGCAAAGCCGAGATTGGCCGCAGAGCCCTTTATAAAATGACAGATGGCGGCACCTTCGCTCGCCTCTGTTTGGGTGGCGAGCTTCGTGAGCGCGTCATCGATTTCGTCCAAGAAGATCGGCAAAAGATCGGCTAACCCATCGTCGCCAAGGTCGGATTTTAGTTCTGCAATGCGGTTCCAATCGATCATCTTACATCCTGCCATATGGCCGGGAGAAGCGGCCCAAATGCGCGGTAATGAAGTGAGAGGAGAACCATCGCATTGGTGTTCGCGGTGGCGACATCGTTGATGGCGCCCGAGACTTCGTATCGACCGGATTGCCATCCCTTCTCGGGATGCTGGGTGGTGCCAATGTAATCCATCAGCTGTTGCGTGTACTCGGTTCGGTAGAGCGCATGCCACCCGAAGGCGGCCTTGGTTGAAACCGTCGCAAGTTCAGGAAATGGATCGCCTGCGGGATTGATTGGCACCCAAGTTTCGCCATTGGCATATGCGCTATAGTAAAGAAAGAATGGGTCCTGATTGATGTTGTCTTCAGTGACGGCGGTCAGAATACCGGTTTGTTTGGCGCGCCGCTCTTGGGCCAGATACAATGCTCCGGCCAGAAGTTCTGTGTCTGGATCCAGACCGAACTCAAAAGCGGTGAGAAGGAACGGCTCTGACAGAACATAGTTTGAACCATTGGAGTTTTTTTTATCGCGCCGGTCCGCAAGAAGGGCCGTCCCGTCGATATTAATGACTTGGGCGAAGCTCCGCCAATCTGCGGCGCGCCCAGCATTCAACCCCAAAAGCGCGAGGCCGCGCGCGCCATATTCCTCGTATCCGAGACGTCCTTCTTGGAGGTCTTCAAGCACACCACCGGTGGTGCGCGACGTCCCCCACAATTCTCCGTTTTGCACAAGACGCGTTACCGCCCATCTGTTCTGGACGCCAATGACCTCGTCGGCGAAGTCCGGAAATTGACGTGACACGGCATGAAGCGCCGTGCTGATCCTGCCCATATCGAGCGCCGACCATCCAAGCCCCGTCTTTGTGGGTGCGTTGTTATAGAACGTCATTTCAAGCGTGTTGGTGCTGTAAACTTTGTTCGGGAGTTGAGCGTCCACAAGCGGTATATCACGCAGTGCCTGAAGGACGCGCGCGGTTCGGTTGCGCGCAGTATCGCCGGTAATCAAGCCCAGGCGATAGGCAGCAAGAATAGCCATTAGATACGATCCTTGGTCCCACATGGTCCCGCTTGGAAATGTCTCGACCGAATTGGAAAGACCGGTTGCCGGGTTCGTGAAAGTTTCAAAATATCTCCAGGCGATGCGCGCGGCCTCGACCTCCTCGGAGGTGAGTGTGGAGAGAGGCGCGAGAGCGGGTACAGGCTCGAGTGCGATCGATGCGAACGGGTCTTGTCGAGAATAGCCAGCGGTCGACATATTTTGATAAGCTCCTTCGAACCAGAAGATCAGTGCTGCGGCCAAAGCCAGGCCAAGGGATATCGAAAAGTGCTCTGTCAGCTTTCTCGGCGCCCGGAAGGTCATTCTGTTGTCCCTTCTGGAATGCGATTTTTGACATCGAATTCTGTGGGTGAACGCCAAAGCGCGGCTGAGACCAACGAGGCCATCGCCGACGCATTATAGGCCGCCCACAAGCCATTGATGATTAGGAAATCAATGCTCTGTCCCGCGTCTTTTCCAAAAACGGACAAAAGACCGAAACCGAGAGCGATAGGTGTAAGACACAATATAAGAATGTGGAATAGAACTGGACGAAGTGAGCCAGCTGAACCGGCTGTTTTGGGTGTGACCTTAAACTTTATTTCCCGACCGAGAAGCACGAAGGCCATCGCGCGGAGGACCAAGGGTGTCATCGCCAAATCCATGCGCCGCGATGGCGCGACATAAGTTCCCCAAGTGCCTAAGCACATGGCGACTTCGTGGAGCAGCAAAAAGGGAAGAAAGTGCCAAAAGAAAGACGCGGTGTCTGCGCCCACGGGGCTTGTCGCTGTAAACAAACCGACCAGCGGGGCCAGCAGAAAGAGCAGCTTCCAGAGAGCTGCCAAATAAGACCAGAACGTTGCTCCGTAGTGGAGCTTTTGGGCAATCGACAGGCCGGGTTTCAGAAATGGGTTATCATTCCATAAGATGTCGAGCGATCCGCCGGCATACTTAAATCGCTGGATTGCCCAACTCTGGATGTCTTGAGGGGACAGCATTTTGGAGAGAACGCGTGGATGGTAGATCGCCTTCCAAGTCCGCTCCTGGCTGGTTTGTAAGACGAGAGACGTATAAATGTCTTCGGAGACGTGAAATTTGTAGGGTGTAAGCTCGGTCCCATGGCAGAGATTTTTGGCCAACCGGGCTTGGAGTTTCGTTTGTCGGCGGAGTTGGGGGTCTGCACAGAGGTCCTGCGCGCGCGCTTGGACGCTATCGGCAAAATCTTGGAGGGCGGAATAGAGTATGGCGCTGCGTCTGTGGATAGAACCCGCGCCGCAGCAAAAGCTGGCATTGGCGCGGTTTCGCCGCCGCATAATGACATCATAAAACAACTGTGGATCACTGCCGTAGGGGTCGCGCCCCACATTCCACGCGGGAAACAGTTTGCGGAGCGTTCGTGCAGTCCGCCCATCGGTTAGACCGAACAAATCCGCCAACCAATGTCCGAAGGGACGCCCCTCCGGGATGTCGTAGAACCATTGCGGGCTTTGAACCCAAGCGACATCGGGATCGCGGAAGTATCCCAATGTTTCGGTTAGAATGTTTGGAAAAGGTCGCGTGTCGCTGTCGAGTATGACCATGAAATCACCCGATGTTTGCGACATTCCATTGCGCAAATTGCCCGCCTTGTAGCCAAAATTAGTGTCCCGGGTGATGTAGTGTACGCCTTCTTCCTCAGCGACGGCACGCATTCGCGGCCTGCGCCCATCATCCAGAACGTAGATGTTAATATCGATGGGTTTCGGATAGGTCACCCGCTTTGCATCGAGGATTGACAGCCGGGTCAGCTCCGGGTCTTCGTTATAGGTCGGAAGAAATATGTCGACCGAAATTCGGTGGTCATGGTCCACCGGACCACGAATGTCGGATACGAATTCGGGCGGGGATTGTCGGGGAGTATCACCGACTGCCCATAGGTTATGCACAAAGAGCGCAAGCCCGATGAAGGCGCATGTCTCCGCGGAGGCGACCGGAACCGAGAGCCATAGAGCGTCGGGGTTGAGCGATGCGGTCCAGCGCCAATGGAGGTACCACGCACCCACAGCCAAAGCTGCGACAGCACAGATCTGCCACGCAACTTCGAGCAAAGGTCGATTGCGCAAAGGTGCAGGCGGGGTTCGATCTTCGAACCGATCAAAGTAAAACGTCGGACGCATGTTCATTACCGCGAACAAACATAGGCCCAATTAACGTTGAGTTACTTACGACAGGTTTTCATTGGGTCATTTCTTGTTAAGTTTTTGCAGTGAAAACACTGCCATGGCCCACACGCTTTCCCAGCCAATGACGGCGCGCCCACGCCGCGTTCTGGTGGTCGATGACAGTGCAGCGCAGCGTGCGTTGACTTCTGCGCATCTTCGGCGCTGGGGTTTCGTGGTGTCGGAAGCCGAAAATGGACGCGACGGCCTCTGCGCACTTCAAAATGGCCGCTTTGACGTCGTGATCAGCGATTGGATGATGCCCAAAATGGACGGTTTGGAACTCTGTTCAAGGTTCCGTGCAGCGCCCATCGATAACTACACCTATTTCGTGCTCGTTACCTCCAAATCTGAAAAGGAGGAAATCGCCGAAGGCCTTGAAGCGGGCGCCGACGACTTTCTGACGAAACCGTTCAATGCCGATGAACTGCGCGCGCGGTTGAATGCCGGTATTCGTATCGTTGAGATGGACCAGGAAATTAAAGAGAAATCCCGCGAAGTTTCGGACGCCTATGACGAATTGCAGAAGGTTCATGGTGAACTGGAACGTGATTTGAGAGAGGCAGGTGATTTTCAGCAAAGCCTGCTTCCAGAACGTCATGTCAGTCTTCGATATGCAGATATTTCTTTTGCGTTGGAAAGCTGCGGTCATGTCGGGGGTGACTTGGTTGGAACGTATTCAATATCAGAAACCAGGGTCGTCATCTTTTCCTTGGATGTCTCAGGGCATGGAATTTCCTCTGCCTTGCTCACGGCACGCCTGGCGTCTCACCTCAAATCGACGGATCTTCGGCATCATGCGGGGTTTCGCGTAACGCCAGATGGTCAAGCCGAGGCGCGAAGCCCGGCCGAAATTGCCGCCTTATTGAACGATCGTATGTTGCGGGAAGTGACGACCGAGCACTACTTCACGATGGCGCTTCTCGATATTGACATGACAACGGGCAAGGGGCGCTTTGTTCAAGCTGGTCATCCGCCTCCGATCGTTGTTTCTCCTGGAAAAACACCCTGGTTTGTTGGCGCTGGCGGACCACCGATCGGCCTTGTCGATGGGATGACGTTCGAAGACGTGCCCGTCGAATTGAAACCCGACGAAGCGATTATGCTCTATTCGGATGGGATTGTCGAAGCTGAAGGACCGCTTGGAGAGATGTATGGCGAAGACAGAATGGTGTCCCTTCTTGACGGCCGGTCTCCGCCCTTCACGCAAGAATTGCTGTCCGACATTTTGTGGGATGTGAAGGCACATCAAAATGGCGCGCCGATGGGCGATGATATATCTGCGGCCCTCTTTTGGCGTCGGCCTTAAACGCCTGCTGGATAGCCGAGCACGTAGTTTATGAAAAAGGCCCGATCCCCGCTGTTGGCCAATAAATCGGGTGCGGTTACCGCGTCGGTCCAGAGTGCGCGGTGGCCTTCTTCCCGCGGTGGCCCGAGCGCCCGTACCGCTTGCACCGAATAAATTATACAGATCTTTCGCGCCCAAAGGTCGTATTCTGGCATATAGGCATAACGCTTATACGCGCCGAGACGACGTGGCGCCGCGATCCGCCAACCCGTCTCTTCAAAGACTTCGCGGTGAAGTGCGGCAAGTGGGCTTTCGCCAGGATCGATGCCCCCGCCCGGAAGCTGTATTTCAGGACCAGGGTCAGCCTGTTCGGTCAACAAGATGCTCCGCCCTTTTTGGATAATGGCATAGACCCCCACGCGATCCGTGTAGGTTACATTTCGGTCCATAGGGTCGCCAAAGCGCTGCATCGCGATCTTCTGCCTTTTCTGAATGAGAGGGGGTTTGCCCCCACTGCACGGGCTGACTATGTTCATAGCGAACAAAGGATTCAATGATGGATGCTCTTGATTGGGACGACACGGTCCTTCCGTTTCAGCTGAACAAATCGGATATTAGAGGGCGCGTCGCACGGTTGGATCGAACGCTGAACACGATATTGGAACAGCATGCCTACCCGCTTGAGGTCGCGAGCCAAGTGGCGGAGGCCGCGATGTTGACGGCGATGATAGGACAAACGATTAAGCTGCGTTGGAAATTGTCGCTGCAGATCAGAGGGGATGGGCCGCTCCGATTGGTGGCAACCGATTACTTTGGACCAGAAGAAGAAGGCGCACCCGCCCGCATTCGGGCCTATGCCAGTTTTGATAAAGAGCGTTTGTCGACGACGCCAGGAACCGCTTTTGAGAAGATCGGGAAGGGAATGTTCGCCATTTTGATCGACCAAGGCCCGGACATGGTCCCCTATCAGGGGATCACCCCGCTTGCGGGGGGATCGCTCGCGGCATGTGCGTCGACCTATTTTGCCCAATCTGAACAGCTGCCAACGCATTTTCAGGTTCGGGTCGGTCAATCAGAGGGACCAAACCAAGATAGAGAATGGCGCGGTGGTGGGGTTATGATCCAACATATGCCCCCAGAAGGGGAACATGTGGCCCAGACCGACGCGGCATCGGCGGGCGACCTTCTTCAAGCAAAAGATCTGATGGACGATGCCCTTGCAGAAGACTGGAACCGTGGGGTGATTTTACTAGACTCGGTTGAGGATTTGGAGCTGGTAGGTCCGCATGTGACACCGGCCCAATTGTTGCAACGCCTGTTTCATGAAGAAAACCCAACTGTTGGCGATCAGCAACCGGTTGTCTTTGGCTGTACGTGTTCGCGCCGGAAAGTGGAGAACACAATGTCAATTTATTCCGCGCGCGATATTCAAAAGATGATTACGGCGGATGGACGTGTGACGGCGGATTGTCAGTTTTGCGGCGCGCATTACAGCTTCGATCCTGCAGAACTTGGCCAGGTCCCCTATGCGGAAAAATACGGTGCCGCAGGATAGTACCGTTGTGCAAGATCAAGCCGCTATGCCGAAGCCGAGGGCGCTGCGAATAAAGCACGGAGCAGAGCCGAGTTCGGATTTTGACTTTGACCTTTCTGTGCGCCCAAACGGGCGGGCGCTTCGCGATGCAGCCGTTCTCGTGCCGTTGCAATTCTATGATGGCGCTTGGTCGGTTGTGCTGACAAAGCGAAGTTCGAAACTCTCTCACCATCCTGGTCAGATTGCATTCCCGGGCGGCAAGGTGGACCGGCGCGATGGCAGCACTTTGAATGCTGCTCTGCGTGAAGCGGAAGAAGAGATTGGATTGCCAAAATCAGGGCCGCTCGTTCTCGGAACTTTGCCCAGCCATGAAACAGTGAGTGGTTTTCTGGTGCATCCCTACGTTGCTGCCATTCCGGAGGAGTTCGACCCGAAACCTGAAATCGGCGAAGTTGAAGAGATTTTTCGTGTTCCCCTGTCCCACTTGATGAACCCTGAAAATTACCTCCGAGAGGGCCGTCTTTGGAAGGGGGATCGACGATACTACTTCACGGTTCCATATGGCCCTTACTATATTTGGGGGGCGACGGCGCGGATATTGAAAACGCTGTCCCAGTCGTTGGAGGGACCATATGCGGATTAGCCCTCCGTTTTTGACCAGTCCCGACGTTATACGCCTCCTTGCCCTGTTTGAGAGGGAGGAGGTTTATTTTGTGGGCGGATGCGTAAGAAATACACTCTTGGGGGTGCCGGTTTCTGACATTGACTTGGCGACAGCTGTGCTTCCGCGGGACGTTATCGCCCGGGCTGAGCGTGCGGGGATAAAAGCGGTGCCGACGGGGATTGAACATGGGACCGTTACGCTTGTTGTGTCGCAGCATCCGTTTGAGGTGACGACATTCCGTCGCGACGTGAAAACGGACGGCCGGCGGGCGGTTGTCGCCTTTTCAGATCGACTGGAGGACGATGCGCGCCGCCGAGATTTTACGATGAACGCCCTCTATCTGCGGCCAACGGGAGAGATTGTCGATCTGGTTGGGGGAATATCCGACCTTGAAGCGCGGCGGTTCCGTTTCATCGGCGACGCCGATATGCGCATCAAAGAAGATGCGCTTCGCATTTTGCGATTGTTTCGGTTTCAAGCGTGGTATGGAACGGGCGATTTTGATCCTGATGCGTTAAACGCCACTGAACGCCGTGTTTCCCTTCTGGATACGCTCTCGCGGGAGCGGATCGGGACTGAGTTCCTTAAACTTCTGTCGGCGCCAGACCCTGTGGCAAGTGTGATGGCTCTGGCTGAGATCGCAGCGCTCCGGCGGATTGTGCCCGGCGGAACAGTGTCGAACTTTGCGTCAGGTCTATCTACCGAACCTTTTGAGAACCCCCATCCGCTTTATCGTCTTGCGCTCTTTGACGGGCATGACGAAATTGATGCGCTGCGCCTGTCCCGGGCGGACGCGCTGTTGCTGCGAAAGGCAAAAGAGGCGGCGGCCTCCGAAGGACGCGCCGCTGAAATCGGGTATAAATTCGGTCTGGAGGTCGGACTTATCGGGATGGCGCTGCGCGTGGCGGCGTCGCATGCCGTGGAACCGGACTGGGCGCGCCGCGTGCGTGCGGGTTCCGAGGTGCGGTTTCCGATCGAAGCAAAAGACCTCGCGGATCAGTTCGAGGGTAAGACGCTTGGTGATGTACTTAGACGCCTCGAACAGGAGTGGATATCTTCGGGGTTCGCGCTGTCGCGTTCGGATCTTCTGGCCTTGGTCGGCGGGCGCGAGGTTTAAGCGCCGCGCCGCCCAATCAGTTTGGCAAGCCCGAGCGTGACAAGAGCGAACACAAACCCAGTTACCGCCGTCGTCCCATAAAACCCAAGGCGCTCAACCACCTCCATGTTGTTGAGGAATGGGTAGGGAAGGCCGTTTGTGACGTCTCCGACCGGTTCAGAATTGCGCGGCTTGATGTAGAATTCGATGAGCAGGACATAGGCGGCAATGATGCCCGCCAACCACGCAAGGCCCGCCCAGATTTTGCGCCAAGCCCCAAAGATGAAAAAGGCATCAATCCACATGAGTATCTGACAGAGCAGGTGCAGATAGTATTCGCGCCACCAAGGTAAGATTGTGTCACCGTTTACCAGCGCAGGGTCTTGGAAATAGAGGCGCCAATACAGGAA
Source organism: Pseudomonadota bacterium (assembly GCA_038744815.1). Taxonomy (GTDB): domain Bacteria; phylum Pseudomonadota; class Alphaproteobacteria; order Rhodobacterales; family Rhodobacteraceae; genus Amylibacter. The sequence goes on along the minus strand of JBCDLY010000012.1, from coordinate 50,525 downwards.
GACGACCAACACGTTCAGTACGATGACCATCGAAACAAACCCATCGAACCGTTGCTCGATCCAGCTGAAGGAGCGTGCAAGCATCAGAACTGCAACTGCGGTTGATCCGTAAAGCCCCCAAAGCGTGAGAAACTTCGCACGAAAGAAAAACCGCTCGTCAGCGCTAAACAGGGGTTCGAAGAAATAAAACACGGCAAGTGCCGCAACGATCACGCGGAAAACACGTACCGCCGGTGCGTTCTCAGTCATTATAGGCCTCCCTGTTGTAGAGCTGCGCAAGCCCTGGGCGGTCGTCTAGTGTTTCGTTGCGTCGTTGCGCTGGTGAATTGCTGTGCAAATCTGCCATTTTGAATATGAGCGTAACTTTTTTATGGAATTTGAGCGCGGAAATCGGCACAAAAATCTCGTAGGGTGAGGTGAAAATGATAAGAGCAGCTTTTGTTGGCTTGACGATCCTAGCAGGATCTATGGCTGGCGCACAACACGTGCCCCTGGACAACCAAATGGTCTCTTCCCAAGCGGCGTTTGAGAATTGGATTTCAACATTTAAACCGCGCGCCGTGGCGCGGGGTGTCGATCCATTGGTGTATGATCAGGCGTTTCGTGGCGTTCGCCTGAATATGAGTGTGATTGAATCGAGTAACTACCAACCCGAGTTCACGCGCCAAATATGGGACTATCTTGATGCTGCCGTTTCGGACCAGCGTGTGAGGAATGGCAAGGACAAGAAGTTCGAGCAGCGTCAAAACCTCGTCGAGATGGAGAGCCGGTACGGGGTTGATGCGTCGGTCATTGTCGCCATTTGGGGCATTGAAAGCGCCTATGGTGCAAATATGGGAAGCATCAATATCATCGAAGCGCTCGCCACGTTGGCCTTTGACAGCCGCCGCCGAACGTTCGGAGAACAGCAGCTGATTGAGGCATTGAAGATTATTCAACGGGGTGACATCCGACCCAATCAAATGCTCGGGTCCTGGGCCGGAGCGATGGGGCATACGCAATTCATCCCCACGAGTTATCAAGCCTATGCCCAAGATTTTACCGGAGATGGGCGCCGCGACGTGTGGAACCCGCGTGACCCGCGCGATGCTTTGGCATCGACCGCGAATTACCTTCGGGAGTTTGGATGGCAGTTTGGGCGCCCTTGGGGTATTGAAGTGAGCCTTCCGAAAGGGTTCAATTATAATCTCGCCTCACAAGAGAACCGCCGATCCGCCGCATCCTGGACCGAGATCGGCGTACGAACGATTTCGGGCGACCCCGTGCCAAATCATGGGTCCGCCGCTATCATTGCCCCCGCTGGTGCGAACGGACCCGCATTTGCGGTGTTCAACAATTTCTTTGTGATCAAGCGGTATAACAATGCCACGTCTTATGCGATTGCAGTGGGCCACCTGTCGGACCGAATTTCTGGCGCACGCGGGTTTGAGGCTGCTTGGCCTCGTGGCGAGCAAGCGCTGAGCTTCAAAGAAAAGCAAGAGTTGCAACGGCGTTTGACGCGAAAGGGTTTCGATACTGACGGGGCAGATGGGATTATCGGACCAAACACAATCGCGGCGATCAAAGCCTATCAAAAATCCGTTGGTCTTCCGGCAGACGGATTTGCGACAAAGGATCTATTGGACCGGATCCGCTGATTATCCGCGCTTATGCGTCGCCGAACATTGCATGGGCCCCGAGCGCCGCGTGAGTGTCCCCAGAGAGCACCGCATCGTAATGGGCAAAGAGGGTCTCAGTCCCAAATTCTGGTGTCGCCTCGGCGCGATATTCGGCGCTTTCCGCATCCCAAACCAACATGGATTCTGATGCATAATAATGAGCGGTTCGGGCGAACTCTGCCTTATCCTGCACGTTCGGAAAAAGCGCCCCTGCAACGTCGAGAACGCGTGCCGCAGCCGCGAAAACGCCGACGGGCATATGGCGAATTTTCGCGGGTTTTTGGAGTGTTTTGAACAGATATTCCGCTTGCTCCAGCGGGGTAATCGCCGGACCAGGGCCACCGATGGGAAGGACCTTCCGGACACTTTTGGTCTCTTGGAGGCAGCAGACAACAAAAGATGCCAGGTCGCGGTTGCTGATCGGCTTGCACGCTGTGCGGCGTCCGTTTCCAAAAACCCAATAGGGTTTACCCGCTTTGACGCGTGCGACCTGGCCGGACAGCGACTTGAAAAACGCCGTTGGGCGGATGATGGTCCATGCCAAATCTGTTTCTTGGAGCTTCATCTCAAACGCGTGTTTGGCCCGCTGAAAAGCCAGCTTCGGCTTTTGCACGCAGATCGCGGAGAGAAGGATAAACCGATTAACCTGCGCAGTCTCAGTTGCTGTCATCAAGGCCAGGTTTGCGTCGTGATCGACCGCCCAAGCATCCCGCGGTGCACCTGTCCGAGAAGCGATACAGGAAATTACAGCATCTGCGCTCTTTAGTTTGTCGGCCAAAGACGTGGGCGCGCGAAAGTCTTCTCGGGTAAGGGCGATCACCGTTGCGCCAGCGGATACCAGGGCGCGCTCGGTGGCCCCTCCGATGGTGCCCGTTGCCCCGGCAAGTGCGACGCGAAGGCCGCTCACGCCGTCCAATCCTTTGACATCATTTCGCGCAGACGGCTTGCCGTGCGTTCGAACTCGAAGGCGCCGGTTCCGGCTGTATATAGGTCCTCTGGTTCTGCCGCGGCCGTCGCGATGAGGCGTGTCTTCGCCTCATAAAGCGTGTCGACAAGGGTGACGAAACGCTTGGCGGCATTCGCATCCGCGCTTCCGAGTTTGGGGATGCCGGTCACAAAAAGGACCCGCACGGTGTCAGCGATCAACAAATAGTCGGCGGGGCCAAGTGGGGCCTCGCACAGGTCTGAAAAGCTTGCGCGAGCAACACCGCCTGAAAACTCGGGCAGGCGTATAGTTCGTCCTTTCTGGGAGAGCTCGAGCGCAGTCACCTCTCCCGTGATGAGCTGCACCCACAGTGCTTCGGCTTTGGCCGCATTTGCGGCGTTGAGGGGTGTAAAGTAAACCTGCTCTTCTGCCAAACGATTTTGGCGATAATCGGTATCGGCGTCCAAGTTGTGTACGGTCAGGCGCGTTTCCAGAAGCTCAATGAATGGTAAGAAGAGGTGCCGATTGAGGCCGTCTTTATAGAGGTCTTCGGGATGTCGGTTCGAGGTTGTGACAATGATGATACCCGCGTCGAAGAGTTGCTGAAACAAGCGCCCGACAATCATTGCATCCGTGATGTCTGTGATCTGCATTTCGTCGAAGCACAGCAGTTTCGCATCTCGGATGACCGCTTCGGCAACGGGTTTGATGGCATCGGTGACGCCGTCTTTTCGGGCCTCGTGCATTCCAGCATGAATTTCCTGCATGAAGGCGTGGAAATGCACGCGCCGCTTTCGTCGGATATCCGTCGCCTCGTAGAACAAGTCCATCAGCATGGATTTTCCCCGGCCGACGCCGCCATATAGGTAAATGCCCTTGGGCGGCTTCGGAGGAACCCCAAAGAGACCCGAACGGAGCCAGCCAGGTTTCGGATTGTAATCCTTGAGCCCTGTTGAGAGCGCATCCAAAAGCGCGAGAACCGTCCGTTGATCGGGGTCCTCGGTCAGAAGTCCCTTCGCGACCCGTTCGCCATATTTTTGTGATGGGCTCACGCACAGCCTTTGATTTGACAAAACCCTTTGTTCCCTGGCCTAACAGCGCCACGCGTTGCGTTCAATGTGAGTGGCCCAATGTCTGCAAAATCTGCAAATCTATTTACGCCCATCCTGATCGGCGGCTGTATCATTATGTTGATCAGTTTTTCGATCCGGGCGTCATTTGGCGTGTTTCAGATCCCGATTGCCGAAGAGTTCGGCTGGCCAAGGGTGGAGTTTTCGCTCGCGATAGCGATTCAGAACCTCTTTTGGGGGATTGGACAGCCGATATTTGGGGCCATTGCCGAGAAGTTTGGGGATCGGCGTGCGATTGTTTTGGGTGCGCTGACCTATGCGCTCGGCCTTGCCTTATCGGCGTTTGCAGTGACGCCTGGTGGACATCAGTTATTGGAAATTCTCGTAGGCTTCGGCATTGCAGGCACCGGCTTTGGTGTGATCCTGGCGGTGGTTGGTCGGGCGGCGAGCGATGAACATCGGCCGATGGCGATGGCTATCGCGACGGCTGCGGGGTCCGCGGGGCAGGTTGTTGGCCCGCCTGTTGCGGAGTTCCTCCTTGGGTTGATGAGCTGGCAATCGGTGTTTCTTGTTTTTGCCGTCGCGATACTCGCGGCGCTCTTCGTGCTGCCGTTTATGCGTGGACCCGAGGCGGCCAGTAAAGCCGAGCTTGAAGAGAGCATGGGCGAAATCTTGATCAAAGCGTTCAAGGACCCAAGCTATACACTGATCTTCCTGGGATTTTTCTCCTGTGGGTATCAGTTGGCCTTTGTCACCGCGCATTTTCCCGCAATGGTCACCGATTTTTGCAGCCAGATCACGCCAGGAAGTTTGCTTCACAATCTTGGTGTCACAACCACAAGCGCCCTTGGGGCGGTTGCAATATCTGTTATCGGATTGGCAAATATCGGCGGCACGCTCTTGGCTGGCTATCTCGGGAAACGATATTCTAAGAAGTACCTTCTGGCCGGGATATACTTTGCCCGAACGATTGTTGCGGCCCTGTTCATCATCTTTCCGATAACGCCGTTCACCGTTTTGCTTTTCTCGATAACAATGGGGGCTTTGTGGTTGGCAACGGTTCCGCTTACGTCTGGGCTTGTGGCATATATTTATGGATTGAGGTATATGGGCACGCTCTATGGGATTGTGTTCTTCAGCCACCAACTTGGGTCTTTCCTGGGCGTGTGGCTTGGGGGGACGATGTTCGATCTCTATGGTGATTACACGATTGTCTGGTGGATTGGTGTCGGTGTTGGTCTCTTTAGTGCGCTCGTGCATTTGCCGATCAAGGAGATCCCGCTCGGCCAAAGACGCGCAACTGCGACCGCATAATTTCAGTCAAATGCAAGCTGTCTGACATCGCCCGTTAAATGCAGATTAAAGCCTGTGGCCGATTGTGACCCGCAAATTGCGGAAAGGGATCGCATGCGCGGTATCGTATTTACTGAATTTTTGGATTTTGTGGATGAGGTCGCAGGACCGGAAATGACGGAGCGCATGATCAATGCTTGCGAACTGCCGTCGGGCGGCGCTTACACATCCGTTGGCACGTATGATCATTCTGAAATGCTTGATATGCTCGGTTTCTTAAACACAGCAACAGGCCAAGAGGTTTCCGATATGGTGATCGCCTTTGGCACGCATCTCTTCGGACAATTGGCCGATAGTCACGCAAGTATTATCGGGGATGAAGTGAGCCTTTTGGATTTCTTGCAAGGAATTGAAGAGCATATCCATGCTGAAGTCTTGAAACTGTATCCGGATGCGGAGCTACCCACATTCAAGACCGAGCGCGTGTCACCTGCCCATCTTGTGATGGTCTACGAAAGTGCAAGACCCTTCGCGGACCTTGCTTATGGCATGATCCAAGGGGCATCGAAACACTTTGGAGCTGGGCTGAGTGTTACGCGCAAAGATGATCACAAAGGTGATGTCTTTTGTTGTGAGTTTAACGTGCTTCTGAGCTAGCATGAACTCTCTTTCGAACGAAACGAAACGGTTAGAAGCGCGCCTCTCCCGGGAGCGGCGCGCCCGTTTGGCCGCAGAGAAGCTCTTGGAAGAGAAGGCCTCTGAGTTGTGGGAGGCAAACCAACAGCTGGCAGCAAATGCCAAACGTCTCGAAGCCTTGGCTGAAGGTAAGGCGAAAGAAGCGGATGAAGCGGCCGAAGGACGAAACGCGGCCGAGGCACTTCTTTGGGATGCGATTTCCGTCTTGCCGGGCGGATTTGCCATTTACGACGGCAATTTGGACTTGGAGATCGCAAACACAAACTATGGAATGATTTTGGAGGAGCCGGAAAAGTTGCTTCGCCGTGGGACGTCGCGCCGGATCATTCTGGATCATATTTTGCAAGTGAACCTCAAGGCGCTTTCGGCGGAAGAGCGGGCCGCGCGCATAGAAGAAGAGGTGGCCCGCTGGAAGGAACATGATTACCGGACCTTCACCGTTGAAGTGGATAACGGGACGTGCATTCGCGTCACTGAAAAACGGATTTCCGGCGGGAACAGCTTGCACTACTTTGAAGATATCACGGATGAGTGTCGCCATGCGCTCGAGCTTAAAAATGCAAAACATGCTGCCGAAGCCGCGAACCGTGCAAAATCGGCATTTCTTGCGAATATGAGCCACGAGATCCGAACGCCGATGAATGGTGTTATCGGAATGGCGGACCTTCTCTGCGAAACGGCGCTGGAAGCAGATCAGAAACTCTATGCGCAGACGATCCGAAACTCTGGTGAGGCGTTGTTGGTCATCATCAATGATATTCTGGATTACTCCAAAATCGAGGCGGGCCAGATGGAGTTGTTTCCCGCCCCGTTTGATTTGGAAGAAGTTGTTTTTGAGGCGATCACTTTATTGCAAAGCCGTGCCCGGGACAAAGGGCTGGACCTTCTGCTTGACTATGACATGCACCTGCCGCTTCGGTTCAAGGGCGATGCCGGCCGCGTCCGTCAGGTTCTGTTGAACCTTGTTGGGAACGCGATCAAGTTCACAGATGAAGGATACGTTCTTGTGCGCGTGGTCGGTATTCCGGTTGGCGAAAATGTCTACGACATTCGTATCGCGGTTGAAGATACTGGGATTGGAATTTCTGAGGAGAAACTGGCCACGGTCTTCGAGGAGTTCAAACAAGCGGATCAGGATTCGACCCGGCGATACGAAGGCACGGGGCTTGGCTTGACGATCACGAAACGTCTTGTTGAACTTATGCAGGGAGAGGTTTGGGCCGATTCCGAGCTTGGCGTCGGGTCCGTTTTTGGCCTTCGGATCACCTTCGATGAAGCTATGGATGATGTGGCCCAGAACTCGTACACAATTCCGGATACTCCGGCATTTCAGAAGGCATTGATTGTCGATGATCTCGCGCAGAACCGGCTGATCCTCCATAAGCAGATTGGACAGCTTGGAACGGAGGTTTTGTGCGCGGACGGGAAGGATAAGGCGCTTGAGATATTCGACGATGCATCGGGTATCGATCTGGTGATCACCGACTATTTCATGCCCGGCGGGAATGGTGCTGAAGTTGCAGCCGAACTGAGGTCGCGGGGCTATAGCGGTCGGATCGTATGTTTGAGTTCGGTCTCGACCTTAAATGTTTCGGAAGACGATCGGAAGGTTTTCGATGAGGTGCTGCAAAAGCCTACATTGCGGCGGGATATCTACCGTTCACTCGGAGCATTGCTGGGGTATACTGAGGATGAGAAGGCACAGCGTGGTCTGCCAAAAGAAAGCGCGAGATCAGGTTCTCGGGGCGATTTTGACCTTCTGATTGCGGAGGACAACCGAACAAATCTGTTGGTTTTGGAGCGTATGTTGAGCGGACAGAATTGGAGCATTCGAAAGGTGGGTGATGGGCGCGAGTTATTGAGTGCATATCAAATGGCGCGACCAGATGTGATCATTACGGATGTGTCCATGCCCGAGGTGGATGGCCTTGAAGCGATCCGGCAAATCCGTGCCCAGGAGAAGCGTATGGGTGATGATCCGCTCCCTATCATTGTTTTGACGGCGCATGCGATGTCCGGAGATGCGGAGACGTTCTTGGCAGCGGGGGCGACGGGCTACTTGTCAAAGCCAGTGAAAAAGAAGGACCTGTTGGGGCAGCTTGAGGCGGTTCGGTGTGGCCTTCGTGATCAGGACATCTCGGATCAGCCCGCGTCGCAGGTTGCTGCCTCTTAGTTGCGATGCCCTTAAGCTAAGGCCTCCCACAAAAGACGCAGCGCCATCACGGTCGAGATACCAACAAGCAATGGCCGGATCAGGCGAGCGCCATTTTCGATCGCGAGCAGGGCCCCGAGGCGCCCTCCTATGATTTGTCCGATCGCCATGATCAGACCCAACTTCCAGAAAATAGCGCCACTCAGGGCGAAGAATATAAATCCGCCAACATTTGATGCAAAGTTCATTAATTTTGTCTGCACCGTGGCTGCAAGAAGCGACGCGCCGCCGAGGCCGACAAACGCTGCGACATAGAGGGAGCCTGCGCCGGGTCCAAAAATCCCATCGTAAAAGCCGATCGCGGGGGCAACTAAACATGCCACAATGAGCGGATGGACAAGACTTGGTCGTGCCAGGTCGAAATCGGGCTTGAACAAGAAGTACGCGGCGAGCCCAATCAGGACGATGGGCATCAGAAGCGTTAGGAGATCGGTTGGCAGGCGCGTCGCGACAGCCGCTCCGATCACAGATGCGAGCCCGCATGCAATGGCCGTCCACCCCCAGGATCTGAGGTCGATCAGGCCTTTCTGCCAGAAGGCGAATGTGGCCGAGCCAGTTCCAAAAAGGCCCTGAAATTTATTTGTCCCAAGGGCTGTGACAGGCGGAACACCCGCCAATAGTAATGCCGGAAGCACGATCAATCCGCCGCCGCCGGCGATCGCATCAATACCGCCGGCGAGAACCGCGACGGCGAAGAGCACGACGAAGACCCATAACTCGAGTTCCATTAACCTATATGGGTCCCGCCCCGGGACGCAGCGAGTTCCACTTGCTTCTGGCGCTCACGAAACCGATCTCTGCGATCATCGTCATGAAGTGAAATGCACTGGTGGCAACTCACGCCTTTCTCATATTCGGGACGGCGGAGGTCTTCGGGGGCAAGCGGCATGCGACAGGCATAGCACAAGCTGTACTTGCCTTGGTTGAGCCCGTGGCGCACCGAGACGCGGCTGTCAAAAACAAAGCATTCACCACGCCATGTACTGTCGTTTTCAGGGACTTTTTCGAGGTATTTGAGGATGCCACCCTTAAGATGATAGACGTCTTCGACACCTTGGGAGAGCAGGTAATTCGTCGACTTTTCGCACCGAATGCCGCCGGTGCAGAACATGGCGACACGTTTGTTTTGGAAGCGGGACTTGTTTTCTTCCCACCATGTCGGGAACTGACCGAAGTTTTCTGTCTTTGGGTCAATCGCCCCGTCAAATGTACCGATCGCTACCTCGTAATCGTTTCTGGTGTCGATCACGACAACATCGTCTTCGGAGATGAGGTCGTTCCAGTCTTCGGCATCGACGTAACGCCCAACCTTCAGGGAGGGGTCCACATCGGGTTGGCCCATTGTCACGATTTCGCGTTTGAGTTTCACCTTCATCCGAAGGAACGGCATATGCCCCGCGATGCTCTCTTTATGTTCTAGATCTCTGCATCCCGGAAGTGCGCGCACAGCGTCCAATACCGTGTCAATGTCCGCGCGTGACCCGGCAATTGTTCCATTTATGCCTTCGGGCGCGATCAAAAGCGATCCTTTTACACCGCACCGCTCGCACAGCTCCTGGAGGCCTGGCCTCAGGGCGTTCGGATCATCGAACTTGGTAAAGTGATACAAGGCTGCGACAACGAATTCAGACATAGCGGCGCGCATAGCCTGCGTTGACGGACGGGTCCAGGGCCCTTACCGCTTATGCGAAAGCGGGAGACGACCATGGTCGATATTGCGACGCGGGTTTGGAACCACAAATGGAAGATCGATCCGATTGTACGTTCCTTGATCGATACTGACTTCTATAAGTTGTTGATGTGCCAATCTGTACTGCGGCACAAACCGAATGCGTATGTGACGTTCAGCCTAATCAACCGGGCCAAACATATTCCCCTGGCAACACTCATTGATGAAGGAGAGCTGCGGGAGCAACTCGATAATGTTCGAGCGATGTCCCTCTCTCGCGGTGAAAGCACCTGGCTGCGTGGCAATATGTTTTACGGGAAACGGCAAATGTTTCGTCCGGAATTTATGGCGTGGTTCGAAGACCTTCGCCTGCCCGCCTATCACTTGGAACGCGTCGATGATCAATACGAGTTGACGTTTGAAGGGGCCTGGCCGGAAGTGATGCTTTGGGAAATTCCGGCCTTGGCAATTTTGATGGAGCTTCGATCCAGAGCGGTTCTGAAACATCTTGGAAAGTTCGAGCTACAAGTTTTGTATGCCCGGGCCATGACGAAGCTCTGGGAGAAGGTTGAAAGACTACGCCCGATCGACGGCTTGGCCCTGGCAGATTTTGGCACCCGCCGTCGCCACAGTTTTCTCTGGCAAGACTGGTGTGTCCAGGCGATGATTGAGGGGTTGGGTGCAAAGTTCACCGGTACGTCAAACTGTCTTATCGCCATGCGTCGAGAGGTTGAGGCCATCGGAACCAATGCGCATGAGTTGCCGATGGTCTATGCCGCGCTTGCGGACGATGATCAGGCGCTGGCCAACGCACCCTATCAAGTGCTGCGGGATTGGCAGGCCGATCACGACGGAAATCTGCTGATCATTTTACCCGACACTTACGGAACAGATCAGTTTCTCGCACGGGCGCCGGACTGGTTGGCGAAATGGACGGGGATTAGGGTCGATAGCGGTGATCCGGAAGCGGCCGCAGAGGCGGCGATTTCTTGGTGGCAGGATCACGGGGAAGATCCGAACGAAAAGCTCATTATTTTCTCAGATGGTCTCGATGTGGAGAAAATTGACGATCTCGCGTCAAAGTTCAATGGGCGCGCAAAACTGGCCTTCGGATGGGGCACATTGATGACGAATGATTTTCGTGGGCTTGTTCCAAATGACACCCTTGCCCCATTTTCGTTGGTTTGTAAGGCCGTTTCCGTCGACGGGCGCGCGACCGTCAAACTATCGGACAATCCTAGGAAAGCGATGGGCCCGATGGGTGAGATTGACCGATACAAGCGGGTTTTTGGGGTCGGTCAGCAAGCCGCAATTGATCTGGTGGTGTGACATACAGAAGGTTCGACAAGTCTGTCCCAATATCATAGCAAATACGTGAAGAAGGATTGGAATCTACCATGGCTCATAGGTCTCCACGCGCGGTTATAGCGGCCCTCGTTTTATTGACAGTCTCTGCCTGCGCGGAACCCCCGGCAGGTCAGTTGGTTAGTGATCCTTATAAGCCGGTGAACCAGACGGTGCATGCGTTCAACAAAGGACTGGATCGCGTTGTATTGCGCCCAACCTCCCAAGTATATGGCGTCGTCGTTGGGCGCGAAGGCAACAAGCTGGTGCAATCGGCGGCCGAGACGATTTCCCTTCCTAACCGAATTGTAAACAAAGTTTTGCAGTTCCGTCTGGTCTCGGCGGTGGAAGATACGTTCCGCCTAGGGGTGAATTTGACTTTCGGTTTGCTTGGTTTGCGCGATGTCGCCACCGAGATGGGCATTCCCAACGATGATACCGATTTTGGTGAAACCCTGCATGTGTGGGGCGCAAATGAAGGGAATTATGTCGAACTCCCGTTCTTTGGATCCAGCACCGAGCGGGATGCTGTTGGGTTGATCGTAGACACCTTGCTTCTTGACCCGCTGAATGGGGCGTCGTCTGGATCTCAATCGGACGCGTTGGTCCTGCAACTGACCTCTATTGTTGGCAATAGAAATGAGTTTGCGGATTTGATCGATTCAATTCTGTATGAGAGCGCGGACAGCTATACTGCGCAACAATCAGCCTATATTCAGAACAGACGCTTCCAATTGCGCCAAAACTCCCCAGATGATGCACTATTAGATGACCCTTACGCGCTTGATCTTTTGGAGGATCCTTATGCGGAATAACACTTTGACCACAACACGCCGGACGGTGCTTGCGGGTACTCTGGCAATGATGGCGGCGCCGGCTTTCGCCTTGAGCGAGGGCGACGCGACAAATCTTGTCTCTAAGTTGGTGTCAGACATTCAAAAAACCATCGACTCCGGCAAAACCGGCAATGCGCTGATCAATGACTTCAAGAAGATCTTTGATACATATGCGGATGTTCCCATCATCGCCCGAAGTTCTTTGGGAGTGACATGGCGTTCGGCGACCGATGCACAGCGCCGCGCCTATTCAGCAGCATTCCGATCCTATGTGGCAGAGAAATATGGTAACCGGTTCGATGAGTTTTCTGGGGCTGAGATTACCGTAACGGGCGCGAGCAAGACAAAACGCGGATATGTCGTAAACTCGACCGCGAAACTGCCAAGCGGCAGCTCCGTTGCTGTTGAGTGGCAAGTGAGCGATGCGAGCGGCAGTGCCAAAGTCTTTGATATTTATATTGAAGGCATCTCTATGTTGGTGACTGAGCGCGGCGAAATCGGTGCCATGCTCGATGCGCGAGGCGGAAACCTCGATCAGCTGATCGCCGATATCGGCTGATTTAGCGTTTGAATAGACGGTCGAAGATGGTGCGAACCACCTCTTCGGCCTCATCCCCGAGTTCCTCTATATCACGTCGAATTTGATCTTCGATTGAAAGCTCAGTATCGTCGATGTCCTGCTCCCGGGGTTCCGGCAAAATAATCGGCAATGGCGCGGGCGCGGCCCCTTCATGGGCGCGGGCCATAACTTCGTGCCAAATTTCGGCGGGAAGGCCCCCTCCAGTAACGCCGGATAGTGGGGAGTTGTCATCATAGCCCATCCAAACACCCGCGACGTATTCGGACGTAAATCCAAGGAACCAAGCATCTCGGGCACCCTGGGTTGTGCCGGTTTTGCCGGCGACCTGCCAATCTTCAAGATTGGCACGGCGGCCGGTGCCATTATCGACAACTTGTGTCATCATAAATATCAGCTCGCCCGCGGCCCGTTCAGATAGAACACGAATGCCGTCTTCTTGATCTTGAACAAACAACGGCGTTCGTTCGCCCTGTAAGACTACTGTTCGGAAACCATAGGGTTTGATCTGTAACCCTTGGCTCCGTATTCCGGCATAGGCCCCGGTCATGTCCAAGAGGGTCGATTCAGATGCGCCGAGGGCAAGAGCGGGGGTGTCGATCAAGTCAGCGCGGATGCCAAAGTCGTTGGCAACGGCACGCACGCGCGCGCGCCCCACCTCCTCTGAGACTTTCACAGCGACCGTATTGATCGATTTCGCAAAAGCTTCTGTCATGGTCATGAGACCTTGGAATTCATCGTTGTAATTTGTCGGGCAGTAGTCGGGTTGGTTTGGCAACTCGATGCAAAAAGGCGCGTCCTCCAAGATCGAGTTCCCGCCCCATCCGGTTTCGAGTGCGGCGCCATAGACAAACGGTTTAAACGACGATCCGGTTTGACGAATAGCTTGGGTTGCACGGTTGAACTGACCGGGAAGGCCTGTGTCACGCCCCCCGACCATTGCACGAACGGCGCCATCCCGCGACATAACAACAACGGCGGCTTGAGCGGCTGATCCTTCCTTCACCTTTTCCGAGAAGATTTTGACAACACCTTCTTCCGCGGCGCGCTGGATCTCGGGGTCGAACGTTGTCTGTATGATGAGATCATTGGTCGTGTCTTCCACAAGGAAATCTGGCGCGGTCTCCATAATCCAATCGGCAAAGAAATTTCCGGACGCGTTGCGCGCGACGGGCGCGAGCTTTGCTGGGTTTTCGCGGGCGCGGTCGGCGTCGGCGGGGGACAGGTATCCTTGGTCTTCCATCAAGCCGATAATCAGATTGGCACGGTCATGCGCGCGATCCAAATTGCTTGTCGGGTTAAAGCGCGACGGCGCCTTTAGAAGTCCGGCGAGCATTGCAGCTTCGGCGGCGGTCACATTTCGCGCTGATTTCCCGAAATAGCGCTGGGCCGCAGCTTCAAATCCGAATGATCCCGCGCCGAGATACGCGCGGTTCAGATAGATGGCCAGGATTTCGTCCTTCGAAAACTTCAACTCCATCGCCAGCGATCTTGGAACCTCGCGGATTTTGCGTTCCATTCCGCCCATCTCCGGAAAGAAGACGCGCTTTGCGACCTGTTGCGTGATGGTCGAGCCGCCGTGACCTTCGAGTGCTGATCGACCTTCGCGCAGGTTGATCCGGATTGCAGATGCAATACCGCGGGGGGAGACGCCGAAGTGGTTGTAAAATCGTTTGTCTTCGACGGCGATCACGGCATTGCGAAGATGTGGCGATACCGTGTCGGCGGTGACGAGCCCCCCGAATTGATCGCCCCGCCAGGCGAAGACGTCGCCATTTTTGTCCAACATGGTGACCGATCCGCGTTCGCGGTCATCCATAAGAGCCTGTGCTGTCGGCAAGTTTGCGAAATCCCAGAGCGTCCACCCGCCCACAACAATTGCGAACACAACTGCCACACGAGACCCAACCCACCAGGTGACTTTTACGAGCCAGAGTGAAAATCGAGCCAACCAGTGTCGTTTTCTTTTAGGGGCTCGCTTACGTGGTTTTTGTGCACGCGGCTTCTGTTGCGCGCCCGCAAAACTCCGTTTTTCAGCAACGAGCTTCGGTTTTGATCTGTTGTCCGCCATGCCTGTTTTCTTTTCGCCTTTTTGCAAGGTTCTCCCGCCTTATTAGGCGGTTGGTTCAGTCTTGCGAAGTAAAATCCACACGGGATCAACTGTTCATGAGATGACCAATTTTTGTGCAGAAATTGCGTTTCGGATGAATAATTGGCAGTCCTTGCGGCTTAGGCGGCAAATTCTTGCCCATTCAATAGTGGCCATTACCCCCACAGCGTAAGCCCGCCCGCAGCGACACGAGTTCGCTCGAATCGAAGTTAAGGGGGTCAAATGAAACTGATCATTGCCACTATTAAGCCCTTCAAGCTGGAGGAGGTCCGCGAAGCGCTGACATCTGCTGGCGTGACGGGCATGATGGTGACTGAGGTAAAGGGCTATGGTGCCCAATCCGGTCACACTGAAATCTACCGCGGAGCTGAATACTCGGTAAATTTCGTACCAAAAGTCCGCATCGAGGTTGTCGTTTCAGACGATGTTGTCGAAGCGGCGATGTCTGCGATCGAAACAGCAGCGAAAACTGGGAAGATTGGCGACGGCAAGATCTTCGTCCTTCCAGTAGAACAAGCCGTTCGGGTTCGCACAGGCGAGACCGGCAACGACGCGATCTAATCTTGAAAGAGGGAAAGACTATGAAATTGAGAACCCTTGCCCTGACGGCCGCGCTTGTCGCGATGCCAGCGCTGGGCTTTGCACAGGATACACCGGAAATTCCGGTAGATGTGCCCACCGATGTGGTATGGATATTTACCACACTCCTATTCTTGATCGCAGGCTTCTTGGTTTTCTTCATGGCCTGTGGTTTTGCCATGTTGGAAGCGGGCCTGGTGCGCTCGAAAAACGTAACCATGCAGTTGACAAAGAACATGGGTCTCTTTGGCTTCGCATGTTTGATGTACTATTTGATCGGCTACAACTTGATGTATCCGCTTGGAACATGGACCGTTGAGGGCGTGCTTTCGGGTATTTGGGGCGTCGGTCTTGTTGAAGCGGTCGGTGTTGGTGCCGATGGGGTTGACGATTACGGTTATGCGTCCACGGCATCGGATTTTTACTTCCAGATGATGTTCTGTGCGGCGACAGCCTCTATTGTGTCTGGTGCGGTCGCTGAGCGCATTAAACTCTGGCCTTTCTTGATCTTCGTGATCGTTTTGACTGGCGTTATTTATCCGCTCCAGGGTTCCTGGAAATGGGGTGGCGGCTTCTTGGACGAAGCAGGCTTCCTGGATTTCGCGGGTTCCACAGTGGTGCACTCCGTTGGCGGTTGGGCCGCTCTCGTCGGGGTCATCATTCTTGGGCCACGGATCGGAAAGTACAAAGACGGTGCCGTTGTGCCAATCATGGGATCCAACCTGCCTTTGGCGACATTGGGTGTATTCATCCTGTGGCTCGGTTGGTTCGGATTTAACGGTGGTTCACAGCTTGCGATGGGGTCCATTGGCGATATTGCAGACGTGTCCCGTATCTTTATGAACACCAACATGGCGGCTGCGGCCGGCGCGCTTGCAGCGCTGATCCTTACGTCCGTGCTTTATGGTAAAGCCGATCTCACGATGGTTTTGAACGGCGCGCTTGCGGGTCTTGTTTCCATCACGGCGGAACCACTCACGCCAACGCTGGCGATGGCAATTTTGATCGGCGCCATCGGCGGCATCATCGTTGTCTTCGGTGTGACATTGCTCGACAAGCTGAAGATTGACGACGTTGTCGGTGCGATCCCTGTTCACCTCTTCGCAGGTATCTGGGGCACCATTGCTGTGGTTCTGACGAACTCAGATGCGAGCATTGGCTCACAGCTTTACGGTATCGTGGTTTATGCGGTCGTGACTGTGGTCCTCTCTGGTATCGTCTGGTTCATCTTGAAAGCGACGATGGGCATCCGGGTCTCCGAAGAAGATGAGATTGCGGGCTTGGACACAACCGAGCTTGGCATGGAAGGCTACGATATCGCGAAATCATAAGGGATGTTTCCCTGAGGGGTTTCCTCCTCCGACTAGCCGGGCGAGTTTCGCCCGGCTTTTTTGTGTGTTTAAGACATTTTCGGTGTCGCGAATGGGATTGCGTTTCGGCAGGCGATTGGGAGAGTGGGCACAACAAAGGAGGCTGACATGAGTGTGACCCAACTGCGCCCGAATATGGACTATTGGCAAGAACGCGTGGACCTTGCAGCAGCGTTTCGCTGGACGGCGCGGCTGAACATGCATGAAGCCGTCGCAAATCATTTCAGCCTGTCGATCAATGAGGATGGGACCAAGTTTCTCATGAACCCCAATCAAGTGCACTTTAGCCGGGTCAAGGCGAGCGACATCTTGGTGATCGACGCAAATGATCCGACAACTTTGGAGAAGCCTGACGCGCCAGATATCACCGCCTGGGGATTGCATGGTGGGGTGCACCGGAATTGTGGCCACGCGCGATGTGTGATGCATGTGCATTCGATCCACGCGACCGTGCTCGCCTCTTTGGCGGAGAGCGACTTGCCGCCGATCGATCAGAACTGCGCGACTTTCTACAATCGGTATGTCGTCGACAATGACTATGGCGGGCTTGCGCTGGAGGAGGAGGGCGCACGCTGTGCTGCGCTGCTGACGGATCCGAAGCATAAGGTTATGATCATGGGGAACCATGGTGTCTTGGTGATCGGGGACAGCGTCGCAGAGACCTTCAACCGGATGTATTACTTTGAGCGGGCCTGTGAGACTTATATCCGCGCGCTTCAAACGGGTCGACCGCTCCGGGTGCTCTCTGATGAGATTGCTGAAAAAACGGCGATGGAGCTTGATGATTATCCTGAACAAGGGGATCGTCATTTGGCCGAGTTGAAGGCGATCTTGGACGAGGAAGGGTCCAACTACGCGACCTAAAGCCCGCGGAGGGGCACTGCCCCTCTTTGCGCGCTGCGCAAATTCACCCCGGGATATTTGTAAACAGAAGAAGTCGGGGATTGGGAGGATAGATGAGCAAGAAGATGCACGCCCATCCCGATGGGTGGAATTATGTGCCTGAATTGCCATTGCAGCCTGCGCCCTATTGGGTGTGGCCTCCGAAGCCCTGGAACGTGCTGCGGTTCTTATTTGAGAACTTTCTACAGCAGACGGACCGTGTGCTGTTCCTGGTGCTGGCTTTCGCGATCGCGTATTGGGTTCAGCCGGTGGGCCTTGAGCAGGCCGAGGTGGCGCCGGGTTGGATCGCAGGGGCGCTCATGCGAAATTACATCTTGGTGGGTGTGATCGTGGGCGGTTTGCACCTGTGGTTCTATGGGATCGACGGGCAGGGAAATTTGGTGCGCTATGATAGCCGGCCGATTACGGGTCGAAAAAACGCGCTTTTCACTTTCGGATATCAGACCTGGGACAACATGTTTTACACGCTGGTCTTCGGGGTGCCGATTGCAACGGCCTGGGAAGTGGTAATGCGTTGGGCCTGGGCCAATGAGATGACGATGGCCTCCATCACGTTTGCCAGCCATCCGGTTTGGTTCGTTCTGATGTTCCCGCTGATCACGATTTGGCAGAGTTTTCATTTTTATTTCGTACACCGGGTCTTGCACTGGCCGCCGCTTTATAAGCGCGTGCATGCGATCCATCATCGCAATGTGAACGTGGGTCCGTGGTCGGGCCTCTCGATGCATCCGTTTGAGCATCTCCTCTATTTCAGTACGCTTGCGATTTTCTTTTTGGTGCCAGCGCATCCGGTCCATTTGGTGTTCCTGCTGTTTTGGCAGCTTTTGGGTGCGCCGACGGGGCATTCCGGATATGAGGCGGTCTGGGCAAAGGATAAACGCGCCTTGATCCTGCATGGGTTTTTCCATCAGCTTCATCACCGGTATTACGAGTGCAATTACGGCTCTGGCGAGTTTCCGTTCGATAAGTGGTTTGGTACTTATCATGATGGGTCCGAAGAGGCGACGGTCGCGACCCGGGCGCGCAAGCGCAAGATGCACGCCTGACCGGCCAAAAGCGGCAGCCTTAATGTCGTTTCCAAACGAGAGGATGGGCTGCGAATCCGCAGGCTGAGCCAAACTGGGAGAGCCATAATGAGCGATTATGCCAATGATGCGGAAGCCGCGCGCTGGAACTACCGTCCTGACCATCCCGTAGCGATGAACCCTCTTTTTAGTTTGCCCATTGATTGGCGGGCCGTTTGGACATGGTATTCGGCCTATTGGCTGGCGGCATCCACGACGACGTTTACCATTGTTTTGGCACTCGTCGCGTTTTTCACCATTCTCCCGCCGCTCGAGGCGATGGCCGATTGGCACTGGTCTTGGATGCTGCGGGTCTATTTGTCCAATCTGGTCCCCCATGTGATGACGGCGGGTATCCTCCATTGGTGGCTTTACATGCGCAAAGGACAGGATTTGCGCACGAAGTTTGATGCACGGGGTCAGGCGCGGGAAAATGGGACGTTCAGTTTCCGCAATCAGGTGCTGGATAACATGTTTTGGACGATCGCCTCTGGCATCACACTGTGGACCGCGTTTCAGCTCCCCCTCTATTGGGCGATGGCAAACGGATATGCGCCGGCGTTTTTCTTCCCGGAAAATCCGATTTGGTTCGTGTTGATGTTCCCGTTTCTGGTCGTCTGGTCGAGCTTCCATTTCTATTGGGTGCATCGCCTTCTCCATGTGCCGGTGCTCTATAAATTGGCGCATGCGCTGCATCATCGGAATGTGAATGTGGGCCCATGGTCGGGCATTTCGATGCATCCGATTGAGCATCTGCTGTTCTACACAAATTTCCTGATCCATTTTGTGGTGCCAAGCCATCCCATTCATGTGCTCTTCCACGGGTATATGCAGTCTATGCATCCCATCTTTAGCCATTCCGGCTTTGACCGGCTTTATGTCGCGGACAAGGATCGCGCCAAAATGGGTGACTTTTTCCATCAGCTGCATCACCGGTACTTTGAGTGTAATTACGGAACGGTTGAGATGCCCTGGGACCGTTGGTTTGGATCTTTTCACGATGGGTCCGAGAAAGGCACACAGGAAACGCGGGCGCGCAAAAAGCAGATGTACACATGAGCGAGTGGAACCATATCTCTGACGTTCCGGTGAAGGTTTCCCCGCTGTGGGCGTGGCCGCCGCGCCCCTATGCGACTTTCCGGTGGTATTTCGACAGCTGGTTCTTTTTCACGGTGAACGGGGCCATCGTCGGCTTAGCGTTTTTATCGCTGTGGCTCTTTAGTCCGAGCTTTGAGCAAGCGGCCACACTGGCACCTGGCTGGGTCGCGACGATTTGGTTGCGAAACCTTGTGATTGTGACTGCCTTGGCAGGCGGTTTGCATTACTGGTTCCATGGTAAAAAAGTGCAGGGCAAAGACCTGAAATATGATCCGCGTCCGTTCCCGCGAAAGGGCGGCATGTTCACCCTCTCAGATCAGCTTTTGGATAACATGGTCTGGACGCTCGGTTCGGGTGTGACGGTGTGGACCGCTTACGAGGTTCTGATTTGGTGGGCGATGGCCAATGGCTATGCCACCATCACGACCTTTGCCGCAACGCCGGTTTGGTTTGTCGCGATTTTCCTCCTTATCCCAATTTGGGAGAGCTTTTACTTCTATTGGATCCACCGCCTGCTCCACACGGATTTTTTCTACCGCTTCCATGCCTTGCATCATCGGAACACGGATGTGGGTCCGTGGTCGGGGCTATCGATGCATCCGATCGAGCATGTCTTTTACTTCGGATCGGTTTTGATCCATTTCGTGATCCCGAGCCATCCGGTGCACGTCATCACGCATCTGATGTTCTATGGGCTTTATGCGATTACAACGCATACAGGGTTCGAGGGGCTCTTGTTTCGCAACAAACTGCGGCTGAAGCTTGGCACCTTTCACCATCAGATGCACCATCGCTATTTCGAGTGCAATTACGGCACGCCGGATGTGCCTTGGGATATTCTTTTCGGCTCTTGGCATGATGGCACTGATGCGGGCAAAGCGGCGATGAAACAGAGACTGAGAGAGCGGAAGAGATAAGTGCAATACGGGTTGAATGAAGAGCAGGAGATGATCGCCTCCACTGTGCGGTCCTTCGTGGAGAATGAGATTTATCCGCATGAGGAACTGGTGGAGCGGACAGGTGAAGTTCCGAAAGAAATTGCGGATGAGATAAAGCGCAAGACGTTGGAGCTCGGGTTTTACGCCTGTAACTTCCCTGAAGATGTAGGCGGGGCGGGTCTTTCGCATTTGGAGTTCACGCTCGTTGAGCGTGAACTCGGACGTGGGTCGATGGCCCTTACCCATTTCTTCGGTCGCCCTCAGAATATTCTTATGGCGTGTGATGATGATCAACGGGAACGGTATCTGTTTCCGGCCATACGCGGCGAGCGCATGGATGCGCTTGCGATGACCGAGCCTGGAGCAGGATCCGATGTCCGGGGGATGAAATGCGCAGCCGTCCGAGAGGGTGGCGACTGGGTTGTCAACGGAACGAAGCATTTTATTTCAGGCGCAGAGCACGCAGATTTTGTGACCGTCTTTATCGCAACTGGCGAGGACCAAACGCCAAAAGGCCCGAAGAAGCGGCTGACCACGTTTTTGGTCGATCGAGGCACGCCCGGCCTTACGATCCGCGAAGGCTACACATCGGTCAGCCATCGTGGTTACAAAAACATGATCTTGGAATTTGATGATTGTCGTCTGCCCGACGCGCAAGTTTTGGGTGAAGTAGATGGTGGCTTCGATGTGATGAACACCTGGCTTTATGCAACACGCGTTTCAGTGGCGGCCTTCTGCGTTGGCCGGGCGCGGCGCGCCTTTGACTATGCGCTAAACTATGCTGCAGAGCGCGAACAGTTTGGCCAAAAGATCGGCAAGTTTCAAGGCGTTGGCTTCCAACTCTCTGATATGATTACCGAAATTGATGCTTCCGATTTTCTGACTCTGGCGGCGGCAGACCGTTTGGACAAGGGGCTGCCGGCCAATCGAGAAATTGCAAGCGCGAAGCTTTATGCGTCCGAGGCATTGGCTCGGGTCACAGATGCGGCGATCCAAATTCATGGGGGTATGGGTTTGATGGATGATTATCCGCTAGAGCGGTTCTGGCGCGATGCGCGCGTGGAACGAATTTGGGACGGTACGAGTGAGATCCAGCGGCACATAATCGCGCGCGATCTTCTGCGACCCCTGGGTGCGTAATGCCTCCGGCGGGGATATTTCTGAAAAGAAGAAGGCGGGGTGCCCTCGACACTATGATGTATCGAGGGGCTTCTCCTTTTACAGCCATCGGCTTCCCAGCCTGTACCGCAACCGCACCGTAAAATAGGATGAGTTAACATCGTGTTTCTTCTTTTCAGAAATATCCCCGCCGGAGGCTCCTGAGACGCGGCCATGGATATGCTTAGAAGGCTAATGACGGCGAGACGTGTCGCGATAATCGGAGGAGGCGTCTGGGGTCGATCAACGTGCAAGAGTTTACAGAAGTTTGGCTTCGTCGGAGAAATCTACCAGGTTCACCCAACTGCGGAGGATGGACCAGTGCCCGTTTATCGCCGAATTTCGGATATGCCACACGCCCCGGATGTGGCCTTTGTCGCTGTCAATCGCGCGCTGACAATTCGCGCGATTGCAGAGCTGAAGGAGATCGGCGCAGGCGGAGCCATTTGTTTTGCCAGTGGGTTCGCGGAAGCCGGGGCCGAAGATACAAATGGCAGAGATTTGCAGGCGGCACTTCTAGAGGCTGCTGGAAGTATGCCGGTTCTTGGCCCAAACTGCTATGGGTTTATCAATGCGCTTGATGGCGTCGCACTTTGGCCCGATGAACATGGTCTGACACGGGTCGATCGAGGCGTCGCGATTGTGACGCAATCATCCAATATCTTGATCAGTCTGACGATGCAGTTGCGCGGTCTCCCGGTTGGGTTGGCCTTTGCGGCGGGAAACCAAGCGCAGATCGGAATTTCGACGCTTGGTCTTGCCGCACTCTCAGACGAACGGATCACCGCGCTTGGCCTGCATATTGAAGGGATTGACGATCTCCGTGCCTTTGAAGCGCTCGCATCCGAGGCCCATCGACTGGGGAAACCCGTTGTAGTTTTGAAAGTGGGACGGTCAGAGCAAGCGCAGTCTGCAACGATTTCCCACACGGCCTCTCTTGCCGGGGGAGACGCGGGCGCAACCGCCCTCTTTGAGCGTTTAGGTGTCGCGCGGGTAAGTACATTGTCAGCGTTTCTAGAGGCGCTGAAACTCGCTTCCATTTCTGGTTATTTGCCGTCCCGAAAGGTTGGTTCTGTCAGTTGTTCGGGTGGTGAAGCGTCGCTCAGCGCTGATCTTGGTCAAAGTTACGGTCTGACATTTCCACCACTGACGGAGCGTCAAAAGACCGGTTTGCGAGAGGCCCTCGGCCCGCTTGTCGCGCTCGCAAATCCGCTCGATTACCACACGTATATTTGGGGGGATGTTGACGCGATGACCCAGGCCTGGGCGGCGATGATTGACCCAGATCTCGCACTGCTCCTGTTTATAGTCGATTTTCCGCGGGAGGATCGATGCAATCCGGATGCCTGGGAATGCACAATGGAGGCAATTTCGCGCGTACGACGGATGACGGCGATGCCGCTTGGCATGGTCTCCACGCTTCCGGAACTGATGACAGAGCATCGGGCACATGCATTATTTGATCAGGGAATTGTGCCCTTTAACGGGATCTCTGACGCATATGAAGCGATCGCGTCCATGTCTGAAAGATCGCATTTCTCAGCACCCGTTTTGATGCCGTCTGCTCAGATGAAGACGGAGCTTCTTTCGGAAAGCGCCGCCAAGTCCGAACTCTCGGAGTATGGCTTGAGAGTGCCAAAATCATGGGTCGTGACGAAAGAGGGTTCAATGCCGAGCGACCTGATCTACCCGTGTGTGCTGAAGGGCCAGGGGCTGGCGCATAAGACGGAGGCCGGTGCGGTTGTCCTTAATCTCTCGTCAGCGGACGAAGTCGCGTCTGCCCGTCGTGCCATCGATGCAGATGTTTTTCTTATCGAAGAGCAAGTATCAGATCCGGTTCTAGAGCTCTTGATCGGCGTCACGAAAGACCCTGCGCATGGGTTTGTTTTAACAGTTGGGGCTGGGGGCGTATTTACCGAGCTCCTTGAGGACACGAGGTCGCTCTTGGTGCCGGACACGCGGGAGCGGATCGCCACAAAGATGGCCGAGCTGAAGATTGCACCCCGTTTCAATGGCTATAGGGGATTTGCACCCATATCCGTTGATCGTGTTTTGGATGCGATCGACGCCGTCCAAGATTACGTAGTTGCCAACTCCGAAGATGTGGAAGAGGTGGAGATTAACCCGCTGATCGTTACCGCAGATGATGCGATCGCCGTGGACGCACTAATTCGGAGGAGCGCATGACTGAGACACCAGTGATAACCGAACGCAAGGGATACATTCTGATCGTTACCTTACAACGGGGAAAGGCCAATGCGATCGATCTTGCCACATCACGTCTGATGGGCAAGATCTTTGAAGATTTTCGGGACGACCCTGATCTGCGCGTTGCTGTTGTCTGTTCGGCCAACGAGAAGTTCTTTTGTCCCGGTTGGGATCTGAAAGCCGCTGCCGACGGGGACGCGGTGGATGGTGACTACGGCGTTGGCGGCTTCGGAGGGTTGCAAGAATTGCGTGACCTGAACAAGCCGGTGATTATGGCCATCGATGGGATTGCTTGCGGTGGCGGTCTCGAACTCGCTCTCTCAGGAGATATCATACTGGCCTCTGACAAGGCGACGTTTGCACTTCCGGAAATTCGGTCGGGAACGGTGGCGGATGCGGCAAGTATCAAGCTCCCAAAGCGGATACCTTACCATATTGCGATGGAGCTTTTGTTGACGGGGCGATGGTTTGATGCAGACGAAGGCCATCGTTGGGGGATGGTCAATGCGGTGTATCCTTCACAGGGGTTGATGGTGAAGGCGATGGAAATGGCTGAGCTGATCGCGTCTGGGCCTCCCTTGGTCTATGCGGCCATCAAAGAGGTGGTGCGCGATGCAGAAGACAGCAAATTTCAAGATGCATTGAACCGGATCACACAGCGTAAGCTGCGTACGGTAGATACCCTATACGGATCAGAAGATCAGTTGGAGGGGGCCAAGGCGTTCGCCGAGAAACGGGACCCGATTTGGAAGGGTCGCTAGACAAGGTGGCCTCGGATTAAAGATCCTTGGCCCCAGCAGGGCGCAGGCGCGCGTCGGCCCTTCGGGCCGACGCGCGCCTCTCGGTTCCTCGCATCGATTGCGCTTTGCGCGATCGAACGTGGATCGAAAAACTGCATTACGTGTAGAGCGCTGGCTCTCCCATCCGCTCATGGATTTTATTGACTTCGGTCTTTGAGAGCCCCATCGCATGGGCCAAACTGTGCAGGTGATTGGCCTCCGCCTGATTGTTCAAATCGATTGCAATCAACGACATCGCATAGGCCTGATTGTACATATCATGTGGTAAGTTTTCGACGATGGCATCGACATTAATCGGGCTAGAGATCACTTGTTGCACAAAACTCTGATCTTCGGGAGATGCATCTGCCATTGCTTCCATCAGGGCTTTCTTCTCGTTGGCATCAATCTCGCCATCGGCCTTCGCCGCTTCCAACATAGCGGCAAGAAGATAGCGCGCGGCGTCTTCTTGGTCCGCCGTCGGTGTGATCTCAGCTTTGCCAAAGCTGTCAAGCGATTGGTTCAGTAGATCCCCCAATCCCCCGGCACCTGTACCGAGGCGATCTACTGCAGCGCCGGTTGCGAGACCTTCCAATAGGCCGCCAAGCCCGCCGAGGCCGGAATTATTGGGTGCTGTGTTGCCGAGAACACCGCCAAGAATGCCACCAATGTCGATCTGACCGGTCGAGCTTGCGCCCATGGCTGACCCTGCCAATGTTCCGAGCAGATCATTGAGCCCCGCAGATGCGCCACCAGATTGTGCGCCAGACAAGCCCCCCAAGATATCGCCGAGACCGCCCGCGCTCGAGGAGCCGCCAGCAGCTTTGGTGAGTTCCCCCAAAATGTTCTCCAGCCCGCCGCCCGCTTGGCGACGGTTGCCGCCGGATACGCTTTGCACGCCTTTCGCGACAGCCATGCCGATCGCCACTTTTGCGAGTGTTTTCATTAGGGATGACATGCAGATCCTCCTCGATCTTGAATATGTTTTCATGAGGCGCCGAAGGGGCAGCCCAAATCCTTGTGTCCGGTACTTATCGAACACGACATGAATATGACAGATGCATGTGACATTGACCGAATGCGGCATCGCGGACTAGATGCGGCCCATGAGTTTCGATCGACATGTGAAAATTGCTCCGTCAATCCTCTCGGCTGATTTTGCGAATTTCGGAGCAGAAATCGAAGCGGTGGAGGCAGAAGGCGCGGACTGGATCCACGTGGATGTCATGGATGGTCACTTCGTTCCAAACATCACCTTTGGTCCTGAGACCTGCAAGGCAATTCGGCCGCACATCAAGACCGTGATGGATGTACATTTGATGATCGCTCCGGTGGACCCTTATATTGACGCGTTTGCTGCAGCTGGGGCCGATATTATCACTGCGCATGTAGAAGCGGGGCCGCATATTCACCGTACGTTGCAGGCGATCCGTGGCGCTGGTGCGAAAGCTGGTGTTGCGCTGAACCCGGGAACGCCGGCGCTCACGGTGGCGCATCTTTTGGACATGGTGGACTTGATCTGTGTGATGACAGTAAACCCAGGCTTTGGTGGGCAGAAATTCATCCATGGGATAGTCCATAAGGTTGAAAAACTCCGGGAGATGATTGGGGATCGTCCTATCCATATCGAGATCGACGGTGGTGTTGCACCTGCGACAGCGAAGTCGGTTGTCGATGCTGGTGCAGATGTTCTGGTGGCGGGATCCGCAGTCTTCAAAGGGGGATCTGTCTCACACCCTGCACCCTATGGCGAGAACATGCGCGCCATTCGGGAAAGTTTCAGTTAGAGGCGAGAGGCCAGCCTCTCGCGCTCTCCGGGATATTTTCAAAAAGAAGAAGTCAAAAGTCTAAGTTCTCTACGCTGAGCGCGTTTTGCTGAATAAATTCACGCCGGGGTTCGACGACATCGCCCATGAGTTTCGTGAACAAATCATCCGCGTCTACGACATCTTCCACCTTCACTTGT
Organism: Pseudomonadota bacterium; assembly: GCA_038744815.1. Classification (GTDB taxonomy): domain Bacteria; phylum Pseudomonadota; class Alphaproteobacteria; order Rhodobacterales; family Rhodobacteraceae; genus Amylibacter. Next base: position 24,072 of record JBCDLY010000012.1, on the reverse strand, counting down.
AAGAGGGTTCGCGCATTGGGATCGAGCGTTGTTTCCCAGAGCTGATCTGGATTCATCTCCCCCAGACCTTTGTAACGCTGGAGGCTGAGCCCCTTTTCACCTTCGGCGAGCACGATATCTAGCAAATCGGTCGGTCCGAAGATCGGTGTTGAATGATCTTTGCGGGTGAAGGTTGGCAGGCTTCCATAGGTTTCGCTCAAGCCATCGGTGAAGGTGCCGAGCTTTCTTGCCTCTCCAGATCGGAGCACGGGTCCGTCTAAGGTGCGCACCTCTTCTACACCCCGCAATATTCGCGAAAAACGCAATCCGTGGTCCTGGGTCGGGCGGCCGGTCCAGCCCCGCTCGTATTCGAGTGCGACCTTGTTTAAGCGATCTGCCACGAGGTCGGCCACGCCTTGGGCATCCGCGTCGACGCGACCGGGCACAAAGCCGCCCGCGATCGCGGCCTGTTCGAGGACATGACGGGAGTAATGCGTCGGAAAGGCGTTCAGCACGGTCCTTATGTTGCGCGCATCTGCAACCACGCGGACCAAGTCGTTTCCAGTGAGGACCTGACCATCCCCAAGTCGCAATGTGCTGCTATCTAGCCCCTGTTGGATGAGGTAATCATCCAGAGATTGCTGGTCTTTGAGATAAACCTCTGATCGGCCTTTCGCGACTTTGAAGAGGGGGGGTTGCGCGATATAGAGATATCCGCCTTCGATGAGTTTGGGCATCTGTCGGAAGAAGAAGGTGAGCAACAATGTTCGAATATGAGCGCCGTCCACATCCGCATCGGTCATGATGATGATTTTGTGATAGCGGAGCTTTGAGATATCAAATTCGTCGCGCCCGATGCCGGTCCCGAGTGCCGTGATCAGGTTCGTGATCTGCTCGGATGTCAGCATCTTATCGAAGCGTGCGCGCTCGATATTCAAGATTTTTCCGCGCAAAGGCAGGACGGCTTGGTTTTCCCGGGCGCGCCCTTGCTTGGCTGACCCGCCCGCGCTGTCGCCCTCGACAATGAATAGCTCTGATTTCCTTGGATCCTTCTCCTGACAATCGGCGAGCTTTCCAGGAAGGCCAGAGCCCCCAAAGGCCGTCTTCCGGCGGGTGAGTTCGCGGGCCTTCCGCGCCGCTTCGCGTGCTAGGGCCGCCTCTATGATCTTTCCGATGACCTCCTTTGCGGGGCCCGGATTTTCCTCAAACCATTCTGTCAGCTTTTCATTCATGAGGCTTTCGACCACCGGTCTTACCTCTGAGCTGACAAGTTTGTCTTTGGTCTGAGAGCTAAATTTTGGATCGGGGACTTTGACCGAAAGAACGCAGGTGAGGCCTTCGCGCGCGTCATCGCCCGAGAAGTTCACTTTTTCCTTTTTCGCGATGCCACTGCTGTTGGCATAGGCGTTGAGCGTTCGCGTCAGCGCCCCCCGAAAGCCTGCCAAATGCGTTCCGCCATCGCGCTGTGGAATGTTATTGGTGAAGGGCAGAACAGTTTCATGGTAGCTGTCATTCCACCACATCGCCATTTCGATGCCAATCTCGTCACGCTCGCCCATGACGTAAATCGGATCAGGGATCAGGGGCGATTTAGACCGATCGAGATAGCGGACGAATTCCCGCACGCCGCCTTCGTAAAACAGCACGGTCTCCAGCGGGGTGACGGGGCGCTCGTCGCGCAAGATGATTTTTACACCGGAGTTCAAAAAGGCAAGTTCGCGCAGCCGTGTCTCTAGCGTTTTGAAGCTGTAATTTCGGTCACTGAACGTGCCGGTCGACGCCAGGAAGCGCACCTCGGTGCCAGTTTCGTCTGTGTCGCCAATGACCTTCAGGTGCTCTGTCGTTTCCCCATGCTCGAAACGCGCGGTATGGATTTTCCCATCACGCCAGATCCGAAGCTCCAGCCAATCGGAAAGCGCATTGACGACAGAGACGCCGACACCATGAAGACCGCCGGACACCTTGTAAGAATTGCTGTCGAATTTACCGCCTGCATGCAGCTGGGTCATGATAACTTCAGCCGCTGAAACACCTTCTTCTTCGTGGATGCCAACGGGGATTCCCCGACCATTATCGCGGACGGAAACACTGTCATCTTCATGGATGGTGACGGACACGAAGTCGGCATGTTTGGCGAGCGCCTCGTCAATGCCGTTATCGACGACCTCATAGACCATGTGATGAAGGCCAGAGCCATCATCCGTGTCCCCAATATACATTCCCGGTCGTTTTCTGACCGCCTCTAACCCTTTGAGAACTTTAATAGAATCGGCGCCGTACTCGTTTGCGCCAGCCTGCTGATCTGACATCGTCTGCCTTGCATTATTATGCCCTTTATATAGGCGATTTTTACATGAATGTCACGTGCCTCAGCCGGCAAAACCGATGAAGAGGCCTACGCCGATCATTGCGATTCCCGCACCGATATTTGTACGGCGGAGCGCGGTCGGGGATTGTAGGAATGTTCGCACACCTTCCATGAAGGCCGCGAGGGAGAGGTTGCCGATAAAGGGCACGATCGCAGAGATGATTAGGACGACTATGATATCCACCGTTGTGAAAGCAGCCATATCAAAAAAACCCGGAAGCAGACCGAGGTAGAACAGGATCGCCTTTGGGTTCGCGGCAATTGCCAGCAAGCCGGCGGTAAATCCTGCCCACATACCGGGGCGTGTAAGGGCCTTGTTTTCCGTGATTGAAGCGTCTGCGTGGCGGATCAGAAGATACCCCATGACAACAAAGAGCAGCGCCCCAGACCACTTTAGGATGGTTAGGAAATCCTCGTAAATCGCGGTGATTGCCGTGATGCCGAATATCGCCACGAGCGGCCAAATGATATCGCCGATCACGACGCCCGCGGCAAGCGGCACAACGGCCCAAAATCCACCCGACAATCCACGTGCGATCACCGCAACCCAAACTGGGCCTGGTGTCATAAAGAGGACGAACAGCGCACCGGAATAGAGAGCGATTTGGGTAAGTGTCAGTGTCATATGTGCGGCTTTATCCCTGACACCGAGGCGCCTCAACCGGAGATATCAGTGTCGAATAACCGCGCTGTCGCCGTCCTGTTCGACCACCTCCAACATGAGTGTGCTTGGTGCGACGTCTTCGAAAAGTTCGGCACCGGTACCGGTCATCCAAGCCTGGCATCCCAGAGAGGCGAGTTCTTGATAGAGTGCCGCGCGTCGGCTTTGGTCCAGATGGGCCGCGACCTCATCCAGAAGAAGGATGGGCGGCGCACCATACTGTTCTGCGATGGCCCGCCCGCTGGCGAGAACAAGGCTGATCAGAAGAGCCTTCTGTTCGCCTGTAGAGCAGTCCTTCGCGGGCATTGATTTGCTCTTGTAGCTCGCCAACAGATCGGTGCGGTGGGGGCCCACAAGGCTGCGACCCGCGGCCATATCCTGGGCACGCCCTTTCTCATACGCGGCCCGAAGCGCGCCTTCATCGGTGACCGGGACATCGTTGTCGCTTGACGAGAGTGTAAGATCGGCCGTTGGGAACGCCGTTTCAACCGCAGCCTGTGCCTCTTCCAAATAGACTAATGTCGTTTGCCGGTGGCGCTCGACTTCCGCACCCGCACGAGCCATCTGTGCTTCTACGGCCCCATACCATGCCGGATCACGAACTCCATCCTTGAGCATCCGATTGCGCTCGCGCATGGACTTTTCATACGCCAGAGATAAGGCGCCGTGACTGGGGAAGAAGTTAAGTGCGATGCGGTCAAGGAATCGACGCCGACCTTCTGCACCTTCGATCCACAACCTATCCATCGATGGCACGAGCCAAGCCATGCGAAGCGTTTCGGCCAGGGCCAGTTGGTTTGCGTCTTCACCGTCAAGATTGACCTTACGAGGCCCGTCACCCGTAAAGCTGGTCTCAACGCGGATTTCTCGGGTCCCTGCTTGAACGAGACCGGTCACTTTCCATCCAATTCGATCGGGCTGTCGTGCGATTTCCTCAGTTTTTGCACGCCGGAGACCACGGCCCGGTGAGAGTAGAGAAATTGCTTCCAGTATGTTTGTTTTTCCTGCGCCATTCGGGCCGAATATGGCAACGGATGCGCCATCGGTTACAATTTCGGATCGTCCGTGGGACCGAAAATAAGACAGCGTTAGCGAAGAAATTGAAAGCCGTGCGGCTTCAACGGTCACGTTAGACCCGCATTGGCATCACGACATAGATCGCAGACTCGTCATTCCCTTCGCGCATAAGCGTTGGGTCACCGGAACTGTCGAACATGAACACGGCGTTCTCTCGATCAACTTGGCCGGCGATTTCCAACAGGTATTTCGCGTTGAACCCGATCTCGAGGCGGTCGTCACCGTAGGCCACTGCGACTTCTTCTTCTGCGGCGCCGCTATCTGGGGCGTTGACCGACAGAACCAAACGGTCCTCGTCAAGTGTCATCTTGACGGCGCGGGAACGTTCCGAAGACACAGTGCTGACCCGGTCAACCGCTTGGGCGAAGTCTTGGGCATCCACTTCTAGTCGTCGTGTGTTCCGCTGCGGGATGACCCGAGTGTAATCCGGGAAGGTTCCGTCGATAACCTTCGACGTCAGGATCACCTGCGGTGTCGCAAAGCGAATTTTTGTCTCTGACACAGATACCGCGATCGCCGTTTCGTCATCGTCGAGAAGTTTGCGAAGTTCACCGACCGTTTTGCGCGGGACAATAACACCTGGCAGATTATCAGCACCGGGCGGAAGATCCGCATCAATACGCGCCAAACGATGGCCATCCGTTGCAACACAGCGAAGCGCAGGCCCATTCACGCCATCTGCGGCATGAAGATAAACACCGTTGAGATAGTACCGGGTCTCTTCGGTGGATATTGCGAACTTGGACTTGTCGAACAAACGACGAAGCACCGGTGCCGGCGCCGAAAAATTGCAATCGTATTCGCTGCTGGCCATCAGAGGGAAATCTTCCCGTGGAAGTGTTGCGAGGCTGAAATTTGATCGCCCAGCACTTATTTCCAGCCGTCCTTTCGCTCCGTCATCGACGAGATTGACGAGCGCCCCGTCGGGCAGCTTTCGAACGATGTCATGGAGCGTGTGCGCCCCCACCGTTGTTGCGCCGGCTTGTTCGACCATGCCAGGCACTTTATCGACAATCTCGATATCGAGGTCGGTTGCGCGGAATGTGATATCTGAGCCTTCGGCTTCTATCAAAACATTCGCCAAAATGGGGATCGTATTGCGCCGCTCCACCACTGATACGGCCTGGCTCATCGCGCTTAGCAAAACATTGCGTTCAATTGAGACCTTCATATCCCCGCTCCACCTCGTTGGGCGGTGAACGTCGCCTAAATCCCTTGAATTGACAAGAGAATTTCGAAATTTAGGCCGTTAGGCCTCAAGCATACGGCGCAAAAGTTCCACATCTTCCGCGATTTGGTTGTCATGGGCGCTCAACTCTTCAATTTTCTTGACCGCATGAATGACCGTTGTGTGGTCACGCCCTCCAAAACGACGACCGATTTCGGGTAACGACTTCGTTGTCAAACGTTTCGCGAGATACATGGCCACTTGGCGGGGGCGCGCAACGTTTCGTGCGCGGCGCGGCCCAAGAATGTCGGTCATTCGCACATTGTAGTGGTCGGCGACTTTGCGAATAATCTCGTCCACCGTGACTTTTCGGTCGGATGCGCGAAGAATGTCGGAGAGGCATTCCTGTGCGACATCAAGATTGATTTCGCGACCAACCAGAGATGCAAACGCAAATAAGCGCGTCAATGCGCCTTCTAAAACGCGGACATTCGTGCTGATCCGATGCGCCATAAACTCCAACACGCCTTCTTCGATGACAACTTTCGGATGATCGGCGAGCTGCGTTTCCGCTTTTGCTTGTAAGATGCCGAGGCGCAATTCGTAATCAGTTGGGTGAAGGTCTACGACCAGTCCCCATTGCAATCTGGATTTGATCCGATCTTCAAGACCATCAATTTCGCCCGGTGCCCGGTCAGCAGAGATGATCACTTGCTTGTTCTGATCCACAAGAGCGTTAAACGTGTGGAAGAATTCCTCCTGCGTGCTGTCCTTGCCGGCGATAAACTGGACGTCATCGACCATTAGAACATCGACTGAGCGAAAGAGTTCTTTGAAGCTCATCGTGTCTTTGAACCGGAGGGCCTGTACGAATTTGTACATGAACTGTTCGGCAGATAGATAGAGTATCTTCGGCTCTTTCGGGTTCTTCAGAAGTTCCCAAGCGATCGCATGCATAAGATGCGTTTTGCCGAGACCCACGCCCCCATAGAGGAACAGGGGGTTGAAATTAACCGAGCCGCCTTGTGCCACGGATCGTGCGGCTGCATGCGCCAGCTCGTTTGGTTTGCCCACAATAAAGCGATCAAACGTAAATCGCTGGTCCAGGGCCGCGCCTGGAAGATCAGACGTGTCTCGAGCGGTCGCCTCCGCTTTGCCCGTTTTGCTGAACTTTACGGGCGCCGCTGTTGAGAGCTGGCCAGATTCAAAGCAGAGACGGTCAACCGCAAGCCCGCCTGCGACGCATTGCGCGCGGATCTTTTCGCCATAGCTCCGCTGAACCCAATTCCCAATAAATGTTGTCGGCGCACGAAAGGTCGCCGTGCCATCTTCGACACCGACCAATTTTAGCGGCTCAATCCAGTTTACAAATGCGTCCTGCCCCACATCGCTGCGCAAATCATTCTTAATCTTGTCCCACACGTCGATCATTCGTACCCCAATTTTTATGTCTGGCGCCACGGGAGAGCCCGCGCTTTCCAACCAGTCTTCAAACCGCGGTGTCGATCGGCATCAAGATCGCCTTCAAACCCCTCGGCAATATTCAAACACGAAACAGTTCGGCCTTCGCCCTCAAAAATACTCGTCATTAAATTCGCAGCATGCAGTGATCGAACGCCCGACCGACAAAGGAAAAGGATGTGTGATACCTTTTCCAAGTCGATCCGAGACAGAACACTGTCTGCGAATGCGTGATTCTGCGTCATTTCTGGGAATGTTGCCCACTCAACGAAGATGCACTCTTTGCCGATCGCCTCCAAATTAGGCACCCCAACAAAGGACCATTCAGCGATTGTCCGGACGTCCACCAGTTCGGCCCCCGGTTGCGCTTTGAGCATTTCGAAAGCTGTCGTGGGGTCCACTTGGTCGACATACACTGGTTCTTCAGCCCTCCCCGAAACTGACATTTGAATCACCAGATCACCGTAGCCAGAGCGGACCGGTATTTTCAAATTAACAATGTGGTTGACTCTGCAAAGAATCAAAAGTGGCAGAAATGGTATAAGTGATTGATATTACGGGAAATTTGAAGGACCACACGCGCCAAATTCGCGAGCGGCTCTTTTGTTCGAACCTGCTACCGCGGCCTACGCCCTACGAGATGTTGAGTTCGGTCTTGCTAGAAAGACTGCGTGAGTCGGGCAAGAAGAACAAGGTAGGAACATTCATGTAACTGTCATAAAAATGCAAAAAGCCCCTTACGGGGCCTTGCGTAGATCGGATGTATATCGATGAACTATAGCGATTTTACACGTGATGAGAGCCGGGACATCTTCCGCGCCGCTGTGTTCTTGTGCATCACACCTTTCGTAACACCGCGCATTAGTTCGGGCTGTGCTACGCGAAGTGCTTCTTTCGCTTCATCGGCGTTTCCGCCCGAGATCGCTTCTTCCACCTTACGTAAATATGTCCTGATCCGCGATTTGCGGGCTTTATTTACAGCAGTGCGGCGAAGCGTTTGACGCGCGCGTTTTTTTGACTGTGGCGTATTGGCCATTGAAACCTCTGATTTACAGGTGAGCGCGGCAATTAGACTCGCGCTTTCGGTCTGTCAACCTCTGCATTTAGCGACCCCGAAATTGGGGTTCACGTTTTTCAACAAAGGCCTGCATACCCTCAGATTGGTCCTCGGTCGAAAACAGCGCTTGGAAAATGCGCCGTTCAAACAGAACGCCTTCTTCGAGTGTCGTCTCAAAGCTGCGGTTCACAGCCTCCTTGATCGCAAGAACCGCGATCGGAGATTTCTGGGCAATCTTTGCCGCGGCTTCTTGTGCTTCTTTCATCAGCCGTTTTGCAGGCACCACACGAGATACCAAACCCGAGCGTTCGGCCTCTTCGGCATCCATGAAGCGCCCCGTAAGGTGCATATCCATCGCCTTTGATTTGCCGATCGCGCGGGTGAGCCGTTGCGTGCCGCCAATTCCTGCCGGAATTCCGAGATTGATCTCGGGTTGGCCAAACTTCGCGGTGTCTGCCGCGAAGATGATGTCGCACATCATTGCGATTTCGCATCCGCCCCCAAGCGCATAACCTGCAACAGCCGCGATGATGGGCTTGCGGCACTTGGTTATCGCCTCGTGATCATCATTCTTAAAATCTGTTAGGAACATGTCGACGAACGATTGATCGGCCATTTCCTTGATGTCGGCACCTGCTGCGAAGGCATCCTCATTGCCCGTCAGGACGATTGCGCCGATTTTTTCGTTGCCTTCGGCGTCGCGGATGCAGGCCGCAATTTCAGCGGTCATCTGCATGTTCAGTGCATTTTTGGCCTTTGGGCGGTTCATCTGGATGGTCATCACATGGTCTTCGACCGTGACAATCAGTGTTTCGTAGGACAAGGGGAGGCTCCTTTTTGAAAACAGAGCGGCTCTCTGACCGAACCGAACCAAGAATTCAAGCTATCTTTGGCAGCTTGAACAATAGTAGGTAGAGCGGCCAGATTGGACAATACGTTGAATTTTGCCGTCACAATCGGGTTTTGAACAGGGCGCATCGGCGCGATCATATACGCCAAATCTGTGCTGGAAGTACCCCAACGCGCCATCGGCTTGCCGATAATCCCGAAGAGAAGATCCGCCCGCTGCGATGGCCTCTGTTAACACATCGCGAATGGCAGGGATAATGCGGGGCAGTTTTGTCTTAGGGATGTTTCCAGCGCGGCGGCGTGGTGAAATCCCGGCGCGCCATAGGACCTCGCATACATATATGTTCCCGAGCCCCGCGATGTTTCGTTGATCCAGCAGGAAGGCCTTCATCGATGTTTTCCGTCCCAAAAGACGGTGTTCCAAATACTCTTCAGAAAGGTCATTCCCAAGCGGCTCAGGGCCGAGATTTCGGATAAGGAAGTGATCTGCTTCGTCCGATCCGGCAAAGAGATCGACCATACCGAAGCGCCGCGGGTCGTTAAACGTAAGTGTTGCTCCGGAGCTGAGCTGAAGGTCGACATGATTATGTTGCGGTAAACTGCCTGTGTCATGGGTAAACCGACCAGGATTTGTTCCCCCGATTAGGATGCGCCCGGACATTCCGAGATGCAACAAAAGCACATCTCCATTGTCCAGATCTGCAAGGATGTATTTTGCGCGCCGGCGGAGTGAAACGATTCTGCGACCGAAGAGGCGCGTGTCGATATCGCGCGGAAAAGGCCACCGGAGGTCCGGTCTTCGAAACGTTGCCGCGGTGATAACATAACCGGTCGTGACCGGCTCGATACCACGTCTGACAGTTTCAACTTCGGGAAGTTCGGGCATTCAGTGGGCTTTGTGCGACGGACATGAACTATTTGTCCTGATATATGAGTTTCGGATGACGGATTTCACAACCCGGCTATAGGTCTCTATATAGCCGCGAAAGCGCAAGGGGCAGCAATGAACAAAACGACTTTTTTTGGCAATCGCGAAGTCGATGAAGATGACAAGGCCGGCCTTGTCCATGGTGTCTTTTCGAGTGTCGCATCGCGTTATGACGTGATGAACGATGTTATGTCACTTGGCATTCATCGTGTTTGGAAATCTGCCATGATGGATTGGCTTGCGCCACGGGACGGACAGGCTCTTCTCGATGTCGCGGGCGGGACCGGAGACATTGCCTTTCGTTTTTTGGACCGTGCCCCGGGGGCGACCGCGACGGTGTGCGATATGACCCAATCAATGCTCGATGAAGGGCAGAAGCGCGCAGAGGCTGAGAGCAAGGCGGATCGACTGACATGGGTCTGCGGCGATGCTATGGCGCTTCCGTTCGAAGACGAGAGTTTCGATGTTTATACGATTTCCTTCGGCATTCGAAACGTGACCCGTATTGAAGATGCCTTGACCGAGGCTTGCCGCGTTTTGAAGATCGGTGGGCGCCTGGTTGTTCTTGAGTTTTCGCAGCTTCCTGACCCGATGATGCAAAGCGTCTATGACGCATACTCATTCAATCTGATCCCCGCCTTGGGCCAAATGATCGCGAATGACCGGGACAGTTATCAGTACCTTGTGGAGAGTATCCGTAAATTCCCGGATCAGGAATGCTTTGCTGACATGATCCGAACGGCTGGGTTCGATCAGGTAAAATATCGCAACCTATCGATGGGAATTGCCTGTCTACACTCGGGGTGGAAGCTCTAGGTGCGGGGGCCTCATAATATCTGGCGGTTGGTTCGCACCGGCGCAACGTTTGAACGGACGGGGGCAATGGGGCAGGCTCTGGAACTATTGTCTGTGCCGCCCGGGCTTCGGGTTGCCGCGCGTATATTGGGATGGCCATTCAAATGGCTGGGCTTGAAAGGCGACCCATCACAACCACCGGTGGTCCGCGCAATTACAGCACTTGGGCCCGCGTACATTAAATTCGGACAGTTGATGTCGACCCGCCCCGATGTGGTCGGCACAGATATGGCGCGAGAGCTCCGCATCCTGCAAGATAAGTTGCCTCCGTTTCCCGAAGAGCAGGCGCGTGCAGTGATCGAGGCAGAAATAGGTCGCCCGATCGACGAGATTTACTCGGAGTTTGAGGCCCCGATTGCCGCGGCCTCCATCGCCCAGGTCCATCCAGCGGAGTTGGCCGAAAATGGAGAGCGTGTGGCCGTCAAGGTCCTGCGGCCGGGTATTGAACGGGCATTTCGCAAAGACATTGACGCGTTTTATTTCGCCGCGAGTTTGGTTGAGTTTTTGTCCCCAGCGACCCGCCGACTAAAACCGAGCGCCGTGATCGCCCATTTCGATGCCACATGTCAGGGCGAATTGGACCTGCGGTTGGAGGCATCAGCGGCGTCAGAATACTTTGACAATACGCGGGGGGATGATGGTTTCGAAGTTCCGCGGATTTATTGGGACAGTTCGGCAAAGAGCGTTCTGACGATGGAATGGGTCGACGGAATTTCCCTTGGGGATTTGGATGCCTTGCATCATTCGAACGCCGATCTTCCAGACTTGGGACGACGACTTCTTACTGTGTTTCTAAAACATGCGTTGAGAGACGGTTTTTTCCATGCAGATTTGCACCAAGGGAACCTGAAGCTCGGTCCTGACGGGGAGCTTATCGCGCTGGACTTCGGAATTATGGGCAGGCTCGATGAATATACCCGCAGGGTATATGCGGGTATCCTGATGGGGTTTATTCGGCGGGATTATCACCGCGTGGCCGAACTTCATTTCGAAGCGGGCTACGTGCCTGCTGATCGCGATGTGGATGAGTTTGCCCAAGCGCTTCGCTCGGTCGGAGAGCCGATATTCGGACAAGACGCGAGTCAAATATCCATGGCACGGCTGCTCTCCTATTTGTTTGACGTGACCGAACGATTTGGCATGGAGACGCGGCTTGAGCTTATTTTGCTGCAACGCACGATGGTGGTGGTAGAGGGCGTCAGCCGGTATCTTGATCCAAAGCTCAACATCTGGGATGTCGCGAAACCTGTCGTGGAAGACTACATCAGAAATTATCTCGGGCCGCAGGCTGTTATTCGCGATTTGAGCCGCACCGTTCAGGCGCTCAGCCGTTTTGGCCCCCAGCTTCCTCAGATTGTTGAGAATTTACTTGAGCAAGGTTTGGAGAAGTCTGACCCTCCGACAGTAAGACGTTTTGGAAGGCGCCGTGCCGCGCTTTGGGCGCTGGCGGGCGCGGCGCTGGCCTCTCTCGGATGGGGTCTTGGCCTGCTACTCTAGCGAGGTTTCTTCACGTTTCGCCGCCAAAAGATCGTCGGGCGTGCCGCGGCTTCTGAAGTATGCTGCAAAGACACTGCGATAAATGGGTGCCGTGGCTTCGTAGCGGGCGCGCACGGCATCATTCCCATATCCGTTCCAAAACTGTTCAATGTCTTTGCCCGACAGGGGTGATGCGGCGTAAATGGATTGCATGCCCGGGGACAGAACCACGGCGATGTCATCGCACGGATCTCCTATCGCGGGGCATTGCCAGTCGATTCCGATCAGTCCGAACTGAGTGGTGATAAAGTTTGAGATGACGGGATCGCCGTGCAAGAAAGCGTTGGTTTGGGGTTCTACTTTGATGCTCGGCATGGGGAGCCCAAACTGTTTTCCGATCGCGGTAATCCACTTTGTAGGTGGGCCCCGATTGGGAAGACCCGCAGGCGGGGACAGTTTATGAAGCCGTTTCAGATAGTGTCCAAGCTCCACTGGTGAGGGGCCATCGGTCATGTTGTTGGCGAAACTGTAACATACAAATTCCGTCGTTTCGAAGCGACCACGGTGGATGGGCTCAGGGGCCATTTGACGGGGTGCAAGCGCCTTCAGGCATGCCCATTCCAGATCGGGATCGTTTGCGAATAACGGGGATGATGATCCCGGATTGAACAGCTTTACAACAACACCTGCCGTGCCTTTCACATGCCAAGAAGCGTTCGAGCGACCGCCGTGAAGATAGGACCAGTTGGACCCAATTTGGACAATCCCGATCGCCTCGAGATGTTCGCGTAAACAATTTGGGACCTGGTCTGCCATGGCGTGAAATAGCGGCTGCATGCGTCCAGAGCAACGATTGAACATCTTGTTTTTATGTGGCTTGGTCTTGCCGTGGCCCTGTGGCTCAACTGGATAGAGCAGCCCCCTCCTAAGGGGCAGGTTGCAGGTTCGAATCCCGCCAGGGTCACCACCGTTTCGCCTGAACCGTTCTGCGTCTACTGCCGTGTTCATAGCGTATTGGAAGTGCGCGTGCGATCACACCTATATTAGGTTAATTCTTATTGAACTTTTTGTGGCTATTTGCCGAGTGGATCAGCAGCTTTTGCTTTGATGCGCGTCTCAATAGTCGTGGAGCCTTGAGTAAGACCCTCTCCAACGACTGTAATCACGGTTCCGGCAAGCACAATTAATGCGGCCGCCAAAACAACCCAATCGACCGTGACAGCACCCTCTTCATTCACACAAAATTTTACCATTGGACTGAGTGCCTATAAAACTTATATTTAAGGTCTCATCAAACTAAGTCTTTTTTGGGGCAAAATGTGTTTACACCTATTGCACAATTTAAAAGTCTAATAATCGGAATAGGCCGTCATGCTCGTTGTCCTTTCGCCAGCAAAAGCTCTGGATTTCTCTGAAAATTCAATATGTTCGGACCAAACCGAACCTGTTTTTCAAGACCGTGCCAATGTCTTGGCCAGCGTGATGAGGTCGCTGTCTCACGAAGACCTAAAAGGCCTGATGGGGATATCAGATGATTTGGCAAAACTAAATAAGGCGCGGTTTGCGGCATTCGGAACTTCCGATTCTGGTGAATCGAAGAAGGCCGCGCTCTTTGCGTTTGCTGGGGACACGTATGTTGGTTTTGATGCGAGCACTCTCACGCGTGACGTGCTCGAGTATGCGCAGGATCATCTCCGCATTTTGTCCGGTCTTTATGGTGTCTTGAGACCGCTCGACGGGATTGAACCCTACAGGCTTGAAATGGGGTCCCGTTTGGTGACGGATCAAGGCCGAACGCTCTATGACTACTGGAGTGATAAAATCGCGAACTCTTTGGATGCGACGTCGGGGGGGCAACCAATCGTGAATTGTGCCTCGACGGAGTATTTCAAAGCCGCTGCGCTTCATGTGAAGAGCCCGGTTATCACGCCGGCTTTTAAGGAGGAGCGCGGAAATACATTGAAGATGGTCGGCTTCTTCGCAAAGAAAGCGCGCGGCGCGATGGCGCGGTATATTGTCGAGAAGCGCATAGATGACCCAAAAGACCTAGAGGGTTTTGACTTTGGCGGTTATCGTTTTCGGAACGATTTGTCGGAGCGCGGTGCGCCGGTTTTTACCCGCAAGACCCCAGAGCCCGCTTTAGCCAAATAAACCCTGACAGGACCAGGTATTCGGTTGGGTTTTGAAGATCCACAATGACGGACCTTCTTTCGTTGTAACCTTCCAATAATCCCGCGTGCCAGTGCGCCAATTCGGATCGTCCAACCACCATTCAGGCGCAATGCGTTCTGGGCCTTGTGCATGACTAACTTTAAATGTGCGCCTTCGCCATCCGAAGGAGGTCAATGGATCGACATCTTTAAAGAGCCGTAACGGTTCTGGCCGGAAGATCAAAAGAGGACGAGGGAGTGTTGGAATTTGCCAACCTTCTGGTGGATCCGAATAGGCCGAAATCCGTGAACTTTCTGTTTTTTCTGGAATCATACTTTCGACGGGATGAAGCTGCGTAATTGTTTCAAGACCAATTCTTGCACCCAGCCGACCGATAAGATCTTCTTCGGACGTATCGCCGTCTCGTCGGGTTTTGGCCGCCGCCAAAGCGTTGAGCGGCCCTGAATGTTGAACCGGAGAGAGTGGTTCTACTACACTGGCCTGAAGGCGCATGATGTCGATCCCAAATCCTGGCGCGATATTGGGAAGATGTGTTGTCATTAGGGGAAAAATCCGGTCGGCATCATTTGTGGTGCGCGCCAGACCAATCTCAATCATCTGATACGTGCTATCGCTTCGCAAGACTGTGAGCTGAAGCTTTCGGCACCCCATGGCATGCGCCTTGAGTTTCTCGCAAAGTGGCCTGAGCAACCGAGACATGCCCGCGGTGATATCTTCCGGCAGCCCAATTGGATCTGGAAAAGAAAGCCTGGTTGCGAAATGCGGAGTCGGTTTTAACGGTGACACCGGTTCTGGTGTGACATTTATGGCCTGGTCTAGACGGGTCAGGACGTCTGCGCCGAACCGACGGGCAAGGGCCGCTCTTGGCATATCCAAAAGATCACTTATTCGACGTAATCCAAGACGCGCCATACCTGTAACAGACGCTTCCGAAAGGCGTAATGCGGCCACTGGTAAGCATGCAATTGCGGCCGCAGAACCGCCTGGTGGTGCAATGCGGTTCACAGTGTCATTTAGATTTTGCACAGCCGGTCGAGAGCCACCTCTTTCCCAATGGCGCCGCTTGTAAGCGCGCGCGCGCGTGGCGCGCGCTTCTTGTTCAATCGCGTCCCCGGAGCGATCGGAGTGAAGCGGTTGGTTTGCAAATCGCGCAAGGGCCCAGGCCGCCCCAACTGTATCGGCAAGCCCAATCTGAGCGGTTAGACTGAGGTCTTCAATTTGTTCGATGACGCTTTTGACGAGGGGTTCTTCCCCACCGAAGAGATGGGCGCAGCCTGTGATATCAAGGCAAAGCCCTGTTTCTCCTTGTATAGAGACCCATGGGGAAAATTGCCCAGCCCAACGCTGTAATGCCGACATGAATGCCTGATCAGCTGGAACATTTTCCGATGCGGTGATGAGAGATGTGCAGATTGCCCGGGCATCTGTCACGCTTTGGCCAATATGAAGTCCCTCCTTTGCCGCGAGTGGTGATAAGCTGCTTAAAGACAGAAGTGATTGGGTTTTACGCACACATGCAAAAGGTTGGGTGATGCGTCCTCGGTGGGATCGCAAAACCCGTTCTGCCCCAAGATGGGGGAACCAAATTGATAAGACACGGCGAGACCGCATAGCAACACGCATTCTTTTGTTCACGTATTGTTCTATTCCGTTTTTTGAAGAATCCGAGTCCTTTTTAGGTTTCGAATTCGTTCAAACTGTCGCGGAGCGCTTGAATAGACGGAACCACAAGACTGCGGCGTTCCCGATCCAAAAGGCCCTGTTTGCGCAACCGCCCCATTTCCCGGGCGACGCCTTCCCGGCTTGCAAAGATATAGGAGGCGAGTTCCGTTTGTGTGGGAGGACGTTCGATGGTCGCTGCGTCGGTCCCTCTTGCGTGGCGGTCTGCCAAATCAATCAACGCTTCGCGCAATCTATGATCGGCAGATTTCGCATTAAAGTCGACAACGCGTTTAGAAAGCGATCGCAAATTCGCCACCATCAGAACCATAAGCTGAAACGATATGTCCGGATTGGTCATCAAGATCAGCCGAAATTCTTCCGGGGATAAGCGCGCTGCAAAACATTCACCCATTGCGACAACCGACGCGGATCGGGGGGCATTATCGATAGCCGAGAATTCTCCAAAAATATTACCGATTGTCAGATCGACGAACGACACTTCTCGCCCTGTTGGAGTGTAAATTGTCGCCTTTGCGGCACCTCTTAAAACAAAAAATACATCTTTGCTCGCGCTCTCGGCAGAGATCAAAAACTGTCCAGACTTGTAATGACGTGTTGTCCATTGCTGTGACAGAAGTTCCCAACTCTCGTCAGAAATTTCGTGCAAAAATGACCCCTTCGGAAAGGTCAATTCATTGCGGATCATCGTGTACCCCAAAACCCCAATTCGCCACATTTATGCCATAAATGTAAATCGCGGCAAGCGCGAAAGCACTATTCTGCAATTTATGCTTGCTTTGTCGGCGTTGATGAAAAAAATCAAGAAAATTTCATGGGCGAGAAATGAGTCGCGAAGCAACAATGTCATCAAGCCTCGGCGCGGATCTACGGAGCATACGCAAGATGCGTGGAATGACTTTGTCGGAACTGGCAGGCAAGGTGGATCGCTCGGTTGGTTGGGTGTCCCAGGTTGAGCGCGATATTTCGTATCCCACGATAGATGATTTGCGCGATCTGGCGTCGGCGCTTTCGGTACCTCTATCGCTGTTCTTTGGTCAAAGTGCCGCGAAAGTCGAAGAAGATGGGCGTATTGTTCGTGCGAAGATGCGGCGTTCAATCGGAGGGGGCGATATCGGCCTGCGCGAAGAGTTGTTGTCGCCTGACTTGACAGATGATTTTGAAATGGTCCGCTCTGTTTTTGAGCCCGGTGCCGTTCTGCCAAAGGCCGTCACACGCGCCACTCAGGAGGTCGGATACTTGGTGTCCGGCCAGCTCGACCTTTGGATTGGTGAACAGAAATATATGTTGGAAGAGGGCGATAGTTTTCGCATTCGAGGTGAACCCTTTCGTTGGGAAAATCCCCATAAACATGCTGCGGTGGCGATATGGGTGATCGCACCACCGGTGTATTGATGGAGGAGGTGATGCAAACAGGACGATGCGAATGCGGAGCAGTTCAATATCGTTTGCAAGGAGCGCTTTGTCCTTCTATCGCCTGTCATTGTGGGCAATGTCGTCGAACCTCTGGCCATTACTGGTCTGCCAATCAGGTTGATGATGATCAGCTCAAAATCACAAAGGACGACGGTCTTGTTTGGTATCGATCCAGCGACGTGGCCGCGCGTGGCTTTTGTTCAACAGGCGGGTCGAGCCTGTTTTGGCGGATGGATGGCGAGGGGAAAACATCGATCGGGTCAGGGACCCTGGGTGGCCCCACGAGGATTGAAACCGCCAAGCACATCTCCGCGGGTGACAAATGTGACTATTACAAGATCGAAGACGGCGTACCGCAGATTGGACAATACTGATGATTGAAACGCTGCTGAACATGGACCTTTGGGTGATTGTGGCCTTTATGGGCGCGGCCTTTATCCTTTATATTACGCCGGGCGCCGACATGATGTTCACTTTGGCCAGCGGTATCAGCGGTGGGCCGAAGGCCGGTGTGGCTGCGGCGGCTGGCATTTCGGCGGGTGTTTTGGTCCATACGGTTTTGGCGGCGGCGGGTTTGGCAGTGTTGCTCGCCACCAGCGAGCTCGCCTTTCAAATCGTGAAATATGCCGGAGCGGCATATCTGCTGTTCTTGGCGTGGCAAAACTGGCGCGATGATGGCGAGGTCAGCATGGGAGAGGGCACAAGTTCCACTGCGCGGGCATTCCGCCGTGGCTTTGTCACCAATATCCTCAATCCAAAAGTGGCCTTGTTTGTGCTCGCGTTCTTACCACAATTCACCAATCCGGATTGGGGCCTAATATGGCACCAAATCATCTGGCTTGGCATCTTTTTGGCTTTTGGCGGGGTCTTCACTGACGGTGCCTTTGGCTATTTCGCGGGCCTGATGGCCGACAAACTCCGCGCGTCTGCGCGGCTTATGAATAAAATTTCTGCAATCGTTTTTGGCGCATTGGCCGCCAGACTCATCTTGGACGGAGGGAAGTAATGTCCGAATTTCCAACAAAGGCCCGTGTGGTCATCATCGGTGGTGGCGCAGTTGGCGCCTCGTCCCTGTATCATTTGGCCAAGAAAGGTTGGACCGACTGTGTGCTGCTTGAAAAGAACGAGCTGACGGCGGGGTCCACATGGCACGCCGCGGGCAACGTCCCCACATTCTCAACCTCTTGGGCGATTATGAACATGCAGCGCTATTCGACCGAGCTTTACGCGCGCTTGGGCGAAGAAGTCGATTATCCGATGAATTACCATCAGACGGGTTCCATTCGGATCGCGCATACCAAAGAGCGGATGCAGGAATTCAAGCGGGCCTGTTCCATGGGGCGCTATCAGGGCATCGACATGAAGATCATGACGCCTGAGGAAGCGAAGGCGAAATATCCGTTCTTGGAGACCCATGACATGGCGGGCGCGCTTTGGGACCCGTCCGATGGCGACATCGATCCGGCGCAGTTAACGCAAGCGCTCGCAAAAGGTGCCCGAGATATGGGCGCGCAGATTATTCGGTTCTGTCCTGTTACTGGCGTCACGCAGCAGGATGACGGCACGTGGATCGTTCATTCCGAGAAAGGCGACATTGCCTGCGATTATGTGGTGAACGCCGCGGGGTACTATGCACAGCAAGTTGGTGAATGGTTCAAACCCTATGGTGGTCGCACCGTGCCGATGATGGTGATGGAGCATCAGTATCTTCTGACCGAGCAGGTTCCTGAAGTCGAAGCCTGGTCCAAAGAAAACGGTGGCAAACTGCCATTGGTGCGCGATGTGGATGTGTCTTATTATCTGCGCCAGGAAAAACACGGCTTCAATATCGGACCATATGAACCGAACTGTAAGGCCCATTGGGTTGATGCCTCTGACCCGATGCCAGATGATTTTAGCTTCCAGCTGTACCAAGATGATCTGGACCGGATCGAAGACATCGTAGCCGACGCGATGGAGCGGGTTCCATTGGCGGGCGCAGCCGGTCTGGAACGTATGATCAACGGCCCAATCCCCTATGCACCGGACGGGTTGCCGCTGATCGGCCCGATGCCGGGTGTGAAAAACGCGTTCGAGGCTTGTGTCTTCACCTTTGGCATCGCACAGGGCGGCGGCGCCGGTAAGGTGCTGGCGGAATGGGTTGTCGATGGTCAAACCGAATGGGATATGTGGGCCGTCGATCCGCGGCGCTACACGGATTATACCGATCAGGACTACTGCAACAAAAAAGGTATGGAAGTTTATGGCAATGAATATGCCATGCATTTCCCCTATCATGAATGGCCAGCGGCGCGGGACAAGAAGCTCTCGCCTGTGCACGAAAAGATCGTAGCAGCTGGCGGTGTGATGGGCGCTTATAATGGTTGGGAACGCGCGAATTGGTTTGCGCAGCCGGGCGATGACACGTCTGAGGAAAGCACCCATACTTGGGGTCGCAAAGGCCCGTGGGAGCAACGCATCAAAGAAGAATGCGAAGCCGTGCGCGATAGCGTCGGTGTTCTGGATCTGCCTGGGTTTTCGCGCTTCCATGTTGAGGGTGAAGGCACGGCGGACTGGCTGCGCGGCCTCGCGGCTGGCGGTTTGCCAAAGATCGGTCGTATGAACCTGATCTATATCTCGGACAATCGGGGTCGCATTCTGACAGAGATGTCTTGTGCGCGCTATGGCGAGGACAGCTTTACCTTGGTCACAGCGGCTGCGGCACAATGGCATGACAAAGAGGTGCTGCTTGCGACGAAGCCGGACAGCGTGACCTTGGAAGACAAGACAACGATGTATGATACATTGATTGTCTGTGGCCCGAAATCGCGAGATCTGATGGCCTCCATCAGTGATGCGGATCTCTCCTTGGGCTGGCTGACGCATCAAAAAGCAACGGTTGCGGGTCAATCTGTGACGCTCGTGCGCGTTTCCTTTGCGGGCGAGTTGGGTTGGGAAATCCATGCGGCAAATGCTGATGTTCCTGCGATCTATGATGCCGTCATTGGCGCGGGCGCGAAACCATTTGGGATGTATGCGCTTAACAGCTTGCGAATTGAAAAAGGTTATCGTGCATGGAAGGGTGATCTGTCCACGGATTACTCACTGCTCGAAGGCGGGCTCGAGCGGTTCGTCAAGCTCGACAAGCCGCAAGACTTCCCTGGCAAAGCTGCGATCTTGAACGAAAAACAGCAAGGCCGAAAGAAAGCCTTCGTCACAATGACGGTTCAGGCCAATGGTCATGACGCGCCTTATATGTCGACGGTTTGGAACGGTGACGAGATCATAGGGGAGACGACCTCGGGCGCATGGGGGTATCGCGTGAATAAATCCATCGCGCTCGGCATGATCAAACCTGAGTTCGCGGTGCCAGGAATGGAACTCGAAATCGACATCTATGGCGAGAAGGTCAAGGCGACGGTGGAAGAGGATCAACCGCTTTGGGACCCCTCCAATGAAAGGCTGCGTGCGTGAGCATCACAATCCTAGACGGGTCCATCGGGCAGGAATTGGTCAAACGGCTGGGTGAAGCACCCACGCCGCTTTGGTCAACGAATGTTATGTTGGAGGACCCGGATTTGGTGGCGGATGTCCATTTGGATTATTTCAATGTGGGGGCCGAGATTGCGACGCTCAACACCTATCCGGTGTTGCGCGATCGCCTGCGCGCGAATGGGATCGAAGACAAGTTTGAGGCGCTGCACAAAGCCGCGCAAGACCATGCGATCAAGGCGCGAGATGCCTATGGCGGCGGCAAAATCGCGTCTTCGCTAGGCCCACTTGGTGCCAGTTATCGTCCAGATCTTTTGCCAGACTCGGACGAGGCGATTGCCGCCTATGCAGAGATTATAGCCTTCCATGATGATGTGGTGGACCTGCATTTGATCGAAACGGTGGTCAGCCTGCGTCATGTCGAAGTGGTTCTAAAGGCGGCAGAAGGGGCGGATAAACCGGTCTGGTTGGCCGTGTCGTTGGATGATGACAAACCTTCGAATTTGCGGTCGGGTGAGGCATTGGCCGATGCGCAGCCATTGGTTGAAGCTCACAAACCCGATGCCGTTTTGGTGAATTGTTCGACGCCGGAAGCGGTCACAGCAGGCCTGCCGATTGTGGCAACATGGGACGTGCCGTTCGGGGCTTACGCCAATGGGTTTACCAAAATCTCGGATGGGTTTTTGACCGATAATCCCACGGTTGATGCGCTTTCGGCGCGAGCAGATTTGGGCCCCGAGGCCTATGCTGATTTTGTTCAGAAATGGGTGGATATGGGCGCGACAATCATTGGGGGCTGCTGCGAGGTTGGACCGGACCATATTGCCGAGTTGAAAAGGCGCTTCGGATGAAACTGAACGAGTTCGCAATCAAAACGATTGAGAATGTGCGCCTCGGTTTTGTCGCCACAGTTACGCCCGGTGGGCGGCCAAGTGTGTCGCCCAAAGGAACGTTCCTTGTCGTGGATGAAGAGACGATCGCTTTTGCGGAAATCCGATCCCCGCAAACGGTGACCAACCTGACACAAAACCCGGAATTGGAAGTCAATTTTGTCGATCAATTCACGCGCAAAGGCGTGCGCATTCGCGGCAAGGCCGAATTCGTTCGCCCTGATGCGGCGGGCTGGTCAGACGTGTTTCCGAAGTTCGAGGCGATGTGGCCCATGCTGACGGGACGCATGAACCTGATCGTAAAAATCCCTGTGGACGAGGTGAAGCCCCTCTCCACGCCCCCTTATGATGATGGCGCGACCGAAGAAGAGATGATCGCGCTCTATAAAGCTAAATTTGCGGAGATGTATCCATGAGCCTTCCGGACAAAGCCCGTGTGGTGATTATTGGTGGCGGCGTGATCGGCTGTTCAGTGGCCTACCACCTCGCCAAGCTGGGTTGGAAAGACGTCGTTCTGTTAGAGCGCAAGCAGCTGACATGTGGGACGACATGGCATGCGGCGGGTTTGATCGCGCAGCTGCGCGCAACTGCGAACATGACGAAGCTCGCGAAATATAGCCAAGAGCTTTATGGCAATTTGGAAGCTGAAACGGGTGTGGCGACAGGTTTCAAGCGCGTGGGATCAATTACAGCGGCCCTGACCGAAGAACGCAAGGAAGAGATTTTCCGCCAAGCGGCGATGGCGCGCGCCTTTGGTGTCGAGGTCGAAGAGATCAGCCCGAAAGAAGTCAAAGAGCGCTATGAGCATCTGAATATTGATGATGTGACCGCGGGCGTTTGGTTGCCTTTGGATGGGCAGGGTGATCCGGCGAATATCGCGCATGCCTTGGCAAAGGGTGCCCGCCAAAACGGCGCGATTGTTAAAGAGCGAACGAAAGTGACAGGCGTGACTAAGCAAGGCCAGCGCATCACGCATGTTCAATGGCAGAATGGAGAAGATGCCGGGTCCATTGCGACCGATATGGTTGTCAACTGCGCAGGAATGTGGGGCCATGAAGTTGGCCGCATGTTGGGTGTCAACGTTCCGCTGCATGCTTGCGAGCATTTCTACATCGTGACCGAAGCCATTGAGGGCCTATCCCAAATGCCGGTGCTGCGCGTGCCGGATGAATGTGCCTATTATAAAGAGGACGCTGGCAAGATGCTCTTGGGGGCGTTTGAACCGAACGCGAAACCTTGGGCCGCGAATGGTATTCCGGAAGATTTCGAATTCGACCAGCTTCCGGAAGATTTCGATCATTTTGAGCCGATCTTGGAAAACGCAGTCAATCGGATGCCCATGCTGGGTGAGGCGGGGATTCACACCTTCTTCAACGGGCCTGAGAGTTTTACTCCGGACGATGCCTATCATTTGGGCCTCGCGCCAAGCATGGATAATGTTTGGGTCGCGGCTGGATTTAATTCGATTGGGATTCAATCTGCCGGTGGCGCAGGCATGGCGCTGGCCCAATGGATGGAAGATGGCGAGAAGCCATTTGACCTGGGCGATGTGGATGTGTCCCGCATGCAGCCCTTCCAAGGGAATAAGACGTATTTGTACGAGCGGTCGAAAGAGACTTTGGGTCTGCTCTATGCAGATCACTTCCCTTATCTACAGAAGAAGACGGCGCGGGGTGTACGGCGTACGCCATTCTATCAGCATTTGCTGAACCATGGCGCGGTGATGGGCGAAATTGCAGGCTGGGAGCGCGCAAACTGGTTTGCGCGCCAGGATCAGGAGCGCGAATACCGCTACACGTGGAAGCGCCAAAACTGGTTCGACAACAACGCAACCGAACACAAAGCGATCCGCGAGAATGTCGGCATGTATGATATGTCGTCCTTCGGGAAGCTGCGGGTTGAAGGTCGCGATGCCGAGGCGTTCCTGAACTATGTCTGCGGGGCGGATATGTCCGTGCCTGTGGGCAAAATCGTCTACACGCAATTCCTCAATCCAAGCGGCGGGATCGAGGCCGATGTGACTGTCAGCCGATTGTCGGAAACGGCGTATATCGTTGTGACGCCAGCTGCGACGCGGCTTGCAGATGAGATCTGGCTGCGCCGCCATCTGGGCGATCGGAATGTGGTCATCACCGATGTGACGGCCGCCGAAGGGGTTTTGGCCGTTATGGGTCCAAACGCACGCGAGCTGATGCAGAAAGTCTCGCCCAATGATTTTGGCAATGATGTGAACCCTTTCGGGACAATTCAAGAGATCGAGTTGGGTATGGGCCTCGCCCGTGTTCACCGCGTGTCATATGTCGGTGAGCTTGGATGGGAGATTTATGTCTCTTCCGACATGGCGGGTCACGCCTTTGAGACGCTGATGGAGGCGGGTCAGGATGTGGGCGTAAAACTGTGCGGGATGCACACAATGGATACATGCCGGATCGAAAAGGCCTTCCGCCATTTTGGCCACGACATCACATGCGAAGACCATGTGGTTGAAGCGGGACTTGGCTTTGCCGTGGGAAAGGACAAAGCTGATTTCATCGGCAAAGACGCAGTGGCCAAAAAACGCGAAG
>JBCDLY010000011.1:0-123830 GCA_038744815.1 Pseudomonadota bacterium | reverse complement strand
TGACGCGATGGTAGACAGTTTGCGCGCGCGCCGGGGGGACCGGGTTGTCGTGCTCGCAACCGGTGATCCGCTTTGGTTTTCAATCGGGGCGCGTTTGGGCCGCGAAATTGATCCGGCCGAGATCACCTATCACCCCCAACTCTCGGGTTTCCAATTCGCAGCGGCGCGCATGAGATGGTCCTTGGCGGATGTGGAAACGCTGACGGTACATGGACGCGCGCCCGAGCAGATGATCCCCTTTATTCAACCCGGTGCGCGCCTGTTGATCCTGCCTTGGGATGGATCGACGCCCGAGGTGATTGGCCGTTTCCTGGTTGAGCGGGGCTATGGCGACAGTCGCATGACCGCACTGTCGGACCTTGGTGCTACGAGCGAGGCGCGTTTTGAAGGGACGGCAGATGACCCGCCCAAAGATGTGCCGGGGTTTCATGTGCTGGCTGTTGAGTGTGTTGCGGGCGACGGGGCGGTTGTCCTGGGCAGAGCGCCAGGTCTGCCCGATGAGGCATTTCAAGGTGACGGCACCATGACCAAGAAAGAGGTGCGCGCGATCACTTTGGCTAAGCTGATGCCGATGCGGGGCGCGCATCTTTGGGATATTGGCACTGGT
Organism: Pseudomonadota bacterium; assembly: GCA_038744815.1. Taxonomy (GTDB): domain Bacteria; phylum Pseudomonadota; class Alphaproteobacteria; order Rhodobacterales; family Rhodobacteraceae; genus Amylibacter. Next base: position 123,223 of record JBCDLY010000011.1, on the reverse strand, counting down.
TGTGGATCGGTTGCCATCGAATGGATGCGCGCGGCTCGGGACGCGATCGCCACGGGCATCGAGCCGCGTGAGGATCGCTGCGCTTTCGCGCGGTCCAATGCTGTGGCTTTGGGTACGCCAAAGTTAAACTTGGTGCAGGGCGACGCGCCGGAGGCTTTGGCGGACCTGCCCAAGCCCGATGCCGTGTTCATTGGTGGTGGCCTGTCGGATGTGGTTTTTGAGGCCGCTTGGTCCGCTCTGCCAAAGCATGGGCGTTTGGTGGCCAATGCCGTGACCTTGGAAAGCGAAGCCAAGTTGCGCGCGTTGCACGCACGCCACGGGGGCGCGCTCGCGCGGATCGCGGTCGAGCGCGCCGAACCGGTTGGCCGCATGACCGGATGGCGCCCTGCGATGACCGTCACACAATGGAGCCTGATGAAATGAGTGGGACTTTGTTTGGCGTGGGCGTCGGTCCGGGCGATCCGGAATTGATGACATTAAAGGCCGCACGTCTGATCGCTTCGGTCCCGGTCGTGGCCTATCCGGTGCTGGAAAAAGGGTCGAGCTTTGCCCGCGACATCGTCTCGGCGCATCTGGGTTCACAGCGCGAAATCCGCATTGAAATCCCCATGACGGTTGAGCGGTCGCCCGCCCAAGCCGCGTATGATCGGGGCGCGGCAGAGATTGCGCAGGCCTTGAGCGAGGGGTCCGACATCGTCGTGCTCTGCGAAGGGGATCCGTTTTTCTATGGCTCCTTTATGTATCTTCATGCGCGCCTTTCGGATCGTTTCGCGTGTGAAGTTGTTCCGGGCGTCAGCTCTGTCATGGCTTGTGCGGCGGTGGCGGCACGACCTTTGGTTGCGCGAAACGAACGCCTGATCGTTCTGCCTGGCCCTTTGCCAGAGGCTGAGTTGCGTGCCGAAATTGCGGCCCATGATACAGTTGCGATCATGAAAGTCGGGCGGCATCTGCCAAAGCTCCGCTCTGTCATTGCCGATCTTGGCCTGCTGGATCACGCGATCTATGTGGAGCGCGCGACCCTGGGCGAAGAGGTCGTCACGCCGCTGGCCGCCGCGCCTGACGCGGCCCCGTATTTTTCCATGATCTTGATTACAAAAGGGGCGGACCCGTGGCTTTAGACCCAGTGGTGATGTGCATTTCAGAAAGCGGATACCCGGTGGCGCGCCGCGTGGCAGATGCATTGGGCGTTGCCGTGCATGGCCGTTCGGGCCGTGTGCGCGAGGCGGATCAGAGCTTTGACAATGCGCTCGACCATGCACGCGACATGTTTGCCGCGGGGCGTCCGGTGATTGGTGTCTGCGCAAGCGGGATCCTCATCCGTGGGGTCGCACCCCTTCTGTCTGACAAACGCGCAGAGCCGCCGGTCATTTCAATCTCGGATGATGGCGCGGTGGTGGTGCCGCTCTTGGGCGGACATCACGGCGCCAATCGCTTGGCGCGCCAGATTGCAGATGCTCTGGCTGGGAAGGCGGCCGTGACAACAGCGGGCGATGTGGCGCTGGGCGTCGCTTTGGATGAGCCACCCGCAGGGTATCGCCTGTCAAATCCCGAGGACGCGAAACCCGTTATGGCGGCGCTTTTGGCGGGCGGCGGGGCGGAGGTTGTTGGCGATGCACCCTGGTTGAGCGATCTGCCCAAAGGGAACGCCGCAAAGATCACAGTCTCGGAGCAGCTGAAATTCGGCGATGACACCCATCTTGTCTTTCACCCTCAGTCCTTTGCCTTGGGCGTGGGCTGCGCGCGGGACTGTGACCCGGCGGAATTGGCCGCGCTTGTGCAAACCGTTCTCGATGAAAGCCGGATCGCCGCAGGCGCGATTGCATCGGTAAATTCACTCGATCTCAAAGCGGACGAACCCGCGGTGATCGAACTTGCCAAATCGCTTGGCGTGCCACTGCGTGTCTTTACAGCGGCTGAGCTGGAGGCGGAAACGCCGCGCTTGGCCAACCCATCAGACGTGGTTTTCGCCGAAGTGGGCTGCCATGGTGTGTCCGAAGGGGCGGCCTTGGCGCAAGTGGGTGCGGATGGCGCGCTCGTGGTCTCAAAACATAAAACGGCGAATGCGACCTGCGCGATTGCGCGTGCGCCCGCCCCGATGACAGAGCTTGCCGGGCGGCCCCGCGGCCGCTTGGCCCTGGTCGGAATCGGACCAGGCCAAGCATCATGGCGTACGCCGGAGGCGTCCCGCTTAGTGACAGACGCTGATGTCTTGATCGGTTATGGCCTCTACATTGATCTGCTGGGTCCGGTCGCCAAGGGCAAACCGCGTCAGGATTTCCCTTTGGGCGGCGAAGAGGATCGCTGCCGTGCCGCGCTGGAGCTTGCCGGCGAGGGCAAAAATGTTGCGCTGATCTGTTCGGGGGATGCGGGCATCTATGCGATGGGCGCGCTGGTGTTTGAGCTTTTGGATCGCGGCCCGGACGAGATGGGCGTAAGCGATGCTGCCCGGCGGGTGGAGGTGATCTCGGCCCCAGGGGTGTCGGCGCTCCAAGGCGCGGCGGCGCGGGCGGGTGCGCCCTTGGGCCATGATTTTTGTGCGATTTCGCTGTCGGATTTGCTGACCCCGCGCGAGGATATCATCAGGCGCCTGCACGCAGCCGCAGAAGGCGATTTCGTCATCGCGTTTTACAACCCGGTCTCGAAACGTCGCCGTACGCTTTTGGCTGAGGCGCGAGAGATCGTGCTGGGCCATCGACCTGCAGACACGCCCGTAATGCTCGCCAGTTCATTGGGCCGACCCGAGGAACACATCCGCTATCGCAAACTCAAAGACCTCGATGTCGACGAGGTGGATATGCTGACCGTTGTGCTGGTGGGCTCCAGCCACTCGAAACTGGCGCAGCTGGGCGAACGCCCGCGGATGTACACACCGCGCGGCTATGCCCGCAAAATTGACGGAGATTTGGCATGACAGTCTATTTCATTGGCGCAGGTCCGGGCGATCCAGAATTGGTCACTGTCAAAGCGCTGAAGCTGATCCAGCGTTGCCCGGTCTGTTTATATGCAGGCTCCCTCGTGCCGGAGGCTGTCGTCGCCGCTGCGCCGGACGATGCCGTGGTGATGGACACAGCGCCCATGACGTTGGATGACACCCATGCAGAGATCACCCGCGCACATGCCAAGGGCCAAGATGTGGCGCGTGTCCATTCGGGTGATCCTTCGCTTTATGGCGCGATTGCCGAACAAATCCGCCGCCTTCGCGCCGAAGGGATCGACTACGAAATCGTGCCCGGCGTGCCCGCTTATGCCGCTATGGCCGCCAGTATGGGGCAAGAGCTGACCATCCCGGAAATTGCGCAATCCATAGTTCTAACCCGCGTTTCCATGCAGTCGACCTCGATGCCCGAACACGAGACCTTGGAAAATTTTGCGAAGTCCCGCGCGACCCTCGCGATTCATTTGGGTATTCGGAATCTGCGCGAAATCGAACGCGTGCTGACGCCCTATTACGGGGCGGATTGCCCTGTCGTTGTCGGCTACCGCGTCGGCTGGCCGGACGAGATGATCATTCGCGGAACGCTGTCCGATATCCGCGACAAGGTCCGGGCGGAAAAGATCACGCGCACGGCGCTGATCATGGTCGGCCCCGCTTTGGGGACCATTCGCGACTTCAAGGACTCGGCCCTTTACGATCCCGCAAAGCCCCATGTCCTGCGACCGGTCAATGATGTCGATCTTGTGGAGCCCATGAATATCTGATCGGCTGACCCTGTGACCAGTCTTTCTGAAAACGTCAAAGGCATCCTTTGGATGATCCTGTCGATGGCGGCCTTTGCGGCCGAAGATGCGCTGTTGAAGGGATCAACGCAGAGCCTGCCAATCGCGCAAGTCCTGATCCTTTTTGGTGCAGGCGGAATGCTCCTCTTTGGGGGATCCGCCTTGCTTAAAGGTCAAGCGCTCTATGTACCGGAGGTCACGTCGAAACCGATGTTGATCCGCGCGGTGTTCGAGGTGTCGGGCCGTCTGTTCTATGTCCTTGCCTTTGCGCTTGCACCGCTTTCGATTGCAACGGTCATCCTGCAAGCGACGCCCCTTGTCGTGGTGGCGGCGGCGGCCGTGCTTTTCGGTGAAACCGTTGGATGGCGGCGATGGGCGGCGATCATTTTGGGCCTGATCGGGGTGATCATCATTGTCCAGCCGGGGTCCGAAGCGTTTTCCGTTTTTACCATCTTTGCGGTCCTTGGCATGCTGGGCTTTGCCGGACGGGACCTCGCCAGCCGCGCCGCACCTGCTGTTCTGACCACCTCTCAACTTGGCGTCTACGGTTTCCTCGCGCTGATCGTGGCGGGCGTCATCTATGCCGGATTTGAGCAGCGCAGTTTCATTTGGCCCGACCCGATGACCGGTTTGATCTTGGTCGGTGCGATCCTCTTTGGCGTGACTGGATATGCCGCGCTGATGCGCGCCATGCGCACCGGAGAGGTCGCGGCCGTCACCCCCTTCCGATACTCTCGGCTGCTTTTCGGTTTGCTCCTGAGCATTTTATTCTTCGGAGAGACGCTGACAGGCGCGATCATCGCCGGGTCAATCCTGATCCTGGCCTCTGGACTGTTCATCATATGGAGATCGCAAAGCGCCTAACTGCCGCGGATGCGGCCCGCAGATTTCCTTGACCCGGATTGGATTCTCGGCAGTCTATGGCAACGAGAATGGAGACGTGTGATGGATGCGAGTTTTTCAAAACGGGATGTGTTGACGCCGGTCGAGCTGCGCGCCTTGGCGGAACGCTCGGATATGATGGGATGGCTGCAAATGGGCTCGCATTGGGCGGCGATCATTTTGACGGGCTATCTGCATTGGTTGGCCATGGGCACGTGGTGGGTGGTGGCGACAGGCTTTGTTCTGGGTGTGTTGCTGAACTTCCTCTATGCGGCCCAGCACGAGCTGTCCCATGCAACAGTTTTTGCGACCCGCAAAGTGAACGAGATTTGGGGCCGGATCATCGGGTTCATCATGCTGTTCCCGCGCGATTTTGATCAGGTTATGCATTTTGCCCATCACCAATATACCCAAGACTGGGAACGAGATGGCGAACTGGTCCGCGAGCCTTATACTCTGCAAACTTATCTCTTGTGGTTCGCTGGCGTGACCTATTGGCGGAACCGAGTCTTCGGGATTGTCCGGCGGGCCCGTGGTGTCATCATTGAGCCTTACATTCGCAAAGAGGAAGAGGCGAAGATTATCTTTGAAAGCCGACTGCATTTGGCTGGATATGTTGCGATCGCGATCGTTTCGTTGATCTTGTGGAGCCCGGTCGCGCTGACCTTTTGGATAATCCCGATGATCCTGACGAAGCCGGTTCATCAGCTGCAGAACACGATTGAACATCTGGGCCTGAGCCATGAAGATGACATCATCGAAAACACGCGTTCGACGCGGACCAATGCGGTGATGCGCTGGCTCTGCTGGCAGATGCCCTATCACACGGCGCATCATACCTTTCCTTCTGTGCCGTTCTGGAAGCTCAGAGCGCTCAATGAAAAGCTGGAGGCTGCCGCAGGCGAGGTGCACCGCATGGGCTGGATTGAGTTTCAGATCGAGGTGATCCGCAAGCTGATGGCCAAAGACGAAAGCCAATATCCCATGAACGAGGTTTGGATCATTCCGCGTTCGGGCCGTCGCGCGGCTCTGAAGCTCCAGGCCGAAGGGTGAGAGAGCTTAAAATCTACACCTCGCTTTGGGCGATGCAGCCCCATGATCAAAGCGGAGAGATCCTCCCGGATGAGGCCATTGTCGAGAAGGTGAAAGCGGCCGGATATGACGGGATGGCGCTCGATTTGGGCGCCGGTGATGTGGCCCAAGCGCGGCGCTTTCAACCTATTATGGAAAAACACGGTCTGACACCGATGATCGTGGCTTTCCCGAAAACGGTTGAAGGCCTTCGCGAAACCCTGATCATGGCCAAGGATTTTGGCTCTCCTTATGTTGATCTGATCGGGCAGGTGTTTCCGCTGAGCGTCGATGGGATGATCCCCGTGGTGCGCCGTTGGATCGAGATGTCCGATGAGATTGGCATGCCTGTGCATTTTGAGGCGCATCGGAACTGTATTACGAATGATTTGTTCTCAACCCTTTGCCTGTTGGATGCGGTGCCGGAAATGCGCATGGCGGCAGACCTGTCGCATTATGTCGTCGATCGGGAATTTAAGTGCCCACTAAATGAAACAGAGATGGGATGGATAAGCCGCATTCTCGATCGGTCCGACAGTTTTCAGGGCCGCGTGGCAAGCCGTCAGCAAATCCAGCTCCAGCTTGATTTCCCACAACATCAAAAATGGGTGGAGCTGTTTAAGGGCTGGTGGCGCGAAGGTATGGAAAGCTGGCGTCGCCGCAATACGAAAGGGGATTTCATCTTCCTGTGTGAACTGGGCCCGCCCGAATACGCCATGACAGATGCCAATGGGCGCGAGATGTCGAACCGCTGGGAAGAGGCGCTTACGATCAAAAGTTGGATCGAAGAGATGTGGGCCGAGATGGAGGCTGCATGAGTGATGTCGATGAGGTTTATCGCAAGGCTGCCGCAGAAGGGGCCGAGGGGCTCTACCGCGACTGGGCCACAGAATATGATGCGGATAACGCGGCCAAAGGGTTTGAGCTGCCGTATTACATGGCCGGTTTCGTTGCCCGCCACGTTCCAGTTGATGCGGGGCCGATCCTAGATGCTGGAGCTGGCACAGGATGGGTTGGCCGGACCCTCGCGGCATTGGGTTATCCGGATATCACGGCGATTGATCTTTCCGCCGAGATGCTGGCGGTCGCCGCCGCGATGGGGTGCTATAATGATACCCGCGTGATGCGTTTGGGTGGCCCTCTCGATTTTGCCGACAATCACTTTGCCGCTGCGACCTGTGTTGGTTCGTTCGGACCGGGGCATGCCCCACCTGAAAGCCTGTTTGAGCTGGCCCGGGTCGTGCGCCCCGGCGGTCATGTGATTTTCAACGTGGTGGAGGCGAAATGGCTCGATCAAGGCTTTCCATCGGTGATTGACAATCTGGAAGGCGACGGCGTCTGGGCGGCCGTAGAAAAGCCAAAGCCCCATCGGACCTACTTCATCGGCGAACCGGAGCTGTTCACGCGGCCCTTCATTTTCAAAATAAACTGATGCTCTGATGGTCTATTTTGACTACACTAACACCTGAACTGACACCCAAAGTATATTTTAAAGGGCAATTATGGCAGAGCTAAAATTATCACCGACCGACGCGGCCAATCTTTTGATCGAAAGTCGCGATCCGATTACCGAACACAAAAAGAAATCATCGGACCCGGTGCCGTTGACCAAATCGGTCACACTGGAATTTGCTAATAAGACGATTTCAAGCCTGGCAAAAGTGACAACAAAAGATGACAAAGTTGGCGCGGCGCTGACCTCCGATCTTAACATTCTGATCGTCACCGGGTCTCGCGTACCGGACTATGGGCGCTACAATCTGCGCCCCAATCGCACCTTAAGTTGGCAAGGGGATGAAGAAAAGCAGATCAAAGATCTGACCAAACCCTGGCGTCTAAAGGACTTCCACAGCGGTTTTGTGCTTCATGCGGCCCGCGTTCTGAAGTTTTTGGACGGGCATGTACCAGATTTCATCATTGGTCATTCGCTTGGCGCCGCGTCTGCGCAAATTCTCGGAAATCACCTGAACGTTCCAACAATTTGTTTGGCCTCACCACAAGTGATCAAGCAGAACATTATTGACAAGGAAAAGATGCGAGAGCCGAGCAATGAGCAGTGGAAAATCCTGAACATTGCCTGGAAGCAGGATACAGTCACGTCGATTTTGCGACCACTCAAGTATCGATGTCTTGGTCACCGCGTCGTTTTTCAGAAGTCAAATCTTGGGATGGATCACTTCGTGAAACAGTACCGTGACATGATAAAGAAGGCGGAAAAACACCAGATTACGGACGCGGACGGAAATCCGAGAGAGTTGCCAAAGAAATGGCATAGTACGGAACTTCCGATTAAAGAAAAATCCTAGGAAACGCGCATCGGGTGCTCTTTAGTGTATTGTTTCTTATCCGAAACAGATCAAAGCCCGTTTTGAATTTCCGAAATGTCGCTGGTGTGCTTGCTCGCCCCTTCGGTTTGAGTTGTGCTTTCGGCCAGCACTCGTGATGGAGAGAAACATGATTCACGGTCCCTATCTATTGTTCTTAGGCGACGCGCCGGATGCGTTGGCGGCAAAAGTGGCGCAAGGCATTAAGGACTGGCGTCCCGATGCCAGCGTTGGTCAGTTCCGGATGGAGGGATGTCGGGCTGATATGGGTCTGACGGATATGACCATCGAAGAAGCGGTCGCAGCAGGGGCCAAAACGCTTGTCATCGGTGTCGCAAACCGCGGCGGTGTGATCTCCCAAGCGTGGAAGAAAGTGCTCTTGGATGCGCTGGAGCAAGGCTTGGACCTCGCCTCGGGCTTGCATAACCTTCTGCGCGACGAGGCGGATTTGGTTGAAGTGGCTAAGACCTTTGGTCGGACGCTCCATGATGTGCGGATCCCAATGGTCGAGTACCCGATTGCAAACGGGAAAAAACGCACTGGCAAACGCTGTTTGGCCGTGGGCACTGATTGTTCCGTGGGCAAGATGTACACGGCCATGGCGATGGACCGCGCAATGAAAGCGGCGGGGCGCAAATCCACCTTCCGGGCCACAGGGCAGACCGGCATCCTGATTGAAGGGGATGGCGTACCATTGGATGCGGTAATCGCGGATTTTATGGCGGGCTCGATTGAGTATCTGACCCCGCCGAATGACGATGATCATTGGGATATGATTGAGGGGCAGGGGTCGCTCTTTCACGTGTCATATTCCGGTGTGACGATGGCCTTGGTCCATGGCGGGCAGCCTGATGCGCTGATCTTGTGTCACGAACCCACCCGTGATCACATGCGGGGCTTGCCGGAGTACAAGCTCAAGTCATTGCAGGAGCTCCGCGATACGGCGTTGCCGCTTGCGCGCGTGGCAAATCCCGAATGTGAAGTCGTGGCCATCTCGATCAACACGCAGCACATGTCCGAGGATGAGGCGGTCGCCTATCTCAAATCCGTTGAGAACGAGATGGGCCTGCCGACCGTGGACCCATTCCGCCATGGGGCAGAGCGCCTGATCGACGCCTTGCCTGCATGATCACGGTCACGCGCGATGTGTTCCCGCTCGCGCAGGTCTTTACGATCTCGCGCGGGTCCCGCACGCAGGCAGAGGTTCTGACGGTCAAGATCACCCGCAATGGTGTGACGGGCTGGGGGGAATGTGTCCCGTATGCGCGCTATGGCGAAACGCTCGACAGTGTCACCGCCCAGATCACTGGCCTGCCAGAAGATATTTCTAGGATCGATCTGCAATCTGCGCTGCCGGGCGGTGCTGCCCGTAACGTTGTGGATTGCGCGCTTTGGGATTTGGAGGCGAAGACGGCCGGCCAACCCGTTCATAAGCTGGCGGGGTTGCCTGCACCAAAACCAGAGATCACGGCCTATACCCTGTCGCTTGATACACCCGAGAAAATGCAAGCTCAGGCGGCGGAAAACGCGCATCGACCTTTGCTGAAGACCAAGCTGGGTGGCGACGATGATGTTCCCCGGATCGAAGCGGTGCGCCGCGGGGCGCCGGATGCCCGCATCATAGTAGACGCCAATGAGGGATGGTCGGTCGACGCTTATAAGGAACTCGCCCCGGTTTTGGTGAAACTGGGCGTAGAAATGGTCGAACAGCCCTTGCCAGCGGGGGAAGATGACGCGCTGTTGGAGTTGGACCGCGTGTTACCTGTGTGTGCTGATGAAAGTTGTCACGACCGGGAGAGCTTGCCCAGCCTGAAGGGCAAATATGACATGGTGAACATTAAGCTTGATAAAACAGGCGGGCTGACCGAGGCCCTGGCGCTGCGCGATGCGGCGCTGGCCGAGGGGTATGACCTTATGGTGGGCTGCATGGTGGGATCGTCTCTGGCCATGGCGCCGGCTGTTTTAGTGGCGCAAGGCGCGGCGGTCACCGATCTGGACGGGCCGCTTTTGCTGGCCGCGGACCGAGACGCCGCATTGAAATTCGACGACAAGGGCGTACACCCGCCTACAACCGCTTTATGGGGATAACGACATGAGCCGAACTGTTTACGTAAATGGAGACTATCTGCCGGAAGGCGATGCCAAGGTCAGCATCTTTGACCGGGGTTTCTTGATGGCCGATGGCGTCTACGAGGTGACGACCGTGCTTGATGGGAAGCTGGTGGAATTCGATGGTCACGTCACGCGGCTCAACCGATCTTTGAACGAGCTCGATATGGCGAAACCCTGCTCCGATGATGATCTGTTGGAGATCCATCGCAAGCTGATCGAAGCGAACGACCTGGAGGAGGGGCTAATTTATCTGCAAGTCACGCGCGGTGCGGCGGATCGGGACTTTGCCTTCCCAGAGGATGCCGAACCGACACTTGTTCTGTTCACGCAGAAAAAAGACCTCGCCGAGGCGGCTGCGGCAGGCACAGGCATCAATGTGATCTCGATTGAAGACCTTCGTTGGGGGCGTCGCGATATTAAGACGGTTCAACTGCTGTATCCGTCGCTGGGAAAAATGATGGCGAAGAAGGCGGGTGCCCAGGACGCCTGGATGGTCCAAGACGGCTATGTGACCGAGGGCACCTCGAACAACGCCTATATCGTGAAAGACGGCAAGATTATCACGCGCGCGCTTTCCAATGACATCCTGCACGGGATCACGCGCGCGTCCGTTCTGCGCTACGCCCAAGAGGCGCAAATGGAAGTAGAAGAGCGGAGCTTTACGGTGGATGAAGCGAAAGACGCTGATGAGGCTTTCATCACCGCCGCATCCACCTTTGTGATGCCGGTGGTTTCTATGGATGGGACGCCTATTGGTGATGGCAAAGTTGGCCCCGTCGCGAAGCGCCTGCGTGAAATCTATATCGACGAAAGCCGCAAGGCCGCGATCTAAAGGCGAGGTATTTAGAGAGCGCTATTTTAATTGAAAATTAGGCCGTCATCGACTATAACTAGTGGCGAAAGGAGAAACAAAATGAGTGAAAAGTCGTATGAACGCATCCAAACAATTGCGCCACTTGTAGCTGTGGTTTCTTCTATGGTGGGGATTATAGCGCTGTTTGTCGTGTAGTGTTTGTCATTGTGATGTAGCAAACAGAGTAGACCCGACAATAAAACCTAAGTGCAGGTTACCCAGAACAGCTTGGATTGCCGCAAAAATCTGTGAGTAGGGCTTTGGTGTGAAATCGCCGAAACCCAATGTCGAAAAAGTGACCGTTGAAAAATACCATGCGTCCAAGGCCGTATACTCCGGTTGGATCCCAAACTTCCTGTACCAAATTGCAAAGATGCCGATCATTAATACTGATGAAATAATTGTATTCCCGAGCAGTCTGAGCGCATTTGTTTTTTTCCCGTGGGTGAAAGGCGGGACCAAGATAACCCAGTAAAAAAGAGTTATAGAAACAATCGATAGAGCGATTGCGGCTGTAAGAGAGATTTCATTATTAAGTACGCCATAGGCGCTAAGACTCGCCTCGAGAAGCAACAAAATGCACAAAAAAATGCAAAAGCGGCTGAAATACCTTTGATAGTTACTTTCCTTCGAAGAGGGTTTCGTCTTGTGACCTATCAACCAGGACCAGAAATTGTTGAATTCACTTGTGAACATACATGAAATCCAATTGCTTGGGTGGGTGTATTAAGTGGACTAAACTTTAATTATCTTTGAACTGTGCCGTATCGGAAAATTCACCGATCGTGCGATAAAGCAGAGCGTACCGACCTGCCCATGCAAGCTTTCGGCAACGCTCGGATCGCCGGCGGCGATTGTAACACTTGGATTGAGCGTGACTTCGCTAAACTGACCTGCGCCGGTCGTCTCCTCGATCATCATACCCGTTGGGCGATCTGAATAGGCTCTCACAACGATCCCCTTGGTCGTACAAAGGTGCAGATACCAGAGCTTATGACAGGCCGCGATAGAGGCCAGCAAAAGCTCTTCGGGGTTCCAACGCTCTGCGCTGCCCAAAAAGGCTGAATCGGAGGACCCTAGAATATCTGGTTTGCCCTCTGCTCTGATCACGTGATCGCGGTCATAGCCGCGGTACGTGGTCGTGCCGTCGCCCCGATTGCCCATCCATTCTAAAGACAGGGCATAGTGATGCACCTTACCCATGGGAGGATTTGAAAGCGTCTTTCGCCTCTGTACTCGCTTCGGTCTGGTATTTTTCTTTCCATTCGGAGAACGGCATGCCGTAAAACGCCTCGCGCCCTTCGTCCTTGGTCATTTCGATGCCACGTTCTGCCGCGGCCTCTTGATACCAGCGCGACAGGCAGTTCCGGCAGAACCCGGCTAGGTTCATCATGTCGATGTTCTGAACGTCTCGGCGCTCTTCCATAAGGTGGTGTTGCAAGCGGCGAAACGCTGCTGCTTCAAGTTCGAGGCGTGTTTGATCGTCCATTTTGGGTCCAATTTCGTAAATTTGGTTGTGCCAAGCGGTTCGGGGCGTCATGCCCTTGTTACGCTGAGATGGTTGTGAGCTGACAGGAAGTAAAGCATAGTGTTAGCGATAATAAAAAGAAGATAAGCAGGGGGGCATCTATGAGACGTCATCGGCAGGTCAAAATCGTTGCGACGCTCGGACCAAGCTCAAGCGACTACGATACAATCAAGTCCCTGTTCGAAGCGGGTGCGGATGTATTTCGCCTGAACATGAGCCATGGGACCCATGACGAGATCAGGATGCGTCATCAGACGATCCGAGATATCGAAAGAGATATGGGACGACCCATCGGAATTCTTGCGGACCTACAAGGGCCGAAACTGCGGTGCGGCGCATTTTCAGATGGTCCCCACTTCTTGGAGATTGGTCAGGCATTTCGCTTCGACGCCGATGACGCACCCGGCGATGAAACGCGCGTATATCTTCCGCATCCTGAAATTCTAGAAGCGTTGAAGCCTGGCGCCTCGCTCCTGGTCAACGACGGCAAAGTTCGGATGACAGTCAAAGACTGCGGCCCTGATTTTGCTGATTGTCAGGTGACCGTCGGAGGAGAGATATCAAATCGAAAAGGTGTGAATGTTCCTGACGTTGTTTTGCCGCTTGCTGCGTTGTCCGACAAAGATCGCAGCGATCTGGAGTTTGTATGCGAGCTCGGTGTTGATTGGTTGGCACTTTCGTTTGTTCAGCGCGCCGCAGATGTTGAAGAGGGGCGCAAGCTGGCGGCGGGGCGTGCTGCGATCCTCTCGAAGATAGAAAAACCTGCGGCAATCCAAGCCTTTGACGAAATCCTCAATGCATCTGATGCGATCATGGTGGCGCGTGGAGATCTTGGTGTAGAGCTTCCGGTGCAAGACGTACCGCCAATTCAAAAGAGCCTTGTGCGGGCCTGCCGCAACGCCGGGAAGCCGGTGATTGTCGCGACACAAATGTTGGAGAGTATGATTACGTCACCGATGCCCACGCGGGCCGAGGTCTCCGATGTGGCGACAGCGATATACGAAGGGGCGGACGCTGTCATGCTCTCGGCTGAATCCGCGGCGGGGGATTATCCCTTGGAAGCCGTCACGACGATGAACAACGTGGCGATGGAGGTTGAAGCCGATCCGATATATCGAGAGATTATCGCAGCGTCACGTAAGCCAGAGCGAAAAACGGTTCAAGAAGCGATCACGTTGTCCGCGCGTGAGATCGCCGAAACAACCGAGATCAAAGCCATTTGCTGTTTTTCACATTCCGGTCGTACGGCGATGCTCACCGCGCGGGAACGCCCGAGTGTTCCTATATTGGCGCTCACGCCGTTGCTCGAAACATCGCGAAAAATGACGCTTGTTTGGGGCTTACACTGCGTTCTGACCTCGGCTGTTGAGCGCTTCAAATTGGCTGTGGTTTCCGCGGCGCGGGCCGCCCGTTCCGATGGTTTTGCAACCGAAAAAGATAAGATTGTTGTGACTGCTGGGATTCCGTTTAACACTCCTGGGTCGACAAATATTCTACGTATTGCCCCAGTAGACGAGAAAGCCATCTATGATGGGGAGGCTGAATGACGGAACCACAGGATGTCTGGCTGTTGTTTGGATGTGTGGGACTGCTGATCGGTATAATGTCATGTATTGGTGCGTGGATTGAGCGGGTGAGACCCATTCGTGGCCTGTTTTTTCTCGTCCTTGGCGCTATCGGTCTGGTCCAGGCGGTAAGGCTTTCTGAAGACGCAATGGCGTGGTATGATCCGCTTGAGGCGGCGGTCCGCGTTTTCGCAACTGTTTTCTAGTACTTGCCAAGCGCATCAATTCGGATTAGGCGGTCGCTTCTGTTGGAGCGGGGCCGGCGAAGGGTATGCCGAGTTGCGCTTAATTCTCGAAAATGGAGACGAAAATGCCCAAGATGAAGACTAAGTCGAGCGCTAAGAAGCGCTTTAAAATGACGGCGTCCGGCAAAGTGAAAGCTGCACAGGCCGGAAAACGCCACATGATGATCAAACGCACGAACAAATTTATCCGGAACGCGCGCGGCACGACAACATTGTCCGCAGCGGATGCGAAAATCGTTAAGGGCTATATGCCCTATGCGCGATAAGGGGGATCAAACATGTCACGTGTAAAATCAGGTAAGGTCACGCATGCCCGCCACAAGAAGGTCATTTCCCAAGCAAAGGGATATTATGGCCGTCGTAGAAATGCGTTCCGTACAGCGACGCAAGCCGTGGACAAAGCGCAGCAATATGCGACGCGGGATCGTAAAAACCGGAAGCGTAATTTCCGCGCGCTCTGGATTCAACGGATCAACGCAGGCGTGCGTTCTTATGATGAGGCTTTGACATATTCGAAGTTCATCAACGGCTTGTCCAAGGCAGGCATCGAAGTGGACCGTAAGGTTTTGGCTGATTTGGCCGTGCACGAGCCTGCAGCCTTTAATGCGATTGTAGATCAAGCGAAGGCCGCTTTGAACTAAGTCACAATCGTTCTTTCTATGGTTTTGAAGGCCTCGTCGTTTCGGCGGGGCTTTTTCGATTTTAGCGCTACGCGGGCAAGCCCGCTTGCGATAAAATCGATCCGCGCGCAGCGGCTGAGCTTTGCTCAGGTCGCTGCGCGCCATCGCCCTGCTGGGCGCGAGCAGCTTTGCTGCGAGCGCGCACTCCCTCGTCTTGCAATCGGAGGGCTAGGCACTTAGGCAGACGCGGAATTTTGAGGTGACTTCATGTCTGATATAGAGGGATTAAAATCGAAGTATCTTGAGGCCGTAAACGCGGCGTCCAACGAAAGCGCGTTGGAAGAACTTCGTGTGTCAGCTGTGGGCAAAAAGGGCGAGATCAGCCTTAAGATGCGTGAGCTGGGGAAAATGACCCCAAAGGAACGCCAAGTTGCAGGCCCGGCGCTGAACGCTCTGAAGGATGAGATCAGTTCGGCGTTGAATGCTAAAAAGGCGGCATTGGCCGATGCCGCCTTGGCCGAGCGTTTGGCCTCGGAATGGTTAGATGTGACGCGGCCATCGCGCCCGCGACGCGAAGGGACTATCCACCCAATCAGCCAGGTGACCGAAGAGATTGTCACGATCTTTGCAGATCTTGGATTTGAGGTTGCCGAAGGGCCACAGATTGAAACCGATTGGTATAATTTCGACGCGCTGAACATTCCGGGCCATCATCCAGCGCGTGCCGAAATGGATACGTTTTATATGCACCGGGCAGAGGGCGATGAGCGCCCACCGCATGTTTTGCGCACGCATACATCCCCGGTGCAAATCCGCCATATGGAGGGCAAAGAGCCGCCCTATCGGATCATTTGCCCAGGCCGTGTGTATCGCGCGGATTATGATCAAACGCACACGCCGATGTTCCACCAATATGAGGGGCTCGCGATCGACCGCGATATTTCCATGGCGCATCTGAAGTGGACGCTGGAAGAGTTCTGCCGGAATTTCTTCAATGTCGATACTATCGAGTTGCGCTTTCGCGCCTCCCATTTCCCGTTTACTGAACCCTCGGCAGAAGTCGACATTCGCTGTTCTTGGGAGGGTGGTCAGCTGAAAATCGGTGAGGGCGACGATTGGATGGAAATCCTGGGCTCTGGCATGGTGCATCCAAAGGTGCTGCAAAATGCGGGCGTGAACCCGGATGAATGGCAAGGCTTTGCCTTTGGCATGGGGATCGACCGGATCGCGATGCTGAAATACGGTATTCCCGATTTGCGCGCCTTCTTTGAAAGCGATTTGCGCTGGCTCCGTCATTACGGGTTTGGTGCGCTGCAAGCCCCGAACCTGCATGGTGGCCTCAATCCGTGAAACGGGTTGTCATCCTAGAAGCAAATTCGAAAGAAATGGTGGATAGCCGCCACGCGGCAGGTGGGCGTTTGCCGACCGGATTGTTCACGGATGTCATTAGGCAGTACGCGCCGAACATCGAGGTGATCCCAACAGAACCGTATCGCGGTGATTTCGATGCAGGCATCCTCTCAGAGGTGGACGGGGCGATTTTCACTGGATGTGGTGTTGCTTGGTCCGTGGATGAACCCGACGGGCGCCTGCTTGCAGAGGCTTGTGAAGAGGTTTTCAAGGCAGGCCTTTCTACCTATGGCTCTTGCAATGGATTGCAAATGGCCGCGCATCTGTTGGGCGGTGCCGTGCGCTATTCCCCGAATGGATTAGAAGTGGGACTGGCCAAGAACCTGTCACTGACAAATGCTGGTCGAACGCATCCTATGATGGCGGGACGCTCGGACGGTTTTGCTGTGCCCTGCATTCATCGTGATGAGGTTTGCAAACTGCCGGACGGTGCAGAGCTGTTGGTCACAAATGCCCATTCGCAAGTACAGGGCTTTGCCTATGAGGGTCAGGGCGTATCCTTTTGGGGTGTTCAGTATCACCCCGAATACCCTGCGGATTATATCGGAGAAATTCTCGGTTTCATCTATGCTGCCGGAGGTGGAACTGATCTGGAACTGATGCGGGATATGAATGCGATGGAAAAGGATGATGCGGTCGCCTCGAACCATGGAACCTCGTCAAAGGCACAGAGGGCTGAAACCCGAACGCTCGAAGTTCAGAACTGGCTGCATCGGATAGGGGCCGCCGCTTAATAACTGCAGCCCCCAATTTTGATTAAAACTTGCCGTTATCATGGGCCATTTCGCCAGGGATGCTTTCGATTACATCCCAATGCTCAACGATTTTGCCGCCTTCCAAGCGCCAGATATCAAAGAATGCTGTTGGTTCGCCGCCTAAAACGCCTTCGGTCGCGGTGAACACAAAATTGCCTTCGGCCACAATCAAGTGCAGCGTGTGGATCGTGAAGGTTGGGTCGGCCCCGAAGATGTTCTTGAATGCGAAGTCCAAGCTCTCCAACCCATCCGGAACCAGCGGGTTATGCTGCGCATATGCACCCGGTTCCGAGATTATGTAGTCAGCCGCTTTGTCCAGTTTTCCACCCAAGAAGATGTCATTCACGAAACCTTCTACCACGGCCTTGTTATCGGCGGTTTTGTCCAGATCTGTAATCTCGGTTGGGCCATCTGTCATAGATCGACCCGACGCTGTCACTTCAGGCGGGATTTGCAGATTGTCCCAATGCTCGACGAACACCCCGTCTTCCATGCGCAGAACATCGACCGCAACCAGCGTCGGTGCACCGAAAAATTCCGCATTCGTGTAGGTGTTGTGCATCACGACGAAGTCGCCCTCCGCGAAGATGCGATGTGTCTCAACGGTCAGGCCCGCCTCTTCCAAAGCAGGGATCGCGCCAGTTATCGCGGCCGCGCCTGTTGGTAGGTTGGGATTATGTTGAATGTAATCCGGTGCCAACAGCTTCGTTGCGGCGTCTGCATCATAATCGATGAACACTGCCGAGAGCAGTGCGAGTGCGGCTTCTTTAATTGCCATTGTGAGTCCCTTTCGGTTTCAATCAAGATGGCTAATAGGTATCAAAAGCGCACTGAGTTACAATTACGCACTATTTTCTCCCTAGGTATGGTTGAGGGTACCTCTGCGATTTGACAGGACAGAGTGCGCATGAAATCAGGGGCTAGTACCATTTGCGCACTAAGGTGATCTCATGTTCCCAATCGGCGTCCATTCCGAGGCAGAGGCGGTCCTCTGTCCGATCCGCATGATCTTGTCGAAAGTGACGGGGAAATGGCAGATCATCATTGTTTTGTGTCTAGAGGATGGCCCAATGCGGTTTGCCGAAATCAAACGCACGGTTGGCGACATCACGCAACGTGTCCTGACCGAGAACTTGCGCAGTTTGGAACGCGACGGCCATATCGCACGCACCGTTTTCCCGGGCCCACCAATAGCGGTGTCATATGAACTGACCGAGCGCGGACGCGCGTTCGTCGAGGCGCTGAAACCTGTTCTGTATTGGTCCGCCAACCATTTGGAGCCGGTTAAGGCTTCACGCGCGGCTTATGATGCGGAACACGCAAAATAGAAAAGGGCCGACACAGTGGCCGGCCCTCGTAACAAATTTGGGGTGATTACGCCGCCAGTTCGAAACGGTCTGCATTCATGACTTTGACCCATGCAGCCACGAAGTCCGTCATGAACTTGTCGCCATTATCGGCTTGGGCGTAAACTTCGGCGATGGCGCGCAGCTGAGAGTTTGATCCGAAGACCAAATCAACCCGTGTGCCAGTCCATTTGACATCGCCCGTTGCACGATCGCGCGCCTCAAATACGGCACCATCCTCGACCGATTTCCACTCCACATCCATGGAGAGGATGTTTGTGAAAAAGTCGTTGGACAGCGTGCCTGGCTTGTCCGTCAGCACACCGTGGGACGCACCATCATAGTTCGCACCCAAGACACGCAGACCACCGATCAGCGCCGTCATCTCTGGCGCAGTCAAAGTCAGCAGTTGCGCGCGATCCACAAGCAGCTCTTCCGCCGGTTTCGTGTATTGCGCCCGCTGATAGTTGCGGAAGCCGTCTGCAGCTGGTTCCAGCACGTCGAAGCTCTCGACATCTGTTTGCTCTTGCGTGGCGTCCATCCGGCCAGGGGCGAAGGGTACCTCGACCTTGCCACCTGCAGCCTGTTCAACCGCCGCAGACCCCGCCAAAACGATCAAATCCGCCATGGACACAGGTTTTCCGAACCCGTCTTTGATCGCGGTCAGTGCATCCAGGACTTTTGCCAGTTTCGCAGGCTCGTTCACCTCCCAGGACTTCTGCGGCTCCAGCGCGATGCGTGCGCCATTCGCGCCTCCACGCTTGTCCGACCCACGGAAGGTCGACGCCGACGCCCAAGCGACCGAGACCAGGTCCGATGTGGAAAGGCCGGTTGCGAGGATCTGCTTTTTCAGCTCAGCGATGTCATCCGCATTGATCAGGTCGTGATCGACCGCTGGGATCGGGTCCTGCCAGATCAGGTCCTCCGACGGGACCTCGTCGCCGAGATAGAGCACTTTCGGCCCCATATCGCGGTGTGTCAGCTTGAACCAAGCGCGCGCGAACGCATCCGCAAATTCGTCAGGGTTGGCATGGAAGCGCTTGGAAATCTCCAAATAGGCCGGGTCGGTGCGCAGCGCCATATCCGCCGTGGTCATCATGACCGGGATTTTCTTGCCAGAGCCGTCAACCTCGGGTGCGTGGTCCTCTTCGGCTAAATCCTTGGCGTGCCAGATATGGGCCCCGGCAGGTGATTTGGTTAGTTCCCATTCATGGTTCAACAGCAGGTCGAAATAGCCATTGTCCCACTGAGTTGGGTTCGCGGTCCAAGGCCCTTCGATACCGGAGGTTGTCGTATCGACACCCTTGCCCGAGCGGAAGCCATTGCGCCATCCAAAACCCATTTCCTCAATCGGGGCGCCTTCCGGCTCTGGCCCGACCAAATTCGGATCACCAGCCCCGTGCGCCTTACCGAACGTGTGGCCGCCCGCGACCAGCGCGACGGTTTCTTCGTCATTCATGGCCATGCGCGCGAATGTCACGCGGATATCGTGGCCCGATGCCATGGGATCCGGGTTGCCATCCGGCCCCTCTGGGTTCACATAAATCAGACCCATTTGCACGGCTGCGAGCGGGTTCTCCAACTCGCGCTCACCGGTGTAGCGCGTGTTTGGTCCGCCCGCCTCTTCCAGCCAAACTTCCTCTGCGCCCCAATAGACGTCTTCCTCTGGCTCGAACACATCGGCACGACCGCCGCCAAAGCCGAACGTTTCAAAGCCCATGGATTCCAGCGCGACATTGCCTGTCAAAACAAACAAGTCCGCCCAAGAAATCTGATTGCCGTATTTCTGTTTGATCGGCCAAAGCAGACGACGCGCTTTGTCCAGGTTGCCATTATCTGGCCACGAGTTCAGCGGCGCAAAACGCTGCTGACCTGTGCCGGCTCCACCGCGGCCATCGGCCGTGCGATATGTGCCGGCCGCGTGCCACGCCATCCGGATAAAGAACGGGCCGTAATGGCCGTAATCCGCGGGCCACCACTCCTGGCTGTCTGTCATCAGCGCCGTCAGGTCGTCTTTCAGCGCTTTCAGGTCCAGCTTTTTGAACTCTTCTGCATAGGAAAACGCCATGCCCATCGGGTTTGTCGCAGGCTGGTTCTGATGCAAAATTTTCAGGTTGAGCTGGTTTGGCCACCAGTCGCTATTCGAGCGCACAGAATGTGTTGCGGGTTTGGCTTGGCCGCCTGTGAAAGGGCATTTGAGATCGCCGTCCATGGGTTCCTCCTTTGAAATATGTCTCTACTCTTCTGCAACTTGTTTAACTCACTCAATCACCTATAGTTAAATACAAATTATAAAAACTTACTTAGGTAAAACCTATGATACTGAACCGGACCGTCGAATATGTGTTGGCCGCGCATCAAGCTGGGAATTTCGCGATGGCCGCCGAAGCGTGCAATGTCTCTCAGCCGTCGCTGAGTGTGCAGATCAAGAAGCTAGAGGAATTCCTGGGGGAGCCGATCTTCACACGCACCAAGCGCGGGGTCGCGTTGACCGCCTTTGGACAAGAGGTTCTGCCAAAGCTCGAACAGTTGAAAGCCTTGGAGACTGAATTGCGCTCGCGGGTGGCGGCGGATGCCGAAGGGCAGGTGCTGCGCATTGGTGCGATCTCCACCCTCGCACCCACCATTGTGCCCTTTTTGCTGCGCCACGATGGCGTCTCAGTGGTGGAGGGGACGACCGCGCGGCTTTTGTCGGCGATCAGCGATGGCGATTTGGACGCGGCCTTTGTCGCTTTACCGATTGTGGTGCCCGGGCTCGCAACACTGCCCTTATTCGAAGAACCGTTTATGCTGGCTTCTTCCACCTTTCATGCACCGGTGGACGTGTCGGCGCTCAACCACCTTAAACCCGATGATGAACGACGCTTGGTTGTGCTGAGCCAAGAGCATTGCGCGGGCGATCAAACCTTGCAGCTTTGCAATGCCAATCGTGGGCAGACGAACCGGTTTTTAGAGGCGACGTCGCTTGAGACCGCGCGCAGCATGGTCGCCGCCACGCGAGACTTCACCCTTATCCCGCTGTTGAACCAGAGGATGGGCGACAACCTGATCTATCAAGCCCTGCCGGATCGCTTCCGCAGGCAAATCGGCTTGGCCCTGCGCGCAGCCCATCCGATGCGCACGCAACTCGAGGCTGTGGCTGCGTCGGTGGCGAAATCAATCCGAAACGAATTGGACGGTCTTGCGGCCTAGCTGCCCCTTGGCAACCTGCGCCATTTTTGGGATAGGCACGCCGTTGATGCACGCGAAGGTGACACTATGAAATTCACCCTATCCTGGTTGAAATCCCATTTGGAGACTGAGGCTTCTGTTGACGAGATCGCAGAGGCGCTGACCGATCTTGGCCTAGAGGTCGAAGAGATCGTGAACCCAATGGACCGGCTGGGGGCCTTTACCATCGGCTATGTCACCCATGCCGAAAAGCATCCGGATGCCGATAAGCTGCGGGTGTGCAAGGTCGACACCGACGAAGGGGAGCTTCAGATCATTTGCGGTGCGCCGAATGCGCGCGAAGGCATCTATGCTGTGATCGCAAAGCCCGGCGTCTATGTGCCCGGCATTGATACAACCATTGGCGTGGGCAAAATTCGTGGCGTCGAAAGCTATGGCATGATGTGTTCCGAACGCGAGATGGAGCTGTCGGACGAACATGACGGCATCATTGAGTTGGACGGCACGCCCGAGGTCGGCTCGAAATTTGTGGATTATCTCGCAGCCCATGACCCCGATAAAATCGATCCTGTGATTGAGATTGCAATTACGCCCAACCGCCCTGACGCGCTTGGCGTGCGCGGAATTGCGCGCGATTTGGCGGCGCGCGGTTTGGGTGTGATGAAGGACCGCGATCTAGATGCCCCGATCAAAGGCACGTTCCCCTGTCCAATTTCGGTGACGATTGATGACGATACGCTGGACCAATGCCCGGTCTTCTATGGCCGCGTCATCAAAGGCGTGAAGAATGGACCGTCGCCTGCATGGCTGCAATCGCAGCTGAAGGCGATTGGTCTGCGTCCGATCAGCTTCCTCGTCGATGTGACGAACTACTTCACCTATGACAATAACCGCCCGTTGCACGTGTTTGACGCGGACAAGGTCGCAGGCAGCACGCTGCGCGTCCACAAGGCTGCAGGTGGCGAAGAGTTCATCGCGCTCGATGACAAAACCTACAGGATGGAGCCGGGGATGACCGTCATCTCTGACGCCAATGGCATCGAAAGCCTAGGCGGTGTGATGGGTGGCCTGCAGTCCGGTTGCACCGAAGAAACAGTGAATGTGTTCATCGAGGCGGCGTATTTTGACACGGTGCGGACGGCCTATACGGGCCGCGCACTGAAGATCAATTCGGATGCGCGCTACCGGTTTGAGCGGGGGATCGACCCGGAATGGACGCCGATTGGTTTGGACCATGCAACAAAGATGATCCTAGATCATACGGGCGGCGAAGCGTCCGAGGTGATCGTGGCCGGCGCAATTCCGAACACGTCCCGCAGCTATAAGTTAGACACTGCGCGGATTGAATCGCTTGTCGGCATGACCCTACCAGCAGACGAGCAGGTTAAATCGCTGGAGGCGCTGGGCTTCAAAATCGAAGGCGATCAGGCCCATGTGCCAAGCTGGCGCCCCGATGTCTTGGGTGAGGCCGATTTGGTGGAAGAGGTCGCGCGGATTGCATCGCTCACCAAACTCAAAGGTGTGCCCCTGCCGAAGCCTGTTGACGGTGTTGCCAAGCCCGTTCTGACATCGCTGCAAAAGCGAGAGGCGGCGGCGCGGCGGGCGCTTGCGGCGCTGGGCTACAACGAATGTGTCACCTATAGTTTTATTGATCAAAAGGCGGCGGCGCTCTTCAACGGGGGCGAGGAGAAATCCATGCTGGGCAACCCTATTTCCCAAGACATGAGCCATATGCGCCCCTCTCTCTTACCGGGTCTTTTGCAAGCGGCTGCGCGCAATCAGGCGCGGGGCTTTAACGATTTGGCCCTGTTCGAACTCGGCCCGGTCTTCCATGGCGGAGAGCCGGAGGATCAAGAACTGCTCGCAACGGGTGTTTTGGTTGGGCATTCGGGCCCGCGAGACGCCTATGGAACGCGCCGGCCCGTCGATGTCTATGATGCTAAGGCGGATGCCGAAGCCGTGCTTGCGGCCATCGGTGCGCCCGCCAAGATGATGATCCAAGAAGGCGCCAAGGCCTGGTGGCATCCCGGACGCTCGGGCCGCTTCAGCCTGGGGCCAAAAACCATCCTCTGCGCCTTTGGGGAAATTCACCCCAAAGTGCTCTCCGCGCTTGATTTCAAAGGGCCGGCTGTGGGCTTTGCCATCCATATGGCGCGGGTGCCGTTCCCAAAATCGAAATCGGCAACCCGTCCGGCGCTGGAGATTTCTGATCTTCAGGCGGTGGAACGAGACTTCGCCTTCGTGGTGGATGAGCGCGTCTTGATCTCTGACATTTTGAACGCAGCGCGGGGCGCCGATAAGGCCCTCATTGCAGAGGCATCTGTCTTCGATGTGTTCGACGGGGAAAAGGCCGCCGCCGCAATGGGCAAGGGCAAGAAGTCCGTGGCCATCTCTGTGCGTCTTCAGCCTAAGGACAAAACGCTGACCGATGAAGAGATCGACGCGGTAGCCGCCAAAGTGATCGACAAGGTCACAGGCGCTACGGGCGGGTCGCTCCGCAGCTAGGTCTTCTTCTGTCCAAAAATATCTCGGGAGCGCGAGGGCAGAGCCCTCGCACTTTAGATCACGACGGCCGAGCTGGTGTATTCAATCCAACTTGCACGGCAGGACGCGCGACGAACCGATCAATATAGGCTTGCACATTTGTCATATTGTCCAAACCGGTGACCTCTCCGGCTTCATAAAAGTCGCGCACGGTTCGGATCCAGGGCGCGGTCGCGATATCGGCAATGGAGTACTCCCCCGTCAGCCAATCGCGTCCTTCAAGCTGTCCTTCAATGACATTCAACAGCCGCGCTGCCTCTGCGATATAGCGGTCACGGGGGCGGGGGTCTTCGATGTCTTTTCCGGCAAATTTATAGAAAAAGCCCAGCTGTCCAAACATCGGGCCCACCCCACCCATCTGGAACATCAACCATTGGAGGGTCTCGTATCGTTTGGCCCCATCCTTCGGCAGCAGCATGCCGGATTTGTCCGCCATATAGATCAGAATCGCACCTGACTCAAACAGCCCCATCGCGTCGCCGCCTGGACCATTTGGGTCGATGATAGCGGGGATTTTGTTATTGGGATTGAGGCTGAGGAATTCAGGGCTTTTGACATCCGCATCGGCCAAGGTGATCAAATGCGGTTCATACTCCAAACCCGTTTCCTCTAACATGATCGAGGCTTTGACACCGTTTGGGGTTGGAAATGCATAGAGTTGAATCACATCCGGCCGCGTTGGGGCCCATTTTTGCGTGATCGGGTAGTCGGTAAGTTTCATCTGGAGATGACCTTTCAAGTGAGGTTATGCCTGGTATGTAGATTTCTGGTGTCGATCTGCCATTCGTAAAACCGAATTAGACTGCGCTCAGGAAACGAAAAACACTCGGAGGGGAGCCGAATGCTCAACGAATTCAAAACATTCATCGCCAAGGGCAATGTCATGGATATGGCTGTTGGTATCATTGTCGGTGCCGCCTTTACGGCCATAGTCACATCGCTGGTTGGGGATCTTCTGAACCCGGTGATCAGTTTATTCACCGGTGGACTGGATTTTTCTGGCCTCTTTGTTGTGCTCGGCGAAGGGGATTTCGCGTCCCTCGCCGCGGCGGAAGAGGCCGGCGCGTCCATCTTTGCCTATGGTCGCTTTATCATGGCCGTGATCAACTTCGTGATCATCGCTTTCGTTGTCTTCCTCTTGGTGAAAGGGGTGAACGCTATGAAAAAGAAAGAAGAGGAAGCGCCGGAAGAACCCGCGGGACCGACGGAAATCGAGCTTTTGATGGAAATCCGCGACGCCCTTAAGAAGTGATCAGTATAGCAGGGCAAGCGCAACATAGAGGGTCGTGAAACCTGAAATGATCGCCCATATAACAGAGCGGAACACAATCCCAACGCCAATGGCCACGCCCGTCGCAATCAGGCGGGCAGGCTCCGGCTCGCCGTTATTTGCGGCGGGCCACACAACCAATGGGGCGATCAACCCAGGCAGCACCGCGACCGACACATAGCGAAGGTGCCGCGTCATCCAATCCGGCAGGTCCCGCCCACCGATGATACCGAGAAACGAAAACCGGATCAGGAAGGTCCCAATGGCCAAGCCAGTGATGATGATCCAGACGTCAGACATGGGTCCGTTTCCACTTTTCGACCCATAGCTCGGTCCGCGCGCCCACCATCATCGCGACGATTGCAGCAATAATCAGCCCCATGGAATAGGGCACGCCGCTCAGCGCCAGCGCCAATGCGGCCGACACCACGGCCGCCGCGATGTTCGGAATTGACCGTAGAAGGGGCGCAAAGAGCGACAAGAACAAAATAGGGGCGGCAAAATCGAGTGCGTAGCTTTCTGGAATGGTTTTGCCAAAAACAATGCCAAGATAGGTTGATGTCACCCAGACGGGGGCGATGAAGGCAAAGAAGCCCACAAAAAACGCGGCCTTCTGTTGCCAAGTGAGCTCTGGTTCGGCCTCGTAGCGTTGAATCCCGATGGCAAAGTTCTGGTCTACAATGGTGTAAGACAAGAGCGCACGTGTCCAAATTGAGGCCTGACCAAAATGGGGCACTAAGGCCGCAGAATACATGGCCATGCGCAAATTGACCGCCAGCGCGGTGATCAACACGAAGAGAATGGGTGTGCCCTCCGCCCAAAGGGTGACGGCCGTAAATTGCGAGGCACCCGCGATTACCAGAACCGTTGCGGTCATCGTTTGCGCAAGATCCCAGCCAAGCTCGGTCGCGACCACGCCAAACAAAAGGCCAAAGGGCAATGCCATCAAAAAGAATGGTGCGCCATCGCGAAAACCAAGCCAAAAGTAGCGCCTAATTCCGGGTTCCATTCCTCTGTCCTGTTTGGGTTGGAGCGGCGTCAAAAACCCGCTAGGTCTATAGCCTTAGAACGCTGGATCGGAGCTGTCCATTGACGAAACACACTGCCATGACGATTGCGCCTGATCCGGGTCGCGCGGGCTTGACCCGTGCGATTGAGGGCATCGATCAGAACGGCGAGGCGACGGCAATTTCTGTGGTCGAAGAACGCCCGTTGACGATCTTCCTCAACAGCCAGGAAATCGTCACCGCCATGACGATCGGCGATTATCCAGAGTATTTGGCGCTCGGGTTTCTCTTCAATCAGGGGATGGTGCAAGATATTGGATCAGTGACGCGCGTGGACTTCGACGCAGAGGTCGAGGCAGTGGTTGTCCGTACCCAAGACACCACAAATTTCGAAGAAAAGCTGGAGAAGAAAACCCGCACCAGCGGCTGTGCGGTTGGCACCGTTTTTGGAGATATGATGGAGGGGCTGGCCGAGCTTACCCTGCCGGACGCGGAGGTGCGCGAAAGCTGGCTTTTTGCGCTCGCAAAAGAGATCAATACAACGCCGTCGCTCTATCTGGAAGCAGGCGCCATCCATGGCACGGTGCTCTGTCACCATGATCAACCGCTTGTGTTTATGGAGGATGTGGGCCGCCATAACGCCGTCGATAAAGTCGCCGGCTGGATGCTGTCCGAGCGGGTAAACCCAGCCGATAAAATCCTCTATACCACCGGGCGCTTGACCTCCGAGATGGTAATAAAGACCGCAAAGATGGGCATTCCAATCCTCGCTTCCCGCTCGGGCTTTACCGCCTGGGGGGTCGAGATTGCGCGCGATGTCGGCTTAACCCTGATCGGTCGGATGCGGGGTGAGCGCTATGTCTGCCTTTCGGGCGATCATCGCCTCATCCGGGACGCATCATGATTCCGGCGGTTATTTTGGCGGGTGGGGCCTCTCGGCGGATGGGCGGCGGGGTAAAACCGCTTTTGCCCTTGGCGGGACAACCCATGATCGCACACGTGATTGCACGCCTGAAAGGCCAAACCGAGAAAATTGCTATCAATGCCAATTCCGGGGATTTCTCAAAATTCGGTGTGCCTGTCTTTGCCGATAGTATCGACGGTTTCCCCGGTCCGCTGGCAGGTGTTTTGGCGGCCATGGACTGGTCCAGCACGCAGGGAGCAGCCCATGTGGTGACGGTCGCAGGTGACACGCCTTTTTTCCCGTCAACGCTGATTGATGATCTGCGCGCGGGTATCGGAGGCGCGCCGGTCGCGCTTGCGGCCACCGAAGAAGAGAGGCGCCTCTTCGCCCAATCCGTCTTTGGGCTTTGGTCGACATCGTTGGCCGATGATTTGCGCGCAGCGCTGACTGCGGGCACGCGCAAAGTTCTTGATTTCACAAGACCGTTGGAGGCTGCATTGGTGCCGTTTTCAATCGAGAGTGATCCCTTCTTCAACATTAACACACCAGAAGATTTGAAGCTGGCGGAAGCGCGGGTGGCAGTAGGATGAAGCTCTTTGGCATCGTAGGGTGGAAAAACTCCGGTAAAACTGGGCTGATGGAACGCCTGGTCCGTGAGTTCACAAAGCGTGGGGTTACAGTATCGACGATCAAACACGCCCATCATGCCTTTGATATTGACCATCCTGGCCGGGACAGTTTCCGTCATCGGGAAGCGGGCGCGACCGAAGTGGCCATCGTCTCTGGTGCGCGCTGGGCTTTGATGCATGAATTACGGAACGCACCTGAACCTGGCCCGGAAGAGATATTGGCCCGATTTGCGCCGGTGGATTTGATCCTTATGGAAGGGTTCAAATTCTGGAACCAACCGAAAATTTTGTGCCACCGGGCGGAAACGGGTGACATAGAGACGGCCAGTTTTGGTCCCTTGGCGGTGGCGAGTGATGTTCACCATGACGGGTTGAGCATCCCTCAATTCGATTTGGATGCAACGGCCGAGATCACAACATTCATCGCAGATCATGTGGGTTTGTCGTGAGGGGGGTCCTTCCAAACGACTGTTTTGCCTTACCGCCGGGTGTTGATTGGGTGCCCGTTGATGACGCCAAGGGCCGCCTATTATCGCGGTTGACGGCCGTGGCCGAGATAGAAACCTGCTCGGTTGCGGCGGCGCTAGGTCGGGTTTTGGCAAATTCTGTTACGGCATGTCGACCCCATCCCGCCCATCGGAACGCCGCGGTTGATGGATTTGCGGTCCGTTTAGACGATGGCGAACGAACCGAGTATGGCCTTGTGGATGGTGCAGCGGCAGCAGGCCATCCGTCCGACTACGTTCTTCGGCCGGGCGAAGCCATACGCATTCTGACCGGAGCAGAAGTGCCAGACGCAACCGACGCAGTTGTGTTGCAGGAAGACGTTAGCGTTCGCGACCAACGCGTGTATTTACCAGGGCCTCCAAAACCCGGTGCAAACATCCGCTCTCGCGGGGAAGACACGGCTGAAGGAGCCGTCATCTTAGAAAAGGGTCATCGCCTAACAGTTCGTGACCTCGCCTACGCGATAAGCGTTGGCGTTGAGAGGGTAGAGTGCTTCAAACCGCTCAAGGTTGGCGTTATTTCATCGGGAGATGAGATTGTGCCACCAGGAGCGGATGCCCGAGCCCATCAGGTGTTCGATGCGAACCGACCGATGCTGCTGTCGCAAGTTTTAAACTGGGGATACGAGGCGATCAATCTTGGCCATGTCGGGGATGATCGCAAGGCCGTGGAACGCGCATTGAGAGAGGCTGTGGCGCAATGCGATGCAGTCATCACAAGTGGCGGTGCCTCTGCCGGTGCAGAAGACCATATCTCAGCCGTTCTTGGGGATTTGGCGGATCGTCATACCTGGCGAATTGCCCTCAAACCTGGGCGTCCACTGGCGCTTGCGCAATGGGATGGCGTGCCTATTTTTGGTTTGCCTGGCAATCCCATTGCAGCGTTTGTATGTACATTGATCTTTGCGCGCCCTGCCTTGCAGCTTCTCCAAGGGCGCAAATTGTCAGAACCTCAGGGGTACGATTTGCCCGCCGCTTTCGCAAAGACAAAGAAACCGGGCCGGACCGAGTATCTTAGGGCGCGGGTCAACGCGGACGGCGCTGTTGAAGTCTTTGGCTCTGAAGGGTCGGGACGTGTCTCTGGTTTAAGCTGGGCAGAGGGGCTTGTAGGATTGCCACATGGTGCCGTTGACATCAAACCGGACGACAAGGTGCGGTATTTGCCCTTCTCGAGTTTCGACTGATCTGCAGCGCAGATGTTATGCTGATTTCTCGAAAGTCCCGGTGCAGCGCCCGATCAGCATGAACGCGCGCCCCGTCCGCGAATGGCCGAGTGCCAAAAGCTCATCATCTGTTGCCGTTTTCTCAAAGTCCAAAATAAAGCGATCGAACTCACGCAGTAAATTATGCGCGGTTTCGCGAAATTCCACATCACTCTTCAAACGCCCCTTTGTTAAGGCCAAAGCGGAGCGATCTCGAATCCCGCCAAGTGCTGCAATCGCGGGTCCTCGGACACCTTTCGCAAAACGTCTCCAAACCTGTGCTTGGGGGGCGTCCGGGACAAGGTCCTCCATGAACACGCCATCCTGTGACAGTGCGGTGAGTGTGTTTCGCGATGTTTTTATAAGGGCCGCGAGGTTGCGATCTTCGGTCGCGCGGCGCATCAGGCGCAGGCCCTCTTTGTCATCACTATTGTTTGGAAAGTTCAAAGATTGGATGATCTCGCCATTGCTAAGAGGCACAACTTCTATGGGTTTCGGGTGGGTTAACGGCAGTCCGTACTGAGCAACTTCTTCCGGATCTGGCTGATGTTCGAAGGGCGCGAAGACGGCCTTTGGTTCAGGCAGTCGTTGAGCATCGCCAAACGGTGTCACGTCGCGAAGGCGCGCCATCTGTTCCTGTTGAAAATACGACCAGTTGTCTCGTTCTTCGGCTTGGGCGGCGAGTTCCCCTTCGATATTATGATGCATCGATTCAATCGCATGGCGAAGGACTTGCGTCTCTGACCGTAGGCGCCGCATGGCAATAATCATGATCGCCGTTAGCCAAACAAAAAGGATGGGCATGATAAACGTCATTGCCGTGAAGAGTGGCGGCGCAGTATTAATCAATGAGACCTGCGCCGAAATGATTGGAATGAAGAAGGCGATGGACCAAATTACCGTCAAAAACAGTGCGACCTGGATAGGTGGCACACGATCAATCAACCGGTCCTTCGTCTTATCTGGCGTTTCCGCCGCCTGCTCGGCTTCCGTTTCGGCGCTTTCGGTCATTGCTTAGACATACTCAATTGAAAGTATTTCGTAGTATTTCTCTCCACCCGGAGTTTTCACTTCGACGCTGTCGCCGGTGTCTTTCCCGATCAAAGCGCGTGCGATTGGCGAGTTAATGTTCAGCCGACCGTTCGCAATGTCGGCTTCCGCCTCTCCAACGATCTGATATGTTTTCTCTTCTTCGGTGTCTTCGTCCACCAGGTTTACGGTGGCCCCAAACTTCACACTACCCGACAGTTTAGAGACATCAATCACATCTGCGAGACTGATCAGGCCTTCAAGTTCCTTGATCCGCCCTTCGATATGGCTCTGTTGTTCTCTGGCTGAGTGATACTCCGCGTTTTCAGAAAGATCGCCATGCTCACGCGCTTCGGCGATCGCACGTATAATGGCCGGCCGATCGACGGATTTGAGCTGTTTCAATTCCGCGTTTAGGTTCTCAAAACCGTTTTGAGTTAAGGGAATTTTGTCCATAGTAACCCGACATCTTGATTAGACTGTTGGTCTAATTACGGATTTAATGAAACTCAACCGACTTGTCTTGATGCGTTTTTCGCCGAAAATCGCTGAAAACAGACGTAAAGTCATTCTCGCATCCGGGTCTTTTGGGCGCTGTTGCGACATCGGATATGCTTGATTGCACATGTGGTTTGCATTTACGTCCCTCTACGATGAGAAGAGATGGGAAATCCTATGGACGAAATTGAACGCGAAGCGATGCCCTACGATGTTGTCATAGTTGGGGCCGGTCCAGCGGGTCTTTCTGCGGCAATTCGACTGAAACAGCTGAATGCGGAATTAGAAGTTGTTGTTCTTGAAAAAGGGTCCGAAGTCGGCGCTCATATTTTGTCCGGTGCGGTTCTAGACCCTATTGGGTTGAATGCTCTCATTCCGGAGTGGAAAGAGAAAGGTGCGCCGATTGATGTCGAGGTCACAGAAGATAACTTCTTTTATTTGACGGAGACGGGCGGGTTTAGAATTCCAAACTTTCCGATGCCACCACTGATGAACAATCATGGCAATTATATCGTATCGATGGCCAATGTGTGCCGTTGGTTGGCCGAACAGGCCGAGGAACTTGGGGTTGAGATTTTTCCGGGGATGGCGTGTTCGGAACTCGTCTACGGAGAGAATGGAGAAGTTCGGGGTGTTGTTGCGGGTGAGTTTGGAAAACTCAAAGATGGGACGCCCGGGCCTGCCTATGAGCCAGGCATGGAATTGCATGGCAAATATGTGTTTCTATCCGAAGGTGTTCGCGGCTCTCTGTCCAAGCAGGTGATCGCGAAATACGCATTGGATGCGGAGTCGGATGTTCCGAAATACGGAATAGGTATGAAAGAGATATGGGAGGTAGACCCGTCCAAACATAAAGAGGGTACGGTTTCGCATTCGTTCGGCTGGCCTCTTGGATCAAATGCGGGTGGTGGCTCATTCATCTACCATATCGATAGCAACCAGGTGTATGTCGGTTTTGTCGTTCACCTGAACTACGAGAACCCACATCTCTTCCCGTATATGGAGTTTCAGAAATTCAAGCATCACCCGATGGTTGCTGACCTTCTCGAAGGTGGCAAGCGTGTCGCTTATGGCGCGCGGGCTATTTCAGAGGGTGGGTGGCAATCTGTTCCGAAAGTGGTCTTTCCAGGCGGCGCGATCCTTGGGTGTTCCGCTGGGTTGGTGAATGTTCCGCGGATCAAGGGAAATCACAATGCTATGCTCTCGGGCATTGCGGCAGCTGAAGCTGCGGTTGCGGCGATTGCCGAAGGCCGGGAAACCGACGAACTTGTCGCATATGAAGAGGACTTGCGCACAGGCCCTGTTGCGAAAGACCTAAAGAAGGTGCGGAATGTGAAGCCCCTCTGGTCAAAGTTTGGTCTTTTTGCCTCTCTCGCATTGGGCGGTTTCGACATGTGGGTGGCAAGTTTGACGGGTTGGAACCCGCTTGGAACACTTTCTCACGGGAAGACCGATGCGGAGGCCACAGGAAAAGCGAACGATCATATCGTAATCGACTATCCCAAGCCTGACGGAAAGCTCAGCTTTGATCGCCTGACGAATGTGAGCTTTTCAGCAACCAATCATGCAGAAGAACAACCGACGCATTTGGTCTTGTCGGACGCATCCGTCCCAATTTCTGTGAATTTACCAGAATATGCTGAGCCTGCGCAAAGATATTGCCCCGCAGGCGTCTATGAAGTTGTTCGAGAGGATGATGGCTCGAACCCGCGCTTTGTGATCAATGGCCAAAATTGCGTTCACTGTAAAACATGTGACATCAAAGATCCGAGCCAGAACATCACATGGGTGACCCCGCAAGGGGGAGAAGGGCCAAACTACCCAAATATGTAAAAAACGGGGGTGCGGCTAATCGTGAATTGCAAGACCTGGACGACCTGCTACGCTGTTCAGGTCTTTTTGTTGGGATTCACGTAAATGACATCTATAGCGCGCTTTTGTCTGACACTCTCTTTTTTGGTGGTCTCTGCATCCGTTACGGTGGCTGATGGCTTGGCCGGTGCTTATCTTTCTGGCCGACATGCTGCCGCACAGAACGATTATGTGGGAGCGTCCAATTTTTATAAGCGCGCCCTGAATCTGGACCCCGAAAGTGCCCAGCTCCAAAACGATGCCATTCTAAGTTTCGTGATGCGCGGCGATATGAACTCGGCCCTAGATTGGGTTGATCAATCCGCACCGCGGAACACGCTGGATCGGCTGCCGCGCTTGCTCACGTTGGCCGATGCATTGGCGGCTGGAAATTTCGACACTGCGCGGGAGTATCTCTCGGCTGATGACGAGGTGATGAGCCCCATAATTAAAGACCTGCTTTCGGGTTGGATAACATTCGGGCAAGGGAGTGCGGCGGAGGCTATTTCAGAATTCGACTCCATGAACGGGCAGGGGTTTGGTGTTCTTGCACAATATCATAAAGCGCTCGCCTTTGCGGCAACCGGAAACTTCGAGGCTGCGGGCGAACTGATGGCGGGCGGGGATCGCGGCCCACTCCATATTGACCGCAATGCCATTGCAAGCCACGCTCTGATCCTGGCCAACACCGGCGACACGTTAGGCGCGGCTCTGATTTTGGATCAGGCTGATCCGACCGGTTCCGACCCAAAGTTGTCAGCGCTTCGGGCGGAACTTGTTGCCGGAAACATTCCGGCTTTCACCGTTGTCAGATCGGCAACTGATGGTGCTGCCGAAGTCTTTCGCGCGCTGTCACAGATCCTCGCTTCTGAAGAAAACACGGACGCCGCGCTGATTTATGCCAGGTTGGCGCAACATGTGCGGCCCGGCCAAAGCGACGTAAACCTTCTTCTCGGAGATATCTTACGGTTTCAAGATCAGTACATCGTCGCAGCCGAAGAATACTCTAAGGTGGCGTTCGACGATCCGCTTTACCTGGAAGCGGAAATGTCGCGGGCAGATACTTTGGCGGAAGCAGGTGAAACCGAAGCCGCAATTGCAGTGCTCCAAGGTCTGGAGCGAACTGCACCAGGTCACCCTGAAGTGCAGATTACACTCGGTGACATCCTTCGCTTCGAAGAGCGATTTGCCGAAGCCGAACCGTTTTATACTGCGGCGCTTGATCAAATGGCGGATGGAGACGGGAACCTTTGGCGCATCTACTACGCGCGCGGGATCGCACGTGAGCGGACGGACCAATGGGAACTCGCAGAAACTGACTTCCGTCGATCTCTTGACCTAAGCCCGAACCAGCCGTTTGTTCTGAATTACCTCGGATATTCACTGGTGGAGAAAGGTCAAAATCTCGAAGAGGCGCTCGAGATGATTAAGCGAGCAGTGTCGGAACGCCCCGAAGATGGGTACATCACCGACAGCCTCGGCTGGGCCTATTATCGACTTGGCGATTATCAGAAAGCGGTCGAGCCGATGGAACGGGCGGCATCCTTGGTTGCGACGGACCCGATCATCAATGACCATCTTGGGGACGTCTATTGGATGGTTGGCCGCAAGCGTGAAGCGCGGTTCCAATGGCGGCGCGCACTGTCATTCAAACCGGAGGAACCGGAAATCCCCAAGATTAAGAGAAAGCTGGAAATTGGTCTTGAGGCGTTCCTACAGGAACAGTCGACCGCAGAGACCGTTTTGGGTGAATAGGCGCGAATGATCGTTGAGACAGCGCGGGCAAAAGTTAATCTTGCCCTCCATGTGACGTCCCAGACGCAAGATGGCTATCATTGTCTCGACTCACTCGTCGCCTTTGCCGATGTTGGAGACAGGCTTACATTTTCGCCTGCAGATCACCTAAACTTGTCGATTACGGGCCCATTCGCGGGTGATCTTAGCCCGAACGCTGACAATCTTGTCTTGCGTGCCGCTCGGCTCATGGGGGCGCCGCCCGTTCTTATAACACTTGAAAAGAACCTTCCTGTCGCGTCTGGCATTGGTGGCGGGTCCGCGGATGCGGCTGCAACAATTCGGGGCCTCTCCCGGTTAACGTCCAGCGATCTTCCTGGGATCGAACAACAGGTTGCGCTGGGTGCCGATGTGCCCGTCTGCATCTTTGGACATGCATGTCGCATGCAGGGCATTGGTGAAGTTATTGAGCCGCTCGAAGGTTTTTCTGGTCTGAATGTTGTTTTGGTCAATCCGGGCGTCGCGGTTTCCACGCGTGACGTCTTCGACGGGTTGTCCTCAAAGACCAATTCGAGCCTTCCCGACTTTGTGCGTTTTGATGATCTCTGCCTCTCTGAGCTGCGAAACGACCTAGAGCGCCCGGCGCGCGCCATCTGTCCAGAAATTGATGATGCGCTTCGCGCTTTGTCGGAATCTGGATCGGATCTCGCACGCATGTCGGGGTCGGGCGCAACATGCTATGGGGTCTTCGCAACGGAAGAAAACGCAAGGCATGCCGCAGACCATCTTTCGCAACAATACCCTGACTGGTGGGTTACGTCAGCGGCTTTGCGTTAGGTGACGCGCGCTACCACGTAGTCAGCCAGGTCTTCGAGGATCGTTCGGATCTCCGATTTTGGAAGCACGCCCAGCGCCGCGCGCGCTTGACGCGCGTAGGCCTCCGCTGTCGATCGCGTTGATACGAGTGAACCATGTTTCGACATAATGTTCATCGCGTATGCAAGAGCATCATCGGTGTTTTGGCGCTTTTCCAGCGCGGATGACCAAAAGGACCGCTCTTCGTCGGACGCTTGCGACAGCGCCCGGATGACAGGAAGGGTGAGCTTGCCTTCTCGAAAGTCATCGCCGACGTTTTTGCCAAGCTCGGCGGTCGTCCCACCATAGTCAAGAAGATCATCTGCGATTTGAAACGCGACGCCGAGCGCATCACCATATGCGCGCAGTGCTTCTGACTGCGCAGCCGGAACGCCTGCAATCACGCCTCCAACCTCACACGCTGCCGCAAAAAGCGCAGCGGTTTTTCCTCGAATAACTTTGAAATACGTGTCTTCGGTCGTTGCTAAATCTTGCGCCGACGAGAGTTGAAGCACCTCTCCCTCGGCGATGGTGGCAGATGCATTTGCCAGGATGTCGAGCACTCTCAAACTGCCTGTTTCCACCATCAACTGGAAGGACCGGGAGAAGAGATAATCACCGACGAGGACGGATGATGGATTGTCCCAAAGAAGGTTTGCTGTTGGCCGCCCTCGACGTTGTGTACTTTCATCCACAACGTCATCATGCAGCAAAGTCGCAGTATGGATGAACTCAACCGTAGCCGCTAAGTGGATGTGATACGGACCGTCATATCCACAAATCTTCGCCGATGCGCAGGTCAGCAGCGGGCGCAGTCGCTTGCCCCCCGCGTTCACCAGATGCGCGGTCACTTCCGGAATGCGGGGCGCATGTTCGGATGCCATTCGGGACTGAATCAAAGCGTTCACGCGATCCATGTCCTCGGATAAAAGTTGGCTCAGCCGGTCTTGCGGGGATATTTCTGTGAGCATCAGGGCTTAGGTTCCTCGACAAATTGCGCGGGCCGGGCATAAGGGCCGTGTATGAAAGAACTTATGCGCACCAATGACCCCACCGAAATCGCCTTTGCGAAGGCGCTGCTCGCTGCTGAGGATATAGAGTGCTTCGATCTGGACGTCCACATGAGCATCCTTGAAGGGTCCATTGGTATTATGCCGCGCCGGTTAATGGTCGCGGATCGCGATCACTTTCGCGCACGTGCCATACTCAAAGACAACGATCTTTCTCTTCCAGATGGGTGACCTCACGGAAGACAAATACCTTGATGGCCGCGTTAAGATTAAACAACCGCGAGAAGGGTATCGTGCTGGTTCTGACGCGGTGATGTTGGCGGCTGCGGTCCCTGCGACGTCGGGAGACAGAGTGTTGGAGCTCGGCGCCGGTGCGGGCGTCGCATCGGCCTGCCTGATTTGGCGGGTCACGGGAATCACCATGACATGTATTGAGAAAGAGGCCCGCCACGCCTTACTGGCCGCTGAAAATTTAGGGCCGCGTGCCCGGGTTCTGCAGGCTGATCTGCAATATTTGCCGCGTGATGTTGCGACGGAGCAGTTCGATCATGTCATGTTCAACCCGCCTTATTATGACCATCATGTGGACGGTGCGCATCCGTTGAAGCACAGCACGCATTTCGAAGACACGCCCTTCGCGGCCTGGATAGAGGTGGCACGAAAACGTGTTCGTCCCAAGGGAACGGTTACGGTCATCCATCGGGCCGAGCGTTTGGACGATGTTTTGCAGTGTTTTGTGGGATTTGGGGATGTTCGAATACTGCCGATTTCAGCGCGAAATGGTCGCGTCGCGAAACGCGTTATCGTTCAGGGAAGGCGAGGCGCCGCCGCAGGATGCCGGTTGCTCTTTCCATTTGTCATGCATAACGGAGCAGAACATATTTCCGATGGCGACGATTATTCCGACGCGGCTCGGCGTATCTTGCGAGAGGGGCATCGGTTGGAGCTTTAAGACAGTGGTGACAAACCTGTGACACTGTGGTCGACTATAAGACAGCAGAGGGAGACTGTCATGACACTTGAAGGTCGGCGCGAAGAGCTTGAGCGGAAACATAAGGCGCTGGAGGAAGCACTGTTCGAAGAAGAAAAACGGGCGGCCCCCGATGCTGCCAAGATCTCCGAGATGAAACGAGAAAAGCTCCGCATCAAAGAAGAATTGGAAAAGCTCCGCGGTTAGTCGCGCTCGACGCACATCGCGACGCCCATGCCCCCGCCGATGCAGAGCGTTGCGAGACCTTTTTTTGCATCGCGGCGCTCCATTTCAAACAAAAGTGTGGTCAAGATACGCGCGCCTGAGGCCCCGATGGGATGGCCAATTGCAATGGCACCTCCATTTACATTCACTTTTTTGGGGTCCCATCCGAGATCCTTGTTCACGGCGCAGGCCTGGGCTGCAAAGGCTTCGTTCGCTTCAATGAGATCAAGATCATCGATAGACCAGCCAGCGAGAGTGAGAACCTTCCTAGATGCATAGATTGGCCCCGCGCCCATAATCGCAGGATCAAGTGCGACATTTGTATGCGCGACGATGCGGGCCTTCGGCGCGATGCCCCTCTCTTTCGCCGCGCCTTCCGACATCAAGAGCAGGGCTGCGGCGCCGTCATTCAAGCCGGAGGCGTTCGCTGCCGTTACGGTTCCGTCCTTCTCGAAGGCCGGCTTCATTCCCGAAACCGCATCGATGGTTACGCCGTGCCGAACATGCTCATCCTGGTCGATGACACTCTCTGATTTTCGCGATTGGACGGTGACAGGCACAATCTCATCCGCAAAGCGACCTGCCTTCTGGGCTGCTTCAGCTTTGTTTTGAGACGCGACCGCGAAGGCATCTTGTGTTGCCCGGTCAATTTGCCATTTCCGCGCGACATTCTCGGCCGTGTTGCCCATATGGTACCCGTTAAAGGCGTCCCACAATCCATCTTTGATCATTGTGTCCGTATAAGAAAAGTCGCCCATCTTCTGGCCAGGTCGGAGATTTGCCGCATGCGGCGCCATACTCATGCTTTCCTGACCGCCCGCGACTACGATATCGGCAGCACCGCTTGCCACTTGCTGTGCGCCGAGGGCCACTGCGCGCAATCCAGAACCGCAGAGCTGATTGATTCCCCAAGCTGGTGTCTCAATCGGAAGTCCGGCGTTTATGCTGGCTTGACGTGCGGGGTTTTGGCCCTGCGCGGCCGTGAGGATCTGTCCCATAATAACTTCCGAGACATCTGCTTTGTCCACGCCTGCGCGTTCAACGGCCGCAGATATTGCGACCGATCCCAGATCATGTGCGGGGGTGGTTGCAAACCCGCCGAGAAATTTTCCGACGGCCGTGCGTGCCGCTGATGCGATGATCACAGGTTTCATGGTATCTCCAAACGCTTCGGCACCTTAAAGCGCCGCGATGGTCTGAAGCGCAAGCCCTACGAGGCGTAACCCCGCCGCTTTTCTGGTGATACGCGCCATATAGGTGAGAGATCCGGAACACCGGTGATGTAACCTTGCACACAGCGAATGCCTGATTGCTGGAGATAGTCGAGGTCTTCTTGCCGCTCAACTTCTTCGGCGACGGTAAACATATCGAACTGTTCAGCAATGGCGATGAGTGCACCCATCAAAACCTGATTGTCCG
Source organism: Pseudomonadota bacterium (assembly GCA_038744815.1). Taxonomy (GTDB): domain Bacteria; phylum Pseudomonadota; class Alphaproteobacteria; order Rhodobacterales; family Rhodobacteraceae; genus Amylibacter. The sequence continues at coordinate 83,971 of JBCDLY010000011.1, read as the reverse complement.
GATTGTTCGCAATATCTCGTGAAAACAAACCATCGATCTTGACGATGTCGAATTGAAACTCGCGGAAGAACCTGAATGCGGTATAGCCAGCGCCGAAATCATCAAGTGCAAATGAAATACCGCGGGAATGCAAATCAGCCATAAAGTAGCTTACGATTTCGGGCATTGAGATTGCAGAGCTTTCCGTAATCTCCAAGATCAATCGCTCGGCCACGGTCGGTTCCTCTTGCAGCCCCTTGTTTAGTGTCGCCATCCACTCAGGATATCCGATCGAACGCGCAGACATGTTGATCGAGAGACGAAGAGCGGGATGTTCAATCAAGGCTTCAATCCCGCAGCGCAGTGCAGCCGTGTCAATTTGTCGGCCGAGTTCAATCATCTCGACTTCGTCGATGAAATCGCGCGCTGGGATAACCTCTCCATTAGTGTCAATCAGGCGGATCAAGCCCTCGTGGAATGCCGGACGGTCGATATCGGTTGCATAGACAATCGGCTGAAAGGCCAGAGCAACATTGCCTGTATCCAAAGCCGTTCGAACTTGTTCCAGAACAGATCGACTTTTTCGTCTTAAAATATAATCGATCGGATCAGTGGGTGATCCCGGTTGGTCGGTCATTGATGTCTCCGTACTACGGCCCCACCTAAACCACCGAATCTTTTCACTTCGTAAATGTTTCTAATTTGTTCTAAAATCTACGAAAGTTAGGAGATCAATATGGAGAGATGTGGATGGCATGGCACGGCGGCGGACTACGTTGAATACCATGACACCGAATGGGGCGTTCCAGAATATGATGGACGTGCGCTATGGGAAAAGCTCGTTCTTGACGGGTTTCAGGCAGGGTTGAGCTGGATCACCATTCTCCGCAAACGGGAGGCTTTTAGACAGGCTTTTGCAGGGTTTGATCCCGAAAAGGTGGCAAACTTTACGGGTACGGACGTGGCACGCTTGCTAACTGACGAAGGCATTGTTCGGCATAGGGGAAAAATCGAGGCGACGATCATCGGCGCGCAGCGGTTTCTCGAGATTGAAAACGCACAGGGCTTCTCCAAATTTGTATGGGATTATGTGGACGGGAGACCTATTCAAAACGCGTGGACATCGCTCTCTGACGTTCCGGCGGCAACACCCCTGTCCACCCAAATGTCGAAAGATTTTAAGAAGGCGGGTTTTAAGTTTTGTGGGCCGACAATTGTGTACGCATGGATGCAGGCCTGCGGTCTTGTGAACGATCATCTCGTAACGTGTTTTCGCTATGAAGAGGTAAGGGCGCTAGCGCGGGATGTGTAATTCGATCTTGACCGAATTCTGAATTTTGCCTAACCGGCGGCTCTCGTGGCGGAGTAGCTCAGGTGGTTAGAGCAGCGGAATCATAATCCGCGTGTCGGGGGTTCAAGTCCCTCCTCCGCTACCAAAAAGTCTCTAGGATTTCGGTGTTTTATTTCTTGTGAAGGCTGTGAAAAAACCGCGCTCCGATAGTGTGTAAATTGTAGCAATCACAATCACGATGCAGATCAGAGTTTTTGAAGCCAGCTCCATTGTACCTTCGATGAGCAAAGCATGCGCAACCGTTCCTACAACGATGAGAATGGCAAGAGACATATGAATCCAGCGCCAGACTGTGGGGCGCAAGTGAATGGCCCGCCAGCTAAAGGCCAAAACGGCACTTAGAATAAGGGCCCACATGGCAATCACGCCCCAAAGCGAAAAGGGCGTGGGAGACACGAAGAGAAGCGCATCCATCACATCGGGCGGGCTGGTGATCCAGAGACCTATGATGTGGGCAAACACCGCTGCGAGGAGTGATATGCCAACCAAGCCATGCAACCAGCGGCCCGTCAGAGGCGAAAACCCAGAGAGAGTTTTGGACGCCAAAACGGGCTGAATCAGCAAAAGTGTCAGGGTGATCACGCCCGCGATACCCGCTCCGATGTAAACCGGATCACGCCACTGAAGGAGTGGACTGAACAAGGCTTGCCCCGTTGCCACGATTGCAACCAGTGTCACTCCGATCCAGATGGTCCATTGGACAGGTTTCATGCAACCGAGTGCCGAGACGAGACGCTAAACCGGTTGTAGGACGAAATGCGCCTCAAGGCTGGTGTCGCTGGAGCGGTTCATCACCGGGCGGAGAAACACCGTTTCGAATTCGCCGCTATCATAGGCCAAGTGCCCATGGGCTTGGCCGAAAGCGGGTACAATCTGGGGCATTTCCAAACGGAAGACACCGTTTGCGTCCGTAAGGGTGGCGCCGTGGCTGTGCCAATCGCGTTCGTGACCTTCGGTGGTATGGGCCCAAATCTGAATGCGTTGACCTGCAAGTGGGGCGCCGTCACCCGCGCGGCGCACGGTCCCGCTCATCCAAAAACCACCTCCGCCGATGCGATCTACGATTGGGGCGTTGGGCCGGTAATTATTCGATCCTCCGCGCATAGAGCGTGTGGGCGTAACACCTGCGGCATGGGTGGGAACGACAAGTCCAGAGGCCGCTGTGGCACCAGTGGCGATCAGGAAATTACGGCGCGTGTTCAACGATTTTTTCATTCAAGATCTCCTCGGGGCATTCGAAGCGTTGATGATGAGTGGTTCTGTCTCGAAAGAGATAGCCCCTGTAGCGTCGATTCCAAAGGGCAAGAGGCCCTTATTTGGAAGTGAACCGATCAAGCCTTGGTGATGGGTCCGCTTACGACCGTGGAAAATTCATCTCTGGATCATAGGGCGATGGCGGTATGACCGTGCAGTCAATCTTATGCCCGCACAAGTCGACCGAAAGCGATGTTCCGGTATGGGTCAGCTCCGGATCAATAAATGCATAAGCGAGGTTCATGCCAACACGGTGCCCCCAATCGCCCGATGTCACAGTGCCGACGACGTGTCCGTTTTGCATCACCGACGCACCGCCATGCGCCGGAAGATCTGTTGTATCGATCCGAAGTGTGGCGAGTTTCTTTCTCGGACTTTCGTTCTGCCGTCGTTCAAGTGCGGCCTTCCCGACGAAACGCTCTTTGTCCAGTTTTACAAACCGATCTAAACCCGTTTCGAACGGGTCAAATTCGGTGAGCAGGTCGGCTTTCCAGTGCAAGAACCCTTTCTCCATCCGCATGGCCTCGACCGCGCGTGCCCCAAACAGGCGAAGGTCGTGAACCTTCCCGGCCTCTCTGAGCGCAAGATAAGCCGCGTAAAGCGAGGCATTGGGGACATGGATTTCATAGGCCAGTTCACCAGAAAAGCTCACGCCCATGACTGTGACAGGGGCAATGCCGATAAAACACTCGCGCACCGACAACCAGGGGAACGCGGTCGCAGACCAGTCTTCTCGCGTACATGCCGACAGGACGTCGCGGGATTTCGGCCCGGCCAAGACGAAAATCGTATAGTCATTGGTCAGTGACCGGAGCTGAACATCTTCTGCCGGATCGATATGGCTCGACAGCCAATCCCAGTCGTGGAACTCGCTTGCGGCGGCGGATCCATACCAGGTGCGCCCTCTGCCTCGGTCACTGTCGGGGAGATTGGCAAAGGTCGCTTCGCACTTCACCATACCGTGTTCGTTCAAAAGATAACCAAGCCCGACGCGCCCCGTGCGTTTGGTGACCGTTCCGCAAACCATCCTGTCCAAAAAGGCATGACGATCCGTGCCGGTCACTTCGATCCGATTGAACCCGTTTACTTCTGCAAGGCCGACAGACGTTTGGACGGCGGCGACCTCTGCGGCGACCACATCGAAAACCTCATTAAAGTGGAAGCTGTGGGTCTCCTTAAAATTGGCACTCGGCTTAAAGTAATCTGCGCGTTCCCACCCGTTCACTACAGTGAATTCTGCGCCTTCGGCAGCGAGTATCGGTGTTAGCGGCGTGGTCTTTGCAGGACGGCCCGCGGGGCGGTGTTCATGCGGGAAGTGAAAGCGAAATTCGTTTTGGTAGTCCTCGATTGCTTTGAGTGCGCAGAGCTCGGTATTTGCGTGGCCCGTAAAGCGCCGTGGGTCGAGCACCCAAGTGTCGTAGCAGGCCTCCCCATGGACAATCTGTTGTGCCAGCAGCCAACCATGGCCGCCCCCTTCGCCGAGACCTGCGCGGAGCCCAATGATACAAAACGCGTTTCGCTTGCCGGGGATTGGACCGACCAAAGGCGCGCCATCAATTGTGTAAGTGATCGGACCGTTGACGATGGTTTTAATGCCCACATCCATCAATGCTGGCATCCGTTCGAAGGCGCCTTCCATCACATCCATCACGCGATCGAGGTCGTCTGGGCAGAGTGCGTTGGAAAATTTCGGATCGATCCCGTCCAACCCCCATGTCTTACAATCTTGTTCGTAGAAGCCGACCAGAAGTCCGGTTTTCTCTTGCCGGGAATAGTAATCACTAATCGGACAGCGAAGGAGCGGCATGCGATGCCCCGCTTCCACAATCGCTGGGATTTCTTCTGTCACCATATACTGGTGCTCCATCGACGTGACCGGATGATGCACACCCATCATCGCGCCGACCTCATTCACGCGGTAACCACAGGCATTCACCACGATATCTGCGCTGATCGTTCCTTTGGGGGTCTCTACCTCCCACGTGTCGTCGTCTAATTGCTTTAACCCGACGACCGGCGTGTTACGGTGCACCTCGGCGCCCGCGTTTCGGGCCCGTCGTGCAAGCGCCTGACAAAGCTGCGCGGGATCAATGTCCCCGTCCAATGGGTCCCAAAGCCCACCCACCAGATTTTCGGTCGAAATGAGTGGGTGGCGCCGCTGACATTCGGCCGCATCGATGACTTCGAAATGGACATCCATACCACGCGCCATCGAGGTGAAATGGCGATATCCATCCATCTGCGCCTCGGTGTTGGCAAGGCGAATACCGCCATCTGCGTGGTGGTAATTGATGGGATAGTCAGGGTCTTCTGAAAGCTCTTTATACAGATTAATGGAATGGGTCTTGAGCCCCACCATCGTCTGGTTCATGCCGAAATTGGTAACCTGCGCAGCAGAATGCCAGGTCGTCCCCGACGTCAGCTCATCCCGTTCCAACAGCATGACGTCGGACCAGCCTTCTTGCGTAAGGTGGTATAGGGTGGAACACCCGGCGATGCCGCCCCCGATGACGACAACTTTTGTCCGTGTTTTCATGACGGCAGTTCTTTCTCTTTCAGCAAATCGTCCATTTGATCTGCGATCCAATCGGTGTTGAGGCCAAAGCCCGCGATGCGTAGGGCCGTCGCCGCCCCCGCGATTGCCTCGGCCGTTTTGTTTTGGTTGAGCTTCCAGGTGCTTTCGATCCGACTGATCTTCATTTCGAACGGAAGGATCGCGCGTTGCATCCGCTCGTAGACGCCATCTGTCATCTTGTCTGCGTGCCATGGGGCTTTCGGGTGAAGCGGTGCTTCAAGCGTGGCAGATTGTGCGGCCAGCGTCCCGGGGAGCTTGTCAGCGGGTAAGAGTTTTGCATGCCCCCAAATATGGATCGCCACATAGTTCCATGTGGGCACTTGATCAGCGACCCCATACCAATCCGGACTGATATAGCTGTCCCCGAAGCTCACGATCATCAATGCGTCCACGCCTTCGGTCAACGCCTTTTGAATGGGTGTATTGCGCACAACATGGCCCAAGATTGTCGCATCATCCGGCATGATAAACGGCAGATGCGATGCGATCGGCCCTTCGGGTGATGACGCCGTCAAACACCCAAAGGCGCGAGATCTGAGCTCAGCAAGATCGCGGGCGTGGTCTTCGTCTCTAAAAGCTCTGTTCGGATGCATAGGGCGCACCGGAACGCCTTTGATCCGCTCCGTCAATTTCGAAACTGAGTTTTCGCAAAAACGAATGGCGGGGTTTTGAAAATCCGGAAGGACCCGCTTCACCTTTGCATTGTGCGACGTTCCAACCCAAACATCGCGAAACAGTTTGGGAAGAACAATCTTGTCCGCTCGGTCCCCGCGATCTGGTGGCCGAAGCGCCCGCAAGGCTTTGCGGGCCACGCCGCCGAAAACGAACCCCGCGCCTCATGGCCAGCCGGGCGGGCAATATGCGCCCCTATCACAGCAAGACCTGTCGGCAATTTTTCAAACGGCGCTGCGACTGTTGTCAGAGCTTGGCATGGGCGAAGTGCCTGACCGATTGACCAAGGACTTGGTGGCCGCTGGTGCAGTTTCCGACGGAACGCGCGTGCGGTTTCCGGAAACGCAAGTGCTCCGCGCCATTGATCGGGCTGCCAAGAGTTTCACGCTCCATGGGCGCGACCCAGGTCGGTCGATCACAGTTGGGGGGGACCGGGTCTACTTCGGGACCGGGGGCGCAGCGGTCCAAACGCTCGATATGGGTACCGGGGAATACCGACCGTCCACATTGGCCGATCTCCACAACTTCACTCGGCTTCAAGACGTGTTGGATAACGTGAGCTGGTTCACGCGCTGCTGTGTTGCCACCGATGTGCCGGACAATTTTGATCTGGATGTGAACACAGTTTACGCGTTGTTGAAAAACACGACAAAGCCGACGGCAACATCCTTCACGCTTGCCTCGCATATTCCTCCGATTGTAAAAATGCTCGACATCGCGGCGGGCGGGCACGGCGCCTATGCCGCGCGTCCCTTCATGAAGGCCCATATCAGCCCGGTTATTTCGCCCATGCGGTACGGTGATGATGCGGTTGATGTGACCTATGCCTGTATCGAACAGGGTATTCCCATGTCTTGTATTACGGCGGCTCAGGCGGGTGCCACGGCGCCTGCGACGCTTGCAGGGTTCTTGGCGCAGTCCTTGGCGGAAACCTTGGGCAGTCTCTTAATGGTGGATGCGATCCAACCCGGCTATCCGATGGTGTTCTCGAACTGGCCGCTGGTGATTGATCTGCGCACGGGGGCTTTTTCTGGCGGCAGCGGCGAGACGGCCTTGTTGAACGCGGCTTCGGCGCAGCTTTCCAACTGGCTTGGGCTTCCGTCCGGCGTGGCGTCGTCTATGACCGATGCGAAAGCGATCGATGCCCAATACGGGGTTGAAAAAGGGATCACATCCTTCGCCGCGGCGCTCGCGGGCGGAAACCTGATTTACGAAAGTTCCGGCATGACGGCGTCTTTGCTTGGCGCGAGTTTCGAGGGCTTCGTGCTCGATAATGAAATGCACGCGCACACGTATCGCGCCTTGCGGGGCATCGAGGTCTCAGAGGAGAATCTTGGCTTCGAGGCAATTTGCAATGCTGTACTGGGGGAGGGTCATTTCCTCGGCAGTGACCACACCTATGCCGCGATGGAGCGCGATTATTTTTATCCCAAGTTAGCGGACCGGGATGACCCGCGGACATGGCAGATGAACGGCGCGGTGGATGCATGGGATAAAGCCAAAATGGCCGCGAAGGAAATCTTGGACACTCATCACCCTGAATACCTGTCGCCCGACCAAGACCGCGACATACGGGCAGCATTCACGATCCTCTAACCTGACCGTTGCCGCAACGTCGCGCTAGGCTTCCCCAACGTGATCGATTGCTTGGCAAACTGGGTCCTGTCACTTTAAACCCACGTTTGGGAGGACGTCATGACAGTCGTTACATGTGAAGTTCAGGGATCCGTTGCCGTCATCACCATGGACAATGGGGAAAACCAACAGGATTTGGCGTTTGCCCAAGCCATGATGGCCGCTTTGGATGCGGCAGAAGCCGACAAGGGGGTAAAGGCGATCGTCATCACGTCTCCCCATGAGAAAAGCTGGAGTACAGGCGTGAACCTCGGCTGGTTGATGGCCGCGATGAATGAAGGTCGCCATGACGATGTTAAGGCATTCATGCTGGGGATGAATGACGTCTTCGCGCGGCTTTTGACCATTCCCGTACCTGTTATCGCTGCGATGACTGGGCATGCGTTCGGCAATGGTGCGATGCTTGCCTGTGCTTGCGATTTCCGATTCATGCGGACGGATCGCGGGTATTTCTGTTTCCCCGAAGTTGATGTTTCGATTCCACTTTTGCCAGGCATGATCGCTTTCGTTGAAAAAGCGATTCCACACTATCGTTTGAATGACTTTGTCCTGACGGGGCGCAGGATAACGGCGGAGGAGCTTGCGGCGGAGAAGATTTTAGAAGGTGCCCTACCAAGTGCGGATGAAACATTCAAAGCTGCGATGGAATTCGCAGGAACCTTCAAAAAAGCGCGGGGGATATTCGGAGAGTTAAAGCAACGGTTCCACAAAGATGTTCTTGAGGTGATGGAAAACGAGGATGCACCGTTGATCAACGCGATGAAACTGATGGCCTAAGGAGCCGCCACGCGCACGAAATTCAAAAAGGAAAAGACTATGGCACAGATGTTCGACTTCAGCGGAAAATCCGTCTTCGTAATGGGGGGGACCAGCGGGATCAATTACGGGATTGCTTGTGGGTTCGCAGAATGGGGTGCGAAAGTTTTTGTCGCATCGCGAAAGCAAGACAAAGTCGATGCAGCTGTAGAGGGTTTGCAGAAATTTGGTGCCGAGGCGGCGGGATTTGCCTGTGACGTCCGCGATTATGATGCCGTGGCAGACGCCTTTGTCAAAGCGACTGAATTTTTTGGGGGCAGCATCGACATTCTTGTGTCCGGCGCGGCCGGCAATTTCCCGGCCCGGCTTCTCGACATGTCACCAAATGCAATGAAATCCGTCGTCGATATCGATCTGCTTGGTACATTTCATGTCATGCGGGCCTGCCACGAGCACCTGACCAAGCCAGGCGCATCGGTGATCAATATCTCCGCGCCGCAGGCCTATCTCCCGATGAGTTACCAATCCCATGTCTGCGCGGCAAAAGCGGGCGTTGATATGGTCACGCGGACGCTTAGCCTTGAATGGGGGAAAGAAGGCATCCGTGTAAATTCCATAGTGCCTGGTCCAATTGACAACACAGAGGGTATGGCGCGTTTGACCCCAACACCGGAGTTGAAAGAGCTGGTTACTAAATCTGTACCAATCGGTCGCTTGGGCGAAGTTTCGGATATCGCGAATGCGGCAGGCCTTCTGTCGTCAGAGGCGGGGTCCTACATTTCGGGTGTCATACTCCCGGTTGACGGGGCTTGGAGCCAGGCGGGCGCCACCAGTGTGATGGGGTCTATGGCACGCTTTATGGACAAAATGCAGTCGAATTAGGCGTGCATTAGAGCCTTAGGGCGCAATTTGATCCCTATTTTTCGGGCATACTTGGGGGTTTTGCCCGATATTCGAGCACCTCTTTGACTCGACTTTTCATTTCGTTGTGATCTTATGTTCACATCCCTTCGGTGGTGTGTTGGGAGTCAAACGGAGGAAACCAATGATGAAATTTACTTTAACGCGTCGCGTGATGGCGGCGGCTATGGCCGCATCCATGTCATTCGCGGCACCAGCATTTGCACAAGACCAAGTCGTAGACAGCATTCACTTCCTGATCCCAGGTGGCGCAGGCGGCGGCTGGGATGGTACAGCACGCGGCACGGGCGAAGCGCTTACAGGCGCAGGCCTGGTCGGAACTGCATCATATGAAAACATGTCCGGCGGTGGCGGCGGTAAAGCGATCGGCTTCTTGATCGAAAACGCCGAGAGCCAGCACGGAACACTGATGGTGAACTCGACACCAATCGTGATCCGCTCACTCACGGGTGTGTTCCCACATAACTTCCGTGACCTGACGCTGGTCTCCGGCACAATCGGTGACTACGCAGCAATGGTTGTCGGAAAAGACAGCCCAATCAACTCGATGGATGATCTGCTTGCGGCATATCGTGCGGACCGGTCCGGTACAGCGATCGGTGGCGGTTCTGTTCCTGGCGGTATGGACCACCTGGTTGCTGCCATGGTCATGGAAGCGGCGGGAGAAGACCCTACTGCCGTGAAATACATCCCCTATGATGCCGGCGGTAAAGCAATGGCGGCGCTTTTGTCTGGCGAGATTGCGGCACTTTCAACAGGCTTCTCTGAAGCTGTCGATCTGGCGGCACAAGGCGAAGTTAAAATCATCGGTGTAACCGCGGACGACCGCGTTTCTGCCGCACCTGACGCGATGACGATGAAAGAGCAGGGCATTGACACAACATTTGTGAATTGGCGCGGGTTCTTCGCGGCACCTGGTCTGCCTGATGACAAGTTGACAATGTATCAGGACGCGATCGCAAAAATGTATGAAACAGACGAGTGGGAAGAAGTGCGCGCGCGCAACGGTTGGGTCAACATCCACAACCCAGGTGACGACTTCCAAGCGTTCCTTGAAGACCAAGAAACGGTCATCGGCGATCTGATGAAAAAGCTCGGCTTCCTATAAGCCTTTACAATACCGCCTCGACCGGCAACGGTCGGGGCACTTGACGCGATGCGCGCTCCCGTGGTCACATCGCAATCCTGGGGAGGATACTTTATGACATTGGACAGATGGATCGCGATGGTCATTCTCGTGATTGCAATGGCATACGGGTATGCCGCATTTTTCACGATGGATCAGCTTCTACCGCCGTTTATGCGGAACACGCCCATTTGGCCCTCAACCTTCCCAAAGGTCATCTCGATTCTAGCGATGGTAACCTCTTTGGCTATTCTGCTTGGGTTCGAAAAGTCTGAAAAAGGCAGTGATGCTTCCGGCATCGATTACAAACAACTCGCCAAATACAACTATGGCCAGACACTCATATTGCTGGGTCTGATGGTCGCCTATGCCCTGTTGCTGCGTCCCGCTGGGTTCATTCTCGCGACCAGCGGCTTTTTGATCTTCGGCGCCGTTGTTCTGGGCGAGCGTAAATTCGTGGTCCTGATCCCAGTCGCTTTGGCGGCGACCTTTGGGGTCTGGTACTTGGTGCAAGAGGTTTTGGGCATCTTTCTGCGTCCTTGGCCGTTTTTTATGGGGACGTGATCAATGCTTGAAGGAATTATGATCGGCCTTTCTACGGCCTTCTCGTTTCAGAACATTCTGATCGTTATCGGCGGCTGTTTGATTGGGACGTTTATCGGGATGCTTCCCGGGCTCGGCCCCATGTCAATCATCGCCATTATGATCCCCGTTGCTATTTCGATCGGGGATCCCGCGACCGCACTCATCCTGTTGGCCGGGGTTTACTATGGGGCCATTTTTGGTGGCTCGACCAGTTCGATCCTGCTGAATGCGCCCGGGGTGGCAGGGACGGTGGCAACAAGTTTTGATGGCTACCCTCTCGCTCGACAGGGCAAGGCCGGTAAGGCGCTGACAGTCGCTGCAGTCGCGAGTTTTGCGGGGGGGTCAATTGGTGCTGTCTTGCTCATGGTTTTTGCGCCGATGCTCTCGACTGTTGCCCTTCTTTTTCATTCAGCAGAGTATTTCGCGCTGATGGTTGTTGGTCTTTCGGCAATTGCAGCATTTGCGGGAACGGGCCAGGTCATGAAGGCCGTCCTTATGACATTGCTCGGCCTGATGGCCGCAACGGTTGGCGAGGGCGCCTTGTTCAACATGCCTCGCTTCACAATGGGCCTGATGGACCTTCAATCTGGCATTGGTTTTATCACCTTGGCGATGGCAATGTTCGCCCTTCCCGAAGCCCTATTCCTTGTTCTCAATCCGTCTCGGTCCGAAACCGGCAAATCTGATGGCAAGATTACAGACCTGCGCATTACCCGAGAGGAAGCCAAAAGCATTGCACCTGTTGTCGGACGCCAATCTTTGCAAGGTTTCTTCATCGGCGTTTTGCCCGGGGCGGGCGCTACAATCGCGAGCTTCTTGGGGTATGCGGTAGAACGCAATATTGCCCCGAAGGAGGAACAGGAGCAGTTTGGTAAGGGGTCGATCAAAGGTCTTGCTGCCCCTGAGACGGCAAACAATGCTGCATGTACCGGCTCCTTCGTTCCGTTGCTGACGCTTGGTATTCCCGGGTCAGGGACGACTGCGATCCTCTTGGGTGCGTTGATCGCCCTAAATGTATCGCCCGGTCCGAGATTGATGATTGATAGCCCTGAGATTTTCTGGGCCGTCATTATCTCGATGTATGTTGGCAACGTGATCCTTCTGATCCTCAACCTACCGTTGATCCCGTATATCGCGAAAATTCTGGCGGTACCGCGGAACTATCTTATTCCTTTCATTCTCTTCTTTACGTTGATGGGTGCTTATATCGGCCAGAACAACGCTACTGAATTGTTGATCCTCGTTGGTTTTGGCATCTGCGCGACGGTCCTTCGATTTGCGGACTATCCGCTTGCGCCTCTTCTGATCGGTTTTATCCTCGGACGGATGATGGAGGACAATTTTGCACGATCGATGCAACTCTATGACGGTGCTGGGTTTATTCTCGAAAGACCAATGACATTGGGTTTGCTTGTCATCGCGGCTCTTTTGATTTTCCTTCCGTCCTATCGCGCGCGTCGCGCGAAATTGCGCACTGAAGGTGTGGCCGACGGAGATTGAGCCCCTACCGGACCAAGTCCTACTCGTATTTTAGGCCTTTCGCGGCGAGCCGATCCCGCATGCTATAGATATCAAGTCCGAGTTCGCCGGAGGCGAGCCGGGCACGTTTTTCTTCCTCGGATGAAAGACGGGCCGTCGCGTTCGCCAAGACGTCTTCAGCGGTGTGACGAGATACAACACAAACCCCGTCATCATCTGCCACGATGATGTCACCTGGATGGACAGTCGTTCCTCCACAGACAATAGGGGTGTTCACAGATCCGAGTGTTTCTTTCACGGTCCCCTGCGCGGAAATTGCCGTGGACCAAACCGGGAACCCCATTTGGCGAAGGTCTTTCGTATCGCGAACCCCGGCTTCTATGACCAATCCGCAACATCCACGCGCCATGGCTGACGTCGCAAGAAGATCGCCGAAGTAACCCATGTCGCAAGGAGCGGTGGGCGCGAGAACGAGGATGTCACCCGTCTTGAGTTGCTCTATCGCGACATGCAGCATCCAGTTATCACCCGGCGGCGCAGAAATTGTCACCGCACTTCCTGCGATGCAGCAATCGATTTGGATTGGGCGCATTTTACTCGTCATCAGGCCCGTGCGCTGTTGTGCTTCATGCACCGTTGCAACACCGGCTGACCGAAGGCCGTCAATGATCTCCGGCTGGGCCCGTGGGATGTCTTGAACGACGACGCCCATGATCAAAGCTCATCCACTGTTCTTGGAAAAATCGATTGAAACCCCTCGGCATATTCGGCCTTCCGTCCGCCAGCCTGCCCGCCAGAATTGCGACGAAAATGGTTTGCCCGATTGCGGGCTGCATTCGTGTAATATTCCCAGAGGTGTTCCTGTCCCTCCATACATTCGATTGCCGCCCGCTTCCTGTCCCAAACGGACGTAATGTCGAGAAACGTGTCTGGTTTCCATCCCATCTGTTCGGTTTGATGGGGTTCGAACAAGTAAAGCTGCGGCGATCCAAGGACTTTTTCACCCGGTTTATGGCCCCATGCCTGCGCTGTCATGCGCGCCTCCAGCGTAAGTCGCATCGCATACATGTGATCGGTATTGTAAGGATCGTATTCGGAATGGCTTAGCATAAACTTCGGTTGAACGGACCGGATTGTGTCGACCAATCGGTCCTTCTGACCGATGTCTAGATTGAGCGGGTAATCCCCACAATCAAAGAACTGAATGTCATGGACGTCGAGTGCGCGCGCTGCCGCTTCGGCTTCTTTGCGTCGGATATCTTTGACCTTCTGAAGTGTCATATCTCCGGTTTTCCAGAGTTTCGCGCTTTCTCCACGCTCACCATAGGAAAGGCATATCACCGTGATTGCGTATCCAAGATCTTGATGCCGCGCGATTGCGCCACCGCAGCGCCAAACGAAATCTGCGGCATGCGCAGACACGACCAATGCCGTCTTTGATGATGTCATAACCCCTCCCGTTTCGATGTAGTGTAAGTCGAAACGGGAGGGGTGAGAAGGGGAGCCCTTGGTGGTATTGGTTCGGTTTTAGTTTATGATGTCGACCCCATCGGCATCTGCTGCATTCGTCACAACAAAATTGCCGGCAAGAGCGGAACCTGCGGTTATAAGACCGATAAGTGTGGTGCACAGATTTGTAAGCGCCAAAAAATTCATTGGTGGTCTCCCAAAAGTGTGCCGCGCAGAACGGCCTATCTTTGGCAACATAACCGCGATGTTTCGGTCACAAATCTATGACAGTTCGCGCCCGCGAGTTAGGCCGATGCAACACGAGGAACAGCATTGTTCTTGTCCGGGTGTTGCGGCAAAGTGGTGGTAAGCGCTGATTGAGGAGAAACATCATGGACGCAACTGTGGTCGTCGTGCCGAGAGAACGATTTACATCCCTGCCGGTCTCTCTCAGATCTTTGTTCGCGACAATTCCGGAGTCTGTACAGGTGATTGTTGTGGAAGGGGCAAGCCCCAACGCGGTTCGAGGTGAACTGGAAGCTCTGAAATCAGAACGAGATTTTACGCTCGTTTCGGAAGATCGCATGTTGCTGCCAAATGAGGCACGCAATATCGGCGGTCGTTTGGTGGACACAAAATACATCATCTTCGCGGACAATGACATCGAGTATTCAGATCATTGGCTGGAGCCCTTGGTCGCCCAAGCAGAGGCAGAAGGGTCGGATACTGTTGCGCCGTTGACCTTGATCGGCCCTTCGAAAGAGCCGCGCATTCATCATGCTGGGGGGCGGATCATTACCTATGAGAAGAAAGGTGAAATCCAAATTAACGAGATCCACAGGCTTTCCAACGTCTATGTGAAGGATGCTGATTTCCCAAAGCAAGCGCCGATGAAAAACGAGGTGTGCGAATTTCATTGTATGTTGATCAAGCGTGAATTTTTTGATGCGATGGGCGGCTTTGATGAGCGTTACATCACGCGAGAACACATCGATTTAGCGCTGCGTTTGCGTGCGATTGGAGGAAAATCGACATTCTGTGTCGACAGCGTCGTAAGCTACCAGGCCATGGCGCCCTTTACCTTCGTTGATCTCCGTTACCTCGCGTATCGTTGGAACGACAAATTGGCAGAATCCGGGCTTCGCGCGTTTTCGAAAATGTGGGAAACGGGGGCAGACGGTAAAACGCTTCGCAGTAAACCAATCCGCCGCCGCCGCTGGCGCGCGATTATGTCATGGGTTGGGCTGCGTGGGAAAGGCGCTCTGACCAAGCGGGCAGCTAATCTCATTTGCCCCATGATTGAGTTCTACTTCACGATGCGCGACGGATACGGCGCAAATCGGAAGAACGTATTTGCGCCGAAGAAGATCGATAATCCTGTTCTAACTTTGCTTGATAAAGCGGCTTAAACGCCCGTCGGTTGTTCAAAGTGACCGCACGGTAAATCTTTGCGCGGCGAAGACTCTACTTGTGCTTTTCTTGGTCCTGCCGCACTGTTTCGTATCGTTCAGCACGCCGGAATGTCCGGCGATTAAGTGGAGACTGATATGAAATTGACGAATGTCTTGGGTGGTGCGGTTCTAACTGCGATTTTTGCGACATCTGCATTTGCAGATGGCCATGTCGTGCGCATGGGCACAGAGGGCGCTTACCCTCCATACAACTTTTTGAATGACGCGGGTGAAGTTGACGGGTTTGAGCGTGAGGTCGGCGACGAACTTTGCGCACGTGCCGAACTGGATTGCGAATGGGTCACGAATGAATGGGACAGTATCATTCCAAACCTGGTGTCTGGAAACTACGACACAATAATCGCCGGCATGTCCATCACGGCCGAGCGCGATGAAGTGATCGATTTTACGCAGGATTACTTTCCACCTGACCCATCAGCCTATGTTGCGCTTGCGGGAATGGATGCATCTGTAACGGCGAAGAATGTCGCTGCGCAAACAGCGACAATTCAGGCGTCTTATGTTGCGAACTCAGATGGCACAGTCGTCGAATTTGCCACACCTGATGAAACCATCGCTGCCGTGCGGTCCGGCGAAGCTGACGCTGTCCTTGCCGATAAAGCGTTTCTTGAGCCGATCGTAGCAGAGTCTGGCGGCGAGTTGATCTTCGTAGGTGAAGAAGTTGCGATCGGTGGGGGTGTTGGTATTGGCGTCCGCGAATCCGATGGCGAGCTGAAAGCAAAACTTGATGCTGCAATCGCATCCATGAAAGAGGACGGAACGCTTAACGCTCTTATTGCAAAGTGGTTTGAAGGCCGTACCGGCTATTAAGATTACGGGGCCGTCACTTTAGGCGGCCCTATTTTCGTTCATGTTTGAGTTCTGTACCGACCCTTCTGTGTTAAGCGGACCGGCTTGGTGGTCGTGCTACCTCACGACACCTAAGCACATGAACCTCTATACATCGGTTTTTGTTGTCTTTGGCCTTTTGGCAATGACTGTACCGCTTATCCTTACTTTTGGGTTTGGGGGGGCCGTTGCACGACGATCTCGCTTTTTCCTGATACGATGGTTTGGCGTTCTCTACACCTCCATGGTGCGCGGTGTGCCGGATATTATTTTCTTCCTCTTTGTCCCGATCGCTTTTGATCAAGGGTTCGAATATCTTCGACATCTTGCGAAGTGCCCAGATTGGGACGAACCCATCCGACAAGGCAATGATTTCGTCGTCTGTGCGGCAGCGAAACTTCCGCTGAGCTCTGCGGATCAGTGGATCCACGAAACATACGGGTTTTTCATGGCGGCTTTTGCCTTTGCCATCGTATTTGGCGCCTTTGCTGCCAACACAATCTACGGTGCGATGCAATCAGTTCCCAGATCGCAGATGGAGGCCGCCGCCGCCATTGGCCTGTCCGAGCGGCAGGCGTTTCGCTTGGTTTTGATCCCACAAATGTGGATCTACGCATTGCCGGGATTGTCGAACCTTTGGCAAATTTTGGTCAAGGCAACGCCGCTTCTGTTTCTGCTTGGTGTTGAAGACATAGTGTACTGGGCCGGGGAACTGGGTGGCAGCAAGACTGCACGCTTCACGGACTACCCCCATGGGGATTGGCGGCTTGGATACTACCTGTTCCTCCTTGTCTTTTACCTTTGCCTCACTTGGGGAAGTGAAAAGGTCTTCGCGCGGTTGCAGGAATGGGTGAGCCGCGGCCAAGCTGAGTTGAAGGTGACAGCATGAGTTGTGTTGAGAGCCTTACGAATTATGGCCTGCGCGCCATTGGTCTTGGGGAGCGGCGCTTACCGCTTGGGGAGATCACGCTCTGCGATCAGATTTTTCTGATCGGCTCGGGCATGATCTGGAACATATATTTTGGCGTTTTGGCACTCGGCTTGGGGTTTTTCTTTGCCGCCACGCTCGCCTTTGCAAAAGCGGGACAAAACCGGCTTTGGTCCCGATGCGCGGATTGGTTCATCTTTGTCCTCCGAGGCTCGCCCCTCTTTATCCAGTTTTTTGTCGTCTATCAGGTTTTTGTGCTTCTCCCGAAAGTTGGGGTCGATATCCCTCTCGGGTTTACTGAGATCACCTTGGAGACGCGCTGGCTGACACGGGCCTGGCTTGGGGCTGTCATTGTTTTGTTTTTGAACACCTCTGCCTATACCGCTCAGATATTTTACGGGGCCCTTAAAGCTGTTCCAAAAGGTCAGATTGAGGCGGGAATGGCGCTTGGGATGAATCACCGTCAGATCAATCGGCGGATTCTTTGGCCAGCAATGTTGCGACTTGCCTGGTCGAGTTACACAAATGAGGCCATATTCTTATTCCACGCAACGGCCCTTGTCTTCTTCTCAAGTTTCCCAGCGTGGCGACAATCAGGTGACGCGCTTTATTATGCGAGCTATTTTGCAGACAAAACCTTTAATCCCTTCGTGCCCTACCCAATCGTTGCTGGATACTTCATTTTCTTCACGCTCATTTTGATCCTCGTTATGGGATATTTCGGGCGTCGTCTGTCGCGCCATCTTGCGGAACGCTAAAGCCTGTGAAACGGTAATTCTGTTCTGTTGGGAGGACAGTATGTATCCGTTTGATTTAGATCAGCGACCGCCGGGCTATGCACCGCTGGAAAGCGAGCCCACCTTCGATCCATCGCGCCATCTTCAATTGGAAAGGCCAGACAAGACATATACTCTCGGCGATTTTGGCTACGGCGAAGAGGACATTGTCAAAAGCCCGACGGATTTCGGCGCGACCTCTGTTTTTAGAGTATTGAGCGATGAAGGTGCCGCATGCCTTTATCAGGTCTGCAAAGCGCTCGAAGCCTTTACGACCTCTAATCCGCGCATTTCGCGAAACACACGAGGAGGTGTGTATAGATCACAGTTTCTGAGGGACTTATGTTTGTCGCGGGACGTTGCAGAATTTATGGGAGAACTGGCTGGCCTTTCGTTGATGCCACATACAATCCCACATCAACTTGGACACCTGAATTATAACCCGAAAGAGGTTGGTGAGGACGTCGACAAATGGCACGTTGATACGCTCCGCTATGACTACGTCATGTTTGTGACCGACCCGACCAAGGTTGAGGGTGGGGCATTTCAATACTTCAAAGGCACAAAGCACGAGATGGCCGAATTTGCGGCAACTGGCAAAACCGCCCCGCAGGACCGTGTGATTGCGCCGGCGATGCCTGGACCTGGATATGCGGTCTTTATGCAAGGGAATATGGTTGTTCATCAGGCAAAGGGTCTTACGGCCCCGGGGGAACGGATCACGATGGTCAATGGCTATGTGCCGGCAGATGCGCGCATCCCAGATTATACCCGCTATGATCAGTTGGTCTTTGCAGATCCGCCGGAGGTCGTGACGTCAGAATTCGTCCGCCATATTGCGCATGAAGGTGTGCGGCGACTTGCTACGAACATTCGCAATGTCGAGTTTTCCACGGATCGAGATGGGTATGCAGCCGAGCTGGAGGCCATCGCCGAACGTCTAAAGGCGGCAGCCCGAGAGATACGATCAAGCGATAGCGCGAAGATGGAACATTACTGACCGTCAGCTTGCCCCTGTTGCAAGACTGCGGACCCATTCGATGACCTCTGGATCGGACCAATCTGCATCACCTTGAAAGCGTGCAATCTCACGACCATCGGCGTTGAGTATTAACGTCACCGGCAAGCCGAGAACTGCGGCTGCGCTGGCAAGGTCTTGCTTCGCATCTCGGTATGTCGGAAGGTTCGTGATGCCCGTTGTGTCATAAAATCGGTTAAGACCGGCCTCAGTATTGCGGCCCGTCGCAACCGTTATCACTTCAAAGTCGTCGCCAGAGGCATCGCGCATCGCGGATAAAAACGGCATCTCATGTACGCATGGCGCGCACCAAGTCGCCCAAAAATTGAAGACCGTTAAGGGGGCATCAATATCTGCAAGCGTCATCAATGTGCCATCGGGCGCTTCAAACTTTGCCTCAATTAGGGGTTGAGGTGTGTCGTGTATCATCATTCCCTTAAGCGCTGCTGGCGGCGTCAACTCCATCGCATTTGCACCTGCGCCCAGCCCAAGATAAAGCAGCGCCACCATTACAAATCTCACCAAGGTCATACTGGCCTCTCAAGTTACGGAGCCCGCAAATGGGCAAAAACACCACCAACGCCATGTGGGGCGGTCGCTTTGCCGAAGGTCCAGATGCGATCATGGAAGCGATCAATGCGTCCATCGGATTTGACCAGCGCCTTGCGGCACAGGATATCGCGGGGTCTTTGGCGCATGCGGACATGCTCGCCCAACAGGGTATAATTTCTGATAATGATAAAGCGGCGATCCGAGAAGGTCTCCTCACGATACTGTCAGAGATCGAAAGCGGCAGTTTCACGTTCTCGACGGCGCTTGAAGACATCCACATGAACGTAGAGGCACGTCTGAAAGAGTTGATTGGTGAACCCGCTGGTCGGTTGCACACAGCCCGGTCGCGAAACGATCAGGTCGCGACGGATTTCAAACTTTGGGTGCGCGATCAAATGGATGCTGCGGTTCAGGGGTTGGTCGGGCTGATTGACGTCTTTTTGGATCAGGCCGAGGCAGGGGCCGATTTGGTCATGCCAGGATTTACGCATCTTCAAGTCGCACAGCCCGTGACGTTCGGGCATCACATGATGGCCTATGTCGAGATGTTTGCACGCGATCAAAGCCGGTTCGAGGACGCGCGCGCCCGTATGAATGAGTGTCCTTTGGGATCTGCGGCTTTGGCCGGAACTGGCTTCCCGATTGATCGGGAGGCGACCGCGAAAGCACTCGGATTTGATCGCCCGACGGCGAACTCTTTGGACGGAGTGAGTGACCGTGATTTTGCCATGGAGTTCCTGGCGGTCGCCAGCATTTGTGCGACGCATTTGTCGCGCTTTGCGGAAGAGCTTGTGATTTGGTCGTCCGCTCAGTTTCAGTTTGTGACCATGTCTGACCGATTTTCGACGGGCAGTTCAATTATGCCGCAAAAGAAGAACCCGGATGCAGCGGAACTTATCCGGGCTAAGGTCGGTCGGATTACCGGTGCGCAGGTCGCCCTGCTGACCGTGATGAAGGGCCTACCGCTGACCTATTCCAAGGACATGCAAGAAGATAAGGAGCAGGTCTTCGATGCGGCTGATGCTCTGATGCTCGCGCTTGCAGCAATGACGGGCATGGTGCGCGATCTCATTCCAAATGCAGAAGTTTTGCGGGAAGCGGCGGGTTCCGGGCATTCAACGGCTACAGATCTTGCGGATTGGCTGGTCCGCGAACTTGGTATGCCATTTAGAGAGGCCCATCACATTACAGGAGCGACGGTCGCCAAGGCCGAAGAAAATGGCGTGCGTCTTGACGAACTGTCCTTGGATATCTTGCAAGACATTCACGTCGAAATCACAGAGGGTGTTTTCGATGTGCTGAGTGTGGATGCTTCAGTCGCGTCGCGGAAAAGCCACGGGGGGACATCTCCGGTCAAAGTGAAAGAACAGGTGGCAGCATGGCGCAAAAAATTGGCTGGCTAGTTTTACTTGCTGCTCTTGCCACGTCCTGCGGTATCAAAGGTGATCCCGAACCAGTTGGGAATGGCGGCGTTACATTGGACCGCTTAGAACAATCTTCGTGAATTCGGGCTTTGTTTTCTGACAATATCGCGGATAGGCTAGGCTTACACTGTAACTCACTTAATGGAGATTGATAATGACACGCATCGGAATCTTGCTTGCGGTCTGTGCCGCGCTTGTCGCTTGTGCACCGGAACCAGAAGAGCCTGTGACACCAATTGAAGAAGATACAATGGTGGGGTCCGGCAAAGTTTAATGTCGCCATTGAGACTGACCTATCTTGCGCTTGCGGTGATCGGCGCGATCATCCCGATGCGATATTTCCTGGGTTGGTTTAACGAAAACGGCTATAGCCTCTCGGCTATGGTCGACGCCTGGCACGTCAATCAGGCCACCAGCGGTCTGGTATGGGACTTGACGATCGCGGCGGCGGCTCTGACGATTTGGATCATCGCAGAGGTGCTTGTCCGTCGCGACTACTGGGTTGCGCCGTTCTGCATCCTCGCGACATTCTGTATCGGGGTGTCCTGTGGATTGCCTTTGTACCTGTTTCTGCGTACGCGGAAGCCTGCTTAGACCCGAGCGGGGCTCTCACAGATTGAAGGCAGGCAAAGGCGATGGATCATTTCTTGTATCGAAACGGCATACTGCATGCTGAAAATGTTCCTATTCCTGAAATCACGAAGGCGGTGGGTACGCCCACCTATGTGTATTCTGCTGCGACTTTTCGTCGGCACTATGATGTCTTCGAAGACGCTCTATCGGGAATGGAGCACCTCATTTGTTACGCGATGAAGGCCAATTCGAATATCGCCATTCTAAAGCTGTTGGGCGATATGGGTGCAGGGATGGATGTCGTAAGTCTCGGTGAGTATTTGCGCGCCAAGGCGGCCGGAATTCCAGGTGATCGTATCGTATTCTCCGGTGTCGGTAAAACGCCCGAAGAAATGCGCGCCGCTCTTCAAGGTGGAATTAGACAGTTCAATGTCGAAAGCGAACCGGAGCTTGAGGCACTCAACCGGGTCGCACAAGGGCTTGATCTTCGCGCGCCGATTACGTTTCGTGTGAACCCCGATGTGGATGCGAAAACCCATGAAAAAATCGCCACTGGAAAGAAAGAAAACAAGTTTGGTGTGCCGATCGAGGACGCCCGGCGGCTCTATGCTAAGGCCGGTACGATGGGCGGTATAGAGGTTGTAGGCATTGACGTTCACATCGGAAGCCAACTGACCGACTTGGAACCATTCCGCGCTGCCTACAAGAAAGTGGCCGAGTTGACCGAGGTTCTGCGAAGCGATGGCCACCAGATTATGCGCCTCGACCTCGGTGGGGGTCTGGGAATCCCCTACGCTCAATCGAACGCGGCTCCACCAGTGCCCAAGGAATATGGTGAAATGGTGCGCGAAACCGTAGGTCACCTCGGGCTTGAGATCGAGATTGAACCAGGACGACTGGTGGCTGGCAATGCCGGTATTCTTGTGACTTCTGTGATTTACAACAAAAAGGGCGATGCGCGCGATTTTCTGATTTTGGATGCCGCGATGAATGACCTGATCCGGCCCGCGATGTACGACGCGTATCATGACATTATTCCTGTGCTAGAACCGCCCGTCGGTGTTTCGAAAGCGCCGATAGATATCGTCGGTCCCGTGTGCGAATCGGGCGATACGTTCGCGAAGCAAAGAATGATGCCCGATTTGGCAGATGGGGACCTTGTGGCCTTCAGATCCGCGGGCGCGTATGGCGCAGTGATGTCGTCTGAATACAATTCGCGACCATTGGTCCCAGAGGTTTTGGTCCAAGACGATCACTTCGCGGTTATTCGCCCGCGTCCAACCTTTGACGAAATGATAAACCGAGATAACGTTCCAGAATGGTTGTGACGCTTCACGTCGCAGCGCGTCGAGGGAGCGCGAAGTTTGCACGGCAATACGGATGTTGAAAAAGTAGCGGCTCGGATTGAGCGAAAAGTATCGTTAAGCCACGTTTTTTTGTGGGTAGAGCGGGCAGCACAGTCCTTTTGGCTGCCAGCGGTTCTGACCGGTTTTGCAATATCTTTCATCATTCTGCTTCGGGTTTATTCCGCGGACCTCGCATTAATAGTTGTTGGTGCTGTTCTCTCATTCGGGTGTGTCGCTTACATCGCTTTTCTGAACGCGAACTCCTTTGTTGCGCCTCGTCGGGAAGATGCGATTGCCCGCCTTGATGGTGCGTTCGAGCACACACCACTTGCAGTTTTGCACGACGATCTCCCCGAAAGAGCATCGGAAGAGACGCGAAGGCTTTGGGACCTTCACAAGGCCCGTTCTGCGGAGGCGGCGAAGGCGGCTCAACCCTCTGCACCCAAGATAAGACTGGCCTGGCGTGACAGATTTGCGTTGCGTTTAATCGCTGCGCTTTTGCTCGTTGGAATTGGATTGTTCGCTCAACGAACGGTGGTTGGCGTTTTGGGCGAGGGCATTTCATCGGGAACGGAACCAGTGGCCTTGGGACCGAGCTTCGAAGGGTGGATTGAACCCCCCGCATATACCGGCGAGCCAACGTATTACCTCGATCACGACAGTGCGCGAACCCTGACTGTTCCAAAGGGGTCAACGGTTCTATTGCGGGTCTATGGCGACGCGGATCGTGCCGCGTTTTCGGAGACCGTCTCAGAAAGCGGTGACGCCGTTCTAACGGCCGAGAATGAGGCGCTTGGCGAAGTAACTTTCGAGATCGAGCGCGCAGGTGAAATAAACTTGGACTTAGCGCGGTCGCGAGAAACGACTTGGTCAATCGCTTTAACACCTGATGACGCTCCATCGATTATTTTGGACGGTGAGTTAGAGCGCAGTGTCGACGGTGAGTTGCGTCTTCCCTTCTTGGCGTTGGATGATTTTGGAATTGTAGAAGGCCGCGTTCGGATCACACTGGATCTGGATCGAACAGATCGGCGCCACGGTCGTGAACTGTTACCTGAGGTGCAGCAAGATTTACTTCTCGACCTTCCAGTGGGTTTGGTCCGCGATCCGAAAGAGATTGCGGATGAATTGACGGAGAACCTTGCACGCCATCCTTGGGCAAACCTGCCGGTGATATTCGAGCTCGAAGTAACTGATGGCGCAGGGCAGGTCGGTCGCACGCTTGTTGAAGATCAGGATTTGCCGGGCAAGCGTTTCTTTGATCCTTTGGCCGCTGGACTGATCGATCAACGTGCAGAGCTGCTCTGGAATCGTGCGAACGCTGCGAGGACGGCACGTCTTTTGCGGGCCATCACCTGGGAGCCCGACGATCTCTTCACGGAACAAAAAGCGTTTCTCATCGTCAGAACGGCGATCCGAATACTTGAGCGAGACATCAATGCGATCAATGATGAGGCCCTCTCGGAGGTAGAGGACCTGCTGTGGAATGCAGCGGTTCTGATCGAAGAGGGCGATCTTAACAATGCAGCCGAGCGACTGTCGCGCGCACAGGAGCGTCTTTCAGAAGCAATGCGACGCGGCGCTTCGGATGAAGAAATTGCAGAACTGATGCAGGAGCTGCGAGAAGCAATGCGCGACTATGTGCGCGCGCTGGCCCAGAATGCAGAGCCGATGGATCAACAGCAAGCCGGTCAGCAAGGTCAGATGATGTCCCAGGATCAGCTGCAAGAGATGATGGATCGAATTCAGGAACTGATGGAGCAGGGCCGCATGGATGAGGCGCAGCAGCTTCTCAACCAATTGATGGAGATGATGCAAAACATGCGTGTTGTCCAAGGCGGACAAGGCGGTCAACAAGGCGACCAAAATTCCCAAAGCGAACAGCTTCAAGACACTTTGCGTGAGCAACAAGAGCTTGCCGACGACACATTCCAGCAACTTCAAGACGAGTTTAATCGTAGTCGACAAAATGGCCAAAACCAGCCCGGTCAGCAACAAGGTGAGCAGCCTGAACAAAATGGTCAAGGCACCCAGCAAGGGCAAAATCAGCAACCTGGGCAAGATGGATCTGGAAGCGAAGGTGAACAACTTGGACAGAACCAGCCTGGGACTGGTCAGGGCCGTGTACCGAGCGCTGATGAGTTGGCCAGGCGGCAGCAAGCGCTACAAGATATGCTTGATCAGCAAGGGGACAGTTTCGGCGGCACTACGCCCGGTCGAGAGGCGTTGGAAGACGCCGAGAGAGCCATGGGTGACGCCGCAGACGCCCTGGATGACGGTGATTTGCGAGGAGCGTTAGACAGCCAGGCCGATGCCATGGATGCCTTGCGCCGGGGAATTTCCGAGATGAACCAGGCCCAGCGCCAACAGCAACAAAATCGCCAAGCAGGTGGCCAGAATGGACTTCTAGATGAAGAGGGTATGGGCGACGAGCGTGATCCGCTTGGTCGCACCAGGGCTACAGAGGAAAGCGGATTTGATCAGCGGTGGGGATCTGAGATCGATACGCGTGAGAACTTTTACCGCGATCTCGATGCTGAAATAAGAAAGCGCGCAGGCGACCAAACACGCCCAGAAGCGGAACGAAACTATCTTAAACGTCTGCTAGATCGCTTCTAACCAGTTTCGCAAAACTGCTCCGATCGCGGAAAAATCAATACCCAATGCGCCAATTACACTGTCCACTGCCGCACGATATGGCTCGATAACAGCGCCGAGTCCTGGCACAAACTCTGAGAGTACCGGGCCGACAAAATAGAGAAGAACGAGTATCGCAATCAACAACAGGCCGATTGCAAAACCACCGGCAAAACTCTTACGCTCGGCTTCTTCCTTAATGTCGAGTGCGTCCAACTCATCGAGTGCTTTTTGGGCGATCTTTTCAGGTGACATGTCAGGTTGGGCGATCGGCGCCGAGCTGACTGTATCTTCCATCTTAACTGGTACGTCCTGGTCACCTGGTGTTTCCGGACGTTCGGATGGTGCAACTGGTCCAAGGTCGAGTGGTTTTTCGGAGGGTGGGGTCGTCACTTCGACACGGGCTGCTCCGACAGCGCTCAACTCTGCCAGGGATTGGCGTTTTCGCTTAACGGCAGGCTGCTCTTCTGGGGGTGTTTCAACAACCTCTGTAGGTTCAATATCTTCGATTTCTACCGCATCGACGATTGCGGTCTCGATACTGGGCTCCTTTTTCCCGCTCGCTGGCGCAAAACGCCGAAATGCATTCGGCTCTGATGTGCCAATGACTTCGCCATCGGCAATCTCAACAGGTTCGACCTCGTCTTCAGGCTGTTCGGCGATGGTGGTTTCTTCAGTTTCGCCCTCTGCCATTGCAGCTTCGGTTTCTACTTCGGACGCATCCGCGTCGGTGTTTTCTTGTTCCGGCTGGTTATCCTCGATGACGCGCCGACGTATAGCTTCCAGTGACGATCCCGTTTCAGGTTCTTCCGTTTGCGATCTCACCTGCCGTGAGAACTCGGCTTCAGAATCTAAAATATCCGCCACTTCGGACGACAATGACGTCGTTGCTTCCTCTGTCGGTTCGGACGCGTCAGGCAATGCCTCTGCTCGGTAGGATCGGAATTCCGTCGGTTGTTCCGCAGATCCTGTCTCATCCAATTCGGTCGCCATAACCTCTCGCTCATCATGGGTTACTGCGGCCTGCGGATCAGAAGTTACTTCCGTTGTTGTGGCGAGATCGAGTGGCTGAGCAAATACGGGCATTTGGAACCATACGTGGTCGCACTTTGCACATTGCACTTCCCGTCCTTCGGGGGGAATCGCGCTATCTGCCACATCATATACAGCGTGGCAGTTTTCGCACTCAATCTTCATTCACTGCTCCCCAGGAGTAACTTAACCGAATCACATCCCCTCATGCTTAAACGGCATAAGCGGCTTTTCCAAGGAATCGGTCTGTTTAACAAAGGGTTAGTCCTCTCATCATCGCTGGTATGATCATGGGTTTGATGGGCGTTTTCGGCTCACCCCCGCAATTCCAACGGATTTGAAGTGTAGGCCAAGCGGAGTGAAATAAACGCGGCGACCATTGCTGAGACGGAAAGAAAACCTCCAAGAAGCTGAAATTCGAGCCATCCAAGGGCGGGTAGGAGGTCTATACCGGTCTGTCTGGCCACGAGACCCCCGATGACGCCGACGGCGGTATAGGCGCCCGCAGTTCCCAACGTGGCACCAAGGACAATGACATAGGCGCAGAACCCCCACACCGTTGCTGCGACAAATCGCGTGGATGCGCCGATCGCGGCTAAGACGGCGAGGTGACGGTGAAAGAGGCGCGCAAGAACCGATAAACCCACAAGAACAGCAAGCGCCACCAGACCAAGCGATAACCAGGTAAGCAGTGTTGCAACTGTACGCGCATCGCCAAGCAACCTATGGATGTATCCCAGAACAGCCCCTGGAAGGATGGCTGATGTCCGAGGATCGTTGGTATAATCCGAATGAATTTGGTAGGTTCCGGAGAAGCTGTCAGCGATTACAACGATCGCCGATGTCCCAGGGAAAAATGCAGCATCGAACGGTGGACCGAGTTGATCTCGGCGATCCGGTGCATGTCCATTTGCAAGCCCGTGTGTTTCCCAGACTGACTCAATTGGTACCAGAATGGCTTTGTCCCAGGGCGACCCCGTTTGGACCATTTGTCCGACAATCGTGAGTGTCGCGCCAATGTGCGCCTCGTCATCGGCCGCATCTCCATGACCATGCGCGGGATCAAACTGATCCCCAATGGACAGTTCGACCTCCGACCCAATCAACGCTTCGGAACTCTTTTGCCACATCTCGCCCGAAGCCAGCGCACCAAGATGCATTGCAAATTCGGCGGTTGTCCCGACAATCGTGGCACCTTCATAACTGTCGCCGAAGGCAAGAGGTGCTGCGAGTGCGGTTCTCGGGTGACCAGCGACTTCGTTAAACACGGCACCGTCCAATAACGCCAATGGGTTGGGCTGAAGATAAACGGCCGATAACATGAGTGTCACTTCTGATCCCGGGGATCCGATCACGAGATCGAATTTCTCCGCTGCCTTGGCACTACCTTCTCGCAAACTTCTTTCCTGCGCGATCAGCCCAATACCCACTGAAAGTGCAATTCCGATTAAGGCCGCAAAGCCGAAGCTTGTGGTTAGATGCGCGCGCATCAACGCGCGGGAGAGTTTAAACGGGCGGTGCCCAACAGCAAATGCCAAAGTGATCGCTATAAAGGGTATGACCAATAAAATGACGGCAATCCCATCTTGGGCGATTGCCGGAAGCGTCCGCCAGAGGGTCATCATAAGACGCGCTCCCCAGCCTTTAGATGTATAACTTCTGACATCCGATCGAGCACCAAGGGGTCGTGAGAGACGATAAGAAGGGAGCGATCCTTCCCAACCGTTTCTTCAAGCAAAGCATCCATTACGGTCTGCGATGTGTTTCGATCTAGGCTTGCAGTGGGTTCATCCGCGAGAACGACACTTGGCGCATTGGCAAGCGCGCGCGCGATTGCGACCCTCTGGCGTTCGCCACCCGACAAACCATGGGTCCTATTGCGATCTTTAGGCACGCCAAGTGCCGTCAAAATATGCGCGGCGTGATCCTTATTGTTGACGTGAGTGTTGTCGAACAGATCCGCAATTGAGGCGTTTTCGAGAGGTGACAGAGCATCAAAGAGAAGATGGTCTTGAAAGATCATGCCAAAATGTTGGCGACGAAACGCGGAAAGCTCGCGTTCCGCGAGCGTTGTAATGTCTGTATCTCCCCAACGAATTTCTCCGTTTGAAGTGCCTTGCAAACCTGAAAGAGCAAAGAGGAGCGACGATTTACCGGCACCAGACGGTCCTGTGACGCCCAGAGATCGCCCGCTGTTGAGCGTTATCGAAACATCAGATATGATCTGTCTTCCCCGCGCTGCGCGAACAGTAACGTTGGATGCAGAAAGTTTCATGCGTTTACGAAAGACTCCATCAGGTGATATTTTGATGAGAGCCTCGTATCACATGAACGGGCTCAGTGTTATAACGAAGGTCCATAAGTATCCGATCGAGCGCCGCTGAAGAGGTTGGGCCAACTAATCTCGGCCAAGATCCGGTGTCATCTTGTAATTTGCCGTCTGCTCATAAAGCAACCATGGCCTGGTGTCGTGTTGTCTTGGCCCCGCAGGGTCAAGACAGACGTTCTTTTCCAAGGTCTAGAAAACGTTGTCGTCTTTTCTTCAGCCGCGCATCTGGGTCGAGGTCTGAGATGTCCGCCAACATGACTTCCAACGTTCCACGCACGGCGTCAAAAGTGGCCTTATGATCTCTTTGTGCGCCGCCCAAGGGTTCCGTGATCACCTGGTCGCAAACGCCGAGCTGATAAAGGTCTTGGGCTGTGAGGCGAAGTGCCTCTGCCGCTTCTCGCATTTTCTCCGCGTCTTTCCAGAGAATAGAGGCACAGCCTTCGGGCGAAATCACCGAATAGATTGAGTGTTCGAGCATTGCGAGGCGGTCTGCGGTTGCAAACGCGACCGCACCACCCGAGCCCCCTTCGCCGATAATCACCGAAACCACTGGAACCGTCACCTGAAGAAGTTTCTCGGTTGAGCGCGCAATGGCTTCTGATTGCCCGCGTTCCTCCGCACCTTTTCCTGGATAGGCACCCGGTGTGTCCACCAATGTAATGATTGGCAGGCCAAACCGATCTGCCATTTCCATCAGACGGATGGCTTTGCGATAACCTTCTGGGCGCGCCATTCCAAAATTATGCTTCAGTCGACTATTTGTGTCTGAACCTTTTTCGTGCCCAATGACGATCACCGGCGTATCTTCGAACCGCGCCAAGCCGCCCATAACCGAATGGTCGTCTGCGAAGTTTCGATCCCCGGCAAGTGGTGTGTATTCGTCAAAGAGTTCCCGAATGTAATCGGACGTGTGTGGGCGTTCGGCATGTCGGGCCACCTGACACTTTCGCCACGGCGTCAGGTTCTTGTAGAGATCTTCGAGAAGTTTCTCCGCCTTGCGATCAAGCGCACTGGCCTCTTTTTCCATGTCGAGTTCGACAGCTTCGTCGCCTTGTGCCGCAATCGCCCGAAGCTCGGCAGCTTTGCCCTCAATCTCCGCCAACGGCTTTTCGAATTCGAGATAGGTTTTCATCAGCGCCTCATGTCCCGCTTGCGGGTTAAATGCCTCTTCACGAAGGATGTTTCAACGGTGCTATTGCAGATCCGCAAAAGCGGATTGCATTCGGTCGACTGCCTCTTCGACGAGGCTACGCGGCGCGCCAATGTTGAAGCGAAGGAAGAATTCCCCGCCTTTTCCGAAGGTGGGTCCGTGGTTTGCGGCAATTCTCGCGCTGTTTTGCACGCGCTCCGTGAACTCTTTCCGCGACATCCCAGTCCCCGAAAAATCAACCCAAGACAAATATGTGCTCTCCAGCACCATCGATTTTATGCCAGGTATTGAATTAATCCCGATGTCGAAAATACGAGCGTTCTCTTCGATATATGTTTTGAGGTCATCAACCCAAGCATCCCCATGGGTGTAAACGGCTTCGGTGATTTTCATGCTGAACGTGTTTGTTCCGATGGCGAGCGCACTGATCGCAGCTTTGTACTTCGATCTGAGTGCACTGTCCGAAATGACGACGTTCCCTGTGTGCAGGCCCCCAAGGTTGAAGGTTTTGCTGGGGGCAACCATCGTAACCAGCCGGTCAGTGATGTTTGGACATGCGATTTCAGTTGGGATGTGGTGATGGCCCGAAAACGTTAAGTCATGGTGGATCTCATCACTGATCAGCAATAGATCGTGCCGCTCACAAAAGGCTCCCACATCTTCTAACTCTGCTTGGGTCCAGACACGCCCGCCAGGATTGTGAGGCGAGCAGAGGATCGCGATCCGAGCGGTTCCATCCATCTGCGAACCATAGGCGTCGAAATCAAGTTCGTAGTGACCGTTCACGTCTTTGAGTTCGCATTCTATCACCTTCCGGCCCATAGCGGTCGTGACGCGCGCAAAGGCATGATAGACGGGCGTGAAGAGCACAACGCCGTCGCCTGGCTGACTGAAGGCATGAAGGGCGAGGCTTACGGCGTTCACGATACCGTTCGTCGTCATGATATGTGCGGGGTCCACTGACCATGCGTGCCGTCTTTTCATCCATCCTGCGATCGCGTTCGGATAGGCATCTTGGTCTACGTAATAACCGTATAATCCGTGGTCGATCATGCCGTGCAAAGTGTCGGATACAGGCTTTGGAGGGCGGAATTCGGTATCCGCAACCCACATCGCCAGACCGTCATCGGGGGAGACACCATAAAGTTCCTCCATTTTGTCCCATTTGGAAGATCCAGACCCCCGACGGTCGATGCGTTCGTCAAACATGTCAGCACGTACTCCTTTGAAAAACTTTAGATGACGTTGATCTTGTCCTGCGGCAAGTCCAATCCTGCTCTTGCGGGGATTGGGAGCGTGGCCTATCTCCCCGTCATGGCCATACTTCCAATCCTTCTGCACCCAGACCCACGGCTAAAATCCAACTGTGATCCTGTGGTCGAGTTTGACGCCGCGCTCCGCGCACTGTCTGACGATATGTTGGAAACCATGTATGAAGCGCCGGGTATCGGGCTTGCTGCGCCACAAGTTGGTGTGCTGAAACGTGTGCTGGTTATGGATTGTTCGAGCAAGGAAGAGCCCGCAGCCCCGACGGTCATGATCAATCCAGAGGTTGTTTCGGCATCAGCGGACATGAACACTTACAACGAGGGCTGCTTGTCGATCCCGCATCAATTTGAAGATGTTGAACGCCCCGCCGCCGTTTCCGTTCGATACCAAACGGTCGAAGGCGAAACGCTTTTGGGCGAGTTTGATGGTCTTTGGGCCACTTGTGTACAGCATGAAATCGACCATCTCGACGGAAAACTGTTCATTGATTATCTCAGCCGGATGAAGCGCGGTATGATCACGCGAAAGATGCAGAAGCTGAAGAAAGACCGCGCGCTCGAGGCAACCTGATCCCATGCGTGTTGTCTTCATGGGATCGCCAGAGTTTTCAGTGCCGAGCTTAGAGGCGATCGTCGAAGCGGGGCACGACGTTGTCGCGGTGTATTGTCAGCCGCCACGCCCCGCAGGCCGCGGAAAAAAAGAACGCGTAACACCCGTGCATTCTCGGGCGGAACAGCTTGGTTTGACTGTTTATTTCCCCGAAAATTTCAAAGGCGCCGCAGATCTCGAAGATTTTAAGGGGCACAACGCCGATGTTGCCGTGGTCGTCGCCTATGGGCTTCTTCTTCCGACCGAAATTCTAAAGGCCCCGGTTTTTGGGTGTATTAACATTCATGCGTCGCTCCTGCCGCGCTGGCGCGGAGCGGCGCCAATACATCGCGCCGTGATGGCCGGTGACGCGGAAACGGGCATCTGTATCATGAAGATGGATGCCGGTTTGGACACAGGACCGGTTCTCTTGCGCAGAGAAACACCGATCACCGATGCCGATACGACCGGCGTTTTGCATGATCGCCTTTCGAACATTGGCGCGGAGTTGGTGATAGAGGCACTCGCGACCCTTCCTGATCTCAAACCGGAACCGCAGAGCAATACGGGCGTTACATACGCCGATAAAATTCAGAAATCGGAAACCGAGATTGTGTGGACGCGTTCGTCGGACGAGGTCTCGCGCCATATTCGAGCTCTGTCTTCGTTCCCGGGCGCATGGAGCACGATGCATGGAGAGCGGATAAAAATACTCTTTGCGCAAGAAGCAGAAGGGGTAGGCCCACCTGGAACCGTGCTGGACGGGTCTCTGACGGTCGCTTGCGGTGATGGCGCTGTTCGGTTGGTGGAGTTGCAACGAGGCGGCAAGTCGCGAATGGATGCCGAGACGTTTCTGAGGGGCTTTGATATCCCAAAAGGGTCCATCTTTGGGACTTAAAATGTCAACAAGCCATACCTATATCTAAAGCAATAAAAAGGAGTGCAAAATGGGATTTGTATTGATCCTAATCATTGGCGCCGCGGCCGGATATTTCGCGACGCGCATCTATAACATAGACGCAAACATACCCATGACCGTCGCCGTTGGCGTTCTTGGGGCAATCTTGGGATATTTTCTACTTCGCGTAATCGGCTTTCTTATTGCGACTGGCGGAGGGGTGCTGAGCATGTTTGTTGGGGGTGTCCTTGGTGCGATGCTTCTCGTCTATATTTACAAAACCTACTATCTTGAGCGCTAAATTCGCGCTTGGCGGTCCGCGGCGCGTGTGCCAACTGAACGCCTATGGCAAAGCAGCTCGACTATCACACAATTTACGAGATGTTCTCGCGGTTCCGCGAAAAAGAACCGGAGCCAAAGGGTGAGTTACACCATGTGAATGCGTATACTTTGGTCGTCGCGGTTGCCTTATCCGCACAGGCAACCGACGCGGGGGTCAACAAAGCCACAGCGGCGCTTTTTGCGGTGGCAGACACACCCCAAAGAATGCTTGATCTTGGTTTAGATAGGGTAACGGACCATATCAAAACGATTGGACTCTATCGTCAAAAGGCCAAGAACGTGATCAAGCTCAGCCAAATATTGGTTGATGATTATGGCGGTGCTGTCCCGTCAAGCAGAGCAGCCTTAGAAAGTCTTCCGGGTGTCGGGCGAAAGACAGCAAATGTCGTGCTGAATATGTGGTTTAAGCAACCGACACAGGCCGTCGACACACATATTTTCCGCCTTGGAAATCGTACAGGTATTGCGCCGGGCAAAGATGTTGTCGCCGTAGAGCGTGCGATCGAGGACCATATTCCTGCCGAGTTTCAACAGCATGCGCATCATTGGATGATCTTGCACGGCCGCTACGTTTGTAAGGCGCGGCGTCCGATTTGCACGGAGTGCGTTATCGAGGACTTGTGCCCATTTTTGGAGAAAACTCTGTGACCAAACGTTTTGATGTTGTCGGTGTTGGTAATGCGCTTGTCGATGTGCTTGCCCCAAGTGAGGATGCCTTTCTTGTCGAACAAGGGATCGACAAAGGTGTCATGCAGTTGATTGATACGGCGCGGGCGTCCTCGCTTTATGCGGCAATGGGTCCGGCGACCGAGATATCGGGTGGGTCTGCGGCGAACACGGTTGCCGGTTTGGCCGCCTTGAGCGCGCGAACGGCCTATGTCGGGAAGGTAAAAGACGACCAACTTGGTGACGTATTTGCGCATGATCTGCGTGCCCAGGGCGCGACCTACGAGGTGCCCTTCGCACTCAAATCGGAAGAGGCCGAAACCGGTCGCAGTTTGATCTTGGTGACGCCGGATGGTGAGCGATCCATGAACACTTATCTGGGCGTCTCGGAGTTTTTAGGTCCAGACGATGTTGACCCGGAGATGATGTCGGAGGCGACTTGGTTGTATCTGGAGGGATATCGTTTTGATGGACCTCAGAGCCACGCGGCCTTCGCTAAGGCGATAGACGCGTGCAAAGCTACAAACGGCCAGGTTTCTATCACCCTATCTGATCCATTTTGTGTCGAGCGCCATCGGGATGCTTTCAAGGAAATGATCGCAGCCTCGGTAGATCTTGTCTTCTGCAACGAACACGAGCTGATGTCGCTCTATCAAACAGATAATTTTGAAGCAGCGTTGACTGCCATTTCGCGGGACTGCGCGTTGACTGCGTGCACACGCGGACCAAAAGGTGCAGTTATTGTCGATGGTGACAAGCGCATGGCGGTCGACTCCGTAGGCACATCTGTCGTTGACGTGACGGGTGCAGGGGACCTCTTTGCAGCCGGTTTTTTGTTTGGTCTGGTGAGCGAACGACCCTTGGATATCGCTGGCAAGATGGGATGCGTTGCGGCGGGCGAAGTTATCAGTCACGTCGGCGCCCGTCCCGAAAAGGACTTAGCAGCGCTGTTTAGGTCCGCAGGGCTCTAGTCCGCCAGCACCGCGTGTACCTCTTCTAGATCGATCTCTGAGATTGGGGTCTTGCGGGCCGGATCATGCCGGTCGTAGCGGAAAAGCTCAAAATCGTTTTTGTAAATCTCGTACACGAGGTGACATGTTAGATCGTCAAAGTATTCTTCGATCGGATGGGCCATTTTTGGCCCATGTTCCGCACTTTCGTTGAACCGCGGAACCGTATCAAGCGACACGGTATGCGCGGTTTCCGAATTATCTAAAATGACGGACATTCCATCTCTAAAGCTCTCCGTCGCGAAGATGTGGGAGTACCGACCGCCATTTGCGATCAATGTTGAGATATGGCTGGACATTGGAGACCAATGGATATCTGGGTCCATTGGCTGGCGAAACTTGACGGTATCGCGGGCAAAAAGTGCAAAGCGTCGAAACGAGGCGATTTGATCGAAGTCGCCCTCCACGCTTATCCCATATGTCTCCACCATTTTGGGAACCATATTGCCGCGGTAGCGCTGCCCATTCCGTTGAATGCCGCAAATCTTATCAAAGAACGCCGACAGAAGCCGCCCATACGGATTTCTCACAAACGTAAAGACTGGCACATCTCTTTGGGGGACCCGATGGGTGATTGCCTCTCGACTCTCTTCCAAAGCCCATTTGTGAATCCCCTCTTTTGCGTCATGAATGTCGCCATCAAAAAACGCACCATGATCGCTAAAATACATAATTTGACCAATCGTCGAACATGCGCATTTCGGCACAACACGATAGACCATACTTTCGCTTTGCGTCATCCAGACGCCCGGAAAACCCATACCCCCCCCTACAGTTGGACGACGAGACACCTCAATGAAACTAATTAACTAAGTCTTTCAATTATTCGGTTTCGGCACTTGAAGGCAATCTCCAAGTGCGGAAAAGGCCCTTATGGCGCGAATTGCTTACCTGATACTGGCCCATGATCGCCCAAAGGACCTGGCGGAAATGGTGAATGTTTTGACCGCCTGCGGCGACTATGTGGTGTTACACTTCGACAAAAACAGTTCGCAGACAGCCTTCCAAGAGCTCGTCGTTGCCATTGGCGACACAACAAATGTGCGTTTCGCCGCACGACGCCGTTGCGGTTGGGGTGATTGGTCTTTGGTTGGTGCAACGCTAGACATGCTCCGGACCGCAGAAAGTGAATTCGATGACGCCACGCATTTTTATTTGATTTCCGGCGCGTGTGCCCCAATCAGGCCCCGAAGATACGTGATTGATCATCTCGATATGGATCCGAGAGACCACATCGAGGTCGAGGATCTCGCCGAGTCCGATTGGATTAGAACGGGCATGAAGGAGGATCGATACCGCTACCGGCACTTTTTTAACGAAAGAAAGAGACCAGCCCTATTTTATAAATCGTTGAGGTTTCAAAGGCATTTTGGTTTGCATCGTGAGCCGCCGAAGGGGATTGAGATAAAGGTCGGCTCCCAATGGTGGTGTCTTCGCCGCCAGACCGTAGAACGGATCTTGTCGTTCGTGCGCACGCGCCCTGACATCCCCAGATTTTTCAGGTCTGTATGGATTCCGGACGAGTGTTTTTTTCAGAGTTTGGTCGCGCATTTGGTGTCACAAGCAGAGATTTCTGGAAAGCCGCCGACATTGCTGACTTTCACCGACTACGGCATGCCGGTCACGTTTTTCGCAGATCACTTGGGTTTCCTCAAAAACCAGGCAGAGTTTTTTGCACGAAAGATTAAATCGGGGGATGATCTGTTTCGATCACAACTCTACGATCTGTATTCCTCAAAAGACGAGGTCGCGCTGAAACCCTCTGATCCAAGAGCATTCTATCGCGCCGTTGCAGATGCTGGACGAACGGGCGATCGATATGCCCCGCGAATATGGGATCGATCAATGTCTATCTCGCAAGATGCACGTCTCTATATCTTGGCGGCGAAGCGTTGGGATGAAGGAAACAAGTTGCGCGCGGTGGTTTCCGAGGCCCTCAATATTCCGAGCTATGGATACATCTTCAACGACGGCAGCCTAAGTCTCGATGTCGTTGGCGGCATAGGAAGCAGTCTGGACAAACGGAACCGCCATCGCCGTGCGTTTCTCCAAACCTTGATGCGTATTGAAGACACACAGAAAATGATAATTTGCCTGGACCCTGAAAGCACGGACATCTTAGTCGATCTGGCAACCGACAAAGGTGAGGTCATGGTCGTGTATTTGGATCGCAACCTAGACGAAGACTATTTCAAAGGGCACGCGCAGCGCACTGGCCAGCTTCCTGAAATGGTGTCCGATGAAGAGTGGACGGTCCTTTTGCGCAGCATGAAAGAGCGCTTGACCCGTTCCGCGTCTGACTTGAAACATCCAAAGCTCATGCGATTTGCGGCGCTTCGTGATGCAGACTCGGATAATACGCGAGCGGCGCACTTCGCCTCAGTATTCGATTGCAGCAAAGAGGTTGCCCGTGACATCTTAGGGCGGAGCGGACTCTACCAAGGGCATTGATGATGACGTATGATCCAGAGAATATCTTCGCCAAAATTCTAAGAGGCGATATCCCAAACGATACGGTCTATGAAAGTGATCACAGTTTAGCGTTCAACGATATCGCACCACAGGCCCCCATGCATGTGCTTGTCATTCCAAAAGGTGCATATGTTGATCACGCCGATTTCTCCGCCAATGCTTCGCCGGAAGAACTGACAGATTTCCACAGAACTGTTGCGACTGTCATTCAACGGTCCGGTGCCGATGCGGCCGGTTTTCGAACGATAAGCAATGCCGGTGAACACGGAATGCAAGAAGTGCCGCATTTTCACCTCCATATTTTGGCCGGAAAAGTGATGGGACCGCTTCTCGCCTCTTGAGTGGGCTCTAGCCTGCCGCTAATTCTAGTCGAGAAGAGAGGAAACGGACAATGCTTGAAGCACCTGAAGTCATCGAAGTGGAGACGTATCGTATAGCTTGCGATGGTGGAGAAGGCGGTCATCCCAGGGTCTGGCTTCAAATACCAAAAGAGGTGGGCTGGGTCGAATGCCCCTACTGTGACGCGAAGTACGTGATCAAATCCGGTAAAACCGCGAACGACTAACGTGATGAGCCACGTCGCAAGTTGCTTGCTTACTCTGACGGTTTGAACCAGGTATTTGGTTTAACGAATTGGAGAGGGGTTTGATATGACTGGCGGCATTGGTGCAGGGCACCATCTCCAACTGATTGACGGCTCTGGTTACATTTTTCGAGCTTATCACGCGCTTCCGCCGCTCACGCGAAAATCAGATGGCCTCCCGATTGGCGCCGTCAGCGGCTTTTGCAACATGCTTTACAAGTTTGTTGAAGACCAGTCGGGCCACGATGCGCCAACGCATGTGGCTGTGGTCTTCGATCACAAAGGTAAAACGTTTCGAAACAGTATTTATCCCGAATACAAAGCTAACCGTCCTCCCGCGCCCGAGGATCTTGTTCCGCAGTTTCCTTTGACGCGCGCCGCGACGCGCGCTTTTAACCTTCCTTGTTTAGAGATTGAAGGCTTTGAGGCAGATGACATTATCGCGTCAATCGCCAAACAGGCTGCGCGCGCGGGGGCTCGGGTTTCAATCGTGTCATCCGACAAGGATCTTATGCAAGTTGTTGGCAACGGCATCGAAATGATTGATCCGATGAAAAACCGTCGGATTGGACGGGAGCAAGTCGAAGAGAAATTTGGCGTTGGGCCGGAGCGGGTTATCGACGTTCAGGCGTTGGCGGGGGACTCCGTCGATAACATTCCAGGTGCGCCAGGGATCGGGGTAAAAACCGCTGCTCTTCTGGTCAACGAATACGGCGATTTGGAAACGCTGCTTGCGTCAGCCGGGGATATCAAGCAACCCAAAAGGCGCCAAACCCTTCTGGATTATGCGGATCAAATTCGGATCAGTCGGGAGCTTGTGACATTAAAGACAGATATGTCTTTCGACTTTGACTTTGACGTCCTTGAATTCAAAGATGCAGAACCGGAGATCCTTTTGGGGTTCTTGGCTGAAATGGAATTCCGCACACTTTCGGCACGGATCGCGACCAAGCTTGGCGTTGAAGCACCTAAGATCCCAGAGGCCGCGCCTGCGGCGCTTGGGGCGACCGTAGCCGATCAGAAGCCGATTTCTGAAGCAAAGTACGAAACTGTATGCGATCTTGACGCGCTGAAGACCTGGATAAAACGTATTTATGCGCGCGGTTGGGTGGCCGTTGATACCGAAACAACGGGTCTCGACGAAATGGCTGTCGATCTTGTTGGGATTTGCCTGTGTGTTGAACCCGGCCATGCCTGTTACATCCCAATTGCGCACCGCGATGGCTCCGGGGATTTGCTTGGCGGCGGTGCACTTGTGGAGGGTCAGCTTGCGATGGACGATGTGCTCCGCGTCCTGAAACCCGTATTGGAGGATACATCCATCATCAAGATCGGGCAGAATATGAAATATGATGCCAAGATCCTTCGGCGATATGGCATCTCTGTGGTGCCGATCGACGATACCATGCTTATGTCCTATGCGATGTATAGCGGGCTTCACGGGCATGGTATGGACGCGCTGTCGGAGCGATATTTGGGGCACAAACCGATCCCGATAAAGTCGCTTCTCGGGACAGGTAAGTCGGCAAAGACTTTCGATCTCGTTCCCATTGATGAGGCGACCAAATACGCCGCCGAAGATGCTGATATCACCCTGCGTCTTTGGAAACTATTCAAGCCAAAACTCCACGATGCGAAGGTCACGCGCGTCTATGAAACGCTCGAACGGCCGATGGTGTCTGTGCTTTCGGAAATGGAGATGCAGGGCATTAAAGTTGATCGTGATGTCTTGTCGCGGATGTCAAACAACTTTGCGCAATCCATGGCAGGCTTAGAGGTCGAAATTCACGATCTTGCGGGAGAACATTTCAACGTTGGATCACCCAAACAGCTCGGTGAAATCCTGTTTGACAAAATGGGCCTTGAGGGCGGCAAAAAGGGCAAAACCGGCGCTTATTCGACCGGGGTGGATGTGTTGGAGGATCTCGCCGCCGAGGGGCATGATCTTCCGGCCCGCGTTCTTGATTGGCGTCAGCTTTCAAAGCTCAAATCGACCTATACCGATGCATTGCAGACGCATATCAACCCAGACACTGGGCGGGTTCACACATCTTATGTGATAACGGGCGCCAATACAGGTCGGCTCGCGTCAACGGACCCAAATCTACAGAATATCCCAGTGCGAACGGAAGCCGGGCGGAAAATAAGAGAGGCATTCGTTGCCGAAGACGGTCATGTCCTTGTTTCGCTCGACTATAGTCAGATTGAGCTGCGCATCCTGGCACATATCGCGAATATCGAGAGCTTGAAGACAGCCTTCCGTGATGGGCAGGACATTCATGCGATGACTGCATCGGAAATGTTTGGTGTCCCGATTGAGGGGATGGATCCAATGGTGCGTAGGCAAGCGAAGGCGATTAACTTCGGTGTAATTTACGGGATAAGTGGCTTTGGACTGGCTCGAAACTTGCGGATCCCGCGTGCCGAAGCGCAGGCCTTTATCGATACCTATTTCGAACGTTTTCCCGGTATCCGTGATTACATGGACGAGACGGTCGCGTTCGCCAAAGATAAGGGATATGTCCAAACGCTCTTTGGGCGGAAAATCCATACACCTGATATAAGTGCGAAGGGGCCGCAGGCTGGTTTTGCACGACGGGCAGCGATAAACGCCCCAATCCAGGGGACGGCAGCTGATGTTATTCGGCGCGCCATGATTAGAATGCCGACAGCGATTGAAGGCTTGTCTGCAAAGATGCTCTTGCAGGTACATGATGAGTTGATCTTTGAAGTTCGCCAGGATGCAGTCGATGAAACGATAGCGGTTGTCCGCAACGTGATGGCCCGCGCGTCAGAGCCCATCATTCGTTTGGATGTTCCACTTGTCGTTGATGCGGGCCAAGGCGCAAACTGGGCCGAAGCGCATTAGCAATGAGAACCGAGATCGACTACTCGACGATGATGTCAATTCGGTGGGCGACAACGTCATCGCCGTTCGAGTTTCCGAGGCCATGCACGTAGCGGATCTCATAAGTCCCTGCGCGATCCGGCATCTGAAGTGAAATG
Source organism: Pseudomonadota bacterium (assembly GCA_038744815.1). Lineage (GTDB taxonomy): Bacteria > Pseudomonadota > Alphaproteobacteria > Rhodobacterales > Rhodobacteraceae > Amylibacter. Next base: position 43,290 of record JBCDLY010000011.1, on the reverse strand, counting down.
GGATTGCCCTCTGAGACGCGACGGGAGTTAACCCGTTCGAAGCTGCGGCTTCCGATTTCGGCGACGCTCACATAGTCGGCGTCTAACGAAGGCCCTGTCCAGGCAATCTCGACCACACGCCCAACCGCAGCTGTTTCGGGTGCGGTCAAGTCAATCTCATGGGCCAAGATCGTCACCGGCCGTTCTGTGACGACTTCATCATCGCCATTCGCTCCTGACAATGCGAGCACGTAGCGCACGACATAGTCGCCGGGCTTGCCGGGCATCTGTAGGCGAATAGGTCCGTCTTCACGCAGAGTAACGTGGTACATCCGGTTCCAATTGTCAGAGTTGGGCTCGGCGACGCTAATGTAATCTCCCGCTCCCATCGGGCCTTCCCAACGAATGATTGCAAGGTCGCCAGCCATATAGCTCTGTTCCATGTCGAGCGACGCGGATTGAGACTCCAATATTATCTCTTGTGTGGCCAATACCTGGTCGTCTCCATTTGCGCCTGTTAAGGCCATCACGTATCGCAATTCGTAGGTGCCTGGATCGCCCGGCATCAAAAGGCGAAGGCGACTTTCGCCAGCCGACACCCGTTCGGCGTAAATGCGCTTCCAGGTGTCGCTCCCGATTTCAGCGACGCTGATGTAATCCCCTGGCTGCGCCGGCCCCGTCCACTCTAAGACGACCATTTCTCCGATGCGCGCGGTGTTTGGTGCCGAAAGGGTCGCCACTGTTTCAGTGACTTCGATTGACTGTGTCGCAAGGATCTCATCGTCGCCGTTTGCGCCCGTCAGTGCCATCACATATCGGAGTTCGTAAGTTCCCGGTACACCAGGCATCAATAGGCGCAGCCGGTTTTCTCCCTTTGTCACGCGCTCGGCGTGCACTCTTTTCCAGTTGTCGCTGCCGACCTCTGCGACGCTGATGTAATCCCAACTGTTTGCGGGGCCGGTCCATTCGATCACGGCCATTTCGCCAACGCTGACTGTGCTCGGTGCCTGAAGGGTCGCGATTGCCTCGGTGATCTCGATCACTTGCGTTGCCATCACGCGATCATCCGAGTTCGCACCAGTCATGGCCATCACATATCGGAGTTCGTACATACCGGTTTTCCCTGGCATCAGCAGGTCGGCGACGTTGCTATCCCCGTCAATGCGCGTTGCATGAACACGCCGCCATGCCTCTTCGCCATTGCGTACGACGCTGATATAATCTGTTTCGTATCCAGGACCGTTCCATGACACTTCAATCGTCGATCCTGCTTCTGCGGCCGTGACCGCTTCAATCTCGGTTGGAATATCCTCGATCGTGAGTGTTTGCGTGGCGAGCACTTCGTCGTCACTGTTACCTCCGGTCTGTGCGAGCACATAGCGCAGCTCATAAATCCCAGGTTCAGCGGGCATAAGCAATGGAACCTCAGACGTATCATCAACACGGGTTGCGTGGATGCGGTTCCAGCTGTCTGCATCGGCGGTCGTCACACTGATGTAATCTTTTTCGATACCAGGGCCGGTCCAACCAACCGTAATGGTGGCACCGACTTTTGCGGTTTCAGGCGCGAGGAGTGTTGCCCGCTGCTCAATTTTCGGAAGTTCGAGCACGACGGTCGTTTCCAAGTCTGGCGCGTAGGACATCTCAACAACGGCTTGTTCTTCATCGGTGACGCGGAGAACCTCGATCCGGTAGGATGTGTCAGGCGCAAAGCTCTGAACGATCCGTTCCGCTGTCTCTCCCCGAAGGCGAATGTCACCTGTGTCGGTATTTGTCACCGTCCAAACGAGGCCCTCGGTAAGCGCGATATCCGTATCCTCCACCTGCGCAACGAACGTGACGTCAATCGGCTCGGGTGGTGGCGCAGCTGCAACTGTTTGGAGGGCTGTTCCAAGCTCCTCGGCGTTTGCAGCGGATAAAAACTGTCCGCCTGTATTTTCTGCAAGGCATCGCAGCCCGTCTTGTTCGGGGCCTGCTACGTCAAAGCCGACAACATGCGCCGTAAAATCAATGCCTGCTTCTTCAAGCTGCGCGCCAACGGCGCAAGGGTCGAAGTTGCATGTTTCCACGCCGTCGGAAATGAGAATAACCGTGGCTTTATCCTCCTCGTATTTGAGCGTTTCAGCGGCCCTTAAGACAGCCTCGGACAAGGGTGTTTTCCCTTTGGGAGAAATCGCGTTCACCGCGGCTGTGATGGTCTCGCGATTGTTGATACCGGGTTCAACAAGCGTTTCGATGTCAGTGCAATCACCCTTCCGGTTATGGCCATATGCGCTGAGCCCCAATGATTGTTCATCAGGGATTGTTTGAAGCAAATCACCGACAACGTCTTGAGCGATGCTGATTTTGGGGGTTCCATCGATTTGCCCCCACATCGAGCCCGACGCATCGAGCACAAGAATGGTCTTCGCGCTTCCCGTGTCGGCGCCGACAGAGCTTGCCATCGCGCTAACCACAATTACACAAAGCACGTGTTTGATCCATCGAAACATGACCCACCCCATTATCGCTTTGCGGCAGTATGCACTGCCAAATGCAACAATCACGTGAAATTTCTTACTCTTTGTGTGCGACTAGCCTGCAAACCCGATCGCGCGCATGTTGCGCTCTGAGGTTTGATCGCAAACGGCGTCGATCTCTGCGAAATCGATCCGCTGATGCGAAAGTGTTAGTTCAGCTGCGCCATGCGTCGCAGACCAAACATAGCGGACATCATCAAGCGATGGTTCTTGTTTCAAGGCGCCAAGCCGCCAAAGATCGAGCATATTTTCGTGGCATACATCGAAGGCTGTATAAGATGCCTCTTCCGGATCACACATAAGAATATGTTTGAGCTCCGCACCAATTCGACCAAACATGAGATGCCAGAGAGACGGATTGTCCTGTGCGAATTGGATATATGTTCGCACAAGTTCCCGACCGCGATGGAGCGCGAGCTCGACGCTGCGCGCGGGCGCATCCTTGGGTCGTATCGCTGCGAATTTTGCCTTCAACTCGTGCATGCCGCGCAAAACGATCTCCTGCAGAAGGGCATCTTTGTCGTCGAAATGCCGGTATACCGCACCTGAACTTACGCCGAGTTCCCGTGCGGCATGTCTTAGCGACATTTGCTCAATCGTTCCTGCTTTTGCCTCTTCTTGCGCATGGGTGATCAAAGCTTCGCGCAGGTCGCCGCGTCTTATTTTTACGTCTGTCATAATTTTCTTTGTAAGCACTGTTTACAAATGCTTCAAGGCTTGTTAAGTAATCATTGCTTACAATTAGTAAGCGATGAAACGAAAAGGAAATGATCATGAAGTCTCCCCTCAAAGTGATCACCGCAGTTTGTGTTGCAGCCGTTATGTCCGCGGCGCCCATTTTGGCCGAGGACACTCTCCCGCAGGCCAAGGTGAAGTTCGATGTCGGCACGGTCCCAACATCTCCGATCGATATCGGCGTGCCAAACTAAGTCTGGTCGGTCCCTCCCAAGGTCTTTGACCGGACGAGTAGCCCCGCGGGTCATCCCACCCGTGGGGTTTTTCATGTCTTGCCGAAAGCGAGGAAGGGTGGTGCTATGGCAGTATCACGAAGGAGAGGGTGAATGGCGCATCTCGGACTGGTGGGCATTGGCGTGATGGGCAGCGCGTTTGCTTTGAACCTCGCAGAAAATGGGCACGACGTGTCGATGCTCGACCGAACCAAAGACAAGATGTCGGCAGTTGCACACGAAGCAACGACAGCGGGCTTGCGCGGGGCGTTGAGCGGTTTCCTCGATCCAAAAGAGTTCTTGTCCTCTTTGCTCACCCCCAAGACAGTTCTCATTCTTGTTCCGGCCGGTGGCCCTCTTGATGCCGTTATCGCGTCTCTGAAACCGCATTTGTCGCGCGGCGATATCCTCGCCGATTTGGGAAATTCAAACTGGGAAGAGACCGAGCGGCGCGGAGCGGATCTTGATCCGTTCGGGATAAGGTTCTTGGGAATGGGCATTTCCGGAGGCGCAGATGGTGCGCGACATGGCCCCTCAATTATGGCTGGCGGCTCTCCCGACAGTTGGTCCGCCCTTGAAGGCCCATTGAAGGATGCTGCGGCGACGTTTGAAGGCGAGCCCTGTTGTGCATGGTTCGGCCCAGGCGGTTCGGGCCATTTCATTAAGATGCTCCACAACGGAATTGAATACGCAGATATGCAACTCATCGCTGAGGCCTATGGCTTGATGCGGGATGGTTTAGGTATGGACGCAGCGGCCACAGGGGATGTTTTTGAAGGTTGGATGAACGGCCCTCTCAATTCCTATCTGATCGAGATTGCGGCAGAGGTGTGTCGCGCGTCAGATCCAAAGACCGGGAATGCCATGCTCGACATGATCCATGATGCGGCAGGTCAAAAAGGGACGGGACGTTGGTCTGTCATCGAGGCCCTTCACCTCGGAGCGGCAACGTCGATGATGGTCGCGGCCGTCGAGGCACGCAATATTTCGGCAGATTGGGACGCACGGCAAGCGTTCGAAGAGAGGTTTGGCTCAGGCGCAGGCAAGCTCAGCGATGATCGGTCAGTCTTTCTAAAAAGACTGGAAACGGCGATGCTTGCGGCAAAGGTGGGTGCCTACACCCAAGGGTTTAATGTGCTGGCGCGAGCGTCAGATACCTTTGGATGGGGTCTCGATCTCGCCGCTATCGCCCGTGTTTGGCGTGCCGGCTGCATCATTCGGTCCGTGATGCTGGATGAGATATCCGATGCCTTTGAAGCGAATCCAGGTGGCGATCTCGCTCAGGCACCCATTTTTGCAGAACGCTTGGCGTCCGGTGCGACGTCGCTGCGTGAAACAGTTGTCGCGGGGATCTCCGCAAATCATGCCATGCCGAGTTTCGGGGCGGCGCTCAACTATTACAATTTGCGCCGCACGGGTCGCGGAACCGCGAACATGATACAGGGCCTTCGCGACCGGTTTGGGGCCCACAGCTTTGAACGCATAGATGATCGCGGCGTCTTTTCAAACGGACCTTGGCACAGGTCCGACTAGAACCTCTGACGGCCAGCTCTCCAAAAATCATAGGCGTCAAGCATGACGGCGTTCATACCCTCTAAGTTTCTTCGTTTCCTCGGGTGAAGATCGAAATAGCGTGCGTAAGAGAGTTCGTGCCGAAATCTTGGCGGTGGTGGACCATCTCGTTCTTTCATTTTTGATCTAGTCCGCCACGCAAAACCGAAAAAACCGCGCGAAAGCGTCTTTGGGTGCGCCTCCGACGGGCAGCACGATCAATTTCAGTCTTGAGCCGTTCGAGCTTTGCCAGCTCCGAATCTGTGAGGTCTTGCATTGTTCATTCTCCTTCGGTGCAAATGTCATCGCAGGAAAAAAAGAACAAAAGGTGAAAATTTATAATAACAATTAGAATAGTTGTTAGGCCGCAATATCGGAGGCGCGCATAATTTTGAAAAATGTGCCATTCGAGACGACCCCGAACCAGTCTTCGTGGTCCACGAGCCGCGTTTCGCCCCGATCAACCAGTCTATAGAAACTCTTGCGGTCGATGAGCGCTTCAAGATTTCGGCGGATCAAAATGTAGGGCGATGGTTGGCCGTCTTCATCAAAGACAACGCGGATCGGATTGCTCGGTCCTGCATCTGCGTAATCGCCGACATGGGTCTCGAAGCGGAGGGCAGGTCCTCGGTCGGTGATGATTGTGTCAAAGTCGATGGCCACGAACGGAGCGTCATCGACCTTTATGCCGACCTTTTCGACCGGAGTGACCAGAAAGTACTTCTCGCCCTCTTTTACAATGATCGATGAAAACAACTTGACCAAGGGTTTTCGGCCAATAGGTGAGCCCAAGTAATACCAGGTGCCGTCCCTGGAGATACGCATGTCGAGGTCCCCACAGAATGGCGGGTTCCAGCTCTCAACCGGGGGGAGTTTGCCTCGGCTTGCAGCGGTAGCGGATTGTGCAATGCTCTCGGCGGTGGGGGTGATCTCATCTGGCGATTTTGTCATTTGTTAAGGTCACTCAGTTGCAGAATAGTGCAGTATGTAGCTGTGCGATTTGAAAGGGCCATGTAATGTCAGATAACACAAGAGATCTCGCGAAAAGTATTGATGATGCAGCAGATCGCCTTTCCGCAGCGAAACAGCAGATTGCTAAGCGCATCCTGGGCCAAAATAGCGTTGTCGAGCTGGTGCTCACGACGTTGCTTTCCGGCGGGCATGGATTGTTGGTTGGTGTTCCAGGGCTTGCAAAGACACGATTGGTCGATGCGATTGGCACGGTGATGGGCCTTGATGGCAACCGCGTGCAGTTCACACCGGATTTGATGCCGGCGGATATCTTAGGTTCGGAGGTTTTGGACCAGGGCGAGGATGGCAAGCGCAGTTTTCGGTTTCTGGAGGGCCCAATCTTCGCGCAGCTTTTGATGGCGGATGAGATCAACCGGGCGAGCCCACGTACACAGTCGGCACTTTTGCAGGCGATGCAAGAGTATCAGGTCACCGTTGCGGGGCGAACCTATGATCTTCCACGACCATTCCATGTTCTCGCGACGCAAAACCCGATCGAACAAGAAGGGACATATCCGCTACCAGAGGCGCAGCTCGACAGGTTTATCTTGCGAGTAGATGTCGATTTCCCGGACCGTCAGACGGAGAAAGATATTCTCTTGGCAACCACGGGTGTCATGGATGTCCAGGCCGAGCGTGTGTTCACACCCGAAGAACTGATATCGTTACAGGACGTCGTGCGTGCAATGCCGATCGGCGACAGTGTAATCGAGGCCATTTTAACGCTGATCCGCTCAGCGCGCCCTGGAACCCCCGAGGCGGACCCACGTGTCACTGAAACCGTAAGCTGGGGGCCAGGGCCGCGCGCGGCACAGGCCATGATGTTGGCATCACGTGCGCGCGCGCTTGTCCAAGGTCGCCTAGCACCGTCGGTGAATGATGTGCTAGCCCTCGCCGTGCCGGTGCTTGTGCATCGAATGGCGTTAAGCTTCACGGCTAAAGCCGAGGGTGTTGAGTTGCCAGGCCTCATCGAGGACCTCGCGCGCCGCACTCTTACGCCGGATGTTGCCGCAGCATGAACCCCATCGCGTCCCAAGGATTACGCCTTCGCGCAGATGCGGAAGCCCTTGCTGCGGGCTTTCCATCACTCATGGCGGCAGCGGACCGGCTAGCAACTTTGGCCACACTCGGTCCACACGGGCGTCGGCGTCCAGGATTAGGGGCGGAGTTTTGGCAGTATCGGATGGCAGAGCAAACCGACGGTCTGCGGGACATTGACTGGCGGAGATCTGCGCGCGGGGACGACCGGTTTGTGCGTCAAATGGAACTTCAGATCGCACAATCCTTATCCATTTGGGTGGATCAGGGCGCGTCAATGAACTTCGTTTCCGAAAAGTCATCTGAGACGAAGGCACATCGCGCGGAGGTTCTCGGCCTGGCGGCAGCACTTCTTATGGTAAAGTCGGGGGAGCGTGTCGGTTTGCTCGGCGATCCAGACCCGCCGAAGATTGGTATATCACAAGTTGAAAAAATGGCGATGAGCTTGGCGTCCGTAGATCGTGACGAGGAATACGCTGCGCCTGCGAAACGAGACCTGCAACCGGGGTCACATGTCGTCTTTTTCTCAGATTTCCTTGGGGATTGGCCGTCAATCATATCCGCGCTGTCAAACTCGGCGTCACAACGCGTAAACGGCATCTTGGTTCAGGTTCTAGATCCCGTCGAAGAGGAATTTCCGTATTCCCGACGGGTGATTTTTGAAAGCATCGGCGGTGGGCTGTCTTTTGAAACACAGCAAGCGGGCGCTTTGCGAGATCGGTTTCTCGCGCGGATGCATGCTCGAAAACAAGCCCTTCGGGATTTGGCGCGAAACACCGGTTGGCAACTTTTGTTCCATCGCACTGACCAACCAGCGCTTGAAGCGCTGCGTTGGATTTTCTTGGCCATGGAGAAAAAGTCATGAACGCTCTGTTCGGTCTGACGTTTACAACTCCTTGGCTTCTTTGGGGGCTAATTGCCCTGCCGGCGCTCTGGATCTTGTTGCGCTCGGTTCCACCCGCGCCAGTTGTGGAACGGTTTCCCGCCGTCGCCCTTTTGCTTGGTCTGGATGATGAGGATACGACGCCAGCTCGAACGCCTTGGTGGCTGCTTGCTTTGCGCGTACTCGCAATCGCGGCGGTTATCATTGGTCTTTCCGGCCCAAGAATAGTGCCCGATGCAGTGAGTTCTGGGTCAAATCGCCTTGCGGTTCTTGTGGACGCATCTTGGGCAAGCGCACAGACATGGGCGCCGCAGAAAGACGTTCTGGAAAACGTGCTGGCGACCGCGCGCGCCGACGGACGGGCCATTGCATTGGTTGATCTTTCGCAATCACCCTCGCCGGCTTTGGTCAAATTCGACGTGCCCGAAGTCGCAATTTCGCAGTCAGAGACAATTCGTCCACAAAGCTGGAAACCGGACTATGCGGGATGGGCCGCCGCATTGGATGAGTTTGAGGAATTCGACACAGTCTGGCTTTCCGACGGCATTGGGGATGACTTACGAGACAGACTCACATCGATTGTGAATGCCAAAGGCACGCTGACTGTTTACCAATCCTCGCGCCAGCCCGTGGGTCTAAGTGCCCCCCGGCTTGATGCGGGCGCATTGATTGTTCGGGTTCTTCGCACTGGCGGTGACGGCCGCGAGGATCACATCATCGAAGCCGTTGGGCCTGACCCAGCTGGAATTACTCGAATTCTTGGGGAACAGCCGGTTACGTTTGATCCCGGCGTAACGTCTGCGGACGTTGCAATAGAGATGCCAACGGAACTTCGAAATCGTGTAACACAGTTACAGATTGCGGGCATTCCCTCTGCCGGTGCAGTCGTGCTTTCTGACAGTTCATTGAAGCGCAAGCGTGTTGGGCTCTATTCGCCGGTCGCCGATGAAGAAGCCACGAACCTTATCGACCCCTTGCACTACCTCAGAAACGCGCTTGTCGAAAACTCCGATACATTCGAAGCTGATTTGGGGCCAATGATTGATGCGGGACCAGATGTTTTGATTTTAAGTGATGTGGCTATCCTTCCTGAGGCAGATCGAACAAAATTGGAAAGGTGGGTGGCCGACGGGGGCGTGTTGGTGCGTTTTGCCGGCCCGAGGCTTGCCGCAGTCGAATCACAAGTGACCGATGCCGATCCCCTCTTGCCCGTACAAATTCGTGCAGGTGGACGAGAGGTGGGCGGCGCGATGAGTTGGGGCAGCCCGAAGCTCCTCCAAGCGTTTCCGGAAGGGAGCCCCTTTTTCGGTCTCGAGGTTCCTGATGATGTGTTGGTCTCGTCACAGATTCTGGCGCAACCCGACCCACAACTCTCTGAGAAAACATGGGCGAGCCTTCAGGATGGCACGCCATTGGTCACGGCAGATCGTTTTGGCGGCGGGCAGATTATTCTGTTTCACGTTACAGCCAACGCGGATTGGTCCAACTTGCCGATATCGATTTTGTTTGTCCAAATGCTTGAGCGACTGTCGATCTTAGCTGCGGCAAGTACGTCGGATGCCGCTACGCTTGAGGGGCGTTTATGGACGCCTGAAAATGTCCTTGATGGGTTTGGAGCATTACAAGATGGTAGCGCATTCAGCGCCGTTGATGGTGGGCGCCTGGCCTCTGAAACATCCGGGCCAACCCTTCGCCCCGGAATTTATACAGAGGGCACACAGGCCGTAGCGTTTAATGCCATTCCTGATGATCAGATTTTGAACGCCGCGCGTTTTCCAGTCGGTACGGATGTCCGGTCCTTGGCGGGCGGAACCATCACCGACTTTACCTCGTTTTTCCTTACGGTTGCGATTGTCGCTCTTTTTGTGGATGTGTTTGCGTCGCTATGGCTTCAAGGCGGGATACTTCCGAGGAGGTTTTCTCAGGCTGCGGCCACTGTTGCTGCTCTTTTCGTTGGGACACTGGGGTCTCTGGCGGAGGCGCAAGGTGTTGATCCGGTGTATGCTGCCAACAACACCGTCTTGGCATACGTCATAACCGGAGACGAGCGGCAGGATCGGCTGTCCGAAGCAGGCCTGGTTGGTTTAAGCGCAGAATTGACACGGCGGACCTCCATTGAGCCGGGACGCCCGGTTGGTGTGGATTTGGCGACAGATCCTCTCGAATTATTCCCGTTCATTTACTGGCCTGTTACCGAGGGGCAGCGCGCTTTACCCGCCGATATAATTGCACGTGTGAATAGTTTTCTGAGAACGGGGGGAATGATCCTCTTCGACACGAGAGATGCAAATCTCGGACGAAACGCGTCGGGTGATACGGCCAATAGTCGAATTCTTCAGCAGATCGCAAGCGGCCTTGCCATTCCGCCTCTGGAACCGATCCCAGATGATCATGTGATGACCCGGGCATTCTACCTGATCCAAGACTATCCTGGGCGTTACTTTGGAGCGCGTGTCTGGGTCGAGGCAGCGCCGCCAGACGCTGTCCGGGGTGAAGGCATGCCGTTTCGAAATCTCAATGACGGCGTAAGCCCGGTCGTGCTTGGAGGCAATGATTGGGCGGCGGCATGGGCCATAGACGACAATGGCAGTCCGATGCGTCCGGTTGGGCGCGGCTCAGCCGGCGATCTGCAACGTGAATTCGCATATCGATTTGGCGTAAACTTGGTGATGTATGTGATGACCGGGAATTACAAATCCGATCAGGTTCATGTGCCTGCCTTGCTTCAGCGGCTGGGCAATTGATGGAGAATATTACATTCATCCCATTGATTGATCCGGTCTTTGTGGCGGTGATTTTTGCCATCGGAACAGGTGCGATTGTATATTCGGCGTTTCTCACCGCGCATGGATGGTGGTTGCGTTGGTTCGCGCTGGCCACATTGTGCATCACGCTGCTTGGTCCGTCGCTTCGCGAAGAGCAGAGCACACCTCTGCGGGATATTGCGTTTTTGGTTGTCGACCGGAGTGACAGCCAAACCGTGTCTGATCGCGCGGAACAGACCGCAGCTGCGGAACGCGCGTTGATGTCGGTAATTGAGGCACAAGAGTCGCTCGATATGATCACAGTAGAGGTCAATACAGACGCGACCGCCGATGATCCGGGGTCTTATGTTATGGCAGCGTTGGCCGAGGCGGCGGCAAATGTTCCCGCCGACAGAATTGCCGGTGCGATTATTGTGACCGATGGACGCATTCATGATGTGGCGGCTCTCGGGCCGTTTCCTGCACCAGTTCACTTATACCTCACGGGGCGGTCCAGTGATTGGGACAGGCGGATCAACATTCAAAACGCGCCGGCCTTTGCCATCCTCGGCGAACAAGTGAACATTAACCTACGCGTTGACGATCAGGGCCGCGTGCCAAGTGAAGTCGTAGGGCAAGCCACAGTTCGCATCGCAATTGATGGGGGTGAACCTCAAGATTATGCCGTCAACACCAATACGGATCTGACATTGCCACTGGTCTTGGAGCATGCCGGTCCGAATGTTCTTCAAATCTCGGTGATCCCGACAGAGGGCGAAATTACCGAACGGAATAATGCAGCGGTGCTTTCAATAAACGGCGTGCGTGATCGGTTGAGAGTTTTGTTGGTCTCTGGAGAGCCGCATCCGGGTGAACGGACATGGCGCAACTTATTGAAATCGGACAGCGCTGTTGATCTGGTTCATTTCACCATATTGCGGACACCAGATAAACTCGATGGCGTTCCCGTGCGGGAGCTCTCTCTGATCGCGTTTCCGACACGCCAACTCTTCTTGGAAAAAATTGATGAATTCGATCTCATCATATTCGATCGCTATCGCCGGCGGGGCATTTTGACCAACCAGTATTTGAACAATATTGCGAATTACGTCCGTGAAGGCGGAGCCGTCTTGATTGCGCCTGGGCCACCTTTTGCAGGCGTAGAAAGCCTTGCACGAACGCCGATCGGTGAGATTCTACCAGCACTGCCGACTGCCCGCGTCTATGAAGAGAGTTTCACGCCCAACGTAACGGATCTTGGTGTCCGGCACCCTGTCACGGCCGGTCTTATGGATTACGGGACGGGGGTGGATGAAAATGGTGTTCCAGACTGGGGGCCTTGGCTCCGACAAATAGAAGTGGAACCGGTCTCGGGGCAGACATTGATGTCTGGCGCCAATGATCAACCGCTTTTGATTGTCGATCGTGTCGGGGAAGGCCGGATCGCGCTTCTGGCGTCTGATCACGCATGGCTTTGGTCCCGCGGTTACGAGGATGGCGGTCCACAACTGGATCTTCTCCGGCGCCTGGGCCATTGGATGATGAAGGAACCCGAGCTGGAGGAGGAGCGTTTGACGGCGGAACCGTCGGCGACCGGAATTACGATTTTCCGCCAGACCATGGCCGAGACTGCGGACGCCGTTGAAGTTACGCGACCTGATGGGACGGCGTTCACTGTTGACTTGGAAGCGACAGATGATGGACGTTGGCGCGCCGACATAGATGAAACGCAAAATGGACTTTATCGTTTGGCAGACTCAGAAGAAGAAGCGGTAATTGCGCTCGGACCACCGGCTCCGCGCGAATATGAGCAAACCATTGCAAGTGCAGAACCGGTCGCGACGGTGTTCGCAGCAACAAATGGGGGGTTCTTAAGGATCGAAGATGTGTCCTCCCCCGACATTCGCTTCATCCGCGAGGGCCGCACCAGCGTTGGCCGGGATTGGTTTGGTTTGGTACGCCGGGACGCGGCGCTTATCACCGATATTCGACAATATCCGCTTCTTCCGGCTTGGGCATGGCTTGTCTTTGCAGCAGGTTTTGCAATTGGGGCGTGGCTCTGGGAGGGGCGCTTGCGGCGAAGCGCTTCGCGGCCCTAGGCATCACTCGTTATCTCTGCCACACTAGGATCACCGGAGGATTGTTTCATGGATATGCCGAAGCCCGATATGTTCGTTCTGGAGCGAAAAGACGACCTTGTTCGGCGGTTAAAAGCCGTACTTGGTGAAGATGGTGTCATTTTTGATTTAGAAGAAACGCGGGCCTACGAATGTGATGCGCTTACAGCATATAAATGCCCACCCATGGCCGTTGTTCTGCCAAGGACGACAGAGGAAGTGTCCGAAGCGCTTCGCATTTGCCATGACATGAACGTGCCCGTTGTGCCGCGCGGTTCCGGCACTTCGTTGGCGGGGGGGGCCTTGCCGACAGAGGACGCCGTGGTTCTCGGTGTGGCGCGGATGACTGATGTTCTGGAAACGGACTACGACAATCGTGTAATTCGCGTCCAATCTGGTCGAACGAACCTATCGGTGACTGGCGCAGTTGAAGAAGATGGTTTCTTTTACGCACCTGATCCATCGTCCCAACTGGCCTGTGCCATCGCGGGCAATGTTGCGATGAATTCGGGGGGTGCTCATTGTCTGAAATACGGCGTGACGACGAACAATCTCCTCGGTGTGACGATGGTGATGATGGATGGCGCGATTGTTGAAATCGGAGGCGCTCATCTTCCTATTGCGGGACTTGATCTCCTCGGATTGATCTGTGGGTCAGAGGGGCAATTAGGCGTCGTGACGGAGGCGACCCTTCGGATCCTCGCGAAACCGGAAGGTGCCCGCCCAATATTGATGGGGTTTGATAACAATGCGGTCGCCGGGGCTTGCGTTTCTGACATTATTAAATCGGGCATCTTGCCCGTCGCGATTGAGTTCATGGATCGCCCCTGCATAGAAGCCTGCGAAAATTTCGCAAAAGCTGGGTATCCGATGGTTGAAGCACTTTTGATCGTTGAGGTTGAGGGATCGGATGACGAGATCGATTGGCAGCTGTCCAAAATCGCGAAGATCGCTGAGAGGCATAACCCGGTCGCGCTGCGGGAGAGCAAGTCGAGTGCAGAAAGCGCGGCGATTTGGGCCGGACGAAAAGCTGCGTTTGGGGCAATGGGGCAGATCAATGACTACATGTGTCTGGATGGTACAATACCCGTGTCCGAACTTTCCAATGTTCTGAGCAGGATTGAAGAGCTGTCCCAAGAGTATGGTTTGGACGTCGCCAACGTTTTTCATGCGGGCGACGGAAACATGCACCCGTTGATCCTGTTCGACGCAAATCGGCCTGGAGATTTGGAAACATGCGAAGCGCTGGGCGCAGAGATCTTGAAGATTTGCGTTGAGGTCGGTGGATGCCTAACCGGAGAACACGGTGTCGGCGTCGAAAAGCGCGATCTTATGACTGCACAGTACACCCCCGCGGATCTAGAAGCGCAGCTTCGGGTCAAAGACGTGTTTGACCCGCGATGGCTTTTGAACCCATCAAAAGTGTTCCCGCTTGCGGTAACAGAAAGCCGCCGCGCCGCATGACTGTCACCTCAGAGGCGGACATCGCAGAACAGGTGAAAGACGCCGCCGCCAAGGGAACGGCCATTCGGATTACAGGTGGTGGCACACGCCGCAATATTGGAAACCACGTGGACGCGGATGCCTCGCTCAGCACGTCCGAGCTTTCGGGAGTAACTCTCTATGAACCCGGTGCGCTGACGCTTGTTGCGAAATCCGGAACGCCCCTCTCAGAGGTTGACGCGCTTTTGGCAAAGGAAGGGCAAATGCTTGCGTTCGAGCCGACCGATCATCGGAAGTTGTCTGGAAGCAATGGCGCAACGACGCTGGGGGGTATTGTTGCCACAAATGCGTCAGGTCCGAGGCGCATCCAGGCGGGTGCGTGTCGCGACGCTTTGTTGGGTGTGCGCTTCGTCGACGGCGAAGGAACCATCGTGAAAAATGGTGGTCGCGTGATGAAGAACGTGACGGGTTATGATTTGGTCAAACTTATGTCGGGCGCCTTTGGGACACTTGGTGTCTTAACGGAAGTGAGTTTTAAGGTGCTGCCAAAGCCGGAAGCCACGACCACCCTTATCGTCGAAGGGTTAGACATGTCGGACGCGCAAGCGGTGATGTCCGATGCGCTCAAAACCCCTTACGATGTGTCTGGGGCAGCCTATGATGCACGAAAACGCCAGACGTTCATCCGCCTGGAAGGGTTTCCGCAATCGGTTCGGTATCGCGCGAATATGCTTGCAAAAGAGCTGAAACCAAGTGGCCCGGTTGATATGCTCGATGGCGCGTCAATATGGCAGAACATAACAGCGTTCGCATTCGTTGATGCGGTGGACGGTGATATCTGGCAGCTGTCGACACAACCAACGGATGGACCGAAACTGATCAGAACTCTAATGGAGCAGGCAGATGTTATGCCTTTGATGCTCGACTGGTCTGGCGGGCTTGTGACTTTAGCAACGCCTCCCGGAACAGACATCCGTGGAATCTGGCGTGCCCATTCTCAGATCTCAGGTGAGGCTTGCTGTATTCGTGGCCACGCGGACTACTTCCGTCAATCGGCCTCGCCGCTTGCCGCACTGGAAGCGGGGTTGCGGAAGCGATTTGACCCTAAAGGCGTGCTCAATCCCGGAGTTCTGGGCTAATGCAAACCACGTTTACGGAAGAACAACTCAAGGATCCTGCGATCCAGAGATCAAACGAAGTTTTACGCACATGCGTGCATTGCGGCTTCTGCACCGCAACATGTCCCACATATCAAGTTCTTGGCGACGAATTAGATAGTCCGCGCGGTCGCATTTACCTGATTAAAGACATGTTGGAAAACAACCGTGCGCCGGATGAGAAGACCGTGAAACACATCGATCGCTGTCTGTCGTGTCTGGCCTGCATGAGTACATGCCCCTCGGGCGTTCACTACATGCATCTCGTGGATCATGCGCGCGAGTATATCGACCAAAATTACACGCGGCCTTGGCATGATAGGCTCTTGCGCTGGATGCTCGCTCTGATTTTGCCTTATCCAGACCGCTTTCGATTGGCGATGATTGGAGCTTGGTTCGCAAAGCCCTTTGCGTTTGCCTTGCCAAAGAAGCTCAGGAACATGGTGGAGTTTGCCCCGTCGAAACTTCCGGCGCCATCCGCAAACGATCGTCCACAGGTGTTTCCGGCGCGCGGGGAACGCAAGTATCGAGTGGCCTTAATGACGGGCTGTGCCCAACAAGCGCTCAATACCGACATTAATGACGCGACCATCCGGCTTTTGCGCCGCCATGGCTGTGAGGTGGTTGTGGCTAAAGGGGCGGGGTGCTGTGGCGCCCTGACGCACCATATGGGAAAGACAAGCAGCAGCCATCGTTTCGCTGCACGAAATATTGCCGCTTGGATGTCTGAGCACGAAAAAGATGCGCTTGATGCCATCATCATCAACACATCGGGTTGCGGGACGACTGTTAAAGATTATGGCCATATGTTCCGAAATGACGCTATCGCCGCAGATGCGAAACACGTGTCGAACTTGGCCCTCGACGTGACAGAATTTTTAGAGCGGATATCACTAAGCCCAAAGAAAATTCCCGACTTAACAGTTGCTTACCATGCCGCATGCTCCCTACAGCACGGTCAACAGGTCAAAACGGCCCCGAAAAAACTTCTACAATCTACCGGTTTTGCCATCGTTTCGCCCAAAGAATCGCACCTATGTTGTGGATCAGCGGGGACCTACAATTTGATGCAACCGGAGATATCGGCAGAATTGAAGGCACGGAAGGTGAACACGCTTGAGGCGACAAAACCAGACGTGATTTCAGCCGGAAACATCGGATGCATGATGCAGATTGGGTCTGGAACCGATATCCCGGTCGTTCACACCGTTGAATTGTTAGATTGGGCGACAGGGGGTCCGAAACCAAAGGCGTTGTTATGATCCGTTCCCTGTTTACCAGTATCTTCTTGATGATTGCTTCGGTGGTGTCCGCAGGGAACCTAGAGGAATTGTTGACGGCGGATGATGCCGCGGCTTGGCACGGTGTCGGACGATTGAATCTGGGCAGCAATGCAATGTGCACGGGCGCGCTTATCGCGCCAAACCAGGTTCTGACCGCAGCGCATTGTTTTTTTGACGACACAACAATGAAGCAGCTTGACCCTTCAGAGGTGATCTTTCTGGCAGGTTGGCGAAACGGCCGCGCGGCTGCGTCGCGGCTCGCGTCACGGATCGTTATTCACAAAGACTATAGTCCAGATCTTCCCCTGCGCGACGCTGTTGCTGTCGACATCGCATTGGTCGAATTGATCCATCCAATCGATCACAACGCCGCCGTTCCGTTTGAGTTGGAAAACCAACCACGGGTCGGAAAAGAACTGACGGTCGTGTCTTACGCGAAAGATCGCTCCGAAGCACCGAGCATTGAGATGGGTTGTAAGGTACTGGACCGCACAAATCGAATTATCACGGCGGACTGCGATGTAGATTTTGGCGCCTCTGGGTCCCCCATATTCGTCATGAATGATGGAACGCCGCGCATCGCATCCGTAGTCTCAGCCATGGCGCAAACGGACGTGCATGGAAAGTTCTCGATCGGGGTTGCGCTTGGCGCGCCTTTAGATGAACTTCGGCGCCAGCTGGAGTTTGACGACAACGTCTTCCAACGCAAACGACCTGGCGCTGGAAGCCTCGCCGAGCAACTCGGGCGCCAATGACCCTCACGCGCTGATCACTGATTTGTGAAGCGTAGGGGTTGAAAGCAAAAACTGAGTCCACCATTTCCGTCTTATGAGGTGCCCCAATAGGGGGCTTCATAACTATGTCGCCCGTCCAAAATGGAGGGCTCCAACCATATCGCTTCTAAAGGAGGATGTGCATATGCGCAGATTTGATTTTGAACCACTCTACCGTTCCACAGTCGGTTTTGACCGCCTTGCCACAGTTTTGGATCGGGCTTTGAGTGCCGACGGAAATACAGGTGGGTATCCGCCTTACAATATAGAGAAGTCAGGCGACGATGCGTATCGGATTACCATCGCAGTTGCAGGCTTTTCAGATGATGAATTGAATATCGAGACACGCGACCATCAGTTGGTTGTGACCGCGAAGAAAGCAGAGGTCGAGAATAGCGACCAATCCAACTACCTGCACCGTGGTATAGCAACGCGCGCGTTTGAAAAGCGCTTCCAGCTTGCGGACCATGTGCGTGCTGTTGGGGCGACCGCGAAAGACGGTCTTCTTCACATTGATCTGGTACGTGAAGTCCCGGAGTCGATGAAGCCGCGTCGCATCGAAATCGCGGGTCCATCCACGATTGATGTGGATGTTACTGAAACAGAAACTGCGGCTGCCTAGTCGCATTTGATAATTTAGTTGCAGGCATTTGCCCGCACATCGAGGTCCTGAACGCGTGTATTCTCCGAAGGGTGCACACCCCTATCGCACCTCGGATGTTGTTCAGGTCGGCACCGTCGGGCATCCCCTCCCCGACGGTGCTTTTTTGTTCAATCTATGCTCGTACAGATATACTTCAGTTCTAGGAACTCTTCGATCCCGTGGCTTGATCCCTCTCGCCCCAAGCCCGACTGTTTAACACCGCCGAAAGGTGCAACTTCCGTGGAAATAATTCCCGTATTCACGCCCACAATGCCATATTCGAGCGCCTCTTGCACGCGGATGACACGATTCAGGTCGTTGGAATAGAAATATGAGGCAAGTCCAAAGATTGTATCATTTGCCTCTCGGATGGCCTCTTCCTCTGTTTCAAATTTGAAGAGCGGTGCAACAGGACCGAACGTCTCTTCCTGAGTGAGTTTCATATCTTTTGTCACACCTGTCAGGATTGTTGGCTCAAAGAAAGTGTGGCCGAGTTCTGGCTGCTTGCCACCAGCTGTGACCGTCGCACCTTTGGACGTAGCGTCGTCAATATGCTCAATCACTTTGTCCAGGCCGCCTTGATCGATAAGAGGCCCATGGGTCGTCGCGGCATCGAGGCCGTCACCCACTTGCATCTTCGCAACGCGCGCCGCCAATTTTTCCGCGAAAGCATCATAAACACCTGCTTGAACATATATGCGGTTCGCGCAGACACAGGTTTGTCCGTTATTCCGGAACTTACAAACAACAGCTCCGTCAGCCGCCTTGTCCAGGTCGGCATCGTCGAAAACAATGAACGGGGCATTTCCGCCGAGCTCAAGCGCCATTTTCTTAATGGTAGGCGCGCATTGCGCCATCAAGATCCGCCCGACCTCGGTCGATCCCGTAAAGGTCAACTTCCGTACGGTCTCATTGCTGCACATCTCGCCCCCAACGGCACGCGATTGCTTTGACGTAATCACGTTGAAGACACCTTTCGGAACGCCAGCGCGCTCTGCGATAACGGCGAGCGCCGTGGCAGAGAGGGGCGTTTCTGCGGCGGGTTTCACGAGGAATGTACATCCCGCGGCCAAAGCAGGCGCCATTTTTCGCGTGATCATCGCGGACGGGAAGTTCCACGGTGTGATCGCGGCGCAAACCCCAATGGGCTGTTTAATCACCGTGATGCGCTTATCGGCCATATGCCCGGGAATGGTTTCTCCATAAACGCGCTTCGCTTCTTCCCCAAACCATTCAATGAAGCTCGCCGCATAGGCGATTTCGCCCTTTGCCTCAGAGATAGGTTTGCCCATTTCGGCCGTAAGTATGGTGGCTAGGTCATCTTGATTTTCCATCATCAAACGAAAAAATGCGCGCAAAATACGATGCTTTTCCTTAGCAGGTTTTGCAGCCCAAACAGGGAAAGCGGCCTCAGCGGCCTCTATGGCCTCGCGTGTAACCGTCTCGTCAAGATCGGGCAGGGTCGCGATGACATCGCCGCGCGCCGGGTTTTTTACGTCAAATGTTTTGCCATCTGGAGCATCAATCCAGCGACCGTTGACATAGGCTTGATCTGCAAGAAGTGTCGGATCGTTCAGAAGGTTCTTTATGTGTGTCTTATCCAGCATTGGGGAGGCCTCGCTTGGTACGGTTCAGCGGATGTTTCGCATAGTGGGGTGGGGAACGACAAGGGATTGGGCGGATTGGACGGTTTATTTCACGCGCATGCTTTCATATGTGGTCCTTAAAGCACCGGAGGATACAATGCGGTACGTGAAATGGGCACTTACAGCTCTTACTCTGCTCTTTTTGGGAGCATTCTTACACTACACGTTGCCGCAAAAGGACATCGTCCGCGTCGTTGATTCCGATATCAAGCGCATGGAAGTCGGGGATCGCCCGTTATTTTGGGGCCGGGGAGACACCTTCAACGAAACGTCGAGCCTTGGAACGCGTGATGTTCGGTTCATCAACACTTTGGATGTAAACGGCCGTAGCCGCGTTTACCGCAATGAAGACACCGGTATCATCGGATGGCCGCCTTATTTCAAAACTGACAGTTCCGATCTGCAAACTTTGGCGACAGACCTGCGGTCAACCTCCGATGCGCCCCGGTGGGTTGCCGTGACCCATTACGGATGGCGCAGCACCTGGTTCACAATTTTCCCGAACGCAGTCGGCGTGCGCGAGGTTGCGGGCCCTGATGTTCAAATCGTTCCATGGTTCAACATTGTCTTCTTCACGCTGTTCTTGCTTCTTTTGTTGGGGCTCTACCGATTGTATCAGCGTTTCTATGACCGGTGGATTGATCCAGCTGTCGACGTGATTGACGAAGCATGGGAAGACGCGACACGTCCGAATATGCCGTTTGCAGACCGGATGAAATCCGTCTTCCGTCGCAATAGAAAGTGATGGCAGACGCGAATACGTCTTTGGGATACTTGACCCAGAGCGCGCGCGAAAATACTTCCACACGAATGCACCCAGCGATTGTTGAAGAGTAGAGACAATGAAAATCCCATATCGTTCCCGCACAACAACACATGGCCGCAACATGGCAGGTGCCCGCGGCCTTTGGCGCGCAACGGGGATGACCGATGAAGATTTCGGCAAGCCGATCATCGCGGTTGTGAACTCTTTCACGCAATTCGTCCCGGGGCATGTTCACCTCAAGGATCTGGGTCAGCTGGTCGCCCGCGAGATCGAAGCGGCAGGGGGCGTTGCCAAGGAATTCAACACGATTGCGGTCGATGACGGGATTGCCATGGGCCATGATGGAATGCTCTACTCGCTTCCGTCGCGGGAGATCATTGCCGACAGCGTTGAATACATGGTTAACGCCCATTGCGCTGATGCCATGGTCTGTATCTCTAATTGCGATAAGATCACGCCCGGCATGTTGATGGCCGCGATGCGCCTCGACATCCCTTGTGTTTTCGTCTCTGGCGGACCGATGGAGGCGGGCAAAGTTCAGGTGGATGGCAAAGAGCTTGCAATTGACCTGGTTGACGCCATGGTCGAGGCCGCGAACCCCGAACGCACAGACGAAGAAGTGCATGCCTACGAATCTGAGGCCTGCCCAACATGCGGCTCCTGCTCGGGCATGTTCACCGCCAATTCCATGAATTGCTTGAACGAGGCGCTGGGCCTCGCCCTTCCGGGCAATGGCTCCATCCTGGCCACCCATGCCGATCGCGAGGCGCTCTTCAAACGCGCCGGACGCCGGGTCGTAGAAATCACCAAAAAATATTATGAAGAGGGCGACACCCGCTATTCCGCCCGCGGCATCGCGACAAAATCCGCGTTTGAGAATGCAATGCGCCTTGATATCGCCATGGGCGGCTCGACCAATACGATCCTGCACATTCTGGCCATGGCGCGCGAAGGCGAAGTTGATTTCACTTTGGACGATATCGACCGGCTCTCCCGCTCAACCCCCTGCCTCTCCAAGGTCGCACCCGCCGTCCAAGACGTTCACATGGAGGATGTCCACCGCGCAGGCGGCATCATGTCCTTGCTTGGCTCGCTCCATCGCGGCGGCATGCTGGACGGCTCCGCCATGACCGTCCACTCCAATACGATGGCCGAGGCGATTGCAAAATACGACATCACCGAAACCGATGATCCCGCGATCCACCAGCTTTACAAAGCGGCCCCAGGCGGCGTGCGCACGACGCAGGCCTTCAGCCAAAACCGCCGCTATAAAGAGCTTGATAGAGATCGCAAAAACGGCGTCATCCGGGACGCAGAACATGCCTTCAGCCAGGATGGCGGCCTTGCCGTCCTCTTCGGCAACATCGCCGAGGAGGGCTGCGTCGTGAAAACCGCCGGCGTCGACGAAAGCATCTGGAAATTCACCGGCCCCGCCATTGTCTGCGAAAGCATGGAAACGGCCGTGAACCGCATCCTGGGCAAAGAGGTCGCCTCGGGCGATGTCGTTATCATTCAATATGAGGGACCAAAAGGCGGGCCCGGCATGCAAGAAATGCTCTACCCGACCAGCTATCTCAAATCGATGCGCCTGGGCAAAGAATGCGCGCTGATCACCGATGGCCGCTTCTCGGGCGGGACATCGGGCCTCTCCATTGGTCACGTCTCGCCAGAAGCGGGCGAAGGCGGCACTATCGGCCTGATTGAAGAGGGCGATATTATCGAGATCGATATCCCGAACCGCTCGATCAATGTCAAACTGACCGAGGAGGAGCTGGCCGCACGCCGCGCCGCCAAAGGGCCTGCGCCCTGGTATCCGACCGAAAAGCGCAAGCGCAAGATCAGCCGCGCGCTCCGCGCCTATGCCTCACTTGTGTCAAATGCGTCTGCGGGCGCGGTTCGTATGGATCCATAGAGATTCGCGCTTGCGGATCAGACGGGCTTCGTTTAGCCCGCCACCACCCATGAGGGCCCGGGTAGCTCAGGGGTAGAGCAGCGGACTGAAAATCCGCGTGTCGGTGGTTCAAATCCGCCCCCGGGCACCAGTAAAATTGTCGAGAAATTGTGACTGACCATATTGAGGCCACAATATGACAATAAAGAGTAATTTGTTTCAGTTTTACGAGTAATGTGATAATTAAACCAGGGAATCTGCTCTAGGACTTGTTGGACTCATGAAAATCGACAGAAAAAGCCTATTTCGTGACGAAAGTGGTACGCTAACGGTATTTGCCGTCATCAGTTACACGACGATGATTATGCTCGCGGGTTTTGCGATTGATGTCGCAAAAGTTGAACTTGAGCGTACAAAAATCCAGTTGGCGGTCGATAACGCGGTTCTCGCGGGCGCGACTTTGAATATGACGCCGAAGCCGGATACAGAAGACCAGTATTTCAGCGCGGCCGAAATCGTTGATCTTTATTTGGCGAAAGCCGATGTTCCGACGGACTTTTTGGCGAACTACGTCGTGAGCGACACGCCACCAGCGGGCTTAATGCCCGTCGATACTGGTCGATACGTGGAGGTTTCTGGATCGACCTCTGTTGCGACATCTTTCATGCATATGCTTGGCTTCGATTATCTGGATGCGGGCGTCGGCTCGACGGCGATGGAAGTTGGCGAAATTCCAATTGAAATTTCATTGGTTATCGACGTGTCTGCGTCCATGGCGTCTGACACAAAACTTGCTGCGCTTGTTGTTGCGGCAAAGGAGTTTGTATCCATCGTGATGGACGGAAACGACGGCGTTAATCCCAACTTGGTATCGCTGTCGCTCGTCAGTTATGGTTCTTACGTGAATGCCGGGCGTGATCTGGCTGCGGTTGTTCAAGGTGAGTATCTCTATCCAGAGGCGAACATAAATCCGGACCTTCTTGATTATATCCCAATCGAGGGGCTCTGTGGCGTTTTCAATGATGCGGCCTTCACTCAGGCTGGGCTCTGGGATAAGGGTGATTTCTGGGCCGCACTTCCAAACACAAATTGGGAAACCAATAATGCAAAAGCGTCACATAGCGGTCATGCTTTGGAAGATTCTGTGTGTGGCAACACGCTGACCTCTGAAATTTTGGCTGTAAGCAATGATGAAGCAGAAATTTTGAAGCGGTTGACAGATGCGAAGTTGTTCTGGGGTACATCCATTGACGATGGCGCGCGGTGGGGCGTCGCTTTGCTTGACCCCTCAATGCAGGGTGCGATTAACGATTTGATTGGCGACGGTTTCTCATTTGTGCCGGGTTTCCCCGAAGATAGGGTTTCTTATGTCGAAAAAGACGTGCTTAACGACGAAGGAGAGGTTGTCGGTACAGTGGAAGAGCGCGTGGTGAGCTCGACGCAGGCGGTTCCTGCCGGAATGGCGGGTCGTCCGCTCGCCTATGGCGTAGGTCAGAAATACATGATCCTAATGACCGATGGGGCTAATGTGTCGACGAAGCATCCTCGTCCGGACTATGGAGATGGCTGGACCAACGAATTGTCCGACTGGGCTTACACACCAGATGATGAAGAGTTTTGGTATAAACCATCCGATGATGACTTGCTGCTCGTGGATGAAACCGACGAAGATTACGCAACCATCATATCTGACCTGCAAGATGAAGGCTATTTCCACCTGCGTTGGGATGAACTTTTCGCGATACGTTCTGATAACGAAGTCGCTGCCTTCTCAGAGGCGTGGTCGCCGAACACACTCTTTTACTCTCCTCAGAAGAACAACAAAAAAGACGACAGAATGCACGACGTTTGCGATGCTGCAAAAGGCGAGGGCATCCAAATCTTCACGATTGCATATGAAACAAAGTCCAGTGATGTAGATGATCTCGCCTACTGTGCGTCAGAGGGTTATGACTACGAGGCCACGGAAGAGAACATTTTTGATATCTTCACAACGATCGCGAACGCGATGCAGAGATTGCAGCTTACAAACTAAGATTGGATAGGGGCCCCGATATGCTGAATATGCTGCGGGAACGAAATTTACTAAAGAATATCAGCGGGGCTGCAACCGTTGAATTCGTAGTGATATTCCCTTTTTTCTTGTCGACGTTTTTCTGGATTATGGAAACGGGGTATATAACATACCAGTCAGTGCAACTTGACCGGGGTGTTGATTTAACGGTGCGAGAGCTGATGACGGACCAACCAACGCTCGGAAAAAGTGATGCCGATGCACATGCTTTCCTTAAACAACGTGTATGTGATTTTGCGATACTTCACACATGTGAAGATAACATTAAGCTCAGCCTGAAGCCGATTTCCGACTACAGCACGTTCGGTACTGTGCCGGCGCAGTGTCGCGATCGGATTGCGGAAGTTGATCCCGCTTACACACCTGCGTACGAACATGAAGCCTCCGGCTGTACAGACGAAAAGGTTCTGATGGAAGTTCAAGCCTGCCTCCTGTTCGATAGCTTTTTCCCGCCAGTTGTTGGAGAATCCATCATGTCTGGGAGCGCCAATGATGGCGCATATCAGATCAGAGCGATTTCCGCATTCTTGAACGAGCCGTGCTGATGTTGAAGCTGTCAAAATACCGGTCAAACGAGTCGGGCGCGGTCTCGGTCGAATTTGTCATTATAATTTCGGGATGGATTTTTGCGGTCACAACGCTCTTTGTTGTGTCGGGTTTGGTTGCGGCATCAAACAAAGGGTATAAAGCGAACGCTTTGGTGTCGAACGTAGCAGCCCGCCAAGATTCAATAACGGACGACACCATGGACGCCTTGACGTCTGTGTTCGAGGCGGTTGTTGGCGGCGACTCCTCCACGACGACAGTTCGCCTCTCACATCTTACAAATAATGATGGCGTGCTGGAAATTGATTGGTCCATCTCGTCCGAGGGCGCTTCTGCCTGTCTCGCGAAGGACGCTCCTGTGATTGCGGCGCATGTTCCCGTGATCACGTCTGGGTATGAGATTTTGCTGGTCGAGACGACCTCGCAGTTCAGCCCCATTTTCACGTCAACGCCGATTGGAAACACGAATCTTCGGCAGGTCTCGACATTCATTCCAAGATTCGTTCCGAAATTGGATTTTGATGGTGATAATCCGCCCGCGGTCTTTTGTACCTATGACTATGAAATTGGCGAAGGCGGCGGCGGTGGAGAGGATCCGGAAGCCGAAGGCGGTTAAGGTGTTGCATTCGGGTCCCAGCCCCTGGAACTTTGGCTCGTTTATGGTTACGTGAATTCTGCGAAATGTGAGTCGTTATAATGAATCCGATACAATTCCTTGAACAGGTTCGATCAGAGGTTGCCAAAGTCGTTTGGCCAACACGCCGTGAAACCACGATTACGACTATCATGGTCTTTATCATGGCAGCACTTTTTGCTCTTTTCTTTTTCTTGATCGATCAGCTTATTCAAGTTGGCTTAGGTCTAATTATCTAAAAGCTCTTGAAACTTTTGGCGGTTGCGCGTAGCCCGCGCTTCTCAAGTAAAGTTTCGGTTCATGTCGATCTGTTTGAAGTCTCTTTTCAAGCGGTAGATGTGGTCAGGATCGCCTCGTAAGAATTAGGACATCACGCAGCATGGCAAAACGATGGTATTCAGTTTCGGTTCTCTCAAATTTTGAGAAGAAGATCGCTGAGCAGATCAGAGAAGCTGTTGAGCAGGCGAGCATGCAAGATGACATCGAAGAGGTGCTTGTTCCGACGGAAGACGTCATCGAAGTGCGCCGCGGTAAAAAGGTTACCGTCGAAAAGCGCTTTATGCCCGGTTACGTTTTGGTCCGTATGGAAATGTCCGAACAAGGGTATCACCTAATCAACAATATCAATCGCGTTACAGGTTTTCTGGGGCAACCTGGTAAACCCATGCCGATGCGTGATCGCGAAGTCGATGCGATCTTGAACCGGGTGGTTGAAGGCGAAGAAAAGCCGCGGTCCCTGATTACCTTCGATATTGGGGAAGTCATCAATGTCACCGATGGCCCGTTTGAGGGGTTCTCTGGCATGGTGGAAGAGGCAGATGATGAAAATCAACGCCTCAAAGTTACAGTTTCAATCTTCGGTCGTGAAACGCCCGTAGAACTCGAATTCACGCAGGTCGCCAAGCAAAGCTGATCTTCGTGTTTTGTGGAAGGTGACGCCCGCGCGAGGGTGAAGCCGTACCACACTACAAACTGGGCCGGGGACGCGCCCCGCGCTCGATAGGGCAGCCAAAGCGCTGCGAACATGTAAGGAGGCCAGTTATGGCGAAAAAAGTTGCGGGTACGATGAAGCTGCAGATCCCTGCAGGTCAAGCAAACCCATCCCCTCCGGTTGGTCCGGCACTCGGTCAGCGCGGGATCAACATTATGGAGTTCTGTAAGGCGTTTAACGCGAAAACACAGGAGATGGATCCTGGCGCGCCATGCCCGACAGTGATCACGTATTACGTGGATAAGTCCTTTACGATGGACATTAAGACACCGCCTGCGTCTTACTTCCTAAAAAAGGCGGCAAAGCTGAAATCAGGGGCGAATAACCCAAGCCGCGAAGTCGCTGGAACAGTGACCGTTGCCCAAGTGCGCGAAATCGCGGAGGCAAAAATGAAAGACCTCTCGGCAAATGATATTGACGCAGCAATGCAAATTATCCTTGGATCTGCACGGTCCATGGGCATCGAGGTGAAAGGGTAAGTCATGGCAAATCTTGGCAAACGTACAAAAGCGGCCCGCGACGCCTTCGGTGACGCGCAAAATGTGTCGGTAGAAGAGGCCGTAAAACTCGTCAAAGAGAACGCGAAGGCAAAGTTCGACGAAACGATCGATATTGCGATGTCGCTTGGCGTCGACACACGCCACGCAGACCAAATGGTGCGCGGCACGATTTCTTTACCGAACGGCACGGGCAAATCGATGCGTGTTGCGGTTTTTGCGCGGGGCCCAAAGGCGGATGAGGCGAAAGACGCAGGTGCGGACATCATTGGAGCCGAAGACCTTATGGAGACGATCCAAGGCGGCACTATTGATTTCGATCGCTGCATTGCCACGCCCGATATGATGCCGATTGTCGGTCGTTTGGGTAAGATCCTTGGCCCAAGGAACCTGATGCCGAACCCAAAAGTCGGCACTGTTACAATGGACGTGAAAGCGGCCGTTGAAGCGGCCAAAGGCGGTGAAGTTCAGTTTAAAGCGGAAAAAGGTGGGGTCGTTCATGCCGGCGTAGGCAAAGCCTCTTTCGATGAAGGTAAGCTGGTTGAGAATGTGCGTGCGTTTATTGGCGCGGTTCAGAAGGCAAAGCCTGAGGGCGCGAAAGGCACCTACATGAAAAAGATTGCGCTGAGCTCCACGATGGGTCCGGGCGTTACGATTGATGTTGCGGCGGCAACGTCTGAGTAAGGCCGACCGAATATGACAACCTGGCGTGTCGGGGCGATCTTAAACGAAAGTCTTCCCGACACCCTTCGCTTCGTTGCATGGTATTTGGACCATGGGGCAACGGCGATCACTCTGTTCTTCGATGATCCGGATGACGCAGCCATTCCAATGCTGAGGGATTTCTCCAGCGTGACGGCCATTCCATGTACCGTTGAGTTTTGGCAGAGTTTGGGTGTTGATCACGCAACACCATTTACCAAGCGACAGAACCTTGCGCTGACATGGCTTTATCGTTCGACAGAGGAAGAGTGGCTGTTGAATGTGGACGCGGACGAGTTTCTGTATGTGAAGGAACGCTCGTTCTCCCATGTTTTGGCTTGCGCTGATCCGGGCGTCCGTACTTTGCGCTTTCCGACGGCGGAGAATTTCAATGCGTCACATGATTTAGGCGCCTATCATTTCAGGCTTCAGATGCGCAGAGGCGCAATGCGAGAGGTCTACGAAGATTATGCCTGGCTCTTTGGTCCGAGAAACCGGGGTCTCGTTGGGCATTGGCACGGAAAATCCGTGACAAGGACCGGACAAAAAGAGGTTTTTCTCCGTCAACATTGGGCATGTGACGCCGATGGAGAGCGTCTCTCCTCGGACATTGTCGACGAAAGCGAGGGCGTCTTTATACTCCATTTCGCCGGAACGAGTTATGCACCGTGGCGTGCCAAAGTTGATTGGCGCCTGGGCACTGGTTTTTCAAACACGATGCGGGCGGCCATTGCCGACGCACGGCACGCGGAGCATTCTGAGGAGCGGTTGAAAGACATTCACCATGCGCTCTTTGATCTAACTCCGAGGCAAGTCCAACGTCTTTCAAATTTGCAAAGGCACTTGCGTCTGGAAATTGATTTCGGATCATTGATCGATGCGTATTTTCCGAATGCGTCTGATGTGTTCCGAAACAGCAACCATTCCGGGACTTCACATTCAAATTGATAAGCTGTAACGACCGTTCATCGGAAAGGGCGCGCGATTCGTGTGCCCTTTTTGTACTGTCCGAGACGGTGGGTTGGCGGAGGCCTGTAATTCCTGCCTGAGATGGGAACCATAGATAACCCAAGGTCACTGGCCTCGGGCGATTGTTTGGCCCCTTCATTGGACCCTAACCGTCGGGCTTCGCCCGACAAAACTGAGCCGGGTCCCATACGGGTCCCATAAATTGGAGAAAACTGTGGATAGAGCCCAGAAAGAAGCCGTGGTCGAAGAACTCGGTCAAATCTTCAAGGACTCTGGTGTTGTCGTAGTCTCTCACTACGCCGGCCTGACAGTTGCGGAAATGCAGGACTTCCGCGGTCGCATGCGTGCGGCTGGAGGTTCTGTCCGTGTTGCCAAGAACAGGCTCGCCAAAATCGCCCTAGAAGGCACGCAATGCGCAGGCATTGCTGACCTGATGACCGGTATGACGGTCCTCGCATATTCTGATGACCCTGTAGCGGCTGCGAAAGTGGCCGAAGACTTCGCCAAGGATAATGACAAGCTTCAAATCCTCGGCGGCGCAATGGGAGAGAATATTCTGGATCGTGCCGGTGTGACAACGGTGTCTAAGATGCCATCTCGCGAAGAGCTTATCGCTTCTATCGTTGGATGTATTGGCGCACCAGCTGCGAACATCGCCGGGGCAATCGGCGCACCTGCTTCCAATATCGCTTCGATCCTTTCTACGATCGAAGAAAAGGCGGCATAACAACAACTTTCATGTCGGTGTGGCACGAATTGCGGCCCATCGGAAACAGACAAATGGAAACGGAAATATCAAATGGCTGATATCAAAAAACTGGCGGAAGAGATTGTTGGTCTGACACTTCTCGAAGCTCAAGAGCTGAAAGATCACCTGAAAGAAGAGTACGGCATCGAACCGGCTGCGGGTGGCGCAGTAATGGTTGCAGGTGCTGCAGGTGGCGACGCAGGCGGTGCCCCAGCAGAAGAGAAAGACGAATTCGACGTCATCTTGAAAGCTGCAGGTGACAAGAAAATCAATGTCATCAAAGAAGTTCGCGGCATCACAGGCCTTGGCTTGAAAGAAGCGAAAGAGCTCGTCGAAGCAGGTGGAAAGCCTGTGAAAGAAGGCGTGTCCAAAGCGGAAGCCGAAGAGCTGAAGAAAAAACTGGAAGAAGCCGGCGCAGAAGTCGAGCTGAAGTAATCCAGATGGGGCACTTGCCCCGTATAGATAAGGCCGGGCCTGTTTTTTCAGGCTCGGCCCTTCCTGTCTCTCAAGGAACCCCTATATAAGGCTTTCGCCCAAGGGTTTCTTGAAAGACAGGGTACAAATTCGAGCGTAAGGGGCGGGACCCTTGCAAGGATAGAATTTGGCCAGGTCGAGACGGCCGCTGACCAACTGGTGCCCGACAGTTGGAAGGTGGTGAGCAGACAATTAAGGTGACAGCAGCACATGGCTCAGACGTTTTCCGGTCAAAAACGTATCCGTAAACATTATGGTAAAATTCGCGAAGTTTTAGATATGCCGAACCTCATCGAGGTTCAGAAAAGCTCTTACGAACTTTTCCTTGCATCTGGTGATCAAGAAACACCGATGGACGGAGAAGGCATAAAGGGTGTTTTCCAGTCGGTTTTTCCAATCAAGGATTTCAACGAAACGGCGGTCCTTGAATTCGTCAAATACGATCTCGAAAAGCCAAAATACGATGTCGAAGAGTGTCAGCAGCGTGACATGACATATTCGGCACCTTTGAAGGTCACTCTTCGTTTGATCGTCTTTGATGTGGACGAAGAAACGGGTGCGCGATCTGTGAAGGACATCAAAGAGCAAGATGTTTTCATGGGGGATATGCCTCTCATGACGCCGAACGGAACGTTCGTGGTGAACGGCACTGAACGTGTGATTGTGTCGCAAATGCACCGATCCCCTGGCGTGTTTTTCGATCATGATCGTGGCAAAACCCACTCGTCCGGTAAGCTGCTCTTTGCATCCCGTATCATCCCTTATCGTGGATCGTGGCTCGATTTCGAATTCGATGCCAAGGACATCGTTTATGCCCGTATCGACCGCCGCCGGAAACTACCGGTCACGACATTGCTCTATTCGCTTGGTCTTGATCAAGAGGGCGTGTGTGAGGCGTTCTATGACACGGTCGATTACAAATTTGATGCTAAGAAAAATGCGTGGGTGACCAAGTTTTTCCCAGAGCGTATTCGCGGAACCAAACCGCAGCGTGATATTATTGATGCTGCGACCGGCGAGGTTATCGCGGAGGCGGGGAAGAAAGTGACCCCGCGTGCGGTGAAAAAGCTCATTGATGAGGCAACCGTCACGGAGGTTCTGGTGCCTTTCGAAGCGCTCGTAGGTCGCTTTGCTGCACAGGATATCATCAATGAAGAAACTGGTGCGATTTATGTCGAGGCCGGCGATGAGCTTACGCTAGAGTACGACAAAGAAGACAATGTGAGCGGCGGCACGATCAAAGAGCTTCTCGATGCCGGCGTGACCGAAATTCCGACGCTTGACATCGATAATGTGAATGTTGGCCCGTATATCCGTAACACAATGGCGGCGGATAAAAACCTGAACCGCGATACGGCGCTGATGGATATTTATCGTGTCATGCGTCCGGGCGAACCGCCCACCGTCGAGGCTGCGTCAGCACTCTTTGACAGCTTGTTCTTTGACTCCGAACGTTATGACCTCTCCGCCGTTGGTCGTGTGAAGATGAACATGCGTCTTCAGTTGGACGCAGAGGATACAGTCCGAACGCTTCGCAAGGAAGACATTATGGGCGTCGTGAAGGCGTTGGTCGACTTGCGCGACGGCAAAGGTGAAGTGGACGATATCGATCACCTCGGAAACCGCCGCGTGCGGTCTGTTGGTGAGCTGATGGAAAACCAGTACCGTGTGGGCCTTCTGCGTATGGAACGTGCGATAAAAGAGCGTATGTCCTCGGTCGAGATCGACACGATCATGCCGCAAGACTTAATCAACGCGAAGCCCGCGGCCGCGGCCGTGCGCGAATTCTTCGGCTCTTCGCAGCTCTCGCAGTTCATGGACCAAACAAACCCGCTGTCCGAAGTGACGCATAAGCGCCGCCTGTCTGCGCTTGGGCCAGGTGGTCTGACGCGCGAACGTGCGGGCTTTGAGGTGCGCGACGTGCACCCGACGCATTACGGCCGCATGTGTCCGATTGAGACGCCTGAAGGTCCGAATATTGGTCTGATTAACTCGCTCGCCTCATTTGCGCGCGTGAACAAATACGGCTTTATTGAAACGCCATATCGGAAGGTCGAGAGCGGTGTTGTCACGGACGAAGTGCAGTACATGTCGGCCACGGAAGAGATGCGCTACACGGTCGCTCAGGCGAATGCCAATTTGGATGCAGACAATAAGTTCGTGAACGATCTCGTGTCGACACGTCAAAACGGCGAATACATGTTGGCGCCAAATGAAAATGTGGACCTGATCGACGTCTCCCCGAAACAGTTGGTGTCCGTCGCTGCGTCCTTGATCCCGTTCTTAGAAAACGATGACGCAAACCGCGCCTTGATGGGCTCGAACATGCAACGTCAGGCGGTGCCTTTGGTCAAGGCCGAAGCGCCTTTCGTTGGCACTGGTATCGAACAAGTTGTGGCACGCGACTCAGGCGCGGCTATCACCGCGCGTCGTGCTGGTGTGATCGACCAAGTGGATGCGATGCGGATTGTTGTGCGCGCCACCGAAGATCTGGCGCCGGGTGATCCTGGCGTGGATATTTATCGTTTGAGGAAGTTCCAGCGGTCGAACCAGAACACGTCGATCAACCAACGCCCGCTCGTGAATGTTGGTGACAAAGTGTTCAAAGGTGAGGTGATCGCGGATGGCCCGTCCACGGATTTGGGTGAACTTGCGCTGGGCAAAAACGCGCTCGTCGCGTTCATGCCTTGGAACGGCTATAACTACGAGGACTCGATCCTGATTTCCGAGCGCATCGTGAAGGACGATGTCTTTACGTCCGTCCATATCGAAGAGTTCGAAATCGCTGCTCGCGACACGAAACTGGGTCCAGAGGAGATCACCCGCGATATTCCAAACGTTGGTGAAGAGGCACTGCGGAACCTGGATGAGGCGGGCATCGTTTACATCGGCGCTGAAGTCGGGCCTGGCGATATTCTTGTCGGTAAGATCACGCCAAAAGGTGAAAGCCCGATGACGCCAGAAGAAAAACTTCTGCGTGCGATCTTCGGTGAAAAAGCCTCCGATGTGCGCGATACGTCCTTGCGTCTGCCACCCGGTGATTATGGTACGGTGGTCGAGGTCCGTGTGTTTAACCGCCATGGCATCGACAAAGACGAACGTGCGCTTCAAATCGAACGGGAAGAGGTTGAACAGCTTTCCCGCGACCGTGACGACGAGCAAGCGATCCTGGATCGGAACACGTTTGCACGTCTCAAAACCATGCTGATGGGCAATAAGATCGTCAAAGGTCCAAAGGGCGTCAAAGCCGGCGTGGCTGTGGACGATGCGCTTTTGGACGAGTTGACAACCGGTCAATGGTGGCAACTCGCGCTGGAGGATGATGCGAAAGCGTCTGAAGTCGAAGCGCTGCAAGAGCAATATGAGATCCAGAAGAAGGCGCTTATGGCCCGCTTTGAGGACAAGGTGGAAAAGGTTCGCCGCGGCGATGACCTCCCTCCAGGTGTGATGAAAATGGTCAAGGTTTTCATCGCGGTGAAGCGCAAGCTCCAGCCCGGTGATAAAATGGCCGGTCGTCACGGCAACAAGGGCGTGATCTCTCGCGTTGTTCCGCAAGAAGACATGCCATTTCTCGAAGATGGGACCCCGGTTGACTTCTGTTTGAACCCGCTCGGCGTTCCGTCGCGGATGAATGTGGGTCAGATCCTTGAGACGCATATGGGCTGGGCCGCGCGCGGTCTTGGCGAAGCGGTCAATGATGCGCTGAAAGAATATCGTCGATCGGGCGATATGACGCCGGTGCAAGAGGCGATGCGCATTGCTTATGGCGAAGAGGTCTACGAGGACGCGCTGAAAGAGATGTCGCAATCTGAATTCCTTGAGGCTGCGGGCAATGTCACGGCGGGTGTGCCGATCGCCACACCGGTTTTTGACGGCGCGAAGGAAGCCGATGTGAATGACGCGCTTGTTCGCGCAGGCTTTGCCGAAAGCGGTCAGTCGATCTTGTTCGATGGCCGCACCGGCGAACAGTTCAGCCGCCCAGTGACAGTCGGTATTAAATATCTGCTGAAATTGCATCACCTGGTGGATGACAAAATCCACGCCCGGTCCACGGGTCCATACTCTCTCGTTACGCAACAACCCTTGGGGGGTAAAGCCCAGTTCGGTGGACAGCGCTTCGGTGAGATGGAGGTCTGGGCACTAGAGGCATATGGCGCAGCTTACACGCTGCAAGAGATGCTGACTGTGAAATCGGATGACGTGGCTGGCCGGACGAAAGTCTATGAGAGCATCGTTAAAGGCGAAGACAACTTCGAAGCCGGTGTTCCGGAGAGCTTCAACGTTCTTGTGAAGGAAATCCGCAGCCTTGGCCTCAATGTGCAGCTGCTTGATCAGGAGAGCGAATAAGCCCCTTGGGCTTATTCCAACTGGAACGCGAGATTAGGATCATAAAATGAACCAAGAAATCACGAACAACCCGTTTAACCCAGTCGCTCCGCCAAAAGTATTTGACGAAATCCGCATCTCTCTGGCCTCGCCAGAGCGGATCCTGAGCTGGTCATACGGTGAGATTAAAAAGCCAGAGACGATCAACTATCGGACGTTCAAGCCAGAACGCGATGGTCTCTTCTGTGCGCGGATCTTTGGCCCGATCAAAGATTACGAATGTCTCTGCGGAAAATATAAACGCATGAAATATCGCGGCGTTGTCTGCGAAAAATGTGGTGTGGAAGTCACGCTTCAAAAGGTCCGTCGCGAGCGGATGGGCCATATCGAGCTTGCCTCGCCCGTTGCGCATATCTGGTTCCTGAAATCGCTCCCATCCCGCGTCGGTTTGATGTTGGACATGACGTTGCGCGATCTCGAACGCATCCTGTACTTTGAACAGTATGTTGTCATCGAGCCGGGTCTGACGGACCTGAACCACGGTCAGATGCTGACCGAAGAAGAATATCTCGATGCACAGGACACCTATGGCGAAGATGCGTTCAACGCCGGCATTGGTGCGGAAGCGATCCGCGAAATGCTCTCCAACATTGATCTGGAAGCAGAAGCTGAACAGCTTCGCGAAGAGCTGGCCGAAGCAACAGGTGAGTTGAAGCCAAAGAAGATCATCAAGCGTCTGAAAGTCGTTGAGAACTTCATCGAATCCGGCAACCGTCCGGAATGGATGATCATGACGGTTCTGCCCGTGATCCCACCAGAGCTGCGTCCTTTGGTGCCACTGGACGGCGGTCGTTTCGCGACATCTGACCTGAACGATCTCTATCGTCGTGTGATCAACCGGAACAACCGTTTGAAGCGTCTGATCGAGTTGCGCGCACCTGACATCATCGTCCGCAACGAAAAGCGGATGCTGCAGGAATCTGTGGATGCGCTCTTTGACAATGGTCGTCGTGGCCGCGTCATCACAGGTGCAAACAAGCGTCCTCTGAAATCTCTCTCAGACATGCTCAAGGGCAAGCAGGGCCGTTTCCGTCAGAACTTGCTTGGGAAACGCGTCGACTTCTCTGGCCGCTCGGTCATTGTGACGGGCCCAGAACTGAAGCTGCACCAATGTGGTCTGCCGAAGAAGATGGCGTTGGAACTGTTCAAGCCGTTCATCTATTCACGGCTGGAGGCGAAAGGCCTGTCTTCCACAGTGAAGCAAGCCCGTAAGATCGTTGAAAAAGAGCGTCCCGAAGTTTGGGATATCTTGGACGAGGTGATCCGCGAGCATCCGGTCATGTTGAACCGGGCGCCCACATTGCACCGCCTCGGTATCCAAGCGTTTGAGCCTGTTCTGATCGAAGGGAAAGCGATCCAGCTGCACCCGCTGGTCTGTTCCGCCTTTAACGCGGACTTTGACGGGGATCAGATGGCCGTGCATGTGCCATTGTCGCTGGAGGCGCAGCTTGAAGCGCGCGTTCTGATGATGTCCACGAACAACGTTCTGTCGCCATCCAATGGTAAGCCGATCATCGTTCCGTCGCAGGATATGATCTTGGGGATTTACTACATATCCATGGAGCGTGAAGGCATGAAGGGTGAGGGCATGGTGTTCTCGAACCCGCAAGAGGTTGAACATGCTCTTGATGCAGGTCTGGTGCATCTCCATGCGAAGATCACCTGCCGCATGAAGCAGATCGATGAAGATGGAAACGAGATCTGGAAACGGTTTGAAACCACTCCAGGCCGCGTTCGCCTCGGGTCGCTTCTGCCGCTGAACTTCAAAGCGCCGTTTGATATCGTGAACCAACTGCTTCGGAAGAAGGATGTCGGGAACGTGATCGACATCGTCTATCGGTATTGTGGTCAAAAAGAGTCCGTTATTTTCTGTGATCAGATTATGACGCTCGGTTTCCGGGAAGCGTTCAAGGCCGGCATCTCCTTCGGTAAGGGTGACATGGTGATCCCCGAGGCGAAGTGGGAACTGGTGAACGAAACGCGGGACCAGGTGAAGGATTTCGAACAGCAATATATGGACGGACTGATTACCCAGGGTGAGAAGTACAACAAAGTCGTCGATGCGTGGTCGAAATGTAACGACAAAGTCACCGAAGCGATGATGGAGACGATCTCGACCATGAAGCGGGATGACGATGGATCGGAGATGGAGCCGAACTCCGTTTACATGATGGCCCATTCCGGTGCGCGTGGCTCGGTCACTCAGATGAAACAGCTGGGCGGGATGCGCGGCCTGATGGCGAAGCCGAACGGCGATATCATCGAAACGCCAATCATCTCGAACTTTAAAGAAGGCTTGACCGTTCTTGAGTACTTCAACTCGACGCACGGTGCGCGGAAAGGTTTGTCGGATACGGCTCTGAAAACGGCGAACTCCGGTTACCTGACACGCCGTCTGGTGGATGTGGCCCAAGACTGTATCGTGCGTATGCATGATTGTGGCACAGAACGTTCAATCACGGCGCAGGCCGCGGTCAATGACGGTGAAATCGTTGCAAGCCTGTCCGAGCGGTTGCTGGGTCGTGTTGCGGCTGAGGACATCAAAAATCCAGCGGATGACAGCATTCTGGTCAAGAAGGGCGAACTGATCGACGAGCGGATGGCGGATATGGTCGAAGAGGCCGGCGTAGCAACTTGTCAGATCCGATCACCCCTAACATGTGAGGCCGAGGACGGCATATGTGCGATGTGTTACGGTCGCGACTTGGCGCGGGGCACCATGGTGAACCCTGGCGAAGCAGTCGGTATCATCGCGGCTCAATCCATCGGCGAGCCAGGTACGCAGCTCACAATGCGGACCTTCCACATTGGCGGTGTTGCCCAAGGTGGCCAGCAGTCTTTCCAAGAGTCATCCCAAGACGGTACCGTTCAACTTCGGAACAAAAACATCCTCAAAAACCGCGATGGTCAACAGGTTGTTATGGGCCGGAATACCGAACTGGTCATTTATGACGAAAATGGTGTTGAGCGCGTGTCCCACAAAATGGGCTATGGTGCGATCATGCATGTCAAAGAGGGGGCAACTGTGGCCCGCGGTGACAAGCTATATGAATGGGATCCGTACACGTTGCCGATCATCGCTGAAAAAGACGGTGTCGCGAAATTCGTTGATCTGACATCCGGTATCTCGGTGCGGGAAGAAACGGACGATGCAACGGGTATCACGCAGAAGATCGTGTCCGATTGGCGGTCTGCGCCGAAGGGCAATGACCTGAAGCCTGAGATTATCATCATGGACCCTGAAACTGGTGAACCTGTCCGTCTGGACAACGGAAACCCAGAAACCCATGCCATGTCTGTGGATGCGATCTTGTCCATTGAAGATGGCCAAGAGATCAAAGCCGGTGACGCCCTTGCCCGTATTCCGCGGGAAGGTGCGAAGACGAAAGACATCACGGGTGGTTTGCCGCGTGTGGCCGAACTCTTCGAGGCGCGTCGTCCGAAGGATCACGCTATCATTGCGGAAATGGACGGATACGTCCGTTTCGGCCGTGACTATAAAAACAAGCGTCGGATTTCGATCGAAGCTATGGATGATCCAGAGACCAAGGTCGAATACATGGTGCCTAAGGGCAAACACATCCCCGTCCAGGAAGGTGATTTCATCCAGAAGGGTGAATACATCATGGATGGCAACCCGGCTCCGCATGACATCTTGAATATTCTGGGGATCGAGGCTTTGGCCGACTACATGATCGACGAGGTCCAAGACGTGTACCGCCTGCAAGGCGTGAAGATCAACGATAAGCATATCGAAGTGATCGTGCGCCAGATGCTTCAGAAATGGGAGATCACCGAATCTGGTGGCACAACCCTTCTGAAAGGTGAACAGGTCGATAAGTCTGAATTCGACGAAATGAATGCCAAAGCGATTGCCGAGGGACGTGAGCCCGCGCAAGGCGGACCGATCCTGTTGGGTATTACGAAGGCATCGTTGCAGACACGTTCGTTTATCTCTGCGGCGTCGTTCCAAGAGACGACACGTGTTCTGACCGAAGCGGCGACCCGCGGTAAGCGCGACAAGCTGATTGGTCTAAAAGAGAACGTGATCGTCGGTCGTTTGATCCCAGCGGGCACCGGTGGGGCCACGCATCAGATCAAGAAGATCGCGGCAGATCGGGATGAAGTTATCCTCGAAGATAAGCGCGCCGCTGCAGAGCAGGCCGCCGCACTTGCGGCACCTGATGCAATGACGGATGCCAATCAAGTCTTTGACGGCGGATCTGATGTCATTGGCGAAGATAATTTCGTCGAATAAATATAAGTAAGCGGGCCCTTGAATCGGGGCCCGCTTACCCTTGCTTGCGGCTGTTATCGCGCTGCCACTTTTTGAGATCCTGCGAACTTAAGCGGATGTTCTTCTCGCCAACATCGGGAACTTCGTATCCCTCCGCATCCATCCGGGCGAGCTTTTCACGCGTTACCTCAATCGCCGTCTGATGGAGGTCTTTCAGGTCTTTATTCGAAAACCATTCGGTCAAGAGGGCGTCCCGCTTCTCGCGATACTTAAAAATCGACGTATCTTCGACTTCGTTGCGATTAAACCGATCAATATAGTCCTTCTGAAATCGGTTGGTATGGGTGTAGTACGCGTCTCCTCTGATCGACTTTAGTCGGCACAGATCAATCGTGCGTACAGCGTAGTGGTTTACTTGCGCATCGACATAATCCCGCGCGCGATCTTTGAAATACTCAAGATACTTCTTGTTTCCATAGGCCCGTTGCAACCCGTACAGCTTACCGTCAAAACTAATATACGCCCGTTCGCGCTTCCCTTTCAATTTTCGGACCATACGCTGATAGGCGTTGGCCTCCGGGTCAATCCGCCGTCGGACCGAGATGTGCATGTCCAAGTCGACCTCTTGGTGGTCACGGACCAGCATTTTGACATTCTCATTATTGTGGTCTTCTTTCTTTGAACATCGGGTCAACTGATCGGTGATTGGGGGGGTAATCATTCCGGTCAGGCCATTGTCGCCGAACATACGCCAACGCATCATGATGCCATGCGCTTTGTGGTGCTTGGCACAAAGCGCTTGCACGGTTCCGTCCCCGACATGTCCGACAAAGAATTCATCGATATCAAGCGGCATCACCCAATCACAGTCAGCAACCTCCGGCATGGACTGCATTCTATGATAGGCCGTGAGCTGAAGCGACGGAGCTTGATACTGGTTTCGGCGATAGTAAGGGGGCGCGTTGTCAAAATGCGTGAGCACGCCCATGTCTTGCAGAATATCTGCGATTTTGTCGGTGCCATCATCACAATCATTCGTGCCTAATACGATGACGTTGAACCCAACCGCCTTGCAATGCGCAGCCCATTCGATCAGCCACGGTCCTTCGTTCTTTGCGATCCCTAAAGCAGCAATGCGAAGGGTGTTTTGTGCTGGTGGAGATGGGGTGCTCATAGGATACCTCAGCCGAGACAATACGCGTGTCATGGCAGGCAGTGGTCGACCAGGCAAGGGTCGCGTCATTGTTCGTGTTCGGCGCCAGCGACTGTTGACAGCTTGTCCCACTTCCCATAAACGCCGCCTACCTCGGCAGGCCCATGAGTCTGTCGATACAAAAACCACAATCTGGTGGGCATGATCTAGACCTTCGGTCCTGATCCTCTGGAATTAAACCGCTGCCGGGCCGGAGCGCGCCCGAGGCGGCTTTGGTGTTTGGGATGGGCCCATGCGCCAGTGAAGAATTGAACTGGGTAAAGGGAAACCGAATGCCAACGATCCAACAGCTGATCCGCAAACCGCGGCAGCCAAAAGTCCAAAGAAGCAAGTCTCAGCACTTGCAGTCCTGCCCGCAAAAGCGCGGCGTTTGTACGCGTGTTTACACGACGACCCCGAAAAAGCCGAACTCGGCGATGCGGAAAGTGGCCAAAGTACGCCTGACGAATGGATTTGAGGTGATCAGCTACATTCCTGGTGAATCCCACAACCTGCAAGAGCACTCTGTTGTTCTAATTCGCGGGGGCCGTGTGAAAGACCTTCCAGGTGTGCGCTACCACATCCTGCGTGGTGTATTGGATACGCAAGGCGTCAAAGACCGTAAGCAGCGTCGTTCGAAATACGGCGCGAAGAAGCCGAAATAAGGGGCCAAAGATATGTCACGACGCCATAGTGCTGAAAAAAGAGAAATACTGCCGGACCCAAAATTCGGCAATGTTGTTCTGTCCAAGTTCATGAACAACCTGATGATTGACGGTAAGAAGTCCGTTGCGGAGCGCATTGTTTATTCTGCGCTTGACCGTGTTGAAGGCAAGCTGAAACGCGCACCGGTTGAGGTCTTTGAAGAGGCGCTTGAAAATATTAAGCCGGCCGTCGAGGTTCGCTCCCGCCGTGTGGGTGGTGCAACATACCAGGTTCCGGTTGAAGTGCGCCCCTCGCGCCGCGAAGCGCTGGCCATCCGCTGGTTGATCACAGCGTCTCGTGGTCGCAACGAAAACACCATGGAAGAGCGCCTTGCGGGCGAACTCATGGATGCACTGAATTCTCGCGGCAATGCCGTGAAGAAGCGTGAAGATACGCACAAGATGGCCGAAGCGAACAAGGCCTTCTCCCACTACCGCTGGTAATCCAACACAAAGGCACGTCCCATGGCACGCGAATATCCTCTCGATCGCTACCGTAACTTCGGCATCATGGCCCACATTGATGCGGGTAAAACCACATGTTCCGAGCGTATCTTGTACTACACCGGGAAGTCCCACAACATCGGCGAAGTGCATGATGGTGCGGCGACCATGGACTGGATGGAGCAGGAGCAAGAGCGTGGCATCACGATCACTTCTGCTGCGACGACCACGTTCTGGGAGCGGACAGAAGACGGTAAGACGGCCGATACTGAAAAGCACCGCATGAACATCATCGACACACCAGGTCACGTGGACTTCACAATCGAAGTTGAGCGGTCATTGGCGGTTCTCGATGGTGCGATTTGTGTTTTGGACGCAAATGCGGGTGTTGAGCCTCAGACAGAAACAGTTTGGCGTCAGGCCGACCGTTACAAGGTTCCACGGATCGTTTTCGTCAACAAAATGGACAAGATCGGCGCGGACTTCTTCAACTGTGTAAACATGATCGAAGACCGTACCGGTGCACGTGCGATCCCTGTTGCCCTGCCAATCGGTGCGGAGACAGAGCTGGAAGGTCTGATCGACCTCGTGACCATGCAAGAATGGGTCTACGAGGGCGAAGACCTCGGCGCGACATGGGATAAGCGCGACATCCGCCCAGAGCTTGCAGCTCAAGCGGCTGAATGGCGCGAGAAGATGATCGAAGCGGCTGTTGAGCAAGACGAAGAGGCGATGGAAGCCTATCTGGAAGGTGAAGAGCCTGATCCAGCCACGCTGCGCAAACTGATCCGTAAGGCGACCCTGGCGATGGACTTTGTTCCTGTGCTCGGTGGTTCTGCGTTCAAGAACAAAGGTGTTCAGCCTCTGTTGAACGCAGTCATCGACTATCTGCCATCCCCGTTGGATGTCGTGGACTACATGGGCTTCAAGCCAGGTGACGAGACGGAAACACGGAACATCGCGCGTCGTGCGGATGACGACATGCCGTTCGCGGGCCTTGCGTTCAAAATCATGAACGACCCGTTTGTTGGGTCCTTGACCTTCACGCGCATTTACTCCGGTACGATGAAAAAAGGCGACAGCCTGATGAACACGACCAAAGGCAAGCAAGAGCGTGTCGGTCGTATGATGATGATGCACTCCAACAACCGTGAGGAAATCGAAGAGGCCTTTGCAGGCGACATTATTGCTTTGGCCGGTCTGAAAGACACGACAACAGGTGATACGCTGTCCGCGAAGAACGATCCGGTTGTTCTGGAAACGATGACCTTCCCAGATCCGGTGATCGAGATCGCGGTGGAGCCAAAAACAAAAGCCGACCAAGAGAAGATGTCACAAGGTCTGGGCCGTTTGGCAGCCGAAGATCCATCCTTCCGCGTTGAGACGGATTTGGAATCTGGTCAGACAATCATGAAGGGTATGGGCGAACTTCACCTCGATATTCTCGTCGACCGTTTGAAGCGTGAATTCAAGGTTGAAGCGAACATTGGTGCGCCTCAGGTGGCTTACCGCGAAACGATCTCTCGTGAAGCGGAAATTGATTACACGCATAAGAAGCAGTCCGGTGGCTCCGGTCAGTTCGGTCGTGTGAAAATGATCCTAAAACCCCAACAGCCGGGCGAGGGTTACGCGTTTGAATCTAAGATCGTGGGCGGGTCCATTCCAAAGGAGTACATCCCCGGTGTTGAAAAGGGCATCGAGTCTGTTCTGGACAGCGGCCCATTGGCCGGCTTCCCAGTGATCGATCTCGCGGTTGAGCTGATCGATGGGGCGTATCACGATGTGGACTCCTCCGTGATGGCGTTTGAAATCGCGGGCCGTATGGGCATGCGTCAGGGTATGAAAGATGCGGGCGCTAAACTGCTCGAGCCGATCATGAAAGTCGAAGTGGTGACACCTGAAGAATATACAGGCGGCATCATTGGTGACCTCACCTCTCGTCGTGGACAAGTTCAGGGCCAGGAGCCTCGTGGTAACGCAATTGCCATCGATGCGAATGTGCCTCTGGCGAACATGTTCGGCTACATCAACAACTTGCGGTCCATGTCTTCGGGTCGTGCGAACTTCACCATGCAGTTCTCACATTACGAACCTGTACCGTCCAACATCTCAGAAGAAATCCAAGCGAAATACGCTTGAGCCGTTTAGAGGAGCTATAAAATGGCAAAGGAAAAGTTTGAGCGTAACAAGCCGCATGTGAACATCGGCACGATTGGTCATGTTGACCATGGCAAGACGACGTTGACGGCGGCGATTACGAAGCAGTTTGGCGATTTCAAAGCCTATGACGAGATTGACGGC
>JBCDLY010000010.1:0-127013 GCA_038744815.1 Pseudomonadota bacterium | reverse complement strand
CGGCGGATCATTTGGAACAAAGCCCGCGATTGCCTCTGCCCAAACAGGTTTGCCGCGATGATGGCAGGTCAGATGCACATTGGGGGACCAACCGCCGGACACCGCCAAAAGGTCCACATCCAAAGTTTGCCCATTGGTCAGGGTGATTTCCCGCAGGGCCTTGCGACCCCGAGTGTCGCCAACGGCCTGACCGGCAATCAAAGCAGCGCCGTCGATGGCCTCTAGCGGGGCATCGGCGCGCGTATCGATCACCGCAGCAACCGTCACACCATGCGCAGCAAGGTCACGCGCGGTTTGCCAGCCTGAGTCATTGTTTGTGAAGACTGCCGCCGTTTCGCCGGGAGTGACCCCAAAGCGGTTCATATAAGTACGCACCGCACCCGAAAGCATGATCCCGGGCCGGTCATTATTGCCAAAAGCGATGCTACGTTCGGTGGCGCCCGCCGCCAGAATCGCGCGTTTGGCCGTAAACCGCCACAGGATTTGACGGGGCTTAGCGGCGGAGGTGATCCAATGATCGGTGTGCTTTTCCACCGCGCCATAAACGCCGCCATCATAGACGCCGAACACGGTCGTGCGCGGCATCAAAGTGACGTTTGGCATGGCGTCAAGCTCTGCCACTGCCCCTGCTGCCCATTCTGCACCGTCTTTCCCTGCGATAACTGGGCGATCTGCGTTTAGACGGCCACCCATCAAGAAGTCATCATCGGCCAAGATCACACGTGCGCCAGCGCGACCCGCGGCCAGTGCCGCAGAGAGGCCAGAAGGCCCCGCCCCAATGATAAGGACGTCGCAATGGCGGTAGCCTTTGTCATACTCATCGGGGTCGGCCAGCCCGGACAAAGACCCTAGGCCTGCGGCCCTGCGGATTGCAGGCTCGTAAACTCTTTCCCAAAAGGACTTGGGCCACATGAACGTTTTGTAATAGAAGCCTGCGCTCAGAAAGGGCGCGAAAAGATCGTTCACAGCCAGAAGGTCGTAATCCAGCGATCCGATATGGTTTTGGGATTTGGCCACCAAGCCATCGTAAAGTTCGGTGACAGTCGCGCGGGTATTGGGTTCTTGTAACGGGCCTTCGCGCAGCTCAACCAACGCGTTCGGCTCTTCTGGACCTGCGCTGAAAATGCCCCGGGGGCGGTGATATTTGAACGAGCGCCCCACAAGTTTTTGCCCATTGGCGATCAGGGCAGCGGCCAGCGTATCGCCCGCATGCCCCTGCATCTCTTGCCCGTTGAAGGTGAAAGAGAGCGTCTTTGCATGATCGATCAATGCGTGGTCAAACCGGCTCATAGCTCCCCTCCGTTTTGGAGGCGCAAGGCCACGTCGCGTGCCATCTCAACCTGATAAATTTCGTGGGTGACCGTGTCGCGCGTGACAACCAGCCAGGATCGGTCCCCCTGTTCGTGGTACCAAAGCTCTTTGTGTTGGCCGTAAGGGTTTTCGCGGATATGCACGTAGTCATGGAACTGCTTTGCGGCATCGGGCGCTTGCCAGTCGGGACGTTTCAAAAGCTCTGCCGAGCCAAGGACGTAAAACTCGCGGCTGTCGCGGGGGCCAAGAAGGGGATGATTGATCAGCATGCGGATGCTCCGATCATGGGGTGACAATTACAAATGCGCGTCGGCGAAGCGGAGCGAGCTAATCGCGTGCATTTGAGCGCCCGCCCGACCCGTTGCGCTGAAAGCGCACCTCTGGTGCGACGCGGGGG
Source organism: Pseudomonadota bacterium (assembly GCA_038744815.1). Taxonomy (GTDB): domain Bacteria; phylum Pseudomonadota; class Alphaproteobacteria; order Rhodobacterales; family Rhodobacteraceae; genus Amylibacter. Next base: position 125,305 of record JBCDLY010000010.1, on the reverse strand, counting down.
GCGCTTCGCGCCTGTTAACCGCCCTCGGGCGTTCGCTGAGTGCCGACTTAAACCAAGCGCCATCAATGCAAATTCGGCTGAGCGCCGCTCCCTTTCTCGTCAATCGGGTACCCGCGCTCAAACCGGTCTAGGCGCAGTTTCGTCGCTGTCGGGTGCGGCTCGTCTTTGGCGAGCAAATGCGCAAAACAGAACCCCGATGCGGGCGTTGCCTTGAACCCGCCATAGCACCAGCCGCCATTGAAATAGAGCCCATCGATATGGGTCTTGTCGATGATCGGGGAGCCGTCCATGGACATGTCCATCACGCCGCCCCATTTGCGCAAGAGCCGGGCGCGAGAGGTCGACGGGATCATCGCCATTAGCTCTTCGGCGACATGCTCAATCACGTTCATATCGCCGCGCTGGGCGTAAGTATTGTATTTGTCGATATCACCGCCAAAGACCAAACCGCCTTTGTCGGACTGGCTGATATACAGGTGGCCAGCGCCAAAGGTGACCACCCCGGGAATAATCGGCTTGAGCCCTTCGGAAACAAAGGCCTGCAAGACATGGCTTTCAATCGGCAAGCGCATGCCCGCTTTTTCCATCACACGAGAGCTGCTGCCTGCGACAGCCACACCAACTTTACCTGCTTTGATCGGGCCTTTGGTTGTTTCGACACCAATGCATTTGCCATCCTTCATTTGAAAGCCGGTGACTTCGCAGTTTTGAATGATGTCGACGCCGCGCATATCGGCCCCGCGCGCATAGCCCCAAGCGACCGCATCGTGGCGGGCTGTGCCCGCACGTGGCTGCCAGAGGCCTGCCTCGATCGGGAAGCGCTCATTCTCAAAATCCAAAAACGGGCAGAGCTTGCGCACGCCCTCGCGATCCAACAACACCGCGTCACCGCCCGCCATAATCATCGCATTGCCACGCCGCGCATAAGCGTCCCGTTGGCTGTCATTATGGGCGAGGTTCAGAATACCGCGCTGGGACATCATGGCGTTGTAGTTGAAGTCCTGCTCTAACCCTTCCCAGAGCTTCAGTGACATCTCGTAAAAGGGGAGGTTCCCTTCGAGCAGATAGTTCGAACGCACAATCGTCGTGTTCCGACCGATATTGCCCGAGCCAAGATATCCCTTTTCCAGAACCGCGACATTGGTGATCCCAAATTCCTTGGCGATGTAATAGGCCGTCGCCAGGCCATGCCCGCCGCCGCCAATGATGATCACATCATAGCGCTTTTTTGGCTCTGGTTCCCGCCAGACGGGCGTCCAGCCTGTGTTGCCTGTCAGACCCTGTTTCAAAACTTGCCAAGCACTATAGCGCATGGACGACTCCCCGTGATCACCCACGGATTTCTCTTGATCTCCGCGCGAGTTGCAAGTCCAATTACGACGTTTGGTTGGGAGGAGTGACCATATGCGCATCGAGGATTTGCCGACACGGATTGACGGTCCGCAGGCCTGGATCGCGGCGGACATGGCCGACCCGTCGAAATGGCTGTCATCTTGGAGCGGTGCTGAAATTGCAGAGCTTCGCGCGGCTGCGGGCACCTATTTGGCGTTAGGCCGCGATGTCGGAGAGATTACGGCAGAGGCGTTCCCCCTGCCCACGATTGCCGCGCGCCTGGACGCGCTTGCGCAAAAACTATTGTACGGGAACGGGGTGGAGGCGATCCGGGGCTTGCCCATCGATGACCTAACCTTGGAAGAGGCGGCGACGATTTTTTGCGGGGTTGGTGCCCATTTGGGCTCGGCCCGGTCACAAAACGCGGCGGGCCATATCTTGGGCCATGTGCGCGATGTGGGCGCAGATGCAAACAATCCCAACACGCGGATTTACCAAACCTCTGAGCGGCAGAGCTTTCACACCGACAGTGCGGATGTGGTCGGCCTCTTGTGTTTGAAGGATGCGAAAGAGGGCGGCGAGAGCCTGCTCGTCTCGGCCGTGTCGATTTATAACCGCATGATGGCAGAGCGCCCCGGTCTGGCCGCGCTCTTGTTTGATCCGATCGCCACAGATCGGCGCGGCGAGGTGCCAGAGGGCATGGACCCTTGGATGAACATCCCCGTGCTGAATTGGCACAAAGGACATCTGACGGTGTTTTATCAGCGTCAATATATCGATGCGGCACAGCGATTTGAGGGCGCGTTCCGCTTGACCGACGCCCATGTCGAGGCGCTGGACATGTTCGATGCTTTGGCCAATGATCCAGACCTTCATATCAGCATGCGGCTGGAGCCGGGCGATATGCAATTCGTTTACAACCATGCGCAACTTCACGATCGCACCGGTTTCACCGATTGGCCGAACCCAGAGCGCCGCCGCCACCTGATGCGGCTTTGGCTGTCGATGCCGGGGGATCGCCCGCTGCCGGATGTGTTTAAGGAACGCTATGGCTCCATTGAGATCGGCAATCGCGGTGGGATCATCACCAAGCACACCAAACTCCAAGCACCGCTCACGCTGTGACGTGACATTCTGGTGATTTGACCTTGGTCAAGGTTTGCGAGAGAGGGATGTGTTAGAGGAGATCACATGTTTTCCGAGGTTGGTCATTTCGCCCTTATTCTGGGTTTGATGGTGGCGGTTGTGCAATCGGTTATTCCGATGTGGGGCGCAGCGTGCAAAGATGGTCTTCTTATGCGATCTGCCGATGTGACTGCGTCGGTGCAGGCGGTGTTGGTTACCGTGGCTTTTGCTGCACTGATGACGGGGTTTGTCCTATCCGACTTTAGTCTTCTGAACGTCGTAGAAAATTCACATTCGGCGAAGCCAATGATCTACAAGATCGCTGCCACTTGGGGCAGTCACGAGGGGTCTTTGCTTTTATGGGTTTTGATCCTTGCGCTTTTTGGTGGCGCGGTTGCATGGTTTGGAAACAACCTTCCTGCTGGGCTGAAGGCGCGCACTCTTGCTGTTCAGGCTTGGATTACAGTTGGGTTCCTATCGTTCATGCTGTTCACGTCGAACCCGTTTGAACGCGTGGACGTACTGCCTGCGAATGGACAGGATCTGAATCCACTGCTTCAGGATATTGGGTTGGCTCTTCATCCACCACTTCTCTATGTGGGCTATGTCGGGTTTTCGATTGTCTTCTCTTTCGCGGTTGCCGCGCTGATTGAGGGCCGCGTTGACCCTGCCTGGGCGCGTTGGGTGCGCCCCTGGACACTTGCCGCTTGGGTGAGCCTGACGGGTGGGATCGCCCTTGGGTCTTGGTGGGCGTATTACGAGCTTGGTTGGGGTGGCTGGTGGTTTTGGGATCCGGTCGAAAACGTGAGCTTCATGCCTTGGCTTCTCGGTACTGCGCTCTTGCATTCCGCGATTGTTACAGAGAAGCGTGATACGTTCAAAAGTTGGACCATTCTTCTCGCGATCCTCACATTCTCGCTGTCACTGTTTGGAACGTTCATCGTGCGCTCCGGCCTTTTGACCTCGGTCCATGCCTTTGCTGTCGACCCGGAAAGGGGGGTATACATCTTGATCCTTCTTGGGATCAGCATCGGTGGCGCACTCACGCTGTTCGCACTGCGTGCACCCGACATGGAACCGGGCGGAATATTTGCGCCAATTAGCCGCGAAGCTGGTTTGATGGTGAACAATCTTCTACTCGCGACAGGCACGGCCACGGTCTTGCTTGGAACCATTTATCCGCTCATTCTAGAAGCGGTGACAGGCGATAAAATATCCGTCGGCCCGCCCTATTATGCCCTAACGTTCACGCCTCTCATGATTCCGCTCATCCTCGCCATGGGCTTCGGTCCACATTTGAGCTGGAAGCGCGCTGATGCGAAGGGTGTGATGCAAAGGTTGGGTTGGATTATGGCGCTTTCTGTATTGGTTGTGGTCACCATTCTTTGGATCGATTTTGGCGGGCCCGTTATGGCAGCGGTTGGGATCGGGGTCGGCGTGTGGCTGGGGTTGTCAACACTGGCAGAGTTTGGCCATCGGGTTCGCGTCAAGGACGGGCTTGCTCAGGCTTGGGCGCGCGCCGGGCGACTTCCGCGGTCGGCACAGGGTATGACACTCGCACATTTCGGTCTTGCGGTAGCGATCTTTGGTTTCACAGGATCCAGCCTTTGGAAGACAGAGGATGTGCGCTTTGTCTCTCCTGGCGACGTTGTCTCAATCGCGGGATACGATGTGACTTTTGAAGGTGTTCGAGACATTCGCGGCCCTAACTATTTGTCTCGACAAGGTGACCTTACGGTCATGTATGACGGTATGGTTTTGGAGGTTTTACAACCCGAGCGACGCTACTATCCGGTCGCAGACATGTCGACAACAGAAAGCGCTATACGGCAAACTCTTGCAGGTGATTTATATGCTTCGATCGTGGAGCCAACCGGAGATGCTGATGCGGGTGCTTGGACTTTGCGCATTCTTTATGAGCCGCTGATAAACTGTATTTGGATTGGATCAGTTCTTATGGTTTTGGGGGGGTTACTTTCCTTAAGTGATCGCCGTTTGCGGGTTGGGGCACCTGTCCGTTCTGCGCTCAGATCTCCAGTTCCGGCGGAGTAACCCATGAAGCGTGTTTGGGCATTCCTTCCCCTAGTGGTGGTCGCAATTCTAGGCGGGTTTCTTTTCTGGGGCCTTAACCCAGACCGAGACCCCAATGCGATCCCGTCGGCCTTGGTGGGCAAGCCGCCTCCCACTGCATCGCTTGGGCCAATCCCCAGTATTGGGGGCGACGGATTGAACGGTGACGTCGTGGCCGAGATGGACGGTGTCGTGCTGGTAAATGTATTTGCGTCTTGGTGTCTGCCGTGTCGCGCGGAACACGGAACAATCACATCCCTTTCCAAGATGGCGGGTGTCACGGTCGTTGGGCTAAACTATCGAGATACTGACAGTGCCGCAGCTGCATTTTTGGAAGAGTTGGGCAACCCTTACGCAGCAATCGGCTTTGATCCGGCGGGAATGTCGGGAATTGACTGGGGTATAAGTGGTGTGCCCGAAACCTTCATCATCAAGGATGGAACGGTGCGGTTTCGTTTCGCAGGTCCGATTGTTGGTGATGGCGCAAAGAAGATCTTTTTTTCCGAACTGGGGGAGGTGCAGGTACAATGAAGCACGTGTTCCTTGTTTTACTACTACTCTGTGCGCCTCCCGTGTTTTCGGTCGAGCCGGACGAGATATTGGATGACCCAGTCCTTGAGCAGCGCGCCAGAGATATCTCTGCAAATGTGCGCTGCGTGGTGTGCCAGAACGAACCGATTGACAGCTCCAACGCGTCCATTGCGCGAGACATGCGGATTTTGATCCGCGAACGTCTGGTTGCAGGCGACAGTGATGCTGCCGTCTACTCTTTCCTCGTTGACCGTTACGGCACATATGTCTTGTTCAAACCGCCCTTTCAGGGGGCGACAATCGGTTTGTGGATCGGTCCATTTGTGATCTTAGCCCTTGGCAGTATCGGGGCATATGTCGCCTTTCGACGACATACTGTGGTGCCGACAAAGTTGTCTGATCAGGAAGAGGCAAAAATCTCAGACCTTCTGGATGACACATGATCCTTACTCTTGTTTTTGCGTCCCTCACTTTGTTCGTTGTGAGTGCTCTGATCTGGGCCGCCAAGCGCCCAAGAAGAGGGCGCGATCATGCGACCCAAGCGTTGGCGATTTACAAAGATCAACTCGGCGAAGTTCAACGGGATCTCGATCGTGGTTTGATCTCTGAGGCCGAGAGCACGGCAGCGATCACCGAAATAAAGCGCCGAATGATCAAAGTTGGAGATAAGGAAGATGCGGTGAAACGGAATTCACCTGCGGCGCTTTTCATCGCTGCAGGTCTGGTTCCGATCGGTGCCGTTGTCGTGTATTTTGTTATTGGTCGTCCAGATATGCCGTCCGCCCCGTTCGCCGAAAGGGTTGCCCAAGCCGAAGAGTTGGAGGGGTTGACGGATCGTTTGCGGCGCATGCTCCAAGATGATCCGAATGGTGGAGAAACCGAGGGATGGCGCATTTTGGCGACCACATCTGCGAACCAGGGGTGGTACGACGACGCTTTGGAAGCGTTTCGTGTGCTGTCCACCCGTGAGGATGTGCGCAGTGAAGATCTCTCTCGGGCGGCGGAAACTGCAATCATCGTCTTAGATGGAGAAGTATCTGAAGAGGCCCGCGACTGGGCTGAACGTGCGCTCGCACTAAACCCGGATAATCCGGCTGCAACATATTACGTCGCCTATGCGTTGCGGCAGCAGGGCGACCCTGGCGCGGGTCTAAATCTTCTCGCGGAGCGGATCGCACGGGAAAATGAAGCGGCAATTTGGATGGCATGGTTTGCCGAACTTGGTCAGACGCTTGCGCAAGAATCTGGTCAAGAGATGTTTGTCTTGCCGGGTCAAGCTGGACCGAGCCAAGAAGATGTCGAGGCGGCTGCCGAACTGTCCGATGAGGATAGAGCGGCAATGATCCAAGGCATGGTGGATGGTCTTGCCGCGCGCCTTAAAGAAGAGCCTGAGGATGTAGATGGTTGGTTGCGGCTCGGTCGCGCCTATCGGGTTCTTGGCAATTTGTCAGATGCCCGTGCGAGCTTTGCCGAAGTTCAAAGGCGCACCCCGTCCGATGATCCCCGCCATATTGAAGCCAAGGCAGCGCTTGCCGATCTACAGTGATGGGTGCGCAGCCTTTATGACCTCTTTCGTCTTTTGGATTGTCAGCAACTCGGGCAACGCAATTCCGTTTGGAGCGTCTGGCCCATAGACAATATTGAATGGAATTCCGAACCGATTATGGTTTTCCAAGTATTGGCGGATCATTTCGTTTGGTCGCGTCCAGTCGGCCTGAAGTGCAACAACATCGTCTCGCGCAAGAAGCGATGTGATATCATCCTGAGATAAGACAAGCGCCTTATTTGCCTTGCAGGTCAGGCACCAATCCGCTGTTACATCTACGATAACGGTATTTCCTGCGGCGATCTCTGTCTCAATTGTATCCATCGAGAAGATCGCCCAGTCGGTATTGGCTTGCGCACTTCGGTCTGCCGAAGCTGTCGGCAACCAGGCAGGTAAAGTGAGGGCAAGGACACTGATGGCAATGCCCGCCCCCTTTGAAAGTCCGTTTTGGCCAACTGTCCAAAGGAGAACCCCGACGCCGATCACAGCTGTAATGAACGCCGCGCCCTCGATACCGACAGTTGCGGACAACACGAAGGCGAGCCAAAGCAGTGTTGCGAGCACCCCAAGCCCAAGCGCATACCGCATCCAGGTCATCCAGATGCCCGGTTTGGGGAGCGCGTGAATGAATTGCGGGCGAATGGCGATCAAAATGTATGGGAAGGCGAGCCCGATGCCGAGCGCAAGGAAGACGGTCAACGCGTCCAGAGGTGAGCCGGTCAAAGCATATGTGATCGCCGTGCCAAGAAATGGGGCCGAACAGGGTGTCGCCAGGAGCGCCGCGAAGGCCCCCGTCAAAAAATCACCTGCAAGACCTGTTTTGCGGCCTGCGGTGTCGAGGCGATCAGACAGCCAATGTGGAAGTGTAAACTCAAAAAGACCAAATAGATTTGCCGCGAACGCAGCGAGGACGGTGATTATGAATGTGAGAAATAAGGGGCTTTGGAATTGCATCCCCAAGCCCATCGACACACCGAACAAACGCAACGCGATCACGAACCCGGCAAGCGCAAGCGCGAAAGTGATGATACCCGCGGCAGATGCCAAAAAACCCGCTCGAATATCACGCAGGCCTTTGTCTTGCGCGCTCAGGACGCCTGCAAATTTGATCGAAAGTACGGGTAAGACACAGGGCATGACGTTTAAGATCAAGCCGCCAAGAAATGCAAAAAGGGCAGCAAGGATCCATGTTTGAATTGACCGCGGTTCGACCATTGGAAGCTCTGCAACATAGTCGATTGGCGCAGTGTAAGCCCCGGCGTCGGATGCAATTGTGACGAATGCGGGTCTTTCTGCTTTTGATGTGTCCGACGGCATACGGATCTCAACCAAGCGTCCATCACTTCGATAGGTGAGGTCCGGTTTCTCGTAGCGATGGCCGGTTGCGTCATGCAAAAATAAATCGATCTCTTGTGTATGCGCCACGATCGGGACGTGAACGGTTAAATTGTCTGGGGACCATCTGCCGACAATAGGCGTGGTCGCGTCTGAGGGGACCTTGCCGAGCGCGTCGGCGATGAGCGCCGCCGTGTCAGGATTGGGCAACGTATTGTCGGCTGGGAGATCAAGCGCCAATTCAAATTGTGCAGGAATGCATATGTCGTCGCAGATCAAAATATCTGCAACAACATCAATAAGTGCCGGTTCTCCGGCCTGGTTCAATGTGACCTCAACTGGATATGTGACGCGGTTTTCATATCCGTAGTTTTCGATTTCAAACGCGGTAAATCTCGTTGGTGTTGGATAGAGGATATTGAGAGCGGCGACGTTCTTTGCATCCGTCAATGTAAGGGCAGGGGGTAAGCCAACCTCGCCCGGAAACTCCCAATATGTTTTCCAGTTTCCATTCAACTTTATGTCGAGAGCCGCTGAAAGCCGTGTCGTGCCCGGAGTAACGGCGGTTTCTGCTGTAATGAGGCGTACCGATACCTGATCGGTCGACACCCAGTCGGTACTTGCCCCATAGGCAAGAGGAGATAGAAACATCCCCAAGATGAATGTGAACAATCGCAGCATTTCTGTCAGATGACGGTTGCCGCCGCCGCCGTCAATGAAGCCCGCATCACGATGCGTCGAGGTGAATGAAATGTTGCAAGTAACGGAGACGTGTAGCAGTCGCATCTGTTTTCGACTTAGAATATCAGGAACTGCGGGAGTTTAAGTATGCGATTCATCCTTTGTACCGGGCTTGTTTTTGCCATGATGGCTACGACAGCGCCTGCTGGCACAATCAGTGAAAATGAGATCAAGCGACTGGTGTTGGAAGCCATACGCGAGAATCCCGAAATTGTTTTGGAAGCCATTCAAATTATTCAAGAGCGTGAAGAGCGGATGCTGCTTGCAGACGCCCAATCAAGTGAGAATGCGGAGGTTCTTGGCAATCCTCTTGGGACGATCACCATCGTCGAGTTCTTTGATTACAACTGCCATTTCTGCAAGAGATCGGTCGAGACGGTGCGTGCGGCGATAGAGAACCACAGCGACGTGCGCATTGTTATGCGGGAATTCCCAATTTTGAGTGAGGGTTCAGATTTTGCGGCCCGTGCCGTTTTGGCAGCGCGTGAGCAAGACATGTATGAGGAATTCCACTGGGCAATGATGGATGCATCGCGGGCGAATGAGGCCTCAGTCATCGCCACGGCAGAGGAACTCGGTCTAGATATCGAAAAGTTACGATCTGATATGAACGCACCTGAAGTCGAAGAACATATCCGAGAGTCGAGACGCCTTGCGGAAGCATTGGATGTGACCGGGACACCCGCGTTTTTGATTGGGACGCAAATGGTCCCGGGTTTCATCACGGGCGATCAGCTTGCGCAAATACTGGACGCAGAACGCAAATAAAAAAATCCCGCGCGGCTGCGCGGGAAGGTGCACTCAACCTTTGAAATATCGGAGCGGGCTGACTAAGACTGCTTGACGATCACTGGGACCAATAGATCACCCCAGTTCCCGTCTCCGTTGTGATGACGCGATGATCTGATCAATTCCACTGTCACGCCGGCTTCGACCGCACGTACAACGGATTGGTTCAATCGATGCAAGTCGTTTGCCAACATGCGAATTGCGCTTTCGGTTTTGTCGCCACCGGGCGCTTCGTCTACCGGTGTAATATGAGCAGGTGCTGCCATTGGTTCCTCCATTACTTGTCGTTAGATTAGTCGGCTTTTTCGAAGATGCGAGGGCTTGTACATAAATTCATCGACCTCCACGGTTATCTTGTAAATTTTTGTAAAAGATGATTTTGTAAATATGTGACAGCGTTGAGCCCCAGAGGAGTATAAAGATGGCCGAGCAGAAGGTTTTTGCAGGTCCGCGCATACGCCGCATGCGAAATGGTTTGGGCATGACGCAAAGCGCGATGGCCAAGCAGATTGGCGTCTCGCCCAGTTATCTGAACTTGATCGAACGCAACCAACGCCCGTTGACCGTGCAACTCTTACTCAAACTGTCATCAGAGTTCGATCTCGATCTGAACGAGTTGAAGTCGGGCCAGAGGGAGACGGTGCCGGCTTTGAAAGAGGTTTTTGCTGATCCGCTCCTGGTTGGAGAGCTTCCAGGTACCGAAGAGCTCTATGAAGTTGCGGATGCCGCTCCGAACGCGGCAAATGGCATGTTGAAACTCTACCGTGCCTATCGCGAAAGCCAGGATCGCTTAACCGACCTCAAGGACGTGATGGCGCAAGGTGGTACGGTTGCAAATCTCCAACAGGCAAAGCTCCCTTATGATGAAGTCAAGGATGCCATTGAGCGACGAAGCGCATACTTCCCCTTTATCGATGAGGTCGCCGAGGGCTTGGCAGATGAGGTTGGGCACGGCCCCCACATGGGCATGCGATTGCGGGATTGGTTCCGCTTACAAAAGGGAATAACCGTTCAGGTTGTTCCCGTTGATGTCCTCCCCGACCATTTACGGCGTTTCGATAAGCACTTGATGCGATTGATGTTGTCCGATCGTCTATCGCCCGAGGCGCAAACCATGCATCTGGCGATTGAAGCTGCCGCACTTCATTTTGGAGAGGCAATTACAGAAGATATCAAACGCCTCCATATCTCCAGTGACGAAGCAAAGCGCCTCGCGCGGTTGGAGTTGGCCAAATCAGCAGCACGGGCGCTTGTCATGCCTTACACACCCTTCTTGCGGGCGGCGAAGCGGTTTAAATACGATCTCGATGTGTTGTCTGCGCGTTTCGGCGTAACGCGTGCGCAAGTCGCGCTGCGTTTGACGTCCCTACAAAAACGCGATGCCGAGGGCATCAAGATGTTTGTTCAAGAGACTGATTACTTTGGCCATCGCTTGCGGTGTTTGGGCGCTGACGGTTTTCCCTTTTCGGAGTTCGGGGGGCGGTGTCCAAAGCTCGTGTCACCTGAGCTCTTTTCGGGCGCCCGACATATTCAAGCAAAGCGTGTTGAGACACCTCAGGGGCAGGAGTTCTTGACGCTCGCATTTGGTGTGCCTGGACCTAGGGCAAGCTTTGGCCGCCCGCCGCTTGATCGGGTCATGGTGCTTGGTATGCTTGCTGATGATGCTGCGGACACGCACTATGACGAGAGTTTGCCACATGTCGAAATCGGTCCGGATTGTCGTCTTTGTGAACGAAAAAGCTGCCTCTATCGCGCCGCTCCTCCCGTGACACGCCCGCTTGCTCTAGACGATTTATCCGCTGGGTTGAGTGACCACGACTTCATATAAAGACGGCCCCGAAAGGGGCCGTCTTTAGAGCAAAATGCGCCCGCTCTTTACCAGAATTTCCACCACGGTTTGGTTTCCGCGGCCGTTTCCTCCACGGTGGCCGGAATTTCTTCGGCGGCGGTTTCTGTCGGTGTTTCAGTCCCGTCAGTGCCGAAGTTATCCGTAGCGCCCTGGGCGGCAATCTCCAGAGCTGCGTTCAGCGTTTCTTTGGCACCGTCCAAGTCACCTTCGCCACATTGTACCAGGCCTTGGTCCATCATCTCTTGAGCTTCGGCAGCCGCCTCTTCGGTAATTCGTGGGATCTGCACCCGCAGACGATTGCGCAGCATGATCGCATCAATATCATCGCATTGCTCCATAAGCGCTTGAAACGTTTCTTCTGTGTTTGTTGACGCGTCATTTCCCGCCTGTTGCTGCTGAGCGAGACTGGGTGTCGCCGCCAGAAGTGTCACAAAAGTCAAAGCAGAGAGTTTCATTGGTTCCCCTTTGGTTACTTGTATTCCCCGCCGATCAGAGCGCGGCGTAGTTTGGCGGACATCCAGTCCATAATAATTACGACAATCAGAACGAGTAGAGCGAGATAGGCGACAACTTCAAAATTGTTCCGGGTTTGCAAAGCACCCAAGAATTGCAAACCGATACCGCCCGCGCCCATTGCGCCGATGATGACCGCGCCACGTGTGTTGGATTCAAGATAGTACAAAGACTGCGATATAAACACCGGCATGATTTGCGGAAGAATACCGAAACGCTCTTGTTGGATTTTTGAAGCGCCAACAGATTGCACACCCTCGCGTTGCTTAGAATCTGCGTTCTCTACCGCCTCGGACATGAGCTTTCCAAGCGTCCCAGTATCGGTAAATGCGATGGCAAAAATACCCGTGAACAAGCCTGGACCAAAGGCGCGCAGGAAGATCAGAGACCAGATCAAAGTATCAATACCACGTAACAAATCGAACAAGCGTCTGGCGATAAAGCGCATCGGCAAGACGAGTGTGAGCAAATAGATTGGTATCAATAGGGCTATGAACAGAAGGGCGCAGGCGATGAGCGCAGCCAAGATTAGTAGGATCATCCAATGCCATGATGTTACACTACTTGCGAAAGCGGCGATCTCTGGCGCGACAGGCGTCCAAACAATCGCAACAGATGCCGGAATCCAAGCCAAGAATGTGATGATGCCAGATGTCTGAAGTGATCTGTCCGACGTGTTCTTCGCGGCCACAAAGGCCAATGGAAGACCATAAAACGCGGCGATGATTGTGCCAATTAGCGCCATAAAAATTGTCTCAAGGAGACCCCAAAAAACAGCGCCATGTCCCCAGATTTTGTTCGAGCGAATTTCGTTGAATACGACCCAGGCATTCGAGGCCGACTGACCCTCATCCAAATCCAGGCGATCAAGCTCTTCTTCGCTCATACCGTCCGTAATCCGATCATCAGATAGGGCGAGGCCCACGCCCTGCCAAATGCTGAAATCTCGCAACGGGCTGTCAAAGTCGAACCAGAAATGTTCCCAACCGACCTGGTAGCGATGGACTTCAACCTTGGACGTCCCAACCTGAAGACGTTCAAACAGCGACGGGCGCACCTCTACTTTATTCTCTGTTTTCCGCATGTAGGACGGAAGGTCTTCGGGATTGTCTTCGTAGCCGACAACTTGTGGCTTTCCATTCGCATCCAGGTAGAACTCATAGAGTTGGTCCTCCCCAGGCCATTCCATGAGAACATTCTCTTGGTTGATGGTTATTGCGCCACCATTTTCAAATGTGACGACCCGGGTATTACCTAACCCGGAAATCCAATCTGGCATATTTGTTTCATCATAAACACGCTGAAAACTGCCCTCTAGTGATACTTCGTATTCATCAGGCCGTTCCCAACGTTTCGTCACATGATCCTTAAAAGCATATGTATCGAGCATGTAGAGGCGAGCACGCTCTGGGTTCATGCGCTGGATCGCTTCTTGAACGTTGATGCTGAGCTCTTGGTTCACTGTATAAATGCGCTCGAAAACTCCGCCCCAATTGGACATCCGCTCCGGAAGGGAGAACATGAAGAACGCAAGATAGAAGACGATGGCCAGTGCGCCCAATATCAGCCTGTTTCGACTTTGCGAGGCGGCTTGATCAACGGCTTTGATTTGTAGATCGTATTCTTCTTGAGAAAGTGTCAGGCTCATTTCCGTTCCTTCCCGATCAGCTTAGAGCGGATCCAGTCACTGAGGTAATCGAATGCAATGATGGTCACGATGAGGAGAATGAAGATGACCGTTACACGTCCTCCGTCACGCCATTGAATATTGTTGGAAAGAGCTTCTCCAATACCGCCCAATCCGAAGAAACCAAGGATGGTCGAGGCGCGAACATTAATCTCGAGCCGCAGGATTGTATAAGAATAAAAGAGTGGCATGACTTGAGGGAAAACACCGAAGCGGATCGACGCGAGCTTTCCACCCCCAACTGACTGCAAACCCTCTAGCGGTTTGTTGTCGATGTTTTCAATTGCTTCAGAGAACAACTTTCCCAAAGCGCCAGCGGTGTGCAGTGTAATTGCGATCACGGCGGGCACCAAAGATTTGCCCATTAAGAACAACAGAAACAAAGCGATAATGATTTCGGGAAACGATCTGAGGAAATCCATTAAACGACGGAAAAAACCGACAACGAGCCTGTTTTTAACAATGTTTGCCGAGCTCAAGCAGGCCAGAACAACTGCCAACAGAAATCCAAGAAAGGTGGACAAAACAGCCATGTTGATCGTTGCAAGCAAAGATGGAACGAACTCTGGAAAGCGGCTCACCCAACGCTGAAAGCCAAGCTCGTAGCTTAAGGAAATCATATCTCGTGGGAACCCAAATAGGTTCCTAAAGCCCTGACTGAATGGCGTTGCGTTGCTCGTATTGGCCATGTCGATCCCGGCAACCATGATCACCGCGATAATCCCGATGCCAAGCAGGGTGTAGATGGTCTTGTTCCGCTGAAGGCGGTGGAGTTCATCCTCTAACTTAAAGAGATGTTCCGGGAGTGCGTGTGCCATAGACGTGCCTCGGGATGTCGGAGAATAGGGAAGGTCCGGCAGGCCATCCTGCCGGACCAAAAATCACAAAGCTTAGTTAGACTTCTCAGCTTCGATTTTCGCCTGACGTGCTTTCACGATCACTTCGTAGAAAGAGTGGTCAACTGGAACCCACGCGCGAACAACACCAGCTGCAACGTTCTCGGAGCACTCTGGATCGTTTTCCAAGATCCACTGCTTCATTCCAACCATGACGTCCTTTGCTTCTTGTGGAAGCGCCTTACGCATAACGATTGGACCGTTCGGGATCAGGTTAGAAGACCAAACTTGAACGAGGTCGTCCATGTTCAGGATGCCTTTGTCGACCATTTTACGCAGGTTGCCAGACGTGTATCCTTCGGACCACTCACCAACACCGGATACCCATGTAACGCCTGCGTCGATGTCACCATTCAGAACCGCCAGAACGTTGTTCTCGTGACCACCGTTGAAGGATGTCTCGGAGAAGTAAGAATCTATGTCGTAACCTTGCTCAGGAAGTTCGATCGATGGGATCAGGTAACCGGAAGTTGAGTTAGGATCCGCGAAGCCCAGGTGCTTGTCCGCAAGATCTTCGATGGATGTGATGCCGGAGTCGGCACGTGCAACCATGACCGAGTAGTAACCCGTGTCGCCTGTTGGCTGCATACGTGTCAGAACTGGCTCACCAGCTTCTGGATCTTGCAGGTAGAGACCGGCGTAACCAGAGGCACCGAACCATGTGTAGTCGAGGTTGCCGCCTACGAAAGATTCCATTGTACCTGCGTAGTCTTTGAATGTGAACATTTTCGCAGGAATGCCGTAAGCCGCTTCAACGTATTCGCCGAGGCATTCGTTGCGGGAGATGATGTCCTGAGACGCTTCGTCACCCAGAAAACCGATGCGGAATTCTGGCTGAACGGAAGACAGGTCCATTTTTGGGCCTGTGTACTCTTCCATCGCGAATGCGCCGGAAGCAGTAACAACAGCTGCGAAAGCTGCGGTAACTTTTGTGAATGTTGTCATGGTTTCTCGCTCCAAAGTTTGTGAGGCGCTATCCTGCGCCGCTTAGTGGCCGCGCTGCTTAAGCGACGGCACTCTCGGGTTGCCCGTCGGGGCGCTTTTCCCCTCCGAGCGACGTAGATGTGACAGAACCTTCGAACGCTTCTTCCGCTTCGGCGCCGTAAATCTCACGTGCTGTCTTGTCAGTGAGGTCTGCGGCGGTTCCGTCGAATACAATTTCTCCTGCACGCATTCCAATAATGCGATCACAGTATGTTCTGGCCGTATCGAGCGTATGAAGATTGCAGACCACAGTGATGTTCTCTTCGCGGTTGATCTTATACAGGGCTTCCATAACAAGACGGGCGTTTAGCGGGTCCAACGATGCGATGGGTTCGTCGGCGAGGATAAAATTCGGCTGCTGCATCATTGCGCGACAAATCGCGACGCGTTGCTGTTGACCACCCGAGAGCGTCTCTGCGCGCTGAAGGGCAGTGGCGGCTACGCCAAAGCGGTCGAGAAGGCGAAGCGCCTCGTGGCGCTCTTCTTCGGTAAACATCATTAGAGAGGATCGAAGGGCCGATTGTGCGTTCAACTGTCCAAGGATGACGTTTGTAAGAACATTCAAACGAGGGACCAAATTAAACTGTTGGAAGATCATTGCACAGTTGCGTTGCCAGGCCATCTTTGCCCGCCCTTTCAGGGCCAGCACATCTTCCCCATCGACAAGAATTTGACCTTCGGTGACATCCGTCATTCTGTTCATGATGCGAAGAAGGGTCGATTTACCTGCTCCTGAACGTCCGATGATCCCAATGATCTTCTTTTCGCCTTCGGTAAAAGAAACAGAGTTTACCGCAGTCACATCGCCAAATCGCTTAGTGACATTTTTCAATTCCAACATGTCCGACCCCTGGTTTTGAGACGGCGCATAGAGAGAAGATGTAACGAAGGGACTGCATTTTTATGACAGTTTTGCAAAACGGCGGTAGCATTGTCGCACCTCTTTCAATTGCAACGCGAGGCCTGTGGAAAGTCTGGGGACAAGTCCGGTTTCTGCTTGAAGAAGCGGCAAGAGGACTAATTGAGCGGCGGTTTTGAGAAGTGGCACCGCGTTTGGTCGTTGACAGAATCACACATTCCGCGCGAGGCGCTGGCCGATTCTAAGGATAATTCGCATGCCGAAACTTTCGCCCGATAGCCCCCATGTCCATGCCGATTGTGAGATCAGTGATACTGAGTTTGGCGCCTTCAACGAGGTTGGGAAGGGCACGCGACTTCGCAATGTTATATTTGGCGACTACTCATACTGCGATCGATACTCTGACATATCGAATACCGTGATTGGTAAATTTTCAAACATTGCATCCTTCACACGTATTGGCCCGACGGACCATCCTATGCACTTGGCCAGTCAACATCACTTTCTCTACCGAACGTCATATTACTGGCACGACGACGCCGATTGGAAGGCGTTTTTCGACCATCGCACATCGCGGATAACGCATATCGGTCATGATACGTGGATCGGTGCGCAAGCACTTGTTATGCCAGAAGTGCGCGTTGGCACGGGCGCTGTCGTGGCCGCAGGGGCCGTAGTGACAAAGGACGTTGATCCATACACAATCGTAGGAGGTGTTCCGGCAAAGCCGATTAAGCGGCGGTTCGACAAACATGTTGCCGATCAATTACAAGCGCTTGCTTGGTGGGACTGGGACCGCGGCGCTCTCCGAAAGGCCTTGCCGGATATGCGCGCATTGCCCGCAGAAGCCTTCGTCGAGAAATACCAAAACTAGGCTTCGGTCTTGACGGGCTTCAGGCCGCTGCCTCTCTAGGACTTATATGCGCGTTCAATAGGCGGGCTGCGAATTCGCCGGTGGCATGACCGATGCGTCCCATTGCAATGGTCCCTTCGATTTGACGCGTGTCCTTATGAAGAATAACGACGTCGGCCCGTTTGCCCAAGTCAAGAGTGCCCCGATCGTCAAGTCCGCGTGCTCTGGCGGCGTTGGAAGAGATCATGGCCCATGCATCTGAAAGTGACTTGCGGCCTTCGTCAAAGAGCACCCAAGCGGCGCTTGCCAATGCAGGTGCATAGTAATCGGACACAAGCGCGTCGCAAATGTCGCTATCAATCAAATCTGTCGCGGCAATATTCCCCGACTGTGAGCCGCCCCGGACCACATTTGGTGCGCCCATTAGGATCGGGTTTCCAAGGTCTTTCGCAGCTTGGGCGGCCTCAAAACTTGTTGGAAATTCACAGATTCGAGCATTTGCCTCGTGAAAAGTGCGCCGGGTGTTCGCATCGTCATCATCGTGACTGCCGCTTTCGATATCATTTGCCGCAAGTTTTTCGCCAAGCTGGCGCACAAAACGGGACACGTCCGCCTCTCGCGCCTTCATTTCTCGCATCAGCGCGAGATGCTCGTCCGCCGAGCGCCCATTCTTTGCAGCCCAGTTCGCAAGAGAGTCGCGATTTTTTTCGGCCATCGCCAGGCCTTCATCGAGATGGTTGTTGAAAACGATGTAGTCCACACCATGCTGCTTTGCCGCTGCAAGAAGAGCTGGACCTTGATCTGTTAAATAGTACTCGAACCGCACCTGCACCCGCATGTCTGCGATCATCTGCGCGCGGAAATCTGCGATTGCCTTCATCAGGTTTTCTGTGGCTTCGGCACTTCGAAATCCACCTTCCCAGGACCAACTTTGCGCTAAATAGGCGGTCGTGATCCCATTCGCCAGAAGCTCTCTCTCGGTACTGCGCAACCCGATTTCTGGCGAAAACGGCGCAGTTGGTCGCGGGAAGAGATGGCGTTCGAATGCATCACCATGCAGATCAATTATTCCAGGCAGAACATAGTATCCGGCCAGATTCAGTACCGGCCCATTGGAGCCTTCCGTTATAAGTCCATTGGCCATTCCGAGCGGCCGATTGTCAAAGGCGCCGCCTCGCAAAACGTCGGCATTGGTACAGGTCAGTGCAAGTTGTGAATTTTCCATTCGTTGCCCTTAGAAGGTAGTTGTTACAGTTCCGTGACGCCGCCCGAACCTTCAATGTCGAGGATGATTTTTTCGCCGAGGAACCACGTTAGACCGAGCTCGACGGGCAAACCTTTTTCGTCCACGCTCACGGATTGTGTTCGTATCAACGCCGCGCCGGGTTGGGTTCTCAAGAGAGAGGCGCTGGTCGCGTTTGCAAGCACTGCTGTGACCTCAGTCGATGCCCGAAAAAAATCGCCGACACCATGTGCCGCCAGCGCGGCCGAGATCGACGGATCTTTCCCCAGTTCGTCAAGCATATTGGGCAGCCTATCTGCCGGAAAAACGGTGACTGCGTGGGAAATCGGAACCCTGTTGATCAAGCCGACGCTTTCAAGGTGAAACACCGAAGATCCTTCCGCAAGTCTCAATGCACGCGCTTCGTTGCGCCGGGCTTTTCTTCTTTCGGAATGTAAAATGCGCTTGCTTGGATGGCGCCCAACGGCTTCTACCGACTTATGAAAGCGCACCCTAGACCCTATCGGATAATGCATGACATCTTCCGACACAAACGCGCCTGAGCCTTGTTTGGTGTAAATCAAACCCTCGTCTGTGAGATAGGATAATGCGCGGCGCACTGTATGGCGATTGACGGAGAATCTGTCCGATAGGACAGATTCCGTGGGAAGCTGATCACCCTCTTTGAGAACGCCGTCTAGAATGTCCTTCTCAATATGAGTGGCAATGTCTCGCCAGAGCGCGGGTCGTCCCATGTCATCGAACCTTTACATTTTCAGGCTAGTATTTGTCGTGTTGTTGGTTTATTTGTATAGTTGTCTAATTACTGAATTTGGTCGTGTCTATGCAAGAAACGTTTTGTCGAAAAGACTGGATGAGTATTCTCGCCAAATCTCGTTCAGAGAGTGTCTTGGCCGCGTGCCAAGATGTGTCGCTCCCCAGTGATGCTGTCGATCTTCGTCCAGCCGAAATAGGCGGCGTAATGGTGCGCGGGCGTATGGGGGCAACAGGCGACGCGTTCAATTTAGGCGAAATGACGGTCACGCGGGCGGCCGTGCGATTATCTTGTGGGACGATTGGGTACGGGTATGTGCAGGGCCGAAGTGCGGATCACGCAAGAACGGCTGCCATCATTGATGCATTGATGCAAACAGAACGGGCGGATGAGATGGTACGCGCAGTACTTGCGCCGCTACAATCCTTAATCTCCCGGAGGGACGCTGATGTCAGAGCGAAGGCAGGCTCTACGAAGGTCGATTTCTTTACAATGGTGCGTGCGGAATGAGCGAGTTAACCAAAGGTTTTACGCGTCCTGCGATCGATGCGGCGGTTGCGTTTCGATCGGTGATGAACGCCATGGCCCGGCCCGGTCGCGTTTATGAAATACTGGATGTAACCCCGCCGCCTGGTTTGTCACCGGCAACCGCAGCTGTATGTCTAACGCTCTTTGACCGGGAGACGCCGGTCTTTTTGGGGCCTAGCATAGACACAAGCGAAGTCCGCGAATGGCTTACGTTCCATACCAATGCGCCATTTGTTCCCTCTGAGACAGCGCAATTTGCGCTGGGCGAATGGAACGACATGTTGCCCCTGTCGAAATTTCCGATCGGTACCCCAGAGTACCCGGACAGGTCTGCGACCTTGGTCATAAATCGAGAGGGATGGGATGGGCATACAGCGAGATTGTCCGGTCCAGGTTTGAAAGAGCCGCTTTGTGCGCAGCTGCCCGCGATTCAGCCGTTTGCAGAGAATAGTGAACTCTTTCCGCTTGGGCTCGATGTGATTTTTACCTGTTGTTCCGAAGTTATGGCGCTTCCCAGGAGCACGAAATTGGAGGCCGCTTAAAATGTATGTTGCTGTAAAAGGTGGTGAAAAGGCCATTGATGCCGCCCATGAGTGGCTGGGTGAGATGCGCAGGGGCGACACAAATGTACCAGAGCTTACGATCGCGCAAATTCGCGAGCAAATGTCGTTGGCCGTGGCGCGGGTCATGGCAGAGGGGTCTCTGTATGATCCAGATCTTGCCGCGCTCGCCATAAAGCAGTCCCGCGGCGATCTTATCGAAGCGATCTTTCTAATCCGTGCGTACCGGACGACACTCCCGCGATTTGGGTACTCGGAACCGGTGGAAACCGGCGAAATGCTGTGTATGCGACGGGTTTCGGCCACTTTTAAAGATTTGCCGGGTGGTCAAATATTGGGGCCAACTTTTGACTACACGCACCGTCTGCTCGACTTTAAACTTGCAGCTGATGGCGACAATCGTGCTCAAGAGCTCTCAGAAGACGACACTCTGTCGGATGTGTCTTCCGAAACAATCCCCCATGTGACGAGTTTCTTGAACAAAGAAGGGTTGATCGAAACAGAAGAGCCGAAGGGACACGAACCACAGGATATGTCCCGCGGACAGTTGAAATTCGCCAGCGATCAAGCCCAGCGGATAAAAGAGTTATGGGATCTTCCTGAGCCTCCTGATTTGACACGCGAACCTTTAGAGTTCCCAGCGGATCGGCCGCTCCGTTTGCAATCCTTGACGCGGGGCGACGAGGGCTTCGTGCTCGGTCTCGCATATTCGACACAGCGGGGCTACGGGCGAACGCATGCGTTTATTGGTGAATTGCGCATTGGGTATGTCGCTGTCGAAATGGAGGTGCCCGAGCTCGGTTTTGCCATCGAGATCGGAGAAATTCTTCTGACAGAGGTGGAAAGCGTGAACCAGTTCAAAGGGTCAAAGACGGAGCCGCCGCAGTTCACGCGGGGCTATGGTTTGGTCTTTGGTCAAAACGAGAGAAAAGGTATTTCTATGTCTCTTGTTGATCGCGCGATGCGTTGGGAAGAGCTTGGCGAAGAAAATACCGGGGCGCCTGCGCAAGATATCGAGTTCGTGCTGAGCCACAGCGATAATATTCAAGCGACCGGTTTTCTCGAACATATCAAGCTGCCACACTACGTGGATTTCCAGTCTGAACTGGAACTGATCCGCAAAATTCGGTCAGAAGCAATGGCCTCACAAATGGTTCAGGAGGCAGCGGAATGACCGAGTATAATTTTGCTTACCTCGATGAACAAACAAAGCGCATGGTCCGACGCGCAATATTAAAAGGCTTGGCCGTTCCGGGATATCAAGTGCCGTTTGCGTCTCGCGAGATGCCGATGCCCTATGGATGGGGCACCGGTGGGGTACAAGTGACGGCTGCCTGCTTACACCCCCAAGACACTTTGAAAGTGATTGACCAAGGCGCCGATGATACAACGAATGCCGTGTCGATCCGAAAGTTCTTTCAACGGACGGCGGATATACAGGTCACTGAACACACAAAAGACGCGACGATTATCCAGACGCGGCACCGCATTCCGGAAGATGAGCTGACCGAGGATCAGATCCTCGTCTATCAGGTGCCAATCCCCGAACCACTTCGCTTTTTAGAACCGCGGGAATCTGAGACGCGGAAAATGCATGCCCTCGAAGAATACGGGCTCATGCATGTAAAGCTCTACGAAGATATTTCACAGCACGGTCAAATCGCTACGGCATACGCCTATCCCGTGCAAATCGAAGGGCGCTACATGATGGATCCAAGCCCCATTCCAAAGTTCGACAACCCTAAGATGGAGATGGAGGCGATCCAACTGTTCGGTGCAGGGCGCGAGCAACGCATTTACGCGCTGCCGCCCCATACAGAGGTTGTCAGCTTAGACTTTGATGATTTCCCGTTTGAGGCCTCCAAAGCCGATGGTGTTTGCGCACTCTGTGGTGCCGAGAACACCTATCTTGATGAGGTGATCGTCGATGATAACGGCGGGCGCATGTTCGTATGCTCTGACACAGACTACTGTGCCAGAAGACGGGAGACGGCGGCATGAGCGCGCTTCTCGACGTTCGTGGGATCACGAAGTTCTATGGCCCTCGGATTGGATGTAAGGATGTGACCTTTGATCTTTATCCAGGTGAAGTCATGGGAATTGTGGGTGAATCCGGTTCGGGTAAGACAACGCTGCTTAATTGCCTTGCCGGCCATTTAGCACCCGATAGCGGCGAAGTGCTCTTCGATACCCGTGTTGGCGGTTTGCGCGACACTGTGACGATGTCCGAACCCGAGCGCAGGATGCTCTCCCGCACCGATTGGGCTTTTGTGCATCAGCACGCCCGCGATGGGTTGCGCATGGGCGTCAGCGCAGGAGGTAATGTCGGAGAGCGTTTGATGGCCGTTGGCGCACGTCACTACGGGAACATTCGTGGCAAGGCCGTTGATTGGCTCGAACGTGTTGAAATCGCTGGGGATCGTGTGGATGACAAACCGCGTGCGTTTTCCGGTGGGATGCAGCAGCGGCTACAGATCGCCCGGAACTTGGTAACGGGTCCACGGCTCGTTTTTATGGATGAGCCGACGGGCGGTCTGGATGTATCAGTACAGGCTCGTCTTCTCGACCTGTTGCGGGGTTTGGTTCGCGAACTCAATCTCTCGGCGATCATCGTGACGCATGATCTCGCTGTCGTGCGCTTGCTGGCAGATCGCCTTATGGTCATGAAAGATGGCCATGTTGTTGAAACGGGGCTCACGGACCAGGTCCTTGATGATCCACAACATGCTTATACCCAGCTGTTGGTTTCTAGTGTTTTGCAGGTGTGACAATGATTGAAGTTCAGAATGTTCAAAAGTCCTTTACCCTGCACAATCAAGGCAGTCAGACCATTTCGGTGATGACGGGGGCGCAACTTTCGGTTCAACAGGGTGAATGTGTCGCGCTTACGGGCGCTTCTGGTGCGGGTAAATCTACGTTGATGCGCATGATCTACGGGAATTACCTCGTAAAGTCCGGATCTTTGACCGTTGGGGACGTCGATGTTGCGAATGCCGCTCCGCGCCAAATCATCGAAATGCGAAAGCATACACTCGGATATGTCAGTCAGTTTCTCCGCGTTGTGCCTCGGGTCTCGACCGTGGATGTGGTGGCGGAACCGCTGTTGCAGGTGGGGCGGAGCTTAGACGAGGCGCAGGCGCGCGCCAAAGACCTTCTGGCGCGTCTACGTATTCCAACCACGCTTTGGTCGCTTTCGCCGCTCACATTCTCGGGCGGTGAGCAACAGCGCGTAAATATCGCGCGGGGCTTTGCCTATGATTATCCGGCGATGCTTCTCGACGAACCCACGGCCAGCCTCGATGGAGCCAACCGCGAAACAGTTCTTGAATTGGTGCGCGATGCTAAAAAACGGGGCGCCGCGATCATCGGCATTTTCCATGATGAAGCTGCGCGCAAAGCTGTGTGCGACCGCGAAGTGGACGTGAGTGGCTTCGCCCCGCAAGCGGATGGCTGAGGGGCGCCTGATCACGGTTGTCGGGCCTTCTGGTGCGGGCAAGGATTCTATCCTTGCACTCGTGAAGGCTGCGCTTCCTGACATTGTTTTTGTTCGTCGAACAATCACTCGAGCGCCCGATGGTGGATTTGAAAATCATGTTTCCGTCGATGTTGACACTTTCGAGGCACAGTCGCGGGCAGGAATGTTTGCGTTGGAATGGGCAGCAAATGGGCTGTCTTACGGAATCCCTAAGTCAATACGGGCGGACCTGGATGCGGGCAGGCGCGTGATCTTTAACGGATCGCGGGGTGCGATGGCCGACATAACGGCAGCCTTTCCTGACGTGATGGTGATTAGCATTGAAGTTAACCGCGATATCTTGAAGGAACGATTGCTCGCCAGGGCCAGAGAGACATCGGAAGAGATCGAAGCGCGGCTTGATCGCGACGTGCCGAGCTTCCCGCCCGATCTCCATGTTGAAGTCATCGACAACAGCGGTTCGCTTGAAAACTCAGTTGCGCAAATGATTGATATTCTCAGCCGCGAAACGGGTGCCGGGAGAGGCGAATGAACGTTCCATCTTCACGTTCTGCGCAAAGGCTTACGTCATTACAGCGCTGCGGTTTATCGAGTATTGAGTGCAACCGGCGCTTTGCTTCGGTCGACACGCGCTCCTGGGTGTTCGGATCCAAGGGACCGGAGAGCGTAAGGTGAAATTGAAACGCCTCGAAGACGTAAGGGTATCCCCATTTGACCAACAAAGCGTCTTGAGTTGGGGTGAGCTTCGATTGCCGTCGTCGCTTGAGTTCTGCGTCGGTCAACGGCGCGCGAAATCGGTCCAGTGTTTGAACAAGTTGTGCAGCCATCGCCCTCAGCTGCGGGCAGGCTTGGTCTTCAACAATGGCGAGAAACTTTCCGATGGGCGTGACTTGCAGGCTTGGGATTTCGAATGGCGCCATGTTGTTTGCGGTTCTCTCCAACGCTTCAGAGAGATCTTCTTCTATGGTTTGTGCAGCCAACCGGAACGGGGCTTTCAGCGTGCCATGAAAACCATATTTTCGCGGTCGTTCAGTGACAGCCGCAATATCAAAATCTTGAATGTCGGGATGAGGCGCAGGCTGGCCTCTGTCCAAGTCCCAGCCGAGCCAAGACGTGCCAAAGCTGTCCAAATCCGAACCGGCTTCTGGAGCGAAGTAGATCGCATATCTCAAATACATGTCGCACCTCAGGCTTTGACACTTCGTTAGCGGAACAAACATGATGACAGAACAAATTTTTACGAATGCAAGACTGGTTCTTGAAGACGAGGTCTTAGACGGGTCCTTGGTTGTGCGAGATGGGGTGATCGCGGAAATTGATCGGGGTCACAGCCGCACGGGAGAAGACCTTGGTGGGGCCTATCTCGCGCCGGGCATGATCGAACTTCATACGGACAATCTTGAACGGCATATGCAACCGCGGCCAGGTGTGAAATGGCCATTGAAAGCAGCGGTAATTGCCCATGATGCAGAGCTTGCGAGCGTTGGGATAACGACAGTATTTGATGCTATGCGTGTTGGATCAATTCCCTCTGATCGACGCGCAAAATACGATAAATATGCGCGGGAGGTCGTCGACCATATTTCAACTTTGCGCGCATCTGGGGCCCTTCGCATCAGTCATTTTTTGCATTTGCGGGCCGAAATATGCACCGAAACTCTCCCCGAAGAACTCGACGAGTTTTCTCCCCAAGATCGTATCGGCATCGTCAGCTTGATGGATCACACACCCGGACAACGTCAATTCCGGGATCTGTCAAAAATGGCTCAGTATTTAACAGGGAAATACGGCATGGGCGTTGATGCCATTCAGGATCACTTCGATCATCTTTATGATCTTCAGAAACGGTTTGGCGCCGCCCATGAGAAGGCCGCCATCGACGCAGGTCGAAGGCTTGGCGCGGTGCTTGCGAGCCACGATGATACGACACTTGGTGAGGTCGAAAGATCCGTCGAGATCGGCGTTTCTCTCGCTGAGTTCCCGACGACGATTGAATCTGCGCGCGCGAGCCATAAAGCAGGTCTTTCGGTCATTATGGGGGCGCCAAATCTTCTGCGAGGCGGAAGCCATTCGAACAATGTCGCTGCCAAAGACCTTATTGAAGCGGGTGTTCTGGACATTCTAAGCTCCGATTATGCGCCGTCATCATTGCTGATGGGGGCCGTTCGACACGGGCTTGAAGCTGGGAATATGGCGAAAGGTCTTCACATGGTCTCTGCGGCGCCAGCGCGTGCGGTCGCTCTCAACGATCGCGGCGAGCTAGAGGTCGGGCGCCGCGCGGACTGTATAGTGTTCGACGTGTTGGAGGGGTTGCCATCCGTTAAACAAACCTGGGTTCAAGGACGGCGCGTCGCCTAACGCTGATCGGCTTTACAGGATGCGTTCAAAATGTCTGATCATAGGCACCAACCGTCGGTTCGGTTCGGATGATCGCGTCCAAATCGGAAAAAATGGATCGCAACTCGCTTTCGGATGTCGGCGTCTCACATACGACGACCAAGTTTGGTGTATTTGAGGACGCTCTGACGAGGCCCCATGCGCCATTGTCGAGCATAATTCGTGCGCCATTGACTGTGACAATCTCCGATATCTTGCGTCCGCCAAGAGTGCCACCGCGACCCGCATGGTCTTGTACTTTTTCTACCAAGCGCGCGAGCACGTCGTATTTCTCTTCATCGGCACAATAGGGCGATAGCGTCGGCGTTGCATAGGTGTGGGGAAGCGCGCGCCGAAGATCGGCCATCGATTGGCTTGGGTTGCGATCTAAGAGTTTGCAAAGCTCCACCGCAACGCGCATTCCGCAATCATAGCCGCGCCCAATTGGTTCAGCCAAAAAGTAATGCCCCGATTTTTCGAAGCCTGCTAATGCGCCCAGTTCGTGGACACGTCGTTTCATATGACTGTGGCCGGTCTTCCAATAGTCCGCCTTTGCCCCATTCGCGCGGAGCATTGGGTCGGAAGCGAACAGCCCGGTGGACTTCACATCGGCGACGAAGATCGCGTTTGAGTAGAGCGTCGATAAATCCCGCGCCATGATGACGCCAACCTTATCTGCAAAGATCTCCTCCCCGTCATTGTCGACAACCCCGCACCTGTCGCCGTCACCGTCGAAACCAAGCGCAAGGTCTGCTTTGCTCGTCTGCACCTTCGCCGCCATATCGTGGAGCATTTCCATAGCTTCCGGATTGGGATTATATGCTGGGAAAGTGTAATCGAGTTCCGCATGCAGTGGGATGACCTCCGCGCCAATGCGTTTTAGTATTTCGGGTGCAAAGGCAGAGGCCGTCCCATTCCCGGTTGCGCAAACCACTTTGAGATCTCGACCAAGGCGGAAATCCCCAACCAGATCGGTAAGGTAGGCTTCTTTAATGCCGTCAATGGTTTGCAATGATCCGCCTGCGCGGGCTCGATCCTCGCCATTCAGAACGATGTCACGCAAGCGCGCCATCTCCTGCGGCCCGTGCGTCAGCGGGCGTTCGAATCCCATTTTCACCCCGGTCCACCCATTTGGATTATGCGACGCGGTCACCATGGCAACAGCTGGAACATCCAAATGGAACTGCGCAAAATAGGCCATAGGTGACAGGGCCGGTCCAATGTCATGTACGTTTATGCCCGCTTGCATCAGACCGAGGCTCAGCGCGTTTTTGATGGAGAGCGAGTAGTCCCGATAATCATTTCCCACGACAATGTGCGGTGCGATCTTGTTTTCATGCATTTGCGTACCAAGACCCCGCCCAAGGGCGGTAATGCCAGGAAGATTGATGTCGTCCGGATATTTCCACCTCGCATCATACTCGCGAAAACCGGTTGGAGCGATCATGGGCACCGACAGAAAGTCCCACGTATTGGGCTCTGAATTTGGACGCGGTATCATTAGGTTCCCCGTTTACGTTGTCATCTGCTCACGCAGTATGGAAAAGGTGAGTGTCACCAAAAGGTAAATCCCTGCGAAAACCAAGAACGACAAAAGGGTATTCTCGAATACTTTCGGATAGCTTTTTTGATCAGATATGATCGGATCGACGGCGCGGTTTAAGTAAATGGATGCCTGATCTGCGGCGAGGCGCGCGGCTTCCAAGTTTTGCACCGATGATGCAACGATCTGCTGCCTGAGCTGAAGTTCCATTTGTGCAGAGTTGAGCTCGCTTTGAACCCGCGCCAGGGAGGCGCTGTCATCGCCTCCTGCGATTAGGCTCGCGCGGCGCTCCGCAATTTGCGCGTCCAGTCGATCAATTTGACCTTGCATGGTTGCGACCCGTGCCGCATTGGGTCGCGGGTTTGATTGTAGCTCTTGTAGGTCAAGATCGATCGCCAAGCGTTGGGTTTCAAGTGATGCGATCTCGTTCATCAGGAAACTGATTTCTGTTTCACCGTTGAGGACGCCAAGATCAGATTGAAGTCGCAACACCGCTTCCTGAGCGGAGCGGAGGTTCTCTTCGGCATCCTCCAGCGTTTGTTCTGCCCCTGAAATTTGATCGGTTTTCGATCGCGCGGTCATGCCACGCACATGCGCCTCGGCGTAGTCGCGCAGAATATTGGAGATCTCGAATGACGCTTGTGGATCGGGGGTCGAAACCTCGAGGCCAATCACACCCTCTGTTGGATCGTAGGATAGTTTTACGCGTTTCGAATAGAGTTTATAGGCCTCTTCATTGCTGGCATCAGGCGCCAAGCGTTGAAGAGGGTCGACAAGCGGGTCTTGGAACAGCTCGCGAAACCCATAATCGTCATCAAGCCGCAACATCACGCTCCGGCTTTCGATGTAATTTTGAACCGAAATAGATTCTGATACATTCGCAAATGCGCCGCCCGCGGCCGCGGCGCGTCCTCCCGCGCTTGCGGCGCCCGCACCCTTTTGAACGACAAACTTCGAGTGCGATGCGAAAATCGGCGTGGCCATTTGGGAAAAGTAGTAACCAGCAATATTCGTAGGCAACACAACAAAAATTACGATCTTTGCGAGGGACGCGAAGATGCGCCGTTTCCGCCGTCTAACAAGATTTTGTTGAATTTTTCGGATGCTCAGCTCGCGCTGTTCGGGATCAATTCGGGCAGGGGGCGCGGACATGCCACCGCCGCCTTGCATGGGCACATTCCCTGATGGCGCTTCCGATCCCCCTGGATCGGGTACAGAAAAAGGTTCAATACCAGCTTTTCGCAACAGTCGCACGGCATCGAGATCGGACCGCGCCTCAATTCCTTGTCTTTGGGCAAGTCGGCGCGCAAGGCGAAGCTGGCGACCCGACAGGTTTTCCGCCTTGATTGCTTCGATCTCTTCCTTAGCGGATCTTTCGGTTATTTCAGTCATAGACTAACCCACATAATCATACATTTCCCTCGCTTCTTTCAGCGTATCGAAAAATGTGAGCTTTCCATGGCGCAAAACGGCCGCGTTTTGGCAAAATGCCTCGAGTGTTTCAGGGGCATGCGATACAATGATCACCGAAGATGATTTCAACCGATCTTCCAAGATAGACCCGGCTTTGCGGTTGAATTCGACATCGGTTGCGCTCGGCATGCCTTCATCGATGAGGTAAATGTCGAACTCTAGCGACAAGAGAAGAGCAAATGAAAACCGCGCTTTCATCCCCGCCGAGTATGTTGCCAGCGGCATCTCAAAATATTCTTCCAAGTTGCACACGTATCGACAGAAAGATTCCACGTAGTCGGGATCAATACCATAGAGAGATGCAATATAGCGCGCATTCTCTTGAGCATTCATTTTGGAATCGACCCCGCCCATAAAACCGAGTGGAAAGCTGATATTCGCATTTCTAATAATCTCCCCCTCGTCCGGTTTCTCGAGACCACACATCATGTTGATAAGCGTGGTCTTCCCTGTTCCGTTCGGAGCAAGAATGCCTAGGCTCTGGCCTGGCGCGACCATAAAGCTCGCCTGGTCCAAGATCACCTTACGCTGCTTTCCGGTCCAAAACGACTTGGACACGTTTCGAAACTCGAGCATTGGCCTCACTTAGTTTTTCGTATTTTGTACGACATTCTGTTTCGGATTTGAACCATTGCCAGCCTCTTAAGGCATTACAGCAGTTTAGAGCGTATCAGAGGTATTTTATTGCATCATGGGGTGCTTGCAGTCTTGGCTCGGTCCAGCCATAGTCAAAAGCGGAGAGAGATTGAGGGGCGCATGCGATATTTGATCGGCGCTGTCGTTTTATTTGCGCTTTGGCTGCTGATTTCCGGCGTGTACAAACCGCTAACGATCGGTTTGGGCGTTGCATCCACATTGTTTGCGATTTGGATTTCGGCGCGGATGAACAGGGTGGATGGCCAACCGAACGATATTCGCATTAATGATTTTCGCGTGCTTCAGTACTTTTTCGGATACCTGATGGTAGAGATTGCAAAATCGAATTGGGCTGTCACAAAATTAATCCTCAGTTTGCGAAAAGACCCCCAGTCGAATTATGTGGTGGTACCGCATGGGCAGAAGACCGATCTTGGCGAGACCATTTTTGCGAACTCGATTACGCTTACGCCCGGAACGCTGACAGTTGAAACATCGGTCGATGCCTTCCGCGTTCACGTTCTTGACTATCAGGAGTCTGACATGGACGCACTGGCCGATATGAATGCCCGTGTGTGCGAGGTCGAAGCCGTATGATGTTCCTCGTGGCAGCCATCGGGTTACTGGTCGCAATGGCATTGATCCTCGTGCGGCTGTTCGCAGGACCAACGGTCTATGATCGCATTATGGCGGGCAATGTATTTGGAACGAAGACCGTTCTCCTCATTGGCGTCCTTGGCTTTTTGTCGGGCCGCCCAGACTTCTTGGACATCGCAATTCTCTATGCCCTTATTAACTTCATAGGGACGATCGCCGTGCTCAAGTTCTTCCGGTATCGGACCATTGGCGATGCTCTTCCCTCGGAGCAAGATACATGAGCGCCGTGATCGACATTCTGAGTTGGGTTTGCATCATTGGTGGCGTTTTCTTTTCCGTTGTCGGCGCGATCGGGATGCTGCGTTTCCCCGAATTTTGGACCCGTCTTCACGCCGCATCCGTGGCGGAATCCGGAGGCATGATCTTGTTGGTTTTGGGGATGTGTCTTCAAGCCGGCTGGAGCCTTATTCTCGTGAAACTAATCCTTATCGGCTTTTTCCTTTT
Organism: Pseudomonadota bacterium; assembly: GCA_038744815.1. Lineage (GTDB taxonomy): Bacteria > Pseudomonadota > Alphaproteobacteria > Rhodobacterales > Rhodobacteraceae > Amylibacter. The sequence continues at coordinate 94,506 of JBCDLY010000010.1, read as the reverse complement.
TGTGACGGGGCCGACCTCTTCTCATGCCGTTGCGAACGCCGCGCTTGTCTCCGGGCAAAATCCGGTCGTTGCCAAGAAAGCAAAGAAGAAGCGGACATGACAGAAACGATCCTCACACTGATTTTGTTCGCGATGCTGGTCGCTGTCGCATTTGCAATCATTCAGATGAGGCAACTGTTTGCAGTCGTTCTTCTCTCCAGCGTCTTTAGTCTTCTGACCGCGTTACTGTTTGTCATAATGGACGCTGTCGATGTGGCCTTCACCGAGGCAGCGGTTGGCGCTGGGATATCTACAGTTTTGATGTTGGGTACAATTGCGCTCACGCGCAAACGCAGCGCAGAGCGTACAAGATCCGATATTCTCCCGTTTTTTGTCGTGGCAGTAACGGGTGCAGCCCTGGTCTATGGAACGCTCGATATGCCAAATTTTGGAGATGCGAATGCACCTGCAAACGCGTATCTGCGCCAAGACTATCTGGACCGCTCCGTCACCGAAATTGACGTGCCAAATGTCGTAACCGCGATACTCGCCTCTTATCGTGGGTTTGATACTCTGGGCGAGACTGCTGTGGTGTTTACCGCCGGGATTGGGGTCCTTCTGCTTCTCGGTGGCCTGGCATATCGCCGTGCCGAAGACGACGAGGAGAGCTGATGCAGCATCATTTGATCCTCCGTGTTGTCGTTAAAATTCTGGTTGCCGCGATTATCCTCTTTGCACTCTATGTTCAGTTTCACGGGGATTTTTCCCCCGGCGGCGGATTTCAGGCTGGCGTGATTATGGCGGCAGCATTCATTCTTTATGGCATCGTTTTCGGAATGGCGAAAGTAAAGCAGGTGGTGCCAGAATGGGTCGTCCACCGCATGATGGGTCTTGGCGTCTTGATCTACGCGGGATGCGGCGTCGCGAGCATGTTCCTTGGATACGAGTTTCTAAACTACAATGCCTTCACACCGCATCACCCAAGCCACGGGCAGCATTACGGACTGTTGATCGTAGAGTTCGGCGTTGGCGTCACAGTGACTGGCGTGATGATTTCCATTTTTTATGCGTTCGCCTCCCGACCGCCGACTTTGAAGGACAGCGACTGGTAATGGCAACACCAAGCGATGATCACGGAGCGCCACCTGAGGCGATTTTCGATTGGGCTTTCCTCACGGGTCACGCCGAATACTGGATGTTCATAACATTGATGATGGCGGGGCTTTTCATGGTGGTCGCCCGCGGTAATCTTGTGAAGAAAGTGGTCGGCCTGAACATTTTTCAGGTGTCTGTCTTCATGCTCTATATCAGTATCGGAAAGATTACAGATGGGACTGCGCCCATCTTTCCTTTGAACATGGATGTCGATCCGGACGTGATCTATTCCAACCCGCTACCCCATGTTCTGATGCTTACGGCAATCGTTGTTGGCATCGCGACGACGTCCTTAGCGCTAGCGCTTATCGTTCGCATTCGGGAGGCGTTCGGGACGATTGAGGAGGACGAACTCCTCATTCTCGAACGCGCAATCGATACCGAGGAAAACCGCCGTTACAGCGCACAATCGGCGGGGGATGCCTGATGGCCGGACCTGTTGAGGCGCATGAGGCCCTTAGCCTCGCAGATCAATTGCCGATCTTACCGGTCTTGATCCCTTTTGTTGCTGCTCCGTTGATTGCGGTGATCGGTCGTCGCGAGCTTGCTTGGCCGCTTGCATTCTTGGCAAGTGCCGCTGCCTTTGTTTGCTCGATCCTTCTGCTTCTTCAGGTGATGGATGGATCGGAGATCCGATATGATATCGGTGGTTGGGAGCCTCCCTTTGGGATTGAGTACCGCATAGACGCGTTAAATGCATTGGTGCTTGTGTTGATTTCTGGGATCAGCACCTTGGTGCTCCCTTATGCTTGGCGGAGTTTGAAACACCATATCGGGGAAAAGCACCACACCCTCGTCTATGCCTGTTTCATGTTGACGATGGTCGGATTGATGGGTGTCTGCATCACAGGGGATGCCTTTAACATCTTCGTCTTCCTCGAAATATCTTCCCTCTCAACCTATGTCCTTGTCGCCATGGGGGCGGAGCGCGATCGCAGGGCACTGTCGGCGGCCTATGATTATCTGATTATGGGGACGATCGGCGCCACATTCTTCGTTATTGGGCTTGGCCTTTTGTACATGAGCACAGGCACCTTGAACCTCGGCGACATTGCGGACCGGATCGCGGGCCAGGGGGACAACCGCACTGTCCAAGCTGCGTTCGCTTTCATCGTTGTGGGCATGGGATTAAAGGTTGCGATTTATCCTCTCCATCATTGGTTGCCCAACGCTTATGTCCACGCACCCTCAGCGATTTCTGCGTTCCTAGCCGCGACCGCGACCAAAGCTGCGGTCTATGTCTTGTTGCGGTTTACGTTTTCGGTCTTTGTGCCCGCGTTCGATTTCGTTGCCCACACACTTACCTTCATCTTCATGCCGTTCGCGCTTCTTGCAATGTTCGCGGCGAGTTTCGTGGCAATCTTCCAGAATAACTTCAAACGGATGCTCGCCTATTCTTCGATCGCCCAGATCGGCTACATGCTTCTTGGGATATCGCTTTTGAACCTCGAAGGGATTTCGGGAACAATCGTGCATCTCGTAAATCACGGCCTCACAAAGGCGACGCTTTTTATGGGGGTTGGACTTCTACTGCTCCATGCCCACAAATCCTTTTACGCCCAAATCGCGGGCTTTGGGCGGCGCATGCCCCTAACAGGCGCGGCCATCACCGTCGGGGGGCTCAGCCTTATTGGTGTGCCAGGCACGGCGGGCTTTGTCTCTAAATGGGAGTTGGTGCAATCCGCGCTAGAGCTCGGGTACTGGTGGCTTGCGATCCTTGTATTGATGAGCTCGCTTTTGGCGATTGCCTATGTCTGGCGGGTGATCGAGACGCTTTATATGGCGGATGGCCCAAGTAATCGATTGGAAGAACCCCTGATCATGGTGATCCCAGCGATGATTGCGGCGGCGGCCTGTATATATGTGGGCATTGATACGACCTTCACTCTGGACGTTGCCCAAACGGCTGCGGATGTGTTGCTTGAAGGACCATTTGCTTTGGGTGGGGGTGAGTGATGGGTATTTTGAACCTGATCTTGGCCTGTATCATCGTTCCGGCGCTTGGGGGGGTGACCAATTGGATCTTTGCCAGACATCCGAACTTGCGCGATATCACGACATTCGTGATCTCAATTGTCACCTTCGCGTTGGTGCTTACCCTGTTGCTCAAAGTCGGGAGCGCCACGCTCGCGCCCATGGCCCTGATCGAGGTTTTTCCAGGTATTGAGATTGCATTCCATGTCGAACCACTCGGCATGATGTTTGCGGTAATTGCATCGGGCCTTTGGATTCTCACGCACATTTACGGTGTGGGGTATATGCGTGGGAACAATGAAAAGGCGCATGGTCGGTTTTTTGCATCTTTCGCTCTTGCGATCTCTGCGGTGCTTGCGCTTGCTTTTTCCGCAAACCTTTTCACGCTCTTCCTTTTCTACGAAATCCTGACGGTCTCGACCTATTCGCTTGTGGCCCACAAGGGCACGCCCGAAGCTGTGCGCGGCGCCCGCATTTACCTCGCAATCTTGATGGGAACATCGATTGCTCTCTTTATGACGGGTGTTGTTTGGACATTCGTGCTTGCTGACACGTTGGACTTTGTTCCAGGCGGCATTCTTGAAGGGCATGTGGAGGGCATTCTTGTGCCTATCCTTCTTGCGCTCTTTGCCTTCGGGATCGGGAAAGCGGCGCTGATGCCGTTCCATAAATGGTTGCCGAATGCGATGGTCGCGCCCACACCCGTCTCGGCGCTTCTCCATGCTGTTGCCGTGGTGAAAGCAGGTGTCTTCACAGTCCTGAAAGTTGGGATCTATATCTTTGGGATCGATTTCTTAGCGGAAACAGGGGCGAGTGATTGGCTCATGTGGGTTGCGGCTTTCTCGATCCTTGCTGCGTCCGTCGTTGCGATGACGAAAGACAACTTAAAGGCACGTTTGGCCTATTCTACGGTCTCTCAGCTGTCATATATCACCCTCGGTCTTGCACTTGCGACCGAGATGGGGGTGATCGGGGGTGGCGTCCATATCGCGACCCATGCGGTTGGGAAAATCACGCTCTTTATGTGTGCGGGTGCAATTTATGTGGCAACCCACAAAACCCTTATCTCAGAACTTGATGGGCTTGGTCGGGCGATGCCGATTACCTTTGGGGCGTTTTTGATCGGGGCGCTTAGTATCATTGGTTTGCCTCCGTTCGCGGGCAGCTGGTCTAAATTCTCGCTTTTGGTCGGCGCAGCGGATGCCGATCAAATGATCATGATTGCGGTCTTGCTGATCTCTTCGATTTTAAATGTGGCGTATCTCTTGCCGATTGTCGGGCGGGGTTTCTATACCGGCCCGAAACTCGCCTATGCGGAGGCGCCGGTGCTTGTTTGGGTGCCCCCAGCGATCACCGCGGTCTTGTGCGTCGCGGTCTTTTTCTATGCGGGACATATCCAATCCTTCCTTATGGCGATTGTGGGGCTCTGATGGCGGACAAAGACGAAGACATGTCGACATATCCAAAGCTTGGCCAAATCTTTGGTTGGGTGGAAAAACCAGGCTCGGTTGCGAAGCTGATCGCGCTCTTGGTGCTGGCCTGTGTCGTAGTGGTGCTCTGGGATTTCACCTATGATAAGTACGGTCACTTCATGGAAGAGACCCTGATCGGGGCCTACGCGATCTTTGGCTTTGTGTCGTTCACTGGGTTAATCCTGGCGGCTAAGGGGCTGCGCGTCTTGGTGGGGCAGCGGGAAGACTATTATGCGCCCTACGTGATCGATGCCGAGGGGGATTATCCTGAGGATCAGATAGAGCGGAAGGATCACGATGCTTGAGCTCTTGATCCCACCTTTTATCTTTTTCATCGGGGCAGCGATCGTCCCTTTCCTTCCTGCGGGCGCTGTGCGCGGGGTCTGGATGTTGGGCATCCCAATTCTCGCTGCCGCCGTGCTTTGGCATGTGGGATTTGGCAATTTCTTCGGTGTGGAGTTCTATGGGCTCGAGTTGGAGCTTATGCGGGTCGATCCGCTCAGCCGAATTTTTGTACTCGTGTTCTGTCTCGCGAGTTTCCTCGGAAATCTCTATGCGTGGCATCTCCGCGATACAGTGCAGCAAGTCGCGGCGCTGTTATACGCAGGAAGCGCCGTCGGTGCAGCGCTCGCAGGTGATCTCATCACGCTCTTCTTTTATTGGGAAGGCACGGCCATCGCCTCTGTCTTCCTCATATGGGCACGTGGGACCGAGGGCGCCTATTGGACGGGCATGCGGTATTTGATCATTCAGATCGGATCGGGTGTCCTCCTCATCGCTGGTGTTGCTCTGTTCTACTTTGAAACCGGATCGATTGCGTTCGAACAGATGACGCTTGGCTCGCTCGCGACTTGGCTGATGTTTATCGCGTTCGGGATCAAATGCGCGTTCCCATTTTTGCACAACTGGCTGCAGGACAGTTACCCGGCGGCAACCGTCACGGGCACAGTGATCTTGTCTGCTTTCACAACCAAGCTCGCGGTATACGCGCTTGCACGTGGGTTCGCGGGCACTGAGATTTTGATTTATATTGGCGCGGTGATGACGGTTTTCCCGATTTTCTTCGCCGAGATTGAAAACGATCTTCGCCGCGTACTTGCCTATTCCCTCAACAATCAGCTTGGCTTCATGGTGGTCGGTGTGGGCATCGGGACTGAGATGGCGCTGAACGGGACCGCAAGCCATGCGTTCGCGCATATCTTGTACAAAGCCCTTTTGTTTATGTCGGTGGGTGCCGTGTTGTTCCGGACTGGGACGTCTAAAGCCTCTGAGCTTGGGGGACTTTATAGGACAATGCCGCTTACGGCGCTGTTTTGCCTTGTGGGTGCCGCAAGCATCTCAGCATTCCCGCTCTTTTCGGGTTTCGTAACGAAGTCTTTGATTTTGGACGAAGCTGCGAAAGCGCATTATCAAATCGTCTGGGTCGCATTGGTCTTTGCCAGTGCTGGGGTGCTTTCGCATTCCGGCATCAAGATTCCCTTCTTTACGTTCTTTGCCCATGATAGCGGCAAGCGACCGGCAGAGGCCCCACGCCATATGCTTTGGGCGATGGGGATCACCGCTTTCCTATGTATTTTCATAGGGGTCGTGCCCAGCACCCTTTATGCGATCCTTCCCTTCGACGTGAACTACGTGCCCTATACGACAGGTCACGTGATCGGGCAGTTGCAGTTGCTCGTCTTTGCGTTACTCGCTTTCGTGATCCTCTACGTCACGAAGATTCATCCCCCCGAGATCCGCTCGATCAATGTCGATTTCGATTGGGTGTACCGAAAAGCGGGGCCGTTTTTGTTTGGGTATATCGCGTGGATCGTCTCCACAGTTTGGACGAGCATCGTCGAGAGCTTAAACCGGTTCTCGCTGAAGGTTTTTGATCGTTTGATGTATCTTCACGGCCCAGAAAGCCGAACCGCACGTCAGTGGCGCACGGGTGCGATGGTTTTGTCGATCGCGATCCTATTGGCGCTGACGCTGTTGGTAAACTTCCTCTGAGTGTTTCGGTCTTGTCCAGTCGGGCTTCGCCCGTGCTGTCTAAGACCGATCCGCGCGCCGAGCCCCTAAAGGGGCTCGGCGCGCTACCGCCGCTGCGCGGCGCGAGGACATCTGTCCGAGCGCCCATGATCCAGACATGAAAAGGGGGCGCGAAGCCCCCTCTATTTGGTCAAGAGATCCAAGTTTCCATGTCGTGTCTGCTAGAGCATGCTATGAACGGCACCCCAAGCAAGGCCTGCCAATGTCGCTGCAGTAAAGCCAAAGGCAATATAAGTGCCGAAAACACGCGGTTTCACGAGGGCCCAAACCGCGAGCATCGCAGGAATGGACGTGACGGACCCGGCCAACATGAAGGCCATTGCAGGGGATTGCCCCATGCCTTGGTCAATCAAACCGGCGATCAACGGCGCTGCTGCAAAGCCATTCAAATAGGCGGGCGCACCGACAAAGGCGGCCAAGATTGTCGTGCCAACCCCATCACCACCAAGCACATTTGCGATCCATTCCGCGGGTACATAGGCGATCATCAGGGACTCGAGCACATAGGCCAGTGCCAACCACTTGATCAAGAAAAGTGCGTTCTCAATGGCTGTGTCTTTGAACGTCGTGACCCGGTCGTTCTCCTTCCAGAAAGCCCACATTGGTTTGCCTTCGAAAGGATTGGAGGCACTACAGCCACATCCAACAGCCGTCGTTTCTTTCAAGGGGTTTGCAAACAGACCGGTCGGCGTGAGCGCAAGCACCGCAAATCCCCCAAAGATCCCGAAGCCGACCGCTGCGAGTGTCTTAGCAAGTGCAAAGTCAAAGCCAAGGGCACCGGTCGTGACGACAAACATCGCTGGATCCATAATTGGGGAGGCCAGCCAAAAGGCCATCACCGCCGCAATCGGTGTGCCAAGTGCCAGAAGAGCAGCGATGAAAGGGATGACTTCGCAGGAACAAAACGGCGCTAAGCCTCCAACGAGAGCTGCCAAAATAACCATGCGATACGGGTTTCCCTGGAACGCTTTGGAGACCACAGCCTCGGCGCCCGCCGCGCGGAGATACGCAATCAATCCGACGGCAATGGCAACGAAAATTGATGTATGCGCGAGGTTCTTCCCCGCAATGCTCATGAGCATCCAAAAGTCTTGGGGAACGAAAATCGCAATCCCAACAATCATGAGTGCCAAAAAGGCCCAAGGCCCATCGACCTTTTGCCAAAGCGATTTAACCGAAAACTGCGATGCGGAAATCTCAACCATTGTTTTGTCCGTCGTCTGTGTCGGCGCAACAATTGCGCAGGAGGTAGTTCGAAAGAGCTTCAAGATGGGTATAAGCGACTGTGCAGGCAATCACGCGCCCTTCTTTGGATTGCTCAATTAATCCCGCCGCAGAGAGGATTTTCAGATGATGGGTAAGCGTGGACCCGCCGATATCTGCCCGCTCTCCCAGTTCGCCGACCGAAAGGCCAGCAAATCCGGCACGGACCAGCGTTTGCACGAGCGAAAGTCTCTGCTCTGAACCCAACGCAGCAAAGGCAGACGCCGCTTCTGATAATTCAAGAGTCGTGGTTTCAAACCGTTTCATACTTCGAGAGATATCGAAATAAATTTCTTTTACAAGAGTTATTTCGATATCTCTCGAAGTATTTTAGAGTGTCCAGATGATCGATGTTTTGAAAGCCGAAATTGAGGCCTGTGAGATTTGCAAAGATCGCTTCGCGAAAACGGCCACCACCCACGCACCTCGTCCGGTGTTTTGGGGATCAGACGCAGCGCCGATTTTGATCGCGGGGCAGGCGCCAGGAGCCCGGGTTCATCGAAGCGGACGCCCCTTCGATGATCCTTCTGGAGATCGTCTTCGGCTATGGCTCGGTGTTGATAGGAAGGTTTTCTACGATCGGATGAAGTTTGCAATCGTTCCGATGGCGTTTTGTTTTCCTGGATATAATGCGCGGGGCGCAGACCTTCCGCCGCCGGCAATCTGCGGACAAACCTGGCATGATCGTGTTTTTGCCGCCATGCCGCAAATCCAAACGCGGATCTATGTTGGGGGCTATGCGCTCCGCTGGCATATGAACAAACATAACGTCACTGAGGCTGTTGCAGGTTGGCGCGAACATGCGCCCTTGGTCTTTCCCTTGCCCCATCCGAGTTGGCGCAATACGGGTTGGTTGAAAAAACATCCCTGGTTTGAGGCGGAGGTGATCCCCGCGCTCCGGGCACGGGTGTTGGAGGTAGTGTCATGACCCCTTTGGATACGGCTTATGCGGCCATGGAGGCAGGTGGCGATCAAGAACGCTTGGCATTCTACGGCATGATTGCCCAGGCGGAACTGTTTCTTGCGCTTACAGAAGAACCTGTTGGGGAGGCCATAAAGCCCTGGATCTTTGATACCGGCCAAGGCAAGTTTGCGATCGCATTCGATACAGAAGAACGCTTGTCCGAGTTTGGAAACGGACCGACGGCCTTCGTGGCCCTATCGGGTCGCACCGTCATAGAGATGTTAGAGGGGCAGGGTGTTGGCTTAGGCGTGAACCTGGTTGTTGCCCCCTCTGGGACCCTGCTAGAGCCATCTGACATCACTTGGATTGCATCTGTTTTGGACAGTCGGCCGGTGACGGCAGAGGCATGGCCCGAAGAGCTCCGACCGCCTGTTGGATTGCCGGACCATTTGATTTTGGCACTGGACCAAAGACTGTCTGTTCTCGAAGGTCAAGCGCGCTATGCCTACTTGGCCGAGGTTGCTTATGACAATGGCACGCAATCCCATGTCATCGCATTTGTGAATACGTCTGAAGGAGCCGAGGACGCGCTTGTTCAAACGATATCAGAGGCTTTGGCCTTCAGTGGCGTCGAAGCTGCGAACCTGGATGTCATGTTTATTAAATCCAGCGATGCAATTGCCGCGCAGTTTGCAACGGCGGGCCTTCGGTTTGATCTCCATCAGCCGCAAACCGATGTGTCGCCCGACGGGGAGGTGCCACCAGGCTCCAATCCCGACAAACCTCCGATCCTCCATTGATGATGTTGGGGGCTTTGCCCCCTCTGGCCCGTTGGCCATTCACCCCCAGGATATTTTGAGACAAAAGAAGGGGACGCGTGGTTCTGGGCATCTTTGCGGGATCAGTACCCCCGATGCCGATCGACCAAGGCCATAAACGGTTCTCCGTTCTCGCCCCGGCGGATGTTTTCGGCGGCGAATTCGCAAGCGGTCTTCACGCGCGTTTCAGCCGCAATATGCGGCGTCACCAAGACGTTGGGCATATGCCAATAGGGATGATCAGATGGCAAAGGCTCGGTTCGAAAGACGTCCAGTGTCGCTTGAGAAATGTGCCCTGATCGCAAAGCTGAGACCAAAGCGCCGTCATCGATGGCGTCTCCGCGCCCCGCATTTACAAGTGAAGCCCCAGGTTTCATCTTTGCGATCGTCTCGGCGTTTAAGGTGTTTTCTGTGTCGGGGGTGTTGGGAAGCAAAAGAACAAAAATGTCCCCTTCGGACAGGATTTTTTTTAAACCGTCCTTCCCGTGAAAAACAGTCACGCCGTCTACCGTTTTTGGTGACCGCGACCAGCCCAACATTTGAAAGCCTTGGGCGCGAAGTCGCGCTGCACAGAATTGACCCAGGTTCCCGAGGCCCAGCACCGCAACTTTGCGGTCTCGCGCAAGGGGCGGAGCGGTGTCTGTCAGCCATTCGGTGGGCTTCATCTGAACATGTGTGTCCGTTCCGCAATGGTGGCGCATCACATGGGTGACAACATAATCCGCCATTCCTTCGGCCATACCCGTATCCGCCATGCGTGAGAGTGGGACATTGGGCAGATTACCATTTGAAAGGATGACATCGACGCCGGCCCAAATGCTCTGAATCAATTTTAGTGCTGTGAAGCCGTCGAAATTTTGGATCGGCCCATTTGGGGCGTATATAAGATAATCAATCTCGCTCGGATTTTCGAAACCAAAAACCAACTCGGCATTTGGGACGGCATTGATCAGCGCCTCTTTTAACGGCGTTTCAAAACTTTTGAGAACGGTATCATTCCCACCCCATAGAACTTTCGGCATGATTACTCCCGATGGATATGTGCGCTTTGAACAAGCCCGAAGGCACCCATTAATACGAACATCGCCGATCCCCCATAGGACACAAGCGGGAGCGGCACTCCAACAACGGGAAGAAGCCCCATCACCATACCCATATTGACTGCAAAGTAGAAGAAGAAGGCCGAGCCAATTCCCAAGGTCAGGAGCGACGCGAACCGGTTTCGATTTGAGAGGGCCGAGATCGTGCAAAACACGAGAATGAGCGTGTAGAATGTCAACAACACAAGCCCACCTAAGACGCCGAACTCTTCTGCAAATGTCGTGAAAATAAAGTCAGTGTGCTTTTCAGGAAGGAAATTCAGTTGGCTCTGTGTGCCTTGCATATATCCGCGCCCGGCCCATCCGCCGGAGCCGAGGGCAATTTGGGATTGCGTGATGTGATATCCGGCTCCGAGAGGATCATTCGCGGGATCGAGAAAAGTCTCGATGCGCCGGAATTGATAATCCTTGAGGAGTTGCCACTCTGTCCCGCGGGAGCGCAAAACTGCGACACCAGCGCCGACAGTGAGCGCAATCGCACTGCCCCAATACCACCAACTGACCCCGGCGATGAACATCACGACGGTGCCACCAATACCAAGTAACAACGCGGTCCCAAGGTCTGGCTGAATGAATACCATTCCCATCGGCAAAGCTATTAGGACGAGCGGTGGGATCAGGTAGAGCGGGTTCGATACTTTAGACTTTGGGATTGCGTGATAATAAGCGGCGAGAACCATCACGAGCCCGATCTTCGTTAACTCAGAGGGTTGCAGCCGTATAAAGCCAAGATCAATCCAGCGTTGGGCCCCCATGCCGGTGACCCCAATCAGTTCGACAAGGACCAGAAGGCCAATGCAGGCCAGGTAAATGGGAAGCGCCATAAAGAGCCAGAACCGAATGGGCACAAAGGCGATCACAACCATTGCCAGGAAACCAAGACCAAACCGAATTGTCTGTTGGCGTGCCCATGGATCGAAATTGCCGCCGGCCACGCTGACCAGCATGAGAATGCCGATAGCCGCAACGGCGCTGATCAACAGGGCAAGCCCCCAATTGAAGGCGTAAATCTTTCTAAAGCCTGTCGCCGATGGGGCAGCGGAGTCTCTTGCAACGGCCATTCTAGATCTCCTGGGCAGGCGTAATATCTTGTCGTTTTAGAGGCGCGCGATAGCCGGTGTCTTCTAAGCTCATGACATAGGTCAAAATATCTCGCGCGAGCGGGGCGGCCGAACCCGATCCCCCGCCATGTTCGCAAACAACAGCCACAGCATATTTGGGTGCATCATATGGGGCATAGGCCACAAACAAGCCGTGGTCACGTCGTTCCCACGGCAAATCTTCGTTCTTGATCACACCCCTTGCGCGTTCTTCGAGGGTAATCCTGCGGACTTGTGCAGTGCCTGTCTTTCCCGCGATCTTATATGCGTCCGTCCAGGGACGGTGCCAATATGCCGTGCCGCGTGGGTTATTGGAGACGTCAAACATACCCCTCCGGATCAGTTCGAAATGCTGTGGCTGGATGGAGAGCGGTTCAGCTTGCGGCGTTTCGAGAGGAACTTGGTTTTGCGCATGCACCAATCGTGGCGTGACGGCACGACCGGTGGCCAAACGCGCAGTCATGACTGCAAGCTCTAGGGGTGTGGCCAGCACATATCCTTGGCCAATGCCTGCATTGAGCGTATCACCGATCCGCCAAGGCTGATCGAAGCGATTGCGTTTCCAGTCAACATTCGGAACCGTTCCAGAATAGACCGCTGGAAGCGGCACGTCATGTCTTGTGCCAAGACCGAACTGTTTTGCGATCTCGCTGATCCGATCAATCCCGACCCGCTTGGCCACTTCGTAGAAATAGACATCACAAGAAGAGCGAACAGCCTCTACTAAGTTTACACTGCCATGTCCGCCACGGCGCCAACAATGAAAACGCCGACCACTTTGATCCATGTGGCCCGGGCAGAAAATCCGTTCGGAGGCTCCAACGACGTTCTCTTCAAGTGCTGCAAGTGCAACAATCATTTTGAATGTCGAACCGGGCGGGTATTGCCCCGACACGGCCTTATTGAGCATCGGACGGAAGCGATTGTTGTTCAGACTGTTCCAATCCGACACCGAAATGCCGTTTACAAACTTATTCGGGTCAAATGTTGGGACCGATGCAGCGGCCAGGATATCGCCATTTTGAACATCCATGATAACGGCGGATGCGCTGTTCTGAACGGAAATAATTTCGGTCGTACGTTTTTGGATACGCGCGTCGATCGTTAATTGAAGGTCTTGCCCAGGTGTCCCGTCGGAGTGCTCAAGCTCGCGCATGACCCGCCCGACCGCGTTTACTTCAATCCGACGAATCCCTGCAGACCCCCTCAGGGAGAGATCAGTATTGGCCTCCACTCCATTTTTTCCGATCAGAAATTTCGGAATGCGTAGAAGAGGGTCCGGATCGTCAATCCGAGACAGATCAAAGTCGCTTACTGGCCCCACATAGCCCACAATATGGGCAAACTCGTTGCCCTTTGGATATGCACGCTTGAATCCGCGCTCTGCGGTAATGCCGGGAAGTGCGGGTGCGTTCGCTGCGAAGGCCGCAATGTGTTCCCAGGTCAAATCAGATGCGACAGGTACGGGCAGAAAGGCCCGCGTCCGCCCAAGATTGTCGAGGGTCTCTTGTATTCTTTCTTCGGATATCGGGATTATTTCTGCCAACCGTCGAAGAACCAACTCTGGGTCGGGAGTTTGTTCTCTGATGATGTAAATGTTGTAGCTGAGTACATTGTCCGCAAGCGGCGCGCCAAGGCGGTCATAGATCCGTCCGCGGACTGGCGCCACCAAGCGGACATTGATCCTGTTTTCTTCTGCCAAGAGTCGAAGGTCGTCCGACCTTGTGATCCCAAGTTCTCGCATGCGCAGGCCGAGCGCGCCAACCGTTAAGCCCTGAAGACCCAAGAGAAAGAAGGCGCGTCTTGAGAAAATACGCCGTTGGTCGTGCCGCGTGTCGCTCATGCTAATACGCCTTCTGGACAGAAAGGGGTCGTTCGATGCCGAACAGTCCCCATAACATTCCAACGACAATAGGGTAAACGAGTGCCGAGGCCGTGATCGAGCGAAGAATAAGGTACTGATCCGAAATCGACGTTCCAAGAATCCAAAGGATCAGTGATTTTAGGATCATGACCGCCGAAAGGATAAGCGTGAAACTCGCCCATTCGCGCAACAAGTTCTCGCCAAAGAGCTTGCGTTTGTCTCGCGTGACTATAGCCGCGATAGAAAAGAGAAATGCGCTGAGGCCAATGGGTTCGAAGAATACAAAGTCACGAAGCAGAAATATCGTAGTGACTGTCCAGATTGGCAGCACATCGGGGTCGCGAATAAGAATCGCAAAACAAAAGGCAAAAAGGACATTCGGGTAATACTCCGCGATCGGAGAGGATATCGGCGTCATGGACAACAAGACAATCGTAAACCCTGCGAGAACACAGATCGCAATAAGTGTGGCGCGAAGAAGTTGAGATCGTTCATCCATCTTCGGTCACCACTGATCTCTCCGACAAGGGGAACGTGGGCCCAATCAACCGCTCCGGAACGGTGATCGGCGCGGATGGAGAATGTCGGATCACCCGGACAAATTCCAATCGAAGAAGGTCCGCAGACGGTCTCAGGCGCAGGCGCCCGTCGGTGGCACGCACAACTGTTCCAACCAAGAGATCTGACGGAAACACACCCCCGTCACCCGAAGTAAAGACACGATCGCCTGGTCGCACGAAGTCTTCCCGTTCTAAGAAGGCAACCAGCGGCAGTTGCGAATTGTCACCTACGATCAACGCGCGTTCATCAGACGGTTTTATAAGTACAGGAATGCGGCTCTCTGTGTCGGTGATTAACAAGACGCGTGCCGTGCTGGTTCCAACGCCTGCAATTCGACCCACAAGTCCGAGGCCATCCATCGCCGCCCAACCGTCTCGAATCCGGTCATCCGATCCGAGATTGATGAGCGCCGATTGGCGAAACGGGCTAGCGGCTTCAATCAGAACCTCGCCGGAAATGAACGACAGTGACGGTTTGAGTTTCACTTTGTTCAAGTCAAGCAGCTTGGCGTTTTCTTGCTCGAGTTGAATTGCCGCCTCCCGCCAAGCCTTCATTTGCTGCAGTTCTCGGCGGAGTTCGGCGTTTTGGGTCAGTAGGCGCTCGTAAGATTGGAGGTTCGCTACCAAATCGGTCGCCCGTGATATCGGGGCATGAACGAGCTCTGCAACTGGCATGACCTGATCGAAAACCGCCAGCCTAATCCGCTCTGCTCGTGTATTGTCAAATCGCCAAAGCAGCGTCAGCATGACACAAATCAACAGAGTAAACAGTACTCCAATACGTCGGACGACACGGCTTCCATAGTTGTCAGCTGATTTACCAGGTGTCATCGCCCTGCCGCATTTTAGCTACTAAAATCGATGATGTGGTTAAGCTGCTTTTCGTACTCGAGTGACTTGCCTGTTCCAAGCGCGACGCAATTCAAACTCTCATCTGCGATGGAAATGGCCAGGCCGGTCTGCTCGCGAAGCGCCAAATCCAGATCTCCCAGAAGGGCACCACCGCCCGTCAGCATCACACCGCGATCTACGATATCTGCTGCCAAATCCGGAGGTGTTGCTTCCAGCGCTGTAAGAACGGCTTCGCAGATTTGCTGAACGGGCTCGCCCAGGGCCTCTGCCACATGGGCCTGTGTGATTTCAATTTCCTTGGGTACGCCGTTTAACAAGTCTCGACCGCGGATTTGCATGGTCTCGCCCTTCCCATCCGCTGGCGGTCGTGCGATTCCGATAGTCGTTTTAATCCGCTCAGCGGTACTTTCGCCGATCAGAAGGTTATGTTGACGGCGCAAATAGGAAACGAGCGCGCTATCCATTCGGTCACCGCCGACCCTGACAGAACGGGCATAAACAATATCGCCAAGGGACATGACCGCGACCTCTGTCGTGCCGCCCCCAATATCCACAATCATGTTTCCTGTGGGGTCTGTAATGGGCATTCCTGCCCCAATTGCCGCCGCGATCGGCTCCGATATAAGACCGGCTTTGCGTGCACCCGCCGACAGAACCGATTGACGAATTGCTCGCTTCTCGACCGGTGTTGCGCCATGGGGTACGCAAACCAGCACCCTCGGTTTCGCCATTGAGGATGATCGGTGAACCTTCCGCATGAAGTGCTTAATCATGGCCTCGGCGACATCGAAATCTGCAATGACACCGTCGCGCATGGGTCGGATCGCCTCAATGCTACCGGGGGTGCGTCCCAACATGAGCTTGGCGTCTTCGCCGACTGCAAGAACTTCTTTTTTCCCATCTTTAATCGAGTAAGCAACCACCGAGGGTTCGTTAAGCACGATGCCTTTTCCTTTGACATAAACCAAAGTGTTCGCAGTGCCGAGGTCGATGGCCATATCGACGGCAAAAAGGCCTGTAATCTGATCGAGCATATGTGCACCCTTCACAAACGGGTCTCTGCGCCCGCTTTATGCCCGTATAGGACTGTCAGAAATTGAAATAAAGCGAAACGTCGGACCCATGGCTCTCTGTGTTTTGGCATGGGCCCGCCGCTTTGTTTTATCCGACGTCCTTGTAGGTAATTTCTTTCTTGTCGGTGCCGGCCTTTGATCGCCGAAGGACCAAACGGTTGAGCGCGCTCACATATGCTTTGACGGAGGCAACGACAGTATCGGTATCGGCCGATTGTCCGTTCACGATCTTGCCGTCTTCTTCCATTCGAACCGACACGGTGGCCTGTGCGTCTGTGCCTTCGGTCACAGCGTGAACCTGGTACAGCTGCAAACGTGCCTTATGTGGAAACAACGCTTTCACCGCGTTGAAGGCGGCATCCACTGGTCCATCGCCTTGCGCAGTGACTTGATAGTCTTCACCGTCAATCGTCAAAGTCAGATCGGCAGACTGCGGCGCTTCGGTTCCACAAATCACGCGGAGAAACTTCACCCTGATGTGCTCGTTAGAGGCCTCGGCCGTTTCCGCCGCCATCAAAGCGATCAGGTCATCGTCATAGACTTCCTTTTTCCGGTCGGCGAGTTCTTTGAACCGGACAAACACATCTTTCAGCTGATTGTCCGCGAGATCGTAACCGAGCTCTTCCAACTTGGCGCGAAGCGCCGCTCGTCCGGAATGTTTGCCCAAAACGAGGTTCGTCTCGTTCAATCCCACATCTGCGGGGCGCATGATTTCGAACGTTTCCGCGTTCTTCAGCATGCCGTCTTGATGGATGCCGGATTCATGCGCAAAGGCGTTCTTCCCGACAATTGCTTTGTTAAACTGGACCGGAAAGCCAGAGACCGCCGCGACACGGCGCGAGATATGCATGAGTTTTCTGGAGTCGATCCCGGTGGAGTAGGGCATGATGTCATGACGCACTTTCAATGCCATGACGACTTCCTCGAGCGCAGTGTTCCCGGCCCGTTCGCCCAGGCCGTTTATTGTGCATTCAATCTGGCGTGCGCCACCTTCCACCGCTGCAAGTGCGTTCGCGGTCGCCATGCCTAAATCGTTGTGGCAATGCGTCGCGAAAATCACCTCATCTGCGCCTGGAACATCGGCGATCAGCATACGGATGATATCCGCGCTTTCGCGGGGTGCCGTGTACCCGACTGTGTCCGGGATGTTGATTGTGGTTGCCCCGGCCTTAATCGCAACTTCCACCACACGCTTTAGGTACTCTTCCTCGGTACGGGTCGCATCCATTGGGGACCATTGAACGTTTCCGCAAAGGTTCCGGGCATGGGTGACGGTATCATGGATACGCTCGACCATTTCGTCTTGGTTCAGCGCTGTGATATCGCGGTGCAGTGGCGACGTGCCGATAAAGGTGTGAATGCGCGGGTTCTTCGCGTGTTTGACCGCTTCCCAACAGCGGTCGATGTCTTTGAAATTTGCCCTTGCCAATCCACATATTTGTGCGCTCTGAGCAGATTTCGCGATCTCAGAGACGGCTGCAAAATCCCCCTCGGAAGCAATCGGAAAGCCGGCTTCGATAATATCCACGCCCATTTCGTCCAAGAGGGCTGCGATTTCGAGCTTTTCAGCATGGGTCATTGTCGCGCCTGGGGATTGTTCGCCGTCGCGCAAAGTTGTGTCGAAGATTAACACTTGGTTTTCTGAATGTGTCATCGTTTCGGTCCTAGATGTGATCTTTTGCGGCGGCGGGTTCTCCGCTATCACCAGTGTTCGGTTCGCCCGTCGGTTCGATCAGAAGAACCTTACATTCGTCTGCAGCGCGGGGGCGATGAACGACGCCTGTGGGAACGACACACAGTTCTCCAGCCCGAATTTTCAGGGGGTCTCCCCCTTCCCGGTCCATTTCCATCTCTCCCTCAAGAACAAGGAAAAAGTCGTCCGTGTCATCATGTTTATGAAAGGGGAACTCCCCTTTGAACTTCACAACCATAACATCGTTACCGTTGTAATTTGCGACCACTTTAGGGTCCCAATGGGTGTCGAAAAGCGTAAGCTTCTCTGCCAAGTTAATCGATTTCATTGATCTGTCTCTGATATTGATGTGTCATTGTCCGGCGCTGCCCGTCAGGAGCGGTCCGCACCGGGGGACACGCTCAGCGCAGGCTCAGAGCCAGTAGGTTTAGTCCCAAAGCTGGGAGGTATGGGCCATGCATCAACATAACGTTCGTTATACCGGTGATTTCTCGTTTGAAAAGATGGAAATGCCGCAAGCATCTGGAACATCGATTGCAGGAGACAGTGGGTCGCCTGCGGGTGTGTAGTTAAAGACAGACACCTTTCTTCCCTGGTCGAAAGCAATATACATCGTCCCTGAATTCGGATGGACGGCAATCCCCTCGGGGTCGACGCCATATTCGATCAAAGGGGTGACTGAGAGCAGATCCAAATCTGCCGAAAACTCGAAAAGCGAATTTGACCCCTCCCAATCGTCGGTCACAAAGATATGGCCCGATTGGGGATCTAATGCGATGCCTTGAGGTTCCGTCATTCTGGGTGACAGCTCCATGCCCTTGAGCTCTGACACAACATCCCCGGCGGGGTTCACGCGGATGATATGTGCCGGCGTATCTTGCACGACCAGAATATCGCCATCGGGAAGGCTCACCACGCCCTC
The DNA here is from genome assembly GCA_038744815.1 of Pseudomonadota bacterium. Lineage (GTDB taxonomy): Bacteria > Pseudomonadota > Alphaproteobacteria > Rhodobacterales > Rhodobacteraceae > Amylibacter. Next base: position 75,746 of record JBCDLY010000010.1, on the reverse strand, counting down.
TGTGTCCCAAAGTCGCTCGTTCCATTCGAACGGCCCTTCAAGGATGTCTCCTTGCCTGGACATGCGGACGAAATTTCCAGCATTGTCGCTGATGATCACAAATTCTTCTGTCGGGGCAACGGTTTTGATCATCGAAAGTGGGGTTTCGAAACGGCGAAACTCTTCGCCAAAGATGTTCACGAGCACAAGTTCGCGGCTCTCGTTCGCAATCCAGAGACCGCAGAGTTGTGGATCAAATGCGAGACTGGAAGGGAAGGACAGTTTCCAAATATCTCGAAGCTCGAGGTCGACCGCCGGCACTGCAGTCGGCATTAGCGTGATCAGTGCGGCAAGCAGTCGTTTCATCTGAGCCTCATTTCACATCGTCTTCTGATGATGTGGCGCTAACTGGCGTTTGGTCAAAGGAGGGTTGATGCGAAATTTGGTTGTTGGGGCATCTGGCGGAATAGGTCGGGCAGTGGTTGATCACCTCCGGTCGGTCGGGGATGACGTGGTGACGGCGTCGCGATCTGAGGACGGCATTGATATCAGGAATGAGGCCAAGATTGCCGCTTGGACGCGCACCCTAGATGGCACCTTTGATCGGATTCTGATCAGTACCGGAGCGTTAACCTTAGATGGGAATGGACCTGAAAAAACAATCAATGCGCTGACGCCTGACGGAATGGCGGCGCAATATGCAACAAATGCCATCGGGCCAGCGATGGTGATGAAGCACCTACATCCGTTTCTCCCGAAAGAGGGCAGGTCGGTTTTGGCAGCGCTGTCTGCGCGCGTGGGCTCGATCGGCGACAATCGGCTGGGCGGATGGGTGAGTTACCGTGCCGCAAAGGCAGCGCTCAATCAGGTGGTTCACTCCGCTGCGATTGAGATCACCCGCAAACGGAAAGAAGCCATCGTCGTTGCCTATCACCCTGGCACCGTGCGAACGCCGCTCACGGACAGGTATGTGGGGGGGCACCCCGCCGTGGAGCCAAGCGACGCGGCCAAACATATGATTGATGTTTTGGATACTCTGAGCCCGGCGGATTCCGGTGGTTTTTTTGATTGGAAGGGAGAGAGGGTGCCGTGGTAGCGCCCCGTTTGGTCCTGGTCCTTGGTGACCAGCTCTCCCAAAACATCGCGGCATTGAAAGCGGCCGACAAGGCGCGTGACCTCGTTGTGATGGCAGAAGTCGCGGAAGAGGGAACCTATGTCCGCCATCACAAAAAGAAAATCGTTCTGGTTCTTGCTGCCATGCGCAAATTTGCAGAAGAGCTTCGCCGGGACGGATGGGATGTCGCGTATACCCGACTGGATGATCCGGAGAATACAGGAACCATTTTGGGTGAGTTGCTACGCCGCGCGAGCGAGCGGCGCATCACAGAAGTTCTGGCCACTGAACCTGGTGAATTTCGTTTGATCGCCGCTTTGTCCGACGGTCCTTTGACGTTCACCTTGTTGGACGATGATCGTTTCGTGGCCAGTCATCAGGAGTTTGAGGCCTGGGCGGCGGGCAAAAAGCAACTTCGTATGGAGTACTTTTATCGGGAGATGCGGCGCAAAACGCAGTTGTTGATGGATGGGGATCACCCCGCCGGCGGGAAATGGAATTACGACAGCGAGAACCGAAAACCCGCAAAAGATGATTTGCTTCGGCCCGAGCCCATTCGGTTTCAAACGGACGACACGGTCCGGGATGTTGTTGAGATTGTCGAATCGCGATTTGCGGATCACCCGGGCCAAGCGGTGCCATTTTGGTTCGCGACAGATCGAACGCAGGCTTTGGCTGCACTTGATTTCTTTGTGGAGAACCACCTGGTCAATTTCGGCGACTATCAGGATGCAATGCTGCAATCGGATCGCTTCCTCCACCACTCGCTGCTTTCGGCCTATATCTCAATCGGTCTCCTTGATCCGCTTGAAGTTTGTCAAAAGGTCGAAGCTGCGTATGAAAACGGAAAGGCCCCCTTGAATGCTACTGAAGGGTTCATCCGACAGATCATTGGATGGCGGGAGTACATGCGTGGGATCTACTTTCTTAAAGGCCCAAGCTATACCCAACTGAATTTCTTGAACGCGTCACGACCCCTTCCTGCGTTTTTCTGGAGCGGAGAAATCGATCTGAATTGTCTCAAGACCAGCATTTGTGACACGCTGGAAGAGGCGTATGCCCACCACATTCAGCGCCTTATGGTGATCGGGAACTTTGCTCTTTTGGCCGGAGTGAACCCTTACGAGGTGCATGAATGGTACCTGGCCGTTTATTGGGATGCATTCGAATGGGTCGAGGCGCCGAATGTCATCGGGATGAGCCAGTTTGCCGATGGTGGTGTTGTCGCCTCTAAGCCTTACATCAGTTCAGGGGCCTATATAGATCGGATGTCCGACTATTGCGGGACGTGCCAGTATTCGCCGAAAATCAAGATGGGTGAAGGGGCCTGTCCTTTTAACGTTCTCTATTGGAATTTTCTGGAAACTCACTCGGATATCTTCTCTAAAAATCCAAGGATGGCGCAAATCTATGCTGGATGGCGGAAACGCAAAGCAGAAGATAGGCAGAAGATCCTGGCGGACGCGGAGACGTTTTTGAGTAACCTCTAATTTGAGATCAATTCTCCACCAGACCAAGTTCCAGTCGCAACCGTGCCGTCGGCCGCTGTGAACGTGCCTTCACCTTCTCGAACACCATTCACAAACTCGCCCTCATATTTGTCACCGTTCTCGAAGGTCATAATGCCCTCTCCGGTAATCTGACCTGCTTTGAACTGTCCTTCATAGACCAGAACACCGGGGATAGAGAACTTTCCACGTCCTTGCAGAAAACCCGCCGCAAAGGTGCCCTCATACGTTTCGCCCGATGGGAATGTATGCTTGCCCCGTCCGAACCGCTCCCCTTCATACCATTCGCCTTCGTAAACGCTGCCATCGGTATACGTCATCTTTCCATCGCCAGTCTGGAGGGAGTCGCGAAACCCACCTTCGTAGACAACTCCGTTTGGATAGGTTGCAGTGCCGTCGCCGCGCATAAGGCCGTCAACCCAGTCGCCGACAAATACCGTGCCATCAGAGAATGTCATCTGGCCTTGTCCCGAAGGCACGCGATCCACAAAACTGCCCTCGTAGATTGATCCATCGGGATATGTCGCCGTCCCAAAACCATTGATGACGCCGGCAACCCAGTCTCCTGAAAAGGTCGTTCCATCAGCGCCCGTAAATGTTCCGATGCCGTCGCGACTATCTGCAACAAACTCGCCCACATATGTGCTTCCGTCGGCGTAGATATGTGTGCCTTCACCATTTCTCAAACCATCCGAAAACTGTCCCTCGTAAACGCCACCATCGGGCAACGTCAGTTTTCCATCCCCGTTGAACTTTCCGTCGACAAACGTTCCCACATATGAGCTGCCGTTGGGAAGTTGGGCTTGACCCTCGCCGTTTTGGAGATCGTTTAGCCAGGCGCCGTCATACATGTACCCGGTCGCCGTCGTTAACCGTCCTTGGCCCGAACGTGCATTATTGATCCAAGCGCCGACATAGGTGGAGCCATCTGGAAATCGTGCCGAGCCTTGACCTTCGGATGTGCCACTAACCCAGTCGCCTTCGTAAGTCGCGCCGTCCGCATAGGTGATTTTCCCAACACCGTTGGGTTCCCCGTCAGCAAACTGGCCTTCATAGACGGACCCGTTCACAAACCGGGCACGTCCTTGGCCTTCGGCGACCCCTGCGACCCATTCGCCGTCATATTCATACCCATTCGGAAGCGTGTAGCGGCCCGTTCCGTGGCGCTCGCCATCTTTGAATGTGCCGACATATACACTACCGTCATCATATTCTACGGTTTGGACAGTTTCCTGACCAAGAGCAGCAGATGCGACGAACACAAAGAGTGCGGTAATGAGGTTCCTCACCGGTTACCCCTCCCTATAACTGGCGCGAGTTTCGCTTTGACTCTAGACAGACAGGTTCGTGCTGACAATGGTTTTGAAAATACATGCAATACCTTTCCATTGTGTTGCACACTGTTAAATGAAAGGTATGGACGGCTCACATTCAAATCGTCAATTCCGTGTCACACTGGCACAATTGAACCCGACGCTTGGCGCATTTGAAGAAAATGCGAAGAAAGCAGAGGCGGCATATTCAAAGGGCTGCGGCGACGGCGCGGATGTGGTCATGCTGCCGGAGATGTTTTTGACCGGGTATCAGGTTCAGGACATTGTTATGCGTCCAGCTTTCTACACGCAGGCGCGTAAGAGTATGGAAGAGTTGGCCAAGGTTACTGCGGGTAAAAGTACCACGCTTTGTGTCGGGGCGCCGGTCTTTGATGAGGGCCATCTGTTCAATGGATATTACGTGCTCCAAAATGGGCAGATTGAGACCGTTCTCAAGAAGCACGATTTGCCAAACTTCAATGTCTTTGACGAAAAAAGACATTACACCCCAGGCGGTCTTTCCGATCCGATTATGATTAATGGCGTGTCGGTTGGTATACCAATCTGTGAAGATGCCTGGCACCCGGAGGTCTGTGGCCATCTGGCCGAAGCTGGGGCTGAACTCCTATGTGTGCCGAATGGTTCTCCGTACTTTCGAGGGAAGTTTAAGCGGCGGGTTCTTGAGATGTCCGCGCGCGTGCAAGAAACTGGGTTGCCACTCACATATTTGAATATGGTCGGCGGTCAGGATGATCAGGTCTTTGACGGCGGTTCGTTCGCGATGGATGTGTCGGGCGCCTTCTCGACCCAGATGCCGCTATTTGATGAAGCCATTGAAACCGTTATTTTTGAGGATTTAGACGGTGATTGGGTCGCTTTACCGGGCGAGAAAGCGGAAATTCCGTCAGAGATTGAACAAGACTATAGGGTCATGGTCGATGGTCTCCGGGATTATCTTGGCAAGACGGGCTTTTCAAAGGTGCTGCTCGGTCTTTCTGGGGGAATTGATTCTGCCCTCGTTGCGACGATCGCCGTTGATGCGCTTGGACCGGGCAATGTTCGCTGTGTGATGCTCCCATCTGAATACACGTCGCAAGGATCTTTGGACGATGCGGCCGCATGCGCGAATGCGTTGGGAGCGCGTCTCGATCAGATCTCCATTTCGGAGCCGCGTGCTGCGGTCAGCACAGTCCTCGCACCGTTCTTTGATGGGACAGATCCGGGAATTGCGGAAGAAAACATTCAATCTCGGTTGCGGGGGCTCCTGTTAATGGGCCTCTCAAACAAATTTGGGGAGATGCTTCTGACAACCGGGAACAAGTCCGAGGTCGCCGTCGGATACGCCACCATTTATGGTGACATGTCGGGGGGCTATAATCCGATAAAAGACATGTACAAGATGCGAGTTTTTGAGACCTGTCGTTGGCGAAATGTGACGCACCGCGTTTGGATGAACGGACCGGCCGGAGAGATGGTCCCTCAAACGATCATCGAGAAACCGCCTTCGGCCGAGTTGCGGGAGGACCAAAAGGACGAAGACAGTTTGCCGCCTTACGAGGTTTTGGACGCGATCTTAGAGCGCCTTGTTGACCATGACTGTGCGATTGAAGACATCGTGAGCGACGGGTTTGATCGTGAAACGGTGAAGAAGGTCGAACATTTGGTTTACATTAGCGAGTACAAGCGGTTTCAAAGTGCTCCTGGTCCGCGACTAACGCAAAAATCTTTCTGGCTCGACCGACGGTACCCGATCGTCAATCGTTGGCGTGATTCGAGCTAACGAGCGCTGATGTCGCAAAATATTCGCCCGCGATAGCCAAGCCAAACCCAAATAGGGCCGTTGACGAGAGGTCTCGCCGAAGAAGAAGGGCCAGGCCTGGGCGACCGCCAATGGCGTGACGAGGTAAAAATCGGCCGCAACCGTCGTGACTGCGCCGCCCTATCAATACTGCCGGAAGCATGATCGCGGCGACGAAACCGGTCGACCAAAGCCACACAAAGGTGACCGGAACAACTCGGTTTAAACTGACTGCGGTCACCTGCGCTTGGATGACATATTCTAGAACCACAAGGGTCCTTGGCCTTACGGCATCGTGGCGTTAGACGACGGGTCAAGCAGAGGCATTTGGTTGATGACAGTTACTCGGTTCGCGCCGTCCCCCACCGGCTATCTTCATGTGGGCAATCTACGCACAGCGTTGTTCAATTTTCTGATTGCGAAGAAGGCGGGTGGAACGTTTATCTTACGTCTGGACGATACCGATCCAGAGCGTTCGAAACCAGAATTTGTGGACGCTATTAAAGAAGATTTGGAATGGTTGGGCCTCACCTGGGACCGTGAAGAGATGCAATCCTCGCGGTTGGAGCGATATGAATCTGCCGCCGAACAGTTGCGCAGCATAGGTCGGTTTTATGAGGCCTTTGAGACGCCAACAGAACTTGACTTGAAGCGTAAGAAGCAACTCAACATGGGAAAACCGCCGGTCTATGACCGTGCCGCTCTCTCTCTGTCTGATGACGAGAAGACAACCCTCCGGACCGAACGCGGGAATGGTGTTTGGCGGTTCCTTCTCAATTCAACAAGGATCAGCTGGGAAGATGGCATTTTAGGAGGCCAAAGCATTGATGCTGCGAGCGTTTCTGACCCGGTGTTGATCCGGGGTGATGGGCAGTTCCTGTATACCCTTGCCAGCGTTTGCGATGATATTGATTTCGGAATTACCCATGTCGTGCGCGGTTCGGATCACGTGACGAACACTGCGACCCAAATACAGATCATTGAGGCTTTGGGCGCATCTCCGCCAAGTTTTGCGCATCACTCGTTGCTGACAGGGCCGCACGGCGAGGCGCTGTCGAAAAGATTGGGCACGCTCTCGCTCCGCGATCTTCGTGAAAGCGGCATTGAACCGATGGCCTTGTTGTCGCTTATGGCCCGGCTTGGTTCAAGCGACCCGGTCGAGTTGCGGTCTTCGATCGACGATATTGCAGCCGAGTTCGATTTATCCCGCTTTGGGGCGGCTCCAACAAAGTTCGACGAAGCTGACCTTGGGCCTCTGACGGCGCGCGCGGTCGCCGCATTAGACGTGGAGGACATTGCGGACACATTAGATGCGGCGGGTGTGCCGGATGCCACACGTGCAGCGTTTTGGACCGCCATTCGCGATAACGTTGCGACACGCTCTGATATCGCTTTCTGGTGGCAGATATCGGCGCACGGAGCGGAACCGCTGATCGACGACGATGATCATGCGTTTGTAGAGACGGCGTTGTCGATGCTGCCTGAAGAACCCTGGGATAACATGACATGGTCTGCATGGACCGGCACGGTAAAAGAGGCGACAGGTCGAAAAGGTCGCGCCCTGTTTATGCCACTTCGCAAGGCGTTAACGGGGCAGGCGCATGGCCCAGATATGGGATCATTCATGCCGTTCCTGAACAAGGTTAAACGCTAATGGTCGAAGGCGCTAAGTTTACCTCCGGGAGTTTGATGCGCCATGTTGTCGTGATGTCTTCTACGACAAGTGTTGGATTGGTTGCGGTCTTCTTTGTCGATTTAGTCGACATGTTCTTCATCTCGCTTTTGGGAAACCAAGCTCTTGCCGCCGCTGTTGGCTTTGCTGGCGCAATCTCGTTCTTCATGATGGCCTTTTCTATTGCTATGGGGATTGCCACAGGCGCACTTGTTGCGCGTGCTCTGGGGCAGGGTGATCTGCAGCGCGCGAAAGAAGTCCGCACTCATGTGTTCGTGGTGGGCCTTGTTGTCATGACGATTGTGTCAGCTGTCACGTGGTTCAACTTGAACGCATTAACCTCTCTGGTCGGCGCGAGAGGCGAGACACAACAGCTTGCTGTGCGCTACCTCAGTATTATTGTCCCAAGCCTCCCGTTGATGATGATCGGTATGGGAGGGGGCGCAATCCTTCGCGCACATGGCGATGCGAACCGATCAATGATCGCGACGCTTTCGGCAGCGGGTGCGAATGCCGTCTTAGACCCGATCCTTATTTTTGCCGTTGGCTTGGGATTGGATGGTGCGGCGATTGCAACGGTTTTGTCCCGTGTTGTTATGGCCTTTATGGGAATCTACCCAGTCATCAAACACCATGGCGGCTTTGCACCACTGAAGTTTCAAGAGTTCAAAGATGATCTTAAAGCGATCTACGATATCGCTTTCCCTGCTACACTGACCAACTTGGCCACACCTGTCGGCTCGGCTTTTGTGACCCGTGTGGCAGCGGAGTTTAGTGAACAAGCGGTTGCTGGTATGGCGATCATCGGTCGTCTGACACCTGTAGCGTTCGGTATGATCCTGGCGCTTTCGGGGGCCATTGGTCCAATCCTCGGGCAAAACTACGGGGCTAAAATATATGATCGAGTGCGCAAAGGTTTCGATGACGCACTTCTCTTCACTGGGCTCTATACCGTCGTTGTTGTTGCTGTTCTTTGGCTGTGCCGGGGATTCATTGCCGACGCGTTTGGGGCAGAAGGAGAAGCGCGTGATCTTGTTTTTCTCTTCTGCGGCCCACTTTCGCTCGCGTGGTTCTTTAACGGTGTGATCTTTGTCGGAAACGCGGCCTTCAATAACCTCGGCCATCCGTTTTATTCGACTTGGATCAATTGGGGCAGGCACACGCTTGGCACTATTCCCTTTGTGTGGGTGGGGTCGCTTTGGTTCGGCGCGGAAGGCGTCTTGGCCGGTCAAATGATCGGGGGCGTTTTTGTTGCCGCCGTTAGTTGGTGGCTAGCGTACCGGATGTTTGACCAGATCGCCTTGGAAGATGTGCCTGATCTAAAAGGCCCGGCCTTTGTGTCCGAGACGAAGGCGATCCGGCTCTTCCATATGCGCAAAGGCGGCTAGAGCCCGATCCTCTCGAGCTCTTCATCGACCAACGCTTTGATTTCGGGGCGCAACGGAACCGTTCTTGGGTATTTGGGGGCATCGCGGTCCTTCAAAATCCCAACACTCCACCCGACAGTCGTTTTGAAAAAATCCCGGGCGCGCTCGGCCCCATAGTTTTCAACGAAACCTGTCATTACGGTGTCAAGGTAGCTGAGAAGGATCGGGCGTATGGTCGCCGAGGCATCATCGGCTCTGTGCCCGACGAAAAGAGACACATGGTCAAAGTTTGGCTCTAAATCTGCGGGGCGGAGTTCGTGCAGGCCATATCCCCGTTCACGCTCCAATAAGGCAGGCCAAGCGTCGCCACTGATCTCCAGTATGGATCCATCAATTCTCGACCCCTCATTGGGTTCGACCGATAACAGCGAGACGTCCCAGTCTGCGGATGGAACCCAAGCGCGACGGTAACCCCGCAAACTCGCGGTCCCAAGCCAACTGTAGCTGTGCGTGGCGCGGGTCACCAAAGACCCGAAACCAAATATGCGTTGTTTCACCAACGGATGGGCGCGGTGCCGCCCGATTGAATGATCTTATTGTATGTTTTTTCGACCACCCTAATTCGTTCTCGTGACGGTGGGTGGGTAGCGAGGAAGGCGCTTGACCCGGTTTCGTTTCGGCGAAAGTATCCGATACCTTTGATCGGAGAATAGCCCGCACGATACGCAATATGCGCGCCGATTGTATCCGCTTCGAACTCCCATTCTTTGGAATATGCGCGGCGGCCAACGAACGCTCCGAGGTCAGCACCCGTTTGGGTGTTCGCTCCCAGTATTCCCGCCATGACGGCACCCGCCAATGAACCCGCCGCAGTGCTTTCCCGTGCTTTGTAAATATGGGCTGCAATCTGATGGCCCGCTTCATGGCCGATCACAAACGCGATCTCGTCATCATTCGCCATTGAACGGAGGAGGTTTACGGTGAACGTGATAACAGGACGACCTTGATTATCGAGAGACAAAAAGGCGTTCGCCGGTTGCCGGATATCCGTAATCTCTTTGAACTGATAATCACAGAACTTTCGGCTTTGATCAGGATGAAAGGACCGACAGATGCGTTCGATCTGGGGCTCCATTTTGCGGGACATGGACCTGTATCGCGCAAGTCCATCATCCGCTGATCGGAAAATGCGCGTCTGTGAATTTGTGGATGCCTTCTCAGGTGGTGGTGCTTGAGTGACCTCAACGCATCCTGCGACGAAAACGCATACCAACAGGCCTAAAAAGTAACTTCGCATGCAAAATCCTCCGACACAGCGGAGAGTAGCCTATTGCAATCAAGGTTCAAGCCTAGCCGCGACCCTTCCACGGAACCAGACGATTTTCCGCCATTCGCATGAGCACGTCGATGCCATACCCGATGATGCCGATGATGATGATGCCGATGATCACGATGTCCGTCAGCTGAAACTTGGACGCGGCGATAATCATCTTGCCCGCGCCCTTTTCGGCGGCGACAAGTTCGGCCGCGACGACAGTGCCCCAGCACACACCCATCGCAACGCGCGCGCCGGTGAAAATCTCTGGCAGCGAGTTCGGCAAGATGACCTTTGTCAGGATCTGGCGCTTGGTCGCGCCGAGCGAGTATGCCGCATGCACCTTAGAGATGTTCACACCCGACACGCCTGCGCGCGCGGCAATCGTCATAATCCAAAGGGCCGCGAGAAAGAGGAGACTGATCTTACCTTGTTCGCCGATCCCAAACCAAATGATCACAAGCGGGATTAATGCCAGCGGGGGGACAGGACGCATGAACTCCACAAGTGGATCGAACCAGCCACGGAACCAGCCATTCAAACCCATTGCAAAGCCGAGCGGGATGCCAAACAGACAGCCCAGTGCAAAACCAAGCACGACACGGATCAAGGACCAGAAGACGTTCTCCCAAAGGCCAACGCCCTGGTACCCTTCGCGGTTCAGTTCAACAAAACGGGACCAAACCTGCTCGGGTGGCGGCAAATAGAGCGCCTCCATCGTGAGACCGACATTTGGACGGATCGAAAGGCTGCCGCGCTTCGTCATGAAGACTTCAACGTCGCCGGCCTGAATAGTTTCCTCGGGTGAAATCGCCTGGCCGTTTACCGAAATCACACGATACCCTTCGTCGTTGCCGCCTTCGTCATTGTCCTGCGACTTGATTATTTTTGAACGACGCTCAGACACCAAAAGCCCATCATCCTTGGCAAACCCTTCACCTGGATCGACCGCGGGCGTATCGGCGCCTGTGTTGTCCAAGGCATGAACGCGAATAAAGATAGTGGCACTATCCGTATCACCGGCGGCATTTTCGGCGACATACTCTATGGTGGTGTCCCCCACGAACGGCGCCGGCAAACCAAATGGTAGCAGTTGTGATCCCGTCGCAAGCCCCCAAAGAAAGAAAATTGCGATGACCGATGCGACCGAACCGATGCGGTTCGCCACAACGGCACTCTCGTCGCCAAATGTAACCGTCTTTAGGCTATTGTAGCCGGAGCTTTCACGCCCACGACTGTAAAGAGAATATCCAAACCAGCAGGCGGCGGAAATCGCCAAGTAGAGCGCAAAGATAAGGGCGATCCCGAGGACCATCCAAAACGTTGTGCCGATCAGATCGAGAAGCTCCTGTCCCATTATGCGGTCTCCGTCCGGCCCATAATTTCTTCTTCCATGTCCCAAATCATCGAGAGGATTTCATCCCGCGTGGGGCCAAATTTCTTATGCCGTTTTATTTCGCGAAGGTCCGCGCCAACACCAAGTTCGGCAAAGGGAAGGTTGTACTCTTTGTGCACGCGTCCTGGACGCGGTGCCATAACCAAGAGGCGCTCTCCCAAAAGCAAAGCCTCTTCCACAGAGTGCGTAATGAGAATGATCGTCTTGCCCGTCTTTTTCCAAATATCAAGAACCAGGCTCTGCATCTTTTCTCGCGTCAACGCATCAAGCGCGCCAAGCGGTTCATCCATAAGGATCACATCCGGGTCATTCGCGAGACACCTGGCCAATGCCACACGTTGCTGCATCCCGCCAGAGAGTTCGTAAATCATCTTCTCGCCGAAATCCTGAAGCCCAACTGTGCCGAGCAGATCCTCTACCGTTTCTTTGATCTCTTTCGGGGGTGTGCCCTTCATGCTCGGGCCAAAACCGATATTGTTTGAGACGTTCATCCATTCGAATAAAGCGCCTTGTTGGAACACCATCCCGCGTTCGGAACTGGGTCCGGTGACCTTTGCTCCGCCAAGTTCAAGATGTCCTTCTGTTGGCGCCAAGAACCCAGCAACAATATTCAAAAGGGTCGTTTTTCCACATCCGGATGGCCCAAGCACAGACATCAATTCGCCTTCTTTAATCGAGAGATTGATGTTTTTCAGCGCTTCCACTTTGCCACCATTTGGCAGCTGAAACGTCATCGAGACGTCTTTGATTTCCAAACCAGACATGGGGGTCCCCTCAAAGAAAATGGCCGCCCGTGTGGGGCGGCCATTCTGTGATACTTACATATTCGCCGCAGCTTCTAGGTACGACGTGTTCACAAGCGGTGCGTAGTCCCCAAGTGCCGTGATTTTCCCGGACGCTTCAAGCGATGCTGCCGAATCTGACAGATATTGCGCCACAAAACCGCCCATCCATTCGTCAGACAATTGCTCCGCAACTGTTGGGAATGTGAAGACGTCCATGACTGCTGTGGTGCCTTCGAGGTCCATACCTGCTTCTGTCGCAATATCGGCCATCATCGGCGCGCGATCCGCAGCGTACATCTCGTTCATCTCGGCTGTGATCGCGAGGAACTTTGCCAAGATTTCTGGGTTCTCTTCACCGAACTCCGTTGGGATCGATGTCACATCGAACACTTTACCCACAACGGCTTCTTTTTCAGCACCTGACAGAAGCACATTACCATGTTGTTTCATTGTGCGAAGTGAACCACCCCAACCACAGGCCATGGCAAGATCTGTACTTGGCTGGCTGAACGCCGCGGCCGAATCTGACGGCGCCATGTCCACGATTGTCAGGTCACTTTCGCTGATCCCGAAATGCGCCATTTGTGCGAGGAAACCGGAATGCGCCGCTGTGCCCAACGGGACAGCAACCTTCTTACCCACAAGCTCTTCTGCGACATTGGACGCGTCGATCTCTAGCTCCGAGCGCACAACGCAGTTATCGTTGTCGGAGTATCCAACAGCGATATCAACAACCTGCAGATCCTGACCCGCTGCGGTGGCCACCAAGAACGGTGTTACACCTTGGGAATAGGAAATATGTACATCGCCCGATGCCATAGCGGCGGACATCGCCGTTCCTGCGTCGAAAGATACCCATTTAACAGGCATGCCCATCTTTTCGGAATAGAGCTTATTATGCTGTGCAAACTGGTTTGGCGTCGGCCATTCCAAAAAGTAGGCAACCACCAATTCGTCAAGTGCATGCGCCGCGCCTGTCATGGACGACAGGGCGACCGCAATAGCACTCAGTGTTTTCGTAAGTTTCATTTGGTTCTCCCTCAATAGGACTTGCTTTGTCCGGAAAAGAAATGCCGCTCTTCCGGCGATTCCTCGGACGGAGCCTAGCGATGCGATTTTTGAATGCAAAAAAATTGTTACAATTCGCCAAACCGTTCGGGTTTGCCGAACAAGTGTTCGGCTAAAGTAACGCATTTGCAAGTTTCATTTGCGTGACTGGCGCAGAGCTAGGCAAGTTACAAACGGCGCTATTTCGCGACCCATCCGCCGTCGATCTGTTGCAGAGCGCCGGTGATCGACTTGGCATCGTCTGTGCACAGGAACGCCGCATAAGCCGCGACATCCTCAATGGGCACGAATTGTTTGGTGGGCTGGGGCGCGAGCATCACGTCGGTGATGACTTCGTCTTCGCTGATACCGCGGGCCTCGGCCGTGGCGGGGATTTGTTTTTCCACCAAGGGCGTCAGGACATATCCCGGGCAGATGGCGTTCACGGTGATGCCGTCTTCGGCCACTTCGAGGGCTGCGGATTTCGTCAGCCCCGCAATGCCATGTTTCGCGGCGACATAGGCCGTTTTGAAGGGCGAGGCGACGAGCGCGTGGGCGGACGCGATATTCACGATCCGGCCCCATTTGCGGGCTTTCATGCCGGGAACCGCCGCTTTGATCGTATGGAAGCTGGAGGACAGGTTAATGGCGATGATCGCATCCCATTTATCCGTCGGAAAATCCTCGACCGGAGAGACGAATTGAATGCCGGCATTGTTGACCACGATATCGAGCCCGTCGCATTCTGCCTCGGCCCGCTGGATCATGGCCTCGATCTGGTCCGGTTTGGTCATGTCCGCAGGATCATAAAGCGCGTCATTGGGTAGCGACGCGCGGATCGCTTCGATTTCATCCGCATCTCCAAATCCGTTGATCATCACGCGGCAACCTTCAGCGGCGAGCTTTTTGGCAATGCCCAAGCCGATGCCCGATGTGGACCCTGTGATGACAGCTGATTTTCCTGCAAGCATGATGCGACCCCTTCATTGTGGGCGCAGGAAAGCGGGAAAGCGGTTGGGGTTCAAGGGGCAGCGCGCGCCGCGGATACTTTTCGAAAGCCCGAAACTTGGGCCATGCCCGCAAGTGGCGGGCATGTGGCGGGCATTGCGCCCGCATGTGGCGGGCGGGTTTTGGTGCATGTTGTGAGATGGGTCAAAGGTTAATGGGGGTGCGGTGCGCGATAAATGCGCACCCTACTGAAGGGAAGGCCGTGGCAATTTGTACGATTGGTGGGTTGCACCCACCCTACGCTTGCTTGAAAACTGTTTCAAAAATGAACTACTCATCTCGTAGCTCCTTCAAACGTTAATTTTGGAAAATGCATTGAATAAAAAGTCGTGGCATGATGGATTTAAATGGGGGTTGATTAGCTCATTCGTCTTGGCACTTCCTATATTAGCATTGCTATTTTTAAGTGGTGAGACATTTTGGGGCTGGTTAATTGATTACGCTGACCCCGGAGATACTTCTGCTCAAGTACTGATGGCTATAGCATCGGTAGCAGCGGCTATTTTTCTATTGTTCACATTATGGGTCACTCAAGAAATGGCGTCTCAAACAAGGCGTATGGGAGAAGCTCAAACGAGGGCGTACATAGCCGCTTCTTACGTGTTAGCGTCTCCAAAGCTAACCGAAGATGCAAGTGTTTCACACTTGAGTTTTAGGGTTGGACTTAAAAATACAGGACTAACGCCTGCTAAAATTGTCCGCTTGAATCTTGCAGCTACGCTCGCACAACCGCACCTAAAGTTCGAAGACAAATCAGAAAGGATTGATGGTTCAACAGAGATTCCGGTCGGCAGCGGAGAAAATATAACAACTGTTTCGGCTGACTTCCCATTAGAAAAGCTCAACTCGGCAGTAGAGGACGGGGCAGGTCTAATATTATTTGTTCATTGTGAGTACGAAGATGTTTTCTTTGAGAAAAACGGCTCAAAGGAACTCAATATTGCAAAATTTAGAGGTTACGTACCAATAACGCCAAAGGTATTAAAACTCAAAGAGCCTGAGGGAAAGCGTGTTGATTTCACTTACATGACCCCACTAGGATCCTAATCTGTTTTGCGCCAGTTAGCCGCCCACGGTCGGTCGCTTTCAAATGCTGAATAGCCTACGAAAACTCCTTCCCCGCTTCCAACAATTCAAACGCCTTAATCTCAAACTCATACATTCCTGACAGATCACCTTTCTCTGCCCGCGCGATCAGCTTGCCATCATAATTGTAGAAAATCGCATGCACAGTGTGGAGCGCGAAAGCAATAAGTTTTGTCGGGATAGATGGAAAGAATTTGCAAACGTACAAATTGTACGTTTGGGTTGATCCATTTATAAGAGAAATGAAATGAGATACGTTAGTTATTTGATTTTGATTTTTGTTCTTTTTTATCTGGTTGCTTTTGGTATTCTGGCTCGGTTCCCAAAGGGTACAGCGGATGGCAGCTATGAGTTGATTGCAATGATCCTCATAGCCCTTGGTGGTATTGCATTCGTAGCGGCATTCTACTTGGCGAGTGTCAAACTCTATGCCGATCTATGGCTGTCTCTGAAATCAGTTTTTCGATATTTGAAGCAATTACTTGAAAATAACAAAAATCGCAAAAAAGAGTAGTAACGATTTTGTATCTACGTCACATCACATGGATGTCATAAATCCGTTCGTTTTTTTGTGCTGGTGCGTATGCCGCTTGCCGTCAGACGCTTCCATTTGGACCAGGCTAACCCCTTAACCTTGTCATATCGGGATCGAAATCGGTCGATGTGATCAGCCTTGCGGGGCGCATGTCGCCCAAAATCTCGATCTCAACTTGCAGGCCTGAGGCGGCAAGGTCGGTGGGCACAAAGCCTTGGGCGATGGATTTGCCCAAATGGTGCGAATAGCCGCCTGAGGTACAGAAGCCCACGACTTCGCCACCCAGCCAGATCGGTTCATAGGCGTTGACGTCAGCGTCATTCGCGTCGACCTCAAATGCGACGAGTTTGCGTGCCGGGCCTTTTGCCCGTTCTTCTTCTGCGGGACCGCGCCCGACGAAATCCACATTCTTTTTGAAGCTGATAAACCGGTCGAGACCGGTTTCGGCGGCGGTGTAATCTGGCGAGAATTCGGAGAGCCAAGAGCCGAAGAACCGATCAAGGCGCAAGGACATCATGGCGCGCATGCCAAAGGGTTTAAGGCCCATCGGCGCGCCCGCGGACCAGAGCGTGTGCCACAGCGCGCGTTGCTTCATCGGATCGGTATAAATTTCATAGCCGAGATCGCCCGTGTAGCTGACGCGTTGGACAATGCAGTTCGTCAAGCCGACATTCATGCGCGCGACATCCAAGAACTTCATTTCTGCCACCGGGTGACGTGTGCAGGCGGCAAGGAGTTTCCGTGCGTTTGGTCCCGCGATTTGGAACCCGTTTAGCTGGTCGGACATGTTCTCAACGAGCACGCCCGGCATGTTGTGGCTTTCGAACCAGCGCATGTGATAATTCTGCGACCCATAGCTGGCCGTGAGCTGGAAAAGATCCTCTGAGAGGCAAGAAATCGTGAAATCCCCAATCAGGCGCCCTTTGTTTGACAACATGGGCGTGAGGCTGACGCGGCCGGGCTGTGGCACGCGACCTGCCATGATCCGGTCAAGCCAATCGCGCGCCTTTGCCCCGGTAACCCGATATTTGCCGAAATTATGGACTTCGTTGATGCCAACATTCTCACGGACGGCTTTGACCTCGCGCGCTGTTGCGTCCCATGCATTTGAACGGCGGAAACTGGGCGTTTCAAAGCGGGGCTCATCCCCTTCGGCAAAGTAATTTGGCACTTCGAGCCCGTATTGATGGCCCCAAACCGCACCCATCTGATCGAAGATGTCATACATTGGCGTTGTGTTCAGCGGGCGGGCGGCTGGCAGTTCTTCGTTCGGGAAGGTGACCGAGAAACGGCGCTGATAATTCTCGGTCACTTTGGTGAGCGTGTAGTCGGATGTGATCCACTTGCCAAAGCGGGCCACATCCATGGCGAAGACATCGCGTTCCGGTTCGCCTTCGATCATCCATTGGGCAAGCGAGAGGCCTACACCACCCCCTTGGGAAAAGCCCGCCATGACGCCGCAAGCCGACCAGTAATTGCGCATGCCCGGCACGGGGCCGACCAACGGATTGCCATCAGGCGCGAAAGTGAAGGGGCCGTTGATGACGGATTTGATGCCTGCGCGTTCGAGGACGGGGAAGCGTTTATAGGCGAATTCGACCGAGTCAGAAATGCGCTCCAACTGGTTTTCGAGCAGTTCGTGGCCGAAGTCCTGCGGTGTGCCGTCCACGGCCCAGGGATCGCAGCTTTGCTCGTAGAAACCGATGCAGATGCCGCGCCCCTCTTGCCGGAGATAGCTTTCTCCGCCTGGGTCCATGACATGGGGCAGTTCTTCGTCCCGTTCATAAACCTCAGGTGTTTCTTCGGTCACCAGGTACTGATGCTCCATCGGGTGGAGGGGCAGGTAGACGCCGGCGAGCCGGCCCACCTCGCGTGCCCACAGACCGCCTGCATTGACGATGTGCTCGGCGTGGATCGTGCCCTGTTCGGTCACGACATCCCAAGTGCCGTCCGCACGTTGATTGGTTTCGATGACGGGATTGCGGAGGATGATTTCGGCCCCACCCATGCGCGCGGCCTTGGCATAGGCATGCGTGGTGCCGGAGGGGTCAAGGTGACCATCGAGTGGGTCATAAAGCCCGCCGATGATCCCGTCCGTGTTCGTGATGGGGGAAAGCTCGCGAATTTCATCGGGTGAAACGATCCGCGTCTCCAACCCCATGAAACGGTGCTTGGCGCGTTCGGCCTTGAACATGTCCATACGTTCGGGCGTGTCCGCCAGCGTTACGCCGCCCACATGGTGAAGACCGCAGGACATGCCTGTGATGTCTTCGAGCTCTTTATAAAGGCGAATGGTGTAGCCCTGAAGCGCGGCCATATTCGTGTCGCCATTGAGGGTGTGAAATCCGCCCGCAGCGTGCCAGGTCGATCCAGACGTGAGTTCCGAGCGTTCGACCAGCATCACATCGGACCAGCCGAGTTTTGTCAGATGGTAGAGCACAGAGCAGCCGACCACACCGCCCCCGATCACAACCACGCGTGTTTGCGTTTTCATCACTCTCTCTCCTGTGAGTGGCGATTGAAATTTCAATCGCTGACCTAACTTAAAAACCATCAGAGCCGTGAAAATCAGGAGTTGTAAATGCGTTATCTGACAACCGGAATTCTAAGTTTGGCTTTTTTCGCGGGCGTTGGGGTCTCGGCCGCATTCTCTGAGACGATCGAGACCTCCGTCGGACCGGTAGAGGTGACGCCTGTTGTTGGGGATTTGAACGCACCCTGGGCGGTCGCGATCATTGAAACTGGCAAGTACCTTATCACAGAACGAGATGGCCGGATTTGGTTTGTACAAGATGGCGACAAGACAGCTGTCTCTGGTGTGCCGGATGTATATGCCGAAGGGCAGGGTGGTTTGCTCGATTTGGTTTTGGCCCGCGATTTCGCAACAACGAATGAAGTGTTCATCACCTACTCTCGCCCGAGCGGGCGGGGTGCGGGCACGGCCTTGGCGGTTGCGGAGTTCGATGAAGGCGCGAAACGTTTGCGCAATGTCCGCGATATCTTTGTGTCCAATGATGTGTCCGGTGGCGGGCGACACTTCGGCTCTCGGGTTGTGGAGGCGAATGATGGGACCTTGTTCCTGACCATTGGGGATCGCGGAGATCGGCCGACGGCGCAGGATCCTTCTGTTCACAATGGATCGGTCATTCGGGTAAACCGTGATGGGTCCATCCCGTCCAATAATCCGTCGATCGATGGTTGGGCCGCGGGTATTTATTCGATCGGGCATCGCAATGCGCAAGGTGCGGCCTTGGATGAAAATGGTCAATTCTGGACTGTGTCCCATGGTGCGCGTGGAGGTGACGAAATCAACAAGCCGGAGCCCGGCAAGAACTATGGCTGGCCTGTAATTTCTTACGGCACGCATTACTCTGGCAGGAAGATCGGCGTTGGAACCGCGGCCGATGGTCTAGAACAACCGATCTTTTTCTGGGACCCGTCGATGGCACCGTCTGGCATGATGATTTACTCAGGCGACATGTTTCCAGAATGGAAAGGCGATATTTTCGTCGGCTCGCTGAAGTTCAGTTACATCAGTCGGCTTGATCGCAATGGAACCCGGATCAATGGCGAAGAAGAGCTTTTTAGGGATGTGTTTGCGCGCATCCGCGACGTTCGAGAGGGCCCTGATGGCGCGATCTACTTCCTCGCCGTTGGCGAAGACACACTTTACAGAATTACGCGTCCTCAGGGCTGAGCTCTGCCCCTTTGCGGGCCGGTTGCGCACCCCGCTCACGGTAGGGCGTGATTTCATATTGCGCCCGATAGCATTTTGAAAAATGCGACGGGGAGTAGAACCCGCATGCCAAGGCCACGTTGATGACGCTCATATCTGTTTGAAGAAGGAGGTTTCGCGCCTTTTGCAAACGCAATTCCATGTAATATCGCTTGGGCGAACGGTCCAAATACTTGCGGAAAAGCCTCTCCAACTGGCGCGTCGACATGCCGACCTCTTCGGCGAGAACGGACGGCGACACCGGCTCTTCGATCGAGTTTTCCATCATCTTGATCACGGCAGAGAGCTTCGGATGCCGGACGCCGATCCGCGTCGGAACGGATAGGCGCTGTTCATCGCGTTCGGAGCGCACCGCAGAATAGACCGCCTGATCGGCGACCCAATTTGCAGCATCTTGCCCCTGCTCGGTGGCGACCACCTTAAGCATCATGTCTAAGGATGATGTCCCGCCGGACGATGTGAACCGCTTTCCATCGACGCAGAAGACCGATTTCGTGAGCTCGATTTCTGGGAATTCTTCCATGAAGGCATCGGAGTTTTCCCAATGGATGGTGCAGCGTTTACCTTCCAGCAATCCGGCCCGGGCAAGTGTGTAAGCAGCGGTACAAATTCCGCCGATCTCGTATCCTTTTCGGGCCTCGCGACGCAGCCAATTCAAAACTGCTTTGGTGGATGTTTCCTGAATATCAACGCCGCCACAGACAATAATTGTGACATTGCGACCAAGGTCTTCGAGCCCGCCATCAACCTTGAAGGCCACCCCTGTGGAGCTTGTGGCCGTCTGTCCGTCTTCGGAAATCAAACGCCAATCGTACACTTTCTGACCAGTTCGCATATTCGCAAGCCGAAGGGGTTCCACCGCCGCCGCGAAGGTCATCATGGAAAAGCGTTCGAGCAGAAGGAAAACATAGCGTTTCACTTCTAGCGCTTCTTCGCTTGTTCTCGACAAAGGGTTCATTCGGCTCTTCTCATACCGCTTACCGACTCGCGTCGCGTAACAGACAGGTAACAGGGATGATCAAAAAACGCAGGGAAAAACAAGCGGTATCGTATTGGTACATGCCCTTTCGCTAATGGTCTGATCGGTTTAAGAAGCGCGGACTCAACCCTGATAATGGAGAGGACCATGGGAAAGGCTTGGAACAAATCTGATTGGCGCTCAAAACCGCGAATTCAGATGCCAGACTATACGGATGCCGCAGCGCTTGCCGAAGTTGAGGCTCAGCTTTCCTCTTATCCCCCGTTGGTCTTTGCGGGCGAGACGCGAGATTTGCGCGAAAAACTTGCCCAGGCGTCACGTGGAGAGGCCTTCATTTTGCAAGGCGGCGATTGTGCTGAGAGCTTTGACGAATTCAGCGCAAATATGATTCGCGATACCTACAAAGTGATGCTGCAAATGGCGGTCGTCCTGACTTATGCTGCGAAAGTACCTGTGGTTAAAATCGGGCGCGTTGCCGGGCAGTTCGCGAAACCGCGCTCTGCACCGATGGAGACGAAGGACGGCGTAGAGCTCCCGTCGTACAGGGGCGATATTATCAATGCGCTCGACTTCACGCCCGAGGCGCGTATTCCCAATCCGATGCGCATGCTGAAGGCTTACACACAGGCATCTGCATCGCTGAACCTGTTGCGCGCGTTTTCCCAAGGTGGATTTGCCGACATGGAACGCGTGCATGAATGGACGCTTGATTTCACCAATTCCGAAGGCGTTACGCAGCAGTATAAAGATTTGGCAAACCGGATATCTGATGCGCTTGAGTTCATGAAAGCTGCAGGTGTTGAAGGTGGAAATACGCATGCGCTGCATACGGTCGATTTCTACACAAGCCACGAGGCCCTCCTGCTGGAGTACGAAGAGGCGCTCTGCCGTGTTGACAGCACAAGCGGTAAGCCAATTGCGGGATCTGGCCACCTTATTTGGATTGGAGATCGGACACGTCAACCTGATGGGGCGCATGTTGAGTTCTGTCAGGGTGTTGCGAACCCAATCGGAATGAAATGCGGGCCGACGACCTCGGCCGAAGATCTTAAAGTGCTGTTGTCGAAACTGAACCCAGAAAACGAGGCGGGCCGTTTGGTTTTGATCGCGCGCTTCGGCGCTGGTTCGGTGGGCGACAACCTTCCTCGGTTGATCAAAACGGTTCGGGAAGAGGGCGCCAATGTTGTTTGGACCTGTGACCCGATGCACGGGAACACAATTAAATCGACAACGGGCTACAAGACCCGCACTGTCGACAGTGTGAAGCGTGAAGTGCAAGAGTTCTTCGAGATACACGCGGCCGAAGGAACAATTCCGGGCGGCGTCCATTTTGAAATGACGGGTAAGGATGTGACGGAATGTACCGGGGGTGTTCGCGCCGTCACAGACGAAGACCTGTCATCCCGCTACCATACCGCATGTGATCCGAGACTGAATGCGAGCCAGGCGTTAGAATTGGCGTTTCTTGTCGCCGACGAACTTGGTCAGAGGCGCTCAGAACAGCGGAAGATCGCGGTTTAATTACGATACGAGCCGCAATTTGGCGCGCGGGGCTGATCGCGTCGCGCGGCCTCCATGGATGACCTTAAGGGAGTTGGCGTTCGATTTGTCTTGCGGTCGGATGGCATGGGAGCCGGCCGAAGCTGGAAAGAGCTTTGTCTGCAAGATGCGAAAACGGTTTGGAGGCAAGGCATCGCAGTCGACGTCCAAAGCGCCCAATATCCGATCGACCTTTCCTGTTGGCCCAAGCATCGGCATCAAAAGCAGTGTGCTTTGATGTGGGGTTCCATGGTCGGATTGAAGACAGACATGCGCGACCATCCTCTGTGCGCATGATGTGATCAAAAGCTCTGACATTGCTTGTCTGTCTTCGGGTTCGATGATTGAGACGGCGGGCATACCGCGCATTTCCATCCCCATAATCCGACCGACGACATGCCCACTGACGCGAAACCGGAAGTCATCAGACGAACGGCGTTCCGCAACCCATATTGCCCCGACATCGGCACCAAAATCGCGCGGATCAAGAGCAGAGCGCATCGGGAGCTGTGCTGCACCACATGCTTGCCGCCAGCCGCTGTGTACGCGTTGCAATAGCGGAGAAAGCGAGAGGGATTTCGCGGCTTCTTGCGGCATATGTTGTTACCTTTGCGTTTCTCGACTGCTTAATGGAAGGTTAACAATTTTCTTAGAATTTTCTTAACTTATGGTTAACCGATGGCGAAACTTACAAGCCATCCCATTGCCTTAGAGAGCTTAGGAGGCCATTAGCGATCCATGGCTCACGAACACCGTCGCGGTCTTTTGATTATACTGTCCTCCCCGAGTGGAGCGGGAAAGTCGACTTTGGCGCGGCTCTTGACAGGCGCCGATGACAAGATCGAGTTTTCTATTTCGGCGACGACCCGACCACCCCGCCCCGGCGAGATCGATGGCGAGCATTACCTGTTTCGGTCGGAAGCGGCATTTGTTGAGATGGTTGCCCAGGGTGAGATGCTCGAACATGCGACAGTTTTTGGGCATCTTTATGGGTCACCCCTCGGACCTGTGCAGACCGCAACTGCAGAAGGGCGTGATGTTATTTTTGATGTTGATTGGCAGGGGGGCGATCAGATACGGGCCTCGTCTCTGACCGAAAGTGTTGTGAGTATATTTATCTTGCCGCCCAGCTTGACCGAGTTGAAGCGGAGGCTGATCTCCCGCGGTCAAGATGCGCCTGAAATCGTTGCGCGGCGGATGGCACAGGCCCGTGCAGAGATCAGTCATTGGAAGTCGTATGACTATGTTTTGGTCAACGATGATCTCGAACGCTGCGAGGCGGACCTGCGAAC
The DNA here is from genome assembly GCA_038744815.1 of Pseudomonadota bacterium. GTDB lineage: Bacteria > Pseudomonadota > Alphaproteobacteria > Rhodobacterales > Rhodobacteraceae > Amylibacter. Next base: position 52,277 of record JBCDLY010000010.1, on the reverse strand, counting down.
GATCATTTCAGCGGAGAGATTAAAGCGGACAAGGCAGCCGTTCTTGGATACGATTGTATCCGGCTATGGGGAGGAAGAAATATGACAAACTACAGTCTTGACGGGATTTCGCCTGCTTTTCCGAGTGACGGAGATTATTGGGTGGCGCCAAGCGCCGAAGTGATCGGCCATGTGATCCTGTCTTCTGGGGTGTCTTTCTGGTCCGGTGCGGTCGCGCGAGGGGACAACGAACCAATTGTCATTGGGAAAGGATCGAACGTCCAGGAGCATTCGATGCTCCATACTGATCCTGGGTTTCCGTTGACCATTGGCGAGAATTGTACAATCGGCCATCGGGCCGTAATCCATGGATGCACGATTGGGGACCAAAGCCTTGTCGGCATGGGAGCGATTATTCTGAACGGCGCAAAAATCGGTCGGAACTGCTTGATCGGAGCGGGCGCACTCGTCTCGGAAGGAAAAGACATCCCCGATGGCAGCCTGGTTCTTGGCATGCCTGGAAAGGTCGTCCGCGCCTTACAGCCCCCTGAGATCGATGCGCTACGACTTTCGGCGGAGGTTTATCAAGCCAACATGCGGCGTTTCAAAGCCGGGTTGCAACCACTCGGAAGCTAATGCCCTCCGGGCTTGTCGCGAACTCTATGTCACCAATTTCTAGACGGTAGCGTAAATAGACCGCGAAAGCACCTGTGTCTTCAGCCGAAATTTTTGGAAAGTTCCGCGGCAGCATCAACTCTGCCGCATAATGGGACGTCGCGACTGTGATTTTTAAAGATCTCACATGCTTGTCGGTGCAAAGCCCGACGGCGAGGCTTAGAAATTTCAACTGAATGGGTGTGAGACCCGTGTCTGGAATGGCGTGAATGTCGATATTTGGCGCGATGGTCTTTAGCGTGGCCCGAACCTCAGAGGGAGACCCAACATCCGAAGTGACCTTGCCGAAGGCCCATCTGAAGAAGCGCAGGCGCGACAATGCTGCATCTACACTCTCTGACATCAGTTCCTGTTCTTGGGTGAGCGGTCCCGAGAGCTCAGCGAGCTCTAACCCCGCGCGAATTGCCCCAAGCGGACTTGCCATGTCGTGAAAAATCCTCGAACACACTATTTCTGTGTTGTCGTAGATCGGAAGCGTTCTGTCCGTCATATTCGAAGGCCATGAATGAATGAATTTTTAGAACCCGGGCAATTGGTCATGCACCCGAACCAGCCAGATTGGGGAGTGGGCCAGGTGCAGTCGAACATAAATGGGAAAATTACAGTTAATTTTGAGAACAGAGGCAAAGTTGTATTCCTTAATTCAGACGTAGTGTTGTCATTGGTCACGTAAGGCGGTCTAGTTGCAGAGAACTATCGGCAGGTGTCGTTCTTAAAATGCGCAGCGAATTCTCCCTAAAACAGTGATAAATTAATGCGTTGGGACGGAGAAATTGTCACTTTCCCAAAAATTTCTATGGCGGGCCATGCCCTCATTTTAGTCAGGTTCTGTTCCGCTCTTGTTTTAGTAGGCGTATTTTTCGCGCCTATGTTCGTTTGCCGCTTGCTCCAGTTGCACAGATTTCAGGCGCGCCTCTCCCAATTTGGAAGCCGATTGATGCTCACCGTCATAGGGTTGAAGTTAGAGATTGATGGCATTGACAATGTGCGGCCGGGTGCCGTTGTGGCGAACCATTCCTCTTGGTTGGACATCTTCGTTCTTTATGCCGCAACGCCAGGACAATTTGTGGCCAAATCCGAGGTCAAGCGTTGGCCTGGCATCGGGGTTTTGGGTCGACTTTTTGGAACAATATTCATTGAAAGAAACAGACGGCAGGCGAAACATCACCTCAACCAGCTGCAAGTGCCGCTTGAGAGAGGCGAAAGGCTCATTTTCTTTCCCGAAGGAACGAGTAGTGATGGTCAGCGCATTTTGTCATTTCGGACGACACTATTTGAAGTGTTCTTCGCCACTTCAATTTATCCGATCGCCTATATTCAGCCTGTGTTTATTCAATATCTTCCAGACGAGGGCAGTGACCCGCGGATATATACGTTGCACAGCGGCATGAAGTTTGGTCGTCATATGTTATCTGTTTTGGCACATGGGAGACGGGGAACGGTCGCTGTGACGATCGGAAATACTGTCAAAGTGTCGGACTATGGTTCTCGGAAAACACTGGCACGGTCCCTAGAAAGGAGCATGCGGTCCTTGGCCCCTCAGCCGTTGGCGAGCCGTTCTGCGTAGCGTGTGATTTCAGTGGCGGGGGTCTCCGCGCGCCAGAGCTCAGACCCAAGTGCGATGAAGTCGACATATGGCGCACATGTTGAGGCCAGATCTAACGTTATACCTCCTTCGGCGATGACGGGCAGTTCGATCATCATGGACCACCATTCAAAGAGCTCCAGCTGCGCATGCTCGACGTCCCCAAGACCGGTCTCTCCAACTGGTCCAAAGCTCACGTAATCTGCGCCTATTTCGCCGGCGGTCAGGCCATCATGGCGTGACGTGCCCGCATAGGTGCCGAGAATGCTGTCCTCCGGAAGCAGTTCGCGCGCCTCACGAAGTGCTTTTGCGGAGGCCTTAAGATGAATTCCGTCAAGTCCCAGTGGACCAACCAGACCCGGGTGATTGTCGATCAGAAGTGGGACATCTCGGTCGTGGCAAGCGTGGCGCAAGAGATCGGCGGCACGGGCGATGTCATCTTTGTCGTCGGTTCCTGTCGTCATTCGCACACATGCGATGTCGGCCGCGTCCATCACCTTTGAAACCTCGTCCAGGAGCGAAGATAGTGTCGGCCCCGGAGGCGTGATGAGATAGAGCTGCGGCTGCTCGGGCCCTCCGGTCATTTTACGACCGAATGCCCCGCATACAAGGCCGCCATCCCGAGCTGTTCTTCTATCCGGATAAGTTGATTATACTTGGACAATCGATCAGATCGCGCGAGTGAACCTGTCTTTATTTGCCCGCAATTTGTGGCGACAGCGAGATCTGCGATTGTGCTGTCCTCCGTCTCTCCAGATCGGTGCGACATCACACAAGAATAGCTGTTGCGATGGGCCACGCCAACAGCGGCGGTTGTTTCCGTCAGCGTTCCAATTTGGTTCACCTTGACCAGCATTGAGTTGGCACAGCCCTTCGCAATCCCTTCCTCTAGGCGCTTAGAGTTTGTGACGAACAAGTCGTCACCTACCAACTGGCAGCGTGCGCCCACCGCCTCAGTGAGGATCTTCCACCCGTCCCAATCGTCTTCATCCATGCCATCTTCAATCGAAATGATTGGGTAATCATTGACCAGCGCCTCCAAGTAGGTCGCATGCTCTTCGGCAGAAAGAACCTTACCTTCTCCGGAAATATGATACTGGCCGTCTTTGAAATACTCGGAGGCGGCGCAATCAAGGGCGAGATAGATGTCTTCGCCAGGCGTATATCCCGTTGTTTCAATCGATTTCATTATGAAATCCAGCGCGTCCCTCGTTGAACTGATGTTTGGGGCAAAGCCCCCCTCGTCTCCGACGCCGGTATTGTGCCCTGCGTCGTTCAATTCCTTTTTCAGCACGTGGAACACTTCGGACCCCATGCGAATGGCGTCGGCCATTGTCGTTGCCGAGACGGGCATGATCATAAATTCTTGGATATCTATTGGGTTGTCCGCATGTTCTCCGCCATTGATGATATTCATCATGGGAACCGGAAGAATGCGGGCACCTGTTCCACCGACATATCGATACAGAGGTTGGCCTGTCGCCTCGGCTGCGGCTTTTGCGGTCGCCAGGGACACTCCGAGGATTGCGTTGGCGCCGAGGCGCGACTTGTTCTCTGTGCCATCGAGTTCGCACATGAGCTCGTCAATTTCGGTCTGTTGCGTGGCGTCGGCCTCGACAAGAGCCGAGGCGATCTCTCCGTTCACGGCATCGATTGCCCGCATCACACCCTTACCGTGAAAGCGTCCAGCGTCGCCATCGCGAAGCTCTACCGCTTCATATGCGCCTGTTGACGCCCCCGACGGGACCGCCGCGCGCCCCATTGATCCATCCTCGAGCGTCACATCCACTTCAACAGTTGGATTGCCGCGACTGTCCAAAATCTCGCGGGCGTGTATATCGATGATCGATGTCATGCGTCTCTCCCTTAGCCATTGAGGGCGCTTTAGCTGTTTGGTGACTGTTGGTGAAGGGCGCGTTCGCGCAAGAGCAAAAAGAGACCAGAGCCAAAGACCATAATGATACCGATCCACATAATTGGGGAGGGCCATTCCCCGAACATAAAGTAACCCAATGTCACGGCGAAAATCATACGGGAGTATCGGAATGGGGCGACGGCTGAAACATCGCCCATCCTCATACCGGCTGCAATCGCAATTGCGCCGAACGCGGCAAAGAGCACAATTAGACCCATAAGCCCCCAATCGCCGATATCATAGACGACATAAATTTGGCCAAACTGCATCACAGCCCAGCCCACAGGAATAATACCGATGAACCCAAGCGCCGACATCTGAATGGCGGAGATACTTTGCGGCACAAACCGGGTCGAAAAATCGCGAACCGTAAGGAAAATCATCGCCGCAACCGAATACAGAACCTGCCAGTCAAATGCCGCTTGAAATGGATTAATGATGAGCAATACCCCCAAAAAGCCAACAAGAATTGCCGACCATCGGCGCCAACCAACAGTTTCTTTGAGGATGATTGCGGCTGCGGCCGCGATCAAAAGTGGTGACGCTTGAACCACCGATGAAACCAGCGACAGATCAGAGGTCGCGAGTGCCACAAAAATAAACGCCGCGCCGAGAACCTCTCCGGCCATTCGGATCATGACAGGCCAACTGAGCAATCGTCGGTCAAAAGGGTTTGTTCCCTGCTGAAGGCACAGGAACGCCGTGAACAAGAAGCCCCCGACCCCCATGAACATGAGGATTTGCCCAAAGCCGACCCATTTGGACATTTCCTTGATAAAGGCGTCTGACAGGTTGAAGCAGAACATGGCGATCACCATGAGCCAAATTCCCTTTGTGGTATCGGTCATGTGTCGTCTTTCGGGATTGGAACGCCGTAAAGCTCTAGGCGGTGGCCGCGGAGCCGATACCCGAGTTTTTTTGCAATTTTTTCTTGTAAAGCTTCTATTTCACTATCCACAAACTCGATAACTTCTCCGGATTGCAGGTCGATGAGATGATCATGGTGATCTCGTTGCGCGTCTTCATAGCGCGACCTTCCGTCACCAAATTCGTGTCGTTCCAGGATGCCTGCTTCCTCGAAAAGCTTAACCGTCCGATAAACCGTTGCGATCGAGATTCCGTCATCAATGGATGATGCACGGGCATAAAGTTCCTCCACATCGGGATGATCTGCGCTGTCTTGAAGGACGCGCGCGATCACGCGGCGCTGGTCTGTCATCCGCAGATTCTTCGCCTCGCAACGCTCGATTATTGAGTTCGACATGTTTGACCCGTCTCGATCTGACCAGTTTGGCCTAGACAATCCACTGGGTCTTCACAAGCGGCCGAGCCTTTAGGACGCGCTCAATTCCGAAGTTTGCAAGTAGCGCAGCGTTTGTATCGCCTGCTTCGGCGTTTTGCAGACGACATGAGCGGCTGCGTCGATTTCTTTCAAAGCATGTCCGTGTTCATCTTGATGAATCACGATCAGCGGCTTTCCGAGTGCGACCGCGAACCCCGCATCAAAAGCAGCGTTCCATTGCTTGTATTTCTCGCCAAAGAGAACGATGACAATATCCGCCGACTTTATCGCGTTGGATATGCGGATCGCGTTCATTCGCGCGGATTTTCGATCATACCAAAACTTGTCGTCTTCGTGTCCAAGAATTGCTGGCCCACAGTCATCAGAGGCGGAATGGTTCAGGACGGCTGATGTGAAGACGTAGTCAAGGTCCTGACAGCCTTCGATTATTTCATCGCGCCAATCGGTGTGGATTTCACCAGAGAGAAAAACAGTTTGCATGACCAACCTCCGCAAACCCGCAGCTATCATTAAAAAGGGCCGGGTCAATTCTGACCCGGCCGAAGATGCGACCTGCGGTTGAAGAGAAGAGACAGGTCTTGAGATGTATAAACCTGACAAAAACTATCGGGTCAATATATATCTGATAAATTTAGTCAGATTTTTCTGCATGTTTCGCAGCGTCCCAAAGCGCGTCCATTTCCGCCAAATCAGACTGATCGGGCGTAAGTCCCTTCTCTGCGAGCCGGTCCTCGATATAGGAGAAGCGGCGTATGAATTTTGTATTGGTGGCGCGGAGCGCTTCTTCTGGATCAATCTTCAGGTGGCGGGCGAGGTTTGCCATAACGAACATGAGATCTCCGAATTCTTCGAACCGTTCGGCATCGGTTAATTCTGCTTCGGTAAGTTCGGCGGCTTCTTCCTGGAGTTTCGCAATGACATCGTCGGTGCTTGTCCAATCAAACCCAACACGTGCTGCGCGCTTTTGAAGTTTCACCGCTCGCGTCAATGCGGGCAGCGCGAGGGCCACATCATCAAGAACACGTTTAGGTCCCTTGGTCGCGCGTTCCGCGGCCTTTACCCTTTCCCAATCGGCGATTTGATCGTCCGCTGTCTTGTCTCGGTCTTCGTCGCCAAAAACATGCGGGTGCCGCGCCACCATCTTGTCTGAGATTCCATTTGTGATGTCGTCAAAGTCAAACAACGCCTCTTCTTTGCCCATTTGAGCGTAGTAGACGACTTGCAGTAGGAGATCACCGAGTTCGCCACGAAGGTCATCCATGGCGTTTCGTTCAATCGCATCCGCCACTTCGTATGCTTCCTCGATCGTGTATGGTGCGATGGTTTGGTACGTCTGCTCGATATCCCAAGGGCAGCCTGTTTCCGGGTCTCTCAGCCGACGCATGATTTCCAGCAGGCGTGGCATCCCTCCGTTTGGATTGTGAATTAAATCGTCCGGCATGGGGTTTCCTCTTGGCTTATGCCAGCTAGTATCGAAACCAGGTCAAAGGAGTCTAGGATATGCCAATCATCAACCGAATTGGAGACTACCATGAGGAGATGAAAGAGTGGCGGCGTCACCTTCACGCGCATCCTGAGATTATGTTTGATTGTCACAATACAGCTGCTTTTGTTGTTGAGAGGTTGCGGGAATTCGGGATCGACCAGATTGAAACCGAAGTCGCAACATCCGGTGTTGTCGCAATCATTGAGGGGCAGGGCGAGGGCCCAACCGTTGGTCTGCGGGCTGATATGGACGCCTTGCCAATGCCCGAAGAGACAGGACTGGACTACGCGTCCACTGTTGACGGGGCCATGCATGCCTGTGGACATGATGGTCACACAACGATGCTTTTGGGCGCTGCAAAATACCTTGCTGAGACGCGAAATTTTAAGGGCCGCGTCGCGCTTATGTTTCAACCGGCTGAAGAAGGCGGTGGCGGTGCGCGCGTGATGGTCGAGGAGGGGGTCCTTGATCGTCATCGCGTTGAACATGTCTATGCGCTTCATAACTTACCCGGTCTTCCGGTGGGATCATTTGAAACGGTTGCGGGGCCGATAATGGCGGCGGTCGACACATTGAATATCAACATTACGGGTAAGGGTGCGCATGCTGCCTATCCACATGAAGGTGTCGACCCCGTGATTTGCGCAGCGGCCCTCGCGCAGAACCTTCAGACGATTGTAAGTCGAAATGTTAATCCGATGGATCAGGTCGTTCTGTCCGTCACGCAGATCCATACCGGAACAGTGCACAATGTGATCCCCGATACAGCGATGCTTCAGGCCACACTCCGCACGTTCAAGACCGACGTCAGAGATATGGTTGTGCATCGTATCGCCGAAATAGTGGCCGGAACAGCGCGTGCCTTTGGTGTCACTGCGGATTATTGTCTTGAGGACGGGTATCCCGCCACGATCAATGATCCTGACATGACAAAATTTGCGGCGAACGTTGCAGCGGAGATTGCGGGCGAGGATCTTGTCAATACGGATGCGGCGCCCTCTATGGGTGCCGAGGACTTTTCGTTCATGCTCAATGAATGCCCTGGCGCGTACCTGTTTATCGGGAATGGGGATACCGCGATGCTTCACAACACAGGTTATGATTTTGCCGATGACGCTAGCGTCCACGGTGCGAGCTTTTTTGCACGCATTGTTGAGAAGTCTTTATCTTAGTCCGCTCTGCCCGCGTCGGACATCGACACTGCAACTCATTGCACGGCGGTGCTGTTTGCGCGTTTAATCGCGCCCACCTCGACGTCCGGGATCGATTTCTCCATTCGAAGAGGGGCCCACGTCCATCGGAGCACAGGCCATAAGACAAAGTAGCAACAGGGATGCCAACCAAACAAAGCGCATCCGATCAAAAACACGCAGGGGGATCACCTTACGCTATTATTCGGAAAGAGTGGTTGGACGGTCGACTCATCGAGGCGTCGCGAAGGCTGTATGAGCCTAGGGAAGATTGTAGCGTGGTGTGATCGTCGGACTGATTGTGTCTTTATAGCTTCCGCTGAGATACCACGATGAACTTGGTAAGAACCACATCAGGAGAACAACCACAGCCAACGTGACCTCAAGCAATAGGACCTCCGGATCGCGGGTCAACGCAACGCCAAGGGCGAAGCCCGCAGATGTCCAGATGAGGAACGTTGTGCGGCCCGACTCTCGGCCTTCAAACACTTGATGCGCTGCAATCAGCGAGATGAGGATGCTGCATGTTGAAAGTGCAAAGACAGACCATTCTGGTGCGCGCGCGCGGATCATCATGTTCGATTGGATACGGGGAAGGTGATCAAAAATGACAACGGCGAGGGAATAGGCCGTCAAACCGGCGACAAAAACGGCGACGGCACAACCTAGGAGCAGAGGAAGAGGGCGCTTGGTAACGAACATGGCCCTAGGTAATGCGGCCAGCAGTTAACCGGGCCTTAACGCTTTTTCCAAGTCTTCGATCAAGTTTATTGGGTCTTCGATACCAACCGACAAGCGGACCAAGTTTGGTGCCACATCGGTCGCATCTCCCTCGACTGTTTTACGATGCTCAATGAGGCTTTCGACGCCGCCTAGCGATGTCGCAGGTACAAATACCTGCGTGCGCGAGGCCATCGCAAGGGCGTCTGCGAAACCGCCTTTGACCAAAAACGACATCATTCCCCCAAACCCGCGGGTCATTTGTGAGGCGGCCACGTCATGTCCAGAGTGGGAACCGAGGCCCGGATAAAGAACACGGTCCACTCGGGCATGGTTTTCAAAATGGGCGGCAATCGCCATTGCATTTGCCGAACACGCATCCCAACGAATTGCCAGCGTGCGCATCCCTCGGATCAAAAGCCAGGCTTCGAACGCGGGGAGTATTGTTCCTTGGAGTTTGCGGACTTCACGAATGTCCTCCCATTCTGGCCGCACCGCCTTTACCGAGAGAACACCGCCGGTCATGTCTGAATGCCCGTTCAGATACTTGGTTGCAGAATGGAACGAATAATCTGCACCAAGGGCCAAGGCCTGGGTGGTGACCGGAGGCGCGCAAGTCCCGTCAACGGCCAAACTTGCAGATGCGGCCTGTGCAACTTGGGCTGCGTGACGAATGTCCGTGACGCTCCAATCAGGGTTTGCAGGCGTTTCCACCCAAACCAGATCCGCCCGATCGCCAACAGCACGTTCAAGGGAAGCGCGATCGCCAGGTTTGTATAAGCTCAAGGTGATTGTGCCTTTTGCCGCTTGGCGTTGCATCCACACCAGAACCCCAAAATACATGACTTCGGGGGCAACGACCTTGGCGCCCATCGGAAGGGCCTCTAGCAAAGCTACAACGGCCGAAAGGCCTGAGTTAAACAGAAGTGTGTCTTCCGCGCCCTCGATGCCTTTGATGATCTGTTCTGCATGATCCGTCGTCGGCGCGCTGTAACGCGCGTACATGTAGCCGTTACGCATATCATATTGCGCGTCTCGGGCGAAGGTCGCCGTACTAACGATCGGTGGCGCTACCGACCCGGTCGTCTCATCAATAATGTGCCCGGCTTGTGCGAGCCAAGTATCCTGTTTTTCGTCCATAATTAGTCTTCGCCGCGATAAGGGTCCACTGGCAGCAGGGCGAGGTCCCAAGGGAAGTAAATCCATTCGTCTTGGCCGACTTCTTGAACGAAGGTGTCTACTTGCGGTTTGCCGTTTGGCTTGGCGTAAACGGTTGCGAAATGTGCGTTGGGATACATTTTTCGCACGACTTCGAGTGTTTTACCGCTGTCGACCAGATCATCCACGATCAAAATACCCCGCCCGTCGCCCATGACTTCGGGGTTGGGCGCTTTGAGTATGCGCACCTCGTCCCGGGATTGCTTGGCATATGATTTGATGCTGATCGTCTCGACCGTTCGGACGTCAAGTTCCCGGGCCACAATCATTGCGGGTGCAAGCCCACCTCGGGTAATGGCCAAAATCGCGCGCCATCCCCTGTCCGGCTCAAGATCGGTCCCGTTCAACATAAGTGCCAGCCGCCGCGCGTCATCGTGCATACGGTCCCAGCTGACGTGGAACCCTTGCTGAAACGGAAGTTTTGCCGGCGTCATTCCTTCGACCCGGCAACCGCAATATCAGGTGCGTCTTCAGCTTTCATTCCGACAACGTGATATCCGGCATCGACGTGAAGGTTCTCACCAGTCACCCCTGATGCGAGGTCTGACAAGAGGTAGAGCGCCGATGATCCGACATCCTCTTGGGTCACATTGCGCCGAAGCGGAGAATTGTATTCGTTCCACTTCAAAATGTATCGAAAGTCGCCAATCCCAGAAGCCGCGAGCGTTTTAATTGGCCCTGCTGAAAGCGCGTTTACCCGAATATTCTTTGGTCCGAGGTCCATCGCCATGTATTTTACCGACGCCTCCAGGCCTGCTTTGGCGATACCCATAACGTTGTAATGCGGCATCACCATTTCGGCGCCATAATAGGTGAGCGTCAGCATCGATCCACCATTGGTCATCAATTTTTCCGCGCGCTGGGCAACAGCGGTAAAGGAATAGACCGAGATGTCCATCGTCATGAGGAAATTCTCACGGCTGGTGTCTACGTAGCGACCGCGAAGTTCGTTTTTGTCCGAAAAGCCAATCGCGTGCACAAGAAAGTCCAGCCGCCCCCACGCGTTTTCAAGATGCGCGAAAGTCGCGTCGACCGAGGCCATGTCAGTGACATCACACTCGACGAGAATATCTGACCCGATGCTTTCTGTAAGCGGTCTTACACGTTTTGCCAGAGCTTCGCCCTGGTACGAGAATGCCAACTCGGCTCCGTGTGAATGACAGGCCTTCGCAATTCCCCAGGCAATCGATTTATCATTGGCGACACCCATAATGAGGCCCCGCTTGCCTGCCATTAAACCCTCAGCCATGTGTATCCCCTTTAACCTAAAGCGTCTTTAAGAGATGTGGCAAAATGCATCAAGGCAGGGAGAATTGTCTTTGTTCGATGACGCGCTTAGTGCTCCTAAGGGTGGAGGCTGCGAAAATGATAGAACTCTCAACTGATCGCGATGGAATATTCGCCGGCCATGATCCGTTCCAGCTGGTTCAAGATTGGCTGGATACGGCGGACGCTGCGGAGATCAATGATCCGAATGCTATGGCGCTTTCGACCGTAGATGCGACCGGGTTGCCGAATGCGCGTATGGTGCTGCTCAAAGGCATGCCGGGAGACGGATTTGTTTTCTTCACGAATTACACGTCTCAAAAGGCCGAAGAGCTGGATGGGGGTAAGGCGGCCTTTGTGATGCATTGGAAATCCATTCGGCGGCAGATACGTGCACGTGGATCTGTTTCCAAGTTTGATGGGCCCGAAGCGGACGCATATTATCGCTCTAGGTCCATATTCTCCCGTCATGGAGCGTGGGCATCCGATCAATCATCACCCCTCGAAAGCCGAGATATTTTGGAGGCCCATGCAAAGAAGATGGAGGCTGAACTCGGACCTGATCCTGACCGGCCACCTTTTTGGGGCGGGTACAAGATTGTTCCAACAGAGATTGAATTTTGGGCAGATGGCCCGGCGCGTCTACATGATCGGTTTCGCTGGACGCGTGCAAATACCGATGCAGAATGGACAGTTACGCGACTGTACCCTTGACAAACCTTTAGAATTCAGTGCTTGAGCGCTAACCGCCGATGGTCGTTAACGTTTTAACATATGTTTGTAAGTAATTTTTTTCGAACGGCTATGGCTTTAGTGGGGTAAGGGGAGAAAGATGCCGCGTTTGAACGGCACAGTTAAGTGGTTTGATGCAACCAAAGGTTTTGGTTTCGTCGTATCTTGCGATGAATGCCCAGATGTATTGTTACACGCTAATGTGCTTTATGATTTTGGTGTGTCGTCGGTCCTCGAAGGATCCCGAATAACATGTGAAGTGGTCCATACCGAACGTGGTGTGCAGGTCTCGGAAATCTTTAGTCTCGAACCGCCCGTTTCAGATCCCGTCTCTGTACTCGCTCAAATTCTTCCTGGCGTGACGGATGTGACCGCCCTCCTGGACGCGGCAGATTTGATGCCTGCGCGCGTCAAGTGGTTTGATCGGGGGAAGGGCTTTGGGTTTGTGAACGTATTTGGTCGTAAAGAAGATATTTTCGTTCATGTCGAGGTTATGCGCGCGTTCGGTTTTGCCGAGCTTGAGCGGGGTTCCGCAATCTGTGTGAAGTTCACGGAAGGTCCGCGCGGTTTGGTGGCGATTGCGTTACAGCATTGGGATGATGCTGCGTAGCTTTTTCCACTTGCCGGTTTTCTTGCTCTTTGCTCACGCAACCAGCGTCTACGCGGTCTGTGATCCTGAAACTGCGAAACTTCGGTGGCCGTCTGGAAATGTTACGTTCACGGTTGAGCTCGCCGATGATTTTCGTGAGCGTGCGGAAGGTCTCATGTTTCGCGAAGAATTGGCCAGTAGCGCGGGAATGCTGTTTGTGTATGAGCGCCCGGGGCCTGTCTCTTTCTGGATGCGAAACACACTTATCCCGCTCGATATGCTGTTCTTCACTGAAGATGGTGTCCTTGCCCATGTCCACAGCAACGCGATCCCGCTGGACGAAACCCCGATCCCTGGGGGCGACAACATACAGTACGTGCTCGAGATAAATGGTGGTTTGGCAGACGCGTATGGCCTACGCCCCGGCGCCGAATTGCAGCATCCATCTCTTAATCAAGCCGCGGCAGAATGGGCTTGCCCGGCGTCTGAATAGGTTTTTCCTCTTCCATTCGGGGAGGCGTTTCGCTAGAGGGCGCTCTACGGTCGGGGCGTGGCGCAGTCTGGTAGCGCACCTGTTTTGGGTACAGGGGGTCGTGAGTTCGAATCTCGCCGCCCCGACCAGTTAAAATCCTAAGCCGGGCTAGGGCCGTCCATCTCTCCGACACATATCACATAGCCGTCCGGGTCTTTGAAATAGAGCTCGCGCATGCCGTACCATTGGGTGAACGGCTCTTTGATGATTTGGCTGTCTGACAGCTGTGCGCGGATCGCGTCCACGCTGAGATCCCGAAAATAGATCGTTCCAGTAAAGTTTGGCGAATGGCCTGCGAAACTTGGCAGCTCTTCACTCAGCGAGTCGCTGCGTTGCAGCATAAGCTGCGCGCCGCTTAGCGTCAGAGAGGCGAGGATGATGTCTTTGCCCGCAGCATCCATCTGGGTTTGGTGGTCGGCATCAACAAAGAAGGACAGCTCCACGCCCAAGACATCCATGTAAAACTGCGCCGATGTCACCACATTCGTGACCATGAGATTTGCGAAGATCATGTTGCCCCCAAGTATTGTGTACGCGTTTTCGCTAAAGCGTATCGCAGTGCGGCTGAAACCGGCAGGGTTTCTTTTGAGCATGGCCCGCATGGGGGTGCGGTGAAGCCTCGCTCCCACGCGCATCCTTTGGCACTTCGAGAATGGCGCCGACGGCAGGTCCCATTACCTTACCGACACCTTTTGCAGCGCCTCCGGTGACTTCATCCGCATATGATTGTATTCCAGATCGGGTTGAACCAGCTGCGTTTGCACCCAAGTCTAACGGGTCTTGTGGTGCTTCTGGACCAATCGGGCGGTTGCTCGACGTTCTTGGCTCGTTTCTAGACATCGCTATTTCCTTCTAAAATTCTGTTGAACTCCTCATCGGTCAGGCCGACGAGTTTAAATCTGGGCGAGTGCGTAAAGTAAAACTGCAGAAACCCAGGTAAAATAAGACCGGCGCAAATAAACGGTGCGAGTTTGCCCATAAAGCTCAAGCCAATATCGAGATCCACCGGATCGACGCTTATGACCCCCAACGCTGGCAGAGAAATTACCTCTGACACATAATATGCCACAAGAATACAAAACACGAGCGGGAAGATTAAGAGCCAATTGTACAGTAACAGTCGACCACGCCCGTCATAGGTTCCTTTTGTAAATGTACTGTGCAGGAAGCCTTTTTCAAAATCATCCTCTTTGAAAAAAACGCGTGAAAACAAAAAGCCTGAAACTTTGGTTGATCGTTCTTTGTAAAGGAACAGTAGAGCGGTAAGGAACCAACAAATGAATGAATAAACAAACAACGAGCTGATCGGAACAACGGACTTTTCGAACACGACCAAACCATAGTTCTCTCTCATTTCTAAAAATGTTTCGTCTAGAAATGGGAAAATGGCCTCCAGAAGTCCGGGCCAAAAGCCATTTGCGTCCTCTGGCACAAAAAAGCTAACCGTTGTGATCATTCCTGCAATTGGAACGACCACCGACAGAAGATAGAGTTGCCAAACATATCTGCGCCGACGCAAAAGGGTTCGCGTGAGCTCGTCTCGTTCGGTTGGGCTAAGCTCCGACAAGAGAAGATATGGACGCTTAATTATATCTGTTTTCTCATCTATCATTTCGTGTCATCGCCAACAAAAAGATTGATACTCAGAGGTGAGCGTCACCAGTCTTGAGCTTATCGATGACGCAGCCTGATGGCCACCAATTCCCGTCCACCATTTGCAGTACAGATGCGGGCGCAATGCCCGCCACTTGCGGGCAGCGTCATGATATTGAGATCAGACTTTCATAAAACCGCAGTATCTTGAGGTTTCATCCCCAAACTTATCCTCAATCCCCCGCTGGCTTTTGCGCAACCGCACGAAAAACGTGATCACCGTCACCCAGCTGAAAAAACTTTGCTCCAGGGGTAAATTTTTCGTTGACCGAAGCAGGCGGTTTATACATGTTGTTCGAGCACGGACCGCTGACACAAGATGTAGTTGTAAATGCAAAGTCTTGTGTTGAGTGGGATCATTACGAGTAAATAGCGAAATTCCGCCAGGGGTCGCGACCTCTGGACACAAAAAGAGTCTGAAAAAAGCAGGGGCCAAATGAAAATCAACCGCCATTTTACGACCGACGGGGATTGCGCATACGCATCCCTAGAGTTCCAAGAAACCAAGTCCGAAATCCGCAACCCCGATGGGTCCGTGGTGTTCTCTCTAGAGGGGGTAGAGGTCCCGTCCGGGTGGAGCCAAGTGGCAGCCGACGTGATCGCGCAGAAATACTTCCGCAAAGCGGGCGTTCCGGACAAACTGGTGAAGGTCGAAGAAGAGGGCGTCCCAGAGTTTTTGTGGCGGTCGGTTCCGGCGGAAGATGCTGTTTTTGCAGAAGATTATAACGGGGAGACATCGTCGAAGCAGGTGTTTGATCGCCTCGCGGGTGCCTGGGCCTATTGGGGCTGGAAGGGCGGCATGTTCGACACCGCCGAGGATGCGCGCGCCTATTTCGATGAGATGCGCTTCATGCTGGCCAACCAAATGGCGGCGCCGAACTCCCCTCAGTGGTTTAACACTGGCCTGCATTGGGCATATGGGATCGACGGGCCAAGCCAAGGCCACCACTATGTTGATTATCAGACAGGCGAGTTGGTGAAATCGGCGTCGGCCTACGAGCACCCGCAACCCCATGCGTGTTTCATTCAATCGGTACAGGACGATCTGGTGAATGATGGCGGCATCATGGACCTTTGGGTGCGCGAGGCGCGTTTGTTCAAATATGGCTCGGGTACGGGCACGAATTTCTCTTCCTTGCGGGGCGAAAACGAGAGCCTGGCGGGGGGTGGTAAATCCTCTGGCCTGATGTCGTTCTTGAAAATAGGCGACCGGGCCGCGGGCGCGATCAAATCAGGCGGGACAACCCGTCGAGCAGCGAAGATGGTGATCTGCGATATGGATCACCCAGACATTGAAGATTTCATCAGCTGGAAGGTGAAAGAAGAGCAGAAAGTGGCCTCTCTGGTGGCTGGCTCTAAGATGCACGAACGACAGCTGAATGAGATCTTTGGTGCCATCCGGGAGTGGGATGGTGCAGAGGCAGATGCCTTTGATCCGAAGAAGAATGCGGGTCTGAAAAAGGCGATCAAATCCGCCAAGCGGTCCATGATCCCCGAGACATATGTGAACCGTGTGTTGCAATATGCGCGTCAGGGCTTCGACAGCATCGAGTTCCCGACTTATAACACGGATTGGGACTCTGAGGCGTATACGACGGTTGCGGGGCAGAATTCCAACAACTCGGTGCGCGTCACGGATGCCTTCCTAAAGGCCGTCAAAGATGATGCCGATTGGGAGCTGATCCGCCGCACGGATGGGAAAGTCGCCAAAACGGTCAAGGCGCGGGACCTCTGGGAAGAGGTGGGTCATGCCGCATGGGCCTGTGCCGATCCGGGTATTCAGTACCATGATACGATCAACAGCTGGCACACCTGCCCCGAAGATGGGGAGATCCGCGGATCAAACCCATGTTCTGAGTATATGTTCCTGGATGACACCGCCTGTAACCTGGCATCCATGAACCTCCTGAAATTTTATAAGGACGGTGCGTTCGACGCGGCTGCCTATATCCATGCCACGCGTCTTTGGACGATGACGCTGGAGACTTCCGTATTGATGGCGCAGTTCCCATCCAAAGAGATTGCGCAGCGCTCCTATGATTACCGGACGCTGGGTCTGGGATACGCCAATATCGGCGGTCTCTTGATGAATATGGGCTATGGATATGACTCGGACGAAGGTCGCGCGCTGTGTGGCGCTTTGACGGCGATCATGACCGGAGAGGCGTATCGCACGTCTGCCGAAATGGCTGGCGCGTTGGGCACATTCCCGGGCTATGCGCGCAACGCCAAGCACATGATCCGGGTGATGAAAAACCACCGTCAGGCCGCACTGGGCAAGAAGACGGGATACAAGGGTCTGGAAGTGAAGCCGGTTCCTCTGGATCACAAGAATTGTCCGCAAGCGGATTTGGTGGGCCTGGCCACGCAAGTTTGGGATGATGCCGTCGCACTGGGCGAGGCGAACGGATATCGCAATGCGCAGGTTTCTGTGATTGCGCCGACGGGCACCATTGGTCTGGTCATGGATTGTGACACGACGGGGATTGAGCCGGACTTCGCGCTGGTGAAGTTCAAGAAACTGGCCGGTGGCGGGTATTTCAAAATCATCAACCAGTCGGTTCCGGCTGCGTTGAAAGTGCTTGGATATTCCGAGGCGGAAGCGGGCGAGATCATCTCATACGCTGTGGGTCACGGTACGATGGGCAATGCGCCAGACATCAACCACACCACATTGCTGGGGCACGGGTTTGGACAGGAAGAGCTTGATAAGATCGAAGCGGCGCTGCCCACGGCCTTTGATATCCGCTTTGTCTTCAACCAGTGGACGCTGGGCGAGGAGTTTTGCCAAGGCACGCTGGGCATTCCGGCGGAGCAGCTGAATGACCCGAGCTTTGATATGCTGACCCATCTTGGCTTCACCAAAGCGCAGGTCGAGGCCGCGAACAATCATGTCTGCGGGACAATGACGCTGGAAGGGGCGCCGTATTTGAAAGAAGAGCATTATACGGTCTTCGATTGTGCGAACCCCTGCGGCAAGATCGGCAAACGCTACCTGTCGGTGAACAGCCACATCACCATGATGGCTGCTGCGCAGTCCTTCATCTCGGGTGCGATTTCCAAGACGATCAACATGCCAAATGATGCAACGATCGAAGACTGTATCGATGCATACGAGTTGTCGTGGTCCTTGGGTGTGAAGGCGAATGCGCTTTATCGGGATGGCTCGAAACTGTCGCAGCCTTTGTCAGCCGCGTTGATTGACGAAGACGATGACGAGGATCTCGAAGAGACTTTGGCCGAAGCGCCAGCGGGTGAGCGGGCGCAGATCATCGCCGAGAAGATCGTCGAAAAGGTGATCGTCAAAGAGGTGGAACGGGTGCACCGCGAGCGTCTGCCAGAGCGGCGTCGCGGCTATACGCAAAAGGCGATGGTGGGCGGTCACAAGGTTTTCTTGCGAACCGGTGAATATGAAGATGGCAAGCTCGGCGAGATTTTCATCGACATGCACAAAGAGGGCGCAGGCTTCCGTGCGATGATGAACAACTTTGCCATCGCGGTCTCTGTTGGCCTGCAATACGGTGTGCCGCTGGAAGAATATGTCGACTTCTTCACCTTCACCAAGTTTGAGCCATCGGGGATCGTCCAGGGCAATGACTCGATCAAGAACGCCACATCGATCTTGGATTACATTTTCCGGGAACTTGCCGTCAGCTATCTGGATCGGACCGATCTGGCACATGTGGAGCCTACAGGTGTGAGCTTTGATGAGATCGGGCGCGGCGCAGAAGAAGGCGCGTCGAACATCCAACAACCTGCGGATGCGCGGATTGAGATGCTCAAGCAAGTGTCGTCAACGGGCTATCTGCGTAAGCGGATGCCGCAAGAGTTGATGGTCTTCCAAGGCGGTGCCGAGCTTTTCAACGGCACGGATGGTCAACCCATTGCCAGCGGCATGGTCGAAACGGAAGTTCAAATGGCACAAGCCGAGCCGGTCGTGCTGGACCCGCGGACGCGGGCGAAAATGCAGGGGTATGAGGGTGACGCTTGCGGAGAGTGTGGGAACTACACGTTGGTGCGTAATGGCACCTGCATGAAATGCAACACCTGCGGGGCAACATCGGGATGTAGTTAAACGAGGTCGGGTGTCCCACTGCCTCGGGGCACCCTTGACGCTTCAGGCCACAGGCAAAAGTCGAAGCGAGCAGTAAATGATATGAGCCTGAATGCAGAACTGGGGGGATTTCGGTCCCCCCATTTTTTATGCGCTCAGAACGATCGCGTCGCGGCTTGGAATAATCCCGCAGGCTGGTCTTCTGTCCCCATCTTGGCCATAAGAGAGCTCTGGAAATATCTCGAATACCTCGCGGCGCGACAATAAATCGAGTGTTGTCAAAGCATACTGCGCGGGATGGAAGCTCTCACTCGGCACACCATTTGAATATATGATCTCGTGGGTATCAAACAGAAGATGGTAGTAGGTGATCCACCCTCCAGCGCGTCTGTAAATCGTGTCCCCGTTCAAAAGCGCCTTAGCTGGCACAAGAACCTCTTTCATCCCAAATAGAAGTTCTGCCCGCCAGCCTTGGATCAAAACACGATGCTGGGGTGAAAGGATGAGGTCGGAATGATTGCCAAGGGCATGTTTTTGAATGATAATTGGCGCAAGCTGTCGCTCGGCTTTGACCCGTTTTGATCCAACCCATCTGAGGGTTTTGTGGCCCCCATCTTTGCCAATTATGCTGTCCCCGGCTTTTAGATTTTCGATGCAAATTTCGCCATTCGGCGTCTGGATATGAGTTCCCGCACCGAAACAGTAGACGTCAACGAACGGTAAATCGCCCCCATCGGTACTGCTAACAATTACGTAGGTTGTCAGCGGGTCCAACTCTGCACTGGATAGAAACATAACGGTTGGGTTGCTGTTGAAGCCATTGGGCCCGATCGCCATGGCGTAAATCTCGATGGTGGGGCCGCCCCCCACGGGCTCCAACACGAAAGTATACTCGGATTCAACCGTGTCTCCATCACTGATGCCTGGGAGAGTGGTTCCAGTCCCGATAACCGTTTGGGCTCCACCCGTTTCTTGGAACCCATCCTCTAGTTCGGGATCATCGTCGTCAATTTCGAGTTCGTAGAGGATGGCGGTGTCGGTGATATCCACGTTCACACCGTCCACCAATGATCCGAACGGACCGTTATTTGTATTTGTGATTAGTCCCGAATTTGTTCCTGAAAAGGAAAAGTCGCTCCACGCATATCCGTAGAATGTCCCAAGTGATGGCATGCGTCCCCCCTGTCGTTCTGCCTGCGTTTGCGTACTGTCTTGAACTCGGGGTGCGCTTACTTCTTTACAGAAAACAGCTGCCAAACGCTTCCAGAGACGATAACCCGTCTTACGGAGAGAGTAAATCTTTACTGTCAATTTGGCGATGAGGGGACCAACGTGAAGAATTTGACTATAGTAGATCACCCATTGGTGCAGCACAAACTGACGATTATGCGGGATGCGCGGACGCCGACTGTTCAGTTTCGACAGTTGTTGCGCGAGATCAGTTACCTCCTCGCCTACGAGGTCACCTGTGAAATGCCGCTGGTGGATAAGAGAGTGGACACGCCTGTTGGACCAACCGTGGGAAAGGAGCTGGATGGGAAGAAGCTGGCTCTCGTTTCAATCCTGAGGGCCGGAAATGGATTGCTGGACGGTATTTTGGAGATCATCCCCTCGGCGCGCGTGGGCTTTGTGGGGCTCTACCGCGATGAAGAAACCATGGAACCTGTGCAATATTACTTCAAAGTGCCTGAGTTGATCCAAGATCGATTGGTGATCGCGGTGGATCCGATGCTGGCCACGGGCAATTCATCTGCGGCGGCGATTGATTTGCTGAAAGAGCAAGGCGCGAAGGACATTCGGTTCTTGTGTCTTGTGGCAGCGCCTGAAGGGGTGGAGCGGATGCACAAAGCGCATCCAGATGTTCCGATCATTACCGCGTCTTTGGACGAGAAGCTCAATGAGCAGGGGTATATCGTACCAGGTCTTGGGGATGCCGGGGATCGCATGTTTGGAACGAAGTAGTTTCGGCCGCTTTGCGACCGACCCGCGCGCCGGGCCCTTGGAAGGGCCGCTGCGCGCCACCGCCGCTGCGCGGCGCGAGGGCTTTGCCCGAGCGCACCCTAGATTTCGAGACGAAACCCATGGGGCAAAAGCTCGTTGATGGTCAGCTCCATCTCTTCGCCATCTTTATTGGTGCAGATCACAGGGATATCGTCGCCAAACTCAAAGATAAACTGTCTGCAAATCCCGCAAGGCGTGATCACATCATCGGTGTCGCCTGTGACACAAATTGCCACGACGTCGCGCCGCCCGTTGGAGGTGATTTTCGTCAGCGCTGTGCGTTCAGCGCAGATCGCAGCGCCATAGCTTGCATTCTCGACATTGCAGCCCGTTTCAATCGTGCCATCTGAGAGTAAAATCGCAGCCCCAACGCGGAAATTGGAATAGGGCACATAGGCGTTTTCCTTTGCCGCTTTTGCCGCCGCGAACAGCTTGGCTTTGGTGTCCGCGTCAATCATGTGAGCCGCGTGCTTTCTGTGATGGCCACGCCTTTGGCGGTCATATCCGCCATGGCGGCGTCCAGCGATCCGTCCAAGTCAATCGCGCGACAGCAATCAAGAAGGAGCGTCGCGCCAAACCCCTGTGCCACGGCATCAATCGCCGAATAATAGACACAAAAATCCGTGGCGAGACCCACGAGGATTACATCACGAACCCCCCGCTCTTTCAAGTAACCTGAGAGCCCCGTCACCGTCGTCTTATCATTTTCAAAGAAGGCGGAATAGCTGTCGATCTCTGGGCGAAAGCCTTTGCGGATAATGAGGTCGGCGCGGTCAATCTCCAAATCTTCCTGAAAGGCGGCACCGTCCGTCCCTTGGATGCAATGGTCGGGCCAGAGAACCTGGGGGCCATAGGGCATGTCGGTCATCGAAAAAGGCTCTGCGCCATGGTTGGATGCAAAACTTTGGTGATCCGCGGGGTGCCAGTCCTGAGTTGCGACGACCACTTCGAATTGGTCCATCAACGCATTTACGCGCGGGATGATTTGATCTCCTTCGGTGACCGCCAAGGCGCCACCGGGGCAAAAATCGTTTTGAATATCAATCACTAAGAGAGCTGTTGCCATGACCGCCTCGGCTTGGTTTTCTATAGCAACCATATCAGCTGAGATGGGAAACCCAAGGCCAGATGCAGGCGCACGAGATTGAAGAGCGGTTAGAGTTTTTGAAAGCGGCAGAGGGGCTGAAACGTGTGGTCCGCTCAGCCAAGCTGTCCGATGGGGCGCCGGAATCGTCCGCCGCGCATTCCTGGCGCTTGGCGCTGTGGGTTCTGGTCTTCCGCGATCAGATGGCAGGGTTGGATGTGATGCGCCTGCTGGAGCTGGCGATTGTGCACGATCTGGGAGAGGCGATCAGCGGGGATATTCCCGCGATTGCAGATGTGGATAAGGCCCAGAAAGAGGCGCAAGAACGGGCCGACCTGGAGGCGTTATACGCGCCCCTGCCTGTCGGGTTGCGGCAACAGTTCTGGGCGCTCTGGGAAGAGTATGAAGCGGCCGAGACGGAGGAGGCAAAATGGATCAAGGGCCTCGATAAGCTGGAGACGATGGTGCAGCACAATCAGGGGAGCAATGATCCGGATTTCGACTATGTGTTCAACCTGACCTACGGGCTGGAACACACAGATCGCGTGGAATTGCTGGCGCAAATTCGGGTGCTGATAGACGCGGAAACCGCGGCGCATGGGGGGCGTTAACCATTGCCATTTTGACTGAAATCTGCTGTCTGCTTTGCGTCCAGAAAGCGTCTGGTTTCCGTACCGCATCCGTCCCGACAGGTTTTGGCGGGTGCGGCGTTAACCAATTTGAGGGAATGGAGTGGGAAGTGTGTTTGTGTCGGGTTAAAATATGACCCAGGAGCGGGGTGTAGGACGGCAAAGGGTATCTCTAAAAGTCTTCTTTGAGACCTTGTTGCATCATTGAAAAATCTTGTAACTTTAGCTGTCGGCCCAAAGCTGACATTTATGACCCTTAAACCTTCTCAGAGCTGATACTTCAAAACAGACGGTGTTCAATTGCAGAGAATGGGTCCGCCGACTAACCTCAAACAAAATCATTTCTTTG
Source organism: Pseudomonadota bacterium (assembly GCA_038744815.1). Lineage (GTDB taxonomy): Bacteria > Pseudomonadota > Alphaproteobacteria > Rhodobacterales > Rhodobacteraceae > Amylibacter. Next base: position 29,317 of record JBCDLY010000010.1, on the reverse strand, counting down.
AGGAGCGTGGGTGTCTTCATTTTGTAGCTTTCTCGTCTTCAGGCCAGACGAGTTTGAACTTGTTCGATCACTCTGTGCTGACGCGAGTTGGTCTGTTCGTGGTATTACTGATCCTTCAAAGAGGTATCGTTTTTTTGGATCAGGATGGGCTGAAGTGTCTAAAGCATCAGCCTTGCCAGAGTCTAGTGACCTTCGTGACGATGAAGAATTTGGACAAGTGCTTGTCTTTGAAACCGAGCAAGATGAAGCCGACAACGCCATAGAGCTCATTCGCGCAGCCAATTTGATTTTGGAAGGATTTCCAGACCAGTTTAGCCCAAGTGGGCACGGATTTGCTATTCCTGACGACCCAACCGAACGCGAAGAAATCTATGAACAGATATTTCGCAAAACCGGATATTTCGAGAAGTTCACCTTTAGGCAAACGCTCCCTGTCGCTGTGGCGGTCGCTGCGAAGGCATGGTCGGACAGTCGTCTAGTTTATGCGGTCCACAAACTAGCACTAAGTTTAGTGACGGAGAGCGTCACTCCACATTCGATGCATCCGCGACATAAGCAAGTGTTTGAGAAGCACAGCGGCAATTTTTCGTCTCATGTTGGGACTTCAGTTGCCATCAATCTTGCATACTCGGCAATTCAAGAACTGGGCTTGGATGTGAGGGCGAGTGGAAAAAATAGAAGATGGTCTGATAACGAGGACTTCGTCTGGAATCAGGATGTGCTTGAAGGACTCAAAACACGGCTAAAAGATTCCGGAATTGACCCAGATAGAACCATTGACTGGGTCGTTCGAGGCGAAAAAAGCGAAGTCGAAGTGCACCCGATTAGAGATTCTTTGACGGCTCAGAGCGACGGAGGAGTTGTGAGAGATTTGGAGCTATCACTTCCAGATGCCATCAACCGCTGCGAGCATTTGCGGAACTTCATGACGGCCCATGCGTTTAGCAGATCGACTCCGCTGCTTGGGCCTTACGAAGTCTACAACACGCAGCAAGTTGCGAGATTTCTGATGCTATCGAAATGCGGACTGTGGAATGTTTGGACAGAAGAATTAAGGGTGCGCTATTCCTGACTGTTCCGCTTTGAACGTCCGCATTGGAGAAGTGCTTTTGTTAGCGAGCAACTGCAGCGGATAACGCTTTCCGCCTAGATTACCAATTTACGTTTTCTTCGAACGCCAGCTCTGTCCGCGTTTCCGCCATTTTATAGGATCACGTTTTACCGTTCGTTTCCGATAAACTCCGCCTATCCGTCGTAAGGTTTCCCAATCGCGGCAGGCGGGCTGGGCTTGCCAATAAATCCCGCCAGCAGCAGCACCGTCACGATATAAGGGATCGCCAGCATCAACTGGTTGGGAATTTCACCGATCAGCGGGAACTCGATGCCTTGGATGCGCGGGGCCAGCGCCTCTAGGAAGCCAAACATAAGGCAGGCCAAGAAGGCTGTGACCGGGCGCCAATTTCCAAAAATGACGGCGGCCAGTGCGATATATCCTTTGCCTGCCGACATTTCGCGCACAAAATTGGATCCTGCCGCGATCGAAAGATAAGCGCCCGCGATGCCGCAGAGAAGCCCCCCAATAATCAGCGCCCGATAGCGGAGCCAGGGGACGGAAATGCCTGCGCTGTCGACCGCTTCGGGCACTTCACCAACGGCGCGAAGGCGCAAACCAAAGCGCGTTCGATAGAGAACAAAGGCCGCGAGCGGCACAGCAAGAAGGGCAAGATAGACAAGAAGGTTATGGCCAGAGATCAAATCCCGATAGACCGGGCCAAGCAGGGGGACCGATCCGATTGCGTCTGCGCCCAGCCATTCAATGGGGCGGAAGCGGGCGTCTGACGGCAGGGTGGGTGTTTGTCCGCCCTGGGAAAAGAGCGCGATGCCGAGGATGACCGTGAGGCCAGACGCCAGGATGTTGATGGCAACGCCGCTGACCACCTGATCGCCCCGATGGGTGATGGTGGCAAAGCCGTGGATTAGCGACATGATGAGACCCGCACACATCGCCGCGAAGAGCCCAAGCCATGCGGAGCCAGTAAGTGCTGCGACTGCGGCGGCAGCAAAAGCGCCGGTCAAGAGTTTCCCTTCGAGCGAGATATCGACGATGCCGGAGCGTTCCGCGAAAATACCGGCCATCGCGCATAGGATCAGCGGTGTCGCGATCCGGAAGGTTGCGTCAAGCGCCGAGAGGATGAGCATGAAGCTATCCATGTGTATCCTCCAGGCTCGGCTTTCGCATGATCGCATGGAACGCCCGCGCGAGAGGTTTTTGCATCATATAGGCGAGTGCGCCTGAAAAGAGGATGATGAGGCCCTGGATCAGGAGGACCATTTCCCGCGTGATCACTTGGAATTCGAAGTCGAGTTCCAATCCACCTTGGAAGAGTGCGCCGAACAGAAGGCTCGCCAAAAAGATACCAACGGGGTGGTTGCGGCCCATCAGGGCAACCGCGATCCCGGTAAACCCATAGCCCGCGGTGAAGTTTAGAATGACCTTTTCATGGACGCCGAGGATTTCGTTCACCGCCATCATACCCGCGAAAGCCCCAGAGATCAGCATCGTGATGATGATAATGCGGGGGACGTTGATGCCCGCATATTTCGCGGCATCGGGGTTTTTTCCGACTGCGCGAATTTCATAGCCCAAACGGGTCCGCCAAATGAGCAGCCAATAGAGGTAGAGGCATCCAAGCGCCACGAGGAAGCTAAGGTTTAGGGGCGTGCGGTCTGCGTCGATCCCAAGCCATCCGAAAAGCCAGGTGCCGGAGGGCATCAGCGCCGCGTCTGGCAACGGCGCGGTTTGGGGCGATTGTTGGCCGGGTTGCATCAACGAACCGGAGAGAAGGGAGACCATCAAGGACGCGGCCAGAAAGTTGAACATGATCGTTGTGATCACGATGTGACTGTCGCGCTTTGCCTGGAGAAGCCCAGGGATGAAAGCCCAGGCCGCACCCCCGAGCGCGGCCGCCGCAACAACAAGGGGTAGGGCGACAAACCAGGGGAAAATTGGGCCAATGGCAAAGGCCGCAAGCGCGGCAAACAAGCCGCCAATATAGGCCTGACCTTCGCCGCCGATATTGAAGAGAAGCGCGTTGAAGGCCGTGGCCACTGCAAGACCCGTGAAGATGAAATTGGTCGTGTAATAAAGCGTATAGCCCAGGCTGTCGCCGAAGAAGAAGGCCCCGTTGATCATCACACCAAGCGCCTCGAACGGATTTTCCCCGATCAGGGCGATGACGATGCCCGAGACAATCAAAGCCATGATCAAATTGATCGCAGGCAGCAGATAAAGGTCTGCCCAGCGAGGGAGGTCTGGTGTAGGGCCGCTCATGCTGCGTCCTCTGCGATCCCGGCCATCATCAGGCCGATGCGGTTTTCATCGAACTCCGCATTGGCGAGTTCACCAACAATATGCCCATCATTCATCACGATGATCCTGTCTGAGAGGCTCATCACCTCGTCCAATTCGACGCTGACCAAAACGATGGCGCAGCCCTGGTCGCGAAGGGCGATCAGCTGTTTATGGATGAACTCGATCGCGCCCACATCGACACCCCGTGTGGGCTGGCCGACGATGAGAACCTTTGGGTTTGGGTGCATTTCGCGGGCGATGACGATTTTCTGCTGATTGCCGCCGGAAAAGTTACGCGCAGGCAGTTCGGGATTGGGCGGGCGAATGTCGAAATGATCCATCAACCCTTGGGTGTGGTCGGCAATGGTCTTGGGGTTGATCAAGATGCCAGAGCCGGTTTGCCGATCATGGTGGTAGCCGAAGATCATGTTTTCTTGGGCGAGGAAGTCGAGGATGAGGCCGTGGTGGTGGCGATCCTCTGGGATGTGGCCAAGGCCGCTGTCGCGGAGATCTTCAGGCCCGACGAGATGATCCTTGTCGATCTGATGTCCCAGCATGCGGACGCGACCAGAGGTGGGTGCGCGCATGCCCCCCAGAATTTCCATAAGTGGTGTCTGGCCATTGCCGCTGACGCCCGCGATGCCGAGGATTTCTCCGGCGCGGACATCGAAGGAGATGCCGTCGATTTCGGTGACGCCGGTGCTGCTGACGGCGGTAAGATTTTCAACAGAAAGCGCCGTATCGCCAGGCGATGAGGTGCCGCGGTCAACCTCCAAAAGGACCGAACGCCCCACCATTAGCTCGGCCAACTCTTGTGTTGATGTCGCGGATGTTTTGCGGTGACCGACCATTTCGCCGCGCCGCATGATCGAGACATTGTCGGTCACACTCATGATCTCTTCGAGCTTATGGGTGATCATCAGAACGGTCTTGCCATCGGCCCGTAGGCTTCGGAGAATTTCAAAAAGCTGTTCGGTTTCTTGGGGCGTGAGCACGCCCGTCGGTTCATCCAAAATCAGGATATCTGCACCATGCTTTAATGCCTTAAGGATCTCGACGCGTTGGCGATTGCCCACATTCAGATCGCCCACCAAGGCGTTCGGATCCACATGCATGCCGTAAGTGTCAGACAGGCTTTGCAACGTGTCCAATGTGTGCGCGCGACCTTCCTTTAAAAGAACGCCCCCTTCGGAGCCGAGCATCACATTTTCCACCACGGTGAAGCGTGGAACCAACATGAAGTGCTGGTGGACCATCCCGATCCCAAGCGCGATCGCATCAGCGGAGCTTTTGATCTGCGTGACCGCGCCATCGATCAGCATCTCGCCCTCATCGGCACGGTGCATTCCATAAAGGATGTTCATTAAAGTGCTTTTGCCCGCACCGTTTTCGCCGACGATGCCATGGATCGTGCCCCGCTCGACCGCGAGATCAATGTTTTGGTTCGCTTGGATCGGACCAAAGGATTTGGATACGCCGCGGAGCTCCAAACCAAAAGGAGCGGACGCGCCGCTCCTTTTCGTATTTTTCGTCGCTGCCAAAACTTACAATGGGCAGGAATTGTCAGAACGGTAGTCGTGAACTTCGATCTCTCCGCTCGCAATTTTTGCGGAGGCATCGTTGATCGCTGTTTCCATATCCGCAGAGATCAAGTCACGGTTGAACTCGTCCAGTGCCCAACCAACACCACCTTCTGCGAGGCCGAGGTTCAGAACCTCTGCCGTGAAGTCACCATTCATTGCGTCCATCATGGTGTTGTAGGCTGCGACATCCACACGCTTGAGCATAGACGTCAGGATGGAGCCTGGCGCGAGGTAGTTCTGATTGGAGTCGACGCCGATGGCCAGTTTGCCCGCGTCAACGGCCGCTTGGATAACACCTTGGCCTGTGCCGCCCGCCGCCTGGTAAATCACATCTGCACCAGAATCGATCTGACCGATTGTCAGCTCCGCCCCTTTTGCGGGGTCGTTCCATGCGGCCGGTGTTGTGCCGGTCATGTTCGCCAGCACAGTTGCATCCGCATTCACCGCTGCAACACCTTGCTTATAGCCACATTCAAACGCCGAGATGAGCGGGATATCCATGCCGCCTACGAAACCAACCGTGCCAGTTTCAGAAGCCATCGCAGCTGCCATGCCCACAAGGTAAGATCCTTCGTGTTCTTTGAACGCGTATTGACGAAGGTTGTCCCCTTCGAGCCAGTTCACGTCAATGATCGAGAAAGACACATCTGGGTTGTCCGCAGCAACTGCACTGATGGCATCTGCCTGGCCGAAGCCAACTCCGAGGACGACTGTCGCGCCACGGTCCACCATGCGGCGCATCGCTTGTTCGCGCTGAGTTTCGTTTGTGACTTCGAATTCCATCACTTCAACGCCGGTTTCATCAATGAAACGCTGGATGCCATTATAGACACCTTCGTTGAAGGATTTATCGAATTTGCCGCCCATGTCATAGATGACCGCTGGCTTGAAGTCGTCCATTGCGGACGCTGCGAAAGATACGGATGTCAGCGCTGCCGCCAATGCCGAGACCGCAAATCTGCGCGTTGTGTTCATATATGGGTTCTCCTGTTAAGTCCCCGCAAACCCACGGGGGGTGTTTGTTTAAGCTTTCAGCCCAATTTCGCGAAGGCGTTCGTCCAAGAACTCTCCGGCTGTTTGGTGGTCTAGCACAACCTCTGGACGGGGGTGAACAAAAAGCGGCAAAGAATAGCGCGATCTGTTCTCTCGTGCTGGGGGGTTTACCACCCGGTGGATGGTCGAGGGGTAATGCCCTTTGGAGGCTTGCTCCAACATGTCGCCTGCATTCACGGCTATGTAGCCCGCCTCGGTCGGAACATCATGCCAATTCCCGTCGGTGTCTTGCGCCTGAAGCCCCGGTTCGGAACCTGCAACCAAAAGCGTGATAAGGTTGATGTCGCCATGGGCGGCCGCGCGGGTCTCGCCGGGTTCGACATCTTCGGGAAGTGGCGGGTAATGGAGGACGCGCAGAAGGTTGCTTTCGCTTCCGTCGATCATCTTTTCGAGCGGTTCGGAAAAGGAGATCTCCCCAGGCGTGTTTTCATCCAACCACCGCAAGAGCATGGCCCCGGTTGCGATCATCTTTTTTTGGAAGTCGCGCGTCGTCTGTTCGATGGAGGATGGAACCGGTTTGTTTTGGTAGACGTGAAAGAACTCTTTGAGGTCCTTATGGGCCGCACCTTTCGCGTTTTCCGATTTATATCCGAAATACCCGTCGGATTCGCCCGGCTTAAACGCAAATTCGAACTTCTCGTCTTTTTCGAACCAGTCGGACCAGGCCGCGTACATCGCGTCGATTTCGTCGGAGGCGATATTGTGATCTTTCAAAACCGCGAAGCCCGTTTCCCGCAAAGATTTCGCGAATTTCTGGGGGGCGTCGGGGTCGTTCAGGCTGACCGATAGGACTTCAAACTCTGACATTTTAACCTCCTGATCTGATCGTATCCAAGAACAGTGCGACAATGCTGTCAATCTCTGCCTCTACGGCAACAGTGACATTGGGACGATCCGTCGTGGCCAATGTTTCTCCCATGGCGTCACCATCCTTGGTGACAGTGAGGGGGCTAAGTTCATATGAGAACAGTTCGGGTCGGATACAGGCAATGACGGCAGAGGGATCATGCATCATCACACCGTTAAGACCATAGGCCTTCAGGTAGAACCCCGCGTAGTAGGGAAACATTTGGTTTAAGAAGCCGCCATGGCGCGGTGCCTCTTCGGCCAGCGTGTCAAACTGATCCTGGTAGCAGTTGATCCTTTGGGTGACATCCAGACCGATCATCGTAACGGGCCAGTCCGCCGCAAACACAATATCCGCGGCATGGGGATCGTTCCAAATATTCGCCTCGGCATGTTGTGTGACATTGCCACCAGCATGCAAGCTGCCGCCCATGATAACAACGCTTTTGACCTTAGAGGTAATGCTCGGGTCATGGTCGAGCGCTGCCGCAATATTGGTAAGTGGTCCGACGGGGCAGAGCACAATCTCCCCTGGGTTTTGGGTGATCATATCGCAGATGAATTCGGCGGCGGGGCGTGGGTCTGGCGCGCGCGTGGGATCTTCTGCGGGTATATCACCAAACCCTTCACTGCCATGCACATCATCGGATTCGCCGTTGAAAGGCATGGCACGGGGGACATCCGCGCCCATGGCCACCGGTATCTCTTGCCCGACAAACTCTGCCAAACGCAGCGCGTTTCGTGTGGTTTTGTCGACGGTCACATTGCCAAAAACAGAGGTGAGCCCGACAAGGTCAATCTCTGGATGGAGGGCGGCGAAGACAATCGCCATTGCGTCGTCGATGCCGGGATCCGTGTCGATGATCAGCTTTGTCTGGCTCATGTGTGTTCCTTCAAAAATGCAGCGACCTCGGCTTGTGACGGAATTGCGGCTGCGGCCCCTGGGCGCGTGACCTGAATGGCCGATGCGGCCGAGGCGTATTGGAGCGCCGTCGGGATATCGTCGCCGAGATCCAGGCGCGCGACAAATGACCCAAGGAACGTATCGCCCGCGCCAGTTGTATCGACGGGGTCTACATCAAACGCATCTTGAGAGTGGGTTTGCCCATCAACATAGACGGACGCGCCCTTGCTGCCCTCTGTGACCACGACGATTGGAAACCCCATCGCCGATGGCGCGGCGCCATAGACCTCCGAAAGTGCGGCCGCCTCGGATTCGTTCACGGCAAGAAGGTGGACATGATCACGCAAAGCTGTGACCTGATCTGCGTCAAAGGGTGCGGCGCTGAGGACCAGTTTTGCGCCAGCGGCAGATACCAGCGCTGCAAACTCGATGGTTAAGTTGGTCTCATTCTGACAGAGGGCGAAATCTCCTGGACGGATCGAGACGAGTTCGGAGGCGATCCAGTCATGCGCTATCGTCTGATTGGTGCCGCCAAAGATGATAATCTGATTTTCCGCCGCGCCATCCACCGCGACTACGGCATGGCCCGTCGCCCCTTCACGTGTTTCAATTCCCGATGTGTTCAGACCGAATCCTTTGATTTGTTCGATCACCCAATCCCCGTCGCCACCAACCGCCCCGATATGATGAACGGACCCCCCGGCCAAATGGGCTGCAATTGATTGGTTGATCCCCTTTCCACCCAGATGACGCATGAACGAGTGCGCTGCAACGGTTTCGCCAGGCCCAGGCAAAGAGTTCAGCTGATAGAACCCGTCGATATTGATAGAACCGAGATTAAAGATCATACGACGGGGAAAGCGTGCCTGGCGGCGATCGTCAAGATCGAACAGTGCATTACCTAGAGTTGGAGAAGGTGATGCTTTTCCAAAAGGGCGATCAACATATCACGGGCGCTCTGGCGATGTTGATGGTGTATCGCGCGCGCGCGCTCACCATCTCCGTCACGGATGGCTTCTAACACCCCGCGATGATCTTCGTTTGATTTTGATGGGCTTGGGCGGATAAAGAGTGTTGCGCGCTTCGCTCGATGGACTTGATCTGCCATCATGGCCGCAACATGGACAACCCGTTCATTGCCACCCAATCGAAGCAGTTCTTCGTGAAAAAGGTCGTCAGCGCGCGCCCATGCCTCTCGGTTGTCAGCGGCCACGGCCAAGTCCATGTGCTCGATGGTTTCCGACAGTGTGCCGAGCTGTTCTTCCGAGTAGTTTTTTGAGGCCGCATCAAAAGCTGCTAGGGATTCGAGTTCGGTTAGGATATCGTAGATTTCTCGCATGTCATTGATGGCGACGGGCAGGATCCGAACGCCTTTTCGGGGCCGAACTTGCACCAAGCCTTGGGCCTCTAGAACCAGAGCTGCTTCGCGGACCGGAGTTCGCGACATATCCAACATTTCAGCAAGTTCCGTTTCAAGATAGACCCCGCCGGCCTGAAGCTCATTCCGAAGGATCAAACTTCGGAGCTCTTCAACGGCTCTTTGGGACTGCGACTTCGGTCGTTGCGCCGTGGCGTTGGGTGCTGCGGTCATAGCCATACCGTAGCCTGCTTCTCGGCCGAACTGTAGATAAGATTCTCCTGTTCGATAACGGAGAGATAGTCTTCGGCCGTGTTCTCGAAGTTTCCGTTGCCTTCCAGGGCCCGCACCACATGAGATTGCAGATGGTATACGCAATCGCCGCCAAAGCCTTGGCCTAAAGTCGGGCCCAGAAGAGACCGCGACGTCGTTTTGCCAAATTTACGGAGCAGAACTTCGCCGTTTCCAAGAAGGGTAAGCGTCCCTTCTGACCCTTCGATCAACGCTTCGCCCATTGTACAGCGCGTATTCTCTGCCGAATGATCGAGGAGCCGGTTGCCATCAAATAGCGCGCGCTTTCCGTCCTCGTAAAAGAACAAAATGTACCCTGCATCCTCGCCCGCAATTGACGGGTTCATCCGCCGCAGATCGGCAAACACACCTTTGGGTTCACCCATGAGGTACCGGAATGTGTCGATCCAATGAACGGCCGTTTCATGGATGAGGAACCGATCCATCTTCTGAAAATATGGTTGCCGTGAAAGATATGCATCTGGTCCTTGCCCATCACCAGGGCGGAAGCGGAACGTCAGTTGTTGAAGATCGCCAACATGCCCACTTTCGATGGCCGATTTGAGTGTTCGATACCAGGGTTGAAAGCGAAAATTCTCGTGCACGATGAGCGGGACCGATGCTTCCGCGGCCAGCTCTGTTGCCCTCTTCGCTTGATCCAGAGACTCGCAAAACGGCTTTTGGCAGATGATTGCGGCGGGGTCATACGCAAGTGCCGTTTTTATGAGGTCCAGGTGGCTCGGCGGGGGTGTAATTACATCTACGATGCCCCCACGCCCCGTTTCCAAAAGGGCCTCCAGTGTTGGTGCGGCGGGGACACCCGCGGTGTCTGCCCGAAGGGTATCCCGGTCGTACACGCCCACAAGATCTACGCCTTCGATCCGGTGCCATGCTTCCGTATGGAAACGGCTGAAATATCCCGCACCGATGCACATGACAGGCAAAGTCATGTGGCCACAAAATCCTCTTTGAGCAATCGAATGATGCTTGTGCCAACATCGTTTGTGGTGGCGGTCCCGCCAAGGTCTGCGGTCAGTCCAACTTTTGCGGAGATCATGCGCTCAACCGCAGTTTCAAGCCGTTCACCATCTTTGATCAGTGCGGGGAGATCGTGCTCGTATCCAAGCCAATTCAGCATCATTGCTGCCGATAACATCATGGCCATTGGGTTTGCGATTCCATGACCGGCGATATCGGGCGCAGACCCATGGCAGGGTTGAAACACGGCTGCGTCGTCTCCGATATCTGCCGATGGGGCCAATCCGAGCCCGCCCATCAGCCCTGCGCCAAGATCGGACAAAATATCGCCAAACATGTTTTCCGTCACAAGCACGTCAAAAACATGCGGCTTTTGTACCATCCAAAGCGCGGCTGCATCGACATATGCGTGATCCGTTTTAATCTCTGGGTGCTTTTCGGCGATTTCGTAAAATATACTCCGAAAAAACGCGAATGCCCGAAAAACATTCGCTTTGTCCACACAGGTCACGTGACCAGAACTTCGGCCACTGTCTTTGCGTTGTTTCGCGAGCCGAAACGCAAATTCAAAGAGTTTCTCACTCACCGGTCGTGTGATTTTTAACGTCTCTGTCGCTTCCATCTCGGTGACGGTTCCCGCACCTTGCGAAAAGAACAGGCCCTCGGTGCTTTCCCGTATGAGAACAAAATCAATGGGCTTGCGCCCTTCGCTGGAAAGTGGGGAGGGTTGGTTGGGCATCAGTTTGACCGGGCGAAGTCCTGCGTAAAGCCCGAGCTTCTTTCGAAGTTCGATTTGAGGAGAGATTTCGGTTCCGTCTGGATAGCGGATCTCTGGCAGTCCCATGGCAGAGAGAAGAATGGCGTCGCTTTCGCGGGCAACTGTCAAAGATGTGTCGGGCAGCGATTCTCCGGTCTCTGCATAATGCGCGGCGCCTGCCGGAACTGTTCTGAACGTCAAACTGTAATACGATGCCGCGTTAGAAAGCGCGTCGAGGACAGAAAGCGTGGGCGCCATTATTTCGGGGCCAATGCCATCCCCTTCAAATACAGCAATCGTCAGTTGTTTTGGCATCTTCCTTCTCCCCGCACTCGCGCCTGTGTCGTGGACTCCTCCCAGAGACCCGTTGATGTCAATAATTCGATTGACACCTTATCTCTAATGTATACGTTAAATAATGCAATAACTGATGCACAAACAGTTTGGGAGGACTGAAACGTGAAACGCAATTTTCTAAAAATGGCACTGGCCACGATCGTGGCCGCAGGTCTCGGATCGGTCGTATCCGCACAGGATTATCCGTTCCGCGACATCACAACGGCCGTCGTATGGGGCGCCGGTGGGGGCACGGACTCGATCAACCGGATGATCATGGCGGAAATGGAAAAGCACCTTCCGGTCAAAATCAACGTGATCAACCAAACGGGCGGTGTCGCCGGATCGAATGGTATGGTTTATGTTCAAAACCAACCCGATGACGGATACACTTTGGTGGGTTTATCGGAGTCCAATGTTACTGCTGCGGTGCAGGGCGGTTGGGATCAGAAATTCGACTATTGGTACCCATTCATCGTAGGCGGTTCACCTGATTTGGTCTCGGTTCCGGCGTCTTCACCCTACAATACGTTGGAAGAACTCATTGCGGCGGCAACGTCTGATTCTGGGTCGATTCCGGCTGCGGCTTCGGGTTCTGGGTCCATCCATCACCTGAACCTGCTTGCGTTGGAAAACGGGACGGGCGCTAAGTTTAAGTTCGTGCCCTACAAAGGTTCGGCGCCGGGGCAGGAAGCTGCGCTTGCCGGAGAGGTGGCGTTGGTTGTGACTTCGCTTGCGGAACAGGCCCCGTTGATTGAGGGCGGTCAGCTCAAGCCGCTGGCCATGCTTACACCTGAATCAGCCGACATCGCGGGCATGTCTGTGCCGTCGGCCTTTGATATATATCCAAGTGTGGGTGAGTATCTTCCACTGAAGCAAGCGATTGGTTTCGCCGTGCACAACTCTGCCTCTGATGATGTCAAAGCGGCGCTCAGCGCGGCGTTTGAAAAAGCGATCGCGAGCGACGTTGTAGCGGACTGGGCCGCCGCAAATTACTATGATGTTGGCGGACAGTATGGCGAAGAGGCGAGTGCCATTTTTGCCAAACTTGAATCGAATTTTGCATGGACTTTGTTCGATCTTGAGGCCGCGAAAGTGAACCCGATGGAACTCGGCATCGAGAAGCCGTAACCGGTGTTCCACCCGATGGCCTGATACAGTTTGTATCAGGCCATTCTTATGCTCAGATCACCAGGAGGCACGTTTTGGATCCTTCGGACACACACTTGTTAAAGCTGCGTGCACAAGACTTCGTCACGTCATTGGTGTTGATCCTCGTCTCGGTGTTCTTTCTGTGGCAGACAAGTCTCTTGCCCTTTTTCAACACGAGCGTTGCGGGGGTCGATAGTGCGAAATGGTACAATTCTGCTGCCATCGTGCCCTATGGAATCTTTGGAGCACTGTTGCTTATGTCGGTGGGCCTTATCGTGCGGTCGATCACCGATGGCGGTTTGAAGTTTCTGATCGACGCAAGTGGTTTGCACATTGATCGGCAAGAGGCGCTGCGGCTAGCGGCTATTTCCATTATACTGTTGTCCTATATTTTCGCGCTGGTGCCACGGGTTGATTTTATCATCTGCTCTGCCGTTTTGATCACGGCCCTCATTTGGGGGTTTCACCAAAGCACGCGGCCGAGGATGATTGGATCGGCTCTATCGGTGATGTTCGCTGGGCTTTATGCGCTGGTGTCAAACTTTCCCCAATCGGATTGGCAAAAGAACCATGATGACGACTGGGTCACGCTGGCTGTTTGGGTGGGCCTGACGGTCTGGATGCACATATCCACAAGGACCTCCAGCACCGCCCCGGCGGTCGTCAAAGTTACCCCGTGGCTGTCCATCTTTGCGCCCCTTATTCTGGTCATCTCAATGGCGTTTGGCTTTCGCCAAAATGTTCCAAACCGGGGCGGGCTGCTCTTTTCACAGATTGAGTACACCTATTACGTGAAGATCAGGCCGCTGTGGCAGGGGACAAACTGACGATGTTTGTTCTGGAGCAACTTGCAGGGTTTTGGTCGGCATTTGTGGGTCTTGCGACAGACCCAATTACATATGTTTATTTGATCGCCTCCGTTTTTTTGGGCATTGTGTTTGGTGCGCTTCCGGGCCTGACGGCGACGTTGGCCGTTACCATCCTTACCGGGTTTTTCGGCAATAAGTTTCCGCTCGAACAATCTCTCATTGCCCTGATTGGGGCCTATGTTGGTGCTATCTATGGCGGGTCCTACCCGTCGATTTTGCTGAACATTCCGGGCACCGCCGCGAGCGCAGCGACGGCGATGGACGGCTACCCTTTGTCAAAACAAGGACGCGGGGGAGAGGCGCTTGGGATCACGACAACGTCGTCTTTTATTGGCACACTCTTCGGCACAGTGTTTCTATTGGTTTTTGTTTGGCTTCTTCTTTTGATTTCTCAAAACATAGCATCTCCCGAGAAAGCCTTATTGGCCCTGTTCGGGATCCTCTTGTCTGGTACGTTGATGAGCAAGGACCTGGTTGTGAAAGGCTGGATTGCTGGCATGATTGGCCTTGCGATGGCCATGGTCGGACTTGATCCCCTTCTCTCAGAGCAGCGTTATACCTTCGGGTGGTCTTATCTTTTGTCGGGCTTTCAAGTTGTGCCGGTGTTGATGGGGGCCTTTGCCGTTCCGCAAATCATGGACGGAATGCGCACAATGCTTGTGACCGCCAAACCACCCGATATTGGACGGATCGTTCCAAAGTTCCGAGAGGTGTTCAAACGTCTCCCGACAATCGGTCGATCTGGCGTGATTGGAACGGGTATTGGTGCCCTTCCCGGTGTTGGAGAGGATGTCGCGGGTTGGGTGAGCTACGGCGTTGGAAAGGCCGCCGCAAAAGATGGCGCGCGCTTTGGCCACGGGTCAATGAACGGCCTGATCAGTGCGGAAGCCGCGAATAATGCGGCGATCGGAGGGGCGTTGATCCCTTTGTTGGTTCTTGGCATCCCGGGCTCTCCGCCGGCTGCAGCATTGCTTGGCGCGCTGAAGATCAACAATGTCATTCCCGGTCCAACCATAGATCCTGCAATTATCCTTCATGTCGTTGCGATCTTGGTTCTGGCGTCCATGACTATGTTTCTGATGGGCCTGTTTACGGCACGCATTTTCATCATGATCCTTCAGATTCCGCAGACCGTCTTTCTACCCATTGTTATGGTGCTCACCACAATCGGAAGTTTCTCGGTCGGTGGGGGGATCAATGACCTTTATCTGATGTTGGGCGTCGGGTTCGTTGCATATCTGATGAACCTTATGCACTATCCCATCGCACCTTTGGTCATTGGGGTTATCTTGGGAGGCTTGTTCGATGAAACCTTCAGGCGATCGCTGCTCGTGTCCGATGGGGATCTGTCGATTTTCTTCACACGGCCAGGTGCGGCGATCCTCTTATCGCTCAATATACTTCTGATCTTGTCGCAGATTTCCGTTGTCAAACGAGCTTGGCGACGTCTTCCCTGGACAAGAACCTTAGCGGACGGAGACAAAACCCATGGGTAACTGGGAGGTCTATGCGCTGAAATACGCGGAACGGAACGCGCGCACGCGGGCCGACAGTTTTATTTTCGATCCGAGGCATGATGCCCCCCATGACATGGATTATTATATTTGGGTAATCCGGAACGCCGAGCAAACCATTTTGGTCGATACAGGCTATGATGCGGCGGAGGCGAAATCGCGGGGGCGCCCGATCCAAATCACGGCGCCAGAGGCGCTTGAGCCGCTTGGCCTGAACCCATTCGACATCACAGACATCATCGTGACGCATCTTCACTATGATCACGCGGGAAGCCTGCACCTGTTTCCGAATGCGCGATTGCACCTGCAAGAAGCGGAGATGGCATATGCTACGGGGCCGTGCATGTGCCATGATGTGTTGCGGATGCCGTTTACGGGCAGCCATATCTGCGAGACGATCCTACGACTTTATTCTGGAAAGGTTGTTTTCTACGACGGCGAGGCGGAGATCGTGGACGGAGTGACAGTGCATAAGATCGGCGGTCACAGTCGCGGGCTTCAGGCGGTGCGTGTTCGGACCGAAGCAGGGTGGTTGGTCCTCGCCTCGGACGCTTCGCATTACTATGAGAACTTTCTCAAGCGAAAGCCATTCCCGATTGTTGTCGACCTACAGGATATGATGGATGGATTCGTGATGTTAGAGCGGCTCACGGATCGGGCAGAACTTGTGGTTCCCGGGCACGATCCTTTGGTCCGAGACCTTTACCCGGTTGGGGGTGCGCCATTCATTACGCGGCTTGACCGGGGCCCAATCAAAGATTTGCCAAAATGAAACTTGGCGTCATTGCAGATGACTTCACTGGCGCCTCCGATATTGCGCTGACATTGGCTGAGGGGGGTATGCGGGTTACCCAATTCATTGGCACGCCCGAGGCGCCGGCCGGTGATATCGATGCAGGGGTTATCGCCCTAAAATCCAGGACCGCCCCCGTAGATGAGGCCGTTGATGCATCTGCGCGGGCCTATGAGTGGTTGTGCGCCCAAGGGGCAAGACAGATCATCTTTAAGGTTTGTTCGACATTTGACAGTACGGATGAGGGAAATATCGGCCCCGTTTTGGATATGTTGGTTGATCGCACAGGGGCCGAAGCCGTACCTGTGACGCCCGCTTTCCCTGAAAATGGGCGGTCAGTTTATCAGGGCCATCTTTTTGTGGAGGATCGGTTGCTGAATGAGAGCGGGTTGGAAAACCATCCGCTCACACCGATGACAGACCCGGATCTGCGCAGGGTTCTTGGTCGACAATCTAAGCACGCGGTGGGGCATATCGACATCATCAATGTGCGACGGGGCCTAGACCACCTTCGTCGTCTTTTGGCGACGCCAGGTCCAACCTGCCGCATTGTCGATGCGATTGTGGACGAAGATCTCGTCACGCTTGGTCGCGCTGCGTTAGGGTTTCCGCTGCTGTGCGGTGGGTCGGGGATTGCGCTTGGCCTTCCAAGTAACTTTGGGTTGGTGCCCAAGACGCCCGATTGGACCGGCGCACCGGGCCCGGGTGTTGTGATTTCAGGCTCTTGTTCCAACGCAACAAGACGCCAGGTTGCAGAGTATAAGGATGCTTCGCCAAGCCGCGAAGTTACAGCCGAAGAGGCGGTCTCGGGCGCGGTGATGGCGACCGATCTGGTGCCTTGGGTCATGGCACAAGACGGCGCGCCCATGATCTTTTCGTCCGCTGATCCCGATGTTGTAAAATCTGCTCAGGAGACGTTCGGAAGGGATGTAGCCGCATCGGCGATAGAGACATTGTTTGCAGAAACCGCAGCGGGGCTCGCAGAGGCTGGCGTAAAAAGATTTGTCGTCGCGGGAGGTGAAACATCTGGCGCGGTTGTTTCTGGTCTCCGCGCCACTGCGCTTCGCATCGGTCCGCGTTTGGCGCCGGGTGTTCCTGCGACGAAAGTGGAGGATGATCGCGGTCTGGCACTGGCGCTAAAATCCGGTAATTTTGGTGGCGAAGATTTCTTTTCCACGGCACTCGCGATGATGGAGGGCAAGGCGTGAACGAAGAGGCCAAAGCGCGGGAGGACATGTGCCGGATCGCAAAGTCGATCTTTGACCGAGGTCTGACCTGCGGGGCGTCGGGGAACATCTCGGTTCGTCTGGGCAATGGAATGACTTTGGTCACCCCAACAGGGAGTTGCATGGGGTTTCTTGATCCCGCGCAGATCAGCCTGTTGGATAGGGACCTCACCCATTTGTCAGGCGATAAACCGACGAAGGAAATCCCGCTTCATGCGGCGTTTTACGAAACCCGCCCGGATACAGGCGCGGTGGTCCATTTGCATTCAAGTTATTCAACCGCGCTTTCGATGTTGCCTGATGTGGACACCGAGAATGTCGTCCCGCCTCTAACGCCTTATACGATCATGCGTGTTGGTAAGGTGCCACTATTGCCGTTTTTTCTGCCAGGCGATACCGCGATGGGGAACGCTGTGCGCGCGCTCGGCGGCAAATATTCTGCGGTGATGCTGGCCAATCATGGGCCAGTGGTTGCTGATAAAGACCTGTGGGCGGCGTTCTTTGCCATCGAAGAGCTCGAAGAAACGGCGAAACTTTCGTTTCTCACAAAGGGCATGTCTCCCCGTCATCTCTCGGCAGAACAGATCGATGCATTGGTCAAAAAGTTCAATATCGATTGGGACGGCTGAAGAAGCAGGCAACCCCCCGTCAGATTGCCGATTTCGCCGTCACTTTATGCAATCTGCAGTGTTTGGTGGTATTTTAGGCATTAGCACTTGCGCTTTCGCAGAACCCAGGAAACACTCTTTGTAGTCTTGTAACTACGTGAGGAGAGAGATGCGTTTCAAACATTTAATGGGAACTACGGCTGCGGTTGCGATGTTGGCGACCGGCGCTGTTGCAGAAACACTGAATTGGGCGCGTGCGGGCGACAGTCTGACACTTGATCCACATGCGCAAAACGAAGGTCCGACACACACTTTGGCCCATCAGGTCTACGAACCCCTCATCATTCGGGATATGACTGGCGCGTTTGAGCCAGCACTTGCAACCGAATGGGGCGTTAAGGCTGACGACCCGAACGTTTGGGAGTTCAAGCTGCGCGAAGGCGTGACATTCCACGATGGATCTGAATTCGACAGCGAAGACGCAGTCTTCTCCTTCGAGCGGGCTATGAGCGAAGATTCAGCTATGAAAGAACTGTTGTCTTCGGTGGTCGAAGTGCGTGCGGCAGGGAAGTACGGATTTGAGATCGTCACAGACGGTCCGAACCCAATTATGCCGTCTAATCTGACAAACCTGTTCATCATGGACAAAACTTGGACCGAGGCGAATGACGCGGTCAAAGTCCAGGACATCGAAGGCGGTGAGGTCACATTCGCGTCGCTCAATACCAATGGCACTGGCCCGTACATCGTGCAGAGCCGCACGCCAGACAGCTTGACGGAGCTCACGATAAACGAAAACTATTGGGGAAAAGATCTTTACCCAATGGAGATCACAGCGATCAACTATACGCCGATCAAAAATGCCGCGACACGTGTTGCAGCGCTTTTGTCGGGTGAAGTTGATTTCATCCAAGACGTGCCGGTCCAAGACTTGGCACGCGTTGATGATGACGCAAACCTGAAGGTCATAAAGGCCCCCCAGAACCGGGTAATTTTCTTCGGTCTGAACCTTGGCGACGATGATCTGGCCAACGACAGTGTCGAGGGCGCGAACCCGCTTCAAGATGTTCGCGTACGCCAAGCGATGAACATGGCGATCAACCGTGAAGCAATCCAACAGGTCGTGATGCGGGGCCAGTCGATTCCAGCGGGTGTGGCCATGCCGCCTTTCGTGAACGGTTGGACCGAAGCACTTGATGCGGTTCCGGCAACGGACATCGAAAAGGCGAAAGCGCTTATGGCGGAGGCCGGTTATGCAGATGGCTTTGAGATCCAGCTTGATTGCCCGAACGATCGCTACATCAATGACGAGGCAATTTGTCAGGCGACCGTGGGTATGTTCGGCCAGATCGGAATCACTGTGAATTTGGAAGCGATCCCAAAAGCACAACACTTCCCGAAAATTCCCAACAGGACCACGGATTTCTATATGCTTGGTTGGGGTGTTCCGACCTACGATTCTGAGTACATCTTCAACTTCCTTGTACACTCAACATCCGATACGCGCGGAAGCTGGAATGGCACACGGTTCTCTGACCCAGATGTAGATGCAAAAATTGTGTCGCTTGCATCAGAAACCGATCTAGCCGTGCGCGATGCGACAATCGCAGATATCTGGAGCGTTGTTCAGGACGAACTGTTGTACCTTCCAATCCACCACCAGGTTCTGAACTGGGGGATGAGCAACAAGGTCGAAACCGTTGTTGATCCGGAAGATGTGCCGAAGTTCAAGTTCTTCACGCTGAACTAAGGCATCACAATTCCTAGCCCCAACATAGGTTGGGGCTAGGCTTTAACTCGATCACAAAGGAGAACTCTATGAAACATTTTCTCTTCGCGACGAGTTTTGTTCTGGTCGCTTTTCCTGTGCATGCAGAAACCTTCACCTGGGCCTCGACAACCGACCCCCAGACCATGGACCCCCATGCCGTCAATTCCGCGCCTGTTTTAGGGTTCCTAAACAACGTTTACGAAGGTCTCGTGCGCCGCGGAAAAGATATGGCGATCGAAGGGGCCCTGGCTGAAAGTTGGGAACCGATCGGCACCGAAGGCTGGCGTTTTAACTTGCGTCAAGGTGTGACGTTCCATGATGGATCAAGTTTTGATGCGGAGGATGTGTTATTTTCATACGAGCGCGCCTCGAGCGAGGCCGCAGATACCGCAAGTTGGTTTGCGCCGGTATCAGAGGTCACGATTGTTGATGAGTTCACAATCGACTTTATGACAACCGCCCCCAATCCGATTTTCCCGGATTCCATCGCAAACTTTATGATTATGGATAAAAGCTGGGCCGAGGCGAATGGCGCCGTGGTTCCTGCCAAAGATAGCGAGACATTCGCGACCTTGAACGCCAACGGAACCGGCGCGTTTCAGTTGGTGGAACGCCAACCCGGGCTTAAAACAGTCTTGGAACCCTTCGAAGGTTGGTGGGGAGATGTAGAGCACAACATTACCCGGGCCGAATTTACGCCCATACAAAACCCGGCAACTGCGGTTGCGGCCCTTCTCTCCGGTGAGGTCGACCTCATTAATCCGGTACCCATTCAAGATACGGCTCGGCTGAGAAAGGCTGAAGGTGTTGATGTGATCCAAGGCATCGAGGCGCGGGTCATCATGCTTGGCTTTGGGCACGAACTCGACAATTTGAAGTTTGGGGCAAATGCGGGGGATCCAAACCCATTCAAAGATGCGCGCGTGCGCGAAGCGGTGGCAAAAGCCGTGAATGTTCCAGCCATCCTTCAGACAATTATGCGTGGCAATGCCGCGCCCGCATCCCAACTGGTGAGTCCGGCCATGCGCGGGTTCTCTGCCCCGAATGATGCGAGACCGGGCTTTGATGTTGAAGGTGCAAAGGCGCTGCTGGCCGAGGCCGGATATGCAGACGGATTTGGCTTTGGTCTGAAATGCCCGAACAATCGCTATCTTAACGACGAGGCCGTCTGCCAGGCCGTGGTCAGCATGCTGGCACAAATTGGGTTGGACGCAGAGCTCGACGCGATGCCGGTGAACAATTACTGGCCTGAGTTGCGTGCCGACAATTATGATATGTATCTTCTTGGGTGGTCACCCGGTACGTTCGATCACGAGCATCCCGTGCGCTTCCTCGTGACGACACCCAATCCAGACAAAAAACTCGGCAGTTGGAACTTTGGCGGGTTTTCCAACGCCCGGGTTGATGCGCTTTTGCCGATGATCCAATCTGAGATTGATGACACTGCGCGTCAGGCGATGATCGACGAGGTAACGGATATCTATCAGTCCGAACATGCCTATGTGCCGATGTATGTGCAGCCGCTCATCTGGGGCGTGCAGGACGGCATTTCTTTGGTGCAGCGTCCAGATAACTTTTTCATTCTTCGCTGGGTATCCGTAGGGGGCTAATTGGCGCGTGTAGGGGACATCTTTGGTGCGAACCTGCCTGGTTTCATGCAGGGCCCGATCGTGCGACGAATGAGGCTTTCACCGCAGGCTTGCCATGGCTGAGATGCCGTCCTCTTTCTTTGACGAAATGTTTGCGGGCGAGGACAGCGCCCGCGGACCTTATGCCAATTATCACAGCTGGTTTTCACAAGAGGACGTCCGTGCCCTTCTGAAAACCTCTGAACAGGCCGAAGCGCTCTTTCGTCGGGTTGGGATCACATTCAACGTGTATGGCGAAGCGGAGGCGGATGAACGGCTGATCCCGTTTGATATTGTGCCACGGATTATTTCCGCTGGCGAATGGGCCCGGCTCGAACAAGGGATCGAGCAGCGGGTGCGCGCGCTAAATGCCTTCCTTTATGACGTCTATCACCGCCAAGAGATTTTGCGGTCCGGACGCGTTCCGGTCGAGCTTATTCAGAACAACGAGGCTTTTTTGCCGGAGATGATGGGGATGAACCCCCCTGGCGGCGTTTACACACATATCGTTGGCATTGATTTGGTGCGGACCGGCCCAGATGAGTTCTTTGTGCTCGAAGATAATGCGCGGACACCATCAGGTGTGTCCTACATGCTTGAGAACCGGGAAACGATGCTGAAGATGTTTCCAGAACTTTTCTCGGAACTGAATGTGCGCCCAGTCAGCAGTTATCCTGCGATGCTGCGGCGGTCCTTGGCCGCGTCTGCGCCTGAGAATTCGCCCAATCGGACGCCAGTGATTGCGGTGATGACGCCCGGCATTCATAACTCTGCCTATTTCGAACATGCGTTCTTGGCGGATGGCATGGGGTGCGAGCTGGTCGAGAGCTTCGATTTGCGGGTTGAAGAGGGGCGCTTGGCGATGCGCACGACCCAGGGCTATGTGCCGATTGACGTGATTTACCGACGCGTCGATGACGAATATATCGATCCAATGGTTTTCAATCCCGAAAGCATGTTGGGCGTGCCTGGGATCTTCGATGTCTACCGTGCGGGAAACCTGACGCTGGCCAATGCCCCGGGCACCGGTATCGCAGACGATAAGGCGCTTTATTCCTACATGCCGGACATTGTGCGGTTCTATACAGGCGAGGAACCCATTCTTCAGAATGTGCCAACCTATAGATGTTCTGAACCCGATAGCCTTTCGTATGTGATCGAACACCTTTCTGAGCTTGTGGTCAAAGAGGTTCATGGCTCTGGCGGCTATGGGATGCTGGTGGGGCCTGCAGCGTCCAAAAAAGAGCTCAAGGATTTTGAGGCAAAGCTGAAGGCGTCGCCAGCGAAGTATATCGCACAACCCACATTGGCGCTTTCGACCGTGCCAATCCTGACGCGGGCCGGGCTCGCACCACGTCACGTGGACTTGCGCCCATTTGTTCTGGTCTCCCCTGGAGGGATCGAAGTCACACCGGGCGGACTGACCCGCGTGGCGATGAAAAAAGGGTCTTTAGTTGTGAATTCGTCCCAAGGCGGCGGGACGAAAGACACCTGGGTTTTGGGGGCGTAACGATGTTGCTCGGCAAATCCGCAGGGGGGCTTTATTGGATGTTCCGCTATCTTGAGCGGGCAGAGCATATGTCCCGGATGGTGGGCGCCGCTTGGCGCCTGTCCCTGACCCGAAGCAGCGATATGTCGAGCGAGTGGAAATCCATAATCGCGTCTGCGGGTCTTACCCAAGATTTCGAGGAGCGGTTTCAAACCTATGAATTTGAAACGGTCGTAAATTATATCCTGCGGATGCGCGACAGCGATGCGAGTATTATGTGTTGCATCACCAATGCGCGAAACAACGCGCGACTTGTACGCACATCTCTTTCAACCGAAGTTTGGGAAGCGGTAAATGATGGGTACTTGCGGCTAAAGGCGGAACTTTCGCGGCCTGTGACCTTAAAGAACTTGCAGCGCATTCTGACGGAAATTCGCCAATCCGCGACCCTAGTGCGGGGCGCGTTTTTCGGCTCCATGTTGCGAAATGACATCTATGACTTCGCGCGCATCGGCACATTCGTAGAGCGGGCCGACAACACTGCCCGTCTTCTGGATGTGAAGTATTTCGTCCTTCTCCCATCGGTCAGCTATGTGGGAAGCCGCCTCGACAATGCGCAATGGGAGGTCATACTCCGCTCCCTCTCGGCTTATCGTGCCTATGGCTGGGTCAACGAAGGAAACCCGACGGCCGCGGGTATCGCCCGTTTCCTTATTTTGGATTCCCGCCTGCCACGGTCCCTAAAGTTTTGCTATAAACAAATGCTGTCCCACCTGTCTCTTATTGAGGAACAGTACGAAGCCCATCGCGAAAGCCACGGCATGGCCGCACGCATTTACAGCAACCTGAAAGCTTCTGATGTCGAGCATATTTTTGAACATGGCCTTCATGAGTTTTTGACGGAGTTCATTTCAGATACAGCGGCGTTATCGCGGCAAATCGAAACGGATTACAGGTTTGGGTTGTAGGAGATGAGGCTCGAAATTTCTCATACAACGACCTATGCTTATGCTGCGCCAATGCGGTATGGGCTGCAGCGGGTACGCATGTGTCCCGAAACTGGGCCAGGTCAATCTGTTCAATCTTGGAGTTTGATCCTTGACGGTGGCGTTGAAACAGCGCGCTTCAAAGACGCTTTCGGCAATCAGTGCATCTTGGTTGAAACTTTGCCTGATCAGGCGGCGCTCTCTGTGACCTGCGAAGGCGTTGTCGAGACGGAGAATGTGGGTGGTGTGATCGGTAAAACGTACGGGGTTGTCCCAATCTGGGTTTATCTGCGGTCTACCGAACTCACCACACCTGGGCCTGCGCTCCGCAAATTATTTCGCAGTTTTAAGATGTCCGAAAACCCCGTGGATATGTTGCATGCCATGTCGGCATATATATTAGCGCATGTCCCTTATGAAGTTGGTCGTACATTTGCCCGCACGCCAGCAGAGGCCGCCTGCGCTCTGAGAGGCGGGGTCTGTCAGGACCATGCCCAAATCATGATCGCAATGGCCCATTTGGCGGGCTTTCCCGCGCGATATGTCAGCGGGTACTTGATGATGGAAGATCGGGTTGATCAGGATGCGAGCCATGCCTGGGCCGAGATTTGGGTGGAGGACCTTGGTTGGGTGGGGTTTGATGTCTCGAATGGCATCTCCCCTGATGAACGTTATGTCCGGATTGCCGTTGGGCGCGACTACCGTGATGCAGCGCCCTTGCAGGGGGTGCGCTGGGGAACCGGCGAAGAGAAATTGCAGGTTGCGCTTCAGGTGCAACAATAGGGGGCGGCTCGCCGCGAATGATATGACGTATTGCGTCGGACTGATGATGGATAAAGGGCTCGTGTTTATGTCGGACACGCGGACAAATGCGAGCCTGGACAATATCGCAACCTTTCGGAAAATGTTCGCGTTCTCGAGGGAGGGCGATCGCCAGATTGTGGTTATGACCTCTGGGAATTTGGCGACCACGCAAGCCGTGATCAATTTGCTGGAGGAACGGTCAAGCGCGGGGCTCTTTTCAAAGGAAAGTGTGTTCGAAGCGCCGACCATGTTTCAGGTTGTCTCGATTATCGGGCGCACGCTGCGGGACGTGATTTCTGACCAGTCGGGCGAGAGTGGTCAAAACGCATCCACCTTTCACGCCTCGTTTATTGTCGGGGGGCAAATCAATGGCGGACAAATGCGCCTCTTCCTTGTGTATCCAGAAGGCAATTTCATAGAGGCGAGCACAGACACGCCATTCTTTCAAATCGGAGAGACCAAATATGGGCAGCCAATTTTGGTCCGCGCCTTCGACCGTGCGATGGGTTTCGAAGAGGCGATTAAGCTCTTGATGTTGTCCTTCGATTCAACGATCAAAGCGAACTTGTCGGTGAGTTCGCCCTTTGACGTAATGATTTTTGAAAGGGACCGCATTGATGGCGGCAGAGGCTTTCGGATCGAAACCGACGACCCCTATTTCCAATCCATTTCCTCCGGCTGGAGCGATGCGTTGCGCGATGCGTTCCGGTCACTCGACAGCTTTGATTTAGAAGGCAGATAGAAGATGTTACGATATATTCTGCGGCGCGTGGGCCAATCGGTTGTGGTTTTGTTGGTCGTGGGCCTTGTGGCTTTTTCCATGTTTCGCTTCGTCGGTGATCCGGTGGACAATATGCTCGGCCAGGAGCGCACGATTGAAGATGTCGAGCGTCTGAGGGAACAACTAGGGCTCAACGATCCCTTTGTCGTACAATACTGGAACTTTTTGACAGATGCCGCGCAAGGCAATTTGGGCGTAAGCTTTCGCCAAGGGCGGCCCGTTGTTGATATCTTGATTGAACGCTTGCCGGCGACGTTGGAGTTGGCGTTTGTGTCCGCTCTGATGGCCGTGCTGCTCGGCGTCGTGCTTGGTGTTTACACCGCTATCCGCCCGAAGGGTTGGCTGACACAAGCGATCCTGACCGTATCTCTGATCGGGGTGAGCCTTCCAACGTTTCTGATCGGTATTTTGTTGATTTACGTCTTTGCGGTGATTTTGGGATGGTTGCCGAGTTTTGGACGGGGGGAGACCGTGCAGATCGGTTGGTGGTCGACTGGGTTGCTAACGGCAAGCGGTTTGCAGGCGATTATCCTGCCGGCCATCACGCTTGGTCTGTATCAGATGACGTTGATCATGCGGCTTGTCCGATCGGAAATGTCGGAAGTTTTGAACTCCGACTATATCCGATTTGCCCGGGCGCGAGGCCTTTCAGAACGGGCGATCAATTTTCGCCATGCGATAAAGAACACATTGATCCCGGTCATCACAATCACCGGCCTTCAGTTGGGGTCTATCATCGCTTTCGCGATTATCACTGAGACGGTCTTTCAATGGCCGGGCGTGGGGCTCTTGTTTATCGACAGTGTAAACTTCGTGGATATTCCGGTTATGGCCGCGTATCTGATGTTTATCTCGGTGATGTTTGTGGGCATCAACCTGATTGTTGATATTCTGTATGTCATTATTGACCCGCGCTTGCGCACAGAAGGAGCCGCCTAATGGACCGATTGCGCGAGTTTATAGACTCTGACTTCTTTTACGCATTTCGCCGGGCCCCCGTGGCGATGGTCAGCTCCGTCGTCGCTTTGGCCCTTATTCTATGCGCCATCTTGGCCCCACTGATCGCGCCTCACAATCCGTTCGATCCCGCAACCTTGAACCTGATGAATGGGTTCACAGCGCCGATGGAGCCCAACGCCTTCACTGGACAATCGTTCTTCATGGGAACCGATGATCAAGGGCGCGATGTGTTTTCAACAATTCTCTATGGAATGCGGATATCGCTCTTTGTGGGGTTTTCTGCAGTACTCTTTGCAATGGTCCTCGGCGTTGCCCTGGGTCTTACAGCAGCCATGGCAGGTGGGCGCACTGATACGATCATCATGCGGATCGCCGATATCCAGCTGAGTTTCCCGGCGATCCTTGTCGCTATGCTGATTTTTGGGATCGCCAAAGGTGTCACACCACCAGATATGCGCAATCAGGTCGCGATCTGGGTGTTGATCATTTCAATCGGGCTCTCGGATTGGGTGCAATTCGCGCGCGTTGTGCGCGGTGCGGCGATGGTCGAACGTCGAAAAGAATATGTCGAGGCCGCAACCTTGATCGGGCGGGGTCCGATCGTGATCGCCTTAAAGCATATCCTCCCAAACATTGTGGCGAGCGTTCTGGTCATCGCAACGATATCCCTGGCGCTTGCGATTATCGCCGAAGCGACACTCTCTTTCCTGGGCGTGGGCGCACCCCCCACCCAGCCGAGCCTTGGGACGCTGATCAGAATCGGCCAAGGCTTCTTGTTCTCGGGGGAATGGTGGATCCTGTTCTTTCCGGCAACCACGCTGTTGTTGCTCGCCTTGTCTGTTAATCTGCTTGGCGATTGGCTCCGCAATACGCTGAACCCGAACATGGAGTGATCGATGGCCCTTTTAGATATCAAAGACCTGACCATCGAATACCCGGACCGCCATGGGGTTTTTACAGCCGTAAAAGGCGTTAGCCTTCATGTGGATCGAGGTGAAATCCTTGGCATCGTCGGGGAATCTGGCGCCGGGAAATCCACCATTGGCAATGCCGTTATGGGGCTTCTGCAATCGCCAGGACGGATTGGCCAGGGGGAGATTTACCTGGATGGTGAGCGTCTCGACACCAAGACATCCGCCGAGATGCGCCCCCTTCGCGGCAAGCGGATTGGCATGATTTTCCAAGATCCAATGACGTCTTTGAACCCGCTTGAAACCGTTGAGGCGCAGTTGGTGGAGACCATCGACCTTCATTTGAAGCTCGGTGAAAAGGCGTCGAAAGCGCGGGCTGTGGAGCTTTTGGATCAGGTCGGGATCGCACATGCGGAAGAGCGGATCAAACAATATCCGCATGAGTTCTCGGGGGGAATGCGCCAACGGGTTGTTATCGCGCTGGCGCTATGTGCCGAACCAGATTTGATCATCGCGGATGAACCGACCACCGCGTTGGACGTGTCTATCCAAGCGCAAATTCTAGAGCTGATCAAAACGCTCTGCCGGGAACGCCAAGTGGGTATGATATTGGTCACCCATGATATGGGTGTCATCGCGGAGACGGCGGATCGGGTGGCCGTTATGTATCGGGGAAACCTGGTCGAAATCGGTGTAACAAAGCAGATCACGCAAAAGCCAAAGCACGAGTATACGAAGGTTCTGATCAGCGCTGTGCCCCCCTCGAACCATCGGGTCGAGCGATTTGTACGGGTAAATTACCAGGGCGACGGGGATGGGCGTGTTCAAGATATCGATCTGGAAACCCATTGGTTGGGACAGGGCAACGCCCGAGCCGCGATCGACGGTCCAATCCTATCCGTGACGGATCTGAACAAGATTTTCAAAAGCAAATCGGGGCTTCTGGCGGCCAAAGGGGCAACGACCCATGCGGTGAAAGACGCGAGCTTCGATGTCGCCGCGGGGGAGACCTTTGGGATTGTTGGGGAAAGCGGATCTGGGAAAAGCACGATTGCGCGATTGGTGACCGGCATTCACAAGGCGAGCTCTGGCGCGATGAAGTTCGACGGTCAGGATTTGATGAAACCCGCACGCGGGCGGGACGCCATTTTGCACCGCCGTCAAATCCAAATGATTTTCCAGGACCCGTATTCGTCCCTAAATGGGCGCATGCGTGTGGGGCAGATCGTCTCGGAACCGTTATTGGTGAATGGTTTGGCGGCGTCCAAAGCAGAGGCCCTTTCAATCGCGGAAGATTTACTCGGGTTGGTGGAGCTTGATGCCAGTGCTGCGCGGCGATACCCCCATGCGTTTTCCGGGGGGCAGAGGCAGCGGATTTCCATTGCGCGCGCTTTGGCGAGCCGGCCGCGATTTTTAATTTGTGACGAGCCGACAAGCGCATTGGATGTCTCTATCCAAGCGCAGATTTTGAACCTGCTTAAGGATTTGCAAGCACGTCTTGATCTAACGCTTTTGTTTATCAGCCATGATCTCCCCGTTATGCGTCAGATGTGCGATCGGATTGCGGTGATGCGCCACGGCGAGATTGTGGAACTTGCAAAGGCGGAAGAGATTTTTGAGGCGCCGC
This sequence comes from Pseudomonadota bacterium, assembly GCA_038744815.1. Taxonomy (GTDB): domain Bacteria; phylum Pseudomonadota; class Alphaproteobacteria; order Rhodobacterales; family Rhodobacteraceae; genus Amylibacter. Next base: position 741 of record JBCDLY010000010.1, on the reverse strand, counting down.
AGCATGATTATACGCAACAGCTCATTTCCTTGATGCCGAAATTTGAAAAGAAGGCCGCCTAGATGATCAGGGTGTTGGGCCGCGCCACGTCTAGCAATGTTCAAGCCGTGATGTGGGGCGCAGCCGAGATGGGGATCAGCGTTCAGCGCGAAGATGTGGGTGGTGCGTTTGGCGGGAATAACACGCCCGGTTTTCTGGCGATGAACCCGATGGGGCGGGTGCCCATTTTGATCGATGGTGATATGACGATGTTCGAAAGCCAGGCGATCTTAAGGTATTTGGGGGCTGTCCATGGGGGCGAAGACATATGGCCAACCCATCCGGCGACGCGCGCGCCAGTGGATCAATGGGCGGAATGGGCGAAGACAAGCGTTGCGCCGGTCGTGATCTATAAGGTCTTTTGGCAGATGGTGCGGGAGAACGCGAAAACGCGAAAGTGGGCGCTGATCGAAGAGGGTATCGAAGAGCTGAAGGTTTTGATGGCGATTGCGGATCGACATCTCTCAGTGCGGGATTGGTTTGTGCATGATCGTCTGACACTGGCCGATATCGCGTTTGGGACGCAGCTCTACCGCTATTACACCCTCGATTTTGATCGGGCGGAGACGCCGAACTTAGATGCCTATTATGGGCGGCTCAAAGACCGTAAAGCCTATCAAGAGCATGTCATGATCTCTTACGAAAGCCTTCGCGTGCCTGAATGAGTAGGGGGTGGCCCCGGGGGGGGGGGGGGGGGGGGGG
>JBCDLY010000009.1:0-130035 GCA_038744815.1 Pseudomonadota bacterium | reverse complement strand
GCGATTATTCCTCCGTCTCTCACGCTGCTCTTCAAGCAGATGGAAATCCCCGAGGCGGATGTGACGATCAAGGCAACCGGCTTCCAATGGTATTGGAACCACGAATACGTGGATCACGAGTTCGACTTTGATAGCATTATGCTGAACCGCGAGGAGCTCGCAGAATTTGGGTACGCGGAAGACGAATATCTGCTTGCGACAGATACAGCCGTTGTGATCCCAACAGGTCAGGATGTCGTGATCCAGGTCACAGGTGCCGATGTGATCCACGCGTGGACGATTCCCGCTTTCGGTGTCAAACAAGACGCAATTCCAGGTCGTCTTGCCGAATTGTGGTTCAATGTCGATGAAGGCAAAGAAGGCATTTACTTTGGTCAATGTTCGGAACTGTGTGGGATCAACCATGCGTATATGCCGATCACGGTGAAAGCAGTCACTCAGGCCGAATACGAAGCATGGTTAGATGGCGCTATTGCGGAATATGGCGGAACGCCACGCTCTGTTGATGTAGCAGCCCAAGACTGAGTTCACTCCTTAAGAAAAGGGAAGCGGGCCGCGTCCTAGGCCTGTATTTATAAATGGCAGAGACGACTGGGTCCCATATTCGCCACGGCGCTGAATTCAGTGACTACTTCAGGTTGCTGAAACCGCGTGTGATGTCCCTGGTTGTTTTCACTGCTGCGATTGGGCTTCTTGTTGCTCCGGCTTCGGTGAACCCTGTCATTGGGTTTGCGTCACTATTGTTGATCGCCTTGGGTGCCGGTGCATCCGGTGCTTTGAATATGTGGTGGGATGCGGATTTGGATATACGCATGCGGCGAACCGCGGATCGTCCGATCCCAGCTGGCCGCGTGACAGCAGACGAAGCGCTGCAACTGGGTCTTTGGCTGTCGGGGTTCTCGATCGCGCTTTTGTCCATAACAGCAAATCTTTTTGCTGCGGGCCTCCTTGCGTTTACGATCTTATTTTACGTCGTGATCTATTCGATGTTTCTCAAACGACGAACGCCGCAGAACATCGTCATTGGCGGCGCGGCTGGTGCGTTTCCCCCGATGATTGGCTGGGCCGTAGCAACAGGCGGGGTCTCACTTGAGGCGCTGTTGATGTTTGCCATCATCTTCATGTGGACGCCGCCGCATTTTTGGGCGCTCGCGTTGTTTGTCAAAGATGATTATGCCAATGCAGGCGTGCCCATGTTGACCGTCACGCATGGTCCGGAGGTAACGCGGCGGAATGTCTTTGTATATGCGGTTATCCTCGCGCCGGTAGCACTGTCGCTTTCATTTACAGAAATCGGGAGCCCGATTTACTTTGCCGTAGCACTTTATCTGAGTGCTCGTTTCGCCTTCGGTGCATACAAAATTTGGCGGCGGAGCCAAGACGATGCCCTATCGGATGATTTCGCAGTTGAAAAACAGGTCTTCCGACAGTCTCTCGTGTATCTTTTTGCTTTGTTTGCGGCCCTGTATCTGGGAGATTTGCTGCAGACGATATTGCCAATCCAATGGGTGGAGCTTTTCTGATGACCGATGAAGAAATCAAGGCGCGCCAAGAGCGAAATAACATCTGTGTGGGAGCCTGTCTTATCGGAGTGGTGGTCCTTGTCTTTGGTGTGACGGTTGTGAAGATGATGTCTGGCCACAATATGGAGGCGTTTGACCACGTATACCGCCCGGCTCTGGAGCAATCTAACTGATGGATCAGAACTCCAAAACAGCACTGAAAGCCGCAGGTCTGGTACTGTTTATGGGGGGGCTCGCCTGGGCATCTGTGCCGCTCTACGATTGGTTTTGCCGCGTAACGGGTTACGGTGGTGTGACACAAGTTGCCGACGCGGCGAGCACGAACATTTCGAACCAAACGATTAAGATACGGTTCGACGCGTCAAAAGACAGGGGATTCCCGTGGGAGTTCAAGCCAACGGCCCGCACGACCGAGATCAGAATTGGCGAGACAGGTTTGGCCTTCTACGAAGCGTATAATCCGACCGATAAGCCTATCGCGGGAACGGCAAGTTTCAACGTCTACCCTTATTCCGCCGGAGCGTATTTCAACAAAGTGCAGTGCTTTTGTTTCGAACTTCAAGTCTTGCAGCCAGGAGAGAGGGTGCAAATGCCGGTGAGTTACTTTGTCGACCCGGACATACTTGAAGATCGAGAAGCAAAATTTGTGAAATCAATAACCTTGTCGTACACGTTTCATGAGACCGACCTGCCCGATCCGGAGCAGGCAGCTCTTGCGGGCGGAGAGACAAGCGGACTAGAAGCAGCCCAATAGTGAGGAGAGAGCTATGGCTGGGGTAAAGAACCACGACTATCATATTTTACCGCCATCTGCGTGGCCGTTTATTGGCAGTATTGGCGCATTCACGATGCTGGTTGGCGCCGTTTTCTGGTTTGGTGACAACGTGAGCGGGGGAGCTTGGTGGATCCCACAAGAGAACACACCCTGGCCATTCTTTATTGGCCTGGCGATCGTTCTCTATGTGATGTTCGGGTGGTGGGCTGACACCGTCAGCGAAGCGCATGGTGGCGACCACACACCGGTGGTCCAGATCGGCCTTCGCTATGGTGTGATAATGTTCATCATGTCCGAGGTTATGTTCTTCGTGGCATGGTTTTGGAGTTTCTTCAAAAACGCACTTTACCCGCATCTTCCAGGAGAGGCCGCACAGCCGGGCGACGGGGTATGGCCGCCTGTCGGGATTGAGACCTTTGATCCATGGCATTTACCGCTCATCAACACGCTTATCCTGCTGTGTTCGGGATGCTTTGCAACATGGGCTCACCATGCGCTTGCGCATGAAAATGACCGAAAGGGTCTGGTTCAGGGTTTGGTCGGTGCCATCGTTCTTGGGGTCATCTTCACCGGCTTCCAAGCCTATGAGTATAGCCACGCGGCCTTCGATTTCTCAGGTAACGTTTACGGCGCAAACTTCTTTATGGCGACCGGCTTTCATGGCTTCCACGTTCTAGTGGGAACGATGTTCCTCGGCGTGTGTTTGATCCGGGCCCTTAGGGGACATTTCACACAGGAGAGCCATGTGGGTTTCGAGGCCGCTGCGTGGTACTGGCACTTCGTTGATGTCGTTTGGCTGTTTCTCTTCGCGGCCATTTACATTTGGGGCAGCTAAGCCGCTTTGATCTTTAACAAAAAAATGCGAGGGGTTTCCCTCGCATTTTTATTTTTGGAGGCGTCTGATGCAGCGCTCTTTTTTTGTCGCTCTGGGGCTGATCGGCGTTGCGATCTTACTGTGGCTTGGCTTCTGGCAGCTTGATCGTTTGGAATGGAAGGAAGAACTTCTTTCTGAGATCGATCAACGTATGTCCGAGGTGCCGGTCGCTGTCCCCGGGCAACCGACGAAAGACGCCGACAATTTTCGACAAGTTCGCGTGGACGGAACGTTGTTGGGCCCAACCGCGCATGTTCTGACATCCGAACGAAATGTGGGTCCGGGTTACAAGATCATCGCGTCTCTTGATGCAGGCGCACAAACGCTTCTCGTCGATCTGGGTTTCGTTCTCTTGGAGAGCAAACCGAAGTTTGAGGCCGTGTCAGGTCCGGTTGAAATCATTGGCAACCTGTATTGGCCTAATGAAGTTGACCCACAGTTCACGCCCGATCCCGATATGAAAGACAATATTTACTTTGCCCGTGATCTTGAAACTATGTCGGTCACGCTGCAAACGGAGCCTATCATGATCGTTGCTACAGAAGTGAGCCCCAACTTGAATACGCTGCCGCAGCGGGTTGCCCATAATCTTCCGAATGACCACCTTAATTATGCCATCACGTGGTTCGCGCTTTCCGTTGTTTGGGCTGGAATGACCCTCTACGCATTGTTTGTGACGGGTGGTCGCAACGAGAAATCTGAAGGGGCTTGATTGATGCGATACGTATCGACTCGAGGGGCTGCGCCAATCCTGACTTTTGAAGAGGCCATGCTCACCGGCCTCGCGCGGGATGGAGGGCTTTATGTGCCTGAGACATGGCCGGGCTTCACAATAGAGGAGATCGCAGACTTTGCTGGTCTCCCTTACGAGGATGTGGCGTTCCGGGTCATGAAACCCTTTATCGGAGAGACTTTCGAGGATGATGAGTTTCGCACGATTATAAAAAAGGCTTACGCGGTCTTCAACCATCCCGCGCGCTGTCCAATTGTGCAGATCGGATCGAATGACTTCTTGCTGGAGCTCTTCCACGGCCCAACTTTGGCCTTCAAAGATGTCGCGATGCAACTGATCGGGCAAATGTTCCAAGTGGCGCTTAAACGGCGCGGCGACCGGGTAACAATCGTTGGTGCAACCTCGGGTGATACAGGTTCTGCCGCGATGGAGGCGTTCAAGGGTTTGGATGCGGTAGATCTCTTTGTCATGTATCCGGACGGGCGCGTATCCGATGTGCAACGCCGTCAGATGACTACACCGCCCGATAATAATGTTCATGCTCTGGCCATTGAGGGTGATTTTGACACCTGTCAGGCCTTGTTGAAGGATATGTTCAACGACTTTGACTTTCGGGATCGCGTGAAGCTCGCCGGCGTGAACTCGATAAACTGGGCTCGTGTACTTGCCCAGGTGGTTTACTATTTCACCGCTGCTGTTGCGGTCGGGGCACCGTATAGAAAAGTAAGTTTTTGTGTTCCTACGGGAAACTTCGGAGATATTTTTGCGGGCTATGTGGCCAAGCGAATGGGCCTTCCGATTGATCGCCTGGTGATTGCGACAAATCAGAACGATATTTTACATAGAACGCTTGAAAACGGTCAGCATGTAAAAGAGGGGGTCGTGCCCTCCATCAGCCCGTCAATGGATATTCAAGTGAGCTCAAATTTCGAAAGGTTGATTTTTGAGTTGTATCATCGAGAAGGCCCCGCAGTTACCGAACTGATGGAGGCTTTGCGCAACGAAGGCTCGTTCGCTCTTTCCCAAGGTGCGCTTGAGAAATTGCGAGAGGAGTTTGACAGCGGGCGGAGTAGCGAAGAACAAACACGGGATGCAATCGCTGAGATTTTTAAACGAACCGGGGAGTTGCTCTGCCCGCATTCTGCAATCGGTGTCTATGTCGCAGAGCACGTGGAACGTAATCCAGCTGTTCCGATGATTACGCTTGCCACTGCACATCCTGCCAAATTTCCGGCAGCTGTCGAAGCGGCGACGGGCATACACCCAAGCCTCCCTCTGCGCATGGCAGATTTGTACGATTTGCCGGAGCGGATTGCGAAGCTGAAGAACACGCTTTCAAGTGTGGAAAATCATATCTTAGAACGGATCCCCGAATGAGCGTGGAGACACACACACTTTCCAACGGATTTCGCATCGTGACAGAGGCCATGGACGGGCTTCAATCGACGTCGCTCGGCGTTTGGGTGACGTCAGGCGCGCGTCACGAGACAGCCGCGCAAAATGGTGTGGCCCATTTCCTGGAGCATATGGCCTTCAAAGGGACGACGACACGGTCCGCACTTCAGATTGCCGAGGCGATCGAAGACGTCGGGGGCTACATCAACGCCTATACCAGCCGAGAGATGACGGCGTATTACGTCCGCGTGCTCAAAAACGATGTTGCCCTTGGGCTCGACGTGATTTCGGATATCGTTCTGAATTCCGTTTTCGATCCAAAAGAGATTGAGGTCGAGCGCGGCGTTATCCTGCAAGAAATCGGCCAAACACTCGATACCCCTGATGACATTGTGTTCGATTGGCTGCAGGAGGTGAGCTTCCCCGATCAGGCGCTTGGGCGCAGTATCCTTGGCAGTGCCGAAAACGTGCGAAACTTTGATCGGGGCCATTTAACGCGGTTTGTCGCGGAGAGGTATAGTCCCAAGAACATGATATTGTCGGCCGCTGGCGCAGTTGATCATGACGAGATCGTGGCCTTCGCCGAAAAGACGTTTGGCACGCTGCCTGCGGCTCGCATCACGTCGGTTGAACCGGCGGCTTTTGCGCCGGGCGGGCTCCGCAATGTAAAAGACCTCGAACAAGCGCATGTAACTTTGGCGTTCGAAGCGCCGAACTCCAAAGCAGCCGAGCTCTATCCCGCACAGATCTTTTCTATTGCTCTTGGTGGCGGGATGTCATCCCGGCTTTTTCAAGAAGTTCGCGAACGCAAGGGTCTTTGTTACACAATTTTTGCACAAATGGGGGCGTTCGCGGATACCGGCCTTCTGACGATTTACGCTGGGACATCCGGGGACGATACCCGCGCGCTCTCCGAACTCTGCATTGACGAGGTGAAGCGCGCGGCGGATGAAATGGCAATGTCGGAAGTGAACCGTGCGCGTGCGCAGTTCAAAGCTGGGCTTCTCATGGGTCTAGAAAGCCCGTCTGCGCGTTGTGAAAGGCTGGCCCGCATGATTGCGATCTGGGACTACGTTCCAGAACTGCCCGATATCGTGGAACGGATTGATGCCGTAACGTTAGATGACGTGAAGGCCTTTGCCGAGAAAATGGTGTCGTCCGGTCGGATGTCCTCTGCGCTTTACGGCCCAATAGAACATGCTCCGAGCCATGGTGACCTGCTCGCGCGTTTGGCGGCGTGATGTTCTCAAAGCGTCGGGATGTGGTGATCGCCTCGGATCGACTTTTGTTACGATTGCCCGAAATTTCCGATCATTTGGATTGGGTCGCCCTCAGACGAGATGGCGCTGATCAGTTGCAGGGGTGCGAGCCAGCTTGGGCCCCGGATCATTTCTCGAAATCGGCCTTTCGTAACCGCGTCAAATGGGCACAAAAGTCTTTCGAAAATGATCGTGCCGTTCCTTTGTTTATTGAAAGACAACAGGATGGGGTTCTGATCGGGGCGGTCACCTTGGACAATGTCCGTAAAGGTCCAAATCGTTCAACCGAAATTGGATATTGGGTTGGACGCGCATTTCAAAGACAGGGCTACATGAACGAAGCGATTGAAGCCGTGAAACACTACGCTTTCAATCAAATGACGATAAGCCGCGTTGAAGCGGCGTGTTTGCCAGATAACATCGCAAGCCGTAACCTGCTTGAGAAATGTGGATTTCACTATGAAGGGGTTGCGAAAGCCTACCTTGAAATTGGTGGGCTGTGGCAAGATCACGTGATTTACGCAGCCTTGCGAGCTGACCGAAAGCGAAGGAACCAGGCGATAGACGTGATTTGATTTGGACAGATTGCGGATTCGCACCATCCTCTGGTTATCGCCAAAGGAGATTAAAGTATGCGTTTTGCCCTCGTCGCTCTCCTCTCAGTTTTTGCAAGCCCAACGCTTGCGCAGGTAGAGCATACACCGTCCCATTGTTTGGCTATGGTTCAGGACGAACCGTACGTTCAAAAGGCATCAATCGGAGCGCTTCAGAAGGATGAAGTGCGCCTTACTTATATCGATCATTCGATGTTTTTGATCGAAACGTTCGGAGGGTTGTCCGCTGTGACGGACTATAACGGCTTTATCGGACTTGATCGTGAACAACCTGTGGTTGCCACAATGAACCACGCACATAGTAGCCATTGGACCAGTAATCCGCATCCCGATATCGTGCATGTCCTTCGTGGTTGGGGCGAGGAAGGCCAACCAGCCCGGCACGAGCTCGATTTGGGAGAGTTGAAAATCCGCAATGTGACGACGGATATCAGATCAGGTTTTACCGGTGCAGAGCCAGATGGAAATTCTATCTTCATTTTTGAGGTCGGGGGTCTGTGCATCGGGCATCTTGGCCACCTTCATCATGAACCGACCGACGAACAGTATGCGATGATTGGGCGTTTGGATGTGGTTATGGCGGCCGTCGATGGCGGTCTTTCCTTGAACACTGAGACCATGATCCGTGTGATGAAACGGGTTCGGGCATCTGTCGTGATCCCGATGCACTATTGGGGCCGCGGATCGCTGAACCGGTTTCTTGATGGAATGAGCGACGAATTCGATATCGTTGAGGTCGACGCGAACGCGATCATGGTCAGCATGAACACGCTTCCGATCCGACCGACAGTTTATGTTGTTCCACCAGAGTTTGGCGGCAGTGTGTTTTTGGACGATTGATTGCCTCGCCCCGCCACACGTGACACATGCCAACCATGAAAGAACTGTTTCCGGTTTCTGATGATCTGCGCAAGGCACTTACTGCGGCCCTCGGGCCGAAGAATGTAACGGATGCCAGTCAACGATACTTAGAAGAACCGCGTGGACGCTTCGAAGCGCAAGAAACGGTTCTCGTGACGCCTGAAACCACCGAGGGCGTATCGTCTGTCATCCGCTTGTGCTCTGAATATAACACGGGAGTGGTGCCCTATGGGGGCGGTACTGGGCTTGTTGGGGGACAGACCAAGCCGGATGACGGTCCATCTGCGGTGATCCTCTCGGTTGAGAAAATGAACAAAGTTCGGGAAATCGATGGTGATGGGGCCGTGATCGTCGCCGAAGCTGGCGTGATCCTCGCAGATGCACAGCGCATGGTTGACGAGGTTGGTCTTCTATACCCGTTGTCGCTTGCCTCTGAGGGGTCTTGCCAAATTGGGGGGACCTTGGCGACAAACGCAGGCGGGACCCAAGTTATTCGGTACGGAAATTCGCGCGACTTTGTATTGGGGATCGAGGCCGTTATGGCTGACAGTTCGGTGTATCGCGGGTTAAAGAAGCTGCGGAAAGATAATACGGGATATGATCTTCGGCATCTTCTGATTGGTTCAGAAGGCACGCTTGGGATTATAACAGCGGCGAGTGTCCGCCTTATGCCACGCCCGTCGGAAGTGGCGACAGCGATGGTTGTGGTGCCAGGTCCATCAGAGGCCGTCGCGCTATTAAAGCAGTTTCAAAGAGATATGGATGGTCTGATCACTGCGTTTGAGCTGATGCACCGCCTTGGGCTGTCATTTGTTCGCGACCATATCCCGAATGTTGACGCGCCGTTCCAAGAGCTTCCGGAATGGTCGATTTTGATTGATCTCGGTGGGGGACACGGATCGAACCTGAATGATCGCCTTGAGCAGAGTTTCGAGGTTGCGATGGCAAACGGTTTAGTTTTGGACGCTGTTCTTGCGAGTTCTGAGGCCCAACGACGGAACCTTTGGGCGGTGCGCGAAAGCATACCGCTTGGCAATCGGGCCGTAGGGGCTATCAGCAATCACGATATTTCGGTTCCGGTCGCTGCAATTCCGGACTTTATCGCTGAGGCAGATAGCACCTTGATAGCGCTTGGTGACGTGCGCGTCGGAGCCTTCGGCCATGTTGGCGACGGCAACTTGCACTACAATGTCTATCCGGCGGACGGGAGGCGTCGCGAAGAAATGGAGAATTTGAGGCCGCTTATCAAAGAAACCGTCCACGATCTCGTTGCCTCTTTCGACGGGTCCGTGTCGGCCGAACATGGTGTGGGGCGGATGAAAGTCGATGACCTCTGTAAATACAGTGACCCGGTGAAATTGGCGACGATGCGGTCGATAAAAACCGCCCTTGATCCGAAAGGTATCTTGAACCCAGGGGTATTTTTTACGGGTGCCTAAGCACCTTCGAACGCGCAAAGAACCGTGGTCGGGACGCCCATCGCTTCAATGCGGGCGCGACCGCCGAGATCGGGTAAATCGATAATGAAACTCGCATGCGTGACCTCGGCCCCTAGCCGTTCGATCAGTTTTATTCCGGCTTCGGCAGTGCCCCCAGTGGCAATCAAATCATCAAGCAAGAGAACGCGATCGCCCGGTTCCAAAGCGTCGTCATGGAGTTCTACAGTCGCGGTTCCGTACTCTAGATCGTAGCTTTCTTCGATTGTCGATCCCGGGAGCTTTCCCTTTTTTCGAATGGGGACAAATCCCACACCGAGCGCAGCAGCAACGGCGCCGCCGGTAATAAAACCCCGCGCTTCAAGGGCGGCGACTTTGCTGATCGTCGCTTCGCGATACATGTCAACTGTTTGGTCAATGGCAAGTTTCAACCCGTCGGGATGCGAGAACAACGTCGTGACGTCTCGGAACATAATCCCTGCATGGGGAAAGTCTGGAATGGTTCGAATGAACTTTCGAATATCTGACATGGGGCGGCCTAAAATTAGCGACCGCCCCAGTTAGACTTATCTTGTCATTAGGGCAACCTAACGGCTCTGCCAGCTCAGCGAGCGCAGCGCCCGGCCATAAAAGCGCAATGGCATATATGGCAACTTCGGGCGCGACCAGTCTTGCCGACGCTGAACGAGCAGGCATTGGGCAGTGTATGTGGTCATATCAGTCCCTTTCTTTTGTTTTTGTTGCTTTTTTTCGGGCTTCGGGCCTTACTCATTACAACGCGATTTGTAATGTATATACATTGTATATTCGTAAATCAAGGGTGATCGGTATGACCGAGGAAAAAAAGAAGAAGAAAAAGAAAAAGGATAGCCAGTTGATCATTCGGCTTCAGAAGGAAGTCCGCGATGATTTTGTGGCGCTTTGCGATGAACTGGATACGTCAGCGGCGCGGGAAATACGCCGATTTATCAAAGAATTTATGGATCAACATAATAGTGAACGGGAAGACGCCGCCTAGGCGTTGAGCACGCGGCCGGCGACGGCATCTAACTTTCTTACAATCTCTGGATCCCGGGCTTCCGGTTGGGTGATGATCGCGTACTCCAATGCGCGGTCACACCCATGGGGGCATGGCATCCGTTTTGCGCCAAGACGTTGAGGTAAATCCGAGATCAGTGCCTTTGCTTTGCCGGCGTTACCCATAAGCGTCTGGATAATCTGGGTTACGTCGACTTCGCCATGGTCTGGGTGCCAACTGTCGTAATCCGTGATCATGGCGACTGACGCGTAGCACAGCTCGGCTTCGCGAGCGAGTTTGGCTTCGGGCATATTCGTCATGCCAATGACATCGCAGCCCCAGACCTCTCGATAGAGTTTCGATTCCGCAAGTGTTGAGAACTGTGGGCCCTCCATTGCCAAATAGGTGCCGCCTCGATGCACGTTGATCCCATTGCTTCGTGCGCTTTCCGCACAATGGGCGCTCAAACGCGGGCAGGTTGGGTGTGCAACGGACACATGCGCTACGCAACCTGGGCCAAAGAACGACTTCTCGCGCGCAAAAGTACGATCAATGAATTGATCGACGATCACGAAGTCTCCAGGCGCGAGGTCTTCTTTGAATGATCCACACGCCGAGACGGAGATAACATCTGTGACGCCCGCGCGTTTAAGAGCATCAATGTTTGCTCGATAATTCACGGTTGTCGGCGTCTGAACATGCCCCCGCCCATGACGGGGCAAAAACACCATTCGAACCCCGTCTAAAGTTCCATGCAATAGGGCATCAGAAGGGGACCCAAAGGGACTTTGCACGTCAATCCATTTGGCATCTTCAAGCCCCTCAATCTCATAAAGCCCGCTTCCGCCGATAACCCCGATGACTGTGTCCATAACGATATCCTTTAAATCTTGGGACGTGGCAGTTCAAAAATCTGATCGACTTTGCAATAGTCTTTGTACCCCAATCGCGCGAGCGGTTGGTAGAGTGTGACGTCCAATAGCCCGTCGCGGATATAGGCGTCATCGATGTGAATTGCGACGACGTCACCGATCACCCAGTCCGCCGCGTCTAACGCGATAATATCCCGCAGCCGACACTCCATCGAAATTGGCGCCGATTTCACTAGCGGGACCGGTATCTCGCGCGCTTCAATTTTCTCCAACCCTGCACGCTCGAATTCATCAACTCCGCGTTCAAAAGGTGTTGAGCTCACATTCATCGCGTCCTTGAGCGCGTATGGTACAATGCTTATCCCGAAGACCTCTGTTTCGCGAATAAGGGTGATGCTGTCCTTCGCCGTATCCATGCCGGGCTTGGTGTGCCCAGACGAAAACCCTATGACCGGTGGCGTGTCCTGCATTGCTTGAAAGAATGAATATGGCGCGAGATTTGCGTGCCCCTCGGAATCGGCAGTTGATATCCAGCCAATAGGCCGCGGCGCGATAATTGCTTTGAACGGATTATACTTTAATCCGTGACCGTCTTCTGTTCGATAAAACATGGTTTTTCCCCAGCTCAATTCCCAATAGAAGCGCCACGGCATAAGCGCAAGAAAGCGAAGAAGGGCGTGTATCATATTTCCAAGGAAACAGCTGAGGATCGGTGGGAGGTTGAAGATCTTTTCGACTTGAGCTTCGGCGCTGGACGAGAGGCGTTGTCGTCCTACAGGCTGCGAGAAGGCACGCCCCGCATCAAGGACCTCTGTTTGATTGTTCGTGACGCAGAGAGCGTTTTGGCCGGTGCTATTCGTTTCTGGCCCATTCGTGTTGGGGCGCAGCACGCACGTGCGTTACTATTGGGCCCGATTGCAGTCCACCCGACGCGTCAAGGGGAAGGTATTGGCGCATTCCTGATTTCTGAGGCGCTGGATCGGGCGGAAAAAATGGGTTGGAGCAGGGTCATTTTAGTCGGAGACGAACCATATTATGCACGTTTTGGGTTCGAAGTGGCGCAGGACATCTTGTTTCCTCCCCCGACCAATCCGAACCGGGTGCTGAGGAAAGAGTTGAAAGAGAACGCTTTTTCCGGTGTAAATGGCGTAATAATCGCTGAAAGAGAGTGTTCAACCCAACGTCAGGCGTGATAATAAAAGGGCAGTATGCTGCGAAGCAGCATGAAGGAATGGTAAGGTATGTCGCAAGTATTTCGGCTTTTTATCCCTATATTCTACCTGATGGTGGGGTATGCGATTTATGTAACGTGGCCTGACCGGTCTTTCCAAGTCGATAACCCACCGGCAGCCCCGGAAATGGCGATGCTGGATGATGGCGGCGGACAGGCCGTTGCAGTTGCATTGGATCCGGCGGGTGGCGACGCCCAAACACCCAGCAACGCGACATCGAACAATACGATTTCAGCCGTTGAGTCACCCTTAGACACGCAAGTCGCGTTGGCCGTGCCGAGCGATGCCCTTCCGGCATCACCGTCTTTGAGCGGGCTCGGCAGTGGTTCGACCGCGGCCGTTCCAATGCCACAGATTCCGGCCGTTGTGGCCCCGCCTGTGTTTAGTGCGGATGAGCAAGACACCTCACAAGTTGCCATCGCTGTTGCCCAAGTCGCAATAAATGAATGTGTTCAGACGGCATGTTCAGAAATTGAGTTTCGAGATGTGAACTTGTCGGACTTGGATGGATTGCTGAACGATTTGCAAGGCGTCGAGAGCCTGTTTTTCCTAAACGGCAATTTTGACCAAACAGGTGTTCTATCTGTAATGCGCCGTCTGCAAAATTTAATTTTAACCGATACGAATGTTACCAATCCGGATAGCCTTGCGGAATTGATCGGCCTCAAATCCTTGCAGTTGGAAGATTCTTCGCTCGAAAGTTTGGACCCAATTCGGCGCATGACCGGTCTCGAAGTGTTGAACGTTCCAGATACAGATATCGGTAGCTTAGACGCCGTCGCTGGACTGACCGGTTTACGTCGTATCGACGTATCCAGGACGGGTGTCAGATCATTGGAACCTCTTCGCAATAAGAGTGCACTTGAATCTGTGTTTCTGCGGGATACGGCCATTGCAGATTTGTCGCCGCTCTCGGCCTCGCCAATCCTTCGGCGTGTGGTTGCGGCAGGTTCTGATATTGACGATCTTTCGGGTATTTCGCGGGCTCTGGAACTGCGCGTGCTTGATCTCGAAAACACGAGGGTGCGCGATCTTCGACCCATCCGGAACTTAACGGGTATTACCTTTTTGAACATCGCGGGGACTGACGTGTCCGATGTGTCCACGTTGAGAGCGATCCAAGGCCTTTCGGTCATCGATCTTTCCAGAACACCGGTCACAAATATTCAAGGACTCGAGGGTTTCACCGAATTGCGGCGGATCTTCCTAAGAGGAACAAACGTCCAAGACTTTTCTCCGTTGCGGCGATCCACAAAGTTGGTGGAGCTCGATCTGGAAGGATCACCAGTGAATAACTTCTGGGCGTTCACGACGCTGGAGTCGCTTCAAGTGTTGAACGTGGCACAAACAAATGTGCGCGATCTCGCACCATTGTTGCGGCTCCCGAATCTGCGTCAGCTTGATGTGTCTCGAACGCCGATTACTGATTTGGATGCTTTGCTCAATATGCCTTCACTCCAAGAAGTGATCTTGAACTTCGACGAATTGCAAAAAGTGGACGCCATTAAATCGGCCGACAAGAACTTTTGGTTCCGCATCCGTGACGTGCGTCTCACGAATTAAGACCTGATAGCCACTCTCGGAATGCAGGTCTGACCGACTGCGCACCGGAACTTCTGGCGGCCGCAATCACGTCTTGCGCATCCGACAGATGAATGCCTCGGATCATGTTCTTAACCGGTCCGATTGATGCGGGTCGCATCGAAAGTGTGCGCAGTCCCATCGCAACCAGGCACGCGGCAATAATCGGGCGCCCCGCATCTTCCCCACAAAAGCTGAGCGGCGTCTCCGCACGATCGCATCGGGCCGCAATCATTTCGATCATGCTCAGGAAACTGACATTCAATGTATCGTAGCGGCGTCGAACCCGCTCATTTTCGCGGTCGGCTGCATAAAAGAACTGCTTCAGGTCGTTCCCGCCAATCGATACGAAATCGACTTCTTGGAAGAACACTTCTGGTGCAAATGCCAGGCTCGGCGTCTCGAGCATCGCACCGATCTGGAGGTCGCTTGGGATTGAATGCCCGAGCTTTTGTTCGCTTCGCAAGACATCCTCCACTATTTTGCGTGCGTCGCGATATTCGGCAAGTTGGGCAATGAACGGGAACATGATCCGCATTGGTCGGCCTTGAGCGGCCCTGAAGAATGCTTGGATTTGCATCTTCATCACACCCCTTTTGTCGAGACCGAGCCGAATCGCCCGCCATCCCATGGCTGGGTTCGGTTCGTCGAGCGTGTGCTTCATAAACGGAAGAACTTTGTCAGAGCCAATATCCAACGTACGAAACACGACGGGCTTGTCACCGGCGGCCGTCATCACACGGTCATAGACATTCGCAAGTTCGGTTCTGCGGGGTACGGCATTGCGCATCAGAAATTGTAACTCTGTCCGAAAGAGCCCGACGCCTTCGGCCCCGGACGTTGAAAGGGAAGGCAAATCCGGAATGAGCCCCGCATTCATCATCAGACTGACCCGCGTGCCATCCTTCGTCTCTGCTGCTTTGTCGCGTATCTCGGCATACCGTTTTTGCGCGGTCGCCAGCATTGCGATCTTATCCCGGAACGCCTTTCGGACACCGTCATCGGGGCGCAAATGGACAAGTCCATCATCGCCATCGATCATAATCGTATCGCCGTTCAAAGCTTCGCGCGTGATCCCCTCCGCTTTGATCACCATCGGTATCGCCCAGGCGCGGGCAATGATCGCCGCGTGACTGCCGACCGACCCTTGTTCAAGAACAACGCCGCCGAGCGTCTTACCGTATTCGAGTAACTCCCCTGGTCCGATGTTGCGGGCAACGAGAATGGACCCTTTTTGGACATCGTTCTTTTGACCGGCTTGGCCCGTTAGCATTGACAAAAGGCGGTTAGAGAGATCGTCGAAATCATGCAGTCGATCTCGCAGGTACGGGTCTGGTACGCGCAAAAGACGGGCCCGTGTTGCCGTTTGCTCTTTTTCGACCGCGACCTCCGCCGCAAGACCGCTGTCGATCGCCGACATCATACGCTCGCGCCATCCACGAGATTGGGCAAACATCCGATATGCCTCTAGAACGCCGCGCTTCTCTTCTGATGCCCCAATAAGATTGACCCCGAGCAAGTCATCTACGGACAGCCGGAGTTGATCTAATGCTTCATCAAGACGCGCTTTTTCCGCTTCGGGATCGTCAGCGACCGGATTTGTGATGACGATCTTCGGATCGTGCAAAAGCACCGGACCTTCGGCGACACCTTCTTGGGCGACAGTAATGTCGAACACTTGGGTTCTGACATGGGGTGCCGAAAGGGCCGCGCCTTCGCCAACAAACGCACCGAGTTCCTGCATTTCTGCGAGGACCATAGCCACGATTTCTAATGCGCCGATTTCTTCATCGGAGTAGTTGCGTGGGTCTTTTGATTGGACGACGAGAACGCCGAGGATTTCGCCGAGACGCTGGATCGGAACGCCCAAGAATGATGTGAATATCTCTTCGCCCGTTTCCGGCATGTACCGAAAGGCTTTGTGCTCGGTCGCGTTCGCTGCATTGATAGGTGCGGCAAATTTCGCGATTTTTCCGACGAGGCCTTCGCCGATGCGCATCCGTGTTTGGTGAACCGCGTCAGGGTTAAGCCCCTCGGTCGCACAAAGTTCCAAGGTTGCCTCGTCCCGCTTCAGATAGATCGAGCAGACTTCAGTTTCCATTGACCGCGACACAAGTTGAACGATGTGATCAAGGCGTTCTTGACCATCACCTTCCTCCGCCATTGTGTCTCGGAGGTTTTTGAGCAAGATGCGGGAGTCGCCCCGCTGTATGCGCGCCATATCGCTTTAGACTGCTTTTTCCAGTTCGAACGCATCATGAAGTGCGCGAACGGCAAGTTCCATATATTTCCGATCAACAAGCACCGAGATCTTGATCTCTGACGTAGCGATAACCTGAATGTTTACGCCTTCTTCTGCCAGCACATTGAACATCTTGGATGCGACGCCGGTCTGGCTTCGCATGCCAATTCCGACGATGGAGACCTTTGCGACCTGATTGTCCGATAATAGGTCTTTGTAGTTGAATTCCCCATCGGATTTCGCACGCGTCAGCACCTCACTTGCCCGTGCAACTTGGTCAACGGGGCAGGAAAACGTCATATCTGTGCGTCCATCTTCCGAGATGTTTTGAATGATCATGTCAACGTTAACGCCACCTTGCGCCAAGGTTCCAAAGATCGCAGCTGCAATCCCCGGCCGGTCCGCAATAGAAACCAATGTCATCTTCGCTTCGTCCCGAGAATAGGCAACGCCTTCGACAACTTTGTTTTCCACTATTTCCTCCTCGGCGCAGACCAACGTACCTACACCTTCTGATATATCCTCTTCGAAGCTCGAAAGCACGCGGAGCTTCACGCGATATCGCATCGCAAGTTCAACCGACCGTGTTTGTAGCACTTTTGCGCCCAATGATGCGAGCTCCAGCATTTCTTCAAATGAAACACGTCTTTTTTTGCGCGCGTTCGACGCCACTCGTGGGTCCGTCGTGTAGATGCCGTCTACGTCTGTATAGATATCGCAGCGTTCTGCTCCGAAGGCAGCTGCGAACGCCACTGCGGTGGTGTCAGAACCGCCTCGCCCAAGCGTCGTTATGCGCCCATCTGGTGAAAGCCCTTGGAAACCCGCAATCACTGCGATCTGCATACCCTTGGCAAAAGCAGCATCTAGATTATCGCGGGGGATCTCCTCAATTCGTGCGGCTTCATGTGTTTCGGTCGTGCGAACGGGAACTTGCCAACCTTGCCAGGATCTCGCGTTGAAGCCCATGGATTGAAGGCGTAGCGCCAACAACCCAGCAGTTACGTTTTCTCCTGATGAGACGACAGTGTCGTACTCGGCGGCGTCGTAGAGCGTGTTTGTGTCACGGACCCATCCAACCAACTCATTCGTTTTTCCGGCCATGGCAGAGACAATGACGATAATCTTGTGCGTTACTGCTTCGCGAGCAACCTTCTTGGCCGCGTTCTCAATCCGCTCCAAATCTGCGACAGACGTGCCGCCAAATTTCATCACCAAGATGGACATTTATTCTCCCCGCGCAGGCTCAGCGGCGTCCATACGTTGACGCGTGAGGGGGGACAAGCTCGATTAGTGTGCGCTTGTTTTGGGCCCCCACGGCAGCGGTGCGACGGGCACACCTTCGTCGAGAAGTGACTTTGTCTCTTCCGGCTTCGCCTGACCATAAATCGAACGTTGCGGTTTTTCACCATAATACATGGCCCGCGCTTCAGAGGCGAACTTTGTTCCGACATCGTCCGAGTTTGCTTCGACTTTCGCGCGGAGCGCCTGGATCTCTTTTTCGATGTCAGAAATCGGTTTCTTCAAGTCCGTCTTTTCCGGTTTAGTAGACACTTGCGGGGTCATGAGTGACTTTTCGACGTTGGTGCTGCCGCAAATACTGCAGGCGACCAATCCCGCGGTCTTTACCTTGTCATAGGCAGCCGCGCTGTCGAACCAGCTCTCGAAGCTGTGGCCCTGGTCACATTTCAACGTGTATTTGATCATTCACAGAATTTAGGGAGCGGTTGAAAGAAGGTCTAGAGGCATCGGATCACATATCCTGGCAAAAGATGAGCTTGTTCAAAAATGGGTCTGCAATTTGGACCTCTCGCATGCCCCAGCTTTGCTCGAGAATCCCCGGTCTTGCGTATTTGTAAGCTGGAAGATCAGCATGGAATTTTGTGAGATCGTCAACCTCTACGCGCACCGAACTTCCGGGCGTTGCGTCGCCATAGTGCTCTGACAAATGCACATGAAATCCGTTCCATTCTACACCCATGTAAAGCGGGGCGTCTGGATCAAACCGATGTTCAAAGACAATGGAGAACCCAAGATAATCCAAATAATGCTCGCGCGCTTTTGCAACGTCGAACATCCGGAAAATTGGAGCGACCGATGTGACTTTCATCTAACGACGGCGATCGCGGCGGGAGGACATCGGTTGAAACGCAACGGCATTATGTGCTTCACAATACGGTTTACCTGGTTCCGTCGGGTGTCCGCAGAACCAGAATTCGTCTGTTGCAGGATCTCCGACAGGCCATTTGCATGTTTTCTCGGTCAGCTCCATCAAGGACAAGCGTTTTGAACTTTTGACCACGGCCGCCGCGTTCGCGAGTGCGGTTTCACTAATTTCATTTGCGCTCGGCTGTGGTGGCAGGGGTTGTCCTGCTGTAATAATTGGGCGTCGTGGCGGAATAGATGTCGCGTTTGCCACATGAAGCGGACGCGGGGGCTCCGGCTTTTTCGGTGCCGCCGCTTTTGCCTCTGGTTTTGCCTTTTCCCGGGCGGGCGCCGCTTTTTTAGGCGCGGCCCGGTTGGACAAGCCCAAACGATGCACTTTGCCGATCACGGCATTGCGCGTGATCCCACCAAGCTCTTTGGCGATCTGGCTGGCGGATTTTCCTTCGCCCCACATCTTTTTAAGAATTTCTACGCGCTCGTCGGTCCAGGACATTGAGGCCTCTTTTTCACGATCAGCCTCACCATATAGAGAGTGCTGGTCGCTACCTCAAGAGAGGGAAGTGATTGACAGGTGAAAAAGCCTGACCCATAGCTTGCCTTTCTTCATTTGGGGCGCGCTATGTCAGAGATGCCAACAGTCTTGCCAACCTATGGTCGTGCGGATCTTTCGTTCGTTCGTGGCGAGGGCGCATGGCTCTTTACTGAGACGAATGATGCCTATCTCGATTTTGGCGCAGGTATTGCGGTGGCGGCTCTTGGTCACGCGCACCCAGCCCTGGTCAAAACCCTAACAGACCAGGCGGGTCGTCTTTGGCACACATCCAACCTCTATCAGATTCCAAACCAACAAAAATTGGCCGACCAGCTGGTGGATGCGACGTTCGCGGATACGGTTTTTTTTACGAACTCCGGAACCGAAGCAATGGAATGCGCGGTAAAAATGGCCCGAAAGTACCATTTTGAAAACGGTGAGCCAGAGCGAACCGAAGTTATTGCTTTTGACGGGAGCTTTCACGGTCGTACCTTGGCGATGATCTCTGCCGCAGGTGCAGAGAAGTTGACCAAAGGCTTTGGCCCAATGTTGCCTGGTTTCGTTCACTTACCTTTTGGCGATCATGATGGCTTGAACGCGGCGGTTACGGATCAAACGGCGGCAATACTGGTCGAACCGATCCAGGGCGAGGGGGGTATTCAGCCAGTCCCCGATCAATGTCTAAAGGGCCTGCGTGACCTATGCGACGCGCACGGGATTTTGTTGATCTTCGACGAGATCCAATGCGGTATGGGGCGGACGGGAAAACTCTTTGCCCATGAGTGGGCGGGCATTGTTCCGGATATCATGGCTGTTGCCAAAGGGATTGGCGGCGGTTTTCCCTTGGGTGCGTGCTTGGCCACGGCAAATGCTGCCTCAGGTATGACAGCGGGAAGCCACGGGTCGACCTATGGGGGCAACCCATTGGCCTGCGCTGTGGGGTCCACTGTGATGTCACAGATTTCAGATGACGGGTTTCTCGAAAATGTTCGTAGGATCGCGGGTTTGATGCGCCAGGGGCTCGAGGGTCTTGTTGCAGAGTTCCCGAACGTCTTCGAAGCGGTGCGTGGCACTGGGTTAATGCTTGGGTTGGTCTGTCGGGTTCCAAATTCGGATGTCGTTGCAGCGGGTTATCATAAGCGTTTGCTGACCGTACCTGGGGGGCAAAACGTGGTTCGTATCTTGCCGCCATTGATCCTATCTGACGACGAGGTTCGCGATGGGCTTTCCCGTTTGCGGGCCGCCGCCGCCTCTCTCTAGCTTTATTCGGGCGACAAAGCCCTACGGACACAAGGAATTCTCCCATGCCGAGTTTCTTAGATATTCATACGACGGACAAAGCAGACCTTCGGTCGATCCTTGATAAGGCGCATGCGATGAAAACGGCGCGTCAAGGACGCCCAAAGGGCACACAAGATGACGACACACCGCTATCTGGTCATATGGTGGCCCTTATTTTTGAGAAGCCGTCGACGCGGACCCGCGTGTCTTTTGATATGGGGGTGCGGCAAATGGGGGGAGAGACGCTGGTTCTCTCTGGGAAAGATATGCAATTGGGACATGGCGAAAGCGTGGCCGATACCGCCCGTGTCCTGTCGCGATACGTTGATATGATTATGATCCGAACCTTCGCGGAAGAAACCCTTCACGAGCTTCAGGAATATGCGACGGTGCCGGTTATCAACGGCCTTACCGATCAAAGCCATCCTTGCCAGATCATGGCAGACATTCTGACCTTCGAAGAGCACCAGGGCCCTATTGAAGGGAAGAAAGTGGCGTGGTTCGGGGATGGGAACAACGTCTGCCACTCGCTTCTTCACGCAGCCGGGCAATTCGGTTTTGATATGGTGATTTCTGGGCCGGAGGCGTTGGATCCAGACCCCTCTGTAATCGGAATGGCGCGTGCGATGGGCGCCAATGTGGCGATTGAACGGGATGCAGAAATCGCCATTTCTGGTGCTGATCTCGTTGTGACAGATACTTGGCTTTCTATGCATGACAGCAGTGACGCGCGGGACCGCCGCCACAACCTTCTGAAACCTTATCAAGTGAATACCGACTTGATGGCACGAACCCATGAGGATGCGATTTTCATGCATTGTCTTCCCGCCCATCGAGAAGAGGAAGTGACCTCAGAAGTGATGGATGGCCCGCAATCGGTTGTCTTTGACGAGGCGGAAAACCGGCTCCACGCGCAAAAGGCGATCATGCGGTGGTGCCTTGGGGTTTAGATGTCGAATGAGCATATTATCATTCTGACAGGTGCGGGCGTGTCGGCCCCATCAGGGCTATCTACCTTTCGTGGTGCAGGTGGTGTCTGGCGAGACCATGATGTTATGAAGCTTGCAACACCCGAGGGGTTCGCTGCAGATCCTGATCTGGTACACACATTCTACAATGACCGACGTGCCAATCTTGCACGTGTTGAACCGAACGCGGCCCATAAAGCGATTGCGAAACTCCAAGTCGACTGTCCTGGGCGCGTTACCCTGATCACGCAAAACGTCGACGATCTTCATGAACGGGGTGGGAGCCCGGATGTCATCCATATGCATGGCAGTTTGCTTCAGGGGCTTTGCATGGCCTGTGATGCACGAATGCTGTGGACCGGCGATATGAACAGGCGCAGCGCTTGTCCAAAGTGCGGGGCAGTCGGGTCCATGCGGCCAGATGTGGTTTGGTTTGGCGAGATACCCCATTTCATGGATCGCATTGCGGATGCGATGGAGACTGTAACCACATTCATTTCGATTGGGACGAGCGGCGAGGTCTATCCTGCGGCAAACTTTTTATCCGAAGCGAAGTCTCTCGGCGCCTACACACTTGAATTCAACTTGGAGCCGTCTGCTCGATCTGGCAAGTTTCACGAAAGCCATATGGGGCCATGCGAAGATTTGTTGCCCAAATTTGTGGAAGACAAGCTCTATTGGTCGCTTGGATGATTGACGCCGTCATTCCAAGGAACCGGATCAATATCGGCCGGATTTACGCCCTCTAGTGCGCCCACATTAATACCGTACTCGTTGGGATTAGACCGACGGCGGTGGTGGGTGTAGATTCCACAGACCCTGCAGAAGTAGTGCTCGGCCGTATTGGTATTGAACTGATACTTCGTGAGGAATTCTGCGCCTTTTACAATCTCGAGCCCATCTGGATAAGCGGCCGTGTTGGCCATCGCGCCGCGACGACGACAAAAACTACAGTCACATCGGCGCGAGTTTTCCAAATCATCCGAAAGGACAACGCGGAGTTCAACCGCCCCACAATGGCACGAGAGTTTTCTTGCCTTTGTCATCTTTGTCTCCTCACGACTGGGACAGTCGTTGTGCGTGTTGTGAAGGTTGGTCTGTGGTCGGGGTGATATCCTGTCCGTTCCCAAAAACGGGGTCCTCCCCGAGCGGCCCAGACCGGAAAGATCAGGGCGAGGCCAGCGACAAATCCCCCAATATGCGCCCAGTAAGCGACACCGCCCCCTCCGGTTGCAACGGTAAAGCCGCTGAAGACTTGCGTCACCATCCAGAAGCCCAAGATGACCCAGGCGGGCAGCGTGAATATCCGGATAAAGATGACGATAAAGAAGAGGACGTCAATCTTCGCTTTCGGGAACAAGAGAAGGTATGCGCCCATCACCCCGGCAATGGCACCCGACGCTCCAACAGTTGGGACAGGGGATCCGACATTCGTCAAAAGATGGGCAAATGCGGCGGCAAACCCGCTGGCCAAGTAAAACATAAGAAAGCGCACCGGCCCGAGCAAGTCTTCTACGTTGTCTCCATAGAGGTAGAGAAAGAGCATATTGCCGAACAAATGCATTGCGCCGCCGTGCAAAAACATCGATGTCAGCATAGTGTGATACTCCCCCTCGGACGTGACCTCGATCGGAATCATGGCCCATTCACCAAAAAAGCTCATCAAAGCGCGTTCATCATTAAAGAGCGGCCAAGTTGCCAGGAAGATGATGACATTGAGCGCAATCAAAGACCAAGTCACATAAGGTGTCCTTCGGGACGGGTTATGATCGCGGAAGGGAAACAGCATCAATAAGTTGTTTAATAGCCTGCACTTTCGGCCTGTGCCAGCGCATAACCGAAAGCACCCGCGACAATCAGCCCGAGGATGACCGCGATCGCAATTTTGAAAGCCGAATAGGGACGCTCTCCTTTTACCGCTCCGGTTTGGCCGTTCACCACGAAACGATAGGTCTCTCCGCGGTATTTGTAAGCCGCAAGCCAGACCGGCAAGAGAATATGCTTGAACGTTAGGGTTCCGACCTGGGTGTTAAGCGCCGTAATTTTTTGACGGTCTCCGCCAATATTGAACTTCACGTCGCGTTCGATGGTGCGGTTCATCACCGCTTCGGCCTCGCTGAACCCATCTTCGAGGGAAATCGTATAGGCTTCGGCTCGAAAACCGGCGAGATATTCAGGTCGATACGGTTCCAATCTGGAAAGATCCCAGGGGGCGAGAGCGTCTGTGTATGCTTTTGGCAGCGATTTGGACGCAAGCACGAGGACATCATCAAAAAAGCGCGCGACACGGCCCGAGACGTTTCGCCATCTGACCTTCGGCACCTGCTTTGTGACCATTTTCCGTTTGCCGTTGACCATGACCGGAACGCGCTGGGTCACGTAATAGACAGTGCCACGTTGCCCCCGATACTGCGTCTTCGTATCTGCATCATAGGTCCAGTAGGGTACATAGATACCCTCCATCGCCCGGCCCTTTCGCGCATATTCCGCAAGACCATTTGGCGCGAACCAAAGTCGTCCCAGCCAGTCAGACATCGCCTCGCGCGCAGCTTCTTCCGTGAGGTGAAACGGCATAACGGCACGGGGTTTCAGCAGGCGCTCTGCGCCCGTCCCTCCGACGACGGGCGTCGCGCAGAAAGGGCATTCGGCGGCGTGGGCCTCTGGCGCGAACTCTACATGTGCTCCACAGTTTACACAGGTAAACGTTTGAACTTCTTCCGTCTCAAAATCCGACAAGCCGTCCTTGATCGCTTTGCGGTAGTCCAGTTCCGACATCGCTGCGCCTTCAAAGGGCGTGGTCTCTGTTATAACCTGCTCAGCACCGCAATGGTCACATGTCAGAAGTTCTGTTCCTGGCGCATAGCGGAGGTCTGATCCGCAACTTTGGCAGGGAAACTGATGGGGCGTTGTGTCCGCCATTTATCCTTAAGCGCCTGGGGGTGGAGGCGGCATGACCGTGAAGAGTGTCGCAAGCTCTGCGACTTCATCCGCAGTCAACCAACCGTCTTGGCCCTGGGTCCAAACAAGGCTTTCGCGCGACAGTTCTCCGCTCGCTGCCATCCGGCCCATCTCCGCACGTGAAAAAGGTCCTTTGGTTTGGCCGTTCTCGGCAATGTGCCACGGATGCTCCACGGGTGGTGGGGGCGGGGGTGCTGTGCGAGGTCCCCAAGGCGCATTTTGGGCCATCTGCCCTGCCATCGCCATTCCGAGACCTGCACCAATCCCCGCTGAAAGACCACCGCCATTGCCCGGTTGCCCCAGAGCTTCCGCCGTTGCGTATTGGGTGAACGCATTCAAATCTCCAACGATCCCCATTGATGTCCGTTTGTCCAAGGCCGCTTCAACCGCCTCTGGCAAAGAAATGTTCTCGATGTAGAGTGCAGGCAGTGCCAAACCGTAAGCGTCCAGTTCAGGCGCAATCATCTGCGCCAGGAGCTTCCCAAGTTCTGGCGTGTTCGCGGCCATATCCAGAACGGGAATGCCGCTTTGCGCGATCTTTGCAGAGAATTGGCTGACGATGATGTTGCGGATTTGATAGCTGATCTCGTCGGTCGTAAATTCGCCGTCTGTGCCAACAATTTCCGTTAGGAATTTGGACGGGTCCTTGACCTTCACTTCATAGGTTCCGAAGGCCCGAAGCCGCACCGGTCCAAACTCTGGGTCGCGGCACATCACGGGGTTCTTTGTTCCCCATTTGAGGTTGGTAAACCGGGTGGTGTTGACGAAGTAGATTTCGGACTTGAACGGGCTGCGGAAGCCATGATCCCAATAGTTCAGCGTGGTGAGGATCGGCATATTGTTGGTCTCAAGCATGTAAAGACCGGGCGTAAATACATCTGCCAATTGTCCTTCATGCACAAACACCGCCGCCTGACCTTCGCGGACGGTCAGCTTTGCGCCATATTTGATTTCGTGGCCTTCCCGCTCGAAGCGCCAGACCATTGTGTCCCGCGTGTCATCTGTCCAATGAATAACATCAATGAACTCGCCAGTCAGAAAATCAAGAATTCCCATCTTTGGCCGCTCCAATTAGCTTGCGGTTGACGTCTGCGCAGACGCTTTTGCCTTCGCTGCTGAGAGAGCGTCTTTCAGATTTTCCTCAAGCGTCACCAACTCTTTCTCTGCTGCGGCGCGGCGTGCCTTGCCTTCGTCGGCGATCTGAAGACTTTCCTGGATTGTCGAGATAAGATACTCGTTGGCCTTCTTAATGCTCTCGATATCGAAAACACCCCGTTCCATTTGCTCGCGCACTTCACGGTTTGCTTGCTGAAGATTTGCGGCATTGGATTCGAGCAATTCGTTCGTGAGGTCTGTCGCTTGTTTCACTGTCTCAGCCGCTTCACGAGACCGGTGGATCGTGACTGCTTGCGCGAGCTGAGTTTCCCAAAGGGGTACTGTGTTGACCAATGTGGAGTTGATCTTTGTGACAAGTGACTTGTCATTTTCCTGAACCAATCGGATGGAAGGCAGTGACTGCATCGTCACCTGACGGGTCAGCTTCAGGTCGTGAACCCGACGTTCCAAATCGTCACGTGCTGCCCGCATATCGCGAAGTTCCTGCGCCCGAATAACGCCTTGGTCCTTCTTCGCTGTCTCAACCTTTTTCTCCATTGCAGGGATTGTTTTAGCGTCTAGTTCGGCAATCTTTTGTTCCCCGGCCGCGATATAGAGGGCGAGTTCGTCATAGAAGGCGAGTGTTTTTCCATAGAGCTTGTCGAGCGATTTAATGTCCTTCAACAGAACATGCTCGTGATCGAGAAGTTCTTCGGTGATGCGGTCGATTTGGCCCTGAACGTCTTCATACTGCGCCATAAACTTCGCCACAGGTGTTGCGCGCCCCATTAAGCGCTGCCACCAGGATTGGCGCCGGTTTGGGTTAAGCTCGTCCACTGAAAATCCGCGGATTGCCGAAACCATTGTCCGAAGGGATTCGCCTGCCGGGCCGACATCCTTATTTTTTACACCCGAGAGCATCTCCTGACTGATCGCCTGAAGCTCGACTTGTGCCGCCGTACCGAATTCAATGATCGACTGGGTGTTCTCCATATCGATCTCTTTCATTCGCGCGAGGATCGCCTTTTTCTGATCCGGCTTCACGTCCTCAATAACGATAAGCTCACCCTTTGGTTCGGGCAGTGTGACCGAGGTGACCTCTTCCACTTCTTTTATCGCTGTCTTGGCTTTCTCTGTTGCTTTTTCGGCCATTTGGGAGGGTCCTTTGTTGATCAATCAGTGATGTTTGAGGCCGCGAGGCGTTCCCGCAAAACCTCTATTTCGACGTCCAAATCTGTTCTATTGTCCAATAGCAGAATTTCACGTCTTTGGGAAAAACTCCGTTCGAGATCGTCCAGAAGGGCGACATATGCGTTGCGCGCCTCTTTATCCTTCCGTTTCGAATAAAGATCAGCAAATTTGCGCGTCGCATCCCGCGCCCCTTTTAAATAAACCGAAAGGTATTTTCGAGACGATGACAGGTCGCGCGGATCGTTTTCGATCGTGCGCATCATCTCTCGAACGGATTGTACCAGTGATTCAATCCGCGCGTTGAGGTGTCGATCACGAATGCGCCCTGCGGCGTCCAAGGTTTCTTCGAGATAGGTTTCGGCTTTTTCAATCGCAACGGCGACCCGCTCACGTTCAAATGTGTTTGTCCCCTCAAGACCTTTTGATCGCATCGGATCAATCCCAAAGGTTGCGAACGCAAGTCCGCCGGCGATTGCCCCCACCAATATCCCGTTGAAGGGACCCCAATCGGGATCAAGCGCAAACACCGACCCCACCGAAACGGCGATAAGAACTGTTCCAAACATCTTTCGCGGAAACGCAGGGGGATTTGCGATCTGTCGTTCATTGAATGCAATTTCTGCGCGTATGCCTTCGGATATCAACCAAGAGGCAAGCGCCACTCCGAGTGCAGCGCCCCAATCAAATATCGCCCCGATTGGATTGCCGGAGGTCAGCTCAAGCGCTCCCGCAACAAACATTGGAATACTCAACGCAGCGATAACCTGAGTTCGAAAGCGGGAACGCCGCGGCTTGGCCGTCGACCAATCTACGCCACGCTCCATCTCTTGGTTGCTGAACTTTCCCCCGAACCTTTTCGACATTGGCTTGGTTCTACCCCCCGAATGCCGTGCCAACGGTAAGGGCAAGAACAATAATTAACCCGACAAACGCAAAATTTCGTAGCGCTTTTGGTGACATCGTTCGCCCTTCATCTTTGATATTTGATATAGGGTTTGGCGGGCCGTGATACCAGTGGGCTTATCGATGGGCCTCATTTTCGGCTTCCAATTTACGCCGATAGCCTGTTTGCACGATTTCAACCAGGACCAGAACGATGACCGAGAAGTAGAATGTTGTCTTCGACATTGGCAGGAGCTCGTATCCGAGGATCCGGATTTGTAAACTCTCGTCATGCATGGCGTGGGCGGCGGCGGGTCCGGCCTCGCCCAGCAGTACAACGCCCACGATCAACAGAATAAAGAGGCCAAGCACCTCATACATTCGGTTCTTGTTCAAAAATGTTGTCACAGTGTCTGCCAACAAAAGCATGGCCACACCCGATGCGAGGATCGCAATCGCGAGGATCGGGAAGACGTCGGTGATCGCCAATGCCGATAAAATTGAGTCAAAACTGAAGATTAGGTTTACCATCACAATCATAGCAACGACTTGGGCTGCTGACTTCGCAGACGTATCCCCGCCGTGACCAAGGTCATCCACTGTGAGCATATGAGTGATTTCTTTGAAGGCTGTGTAGATGATGAAGATGCCCCCAAAAAGGAAAACAATGGTGGCAAAGTTGACCCCACCCTCAAGGATGCCCGGAAAGTTTAAAACGAAAAATGGATCGCTGAGGGTGTCGATCAGTTGGATCATAACAAAGAGAAGCACGACCCGAAGGGCGACCGCGATAATAATCCCCCAATATCGAACGGCCCTTTGCTTTGCTTCAGGTGCGCGTTGAGATTCAATAGAAATATAGAGCAGGTTATCGAAGCCCAGAACCGCCTGCAAAAAGATCAGCATCGTCAAATTGGCGAGGTTTTCGAAAGTAAAAAGGTCCATCATAGTGTTTCCCCCCGGAATGCATGGTTAAAAGCGCGGTTTGCGGTTTGGATCAAGGCCCCGATTTGATCCCCAACTGATCGCGAAGGGCACGACTGCTAAGCTCTTTGACCTCGCCCACCGCCAGATCGCCCAACTGAAACGGGCCATATGAAATCCTGATTAGGCGGTTCACTTTCAGGTCAATCGCCTCCATCGCACGGCGTATCTCACGATTTTTCCCCTCGCGCAGAGTGACCGAAAGCCAGGCATTGGTGCCTTGTTGTCGGTCCAAGGCCACTTCCATCCCTTGAAAGCGATCTCCGCCAACGCTGATCCCTTTGCGCAAAGGCTCAAAATCACTGTCTTTGGGTGCGCCATGGACCCGCACGCGATATTTTCGGGTCCATCCCGTCGTTGGCAGCTCTAACTTGCGTTTGATCGCTCCATCATTGGTCAGTAGCAAAAGGCCCTCTGAAGTCAGGTCAAGCCGCCCAATCGATAGAACCCGTGGTATGCCGTAGGGCAGGGCATCAAACACTGTTTTGCGCCCCATCTCATCGCGCTCGGATGTGACGAGACCAGTGGGCTTGTGATAGCGCCACAGGCGGATGCGATCCGCTTCCGCTACTGGGTGCCCATCAACCAATATTTGATCACGCGGTGTGACTTTGGTTGCGGGTGTCTCGATCCGCGTCCCATTCACAGCAACGCGTCCAGCCTCGATCATCCGCTCCACCTCCCGGCGAGATGCGACCCCACGTCGGGCCAAAACCTTCGCGATGCGTTCGGATGTCTCGTCCATCAGATGTACTTTCGTTTTCTTGGGCTTTAGGGGGCTAGCCCTCAGATGACAAACAACCATCGCGTTTTCCCTCTGCCCAGCTTAAATGCACCAAGCCCGAAGAAGCGAGACGTGATCATGTTCTCCAGTTTTATGTCACAAGCCGTAGATGCAGCCAAAAAAGGAGCCGCACTGGGCGAGGTGCCTATTGGTGCGCTGATCGTTCACAAGGGCGCTGTGATCGCGCAAGCCCATAATGAAACACGCTTGCGTCCTGATGCGACTGCGCATGCCGAAATATTGGCCATTCAGCGGGCGGCGCGGGCCCTGGGGCAAGAGCGCCTTGATGGCTGTGACCTCTATGTCACGTTAGAACCCTGCGCTATGTGCGCCGGTGCCATTGGCCATGCCCGCATTCGGCGTCTGTACTTCGGTGCATCTGATCCGAAATCGGGCGGCGTGCTCCATGGTGCACAGGTTTTTGACCATGCTCAAAGCCACCACAAGCCAGAGGTGTATCCTGGCATTTATGAAGCGGCCTGCGCCGCGCTTTTAACAGAATTCTTTGCAGAACGGCGATAATCCGAAAGCTGCCTTGCACCTTAAAATCCGCCTGGCTAAACGATCCCGAATGAGCAGGACAGGAGTGCCCAAAGATGTCCATTGATATAAAGACTGCGGCCCGTGTGGCCCATCTGGCCCGCATCGCTGTGCCAGAAGAAGATCTGCCGAAACTGGCGGAAGAGCTGTCGGGTATTTTGGGGTTCATGGAGCAGTTGAATGAAGTGAATGTCGATGGGGTGGAGCCGATGACCTCGGTCACGCCGATGCGCCTAAAGCGCCGCGCCGACACGGTGACAGAGGGCGACATGGTGGACAGCATTTTGAAAAATGCCCCCGATGCGCGCGAAGGCTTTTTTGCGGTGCCAAAGGTGGTGGAATAATGTCTGAGCTTTCCAAACTGACCATCTCAGAGGCGCGCAGCAAACTGCATAGTAAAGAGATCACCGCCTCAGAGCTGACCGAAGCGTGCATCGCCGAGGCGGAAAGCTCGGCGGCGTTAAACGCCTATGCGGCGCTTACATTCGACATTGCGCGCGACCAGGCCAAAGCAGCCGATGCGCGCATTGCATCGGGTGATGCGGCCGACCTCACAGGCATTCCGCTGGCAATCAAAGATCTCTTTTGCACCAAAGGTGTGGCCTCTCAGGCGGCGTCAAATATTCTGAAAGGGTTCAAACCCGAATATGAAAGCACCGTGACACGTCAGCTTTGGGATCAAGGCGCGGTCATGTTGGGTAAGCTGAACATGGATGAATTCGCCATGGGTTCGTCCAATGAAACGTCCTGCTATGGTCCTGCAATCAATCCATGGCGCCGCGCGGGCAGTGAGGCGGCACTCACACCCGGCGGCTCTTCCGGTGGCTCGGCTGCGGCGGTTGCTGCTGATATTTGTCTTGCTGCCACGGGCACCGATACCGGGGGCTCCATCCGTCAGCCCGCCGCCTTTACCGGGATTGTGGGCGTGAAACCCACCTATGGCCGGGTCTCGCGCTGGGGGATTGTGGCCTTTGCCAGCTCGCTCGACCAAGCCGGCCCCATGACCAAATCGGTGCGCGATGCAGCGATCATGATGAAGGCCATGTCCGGCCATGATCCTAAAGATTCGACCTCTGCCGAATTGGACGTGCCAGATTTTGAGGCAGCCTTGACCGGAGATATCAAAGGCAAAAAGATCGGCATTCCAACCGAATATAAAGACGCGGGCCTCAACGATGAAATGCAAAAGCTCTGGTCCGAGGGCATGGATATGCTGCGCGATGCAGGCGCAGAGATCGTCGATGTGACCTTGCCACATGCGAAATACGCGTTGCCTGCGTATTATGTGATTGCGCCTGCCGAGGCGTCATCCAACCTGTCGCGCTATGATGGCGTGAAATATGGCCACCGTGCAAAACTGGCCCAGGGTGATGGCATCCATGACATGTATATGAAAACCCGCGCCGAAGGGTTTGGCGACGAGGTGAAACGCCGTGTCATGATCGGGGCGTATGTTCTTTCAGCTGGGTTTTATGATGCCTATTATCGAAAAGCGCAGCGCGTTCGCACGCTCATCAAGAAGGATTTTGAGGACGCTTACGCCATGGGCGTGGACGCGATATTGACGCCCGCAACACCGACGGCCGCCTTTGGCATTGGGGAAATGGCTGATGCCGATCCCGTTCAAATGTATCTCAATGATGTGTTCACAGTCACAGTCAACATGGCTGGACTTCCGGGTATTTCGGTTCCTACGGGCCTGAATTCGGAAGGCTTGCCGCTTGGCCTGCAGCTGATCGGACGCCCATGGGAAGAAGCCGATATGATGAATATCGGCTATGCGTTGGAGCGGGCGGCTGGCTTTTCGGCAAAGCCGGATCGCTGGTGGTAGGGCGAAGCGATTTCGAAATCGCTTGGCACCCGTCCCCGAATTTTGGAGACAGGCGGGACGGTGCAAGGCCCAGCATGCTCGTCATTCACTACACCGCGATGGAAAGTGCCGAGGCGGCGATAGAGCGGCTCTGCGATCCTGCCTATGAAGTGTCTGCCCATTATGTGATCGCGCGCGACGGGGCCGTCACTCAGTTGGTCGACGAAAGCATGCGCGCCTGGCATGCGGGCGCGGGGGCTTGGGGCGGGATCGGGGATGTGAATTCACACTCCATCGGAATTGAGCTTGATAATGATGGAGCGTCCCCATTCTCGGCCCTTTTAATGGATGCGTTGGACGCACTTTTACCTCAGATCGTCGATCGCTGGGGCATCGCCGCCGAGAACGTTATCGGTCATGAAGATTGCGCCCCGGGGCGCAAATTCGATCCGGGTCCACGCTTTGATTGGGCAAGGGTGCGTTAGTGTAGCGACGCCTAACCTAGCAATTCTCGATACGCTGACGGTGGAACAATTCGCCCGTGCTGTAGAACAGCGACATAACTATGCTACCGCCGAGGTCTAATATCGGACTGCCATCCTGGTCGTCGCAATAGGATGCTAAAATGATGTCTGACACATCTTTCTTTGCATTGGGCTCGGACCTGACCAGTTCATCAAGCGCTGGAGTGCGAAACTGTGCATTCAGGCTCAGTGTTGTTCGAGTGGCAGAGCTGGGCAGTGCTTTTATTGATCTATTGCCATTGTCGTCTAGATTACTGTTGATAACAAGAACAGCCAATTGAAGCTCTCGGCAGAGAGCATCGTTCCCACAAGCTTTCAACAGGGCCTCACTTTCCGCACTCGAAATGGACGGCTGTTGGTCAATGGGGGTCGCACAACCAACCAGTGCAAAAGCAACCATAAAAAGACAAAATCTGAAAATCGCCATAGCGGCCTCCTAAAACTCTATGTCTATGAGACTCGTCCTTAGCACTCCCAGCGCCCAAGCGAACGCTTTTCATTTGCTAAATATGGTCCTTCGCCAAACACCCATTGACCCCTTCACGCAAACCCTATCGCGCAAAAAAACCTGCGTCTTTAAGGTCCATGTGCTCAACAGTTTCGCGACAATCTGCAGGCGCCACCGATATTTTATATTCAGTCCGCTTTGCATTCATATGGGTCTCGACGATTGGCCCGCTATTCCAAAGATAAACAAAAAGCCGCTCACGACCTCCAGCCACATGAAGCGCATAGATTGACTTGAAAGAGCGTCCGGCATAGCCCCCCCATTGCGGATGGCCGGATGACCGCGTGTGGCAACACCCGAGGAAAGTCCGGACTTCAAGAAGCGACGGCGGCGGGTAACGCCCGCCCGGGGCAACCCGAGGGAAAGCGCCACAGAAAAGAAACGGCCCGCACCTGAACGAAATCGCGGGTCACGGTGAAAAGGTGGGGTAAGAGCCCACCGGGGTTCTGGCAACAGCGCCCGCATGGCAAGCCCCGCTGGAAGCAAAACCGAATAGGGACCGCGTGGGCGCAAGCCCGGGGCCGCTTCAGCCCCAGCAGGTCCGGGTTGGTTGCAAGAGCGCGCAGGCAACTGCGGGCCTAGATGAATGGTCATCGAAGGGGGCGACCCCGGAACAAAATCCGGCTTATAGGCCATCCGCTCTCTCTTACGCCGCTTGTGGCCATGAGGCGCGCTTCCATCCATGTCAGCGTCCTCGTTAAATTGATTGCCTGTCTCTTCGTGGTATAGTGGTGCCGTGGGGGTCGTCGGAATGCGTTCAAATGAAACCGAAGTTCGTAATGCCGAACCGCAGGCTTTAAACGCCTTTGGCGGAGTGCGTCGTGTGTTGTTTCAGACGCGCTTTAGGGTGAACATGGTGTTCAGAAAGATCTTTTTGGCAGCGTCATATCTGCATTTAAATCTCTTTGTTAAACGCATTATCGATGACGCGCAGACAAGGCAGTCCTACATGGGCCCCGTTGTCGTCTGCGTGTTAAAAAATGGAGTGACGTTTGTTGACGCATTCATTGCCCACCACAAGGCGATTGGCTTTGGGCATTTCATTTTTCTCGATAATGGCTCGTCAGATGGCACGCTAGAGGCCCTTTTGAAACATGAGTGCGTCTCTGTTTTTCAAACATCATTGTCATACAGATACTTTAAGGACGGGATGGCGTATTGGCTGTTGAAGCGATTTGGTGGGAAGAATTGGACATTAAAGGCCGATATTGACGAGTTTTTGGATTTTCCACAGTCGGAACACTTATCTGTCACCGACGTGCTCGATCACTTCAAGGCGTCGGGTAAGTTTGCTGTGCCTCTGCATATGGTCGACATGTATCCTGCAAAAGTATCGCGCAAGGATGACGGCGAGGATTGGCTTCAGACGAACACATATTTCGAAGCAAAATCTATGCGATCCTTGACATATGACTTTCTGTTTCGGCGAAAGCATGGATTTGTTTCAAACCAAGTCAATGGCTACATTGGTGGCGTGCGCGAGCGCGTCTTCGATGTCACGAACTGGCTGACGAAAGGCATGCTTCTGATTCCGGAAAAATGCGGTTATCTGCGGGACAATCATTTCCTGGTTGGGTGTCGGTATTCTGATACGAGCTTTGTCCTGAAGCATTATCGATTTGCGGCGCGTTTCTTCGAGAATGTTGAAAAGATATGCGCGTCCGGCTCTCATTTCTCGGGGTCTGTTCTTTATTTCCCAATCAAAGAGCGGCTGTCAGGTGTCGATGAACTGCACCTATTCATGCCGCAGGTGAGTTTGACGTATACTTCCTCTCTATCTCCGTATGAGGCAGGCATTGGCGTGATTGGCGCCGATTTTAGGGGAACAGCAGCGGTAGCACGACTTCAGGCGACCGAGCTGACACAAAACTGACGGTTCTGCCCTAGGGCGGAGCACTGGAGCCGTTGGGTTCAATCGGGTTTTACCATGCCGAACATTTTGATCCTGTGTCGAACCGCTATCTAAATGTACGCCTTTTGTTCGCGCGTTCGCGCATGTTTAGGGCAATTCCTAAAAGAAGCTAAATTCTTGTGGTATTTTATGCCACTCAGAGTGTGCTCCAAATATAGGGGATATGCGGCGTAACGCGCCCATATGTTGTGTTCTAGCTGGCTCATTTCCCACATTTTGACGATATCTGATAAAAATTTGCAGAAAGTGGCATAAAAAGTCTTTGAGTGGGATAAATTGGCATATATACCCATCGTTAGATGGATTGGGTTTCGTGACAAGAGGGCGACAAGCTCCGCAGCCACAAAAAGGTTTCATACAGGCACCCCCTTCATCACCAAAAAGAAGATCCGGAGTGGGCAAGAGCAGACCCCAAGGTGCCCCGGAAACCGGACATCCCGAATGGGACTTACGGCGGATCGTGATGTTTAGGCATCGCATCCGCCGTTTTTAATCGGCTTGGGGCGTGGGCAGAGGGACTGGCGCTATGGCGCAGTGGTTCAGAGGATCTTCGGTCCATAAGGTGGACACGAAGGGAAGGGTGTCGGTTCCGGCACCCTATCGACGTGTGATTTGCGCCGGTGACCCGGACTGGACCGAAGGGCTGCAGCCAAATCTCGTTTTGGTTTTTGGAGATGAGCACCGGACATATCTCGAAGGCTACACGATAAATGCGATGGCGAAGCTCGAGGCAGAAATCGATGCAATGCCGATGGGTGCGCCCGAACAATTGCTTTTGCAAGAATTCTATTCGAACAATGCGGTGGATTTGGCCATTGATGACAGTGGCCGACTTGTCCTCAGCAAAGACTTGCGGACGAAAGTTGGCATCGAAGACGAGGCGCAGTTTGTTTCGGCCGGATCAACGTTTCAGATATGGAACCCGATCGTCTACGCGGCGCGCAAAACACGGATGTCGGATATTCACGCGAAGTATCGTGACGAGAACGGCGAAGATTTTGATCCAAGAACGCTTCTCCAGGACGCGAAGGGTCAGTGATGCAACCGGCTGCGCATATCCCGGTTCTAATCGACCAAATCCTCCGGCTCTCGGCGCCGATCAGTGGAACATGGGTGGATGGCACATTCGGAAACGGGGGGTATTCCCGGGCGCTTGTGGCGGCGGGTGCGGATAACGTCATCGGCATTGATCAAGACCCGAACGTTATCAAGGACGCAGAATGGGTAAAACGTGAGCCTTCCATAACTCTTCTCCATGGACGGTTCGGTGACATGGTAGAGTTGCTCGCGTCCGAAGGTTTGGAGGAAGTCGACGGCGTCGTTCTGGATATCGGCGTCTCTTCGATGCAGATTGACCAGGCTGGACGGGGATTTTCATTTGCAAAAGATGGCCCATTGGACATGCGGATGTCGCAAACCGGGCCTTCGGCGGCCGACCTTATCAACACGTTTGGTGAAGCGGAGCTCGCCGATATTCTCTTTCTTTTTGGCGAAGAGCGGGCCTCTCGCAGAATTGCAAAAAGGATCGTTGATGCCCGGCCGTTAACCCGCACCCTTGAACTTGCAGAGCTTATTGAAGGGGCGTTGCCGCGACCAAAACCCGGCCAAGTGCACCCGGCAACACGCAGTTTTCAGGCCCTACGAATCGCGGTGAACGCAGAGCTCGACCAATTGGTCCAAGGATTGGCGGCGGCCGAACACATGCTGAGACCGGGCGGACAGCTGGTGGTCGTGAGTTTCCATTCATTGGAGGACCGGATCGTGAAGCGGTTCTTTCAAAGCCGGAGCAAGGTGACCGCTTCAGGAAGTCGATACGCGCCCGCAGAAGATTTGGCCCAGCCAAGTTTTAAACTCACGACGCGAAAGGCCGTCGAGGCGGATGAAACGGAAATCTCCGCGAACCCTCGCGCGCGCTCTGCGAAGTTACGGATTGGACGGCGCACCGAAGGACGGG
Organism: Pseudomonadota bacterium; assembly: GCA_038744815.1. Classification (GTDB taxonomy): domain Bacteria; phylum Pseudomonadota; class Alphaproteobacteria; order Rhodobacterales; family Rhodobacteraceae; genus Amylibacter. The sequence goes on along the minus strand of JBCDLY010000009.1, from coordinate 93,534 downwards.
CCCATCCAATCGATTTGAAAGCTCTTGGTGTTCCTCAGATGAAAGGGCGTGCGCAATGAAGGGTGTTGCATTTCTGCTCGGATGTATGGTCCTGACAGGCCTTGCCTATTGGGCTTACTCAGAAAACTACAAAACCCAGGCGGAGCTCGCCCGGGTTGAGACCCTCAGGTATCAGATCGCCGACCGGCGCGAGGCGATCTCGGTGCTCACGGCGGAGTGGGCATATCTCAATCGACCTGACAGGCTCCGCAAACTTGCTGACATGAATTTCGAACGTCTCAAACTGATCCCGATGACGTCGGATCATTATGGCAGTTTGGTCAGTCTTCCGCGCTACGTTTCGCCATCGCCAAAGCTTCCGGATGCGGTGTGGGTAAATGGCCAGCAGGAAGGTCTGCGCCGTAAGGATGGAGGTCAGTACCCATGAGCCGAATTCCACTGCGCCCACTTGCCCGGATTATCTATGCCCGGTCGACAGGTGAAAACCCCGACCAGATCGAAAAAGCAGCACGTGTCCGCCGAGATCGGCGATCACAGAAAGCACTGCGTCAGCAGGCTGAAGCCCGGCTAATCCTTCTGGGCGTGGCATTTTTTTTGGCGTTTGCCGCTGTCGGCGGTCGCATGGCGCTCCTGGCCGTCTCGGAACCGGTAGAGCCAAAATCGGCGGCGGGGCATTCCACCCTTGTGACGCAGAGGGCGGAAATTCATGACCGAAAAGGGAATGTATTGGCGACGAACCTTCTGACCCGGTCGCTCTATGCGCGCCCCCTCGATATGATCGAGCCGGAGCGTGCGGCCTCGGAGCTTGCTCAGATTTTTCCAGATATGGATGAGGAAAAACTTCGGTCAGATTTTACCAGCGGAAAACGCAAGTTCATCTGGCTAAAGCGCACGTTAAGCCCACCAGAGCGGCAAGCCGTGCACGATATTGGTGAACCGGGACTACAGTTTGGCACACGTGAAATGCGGTTATATCCCAATGGCGCGATCGCGAGCCATATTTTGGGCGGGACACGGTACGGCGATCAGGCTGTGACCTCGGCCGAGATTGTTGGCATTGCCGGCGTTGAGCGGAGTTTCGATGAGATGCTGTCTGATCCGTCACTTAATGGGCGGCCACTCGCGCTGTCGATTGATCTAAGCGTTCAAGCAACGCTCGAACGTGTCCTTGAAGGTGGGATGGCCGTTATGGGCGCAAAGGGTGCTGCGGCCACGCTGATGGATGTGAGAACCGGAGAAGTCATAGCCCTTGCATCGCTGCCCGATTTTGATCCGAACATGAGACCTGCACCGACAGCTTCAGGTCGACCCGAAGACAGCCCGTTGTTCAACCGAGCGGCACAGGGCTTCTACGAATTTGGGTCCACATTCAAAGTGTTTACGATCGGTCAAGCGCTTGAAATGGGTGACGTCACCGCTGATACAATGATTGACACAACTGGCCCACTGAAAATCGGGGATCATGAGATCGAGGATTTTGATGATTACGGCCCCCAACTCTCAGTCTCAGACATCCTGATAAAATCCTCGAACATCGGAACCGGCCGTTTGGCTTTGCAGTTCGGGAAAATTCGCTTGCAAAAGAAGCTCTTTGATCTCGGCTTTACAAAGGCAAGCGGTATTGAACTGCCAGAGGCCGGTCGCGTGCCAAAATGGCCCGAAAATTGGAAAGATCTTGAAACCGTGACCATTTCTTACGGGCATGGATTTGCGGCGTCCCAACTGCATTTGGCGGCGGCCTATGCGACGATTGCAAATGGTGGAAAGCGCGTTTATCCGACGCTTCTGCATGTGGAAGACCAAATTCTTGTGCAAGAACAAGTGTTTTCGGGGGATGTTGCGTCAGAGCTGTTGGATATTCTTCGTGGTGTTGTCTCCGATCCAGTTGGTACGGCGCAGATGGCAGAAGTTCCCGGATATTCCGTAGCAGGAAAGACCGGCTCGGCCGATAAACCAAACCCAGCCGGCGGATATTTTGAAGACAAACTCATCGCGAGTTTTGCGTCAATTTTCCCTTATGAGGATCCGAGATACGTTCTGGTTGTGTCGTTGGATGAACCCGAAGTGACCGCTCTTGGTGAAGCGCGACGTACCGCTGGATGGACGGTGGCGCCCGTCGCGTCTGAGATCATTATTCGGGTTGCACCCATGCTGGGGCTTCGTCCAAAGGAACTTGAAGCATCCACTGCGGAGATCATTCTCTCTGCGCAATAATCTGGGCCGCATATGACCGATCCGACGCCAAAAAAACTGTCCGAGCTTGGACTTTCTACGGATCGGGATGTGACGGTATCCGGAATTTGTATCGACAGCAGAGACACAAAAGCCGGCGATCTTTTCGGCGCTCTGCCAGGGTCGCGGGTGCATGGGGGTGAGTTCATTAAGTACGCGCTTCGAATGGGCGCTGCCGCTATCTTAACGGATCAGCGTGGGTATGATCTGGCCGCTAAGGAGCTCAAGGCGAGCGGCGTTCCAGTTGTGGTGTCTCAGCATCCCCGCCGGGCTTTAGCACGGGCGTCATCGGCGTTTTTTGAATGGCAGCCGGGTAAAATTGTCGCCGTCACTGGAACAAATGGAAAGACCTCAGTCACAAGTTTCATCCGTCAAATCTGGGAAGGTTTGGGCTTGTCGGCGGTGAATTTTGGAACGGCCGGAGTTGAAGGCGCGGTTGCACGCAACCTTTCACACACCACTCCCGAACCGGTCACACTGCATCGTTTACTGCGGGATTTGGTGGAAGCAGGTGTGACGCATGCGTCGATGGAGGCGTCTAGCCACGGACTAGACCAATCTCGACTGGACGGGGTGCTTCTATCTGCGGGCGCTTTTACAAACTTCTCGCAGGATCACCTGGATTATCATCACACCTTGGAAGCCTATTTCGATGCGAAGATGGGCTTGTTTGCGCGGGTAATCCCCGAAGGCGGTACCGCTGTGGTCAACATCGCCGACCCGAAAGGCGCGGAGGTCACAGAGATCGCGCGCCGCGCACGTTTGAACGTGGTCACATACGGCTCGCCCGAGGCCGATCTTGCGCTTTCTGGGCATCGCTTTACCGATACTGGGCAAGACATCCAGTTGGATTGGAAACGCGAAGGGGGCCGCGTCCACTTACCTCTTATTGGCCGCTTCCAAGCAGAGAACGTTTGCGCGGCACTTGGTCTTGCCCTCGCAACAGGGGCTGAATTCTCGGACTGCTTACCCATTCTCCAGAGAATGGAAGGCGTGCGCGGCCGGATGCAACTTGCAGCAACACGGCAAAACGGTGCGCCCGTCTATGTTGATTATGCGCACACACCAGATGCGGTGAGCACGGCTTTGAAGGCGCTTCGTCCGCATGTGATGGGACGGATTGTTGTCGTTCTTGGGGCAGGTGGAGATCGCGATTCCGGGAAGCGCCCGATGATGGGCAAAGCCGCTGCGGAAAACGCCGACGTTGTGATTGTCACGGATGACAACCCCCGAAACGAAGACCCAAGCCATATTCGCGCTGAAGTTTTGGCAGGCGCCCCTGAGGCCAACGAAATCGGTGATCGCGCGCATGCCATTCTTGCAGGCGCAGATGCGCTTCGCCCCGGTGATGCGCTTTTGATTGCTGGCAAAGGGCATGAAACGGGGCAAATTGTCGGCAATGATGTTCTTCCGTTTGATGATGTCGAACAGGCAAGTATCGCCGTTGCCGCATTAGATGGACGTCGGGCATGACGGCCCTTTGGACGAGCGAGGCGGCCGTGCGCGCAACGGGTGGGGTGTCTTCCACCGACTGGGTGGCCACCGGGGTCTCCATTGATACGCGAACCATTGCGAAAGGCGATCTGTTCGTTGCTTTGAACGGTCAACGCGATGGTCACGATTTTGTTGCGGATGCGCTTTCGAAGGGGGCAGCCGCCGCTTTGGTGTCGCGCGTGCCCGAAGGGGTCGCTGGCAATGATCCCCTCCTCATCGTCACCGACGTTCTCGACGCGCTTGGCGATCTCGGTCGCGCCGCGCGCAAACGAACACATGCCAAGGTTATTGGCATTACCGGCTCGGTTGGGAAAACGAGCACGAAAGAGATGCTTCGGCATCTGCTTCAAGCATCGGGCCAGGTCCATGCGTCGGTGCGGAGCTACAACAATCACTGGGGCGTCCCCCTGACGCTTGCCCGGATGCCAGAGGACACTGATTTTGCCGTGCTTGAGATTGGCATGAATGCCCCTGGAGAGATTGCCCCGCTCTCCCGTCTCGCCGATTTGGATATCGCGTTGATTACCACTGTTGCACCGGTGCATCTTGAGGCCTTTGAAGATGTCGAAGGTATCGCGGTTGAGAAGGCATCGATATCGGCGGGGCTCCGCGACGGCGGGCATATGGTTGTCAACGCTGATTTTCCGACGCGTACGGTGGTCGCTGCGCAGCTATCGGGTTTGGATGTGACCTGGTTTGGGGAGGCAGCGGATGCCGATCCGATCATTCGAAGTATTTCGGCAAGCGAGACCCGTCAAACGATCAGCTTTTTATGGAATGGCCTTGATCAGCAATTCGATTTGGCAGCAACGGGCCGTCATTTTGCCGTGAATGCGCTTGGTGCGTTGGCGGTGACGCGGCTTGCGGGTGGGGACGTTTCCCGCGCCATGCATGCTCTGTCCACCTTTGCAGAACCTGAGGGAAGAGGTGCGCGCGAAGCGCTTAATCTGCCCCAAGGATTGGTCACGTTGATCGACGAAAGCTACAATGCGAACCCAACGTCGATGGCGGCGGCACTAGATGTTCTTGCCCAAACTGAGGCGCGCCGACGCGTCGCTATTTTGGGCGATATGCTGGAACTTGGGCCGCAAGAGGTATCATATCATGTACAGCTCGCTGACCTTAAAGCGATGTCACGCATCGACATTGTTCATTGCGTAGGTCGACGCATGGAGGCACTTTATAAAGCCCTTCCTAAAGGACAGCGTGGAGAATGGTTCGAGGATGCCGGCGCGGCCGAAGTGGCGTTGGGACAGCTCCTATTGCCCGGAGATGCCCTGATGATAAAGGGGTCAAACGGGTCTGCGGTTCATCGCTTGGTGACGGCACTGAAGGCACGAGCAGAGGGGGCATAGATGCTATTTTTTCTGAGCGAGCTCAGCGACGGGGGGGATGTGTTCAACCTCTTCAGGTACATAACGTTCCGTGCGGGAGGCGCATTTTTTACCGCGCTTGTGATTTGCTTCTTGATTGGCCCCCCTTTGATACGTTGGTTGAAATCGGTCCAAAAGAAGGGTCAGCCCATCCGCGAGGACGGACCAGAGAGCCACATTGTCGCGAAAGCGGGAACGCCCACAATGGGCGGAATGATGATTTTGGCGTCACTTCTGGCCTCTACGTTGATTTGGGCGCGATCAGACAACGGCTATGTTTGGATTATTTTGCTCGTGACTTTTGGTTTTGGCGCGATCGGTTTTGTCGATGACTATTTGAAAGTGACAAAGCAGAACACAAAGGGGTTCTCAGGGAAAGCCCGGCTTGGCATTGGCTTTGTCATCGCGCTGATTGCGGCAGCATGGGCCACATATCTCCATGATGACATGCTGTCTCGGCAACTCGCGCTCCCGATCTTCAAAGATACTCTTATTAATCTTGGCTTCGTTTTCTTCCCCTTCGCGATGGTTGTGATCGTCGGCGCTGCCAATGCTGTGAACTTGACGGACGGCCTGGATGGGCTTGCGATTATGCCCGTTATGATCGCAGGCGGCGCCCTTGGAGTCATTGCCTACGTTGTCGGGCGCGCGGACTTTACCCAATATCTCGACGTTCACTATGTTGCAGGAACCGGAGAAATATTGGTTTTTGTTTCGGCTCTCATCGGCGGTGGGCTCGGTTTTCTTTGGTTCAACGCTCCCCCTGCAAAGGTTTTCATGGGCGACACCGGGTCGTTGGCCTTGGGTGGTGCACTTGGCGCGATCGCAGTCTGTACCAAGCACGAAATTGTTCTCGCAATCGTCGGCGGTATTTTCGTGGCTGAAGCGCTTTCTGTAATCATTCAAGTCTTTTGGTTCAAACGCACGGGGAACCGAGTGTTCTTGATGGCGCCTTTGCACCATCACTATGAGAAGAAGGGATGGTCCGAACCAACGATTGTTATCCGTTTCTGGATCGTGGCGATGGTTCTGGCATTGGTCGGTCTCGCAACTTTGAAGGTTCGATAAAATGCTGCCTGTCGTCGGATATCGCGGCACCAAAGTCGCGGTTCTTGGATTGGGCCGGTCCGGCTTGGCCGCGGCGCGTGCCCTTCGCGCCGGCCGTGCGGACGTTATTTGTTGGGATGATGGTGCGGCTGCAAGACAAGCGGCGGCTGACGAAGGGTTCGATATTCTGGATCTCAATAAAGACGCATCTTGGGACGGTGTTGTTTTGTTGGTCACCTCTCCGGGCATAGCGCATCTGTATCCAGAACCGCACCCACTTATCGCAAAGGCCTGGTCAATGGGTGTCGCCGTTGACAACGATGTCGGTCTTTTCTTCCGATCTTATGGGGATGAAAGCTGGGCGCGGTTCGACGCGGCACCAAGGGTTGTCTGTATCACCGGCTCGAACGGGAAATCGACGACGACAGCGTTATTGGCACATGTTCTGAGGTTCGCGGGCAAACCGGTTCAGGTTGGGGGAAACATTGGTCGCGGCTTGCTCGATTTGGACCCGGCTGAAGATGGAGAGGTCGTGGTGCTCGAACTCTCGTCTTATCAAACCGATCTTGCGAGGAGCCTTGCACCGGATATTGCCGTCTTTCTGAACTTGGTTCCAGATCACTTAGATCGACATGGGGGGATGGGGGGATACTTCGCCGCAAAGCGCCGTCTTTTTTCTGAAGGTGGGCCCGAGCGCGCCGTCATTGGTGTCGATCAAATTGAAGGTCAGTACCTCGCCAATCAAATGCGCCAAGAGCATCCATCTGGCGAGCCAGTGATAAAGATATCGACCCTCAGAAAACTGCGGGGCGCAGAATGGTCCGTCTTTGCGCGCAAAGGGTTTCTATCAGAGTGGCGCAAAGGCCGCCAGATCGCCACCATTGATTTGCGCGAAATGCAGAGTTTGCCGGGCGCGCATAATCATGAAAATGCATGTGCGGCTTATGCGGCTGCGAGAAGCCTCGGTGTCGCTCCAAAAAAGATCAAGGAAGCGATGGAGACGTTTCGTGGCCTCCCTCATCGCTGCCAGGTTCTCGGTCGGACCGAGACCGGCGCTCTGGTCGTCAATGATAGCAAAGCGACCAATACAGACGCTGCGGAAAAAGCGCTTTTGGCGTTTGAAAGCATTCATTGGATTGCGGGTGGCCGAGCCAAGGATGGAGGGATCACCGACTTGATGCCTCTGATGGAGAGGGTGGCCCATGCCTATCTGATCGGAGAAAGTGCGGGCGCTTTTGCAGCACAAATTGGTGACGCAGCTCCGCACAGCGTTCTGGGCGATATTTCTGCGGCGGTCGGAGCCGCTGTCAAAGCGAGCGGCGAGGGAGACGTCATTTTGCTGTCTCCAGCGGCCGCAAGTTTCGACCAGTTCCCGGATTTTGAAGCCCGCGGCGCCGCTTTTGTTGCGGCAATTGAACCGCATCTGACTTAATTTCCCCGCTTGATCGGCTGAAAGCAACGTGCATCAGGTATGGGATGGCCTACAAATCAAACCTGAATGGAACACGGTTTTCTTTTCCGACATTGAAGGCCTTGCTCGCGAAGGCAAGCCCAGAGCGAAGCGGGGACCACCTTGCAGGGCTTGGCGCCGACGGCCCTGTCGAACGGATTGCGGCGCAGATGTGTTTGGCGGATGTGCCGCTGACCGACTTTCTGAATGATGTGCTTGAACAGGAAGGCGATGCCGTAACAGAGCTGATACAGTCGCAGTTTGATCAGACGGCTTTTTCTAAGATTTCGGCGTTGTCCGTTGGTGCATTCCGAGATTGGTTGCTCGCACCGGAGATCACAACCGAGGATTTGAACGCGCTTCAATGGGGTTTGACGCCCGAGATGGTAGCGGCTGTATCCAAAATCATGCGGGCGCAGGATTTGGTTGCGGTCAGTGCGAAGTGTTCTGTCGTGACCAAATGTCGGACCACGATCGGGCTTCCGGGCCGGCTGTCGACGCGCAATCAACCCAATCACCCAACCGATGACAGTTTGGGAATTGCCGTGTCCGCCATGGATGGATTGCTGATGGGGTCAGGGGACGCTGTCATAGGCGTGAACCCTGCGACTGATACGATCGAAGATTACGATCGCATCTGCCGCGTTTTGGAAACGATCAGGTTGCACTACCAAATTCCGACGCAGCATTGTTGTCTCGGGCATATCACGACGGCGTTGAAAGCCATGGAAGTAGGTGCTCCGATTGATCTAGTATTCCAATCTGTTGCGGGTTCGGAAAAAGCGAATGATGGGTTCGGGGTCAGTCTTGCGATTTTGGACGAGGCATTTGAAGCGGTTCGTTCGTTGGGCCGAACGCCGCCTGGGTCCAACCTTATGTATTTTGAGACGGGTCAGGGCGCGGCGCTTTCGGCAGAAGCGCATCATGGGATGGACATGCAAACCATGGAGGCGCGGGCATACGCTGTGGCGCGGCGGTATCAGCCGCTCTTGGTCAACACGGTTGTTGGGTTTATTGGGCCCGAGTACCTTACCGATGGGAAGCAGATTATACGCGCAGGTTTAGAAGATCACTTTTGTGGAAAACTGCTCGGCCTGCCGATGGGCGTTGATATCTGCTACACAAATCACTCCTTCGCGGATCAAGAGGATATGGATATCCTCCTCGTTGCGCTTTCCGCTGCGGGGGTCAATTTCGTGATTACGGTACCCGGTGCTGACGATATTATGTTGAATTACCAATCCTTGGCCCACCATGACGCAGTGTTCATTCGTGAAACCCTGGGAAAAGCGCCCGCTCCGGAATTCGAAACATGGATGTTTGAAAGTGGCTTTGGACCGGAAGCGCGGTCCGCGGATCTCATTGAAATGGTTGCGCCTTTGCGTTTGGACGCGGCCCAATGAAGGAGTTATCTGAAACCCGTCAAGCTAAGCTCTTGTCAGCCACGCAGGCACGTTTGGAGCATGGGCGCAGAAATCAAGCGTTGTCGACATCGAAGGTTCAATCCTTCTCACTGGATCATGCGCGTGCGCAAGCGGCTGTCCATTCGACTTTGGACACGGAGCAAACAGCGACGTTGTTGCAGGCCCATAGGTTGCCCTCAACTGTTGTGAGCAGTTCCGCGACGAGCCGGGACGAATACATAAAGAGACCGGATTTGGGGCGGGTGTTGCCGCAGACAGCTGTTGAAAATCTGGCAAAATGCGCGGGCGACATTGATGTGGCGGTGGTCCTGGGCGACGGGCTCTCGGCCACGGCATCCAATCTTAACGGGCCCACATTTTTGATATCGCTGGTCGAGGCTCTCGAAGGGTGCGGGCTTTCAGTTTCGCCCGTCGTACTCGCGCATCAATGCCGTGTCGCCCTTGGAGATGGAATTGCGCAAGCCCTAAACGCCGAGATCGTCGTGGTCGCTTTGGGGGAAAGGCCAGGCCTGTCTGCCGCAGATAGTCTTGGATGCTACGTTACGTATCGGCCCACATTTGATACCCAGGACAGCGCGCGCAATTGCATTTCGAACATTCGCGAAAACGGCCTTTCCGTCGCTGAGGCTGTCGCCCAGGCTGTCGCGCTTATTAAAGCGATGCGCAAATATGGTAAAAGCGGCGTAACGCTTTCGGTGGATACCGATACTGGCAGAAGGAGCCCGGTTGAAGGCTAGTGCGGAGTAATTTTCTGGGCAAACGACCGCTATTTTCGCGCGCATATAAACACTGGAAAATTTGTATAGTTTTGGTCTAGTATAGACAAAAGCCCGTTAGAGGCTGATCAAGTACAGGCGGTCCAATGACAGATATGGTCTTTGGTACAGTGGCGGCAGCGCCATCAGAACCTTTGGTGTCACGTTGGTGGCGCACGGTTGATCATGTCTCTTTGGGCGCTGTTTTGATATTATGCCTTATCGGACTGCTGCTCGGATTTGCGGCGTCTGCGCCCTTGGCCTCTCGCAACGGATTAGGTGCGTTCTACTATGTTCAAAAACAGGTCCTCTTTGGAACTGTTTCGCTTTCGATGATGGTTGTCGTCTCCATGCTCACGCCAAAGGCCATTCGCCGTTGGAGCTTCATCGGTTTTTTCTGTGGGATGGTCGCGATCGCCCTTTTGCCGTGGCTTGGAACGGACTTCGGTAAGGGCGCAGTGCGCTGGTTTTCTCTTTCGGTGGTTTCCGTTCAACCGTCTGAATTCCTAAAACCTGTGTTTGTTGTTTTCAGCGCGTGGTTGATGGCCGCCAGCCTCTCGGTTGCGGGTCCACCCGGACGCGCGTTATCTTTTGTGTTCCTCGTGCTTGTGATGGCGGGATTGATTATACAGCCGGACTTCGGACAAGCATCCGTCATCTTTTTGGCCTGGCTCGTCATGTTTTTCGCGTCGGGTGCGGCCGTCGGATTGTTACTGGTGCTCGCGGCCGCAGCCGTTGGGCTCGGTGTCTATTTTTACAGCGTTTCAGAACACTTCGCGAACCGCATTAATGGGTTCCTAAACCCAGATATCGATCCGCGGACGCAGCTTGGCTACGCAACAAATGCCATTCAAGAGGGCGGTTTCTTCGGCGTTGGCGTGGGTCAAGGTACAGTGAAGTGGTCACTACCCGATGCGCATACCGACTTTATCATTGCCGTTGCCGCGGAGGAGTATGGTTTGATCCTCGTTTTCTTGATCATCGGCTTATTCGCAATGATTGTTCTGCGAAGTTTGTTACGGCTAACACAAGAACGGGACCCCTTTATCCGCATCGCTGGCACGGGGCTGATCACTTTGTTCGGAATGCAGGCGCTCATTAACATGGCCGTGGCAGTGCGTCTCGTGCCGGCGAAGGGAATGACGTTGCCCTTCGTGTCCTACGGGGGGTCGTCCCTTATCGCGATGGGAATACTGATGGGGTGCGTTCTTGCTTTCACGCGCACCCGTCCGCAAGGGGCCTTGCAAGATGGCATGGGCGATGTCACTGGCCCTGGGCATGAGCACTAAACCACTTCTGATTATGGCGGCAGGCGGCACCGGCGGGCACATGTTCCCGGCTCAAGCCTTGTCGGAAGAATTGCTTCGCCGGGGATGGCGGGTCAAGCTCTCCACCGATGCGCGGGGGAAGCGGTACGTGGGTGGATATAGCCATGCGGTGAAGGTCGAAGAAGTGTCTGCGGGGACCTTCGCGCGCGGTGGTTTGATCGGAAAAGTACAAGTGCCGGTTTCAATCTTAAAGGGCGTACTGCAGGCACGACGCGCGATGACACGTGATATGCCGAGCCTAGTCGTTGGTTTTGGAGGCTACCCGAGCCTTCCGGCTATGATTGCGGCTGGGTCACTTGGTGTTCCGCGCCTCATTCATGAACAAAACGGTGTCATGGGCAAGGTTAACCACTTTCTGGCGAAGCGTGTGGGAACGGTCGCTTGCGGGACGTGGCCCACCCAACTTCCCGCCGGGGTAGATGGGGTCGATATTGGCAATCCGATCCGGGCGCAGGTGATTGAACAATTGGGTGTGCCCTATGGGGCGACGTTAAAGGGTCGGATTGATGTTCTTGTTATCGGCGGGTCGCAAGGTGCGAAGGTCCTTTCAGACGTCGTTCCAGCTGCGATGGCACTGCTGCCGAACGTGCTTAAGTCCCGAATTTATGTTGCTCAGCAGGCACGTCCCGAAGACAAAGATGCCTGTTTGAAGGCCTATGTCGACGCCGGTGTAAGTGCAGAAGTTGCCCCGTTCTTTGCAGATGCGCCTGAACGGATGGCGCGGGCGCGGTTGGTTATCTCTCGTGCCGGTGCATCGTCTGTTGCGGACATATCAGCGATCGGGCGACCGTCGATCTTAATCCCCTATGCGGCCGCCGCCGCAGATCACCAAACCGCAAACGCGCGGACCTTGGCAGACGTTGGAGCTGCGCGGATGATATCGGAAGGTAAACTCCGCCCGGATGTGCTGTCCAAAGAGATCCGCGACATTCTGGAAAACACGACTAGAGCCAAAGAGATGGCTGGGATGGCGGCATTGCGCGGCCGTCCCAAAGCCGCCTCACATCTTGCTGATCTTGTTGAAGCACAGGCAGGGGAGAAGGTTTAATGGTCAGAACGAAGCTCCCAACCGAACTCGGCCCTATACATTTCGTCGGGATTGGCGGAATTGGTATGTCCGGAATTGCTGAGATGCTCCTCTCCCAGGGCTACAAAGTCCAAGGCTCAGACTTGAAGTCGAGTCCAATTACGGAGCGATTGGCGGATATGGGCGCAAAGGTCTTTGTTGGGCAAAGTGCTGAAAATATTGGTGCGGCAGAGGTGGTTGTCATCTCAAGTGCAATTAAGCCTGGAAATGCGGAGTTGGACGCTGCGCGGGTCCAGGGCTTGCCAATTGTTAGACGCGCAGAGATGCTCGCGGAGCTCATGCGCCTTCGGTCGAATGTGGCGATCGCAGGGACGCATGGAAAGACGACGACGACCACAATGGTTGCAGCCTTGTTGGATGCTGGCGGTATTGATCCCACCGTGATCAATGGCGGGATTATTCAGGCTTACGGGTCCAACGCGCGCATGGGCGACGGCGATTGGGTGGTCGTGGAAGCTGATGAATCTGACGGTACGTTCAATAAGTTGCCCGCGACAATTGCCGTCGTCACAAATATCGATCCCGAGCATATGGAGCATTACGGGACATTTGATAACCTCCGGGACGCGTTCTACCAATTTGCGTCGAATATTCCGTTCTACGGCGTAGCCATTTGTAACACTGATCATCCCGAGGTGCGTAACCTTGTCGGACGTCTGAATGATCGGCGGGTGCTAAGCTATGGCTTGAACAAGCAAGCCGATGTGCGTGCTTACAATCTCCGTTTCGAACAAGGATCGGCCTTTTTCGACCTTCAACTCCAAGCTGAGGGAAAGGTGATCAAGAATTGTACCTTACCGATGCCCGGCCATCACAATGTGTCTAACGCGCTCGCGGCAGTTGCGGTGGCGCGCCATCTAGGTGTCAATGAAGACGCGATCAAAGCCGCCTTGGCGGGATTTGCGGGCGTCAAACGGCGTTTTACTTTGGTGGGTGAGGTCGACGGTGTCCGTATCATTGATGACTACGCCCATCATCCCGTGGAAATCGCATCCGTTCTGTCGGCGGCCCGCCTTGCCACATCGGGGCGCGTGATCGCTGTGCATCAACCCCACCGCTTCTCCCGTTTGTCTGACTTGTTCGAAGACTTTTGTGGATGTTTCAACGATGCAGACATTGTCGGGATTACAGATGTCTTTGCGGCGGGTGAAGCGCCCATCGAAGGCGCGTCTCGTGACGACTTGGTGGCAGGTTTAATCTCTCACGGGCACAGATCTGCCCACGGCTTGTCAGAGGCTGAAGAGCTGGCCGTCTTCTTCCGCGAACATTGCAAAAAAGGCGATCTGTTCATATGTCTTGGGGCAGGAACAATCAGTTCCTGGGCCAATGCCCTTCCAAAGACATTGAATGGGGGTTGAGTATCATGTCCGTCGCCACCGTCATCAGCTACGGTTTGCTCGCCTGGATTGCCGCCTCGATCTTGGTGCGCTTAGTGCGAGAGCCCATCAGAACCCAAGTCACCAACTACATTATCACACCGCTTTGCCCGATTCTTTTGCTTGGCGCATTTTTGACTTTCCCTCCTGGGGCCTATCCCCTTTTGGCCATTTGCGCGCTGGTTTCAGGCGTCTCGCTCTTTGAGATGGAGCAAAATCGCGACCGCCTTTGGGGCATCAAAACCTTCGTGTTTTACCCTGGCTTGTTTGCGGCCACGCTATGGTTTTGGGTGACACAGGAGGCATCACTGGCCGCGCTTTGGACCGTGGCCGTGATCTTTTCCCTCGTTTCGAGTGAGTTGGATCATATCGTGAGGGCGGGCGCGCGATTGGGCCTCTGGAGGCACCGGGACCTGCGCAAAACGGACCCATAGACGACGATGGACGCCCTAGCACGCCGCCTGGGATTTGGATTGTTGACGGCCTACGGCGTCGGTGTGATGATTGGCGCCGGCATTTACGTTCTAATCGGCGCGGTCGTGGCACTTGCTGGCGAAGCGACCCCTTGGATCTTCCTTGCGGCCGGATTGGTGGCCCTTCCAACCGCTTTATCCTTTGCTGAATTCTCAAGCTGCATTCCCGAGGCAGGCGGTGCGCCGTTCGAAGTGCCCATTTGGGTACCGGCAATCGGCATTGTATGTGCCCTTGCAGCGCTTTTGGCCAGCCTCTTGGACGTGGTTTAGTGCAACCCGCAATCATTGGAGCCCTCGTATGGCTTGGCTTCGCGATCCTCGTCGATATTTCGCCGACCCGGATCCATTTTAATGCTGCGCGGTACGTGTTGATCCCCACATTGCCCCTAGTGTTGATCTGGCTCTGGGCCACACTGGATTGGCGCATTTCGCTCGCTGCCACAATTGCAGCGGGCACGATCATCCGTTACCCCATCGCCTACTTCTTAAACTTCGTTGGCGCGCGCGCTGGGCTTTGGACGCAATGGGAGAGACCGAGGGAATGGTTTTAGCAGCACTTCCGGAAGTGCGGGGTCAGCTGACGCCGCAATTCGAGCTCTCGAAACTCTCATGGCTCAAAGTGGGCGGTCCAGCGGAGGTCTTGTTTCAGCCGGCGGACCTAGATGATTTGGCCGGGTTCCTTGCGGCTTACGATGGGCCTGTTTTTCCAATCGGTGTGGCGTCGAACTTGATCATCCGGGATGGGGGGATCGATGGCGTGGTCGTCAAACTTGGCCGCGGCTTCAACCAAATTGAAACCTTAGAGGGCGGTTTGGTGCGGGCTGGCGCCGCTGCGCTTGATGCTCATGTTGCGCGGAAGGCTGCGGATGCGGGGATCGACCTTACCTTTTTGCGCACAATCCCTGGCGCGATGGGGGGTGCTGTGAAGATGAATGCAGGTTGCTATGGCACGTACACGGCGGATGTGGTGCAAGAGGTTGATCTTATCCTCCGAGATGGCACACCAAAAACCCTCACCGCTGACGAGATTGGGTTTGCATACCGAACATCCGATCTTCCCGACGGCGCGATTATTACGTCTGTGCTCTTGAAGGGTCCGATCGGCGACGCGGCGGCGCTGCACGCAAAGATGGAGGCGCAACTCGTGAAGCGTGCGGAAAGTCAGCCGGTCAAAGAGCTTTCCTGTGGCTCCACATTTGCCAATCCTGCTGGATTTTCGAGCACCGGAGAGGTGGATGATCCGATGGATCTGAAGGCGTGGAAGCTCATTGACGATGCTGGCATGCGGGGCGCCATAGTGGGCGGTGCACAAATGTCCGAGATGCATTCGAATTTTATGATCAATGTGGGTGGCGCGACAGCCGCCGACTTGGAAGAGCTCGGGGAGCTTGTACGAAAAAAGGTTTTCAAAAACAGTCAAATAGAGTTAAACTGGGAGATTATGAGGGTGGGAAAACCGCCCCAAAAATAAAAATGCCCAAATGGGCGAACAGAGGCGGGCATGTCGAGCAGGGCAATTTCCCGCGTAACAGTGTTGAAAGGCGGACCGTCAGCGGAGCGAGATGTGTCGCTGGTAACTGGCCGCGAAGTGGCGACGGCGTTGCGCGAAGAAGGCTTCGAAGTGACAGAGTTGGATGCAGGTCCGACGCTGGCAGAAGATTTGCGGGCATCGTCCCCAGATGTTGTGTTCAACGCTTTGCACGGTCGGTGGGGCGAAGATGGCTGTGTGCAAGGCCTATTGGAATGGTTTGGCTTTCCCTACACGCATTCGGGCGTCTTTGCCTCGGCCCTTGCCATGGACAAAGAGCGATCAAAAGACGTCTATCGCGTCGCTGGTCTGCCTGTTGCGGCCAGCAAGATTGCGTCGAAATCTGATATTGAGGCGGCGCATGTGATGTCCCCGCCCTATGTCGTGAAGCCCTATAATGAAGGGTCTTCGGTTGGTGTGTACCTCGTCCATGAGGATGCAAATGGCCCGCCGAAATTGGAGCCTGATTTGCCCGATGCTCTGATGGTGGAAGAGTTCGTGCCTGGTCGCGAGCTGACGACCACGGTACTTGGGGATCGCGCGCTAGGTGTCACCGATATCATCACCGATGGATGGTACGACTATCACGCGAAATATGTCGAGGGTGGGTCGCGCCATGTGATCCCCGCAGATATTCCGAAAGAGATTACGCTTGCCTGTAACGATTATGCGTTGCGCGCGCACAAAGCGCTGGGCTGTCGTGGGCTGACGCGGACAGATTTTCGGTGGGATGAAGAGAAGGGGCTTTCCGGCCTTATTCTGTTGGAAACAAATACGCAGCCTGGGATGACGCCAACGTCGCTTGCGCCTGAACAAGCGGCAGCAGTCGGTATGAGTTTCGGAGCTCTCGTCCGCTGGATGGTGGAGGATGCATCATGCGACCGCTAGGCCCCGCAATACGCCCGGGCAAACGGCCCGAAAAACCGGACGATCGCGCTCCGATGCGGCGTGCGAAGAGTTGGACCTTCTTCTCATTTCGGCAGTCTAAGCCGAACACCGAACGGAAAGAACCGCCGGTGATGAGTGCGCCAGTCCCGCCCCCGGCAGCAGAGGCGCCCGACCAGCGACAAGGTCTGTTAAAGAAGATCGTTGCGCGCCTTGGTGACCTTAAGCTGCGGCGGCGCAGAGGCAGAACGCCATCGAAGGATCCTGCGCCCAGCCGCGCAAAGTACCGTTGGGACAGGCTCATGCTGCGTCCCAGGGCACGGAAAGCCATTCTGAACGGTGTTCCTGCGGTACTGTTTGTCTTGATCGCTGTTGCAATAGGTTCCAATCCGGGTCTTCGGGCTCAAATCGGGACAACGTATCAAAAGATACGGGATGATGTGGTCTCCCGTCCGGAACTGTTCGTGCAAGTTATTGAAGTCACGGGAGCATCCCCGCGGGTCGATCGGCAAATACGCCTGACATCTGGCCTAAGTTTGCCAATGAGCTCGTTTGACTTGGACCTTGAGGCGTTCAGAGCCCGTTTGGAAGGCCTTGATGCCGTAAGATCCGCATCGGTTTATCTTCGGGCTGGCGGAGTTCTTCACGTTCATGTCGAAGAACGTGTTCCCGTTCTTCTTTGGCGTGGTCCAACTGGGCTTGAAGCGGTGGATATCGATGGTGTTCGAACCGCATATGTTGACCGACGCTCGGCCTTTCCCGGCCTGCCACTGATTGCAGGTGCAGGAGCAACGGACGACATTGAGGAGGCGCTTCACTTGTACCGCCAGCTGCGTCCGATTGCCCATCGTATTCGTGCGCTCAGCCGGATCGGTGCGCGCCGCTGGGATATTGTTCTGAGCGATGGACCGCTCGTCAAGCTCCCTGCGGAAAAGCCCGGTCGTGGGGTCACGCGTATCCTCGCGTTGCACAGCAGCGACGATATCTTTGAACTCGACCTTGCCGCGATTGATCTTCGAAATCCCGATCAAACGATCGTTCAGCGAAGACCGGCAACGCCAGAAACAGGCGCCGTCTACACACTTTCGGGCACGCAGGCAGAAGGGGACTAAATCATGCAGCTCTTTGAACGCCAAAGATTGATACGACAAAAACGACGCGCCGCGCTCCAACGTGGTGTGGTCGCCGTGTTGGACATTGGCACGTCAAAAATAGTCTGCATGATCATCCGTTTCGATCCATCTGTTCAAGAAGACGCCGCGGATGGAACAAATGTTATTGCGCAGCATAACCGGTTTCGGGTGATAGGCGTGGCGACCACGCGGTCCCGTGGCGTGCGTTATGGCGAAATTGATGCAATGGCAGAGACCGAACGCGCTGTTCGAACCGCCGTTCAAGCGGCGCAAAAGATGGCCGGCGTGGTCGCTGATCACGCCTTTGTTTGTTTCTCGGGTGGCGA
Organism: Pseudomonadota bacterium; assembly: GCA_038744815.1. Lineage (GTDB taxonomy): Bacteria > Pseudomonadota > Alphaproteobacteria > Rhodobacterales > Rhodobacteraceae > Amylibacter. The sequence continues at coordinate 75,623 of JBCDLY010000009.1, read as the reverse complement.
TCCACGGAGCTATGGCTTGTCTGGCGAGACGCAACTTGGCGCTGGCGAAATTGAAAACCTGGATATCGCGCATGCGCTTGCGGCCTGCGATTTGCCGAGCTTGGGCGAAGGGCGGGAACCTCTGCATGCAATGCCTGTGAATTTCACGGTTGATCATCGAAGCGGTTTTACCGACCCGAGGGGCCAAATCGGGAACAAGCTGTCCGTGGACCTTCACTTACTGTCGGTGCGCTCGTCCATGTTGGCCAATCTAATTGCTTGCATGAAACGCTGCGATCTGGAACTTGCTGGTGTCATCGCCTCGTCCTACGCCTCAGCGGTTTCTGCACTGGTTGAAGACGAACAGGAACTTGGCGCGGCATGCGTTGATCTTGGCGCAGGCTCCACAGCGATGTCTGTCTTTTACAAGAAGCACATGATCTACGCTGATAGCAGTCCTCTGGCCGGAGGATTGGTTAGCAATGATATTTCAAAAGGTCTCCAAGTTCCACTTTCGGTCGCTGAACGTCTCAAAACACTTCATGGGGGTGTTATGGCGACGGGGGTTGATGGACGCGATATGATCGACATAGGCGCCGATACTGGAGATTGGCACCATGACCGCCGGGAAATTTCACGGGCGGATCTGATTGGTGTGATGCGCCCGCGTCTTGAGGAGATCTTCGAGGATGTCCGAGAGCGTTTGTTTGAAGCGAATTTTGACTATCTTCCGGGCCAACGGATTGTCTTAACCGGAGGTCTTAGCGAATTACCCGGAATTGATGGGCTTGCAACGCGCATTCTTGGTCAACAAATTCGCCTTGGGCGACCAATGCGTATTCAGGGGCTTCCGCAAGCAGCGACCGGCCCAGGATTTTCTGCCGCAGTAGGGCTTATATTATACTCGGCCCACCCTCAAGACGAATGCTGGGACTTCGATTTACCTGATGCGGGTCTTCATGGTCAGTCGATCAAGCGTGCGATCCGCTGGTTTCGAGAAAATTGGTGAATCTTCACAAATTGGTCTTGCGCTGCTGATAAGAATTTCAGTGACGGATGCGAATCGTTTTGCTATACTAAAAGGTAATCAAAAGTGGCCATAAGGCTGCAAAAACAGGCGGATAGATATGACCTTAAATTTGCGAGTGCCACAATCGGCAGATTTGAAACCCCGCATCACAGTGTTCGGCGTTGGCGGCGCAGGCGGCAACGCCGTTAACAATATGATCGAACAATCGCTGGAGGGCGTAGAGTTCGTGGTGGCAAATACGGACGCGCAGGCCCTAGAGCACAGCAAAGCATCCAATAAGATCCAGCTTGGCTCCAAAGTCACTGAGGGTCTCGGCGCAGGTGCAAAACCAACTGTGGGTGCGGAGGCCGCCGAAGAAAGCATTGAGGCGATCGTAGACTCTCTCGTCGGCAGTCATATGTGTTTTATTACCGCCGGCATGGGGGGCGGCACTGGCACTGGTGCGGGTCCGATCATTGCCCAGGCGGCGCGAGAGCTCGGTGTTCTTACGGTTGGTGTTGTAACGAAGCCATTTCAATTCGAAGGCGCGAAACGGATGCGTCAAGCCGAAGAAGGCCTGGCGGCTCTTCAAAAGGTGGTCGACACGCTTATCGTGATCCCAAACCAAAACCTCTTTAGAATAGCGAATGAAAAGACCACGTTTACGCAGGCCTTCGCCTTAGCGGATGACGTTCTCTATCAGGGCGTGAAAGGTGTGACCGATTTGATGGTCCGCCCAGGTGAGATCAACCTCGACTTTGCCGACATTAAGGCTGTGATGGACGAGATGGGCAAAGCGATGATGGGCACGGGCGAAGCGAATGGAGAAGATCGCGCACGTTCTGCTGCAGAAAAAGCCATCAACAACCCGCTATTGGATGAAATCTCTCTTGAAGGCGCACGCGGTGTCTTGATTAACATCACAGGCGGACATGATCTTACACTTTTCGAAGTTGATGAAGCTGCGAATTATATTCGCGAAAAGGTCGATCCAGAGGCAAACATTATTGTGGGATCGACATTGGACGAAGCGATGGAAGGCGATATGAGAGTGTCCGTCGTGGCAACGGGTATTGATGCGCTCGGGTCTATGGAAACGATAGAGCCTGTGCGCAGAGCAACACCTGCGCCTTTGCGCCTTGATTCAGACGAACATGTTGAGAAAACGGATGACACGCGGCCCGAAGACAACTTTTCAGACAGTTTTTTCGCCCAGGCAAATGAAGAAAACGCGGCAGACGATATGCCGCCGCCCGTGTATCAGCCCGACGCCGAAGATGCAGCACCTATGCGTCTCGAAGTCGAAGACGAAGACGAGTTTATTGCCCCGCAACCGCGCCGCGTCGGAGAGAGCTCCCCTGAAATGCTGTCACGCCTAAAGCGTGCGGCAACGCGTTCGTCCAGCGCCGAGAAGGCCGAAGCTGCGTTGCGCGTCCAGCCGGAGCAAGACGCTGAGGAAGATCGGAAGGGACTTGGGCTTAACAAACTGATCAACCGCATGACCGGTTCAGACCAAGAAGAAACGACGCAGCGCCGCCAACCGCCGATGTTCACCGAGGATGAGTCTGAAGAAGTGGTCGAAAAAGACGCTCGAAAAGATGGTGATATCGAGATTCCTGCCTTCCTTCGGCGTCAGGCGAATTAACTTTTTGCACAAATATGATGCAAGCTAGGCCCACTGCCTCGTTTGCTACAAGCATGTCACAAAGCGTGAGTTGAGCAATGTCGCTCGCTTCTATTATCCCACGAAGGGTGATGTGGAGCGCGTGATGCAAACGACTTTAGTCAGTAATATCGTATTTGACGGTGTGGGATTACATTCAGGAAAACCGGTAAGTCTTACAGTGAGGCCTGCACAAGCGCATTCCGGTATTGTATTTGATCGTGTTGATCGTCCGGACGATACCCCAATACCCGCTCGATTTGATTTGGTTGAAGATACGATGCTTTGTACAAAGCTCGGTCTCGGATCAAGTGCCGTTGGAACAATCGAACATATTATGGCGGCGCTTGCTGGCTGCGGTGTCCACAACGCTTACATCGAATTGGATGGACCGGAAGTTCCCATACTGGATGGAAGCTCAGCTCCTTTTATTAAAGGGATTTTGGACGCTGGAATAACGACGCTCGATGCACCGCTTCGCGCGCTCAAAATTAAGAAAACCGTGCGATTTCAAGATGGCGAAGCCTTTGCCGAGTTCTCACCTGCCGATGTTCTTCGCATATCGTTCACGATTGACTTTGATGCTCCTGTAATTGGCAAACAGTCCAAGTCACTGTCGATGGCAAACGGAGCTTTTGTCCGCGAGCTCTGTGACAGCCGAACCTTCTGCAACAAGACCGAGGTTGACTGGTTGAAGGCCAATGGTCTGGGATTGGGCGGCGGGTTACACAATGCCGTCGTCATTGATGGCAATGAAGTGCTCAACAAGAGTGGCTTTCGCCATTCTGATGAATGTGTGCGTCATAAAATGCTTGATGCATTGGGTGATATGGCGCTGGCGGGGGGTCCCGTGATTGGGCATTACACCGGTCATCGTGCAGGGCATCGGATTACGAACATGCTGTTGCGGACGCTGTTTGCATCCGAGGGCGCATATGAGTGGGTCGAATGCACTGAAGAGCAGGCGTTCTTGCTGCCAGGGTCCGATTTGAAAGAGAGTGATCTTGCGCTGATTGCGTAGTGTCGCTCCGAGCGCTTGAACTTGCCGTAGAATCCGTGGAAATGTACGTCGAAACCGAGGTGCGGGGGAGACGCTCCATAAATGCTGACACTACGCAATATCGCGCTGATCTTCTTATGCCTTGCCGTTGTTTCCGGGTGTGGACGCCGTGAAGGCGGCCTCTTCCAGAGGGAGGCGCCTTCAGAGGCGTTGACCGCAGAGCAGCTTTTTGAACGCGCGGAAACGGCGCTACGAACGGGTGATCCAGAAACTGCGGCAGAGCGGTTTTCAGATATAGAGCGGCTTTACCCCTTCAGCGAATTGGCAAGCAGAGCTGCGCTTCGGCAGGCTGTGGCCTATCATGCCGCTCGGGAGTATGACCAAGCGCGTGCGGCGGCACAGAGGTTCATTGATTTTTACCCGGCCGATCCCAACGCTGCGCAGGCGCAGTATATCATTGCACTGAGCTTTTACGATCAGATGGAGCGCGTGAGCCGCGATCAAGGTGTAACGTTCCAGGCCCTTCAGGCGCTTCGCGTTACGATTGAGCGGTATCCGGATAGCGAATACACGAATTCCGCGTTGTTGAAATTTGACCTCGCTCTGGATCAACTCGCCGGCAAGGAAATGGATGTCGGTCGATTTTATCTCAAGCGGGGGCATCCAGGCGCTGCGATCAATAGGTTCCGCGTGGTTGTTGAGGATTTCCAAACCACAAGCCACACGCCAGAAGCGTTGCATCGTCTCGTCGAAGCCTACCTGATCCTTGGTTTAGAAGAAGAGGCGCGAACAGCCGGGGCGATACTTGGGTTTAACTACCAAGCCTCGGAATGGTATGAAGACACGTTCGCGTTGCTACAAGAACGAGGCCTCGATCCGACGGATGCGTCGACGCGAGGAGAGGGGTGGTTGACCCAAATCTATCGTCGAGTCGTTCGCGGCGATTGGATCTGAGCCGGAGGCAAATATATGCTCCGAGACCTTGAGGTCCGCGATATTCTATTAATCGATGAATTGGCCTTGGCCTTTCAGCCGGGCCTAAATGTGTTAACCGGGGAGACCGGCGCCGGAAAATCGATATTGTTGGACGCGCTTGGCTTCGTGCTCGGGTGGCGCGGAAGGGCCGAGCTTGTGCGGAGTGGGGCAGAGACCGGAGAAGTGATCGCGGTTTTCGATTTGCCTTCCGACCATCCTGCGCAAGGTGTCCTGAAGACCGCGGGTTGGGCGCCCGTAGAAGAGCTCGTGCTGCGACGTACCAATTCAAAAGATGGTCGAAAGACGGCCTTCATCAATGATCGTCGATGTTCTGGCGATCTCCTTCGCACACTATCCGCGACCTTGGTCGAGTTGCACGGCCAACATGATGATCGCGGCCTTCTTGATCGAAAGGGACACAGGCGCCTTCTCGACACTTTCTGTGCGCTTGATCTCTCGTCGTTGGGGGGCGCATGGACGGATTTGGTTGCAGCGAGGAAAGCTGTCACCGCATTTCGTGAACGGCTGACAAAGGCAACGGAAGAGCAAGATTTCCTGAGCCATTCCGTCACCGAATTGGACCGACTATCGCCCCTTGTTGGTGAAGAAGAAGAGCTTGATACGCGCCGTCGCCTCATGCAAGCGTCGGGCCGGATACGCGAAGATATTGCGAGAGCAGCACATGTCTTAGGAGCGGAAGGTGCCGAAGGCGCTGTGCTTGACGCAAGCCGTTGGTTGGAAGATTCGCTGGAACATGCCGATGGACGCTTAGATGTCACTATCGCCGCGTTGCAACGCGCCAGCGAGGAATTGGCGAACGCAACTTCAGGTATTGAGGACTTCCTAGATCATTTGGACTTTGATCCATTGGAATTGGAACGTGTTGAAGAGCGCCTTTTCGCAATTCGTGGGTTGGCCCGAAAGCACAATGTGCCGGCCGATGACCTTCCCGCATTCACGGAAAAGTTGCGCGCCCAGCTTGATGAAATTGAGGCCGGTGACGAAGAGATGGATCGTCTGAAAGACGCATTAGTCCAAGCTGAAACGCAGTATGGAACGTTGGCGGAGAGCGTGAGCGGGAAACGACAGGAGGCGGCGGTCGAACTGGAGGTCGCAATGGGCAAAGAGCTTGCACCGCTAAAGCTGGACCGCGCTGAATTCAGGGTGGTTCTGAGGGATGCTCCACCAGGGCCATCTGGCATTGACGACGTTGCATTCGAAGTTGCGACAAATCCAGGAGCGCCATCTGGTCCGATTGAGAAGATTGCATCTGGCGGCGAGCTTTCGCGATTTTTACTTGCTCTTAAAGTCTGTCTAACCTCTTCGGCGGATGGTTTGACGCTCATTTTTGATGAGATTGACCGCGGGGTCGGCGGAGCAACAGCGGATGCTGTTGGGCGTCGTCTGAAATCGCTGGCAGATGGAAGTCAGGTGCTTGTTGTGACGCATTCTCCGCAAGTTGCGGCGCTTGGCCGCGCGCAGTGGCAAGTGGCGAAGTCCGTCGAAGGTGACGAGACCTTTTCGAAGGTGCAACGATTGGACGAGTTGGAGCGGGTGTATGAGATTGCACGCATGCTCTCTGGCGATCAGGTCACAGAAGAGGCGAAAGCTGCCGCTGAGGCCTTGCTCAACAATGCATAACCTGTCTTTTGCGTGTAGAAGACCTAGTATCAGATCATGACCGAAAAACACGCGAAACCTGTTTCAATTCCCCAAACTCCTTTTGCCCGCATGGCTGGCTTGGGAGGTACAACGACACGGATCGTTGGCAACCTTGCGGTCAATGGGTTTGCCGAGATTGCCAAAGGTAATCGACCCGAGTTCAAAGACCTTTTGTTGACGCCAGCGAATATCAGTCGATTGACGGATCAACTGGCGCGGATGCGCGGTGCGGCAATGAAGCTTGGGCAGCTCTTATCGATGGATGCCGGCGATGTTCTACCCGAGGAGCTTACTGAAATCCTATCCCGTCTTCGGGCTCAGGCGGATTACATGCCGCCAAAGCAGTTGAAGACCGTTTTGAACGCGGCCTGGGGGGATGGCTGGCTGTCTAAGTTTCAATCGTTCGACGTAAAACCGATTGCGGCTGCCTCCATTGGTCAGGTTCATCGTGCTGTCACCAAAGACGGGCAGGAGGTTGCAATTAAGGTGCAATATCCCGGTGTGAAGCGCAGCATCGATAGTGATGTCGTCAGCGTGGGCCGCTTGGTGAAAATGTCCGGTTTGCTTCCCGCCGATTTGGACCTTGGCCCGCTCCTAGAAGAGGCGAAGGCACAGCTCCATGATGAGGCCGACTATCTGCGCGAGGCCGAACATCTATGCCGATATGCGACCCATCTTTATGGTGATGGCCGCTTCATTGTGCCGGAACTGATACCAGAATTCACGACCGAAACAGTGCTCGCAATGACATACACACCCGGTGTTCCGATGGACCACTTGGAGCACTCAGATTATGATCTCCGCCACCGTGTTGTAGAGGCCCTTCTTGAGTTGACGCTAAAGGAACTCTTTTCCTGGAAGCATATGCAAACGGATCCAAATTTCGCGAATTACAGTTTTCAACCAGATACTGGTCGAATCGTTCTTCTTGATTTTGGGGCGGCACGTGCCGTCCCCGATTGGGTGTCGGACGGCTATCTTCGACTTGTCATATCTGGGCTCTCGAACGATGTTGATGGTGTTTCGCGGGAAAGCCGGGCGCTTGGCTTTTGGTCAGAGGACGCTCCAAAATCCGAGCAAGATCAAATCCTCAGCATCATGCAGTTCTCGTTTGATATGCTGAAGGCGCGTGGCCCCTTCGATTTTGCGGACCCGTCTCCCGCGCTGGAAATGCGCCAGCGAGGTCTCGATCTTGCTCAGGATATGACCCATGTTCACATTCCGCCCGTAGAAACTTTGTTCGTCCAGCGTAAATTTACAGGGATGTATCTTTTGGCCCGCAAGCTGCGCGCAAAAATTGATCTAAACGCGCTTTTGGTCCCACATGTCGATCGGGTCAGTTCATCTGAACGATTTTTCCTGGATTAAGAATATTCTGCGGATCAAGGGCACGTTTTATATCTGCCATCACTGAGACGCCTGGACCGTGTTCGCGCTCCAGTAACGCCATCTTTCCCATGCCAATGCCGTGTTCGCCGGTCACGGTCCCGCCAAGCGCAAGCGCACGTTCGGCCATCCGAGCCGCAATGTCTTTTGCGGTTTGCAGCTCTTCTTTTACGTTCGGGTCTGACAGCAGAAGCACGTGATAGTTCCCGTCACCAACATGCCCGACGATTGGCCCTGGAAGGTTGTGCTTTTGAACATCTCGCGCCGCTTCTTCGATCGCCGTGGAAAGCTCGGAGATTGGCACACACACATCCGTCGACATGCCTTTGCGATCTGGCCACATGGCTTTGATGGCCCAATAGGCGTTGTGACGTGCCGCCCACAGCGTTGAACGTTCCTCTGTGTTTGCGGTCCATTTGAAACCACCGCCGCCATTCTCTGACGATATCTCCTGGAGCGTGTTAGATTGTTCGGTAACGGACGCATCCGTTCCGTGAAACTCCATGAACAAATGCGGTTCTTCGGGATAGTTTGTGTTGGAGTAAGCGTTGATGCATCTGATCGACAGTGCATCCAGCAACTCCATTCGCGCTACGGGCACACCCATTTGGACCGCCTGGATTGTGGTATTCACCGCAGCGTCAACGGTTGGAAACGCGCAAATCGCTGCACCAATCGCCTCGGGTTGACCATGCAGCTTTAGCGTAAGCTCGGTAATAATCCCAAGTGTCCCTTCCGAACCTATCATAAGGGCCGTCAGATCATATCCGGCTGAAGATTTGCGCGCGCGCGTACCGGTCTTGATGACACGGCCATCTGCCAAGACAACCGTCAGCGCCAGGACATTGTCCTTGAGTGTTCCATATCGAACGGCGGTTGTCCCAGAGGCCCGCGTTGCTGCCATACCTCCGAGTGTAGCATTCGCGCCGGGGTCGATGGGGAAAAACAATCCCGTAGATCGGAGTTCCTGATTAAGCGCTTCGCGGGTAACCCCGGGCTCTATCCGGACCGATAAGTCCTGTTCGTATATCTCAAGGACGCGCGCCATTCGGTCGAAACTCATGGTCAGACCGCCCCGAACGGGGAGTGCGTGACCTTCCAGCGACGTACCGACACCCCAAGGGACGATTGGGCATTGATGATCGGCGCATATCCTCACCGCCTCTGACACGTCTTCCGTGGTTTCGGGAAAGAAGACGGCGTCTGGTGGCATAGCGGCAAAATATGTTTCGTTCTGCCCGTGATGGTCACGCACGGCCTTCGCCGTGGAAACTTGTTGCCCGAAACGGTTCGTCAAAGCGGCGACTGCATCTTGGATATTGCCCATGGTGTCCTCCCGATGATTTGCCTAACGTAGCAAAATGGCGGTCGGGAAAAAGAGGCGGATTTGGCTCTGTCGGTAAAACCCTTTTGGGCACTTCAGGTAAAACCCTTCCTGAGGTTCTGGCTGCTCGCTCTTCTGGTTGGACTGTGTGCCGGCGCGGCCACACTTGGCTTTCGCGTTGCGATCAGCAATTTACAATCTCTGTTCTACGGGGCGGATGATGTCATGCTCGCCTCGGTTGCGAAGACGCTTCCCTGGTGGCTGGTCTTGGTCCTGCCGATCTGTGGCGGGCTTATCGTTGGGATGATCCTGCATCATTTCACGCCAGATGGCCGTGCGCGCGGTGTCGCCGATGTGATTGATGCAGTGGCACAAGGGGATGGCCGGGTCGAGCGGCGCGCCGGTTTGGCGTCTGCGCTTGCATCTCTGATCACATTATCAACCGGGGGCTCAACGGGGCGCGAGGGCCCCGTCGTTCATCTTGGCGCAGTTATTTCGAGCAAACTGGCCAAGCTCGCCCGGGTGCCGGATTTGACGGGGCGTGATCTCTTGGGGTGTGCGGTCGCCGCGGCGGTATCGGCGTCGTTCAACGCGCCGATCGCCGGGGCAATCTTTGCGCTTGAGGTCATCTTACGGCAGTACAGTCTTCGGTCTTTTGCGCCGATCGTCATCGCGTCGATCGGAGGCACGATGATCTCGCGGCTTCATTTTGGAGACATCACTGAATTCACCGTTCCGCCGTCTGACATCCAGTTCTTTGAGGAGATACCGGCATTCATCCTATTAGGGCTGACATCTGGAATCGTTGCCGTCGTGATGATCCGTGCCATTTTTTGGACGGAGGACCGCTTTAGCGCCGCGCAATCATGGATCGGTTTGCCTGGCTATCTTCGTCCTGCTTGCGCAGGCGTGTTCCTCGGGGCAATAGCCATTTACTTCCCACATATTATCGGCGTCGGTTACGAGACAACCGCGCGCGCGTTGGAGGGGGATTTTCTTCTGCACACCGCGATCATTTTTGCTGTGGTGAAAACAGCGGCGGTTGCGATTACCTTTGGTGGTCGCATGGGCGGGGGCGTGTTTTCACCGGCTCTTATGATGGGGGCCCTGACGGGTGTCGCCTTTGGGCAGATCGCGACGCCCTTTTTCCCCGAGGTCTCGGGAAGCCTCTCTCTCTACGCCCTTGCAGGAATGGGCGCCGTCTCCGCAGCCGTGCTTGGCGCTCCAATTTCGACCACACTTATTGCATTTGAACTGACGGGACTTTGGCAAGTCGGACTGGCTGTGATCCTTGCGGTTTCGATTTCGACCAGCTTTTCGAACCGGATCGTCTATGGATCGTTCTTTTTGATGCAGTTGGTGAGGCGCGGCCGACCTGTGTCACGCGCGGAAGGGGCCGGGCGTGAGGTTAGCCTGTTTGTGGGTGATTTTATGAGACCCTTCGATCCCAGTCAGCCAAGGAAGTCTGCTATGCTTTGGCGTTTGGTCGGCGAGGGACAAGCGCTCAGCGAAAAGGACAGTCTTACGGCCGCGCTCCGTAAATTTGAACGTGGACCGGATATTTTACCAGTTATCGAGATCAACGTGAAAACCCAGAAGGTGGTGATCACCGGGGCGTTGCATCGGACCGACGCGATTACCGCGGTTCAAGACGAAATGGTTCTTGGGCACGCGGGCTAGATGGCAGCACAGGCCAACGCGAGCCAATTCCGCGTATCAGCCGGGACCATGCTACCGACATCATTCAAGACCTTCTGGTGATAGACATTTAACCAAGCGCGCTCTTGATCGGTCAGCATATCGATTTCGATCAGCGCTTTATCAATCGGAACAAGTGTCAGTGTTTCAAAACGATATATCCGCGCACCCGATTGGCTCGTCTTTCCACTGTCTACAACATAAATCAGGTTCTCAATCCGAATTCCGAACGCGCCTTCTTGGTAATATCCAGGTTCGTTGGAGAGGATCATTCCTGGTTCAAGAGGCACGTTGGACGTCCGAGAAATCCGCTGTGGCCCCTCATGAACTGACAGGAACGAGCCAACTCCGTGGCCCGTGCCATGGGCGTAATCGAGACCCATATTCCAAACCCCGGCCCGCGCGATTGCATCGAGTTGACCGCCGGTCACACCTTCGGGGAACCGTTGCTGCGACAACGCGATCATCCCCTTTAGAACAGCCGTATTTGCCCGCCTTTGATCTTCCGTCGTTTCGCCGATTGCGATTGTTCGTGTGACATCCGTCGTACCATCCCGGTACTGTGCCCCGGAATCGACCAGAAGGATGTCATCTTGTCGAATTTGTCGGTTAGACGCCTTAGACACACGATAGTGGATAATTGCCCCGTTGGGGCCTGAGCCGCAGATCGTATCAAATGAGATTGTATTAAAGAGCGCATTTTCGGAGCGAATATCCTCCAGCCGCTCGACGATATCAATTTCGTGCAATGTGGTTGCATCTTGGCCATCCAGCCAATGCAAAAACCGGACCATGGCCGCTCCGTCGCGGATATGCGCTGCAATTGCGCCGGACAATTCGATGGGGTTCTTGCACGCCTTCGGAAGACTAGTAGGGTCCGCCCCCAAGGTGATTTCCCCGTCTTCCCGACGATTGAGCGCTTGCCACACCGCTTCGGGCGCCAGCGTCGGATCAATAAGCACTGTGCCTTGCAATGCTGCGACGGTCCTTTCGAATAAGTTTGGGGGCTTTATGCGGGTGTCTTCACCAAGATTCGCCTCGACCTCTTTTGTCACCTTTTGGGGATCAATGAAGAGTTGCATTGACCCGTCGGAGTATAAAATCGCGAAGGATTTGGCGACCGGCATGTGGGCCAAGTCAGAGCCCCTCGTATTTGTCAGCCATGCTATACTGTCGAGGGTCGTGAGAACCGCAGCATCTATGCCGGTATCTCTCAGTGTTCGGGAGAGCCGTTTGCGCTTGTTGATCTGGTTCTCGCCCGAGAACTCTAAGGGGTGAATAGAAATAGGATCGGCTGGGTCCGTGGGTTGGTCGGTCCATATCCGGTCAACCAAGTTGTCGATCGGAATCATTTCGATCCCGGCATCTTTCAATTGCCCGCGGAGTCTTTTGATTTCTTGATGCGTGTGAAGCCAAGGATCAAAAGCAACCCGATCCCCGTCGCAGAGTTCGTCCAACAACCAGTCTGACAGCTGCGTTTCAGGCCAATCTACTGGCGTAAACGATGAGGTGGTCTCGTTCTTCACCTGTATTCGGTATCGTCCATCAACAAATATACCGGCGGTTCGTCGTAGGACTGCGCAGAACCCGGCCGACCCTGTGAAGCCAGTGAGCCATGACAGGCGATTGTCACGATCCGTGACCTCTTCACCTTGATGGGCGTCCGATCTTGGTATCAGAAATGCGTCTACATCTTCATTCGCCATCTGCGCGCGAAGAAGTGAGAGGCGAGATGGCCCTTCCTTTCCGGAAAACTGAGAGACGAACTTTTGTATCACGCGGATTTCTTAAACCGTTCGCCAGACCTTGGTGAAGTATCAAAAAGTCCTGCGAGCTGTTCGGTGATCGCGCCCGCCAGCTGCTCGGCATCCGTGATCGTGACGGCGCGTTCATAGTACCGCGTGACGTCATGACCGATGCCGATTGCAATCAGTTCAACCGCGTTGCGCCGTTCGATCATTGCGATGACATCGCGGAGGTGTTTTTCCAAGTAGTTTGCTGCATTTACAGAAAGCGTCGAATCGTCCACCGGCGCTCCGTCGGAGATTACCATCAAAATACGCCGCGCTTCGGGGCGGACGAGCATGCGCCTATGCGCCCATTCCAGGGCTTCGCCGTCGATATTTTCCTTGAGCAGCCCCTCTTTCATCATCAGTCCGAGGTTCGGCCTGGCGCGACGCCAAGGCGCATCTGCCGATTTGTAGATGATGTGTCGCAGATCGTTTAGGCGACCTGGGTTTTGAGGTCGTCCAGCCGCCAGCCAATCCTCTCGGGCCTTTCCACCCTTCCAGGCGCGTGTCGTGAAACCAAGTATTTCACACTTGACCTGACACCGCTCTAAGGTGCGTGCGAGGACATCTGCGCAGATCGCGGCGATCGAGATCGGGCGCCCCCTCATTGAGCCCGAATTGTCCAGAAGCAAAGTGACAATTGTATCCCGAAACTCGGTATCATTTTCGACTTTGAACGAGAGTGGAGTTGTCGGATTTGCAACCACACGTGCCAGCCGCCCCGCGTCCAACAAACCCTCTTCCATGTCGAACTGCCAGCTTCGGTTTTGCTGCGCTTGCAATCGACGCTGCAATTTGTTCGCGAGCCGTGATACGGCGCCCTTCAAAGGTTCGAGTTGCTGATCAAGATAGGCGCGCAGTCTTTCGAGTTCTGCAAGTTCTGCAAGTTCATCCGCGTAGACCTCTTCATCGAAGGCCGATGTGTATACATCGTAGTTGGGGTCCGCATCGGAAATAGGGTGTGACGGTGGCTGTGCGGGAGGCTGCCCGTCCGGGTTCTCAACCTCTTCGTAATTCTCATCGCCGTCACTTTGTTCCGCGGACATCTGTGCCATCTGTTGTTCACCGCTTTGCGAACGATCATCCTCTGTGGCGTCACTTTCGTCTTCGCTTTCGCCCTCGTCACCTTGGTCCGTGTCTGGTGTGTCCTCTTCTTGGGACTCCTGCTCAACGTCGTCTTCGCCGTCGATATCGTCGGCATCCGGATCATCTCCAAGCTGATCCCCATAGCCCAAATCGTCGATAAGTTGTCGCGCGAATTTTGAAAATTCTGCCTGATCTTCCAAAAGAGCATCTGCATTTTTCAGGGCATCAGCTGTCCGTTCCGAGATGAAACCGCGCCATTGATCGGCCGCTTGTTTGACGGCAGGCGGAAGTTCTCTGCCAGTGGCAGCCTCGCGAAGAAGATAGGCAGCGGCCGTCGCCAAAGGCACACTGTTTGGATCGTTGACCTGGTCGTATCCGAGCCGACACGCCTCGCTCTGTAGCTTTACATCAATGTTTCCAGCGGTGCCCGGCATAGCGCGTGCGCCCACGGCCTCGCACCGGGCTGTTTCGAGCGCATCGTAGAGATCGCGCGCCATTTGACCTTCGGGGACGTATTTTGTGTGCGTTGCTGAATTATGAAACCGATGGCGAAGTGCATATGCATCTGCGGTTCCGCGCGCCAACATGACCTCTTCGCGGGACATCCGTCGCGAGATTTGGGGCAGCCGAACAGCGTCATTTGTCTTTCCTGGCGGATCCACCGAATATGTGACGTTCAGCTCGCCGTCATTTGCAAGCGCCTTTGTGGCGTCGCTCAGCGCTTTTTTAAACGGATCGGCTGGATTTTCGGGTTTTGTCACTTCGGCACTTTACATATTCGGGCATTACATCGTTAGAGCTAGGCGATTGAAAGATCAGGTTCAATGGGAACCAAGCGCTGGCGCATTTTTTGCACTTGCACACAAAAATGGCAGCGCAAAAATTTGTGCTGAAAATGCATCACTTTTGAAAAGTGTATATACATTTCTGGTTTGCGCAACCGAATTTTCCTATTTGTAAACCGGTTTCCGCATAGCGTGGAGACATGAGAAAACGAGTTATGACAGTTTGTGCGAGTGTACTCCTGTCACTTTCGGTCGGGTTTCCATCGATTGCGACAGATTACCTAATACTGAGCGATATTAAGATCCCAACGTCTTATCAGGTCAAGAAGACCTGCGTATACTTCAATAACCTGGCTTTCCAGGATCGCATGGAGGTGAACTTGAACTCACCCTATGTGACCATTTCCGAAGGGTGTGCAGCCGCACAGGATCTTCGCAACCTTGCGCCGACGGGTTCAACAGAAATGAAAGATGCCGAGGCGTATCTCACGCGTCTGGTTGACTTTCGCAACGAGCTTTTGGCCATGGGTTCGGCTCGGTTTTGGGCGGCGCGCGGTTCCTCGACAAACGGGCAGTTCATTGGGCGACTGTCCAAAATGACGAAGTCCAGCTTCTACTTAGTGGCCAAGGATCATGGCATCTTTGAACACCAAGCGCGGATCGAAAGAGCGCACCGGAGCACATTTTACCCAATATTTAATGGGAGTTCAGACGTTAGTCTTCAATGAAACGAGAGGAGTTCAGCGTTAGCCAAGGCTGACACTTGCTGCACTCTCAGGAAGCTCTTCGTCGAAACACTTCTGGAAAAACTCTGCAACGGTTTCGCGTTCAAGCTCGTCACACTTGTTCAGGAATGTGAGACGGAACGCAAAGCCGATATCGTCAAAGATTCCTGTATTTTGCGCCCAGGCAATGACGGTTCGCGGCGACATGACCGTTGAAATGTCTCCATTCATAAACGCGGACCTAGTGAGATCTGCCACGGTCACCATCTGCCCAATCGTTTTTCGATCTAGGCCTGGCACCTTTGCAGCCACAATATTGGTTTCCGCATCATGTGGCAGATAGTTCAATGTCGCGACAAGGGACCAACGGTCCATCTGCCCTTGGTTTATCTGTTGCGTTCCGTGGTAGAGCCCCGTCGTATCCCCTAATCCCACTGTATTTGCAGTGGCAAATAAGCGGAAAGATGGATGCGGGTGGATCACTTCATTCTGGTCCAGAAGTGTTAGTTTGCCGTCAACTTCCAAAACGCGTTGGATCACAAACATAACATCCGCACGGCCTGCGTCATATTCGTCGAAAACGATTGCAACAGGGTTGCGAAGCGCCCAAGGCAGGATGCCTTCTTGGAACTCTGTTACCTGTTTGCCGTCTTTGAGTTTAATGGCATCCTTACCGATCAAGTCGATCCGGCTTATGTGACTGTCGAGATTGACACGTACGCATGGCCAATTCAGACGTGCCGCAATTTGCTCGATATGTGTTGATTTCCCCGTGCCGTGATACCCTTGTATCATCACCCGACGGTTGTATTGGAAACCCGCAAGGATCGCCATGGTCGTGTCGTAGTCAAACTTGTAAGTTGAATCGATCGTCGGCACGCGATCAGTTGGCGCTTCGAAGCCCTTCACTGACATGTTTGACTCTAATCCAAACGCGTCGCGAACGGAAATAGTCTTGGTGGGCAAGTCGCTCATCTTAAAGTTTCCGTCCGCCATATCGATCCTCAATCAGCCCGCCTTTGTGACATATAGCAATGCTCCGCAAGGGCCAGTACCACAACTATTTGAAGTTTCTGCTGTCTTTGACTTGATCCCAAGCCCAAACGACCTTCTGAAGGCGATCCTCTTCCGAACGATCGCCTCCGTTCAAGTCTGGGTGGAGTTCCTTGATCAGCGCCTTGTATTGTTTCCTCAACTCGGCCTTCGTCCAATCCTCGCGCGCTTCCAGTATGTCGATGGCTTTTCTTTCATCCGCTGGAAGTTTGCGGCCACCGCCGAGACCATCGCCGCGACCCGGGTTACGCGTTGCATTTTGGCCGAGTACTTCATGCGGATCGCTTATACCCAACCTATCCCAGGCCCGTTGCTCGGCCGTCTGTTTGAAGGGTTTGGTTTCGCGTTCCCAGACTTTGTCTGCCGCAAACTGCTTCTCGAGGTCTTCTTCGGAATAACTATCGAAGAAGTTCCATTTTTGATTGAACTCTCGAATATGGGTCAAACAGAACCAGCGAAACTCGTCCAGATTGTCGGGATGCTTCGGCGCGCGGTATTTCCCGGGCTCTTGGCAATCCGGATGTTCGCACACGCGCGTGGAGGTTTCGGAAGCGCCCGACATCCCCCTTCGGGACTTCGACCGACGCTTTTTGTCAGCCGAAACAGAGATGTCAAAATCGAAAAGGGGTTCTTCCGACATACGAGCTCTCCTTTACGCGACACGACTCAGATCGTAGAGTTTACGCGATTTATTTTTCTCGCCAAGTCCCAATGACGGAGGGATTGCCGCATGCGCAATATGATCGAAGAGAAACTTAGGGCCGCGTTCAATCCCGTATCCTTGACCGTGGAAGATGAGAGCCATTTACACGCTGGTCATGCTGGCGCCCGCCCCGAGGGGAACAGCCATTTCCGTGTTACAATGCAGAGCGAAAGTCTCCGCGGTTTGTCACGTGTCGAGATGCAACGCGCGGTGATGAACGAGCTTAAGGACGAGTTTGACGCAGGGCTGCATGCGCTCGCGCTTCACTTATCAGCCCCATCTTGATCGGTTGAAGGCTTTGTTATCCTCTTCTTTGGCGACGGTGATGCGTTCATGGTCGACGCATCTTCATGTGTAGTGTCATCTTTGCTGTCTGACGTCGTATCATTCGCGTTCTCAGCCTTTTCCATCTTGCCGCGCGCAGGGATCAAGCCGGCAAGCCTTGCTTCGGACTTCGGGGTCGAACTGACTTTCTCGGATGGATCATCCCTTGCTTCACGACGAAACACCAAGACCCCATGAAATGTTTCCACTTTCTTGCGCATCATCCCTTCGCGTTCATCAGCGCCAAGTGTCTCTGCGCGAACAAATTCCCAACCACTTGCGGCCAAGTCGTTCAGCGCATCTTGGAGAGCATACGCGAATTTTCCAGCGGGACCTTTGACACCGGGACCACGCTTTCCCCGACGCGGCGCCGGGATCACCTTGTATTCGTAAATCATATCCCCTCCAAATATCGATAATGGGCCGCGATTTGGGCTTTGGAACATCCCGCGTCAACAGTTCGTTGCATCAATGGGTGAGTTGGCCGAAACTCGTGGTGATTCCGTGGTATCGAGTGGGTGCAATGAACGAAAAGGACGAATTTCATAAAAGGCTGGCAAAAATAGAGAGCCAAGAAAACACCGTGCCAGTGCTTAGACCGTCTGTTTCTGGATTTAAGAACACGAAGATCGGTCTCGTCCAAGAAAAAGAAAAACCGAAAAAGTCGAAAACAAAGGCGGTCCTGACGCGGATCTTTTTGTTTTTGGTCATCGGTCTTTTGCTGGTGCGTGTGGTCTTGATGAGTGCCGCAGGCATGTCGGCCGAGCGGTTAGATGAAAGACAGGCAGAACTGTGGGCCGGTGGGACAGGCGAAAAGGCCGGTGCGATTGTTCTTATGGTCATGGGGGTCGGCGATAGGGTGCTGGAGATGTACATTCCCGTTGGCGACATCACGTCTTCGACCGAAGAAACAGAGATCGCGACGCTTCCTTCTGAGGGTCTCGAGTTCGAAACAGACGCCACGACACCCGATGGACAGCAAGCTCTTGAGGAAGGGGCTGATACGACGTTGGGTCTGGACGGAGAAACTGATGACGTTGTCAGCGGCAGCGACACCGTGCTGGATGCAGGTTCCGTATCTGAGACGCCTGCGGATGAAAATGAATACAGCTTGGCGCGCATTATCCAGCGGGTCTGGCAGAACCAGATGTCTCGCGAGACCGTTCCTATTGAAGATTTGGTTCCCGTCGAAATGGACGGGTGGTTCCAGATTACGGACGGCGATCTTCCTCTCGACGATGAAGAGTATTCTGAGCGGTTGGCCATTTGGGGCGAAGAGGCGCCAAAAACGCTTTCGGATGTTCCGATGTTCGCGACTTTCGTAGAAATTGCAGAGGCCTCATCTTCGATGAGCGGTGCCGTGCAACTGCCGATGACGCTGTTCTTTAATGGAAATGACGAGGCATTCATCACAAGCGTCTTCGTTGTGCAATCTGGTGTGCTGACGCCCGAAGACTTCGAAGAGGCTATGGCAGAACAAAAGGCGGAATTTGCCCTCGGGGCGCGTGCAGAGGCCATCGTAAACTCGCCTGGGGGTCCGCATGGCTTCTATAGCGAAGAGGGGCTTACCGCCGATGGCTCGGCAACCTATCGGGGAATGGTCGGTCCGCACTTCACCTATGTGTTCTACACTCAGAATATGCGTGCCGCAGACCTTCAAGCAGTGTTGGTCAACTTCCCATTCGATACCGCAGCAGAGCGGAGGCTTTAACCGAGCTTCTTTGACACAAGATCGTTTACGGCCTTTGGGTTCGCTTTGCCGCCCGTGGCCTTCATCACTTGACCGACAAACCAGCCCGCGAGTTTCGGGTTTTCCTTGGCCTTTTCAACCTGGGCTGGGTTGGCCGCAATAATCTCATCTAATGCGCCCTCAATCGCGCCCATATCGGTGACCTGCTTCATGCCACGGGCCTCGACAATCTCTGCCGGGTCGCCCCCTTCGGTCCAGACAATCTCAAAGAGGTCTTTGGCAATCTTGCCGGAAATCGCGTCCGAGGCCATCAGGTCCAAAATCCCACCCAGCTGCGCAGCTGATACCGGGCTTTCCGTGATAGGTAGGTCTTCTTTGTTCAATCGCCCAAAGAGTTCATTGATGACCCAGTTGGCGGCCTGTTTGCCATCCCGGCCCTTGGCAACGTCCTCAAAGAAATCGGCGTCAATCACATCTGCCGTCAGCACGCCCGCGTCATATTCGGTCATGCCGTAATCGCTGACAAACCGCGCGCGCTTGGCGTCGGGCAGTTCCGGCAAGCTGTCTTTGATCCCATCGATCCAATCCTGCTCAATCTCCAGCGGGAGGAGGTCAGGGCAGGGGAAATACCGGTAATCATGCGCCTCTTCCTTAGATCGCATCGACCGCGTTTCGTTTTTATCGGGATCGTAGAGACGCGTTTCCTGATCCACTGATCCGCCATCTTCTAGAATTGCGATCTGGCGCCGTGCTTCATAGTCGATTGCTTGCTGAATGAACCGCATAGAGTTCATGTTTTTGATTTCGCAGCGCGTGCCGAGATGGGAGAAATCCTGCGTCTCCTGATATTTTTCGTACTGACCGGGGCGACAAACCGAGACGTTCACATCTGCACGCAAGTTTCCGTTTTGCATATTGCCATCGCAGGTGCCGAGATAGCGCAGGATCTGACGTAGTTTGGTGACATAGGCCGCCGCCTCCTCTGGGCCACGAATGTCGGGCCGGGAGACGATTTCCATTAGCGCAACACCGGTCCGGTTCAAATCCACGAACGACATGTTCGGGTCCATGTCGTGAACCGACTTACCCGCGTCTTGTTCCAAATGAATGCGTTCAATACGCACCAGTCGCGCAACGCCGGGCTCCATGTCTACCAGCACCTCGCCTTCGCCCACAATCGGATGGTAGAGCTGACTGATCTGATAGCCCTGCGGAAGGTCAGGATAAAAATAGTTCTTCCGGTCAAATGCGGACCACAGGTTGATCTCGGCATTGATGCCAAGGCCCGTGCGCACTGCTTGTTCGACACAGAATTCGTTGATCACAGGCAACATGCCGGGCATCGCTGCGTCAACGAAGCTCACATTGCTGTTGGGCTCGGCACCAAATGCAGTTGACGCGCCAGAAAAGAGTTTCGC
The DNA here is from genome assembly GCA_038744815.1 of Pseudomonadota bacterium. Classification (GTDB taxonomy): domain Bacteria; phylum Pseudomonadota; class Alphaproteobacteria; order Rhodobacterales; family Rhodobacteraceae; genus Amylibacter. The sequence goes on along the minus strand of JBCDLY010000009.1, from coordinate 55,353 downwards.
GTTCGAGCTGACCTGGGCATGCACTTCCATCCCAATCACAAGTTCCCAGTCACCAGTGGCGCCAGAGATCACTTTGGGTTTGGGCGCTTCGTATGTCAGGTCCAGCATGTTTCACCTCGTTCGAATTCTAGCTCTTTTAGGCGCTTTGAAGGTGTGGGCAAGGGGCATCCCGACCCGGATGTTTCCAGCGCGGCAATTTCGAATATTGTTCAGCTCTGAGCATGGATTAGGTCTGGGGCATGGGTGGGAAAGCACAGGTCCTTTGGTTCAAACGCGATCTTCGGATCGCCGATTATGCTGTCTTGCATCTCGCAGCAGAGGCGGGGCCAGTGGTGCCGATCTATATTGCAGAGCCAGAGTTTTGGGCCTTGCCCGATAGCAGCGCGCGACAGTGGGCGTTCGTGGCCGAAAGCCTGCAAGATTTGCGCGGGGCACTGCGATCCGCGGGCTCTGATTTGGTTGTGCGGACGGGTGATGCGGCGCGCATCCTATCAGACCTTAAAGATGTGCTCGGCCCGTTTGATCTTTGGAGCCATGAAGAGACTGGCAATAATTGGACCTTTGCGCGGGATCGCGCGGTGGCGGCATTTTGTCAGGCCGAGGGCATCACGTGGCGCGAGTTTCAGCCCGCAGGCGTGATCCGCAAGCTGGACACGCGGGACAAATGGGCGGCTGCCTGGGATGCGCGGATGGCCTTAGGGCAGGTGGCCGCACCGGCTGCATTGCCCCCTGTGGCCATCGACCCAGGCCCGATCCCCACAGCCAAAGACCTCAGACTTGGCCCCGACATCTGCCCTAGTCGTCAAAAGGGTGGCCGGTCCGAGGGATTGGCCCTGTTGGAGAGTTTTCTGACCCGCCGCGCCGAGACCTATCAAAAGGCAATGTCGTCCCCTTTGGACGGCGAACGGACCTGTTCGCGCCTGTCGCCCCATTTGGCTTGGGGAACGCTGTCGACCAAGGAGGTCGCGCAAGCGTGCTGGCAAAAGCAGGCCGAGTTGCGGGCGGCCCCGGATGGGAAATGGGGTGGGGCGATGCGGGCCTTTAACGCGCGTCTTCATTGGCGCTGCCACTTTATGCAAAAACTCGAGGATGAGCCACGCATCGAATATGCCGAGATGCACCCCGCAACTGCGATCCTGCAGCGCGAACGCGATCCCGCCCGGCTTCATGCCTGGGCCATGGGGGAGACGGGTTTGCCCTTTGTCGATGCCACAATGCGGTGTCTGCGTGCGACGGGTTGGATGAATTTTCGGATGCGCGCGATGTTGGTGAGTGTCGCGAGTTATCATTTGTGGCTGGATTGGCGGGAGAGTGGCAAAATCCTAGGCTCTTACTTCACCGATTTTGAGCCGGGCATCCATTGGAGCCAGGTGCAGATGCAGTCGGGCACGACGGGGATCAACACGATCCGAATTTATAACCCGGTGAAACAGGGGCATGATCAGGACCCTGACGGCGTTTTCATTCGGCGCTGGTTGCCAGAGTTGGCAAGCGTGCCAGACGCCCATCTTCACGAGCCTTGGCTGTGGGATAGTGCATCAACGGTGTTGGGCAGGTCTTACCCAGAGCCGATTGTGGACTATAAGACCGCTGCAAAAACGGCCCGGGATCGCGTCTATACCAACCGCAAAACGCCCGCATTCAAGGAAGCCGCCAAAGAAATCGTGCAAAAACACGCCTCTCGGAGGCGACCCACGCGACGGCCGCGCAATGTTGCGCCGAAGAACGCAAAGCAGATGGGCTTCGATTTCTGATTGGGCGCACACGTAAAAAGACCGATTTGCCCACAAAGATATGCGCGACCTGTGGGCTTCCGTTCGTTTGGCGCAAAAAATGGCAAAGGGTCTGGGGCGAGGTGAAGTACTGTTCGGATCGCTGCCGGAAAGAGAAAAGCAAAGGTCACCCGCCGTCACGATAGTGTCAGAAGGGGCTGAGAGAACTTTTCATCTGTGCCTTTGCCGCATAATGCGGGACAAATTTGCGGAGAGCAGGCAATGGAATTTTTGGGTGAACCTTGGGCATTGGTGGCTTTTGTCGGGCTGATTGTGGTTGCATCGCTTGCTCTTGCTCCACGAAATGTAACATCTGATGCGTTTTTTGATGGAACGACAAATGCGGGGGATCAGCCGGGGCTCTGGACCCTGGTCCTCAGCCAAGTCACCACTTGGATTTTCGCCCGTTCCCTTATGAATGCTGCCATACTCGGATATTTCTACGGCTTTGCCGGAACATTGGCCTATACCGCATATTACCTCAGTTTCCTGACCGGTCTCGTTTGGGTCAGCCATATGCGGAAGGATTACGCCGGATCGGTCCAAGATTGGATTGGGGACCGTTTTGGGGTGCCTGGCAATGTCACGTACAACTTGGTGATTGCTTTGCGTCTTCTTTCTGAAGTCTTTGCAAACCTTATTGTGGTTGGGCTTATCTTTTCGGCCGCCTTCCCAGAGGTTGATGGCGCCGGAACGATTTCCGTCGTCGCTCTGGCTGTGGTCGGCCTTATGTATTCGGCCATGGGCGGTCTTCGTGCGAGCCTGCGCACGGATGTGATGCAGATGATCGTATTTCTTGGTGTTTTTGCTGTTGCGCTCTTTGTCTTGGTTACAAGCGATGGGTTTTCGCTCCCGGCGATCTTCGCGGCTGACGGCGTGCATGATCAAGGCGCTCGCCCCGGCTGGATCCTATTCGTCGTTGCTCTTCTGCAGGTCATCTCGTACCCGGTCCATGACCCCGTGATGATGGATCGCGGGTTCATCGCGGATGAACGCACAACCCGCGCGAGCTTTTTCCACGCCTTCTGGATTTCGTCGCTCTGCATTTTCGGGTTCGGCATGTTCGGTATTCAGGCTGCGTTGGTGGGCGCATCCTATGAAAATCAGCTGCTTGGCACGTGGGAGGTCATGTTTGGTCCCGTTGTGTACTTCCTGATTGCAGCGTCCCTTCTTGTGTCTGCACTCTCAACGCTCGATTCTGCCCTGTCCTCGGCGTCCCGGCTGATGATCGAAGAATTTGATATTGCAGAACGCACAGTTGCGAATGGGCGTTGGGTCATGGTCGCCTTTATGGTTCTCGGCGGGTTGTTGACCCTGTGGGAAAACCAGACCCTGTTCGACGCGGTTGCGGTATCTGGCACGGCGTCGATGTTCTTGGCGCCCGTTCTTGTTCTGTCGCTCGTTGCGGGGCGCGCTGTCCCGCTTTGGTCTTATCTCGCAGCGTGGCTTGCTGCCGTGCTTGGGGCCGCAACCTATATGTACCGGGACACAGATTTTGTATCCGCCTATATTGATGGCCCACATAAGTATGATGAGCTGTTGGTGATCTGCGTGGGCGTTTTGATCATCGGCTTTGCCGCTGGCCTTGTTGGGCTAATGACACAAAGGCGTAAGGCCACCGTCTACCGCACTTGACCCGGGCACAATCCTGACCGAGATAGTCGGATTGGAGCAGAAGCGGGCGTAAACTTGGCTGACCCACGATTGCAGTTGGATAGCGTGTCTCGGCAGTTTGGCAAAACTGCGGCCGTGAACAATGTCTCATTTGCGTTGGAGCCGGGTTCTGTAACGGCCCTTCTAGGCCGTTCGGGATGTGGAAAATCCACGACACTTCGGATCGCAGCGGGTGTTGAGCAGCAAGATAGCGGGCATGTCGCAATCGATGGTGTGATCGTGTCAAATAGCACAACACATACCCCGCCGGAGAAACGGAACATTGGCCTGATGTTTCAAGATTTCGCTTTGTTCCCCCATCTGAACGTGTCTCAGAATGTTGGATTTGGGCTTCGAAAGTCGGGAAGTAAGTCAACAGGCCGCATTGGGGAAATGCTTGAACGCGTTGCCTTACTCGGTTTCGAGAACAAGTATCCGCACGAACTCTCGGGTGGCGAGCAGCAACGCGTGGCACTTGCGCGGGCACTTGCGCCCCGCCCGAGCGTTCTTCTTATGGACGAACCCTTCTCCGGGCTGGACGATCGGCTGCGTGACGCTGTCCGCGAAGAAACGATGGGGCTATTGGCGGATGAAGGTGCGTCAGTTCTGATGGTGACCCATGATCCTGAAGAAGCGATGTTAGCGGCTGACCAAATTATTCTGATGCGCGCTGGGCAAGTCATCCAAGTGGGATCGCCCTACAATATCTATAATGCACCGGTTGATCGCGCTGCGGCGGAGTTTTTCTCTGATTGCAATGTGATTTCTGGAGAAGTGCAGGGTGCTTTGATGCGAACACCGTTTGGTCAGTTTCTGACACCGGGACATAGCGATGGAACGTCCCTTGATATCATTATTCGCCCTCAACATTTGAAACTGGATTTTGATCGGAATGGGCGCGGGCCGAACCCAACGGATGCCGAAGGGATGCCTGCACGGGGAAAGGTGAAGCGGTCTCGGTTCCTGGGCGTGCACTCGTTGGTTGAGTTCCAGATGGATTTCCAGAACGTTGTTCTGAAGGCGGACGTCCCGGGCGTGTTTCTTCCGAAGCCGGGCACTGTATTTTGGTTGTCTGCGCGTCGCGATCGGTGTTTTGTTTTTCCGAGAGCGGATTGAAACACCAAATCCGATGGGCAATTTCCAGCAGATGTGACCGCTTTGCGCTTTGCCTCACTCTTGAAACCGGATAGACCGCGTGTCTAATTGGTTATTTGTGAACTTTGGGAGGATCAGATGATCTCGATCACACCACTTTTTATCCAGAATGTTGGCCTTCCCGGCATCCTGTTGATTGCCATTGTTGTGCTGGTCCTGTTCGGTCGTGGCAAAATTGCGAACTTGATGGGCGAAGTGGGCAAAGGCATCACGGCGTTCAAGAAGGGCGTCAATGATAGCAAAGATGAGGCAGAGGCGATTGAAGCCGCGTCGGAAGAGGCGAAGGATATCACGCCGGAAACCGACAAAGACAAAGCCTAAGCTGACATACGCGGGACGCGCCCGTCATGTTCGATATCGGCTGGTCAGAACTTCTTATCATTGGCCTTGTGGCGTTAATCGTCGTCGGGCCAAAAGACCTGCCGGTTATGTTTCGGCGTATCGGCCAATGGGTTGGTCGCATGCGGACTATGGCCCGAGATTTTCAGCGTGCCATGGATGACGCCGCAGACCAAGCAGGCGTGAATGAGATCAAGAAGGGCATTCAGCAAGCCTCCAACCCGGTTGGGTCCGTTCTCGATGATGCTGCGAGCTCGCTAAAGAACTTCCAAAACGAAGTGACCGGCGATCGTGAGATCAAGAAAGTTGATGCAGCTGCTGAATTCGCAAAGCGCCAGAAAATGGTCGAAGACGCGAATGCCGCTGCAGAAAGCTGGACCGCGCCTGAAGACGAAGCCGTCGATGTCGCTACGGCGGCGGCCCCTGCCGTCAAGAAACCTGCGGTGAAGAAGACGCCAGCGAAAAAGAAGCCGGCTGCGAAAAAGACTCCGCCTAAGAAAGCGCCCGCCAAAAAGGCCGCATCATGAGCGATACGGATATTGATCCAGAAGAGGCGGAGATGGAGGCGAGCGCCGCTCCATTGATTGAGCATCTTGCAGAGCTAAGGGATCGCCTGATCCGGTCTGTTGTTGCTTTTATGGTGGCGATGGTCGCGTGTTTTGCAGTTGCTGACCCATTGTTGACCTTCCTTGTGGAACCGATCGCGGACATCTTGCGAGAGCGCGGTGAAGATCCGAGGTTGATATTCACGGCACCCCAAGAGAAGTTTTTTGTGCTTTTCCGCATTTCTGTGATTTGCGGTCTGGGCTTGGCATTCCCGTACATCGGCTATCAGCTTTGGCGGTTTGTCGCGCCGGGTCTCTACAAAAACGAACAAAGCGCCTTCTTACCGTTCTTGATTGCCTCGCCACTATTGTTTTTGCTTGGCGCGTCTTTCGCGCATTTCGTTGTGACACCGCTTGCGATGCGGTTCTTTATTGGCTTCTCAGATATCATTCCCGCGCTTACAGACCTGGTTGCGGGCACAGGTGATGTTGAAGTCGCAGAAGGCGAGGCGGCGGAGCTTCAGACAGTCTTCTTGGGCTCTGTTCGAGAAAGCTTAGACATCTCGCTCAAGTTCATCTTCGCTTTCGGGATTTGTTTCCAACTCCCTGTTTTGCTCACTCTTATGGGGAAGGCCGATTTGGTGAGTTCCCGCGGTCTGAAGGATGTGCGAAAATATGCCGTTGTTGGAATACTGGTCTTGGCCGCGTTAGTCACGCCGCCTGACGTAATCACGCAAGTAATCCTCTTTACCGCCGTATACGGTCTTTATGAGATTTCGATTTGGCTCGTGATCTGGGTGGAAAAAGCCCGAGAAAAACAACTTCGTGAAGATGGTGTCTTGGCAGAAGGCGAAAGCCTCTATTCTAACGACGATGACTGATCCACTTGATCGGATCGCGGCAGCGTTGGATCGTCTATCGCCTGCACCTCTAGATCCGCCCGACTTCACGTCGGCGTCCGCCTTTGTGTGGGAAACGGATCCCGATGCGTTGGCTCCTGTTCAAAAAATATCACGCGTAGAGCTCGATCTCCTGTTTGGCATTGATCGTGCGCGCGATATCTTGCGGGCAAATACAGAGCAGTTTGCAAAAGGGTTTCCAGCCAACAACGCACTTCTTTGGGGTGCGCGTGGCATGGGAAAGTCATCACTGGTCAAAGCCATACATGGGGTCGTGTCTGGTGATCACAAGGACCTGAAATTGGTGGAGATCCAACGGGAAGATCTTTCGTCTATCTGGCGCCTGTTGCGCCTTTTGAAAACTTCGGATGCGCGGTTCCTACTATTTTGTGATGATCTTAGCTTCGATCATGATGACAGTCAGTATAAGTCACTTAAGGCCGTTTTAGATGGGGGCGTCGAGGGCCGTCCAGAGAACGTTCTATTCTATGCGACATCAAATCGACGGCATTTGATGCCACGCGATATGATCGAAAACGAACGATCATCGGCCATCAATCCCTCTGAGGCGGTTGAAGAAAAAGTATCTCTTTCTGACCGGTTTGGCCTTTGGCTTGGCTTCCATCCCTGCGACCAAGAGACCTATCTCGCGATGATACGCGCCTATTGCGACCATTTTGGCGTGGCCATCAACGATGATGTGTTGCGCGCCGAAGCAATTGAGTGGCAGCAGACACGCGGCGCCCGGTCTGGGCGCGTGGCCTGGCAGTATGTCTTGGATCTTGCTGGACGCCATGGTGTGCCAATCTCGGGTTTGTAATTCCGAATCCGTTGTAAAAGTATCAAAAATCCCCAAATAGAACTGTGTAAGCTACTTGGGGGGTTATCATGCAAGAGCTACTTGAATTGTCCGGAGCCGTCACAATCCTTATCCTGGTTCTGGGGCTTCTCTTTGTCTTTCTGGCCGTCAAATCTGTGCCGCAAGGTGAAGAATGGACGATCGAACGATTTGGACGCTACACGCGTACACTTATCCCCGGTCTCGGCTTTCTGATCCCCTTCGTCGATAAGGTCGGCGCGAAGATTAATATGATGGAAACGGTCCTCGATATTGATCAGCAGGAGGTGATTACCAAAGACAACGCGATGGTAATGACGGATGCGGTGACATTCTATCAAGTCGTTGACGCCGCGCGTGCCGCATACGAAGTTCGTGATCTACATCGCGCGCTCTCAAACCTGAGTATGACGAATATCCGTGCTGTGATCGGTTCTATGGATCTCGATGAGAGCTTATCGCACCGTGATGTCATTAATGCCAAACTGCTTCAGGTCATTGACGAAGCGGCGAGCCCGTGGGGCGTGAAGGTGACCCGGGTGGAGATTAAAGACTTGGCGCCACCGCCTGACATCAACGAAGCGATGGCGCGCCAGATGAAGGCGGAACGGGATCGTCGAGCGGAAATCCTTCAAGCCGAAGGCCAAAAACAGTCGGCGATCTTGCAAGCAGAAGGCGTACGCGAGGCGCAAATACGGGAGGCCGAGGGCCGTAAAGAAGCCGCCTTCCTGGACGCTGAGGCGCGTGAGCGTGAAGCGGAAGCTGAGGCGCGCGCGACCGCAATGGTGTCAGAGGCGATCGCGAAAGGAGATATCCAGGCGGTGAATTACTTTGTTGCGCAGAAATACACCGAAGCCCTCCAAAACGTGGCGGGCGCACCGAACTCGAAAACGGTAATGATACCGCTCGAGGCATCAAGCCTGATCGGATCTATTGGCGGTATCTCAGACATTGCTAAAGCGATCACAGGAGGTGATGCGAAGAAATGATCAGCGAACTGGTTTCACTCCTGGACGGGATTTCCCCCCTATATTGGTTTGGTCTCGCACTCTTGCTCGCGATCATCGAGATGGCAGCAACGATGTTCGTGCTGATATGGCCTGCGCTTGCGGCGCTCGTCGTTTCAATAATGCTGGTTGTGCGTCCAGAGATGTCGGGTGAAGGCCAGTTGATCTGGTTTGCAGTATTGTCCGTCGTTTTTACGTTTGTGGGTCGTTACTTGATCCGCAGATACGGAGATGGAGGCCAGGAGCTAAAGGGCCTGAACCAACGTGGACATGCATTGGTTGGACGTACAGCTAAAGTTGTCGATGTTGCAGGGTCGAGCGAAGGCGCCGTTCAGGTGGGAGACACCCGCTGGAGCGCGGTATGGACAAAAGGTGTGCCCGAAATGGACACCAGTGTGCGGGTCGTCGCGGTCGATGGCATGAGGTTGAAAGTCGAAATCATATAGAAAAAGCGCCCAATCGGGCGCTTTTTTAATTTAGATATGATGTCGGGTCCTGGCTTTGTGTTCCCTTCCGGATCTCAAAATGAAGATAGGGTGGATCGCCTGGTGCGACACTTGCAATCGTTTGCCCACGCCGCACTTGATCGCCCTTTTTCAGTGTTACACCCGTCACACGGGAATAAACGGTGTAGAGATTATCATCATGTCTTAGCAGCACGATCGTCGTATCTCCAACCGAGTTTGATATAAGCGCGACCTCACCATTATCTGCAGCAACAACCGGTGAACCCGCATCAGCTTGAATGTGAAGACCTTCGTTCCCGCCAGGTTTATTCTCGTACCCTCGGATGATTTGCCCCTCGAGCGGAGTGGCCATACGGGCCGCGGTTTTTGTTTGTGTCTGAACTGCAGGGGTCGCCGTTGTTTCTTCCGTCGGCGTTGCCGCAGCTGGCGCCGTTTCGGTTTGGGTGTTCCGAGCCGCAACTTGTTGGCTTCCCTGCGGGATCAGAAGTTGCTGACCAATTCTGACGGTAAGATCGCGGTCCAAATTGTTCCAAGACGCAAGCGACGTCACGGATACATTGTAGAGCCGTGCAATGGAATATGCCGTTTCACCCTGTTCAACGGTGTGGCGCAGGGCGTTTGGATCGTCTGCCGCGCGTTCGAATGGCGTTTCTCCTTCAGTGCCATCGAGTTCCGTGGTGAGAATTTCACCATCGGCACCCGTAACAATACCATCCGGAATTGCAAAAATCTCTTTGTCTCGCGGAATATAATCGCTCGCCAAACCGTTATAACTTGCGAGCGCTTCGCCGCTCATACCGATGCGTCCAGCTAGCGTGTCCATTGTGTCGCCATTGCGCGCTTCGATAACTTGGTAGTTCTCGTATATGATCACGCCACGACCGTCGGCCACCGCACCGCCTCTAACCCCTGCGGAGCTATCGACATCGGGCCGTCGATCAAAACCGTCATAAACGCCTTCTTCACATGCAGCGATGACCATTGCTGCGCATGTCAAACTGAGGAGGACCTTAGTTTTCATCTCGATACCTCTCTGAACGCCCTCTTTTTGGAGCTTATTTCTATATATAGTATCAGTCTTCGGTCACACCTTCAACCAGTGGAACGAATCGAACCGGCTCAAATTCTGTATAATCTAAGCCTGCGGCGGTTTTTTGCACGCGGAGGATCGTCTGTAAGCCATTTGGAGGCCCAACGGGCAGAACCATGATCCCATTTTCCGCCAATTGATCAAGCAAGAGCGCTGGTGGATCTTCGGCCGCCGCTGAAATGATAATGCGATCAAAAGGGGACTGATCTGGGAGACCGAGTGTGCCGTCACCCCCTAAAACGGTCACGTTTGATATTCGCAAACCGTTGAACCGATGCGTCGCCTCTCGTGCGAGGCTCTTATTTCGTTCAATCGAATAGACCCGGCGCGCCATCTTGGACAATACTGCGGCCTGATAGCCAGATCCTGTTCCCACTTCGAGGACCTTGTGACGGTTGCTGACATTCAACGCCTGGGTCATGTGGCAGATGACCGATGGTTGTGAAATTGTCTGCCCACCTGGAATGGGCAGGGCCATGTCAGAATACGCGTCTTTCTTGAAATGCCCGTCAATGAATGCGTCCCTGGGGACCTGTTCAATCGCGGCGAGCACCTGCCGGTCAGTGATGCCCTTGTTGCGGAGCATCAGGACAAATTGCATGATGGTTGCTGCGTTTGTCATCCGTTGAGCTTGTTTGACAGCTTCTCCAGAGTTGCTCTGTCCGTAAGGTCTGCTGTCATCGGGGTAATGGAAATGTATCCCTCCAGGTTTGCTGCCACATCTGTTCCTGGCGCTGTGGTGATGTGTTGCGACCCCGAGCTTACATAAAGATATGTTCGCTTGTTCGGGGCCTCAGCCGCCTTCGCAAAAAACTGTTCGGATCGGTATCCAAGAGGAACGGAGCGCATGCCCTTTACGTCCTTGGGTTCAACCGGTGGGAAATTCACGCTGTAGAACGTCATATAATCGGGCGTGCCCCACAAGTCTGCATCAAGAAGGGTCTGAACAACATTGACGCCGTTCTCCCGCGCCGTTTCGAATTTATCGTCCAAACCCCAGAGGCCGGGCCCAAAATACTGCGACAGGGCGATTGTCCTTATACCCTGAAGAGCCCCCTCCATCGCCGCGCCAATCGTCCCAGAGTACACCGCGTTCTGGCCAGAATTATTGCCATTGTTCACGCCCGACAAAATAAGATCGGGTTTTGCTGGCATAACTTCACCAATGGCCGCCAAAACACAATCGGCCGGATATCCTCCAAGTGCGTAGGAGCGGTCAGATCTTTTGGTCATGGTCATCGGGTGCATGTAACTCACACAGTGGCTGACGCCGGATTGGTTCGTGAGCGGCGCAACTTCCCAAATATTGCTTTCGGCGGTCAGCTCCGTTGCAATCTCGCGCAAAACGGAGAAGCCGGGTGCATCAATCCCATCGTCATTTGTCAGAAGAATTTTCACGCAAGAACACCCTCTGCCGTGATTTCCAACTTGCCACCAAGATATGGCGCAAGAACCGAGGGCAGTACAACTGAACCATCCGCACGCTGACCATTTTCGAGAACCGCGATAAGACATCGCCCGACGGCCAGTCCCGACCCGTTCAGCGTGTGGACGAATTCCGGCTTTTTCTCCCCATCGCGGCGGAAGCGCGCATTCATTCTGCGTGCTTGGAAATCGCCGCAAACCGAACAAGAGCTGATTTCGCGATACGTGTCTTGTCCAGGCAACCACACCTCAATGTCATGGGTCCGTTTGGCGCCAAAGCCCATATCTCCCGTACACAGAACCACTGTCCGAAAGGCAAGTCCCAGCTTTTGCAAAATTGATTCTGCGCATTCTGTCATCCTGTCGAGTTCCGTTCGGCTGTCTTCTGGCCGCGTCACCGACACCATCTCTACCTTTTCGAACTGGTGCTGCCGAAGCATACCTGCGGTATCCCGACCGGCGGAGCCTGCCTCGGACCGAAAGCAAAGTGAATGGGCCGTATATCGACATGGGAGATACGCCTCATCTATGATTGTATCTGCCGCAATGTTGGTCAGTGTCACTTCTGATGTCGGGATCAACCACCAGCCGTTTGTTGTCTGATACGAATCCTCCGCGAACTTCGGAAGTTGTCCAGTGCCTGTCATCGCATCATCGCGCACGAGAACCGGTGTGTTGGTTTCTGTCAGCCCATGCTCCCCCACATGCGTATCCAGCATAAACTGTGCCAATGCGCGGTGGAGTTTGGCGATTGCTCCGGACAAAATGACGAAGCGCGATCCAGAAAGTTTGGCTGCGGTCTCGAAATCCATGCCTTTTTGAACGGCGGGCAATTGATAATGTTCGAGAGGGGCAAAATCAAAACTCGGAGGTGTTCCATCACGCCGTAATTCTACATTGCTGTTCTCGTCAGCGCCGTCCGGAATGTCGTCATGGGGAAGGTTTGGAAGAGATAAGAGTAAATCTGTCAACTTGCCGTCTTCGATTTTTGCCGCTTCTTCTAACGCGGCAATCTCATCTTTCTTGTCTGAAACGAGTTGTCTCAGCCGTTCAAATTCTTCCTCGTCACCTTTTGCTTTCGCCGCTCCCACTTGTTTGGACGCAGCATTCCGATCAGCAAGTGCAGTCTCGGCCGCGGTGATCTTTTCTCGGCGTTTTGCGTCAATCGCGAGGATTTGCGCTGACATAGGTGCCAAGCCCCTGCGTGACAAACCGGCATCAAATACTTCCGGCGTTTCTCTGATCAATCTGATGTCGTGCATGGGCGGCCTCGAACGTCTTTCGCTGCGGCGGCTTATGGGTTAGTGTGCGGTCCCGTTCAAGGGTCGTGAGGCGACCTTGCGCATCCCATAGCCCGACTATATGTCGCGTAAAACACACCGGAGGAACCCGAGCCCTATGTTTGCATCCCCAGCATATGCCCAAGCCGCAGACGCCGCCGCAGGAAACGGTTTGGCGAGCTTCATTCCCCTTATCTTGATCTTCGCAATCATGTACTTTCTGTTGATCCGCCCGCAGCAGAAAAAGATGAAAGAACATCAAGCGATGGTCGCATCGCTAAGAAAAGGGGACCAAGTTGTCACGGCCGGTGGCCTTATTGGGAAGGTCACAAAGGTTGCCGCTGAAGGCGCAAACGAAGTCGAGGTGGAGATCGCCTCGGGGGTCAAAGTTCGCGCGGTACAGAGCACGATTTCACAAGTTCTCAACAAGACCGAGCCGAAGTAAATGCTGCAGTTTTCACTCGGTAAGAAGCTCTTTATTTGGGGCTTGTGCCTTTTGGGTCTTATCCTTGCCGCGCCGAATGGCTTCTACTCACGCGTCGAACAATCGAATGATGCGCGTGTGGCTATTGAAAACGGTGACGTCTCCGCTGAGACGGCCGCTGTTGCTGCCGAGTGGCCAGGTTACCTTCCGTCGGGTTTGGTGAACCTTGGATTGGACCTTCGTGGGGGCGCACATTTGCTTGCCGAAGTTCAGGTCGATCAAGTTCATTCGGAACGTATTGATGGGTACTGGCCGGAACTTCGGGACGCACTCCGCGTTGAGCGCGACCTCGTTGGTACGATCCGGCGTCAAGATGCCACCGGGCCTGAGATGCGCATTCAAATTTCGCGGCCAGAGGGAATGCCTCGAGCGGTAGAGATTGCACGCGCACTTGCAACGCCTGTTCTGACGCTGACCGGGGCGCCCGGATTTGACATCGAAGTACGTGCTGAGGGCGATGTTCTGGTTGTGCGTCTTAGCGAAGCTGAACTGATTGCCACGAATGACCGCACGATGGTGCAGTCGCTTGAAATCGTCAGACGCAGGGTTGATGAGGCTGGAACGCGGGAACCGACGATCCAACGTCAAGGGGAAGATCGGATTCTTATCCAGGTGCCTGGGATCGGATCGGCCGAAGAACTTAAAGAACTCATCGGTAAAACGGCAAAGCTAACATTCAACTCAGTCGCAGGTGTCACGGACAATCCAGATGAGCGGCTTCAGCCGCGCCAGATTTTGGCGGCTTCACAGGAAGAGAGCGGGCTCCTCTACATCCTTGATCAAACACCGATCGTGACCGGGGAATGTTTGGTCGACGCGCAGCCAACGTTTGACCAAAACGGGCAACCCGCTGTGAGCTTCCGGTTCAATCCAACATGCGGTAGAATTTTTGGCGAATACACGGCGCAGAACATCGGCAATCCATTCGCGATTGTTCTCGACAATGAGGTCGTTTCCGCGCCCATCATTAATGATCATATCCCCGGTGGCTCCGGCATTATCACTGGGGCGTTCAACGTTGTAGAGACAACAAATCTTGCGATCCAACTTCGTGCAGGCGCTCTGCCGGCCGAAGTCGTCTATTTGGAAGAACGAACGGTCGGTCCAGAACTTGGGCAGGATAGCATCGAGGCAGGGCGGCTGGCCTGTGTTGTGGCCTTTATTGCTGTGCTTGTTTTTATGTTCTTGAGTTACGGGCGGTTCGGGCTTTACGCAAACTTTGCGCTAATCATAAATGTAGGGCTTTTGTTTGCTCTGCTCTCTGTGATTGGTGGAACGCTCACCCTTCCTGGTATTGCCGGTATTGTCCTGACCATTGGGATGGCGGTCGATGCAAATGTGCTGGTCTTTGAGCGGATCCGGGAAGAATTGAAGGCCAATAAAGGCCCAGCACGCGCGGTTGAGCTTGGATACGAGCGCGCGCTGTCTGCAATTGTCGACGCAAACATTACGACATTCATTGCTGCTGTTATTCTCTATGTGATGGGTTCGGGACCTGTGCGGGGTTTCGCGATCACTTTGGGGATCGGTATTTTGACATCCGTCTTCACCTCAATCTACGTGACACGGTTGATGATAGCTCAGTGGATGGAAAACCGCCGTCCCAAAGAAATCGAGGTCTGATATGCGATTGCGACTGGTTCCTGACGGAACGTCTTTTGATTTCTTCAAATACGTCCCGATCGCTGCTGTGATTTCGATCGTGGCTGTGCTCGGGTCTGTCCTGCTCATGTTCTTGTTGGGCCTCAATTACGGCATCGATTTTCGCGGCGGTACAACGATCCGAACAGATGCGCAGCAACCTGTCGTGATCTCTGATTACCGCGATGCGCTTGACCCGCTGAACCTTGGCGATATCGCAATCAGCGAAGTTTTCGATCCAACGAAACCGGATCAGAACGTCACTCAAATCCGAATCGAGGCACAAGAGGGCGACGAAGCGATTACGCCAGACACAATAGAAGCGATAAAGTCTGCATTGCTGTCGGTGGACGCATCCATGACATTCCCGAGCGTTGAGAGTGTTGGTCCGAAGGTTTCAGGGGAACTTATACTTACGGCGGTTTATGCGGTTGTCGCGGCAATCGGCGCTGTGCTGTTCTATATTTGGTTGCGTTTTGAGTGGCAGTTTTCGGTGGGTGCCGTAGCAGCCTTGGTCCACGATATCGTGATTACGATAGGGGTTTTCAGCCTTCTCCAGATCAAATTTGATCTTGCGATTATCGCAGCGCTTCTCACCATCGTGGGCTACTCGTTGAATGATACAGTTGTTGTTTTTGATCGGGTGCGCGAGAACCTCCGCAAGTTCAAAAAACAGGAACTGAAAAACGTTCTAAACCTTTCGATCAATGAAACACTGGCCCGGACCGTCATGACCTCTGTGACCACATTGATTGCGCTTGTCTCGCTTTTTTATCTTGGCGGGGATGTGATCCACGGATTTGTATTTGCGATGATTTGGGGTGTTTTGGTCGGAACATATTCTTCGGTTTTTGTCGCATCGGCGATCCTTCTTCGGTTGGGCGTCACGCGGGATCCCGAAAAGAAGAACGACGGCAAAGCAGGCACTCAGTTCGCAAATATCGACGCCTGAGCTCTGGACGCCGGGCGTCTTCGGAGATAATTGCTTGATGGAGGGGACTGCGATCGCCCCATGAGGCTAAGGCCCAAGTTTCGCGACATAATCCGTGGCTTTCTCAGAAAGCTGCCAAACGTGTTGGAGACCTGTTGTTATGCCTGGACCTTTTGAAATTTCCGTCGATCAGTTGACTAAGTTGGTAGGGACGCCGAGCGCACCTGTAATTGTCGATCTGCGGATCGAAGAAGATTTTGCTCAAGACGAAACTCTCGTTCCAGGATCGGTGCGTTGGAATTTTGAGGATTTCTACGGTCTTCGCGACTTTGTCGAAGACCGCCACACCGTTACTCTTTGCCATAAAGGACGAAAGATATCCCAAGGCGTAGCCGCTCAGTTGCGCAGTACCGGCGTTTCCGTTGATGTTTTGGAGGGAGGTCACGTTACATGGCGCGAGGCAGGGGCCCCTGTTCTGCGTTGGCTTGGGGCGGCCAATGCAAATGATTGGGTCACGCGCCAACGACCCAAGGTCGATCGGATCGCTTGTCCGTGGTTGATCCGGCGGTTTGTAAACCCAAATGCGCGTATCCTCTTTGTACCTGCGACGGACGTATCGATGGTCGCAGAGCGGTTTGATGCCACACCCTTTGATGTGGAAGCTGTCAGATTTTCCCATCATGGCCCGAACTGTTCTTTTGATGCGTTCTTGCAAGAGTTCGAATTGGACTATGCGCCCCTTAAGACGATGGCAGAGATTGTTCGCGCTGCTGACACCAACCGGCTAGGGCAAAACGCAGAGGCTTCTGGGCTCCTTGCGGTGCTTCTAGGTCTGTCTCGAATGTACCGTGATGATTACGCGCAATTGGAGGCGGGAATGACGGTTTGCGACGCCTTATTTAGGTGGGCCCGAGACGCACAAAATGAGTCGCATGACTGGCCGAATGCTTTAAATGCCGCGGTGTCGGTGTGACGGCGCAACAACAGCCTTAGGGGACATCAAGATGGTTGAAATGTTTGCAGAGGCGCTTCGCACGCCGGATTTGTTGTGGGTCTGTTTTGGCGCGCTGATTGCTGGGGTCGTTCGCGGCTTCGCAGGGTTTGGGACCGCGATGATCTATCTGCCTGTTGCCTTGAGTGTTCTTGATAAGGAAGTTGCCTTAATTACCCTTTTGGTTATGGATTTGATTGGTCCAATACCGAATGTTCCAAGGTTTTTGCGCGATGGAAAGCTTTCGGAGTTGGCCAAGCTGGTGATTGGCGCAGCCGTGCTGACGCCCCTGACAATCATATTTATATTTGAGGTCATAAGCCAGGACGCTCTGCGCTACACGGTATCGATTGTCGCGCTGGTCTTGCTTGCTATGCTGGTTCTCGGCGTGCGCTATCGTGGTGTTTTGAAGGACTGGATGTTGTATCTGACGGGCGCAATTGGCGGTTTCTTGGGCGGGATCACAGGTGTGCCCGGACCGCCTGTCATTATGATTTATATGGCGTCAACGAACCCTCCGCAGGTGATCCGTGCGAACAACAGCCTATATCTCATTTGTTTTGACATCATGATGTTGACCGTTTTCGCCATACGTGGGTTGCTGACACTGACTGCGGTGGTGCTCGGCTTTATCGTTTCCGTCCCATATCTTATTGGAAACCAAATCGGTGCATGGATTTTCAACCCCGCGCATGAACAGACATATCGATACGTGGCCTACGTGATCATCGGTGCCAGCGCCCTTTGGGGATTGCCGATTTGGAACTAACGGAAGCAATCTTTCCCGATGGCCAGCCGCCGATAGATGGGTATGGGCCAGGTTTTTTTCGAATTGGTGGGGATGTCTTTGCGGGTCCAACGCTGATCACACCGCGTGCAGTCACCCAGTGGGCAGGGCTCGGAGATTGGGATGCCATTGTTGATGCTTGGCCAAGTTTCGACGTTCTTTTTATTGGGATGGGCGATGCCGTAGCACCGTTGTCAAAGAAAGACGCGGCTCTGCTCCGAGATGCTGGGATAGCCTTTGAAACCATGGCGTCGCCATCCGCCGCGCGCACATATAACGTGCTTCTGTCAGAACAACGCCGCATTGCAGCTGCGCTCGTTCCAATTTGAGATTTCGCTTTCTTGTGCCCGAAACGCAGATATATCCCAGAGAAAGACTGACCAAAGGAGACCCATTATGGCTTTTGAACTTCCCGATCTTCCTTACGCGCATGACGCCCTCGCTGATGGTGGAATGTCCAAAGAGACACTCGAGTATCATCATGACCTGCATCACAAGGCGTATGTGGATAACGGCAACAAACTGATCTCTGGCACAGAGTGGGACGGAAAAACGATGGAAGACATCATCGTTGGCACCTACGATAAAACCGCCGTGGCACAGAACGGTATTTTCAACAACATTTCCCAGCTTTGGAACCATAACCAGTTTTGGGAAATGATGGGACCTCAAGGCCGGAACATGCCGTCAGAGTTAGAAGCGCGCATTGTAGATGCTTTCGGATCTGTCGACCAGTTCAAGGCAGATTTCGCAGCCGCGGGGGCCGGTCAATTCGGATCTGGATGGTGCTGGTTGGTCTTGGACGGTGGTGAACTTAAGATCACCAAGACAGAAAATGGTGTTAACCCGCTCTGCTTTGGCCAAACGGCCTTGCTCGGTTGCGACGTTTGGGAGCACTCATACTACATCGATTTCCGGAACAAGCGCCCAGCTTATCTTACGAACTTCCTCGACAATCTGGTCAACTGGGAGAACGTGGCAGAACGTCTTAGCGCCGCATAGCGTGATCGGGACGCGCAAGATTCTTGGTTGACATGTAACAAGCATGTGAACATGGTGAAGGTCCAAAACCGCAGCGTAACGGGAGGACCAAACACATGTTTGGGTTACGCAGCGAATACCCCGCTGGATGCGTCCGGCGGGGTTTTTTTATGTCTCGATAAAAGTCAGTGCCTGCTCCACTGTTTCACACACTTCGAAAAGGGCCCTGAAACTCTGGTCTGCGAAGCCTTCGTCGATTTGATGGTCGATCAGCTTGAGAAGGGGTGTCCAATACCCTTCTGTATTCACAAGCAAGATGGGCTTTGTGTGAAGTCCAATCTGTTTCCACGTTAAAACCTCGTAAAGTTCGTCGAGCGAACCCGCTCCGCCAGGCAATGTGACAATGATGTCGGCATTCATGAACATAACTTTTTTGCGCTCGTGCATGCTTTCGGTCACAATGAACCGCGTAATGTCAGCTTTGCCAATTTCGCGAAGCATAAGGTGTTCTGGGATCACGCCAAATATGTCACCGCCGACTTGGGCAGCAGCGTTTGCCACAATCCCCATAAGCCCAACATCACCGGCGCCGTAGACAAGACGGTGCCCAGATTTGGCAAGCCCTTCGCCAAACGCGCGGGCGGCAGCGGCATAAGCCGGATTTCGCCCAGACCGCGACCCGCAATAGACGCAAACAGATTTTCCAGGCATGCAATGCCTCCTTGGAACGGCTTTAGTTACAGAGTAAGCTGCGCCAACTTAATGAGCAATGGAGGACCATGGTATGGTCGTAACAGTTGGGACCGGCTTGGGGTTCGCTGCAAAGGCGACTGTGGTTGCAATCAGCGTAACGCCGATCGTCATGTCGCCAACAAATGCGCCTGTGCAGATCGTTCCTGAAACGACACCTCAGATCATCGAACCGGACCTTGTGCCCGATGTTCAAGCCCCGACGATTACCCTTGTTCGGATTGATCAGTTTGGCACGGCGGTCATAGGTGGTCGTGCGGAACCAGGTGTTTCACTCCGTGCGATTTTTGCAGATGAACCGATCACGGCATCTCGTGCTGAACCGTCAGGCGATTTCGTGATCATAACGGATTTGCCCGTTCTGCCCGAACCTGCGGAGCTTATCATCGTTTCTTTGGACAAAGACGGGTCTGAACGCGCGCGAAGCGCCCCCGTCCTCGTTCTTGGTCGTGAGAGTGCAGAAGACGCGCCGCAACTTGTTGTTGTCGACGAAACGGGCGCTGAGGTGGTCGAGGCGACCCCGGCAACCGCACAAGACGACGCCCCGAAAATGGCCGAACTTTCGCTCGACACAATAACGTACGAAGATGCTGAGACCGTGACGTTTGGAGGGCGGGGCGCCTTGTCGCGTTCGGTTCAGGTCTATTTGGACAATGAGGCTGTGGACCTACAGCCAGTATCATCAAGTGGGCTTTGGGAAGTGCGGCTGCCCGACATTGATGAAGGGATATACACGCTGCGTATTGACGAACTGAATGCAGAAGGCGAAGTCACCGGTCGTGTTGAAAGTCCGTTCAAGAAGGCACGCCCTGATCTTGAACCGGGGCAGGTTGTGGTCCAACCCGGAAACACCCTTTGGGCCTTGGCGGCAGATCAATTTGGACAAGGGGAGCGGTACGTCGTTATCTTTGATGCAAACAAAGATCTTATCCGCGATCCGGACCTGATCTATCCGGGACAGATTTTTGTCATTCCTGGACAATAGAATACTTCAAGTGATTAAAGCTGCGTAGGGGCAGACCGTGCAAGATCATCAAGCAGATCAACCTTCGGTATCGCGGGAAGAGTCCCTTCGCGTCATCCGAAAGGTCGCTCCTTATCTTTGGCCGGACGATCCGTGGGGAAAACTACGGATTGTGCTGTCAATGCTCTCCCTAGTTCTGGCACGCGTTGTGTCAGTCTCGACGCCGTTTTACTACAAGGGTGCCGTTGATGCGCTGGCGCCGGAAAACGGAACCGATCCGACAGTTTTTTATCTGACCGCGGGGGCGGTTGGTTTGACGATCGCATATGGTGTGGCGCGCCTGATGGCGGTTGGATTTAATCAGTTGCGCGATGTGATCTTCGCAAAGGTCGGCCAACGCGCGTTGCGGTTGATCGCGCTCGAGACCTTCAAGCATATTCATGCCCTCAGCCTAAGGTACCACATTACGCGCAAGACCGGTGGACTAAGTCGGATAATCGAGCGGGGCGTTAAAGGCGTCGAGTTTCTCTTGCGTTTCCTTCTGTTCTCGATTGGGCCATTGATCCTCGAGCTTGTGATGATTGCAGCCGTACTGTTCTTTGTATTTGACGTCTGGTACCTCGCGGCTGTCGTCGTCACGATCAGTCTTTATATCTGGTTCACTTTTGCCGTCACTGAGTGGCGCGTGAAAATCCGAAAGGAAATGAACGATCAAGATACCAATGCCAACCAGAAGGCGATCGACTCTCTCCTGAACTTTGAAACGGTCAAGTACTTTGGGGCAGAAGAGTTCGAAGCGCGTCGCTACGATCAAAGCATGGCTGGCTATGAGGTGGCCGCCTTGAAGACGAGTTACTCGCTCGGGTTTTTGAATTTTGGTCAATCGCTTTTGATCACCGCAGGCCTTGTTGTCGTGATGGTGATGGCGGCCTTAGGTGTTCAGAATGGCGATCTCACTGTCGGGGATTTCGTCATGGTGAACGCTTATATGATTCAAATCACCATGCCTCTCAACTTTCTTGGAACCGTCTATCGAGAGATACGGCAGGCCCTTGTCGATATGTCTGAGATGTTTGTCCTGTTGGAACAACCCTCTGAAGTTGTCGATGCGCCGAACGCAGGTGGTTTGGTTGTTACCAACGGTGAAATCACCTTTGATAGTGTTGACTTTGGTTACGCATCGGATCGCGCAATCCTGGCTGGCCTGGACCTTCGCGTTCAACCCGGCCAGACGGTTGCCGTTGTGGGTCCATCGGGGTCGGGTAAGTCAACAATCGCACGCCTGTTGTTCCGGTTCTATGATGTCGGTGGCGGTTCCATTCAAATCGATGGACAAGATATTCGCGATGTGACGCAAGCCTCGCTGCACAACGCAATTGGGATCGTTCCGCAGGATACCGTTCTGTTCAACGACACAATTGGATACAACATCGCCTATGGGCGCGAAGGTGCACTGAAGTCTGATGTTATCGCAGCAGCCAAGGCGGCAAGTATCCATGACTTCATCGAAAGTCTTCCCGATGGATATGATACGACTGTGGGCGAACGTGGCTTGAAACTCTCCGGTGGAGAGAAGCAGAGGGTGGGCATTGCACGCACGCTGTTGAAAAATCCTCCAATCCTTCTCTTGGATGAAGCAACATCTGCGCTCGATACCGAAACGGAACGCGCCATCCAGCACGCGCTTGCCGACCTTGGAGAAGGGCGGAGCGTTATTACAATCGCCCATCGACTTTCCACGATTGTCGACGCGGATGTGATTGTCGTTTTGGAAAAAGGTGTCGTCGTCGAACGGGGCACCCATGACGAGCTGTTAGAGCGTAACGGTCGCTATGCTCATCTCTGGCATACCCAACTGAACGAGTTGGAAGATAAGGCCGAAGGCGCGGCGGCCTAATCTTTCATCTTTGTTTTATTCTGCGGCTTGCAGATTATCGTTTGCGGGTCGAGGTGCCGGATCATCCATCCAGTCAATGAGACCGGTTTTCGCGTCGCCCGCTTTCTGTGTCTCTCGATAATCCTTGAACTCGCGGCTTCGATGACCGCGCCAGGATGCGCGTGTTGAGGTCACGGCCCATGTGAAGAACTCAGCCACGTAGACACGGGCAGCAAGGGCTGCCGGCGTGAACGCAAGCGTCAATGCGGTTGCAATCCCAAGACCAAAGACAACCGCCGTGGCGAGCTGCTTCCACCAGAGCGCGGTCGGGGCATCAATGGTGTAGCCGCCCTCGGCAAAATTGATCGAGATCCCAAACATCATTGGTGTGAGACCCGCCATAGTTGTGATGGTCGTCAACAGAACGGGCCGCATTCTATCCTGTACCGTCCGAATGATCGCTTGAATGCGTGGCATCGTTTTCGCGTATTCCTGATAGGTGTCTATCAAGACGATGTTGTTGTTCACAACGATCCCGGCCAGGGCCACAATTCCGGTCCCTGTCATGATAATCGAAAAGGCTTGTTCACGAATATACATACCCCAGAGGACGCCGGCGACGGACATAACAACCGCTACGAGAACGAGGACAGCGTTGTAGAAACTGTTAAACTGCGCCAACAAGATAACGAACATCAGGCCAAGAGCCCCCATGAACGCTTGGCTTAAAAAGGCCTGGCTCTCCTCTTGTTCTTCCTGGTCGCCTTCCCATTGCCAAGATACGTTTGGTGGGAATACGGCTTCGCTCTCCAGCCATGCAGTCACGACTTCAATGCGTTCTGTCGCTGTGACAGGGATCATTCGTGTGCTGCGATCGTCCATGATATCCTGCAACTCTGCGACCGAGCCCACCGAAAGATCAACGACGGCATAAGACGTATCGTCGAAGACAAAATCAACCTCTGCGATGGTGTCTTCGGTCACTTCCTGAAGGAACGCCACCGGTTCTGTTGCCTCCTCGGGCACCACTTTGGTTATGTTCGGCAAGAGATCCGCTTTCACGTCATAGAACCGTTCCGTATCGGCGCGCTGGATTTGTGCAAGCTGCTTAACTGGGGTGCGTGTTATGAAGTTCGAGAGCGGGACCAAACCGTCATCTGTTCGAACCTTTAAACCATCAAGCGTTGAGAGAACCCGGTCTTCTTTGGGGAGGCGCACGCGGATTTCGATTTCGTCATCTGATGTGTCCAACCGCATGTCATCTAGGAATATTCCGCGCGTAACAAGCTGCACCATGGCGCCCACCGTTGCAACGTCTGCCCCGTAGCGACCGGCCTTTGCAACATCCACGTCGATCTGCCAATCGATGCCTGGCAATGGTGTCGTGTCCTCAATCAAGGTCAGACCTGGTGTGCGTTCGAACTCGGCCCGCGCCATAAGCGATGCGTCCTCTAGTTCGTCAAGATCGTCACCTTTGAGACGCAAAAACAACGGTTTGCCCTGCGCCGGGCCGGTCTCCACGACCAGAATTTCGGCTTCGATCCCAGGGATACCTTGGATGATCTGGTCAATCTCATTGATGATACCATTGCCTGTTCCAGGTCCACGGACCTCCCATGATGTAAGTTCGATTTGAACTTGGCCGATCGTATCGATCGGGGGGGCTGCGCCGCCTGTGTTGTTGTTCAGGCCGCCGTCACCCGCAAAAGAGAACGCGGATTTAATGCCTTCAACCTGCAGCGCGCGATCTTCGACCAACTTAACAAGCGCGTCTTTTTCTTCGAGGGAATAGTTCCCCCGAGCGCGAATATAGACAATCGCGTTCTCTGGTTCGTTTTCAACGAAGAATTCGACACCATTATTGTTCGACCCATAAAATGCAAATGAGAACATGACAAAGCCGATAACGGCGGCGATCGTCACGAAAGGCATCACGGGGTTGCCCACAAAGAAGCGCGCAATTTTTCCGACACCGCTTTCCCGATATCCCGATTCAATCGGCTCTTCGACCGGTGCGGCCTTCCGGAAGCTGCCAGTGACAGAGGCTAGGACCATGCAAAGTAACGCAAACAAGATCATTGAAAGGACGTTGCCGCGAATGACGCCCATGGCTGCGGATACGAGTGACGCGACAATTAACGCGAATATCAAACCACGCATTATCACGGATAGATTGTCTCTCAGATACGTTGCCACAGTGTCTTGAAAACGCGAAATACGCCCCGCAACGCCGCCGACGACGGGTAGATAAATGAGCGCAACAAGAAGAGAGGCTGACAGAACGAAAATCAGGGTAACGGGAAGGTTCTTCATGAACTCACCAGGAACACCTGGCCAAAAGAGCATCGGCAAGAATGCGCAGAGCGTCGTTGCCGTCGACGAAATTATCGGCCAGAACATCCGCTTTGCGGCAGCGCCATAGGCCTGCATTGGACCCACACCTTCTTTGATACGCTTATCTGCATATTCAACGACAACAATTGCGCCATCGACCAACATCCCAACGGCAAGGATGAGGCCAAACATAACGATGTTCGAAATCGTTATCCCCGCAATGGCCATGATTGCGAAGCTGATAAGAAACGACGCGGGAATCGCGAAACCTACCAGCAAAGCAGATCGTGTTCCGAGCGCGGCCAACACAACGATCATGACAAGAAGGATTGCCGTCAGCACCGATCCTTCCAGCTGGGAGATCATGGATTGGACCTGAACCGACTGGTCTAGACCAAAATCAACCTTCACGGCTTGCCGCAACGGCTCTGGCCAGAAGGCGGTGACTTCGGCCACAGTCGCGCGAACCGCGGTCACTGTATCAAGATGGTTGAAGCCTTTGCGTTTCACGATCTGAAGGGCGATGGTTTTTTCGCCATTGAACCGTGCGGTTCCCTCCGCGTCTTCGAAGGTCAGACGGATATCCGCAAGCTGACCAAGAGTGACAATGCTATCGCCGTTCACCTTGATCGGAAGGTTATAAATATCCGTGATTTCGTCAAAAGATGATGGGATTTTCACAGCAAAGGTGCCGGTCTCGTTCTGAACCTCGCCAGCCGCGATCAGTTGGTTGTTGTTGACAACCACATCCACCAGTTCGTTGGCCGTGACGTTATAGGCCTCGAGCCGCAGCGGATCGATGATGACCTCCACCATCTCGTCGCGTTGTCCGGCAAGCCCTGCTTCTAGAACGGCCGGGATTGCCTCCAACTCGTCCTGGAGTTCTTTTGACAGACGAGAGAGCGTTCGTTCCGGGACATCGCCGGAAAGCGCAACCACGAGAATTGGGAAATTAGAAAAGTTGAGCTCTTCGATCGTGTATTGGTCATATCCAACCGGAAATTCGGCTTCGGCGTTGCTGACACGCTCACGCACATCGGCGATTGTCGTTCCTTTGTCCCAACCGAATTCGAATTCCAACGCGACCAGGGCGACCCCTTCGGCGGCTGTAGATGTCATCTTGTCGAGACCATCTAAATCCTGAAGTTCGGCTTCTAACGGTTTTACGAGCAGTTTTTCGGAATCTTCTGCAGAAATTCCGGGAAATGGAACAGATACGAATAGAACCGGGACATCGATATCAGGTTCACCCTCTTTGGGAAGTCCGATATATGCGGCGGCACCTGCCGCAATCGACATTACGACAAAGACGATCACCATTCGGGCACGGTCCGTTGCCCAATCGACCATACCTTTGAGCATCAGAAATTCCTTTCCACAATAGTCGGATCGACCGCGCTGCCCTCGACCACATATTCCTGACCCACAATGATTACGTCTGATGTATCAGGCAGTCCCGTGACCCATATTTCCGAAGCGGAGTCGTTCAACACTTCGGTTGGGTAAAACGTCACTATCCCGTCTTCGGCCACCCGCACCCCGAGCACGCCATCATCGTTCAGAGTAAGCGCGGAGTGGGGAAGACTGTGTCCGGTTTGTCCCGGCAAAGCGATTGCAATTTCCGCAGTGGAACCGTCCCGAATGGCCAAGTCGGGATTCGGAACAGACACCTCTACACGGAAGGTGCGGGTTTGCGGATCAGAAGATCGCGACAGGAATGTGATTTCCCCGGACAGAATTTCGCCCGTGACGAGTCGTGCCCGAGCGGACAGGTTCGTTTTTAACAAAGTGATTTGTTCTTCCGTCGCAAATCCGACCAATCGGATCGGATCGAGGGAAATGACAGTTGCACATGCGCTTCCAGGCTGAAGAAGTTTCCCAAGTTCAGCTGTATCAGTTTCCAAAACGCCGCCAAATGGTGCCGCGATCGAAAGTCGTGTGAGGTCTTCTTCGGCCCGTTTCACAGCAGCTTCTGCCGCTTCCAACTCCGCTTGTCGTGTGATCACAGTGGTTTCAGACGCGAAGCCGCGTTCGACCAAAGTGGACGACACTTTGTCATTTGCAATAGCTTCCTCAAGGCGGGCACGCGCTTCGTTCAGTGCGGCTTCCAAAGTTCCTGGATCTAGTTGGCAGAGCAGCTGACCCTCCGAGACGACTTCGCCCTTTCGTAGAGGTTGAGAAATGATCGTACCGGAAATCTCGGCGGCGACATCAACAGTACGAAATGCTTCGGTTCGGCCGCGAAGGACGACACCACTCTCAAAAGGCTGGGCCTGAGATCGCAACACCTGAACTGCAATTGCATCCACACTTGCGTTTTCGACCACATCCTCCGCGGCCTCGGTTTCGACACCTGCAAATGCGTTTAGCGCGTCCCGCTCCATGACGAAGAGGTAGATTGCACCACCTACGAAAATGGAAGTAATGAGGGGAGCAAAGCGCAGCCCCAACAGCTTTCTAAGCCACATTCTGATATCCTTTCATGCGCTCACGCCGTGTGTACAAAGTTAGTACTGTTAACTCATAACCTCGATACGCAATCCGCGCAATAATGGGTCACTTATTTTTACGTGCTTTTAAAATCTTTGGATTTGCGGCAGGACTGCTGCGTCAACTGAGGCCCAATTTATGTCAACGCAAAGCACACTTTCGAAGAAAGCTGCGTCGGGGGATCCCGAACAAGTTCCGGAAACACTACCAAGGCGCACAAAAATGACGGTGCCGAAGTTTAGTGCGCGAAAGGGTTCCGAGCCTCTGGTATGTTTGACCGCCTACACGGCACATGTCGCGCGGCTCGTTGATGCAGAGGCGGATTTAATCTTGGTGGGCGACAGCGTTGGGATGGTCATTCATGGAATGCCCAACACGCTTGGTGTGACCCTCGAACACATGATTATGCACGGCCAAGCCGTTATGCGCGGAGCGGAAACCGCGCTTGTCGTTGTCGACATGCCATTTGGGTCTTTTGAAGAAAGCCCAGAAATGGCGTTCCGAAATGCCGCGCGGATCGTCAAGGAGACCGGGTGCACGGCGGTCAAGCTCGAAGGCGGTCTGGAAATGGCAGGCACGATCCGTCATCTGACGCAGCGCGGTATACCCGTCATGGCGCATATTGGATTGATGCCGCAACAGATGAACACTGCGGGTGGGTTCAAGGCAGTGCGGGATGAAGATCAGTTTTCAAAAGTGATCGAAGACGCCAAAGCGGTCGAAGCTGCAGGTGCATTCGCCGTCGTCGTAGAGGGCGTCGCGGAAAGTCTTGCCAAGGCGTTGACAGAAGAAACACAGATACCGACGATCGGTATCGGAGCGTCTGCTGCTTGTGATGGCCAAATCTTGGTTTTTGAAGACATGATCGGCTTGTTTCCACGTGTTCCGACTTTTGTAAAACGCTACGGCAATATGGAAGAAATGATGAAGGGAGCAATCTCGACTTATGCCGACGAGGTTCGTGCCCGGGCGTTTCCAACAGAGGCGCATGTCTACAAAAAAAAGGAAGGTTGATTGGATGGCAATCCGGTCGGGTTGTCGTTAGATCACTTTAAACAAGAGGTGCAGTCGTGAGCAATACAGATAGCTTTATTGATGAAGTCGCAGAAGAGGTGCGCAACGATAAGTTGTACGCGCTCTTTCGAAAGTATGCCTGGATTGGTGTTTTGCTCATCATTGGTGTTGTCGGTGGCGCAGCTTGGAGCGAGTATTCCAAAGCAAGCCGGGCCGCGGCAGCAGGGGCTGCGGGGGATGCCTTGTCGACCGCGCTTGATGCTGCATCACCATCCGAACGCGCGGCGGCCCTTGCAGCAGTCTCTGATCTGCACCCAAACGCGGCGTTTCTCGCCGAGCTTTCGCGGTCCGCAGAATTGGCTGCTGCCGGTGACACAGTGGGAGCAGACGAGGCGCTTGTCGCTGCGGCGGCTGTCGCCCCGGACACGCCTGCGTTCCAAGATTTTCTGATCCTACGTCGTGCGATGCTGCCGAACCAAGATGTACCGGCCGACGACCTTATCGCACGCCTGATGCCAATTACAGAGTTTGGACGGCCCTACCGTCTTCTTGCGTTGGAACAGATTGCCTATGCGGAATTCAGCGACGGGAACGCTGATGCCGCGTTGTCTGGTTTTACGACGATTAGCCAAGATGCAGAAGTGAGCGAAGCCATGCGTGCACGCGCTGAGCAAATGATCTTGATCATCGGCGGCGAACCGGGCGAATAAGATCGCGCGAGTTTTTGGGGGAGAGAATGTCTTATATAACGCGTCGAACACTCTTGGCGTCTGCAGCGGGTTTTGCTGTAACCTCGTGTGGTCGTCGGGAAGTTATTCTCCCGGGTCAGCGGGAGGATATACGACCCGCTCAAGAGTTACTGGAAGAGTTCGACAATCTGCCACAGCTGCGCATCGCTGGCCCCTCGGCGAACACAAGCTGGACCCATCGTAATGGAAACGCCACGCACAATTTCGAACATGTGGGTTTTTCTGGGCCGCCTTCTCGAATTTGGTCGGTAAATCTTGGCAAAGGAAATACGCGTAGAACACGCATTACAGCGGATCCAATCGTCGCTGCTGGGCGGATCTTCGCGATGGATGCCGTCGGTCAAGTCTCGGCAATATCAACCTCTGGAACAATTTTGTGGAGCGTGGATCTGCGCCCCGAACGTGATGCGCGCGACGACATTTCGGGCGGCGGATTGGCCTTTGGCGCAAATACGCTTCTTGCATCGACGGGCTATGGTGACGTGGTCGCTTTGGACCCTGAAACGGGCGCAGAAAAATGGCGTCAAAGATTTCAAGCAAGCCTGACGGCCGCGCCTGCCGTTGATGAAAACACCGTTGTTGCTGTCTCCGTGGGGAATGAAGCCATGGGCCTCAATGTTGCCAATGGGCGTATTCGGTGGCGGCTGACATCCGGGGGATCAAACACCGCCGTTGCGGGTGGTGGTACACCTGCAATTGCCGGTCGTCTAACGGTTGTTCCATTTCCCAGCGGAGAACTTGTTGCCGTCACTACGATCAGCGGCATTCGTGTTTGGTCCTCGGCCGTGACAGGAACACGCCTCGGGTTGGCGCGTGGTGTTTATGCGCCGGTCTCTGGGGATCCAGTGATCGACGGAGGGCAGGTGATTGCTGCAAATCAGGCTGGACGGGCCGCGTCCATAAGCCTTCGAAATGGTGCAAGGAACTGGACAGTTGGAGAGGGCTCCTATTCTCCTGTTTGGATGACCGAAAATTCGGTTTTTGTCATGACGGATCAAGCAAAACTCAAGCGTTTGTCGCGGAGCAATGGTTCTGTTCTTTGGTCGCAGGACTTGCCAGACAAACCGAACCGCCGCCGCGTTCGATCGGTCTATGCGCATTTCGGACCTGTGATTGCGGGCGGGCGAATCTATGTCGCGAGCTCAGACGGCGCCATTCGAAGCTTTGATCCTCAAAATGGAACCCCGCTCGAGACTGTTAACCTGAGCTCTGGTGCCGCTTCGCATATGGCAATCGCTGAAGGACGCCTTTACGTCGTGACCGAAAACGGGCAATTGGTGGCGTTCCAGTAAACTTCCGCCGGAGGCGGGCTCTATGCCAGTCGTTGCAGCTATTGTGGGCAGACCCAATGTAGGGAAATCTACGCTCTTTAATCGTCTTGTTGGCCGAAAGCTCGCCTTGGTCGATGACCAACCAGGGGTTACGCGAGATTTACGCGAAGGCGAAGCTCGGCTCGGACCCCACAAATTCACAGTGATTGATACTGCTGGTTTAGAGTTAGCGACTGACGACAGTCTTCAGGGGCGCATGCGGCGTCTTACGGAGCGCGCCATTGCGATGGCGGATGTGTGTCTTTTTATGTTCGACGCACGTGCAGGTCTCACGCCCGTCGATCGGGAGTTCGCGGGATTGCTTCGTAAATCGGGTAAGCCCGTTATCCTACTGGCCAACAAATCAGAGGGGCAGGCAGGTGATGCGGGATATTACGAAGCATTTTCGCTTGGTTTCGGGGAGCCGGTGGCGTTGTCCGCAGAACATGGAGAAGGCCTAGACGACTTGGAACGAGCGCTCGCTCCAGTCTCCGAAGGTGCGGCACTTACCAATGACAGCCCAGAAACAGGTCTGTCCATGGATCAGGAGGCGCAAGATAGACCGCTCCAGATCGCCATCGTTGGGCGTCCGAATGCGGGGAAGTCTACACTTGTTAACCAAATTCTCGGCGACAACCGCATGCTGACCGGGCCGGAGGCCGGGATAACACGCGACGCCATTTCGGTAGAATATGATTGGGAAGAGCGACGCATACGTCTCTGGGATACGGCCGGTATGCGGAAAAAGGCCCGCGTGCAGGAAAAACTCGAAAAACTTTCCGTTGCCGATGGTCTTCGTGCTGTTCGTTTCGCCGAGGTTGTCGTCGTCCTCTTGGATGCGGCTATTCCGTTTGAACAGCAAGACTTGCGGATCGCGGATTTAGCAGAACGGGAAGGGCGTGCTGTTGTCGTTGCGGTCAATAAATGGGACGTTGAGCGCGACAGGCAGGAAAAGCTGAAATCGCTTCAAGAGGCGTTTGAGCGTCTTCTACCACAGTTGCGCGGGGCACCGTTGATCACGGTTTCTGCAAAGACCGGGCGCGGGCTTGATCGCTTGCGTACGGCGATCTTTAAGGCGCACGAGGTCTGGAACCGGCGGGTGACAACGGCCAAACTCAACGCGTGGCTCTCGGATATGATTTCCAAACATCCACCACCCGCGCCCGGCGGCCGTCGGATCCGCATTAGGTATATCACCCAGGCGAAAACCCGTCCGCCCACCTTCGTTGCGATGTGTTCCCACCCGGATCTTCTGCCCGCAAGTTATACGCGATACCTAATCAATGGGTTGCGCGAAGATTTTGATATGCCCGGCACGCCAATCCGTCTGTTCATGCGGTCCCAATCGGACAAAAACCCCTACAAAGACAAGAAAGAGACGCGGGTGACCAAGCTGAACAAGCACCTTCAAGGGCGTTTTTCCAAAGATGTGAAGAAGCCAGTAAAGAAACGCGACTAGGCCTGTGCTGCAACTTTGATCTTTAGGACGTCCAATAGACGCTGCGCTTCGTCAGCAGGTGAAGCAAGGGATGAGCGATTTTCACCGGGGTAGAACCGTGCGCGCGTTGATGTGGGCATCGGTTGTGGCGCGAACGAGACGATTTCGATGTCTTGTTTTTCTGTTTCCTTTGCCCAAGTCGAAAAAAGCGCCCCTTCGGCAGATTTGGCAACGGCATAGGTGCCAAAGAATTTAGCGCCGACATGATCGTCCGACATATATACCGCCGTTCCCTTTTTTGGGCGCAACAACGGGTCAATCTTTGCGATCAGATCTGATGTGACCGTTGCATGGAGAGACAGTGATTTCGCAAAGTCTTTCGGCGCAATGTGATGTGCAGGAGAAAGCGGCGCAGCTTGCGCGGCTGTGTGAACCCAGAGATCGACACCGCCCCATCTTTCGTAAATTGCAGCGCACATCCGCGAAACGCCGTCGCTGTCATTTAGATCAAGCGGCACAAGTGTTGCGGCTCCGCCCTGGGCTTGAATGACGTCGTCCAAATCTTCGAGCGCTCCGGTCGTACGCGCAACGGCGATCACGTGATGTGTGTGTGCCAACGCGGCGGATACGGCATATCCCAGCCCACGGGATGCACCAGTTATAAGGGCAATCATTCGGCAGCCTTTAAGACAAAACCTTTGTTGATTTGGTCCGCAGGAACAACGGGATACTCTCCCGAAAAACACGCATCGCAATATTGAGGTTTTACGTTGTCGCGACCCTCTTTCAGACCACAGGCACGGTAGAGCCCATCGAGAGAAACGAACTTTAAGCTCGCGACATTGAGATGCTCGCGCATTTCATCTTCGCTCATGGTGGCCGCCAGAAGTTTTTCGCGCTGTGGCGTGTCGACACCATAGAAACAAGGCCACGCGGTCGGAGGTGACGCGATCCTGAAATGGACTTCCTTCGCACCGGCGTCGAGTACCATTTCTTTGATTTTCCGAGATGTCGTACCTCTAACAACGCTGTCATCTACGAGGATTACCCTCTTACCTGCCACGAGCGCTCGGTTTACGTTGAGCTTGAGGCGAACACCCATATTTCGAATTTGATCGGTTGGCTCAATGAACGTTCGGCCAACGTAAGAATTACGAATGATACCCATCGCATACGGAATGCCGCTCTCCTGACTGAAGCCGATCGCAGCCGGGGTCCCGCTATCGGGGACAGGACACACGAGGTCCGCGTCGACCGCGGCCTCCCTGGCCAATTCAATGCCGATTTTCCGGCGTGTTTCGTATATCGAGCGACCACCAAGTAAGCTGTCAGGACGTGAAAAATAAACGTGCTCGAATATGCAGGGGCGTGGTTCGACCGGCGCGAAAGGATACCGGCTTTCAATTCCATCGGGCGTGATAATTACCATTTCGCCCGGTTCGACCTCTCGTAGGTAATCTGCGCCAATAATATCAAGTGCGCAGGTCTCTGAGCTGAGGACATAACCCTGTCCCAGTTGACCGATGACTAAGGGTCGAACGCCCATAGGGTCGCGCACACCAATAAGTTTCGTGCGGGTCATGGCCACAACCGAGAACGCGCCTTCGACTTGGGTCAATGCATCTTTGAGGCGGTCAGCATGATTGGTCTGGATGGAACGTGCCATCAAATGGATGATACATTCGCTATCGCTTGAGCTTTGGAAAATTGATCCGCGATTGATGAGATCGGCGCGTAAGGCATCTGCATTGGTCAAATTGCCATTATGCGCAATCGCGCAACCACCCAATGAGAACTCCCCAAAGAACGGTTGCACGTCACGGATCGCAGTGGCCCCTTTTGAACCCGCGGTCGAGTACCGGACATGACCAATTGCATTCGTTCCAGGTAAACTGTCCATCAGGCTTTGTTTGGTAAAGTGGTCCCGCACATATCCAAACCTGCGCGCCGAGTTAAAACCGGCCTCGGGTTCGTATGAAACGATACCGCCCGCTTCTTGCCCACGATGTTGGAGTGCGTGCAAGCCGAGTGCCACGAAGTTGGCCGCATCCGCGACCCCCACTACGCCAAACACACCGCATTCCTCTTTAAGACGATCATCGTCGAACGGGTGCGCCAAAAACGGTTTGGTATCAGAAAGTTTCACGCAGACTGACTCGCCCTTGCCACGGGCCTTATGTAGCCCGTCCCTACGGAACTGTCATCGAATTATTACATTGAAATTAGTTTGCTTGGCAAACCGCAGCATCAAGTTCGGTGTACTTGGTCACGAACCAAAGGCGAATTTCTTCGATTGCGATGCTGTCGATCAACGCTGCTTGTGTGTCACGAAGCATCTCGCGTGATGTGCTGTCTTCTACCATCGCATAGCCCTCGCCGGTGCCAATGATAAAATCATACAACACCAGAGCAACAACGATGATCAGTACACCGCGTGCAACCCCAAAGAGAAACCCAAGCCCCTGGTCGATTGCGCCTAGTGCAGAGCGTTGGATCGCTCCCGCGAAAACGGGCGAGAAAATCGCAAACGCGATCAGGGTTATCGCAAAGACCGCCGCAAAAGCGGCCAAAAGGGCGAGACCACAATTTCCAGAAAATAGGTTCTGAACGAATTCGACCGGGATTTCTTGAACCAGCGGCGTCACATCCGGCGTGAAGTAATACGCCGCTATCGCGGCCACGACCCATCCAGCAATACCTAGAAGTTCTCTTACAAATCCGCGAGAATACGCCAAAATTGCAGAGATGATAATAATTACGGCGACGACACCGTCCACAACTGTAAAACCGTCCATACTGACGTCACCCCTCTGCTATCGCCGCGTCGCCAAAAAGCATGTCTGTCAGTTCCGCAAGCGTTGCATGTGCAGATATGGCCATGCCGGATTCGTCTGTCAACTTTATCTGTGATGGAAGATGTGCCGACTTGAAGCCGAGCTTCTGCGCTTCCTTCAGGCGTGTGTCCGGCTGAGAGACCGACCTGAATGTGCCTGATAGAGATAATTCCCCAAAAAACACTGTATCAAGTGGAAGTGCTTTGTTTTGACGTGCCGATAATAAAGCTGCGACAACTGCCGCATCGGCAGCAGTTTCTGTAAGACGCATACCGCCTGCGACGTTCAAGTACACTTCTAAACCTGCGAAACTGATGCCGACGCGCGCTTCGAGAACCGCCAGCACCATCGAGAGCCGCGCGCTATCCCAACCGATGACGGCACGCCGCGGGGTTGCAAGGGGTGACGGTGCGACCAGAGCCTGAATTTCGACGAGGACCGGGCGGGTCCCTTCGATCCCGGCAAAGACCGCCGAGCCTGGCGTCTTTACGCCGCGCTCAGCCAAGAAAAGTGCGGATGGATTCGCAACCTCCGACAATCCGCCAGCCGTCATTTCAAAGACGCCAATTTCGTCAGCAGGTCCGAAACGATTTTTGATCGCACGGAGGATGCGGAACTGATGCCCGCGTTCACCTTCGAAGTAGAGCACCGTATCAACCATGTGCTCGACGACCCTTGGTCCAGCGATTTGCCCTTCCTTAGTCACATGCCCAACAAGAATAATTGCAATACCGTTGCGTTTGGCAAATCGAACAAATTCATGTGCGGCGGCTCGGACCTGACTGACAGTGCCCGGCGCAGCTTCGATGTGGTCGGCCCAAATGGTTTGAATGGAATCAATGACCACAATATCGGGTTTCGTGGTTTCGAGGGTTGTAAGGATATCCCGGAGATTTGTAGCACTTGCGAGCTTCACCGCCGCATTGGACAGACCGAGTCTCGCGGCACGCATCCTGATCTGTCCTGTCGCTTCCTCGCCCGATATATACGCCGCGGAATGACCGTTGGCTGCAAAACCAGCAACGGCTTGGAGAAGCAGGGTCGATTTCCCAATCCCGGGATCGCCACCGACCAAGATTGCACTTGCTTCGACCAATCCTTCACCGAGCGCCCGATCGAATTCAGATATTCCGCTGATCTTGCGGGTTGGTTCGGTCTCAACATCAGAAAGGTTGCCCAATTCGAGAGTTTTTCCGCGCGCCGTGCCGAAGCCCTTAGCGTTTGGTCCGTCAGAAAGGGCGCCTTGTTCTTCTATGCTGTTCCAAGCCCCGCATGAATCGCATCTCCCAGACCATTTCTGGTGAACGGTTCCGCATGAATTACAAACAAACTGCGTTCTTTGCTTTGCCATTACGCCGCCTGAACCAGGGCGTCGGGCATAAAGATGAACATGAGCGCAAGCAGAAGGGGTGGGATGATCAGCAACACGGTTGGCCAACGGTTTGCCACGATAAATGCCGGGGCCAAACACAAGATTAACACCGCAATGCCCGCTGATGCAAAGCGGTTCGAATAGACCCAGGGGGTAAAGGCTGCAATGAGGACGATCATCATCGCCGCATGGACCCAGCGCTTCCAACCGCCATCTTTGACCACGCGATAGAGACACCAAAGAATGGTTCCAAAAATGAAAGCCGCGACAAGAACTCCGCCGAGCAGTTGAACAATCATTTCGGTGCCTTCCTGCCATAGGTTTCAATGACCGTCACTAAATAGCTCATGAGAACGCAGAACGTAAAAAAGTAAAGACCCCAAGCTGTTTCGAGACGACCCACGCCCACACCCTTTGCGACGACAATGTAAAGCGCCAGAAGAAAAACTTCTGCCATCGCGAATTTACCAAGAAGGGACACCCACCAGAGATGATGATATTTCAGAAACCCAAACTGGATGGCTGCGGTCGCCATGACCTTGGCCAAAGGTAAAATGATAGCAAACAGGGCCACAACACCGGCAAGGAAGATGTCGCTTTCCATCAATGCCGTCAGACCGGATAGGATTGAGATTTCGGTCAGGTTGAAGAAGGGCAGCAGACCGGCCTTAAGAAGGGGCGCAAACCAAGATACAGGAAAGGCAATGATGAGCCAGGCATTTACCAGCTTCATCAGCGTCGAGAGATGCGCCTTATCGAACAGCTTCAATGGGCCCTTCTGCACGACCGTTTAGGAACTGCTCCAAATAGGGGTTGCCGCTCTTGTCCAAATCGGAGATCGGCCCCGACCATCTTACTTTCCCGCCATGCAGCATCGAGACGTGGTCAGCAATCGCTCTGACCGAACTCATATCGTGGGTAATGGTCATCGCCGTTGCGCCCATTTCCTCCACGATTTCACGTATCAGATCGTTGATGACGCCAGACATAATTGGGTCGAGCCCCGTTGTCGGTTCGTCAAAGAAGATAATTTCCGGTTCGGCAGCGATGGCCCGCGCAAGGCCCACACGTTTTTGCATGCCTCCTGAAAGTTCTGCTGGATACCGATCTGCGACATCTGCCTTTAGACCGACGCGACGAAGTTTCTCGATGGCGATCTCTCTTGCATCCGCCTTTGGGAGGCGCTTTTCGCCCCGCATCAGACGGAAGGCTACATTTTGCCAAACGGGGAGGGAGTCAAAGAGCGCAGCGGCCTGGAACAACATCCCAAATTGGGCCAAAAACGCGTCTCTGTCGCCCTGCGTTGCGTCTTTGCCAGCGACCATGATCTTCCCACTATCTGGTGTTAAGAGGCCGAGGACGCATTTCAGGAGAACCGACTTACCTGTTCCGGAGCCCCCGATAATAACCATGCTTTCGCCTTTGGCGATGGACATTGAAATCCCATCGAGCACGCGGTTGTCACCAAAGTGTTTGTGAAGGTTTGTAATTTCGATCATGCCGCGAAAAAGAGCTCCGTCAGAATGTAGTTTGTGGCGAGAATCATGATCGAAGCGGCCACCACCGAAGACTTCGTCGCCTGACCAACACCTTGGGCGCCTCTGGCAGAGTTCATGCCATAGTAGCACCCCATCAGCGCGGCAACAAAGCCAAATACGGCACCCTTCACAAGGCTAGATATGATGTCGATCGCTTCAAGAAAATCCCAGGTGTTCTGCAGATACGTCGCAGCATTGAAGTCGAGCCGTCCTGTCGCGATCATGAAACCGCCCATAATTCCAATAATGTCACCGATCCCCACCAGTACCGGAACCACGATCGCCGCCGCTAAAAGACGCGGCGCAGTCAGGTATTTCATCGGGTTTGTCGACAACGTGACGAGTGCATCAATCTGTTCGGTCACTTTCATCGTCGCGATTTCCGCAGCAACCGAGGAGGTGACACGCGCCGCAATCATAAGGCCTACAAGAACGGGACCAAGTTCCCGGACCATCCCAATGGCGACGATTTGGGGGACGACCGCCTCTGCGTTGAAACGTGAACCTCCGGCAAAGATCTGGAGCGCAAGAGCGGCCCCTGTAAAGAGAGCCGTCAATCCAACCACCGGAAGGCTAAAATAACCAATTTGGAGGAGCTGTTGGCCGAACTCCCGCGGATAGAACGGGGGGCGGAACATGTGGCTCACGCCATTAAATGCAAATATCACCACGCGCCCGATCGCGGCGCAGAGGCCAATTACCGAGGCCCCAATCGATTGAAAGAATGTCATTACAATTGTCATACCGCGCCCACATAGCGGCGCTGATATCGCGCGCCAAGCCCCGTTAAAAATTCATATCCAATCGTGCCTGCGGCCGCCGCAAGGTCATCAACCGTCTGTTCCGAATTTAGAAGGGTCATGTAATCTGGGACGTGGTCCAAATCGGTTACATCAACGGTTAGGAGATCCATCGAAACCCGTCCGACAAGAGGGCATCTTATCGTGTCGGCGAAGAGGTCAACATGACCGTTCCCCAATGTCCGCAGTAATCCGTCTGCATAGCCCGCACTTAACGTTGCGACTACGGATGGGCGTTCGGCCACCCAGGTGCTGCCATAGCCCACGCTTTCTCCGATGGCCACGTGGCGCGTTTGAATCACGGGTATATCGAGACGGATCACGGATGTGGCCTTTTGAAATGGCGCGCCACCATAAAGTCCAATTCCAGGTCGTGTAACGTCGAAGTGATACTCAGCCCCCAAGAGTGTGCCGCCGGTTGCTGCAAGCGATCTTCGCCAGTTCATCCCATCGGATAAACGATGAAACTCTGCCAACTGAGCGCCGTTCATCTTGTGTGTGGGGTCATCGGCACAGGCAAGATGGCTGATGACAAGTTCTGGGCGCCGATCCCCCAGGATGTTCAACGCGCCGCGCAGCTCTTCTTCTTCCATGCCCAACCTGTTCATTCCGGTGTCAATCTGTAGGCCAAATCCAGATTGATTTGGGTGCTCGATATAGGCCCGCACTTGGTCGATCGAGTTCAAGAGGGGAATGAAATCATAGTTTTGAAACAAGGCTTTGTCTTGTGGAAGAAAGCCACCGAAAACGTAAATATGGGCGTCTGGCCCAATCACATCGGCCAGCGCTGCGGCTTCTTCTGTGGTGGCGACGAAGAAAGTTCGCACGCTCTTTTCAAGAAACTTTCGTCCAACCTTCTCAATACCAAGCCCGTAGGCGTTGGCTTTCAGAACCGCCGCGGTTTCCACCACGTGCGACGACAGCGCATCGAGCGCGGAATGGTTTGCCGCGATGGCATTAAGGTCAACGGTCAGACATGTTTCGGCCATGCGCCCGTTCTTTCAATGCTACGGACGCCGTCAAGCGCAAAGCGATCAGAACCCTTGTCCGCCTTGGGTTTGCCAAGGTTTGACCAGGTTTGAAAAACGGGTGAACTGGCCTTCGAACGCCAGATCGACCGTTCCGATGGGACCGTGGCGCTGCTTTCCGATAATGATTTCGGCCTTACCTTGCAGACTTTCCATTTCCTCCATCCATTTCATCATCGCTTCGGTATCATGTTCGCCCGGTTTCTCGCGCTCTTTGTAATATTCTTCCCGGAACACAAACATAACCACATCCGCATCCTGCTCGATCGATCCGGATTCGCGCAGATCTGAGAGTTGCGGGCGCTTGTCGTCGCGGGATTCGACCTGTCGTGACAGTTGGGACAGAGCAACGACCGGAATATCGAGCTCTTTTGCGATCGCCTTAAGACCTTGTGTAATTTCTGAGACCTCGTTCACGCGGCTATCTTTCGAAGAAGCAGGGCGCACCAGCTGTAGGTAGTCCACGATCAAGACGTCCAATCCACGGGTCCGCTTTAACCGTCGCGCCCGGGCCGCAAGTTGGGAAATCGGCAAAGCGGCCGTGTCATCAATATAGAGCGGACAGTTTTCTAATGCCTTTGCTGCTTCGACAAACCGTCGAAACTCTTGTTCGTTCATATCGCCGCGGCGAATTTGTTCGGATGGGATTTCTGCCGCTTCCGAAAGAATACGGGCCGCCAGCTGTTCGGCAGACATTTCAAGTGAGTAAAATCCAACAACGCCACCGTTTACGGCCCCCTCGGATCCATCTGGAAGTGCACCTTTTTTGTATGCCTTGGCGATATTGAACGCGATGTTGGTCGCAAGCGATGTTTTCCCCATAGAGGGACGGCCCGCCAAGATGAGGAGGTCAGACTTGTGTAATCCGCCAAGTTTCTTGTCCATGTCCTCCAGGCCGGTTGACAGTCCAGCCAACCCGCCATCGCGCTGAAAGGCCGCGTTGGCCACATTCACAGCGTCGGTGACGGCTTTAAGGAAGCTCTGAAAGCCGCTGTCTTTGTTGCCCTGTTCCGACAAAGTGTAGAGCCGCTGTTCCGCTTCCACGATTTGATCTGCGGGTTCGCTTTCGACGTCGATCGTTTGCGCTTTGTGCGTGATTTCGTGACCGATCTCCATGAGGTCCCGGCGAATCGCCATATCATATATCATTTGGGCGTAATCCCGTGCCGCAAAGACAGATATTGCCGCACCGGCCAAACGCACCAAATAGGCAGCGCCACCTAGTGCCTGAAGCCCCTCATCGTCTTCCATGAATGACTTGAGGGTGACCGGCGAGGCGAGCGCACCTTTTGAAATGCGAGATTCCGCAATTTCGAAAATGCGACCATGGACTGGGTCGTAAAAATGGTCTGATGAAATCAGATTCGAAACGCGATCATAAACTTCGTTATTGACCAATAGAGTGCCAAGTAAGGCTTGCTCCGCTTCAATATTATGAGGGATTTCTGGGGTTTCCGACGCTGCCGCAGATGGCAACGAGGCGATATTCGTCATTATAGTGTCTCTCCGTCACGCACGAATGAGGAGGTTCCCCGTCTCCTAGTCCGTCCCGTATCTGTTAGTGGTTTGGACTGTCTGCCACAGCTTGCATGCGGTGCGCTATCTGGAAATCATGTGAGTTTTCTGGGGATAACTTTCAGAGGCGGTTCTACGCCCATGCGCGTAACTGCTGCGGCCAACGAACGACCGCAGCACAGTAAGCGCGTGTTCCGGGATCGTGCGGCCTTAGTTGCCTTCGGCGACCGTCTTCTCGAAGTAAGAAACCCCGTTGGAAAAGAGAGCATCGGTGGTCTTACCCCCCTGATGATCACCATACGCTGCGAAAAGAGAGAGGGCACTTGCGGAGACAAGGAATACCGAGGCACCTAAAGCCAACCAATCTAGAAAGCGCGCGGGTTCGTAGTTTTCGACATTATCAGAAGCGTTATCCATATTAATCACTCACATTTGTTGCACATACAAGGCACCGCCCCACTTGCGGTTATTAACCGTTCATCAATGAATTATGATATTTGTGCGGCGCACATTGTGCGGATTTAGGGCGATTCTCGGTCGAAAGTGTTTACACCACTACAGGTTGTGTCTGGCACTTTAATAAAAACTATTGGCCGATGACTTCGCCGAATGATCTTGGGCGATTCTGGCGTCTTGCTTGTATCCTGGAAAGGTACTTAACGCCTCTAAACGACGCGCCAGTGCGTTTCAAAAAGCGGATCGAAGATTTTGACCGGCCCCTGTGATGTGTCCAGCATCTCTGGCCACTCTGTTGGTGTGTCTGATTTCTCCAGCGTCATCATGGCCGTATTGACGGGCAGGTCGTAATGCGCGGGCCCGTTGAGAGAGGCGAACGCCTCTAAATTTTCGAGGCGACCATCCTCTTCGAACATATGCGCATAAAGCGGCATCGCCTTGGGGGCTGTGAAAATGCCCGCACCGCCCGCCGCTGTGTATTTGTTTGACGCGGGATGAGGCGCGCTGTCGGTTCCAAGGAAGAATTTCGCCTCTCCCGAAGTGGCCGCCTCGCGCACGGCCAAGCGGTGCTCTTCGCCCTTCGCAATGGGCATGCAGTAATAATCGGGTTTGATGCCGCCGACCAAAATCGTGTCGCGATTGATGATCATGTGATGTGCGGTGATGGTCGCGCCCAGCGGGCCCGTGGCCTCGCGCACATATTGCACCGCCTCTTTGGAGGTGAGGTGTTCAAGGATGATTTTCAGCTCCGGGATGCGCGTGCGCAGCGGGTCGAGGACGGTGTCGACGAACACCGCCTCGCGGTCAAAAATATCGACATCCTCGTCGACAACTTCGCCATGGATGCACAGCGGGCAGCCAATCTCGGCCATTTTTTCCAAGAGCGGCGTGATCGCTTCGACATCGCGGACGCCATCGGTGGAATTGGTCGTGGCACCTGCGGGATAGAGCTTGCCGGCCGTCACGATGCCGTCGGCATGGGCGGCGGCGATATCGGCAGGATCCGTGTCTTCGGTCAGATAGAGCGTCATCAAAGGCATGAAGTCATGCCCTTCAGTTGCCGCCAGAATACGCTCCCGATAGGCCGCCGCGTCCCGTCCCGTGAGAACCGGTGGCACCAGGTTTGGCATGGCAATCGCGCGGCCAAAATCACGCGACGTTTCAGGGCCCACGGCGTTCAACATATCGTTGTCTCGTAAATGGAGATGCCAATCATCAGGGCGGCGAATCGTGATGCGCATAACGACCTCTTGCTACTAGTCCCGTTTCTTGAACGGTTTGCCGCCGCCTTTGAAGCCCCCACGGTCGCCACCTCGGAAACCGCCACGGTCTCCTCCGCGATCCCCGCCAAAGGGTTTACCCCGGCTTTCGCGAGTGTCCTCACGCTCTTCCCATTTGCGGACCAATGCGGCGTCAAAGGCGTCGCGGTAGATTTGACCATCATGGCACCACACACAGTGGATTTTGCGTGCTTCGATTTTCTCCACGGCGAATTTTGGAGAGCCGGATACGAGGACGACAAGGTCCCCTTCGGAAAGTGCGGGCATAGGATTTCTTTCTTAGATTGCGGCGCCCTTACGCTTGACGTTCAAAAAAGGAAAGCTGTTATCCGCATTGGCGCTATCAACGTTGCTCGACCCGATGATGTATCTTTGCTGTCAAATCACCACGTCATTTATAACGTCCATCGCGGTACTGTTATCGGGCTCAGCTTCTTGCAAAGCCGCGCCCCAGCCCGGCCACTAACGCTTAGACTGTATCAGGTCTTCAGCGGCCTTCAGCGCTCGTCGGGTGTTCCGGGCCGCACGCCAGGTTGTGAACCCGAAACCCAAGAGCAAAAGTGCCGCAACGCTATAGGCCAAAAGCACGGTATCCGCATGTTCTCCGAGGTCTGGCATCACGTCCTCCGGGCCAATAGGGCTGCAAGCCGCTGTTGCCGAATTTCCATGCGGGTTCGCACAAAGCAAAGCCAGACAAAAAGCGTGAAGAACCCCACTGAACTCACGAGAGCTGGCGCAAAGAAAATCGGGTGGACGGCGCGCTCGGCCTCAAGCGACATCGATGCCCCTTGGTGCAGACCCCGATCCCAAAAGATCACGGCAAAGCGGGATATAACCGCAAAAACGGTGCCAACGATACACAAGATAGCGGTGAGATCAGAAACCGTTTCGCGGTCTTCAATCGCCTGCCAGAGCGCGATGTAGCCGATGTAAAACAGCATGAGGATAAAGAAGGCGGTAAGGCGTGGGTCCCAAGCCCAATACGTGCCCCACATTGGTTTTCCCCAAATGGCGCCGGTCGCCATCGCCACAAGGGTCATGATGAGACCAATTGGCGCCGCGGCCTTTGCGGCAAGCGCGCTGACGGGATGGCGGCGGATAAACCAAATGATCGACGAGATCAGCATCATCGCCCAAATCCCGGTCGCCATGGTGGCGCTGGGCACATGGATATAGAAAATTTTGACCGTCGCCCCTTGGCGGAAATCATCCGGCGTGAAGAAAAACCCCCAGATCAGCCCACTGATGATGAGAAAGACCGAACAAATGCCCAGCGGCCACAAGAACATGCCTGTGAGCTCCATAAATTTGGCTGGGTTGGCAAAGCGCCAAAGGGATGTCGTCGTGGTCATATCGGTCTTTTATCTAAGTGCTGTTGGCCCGCAAC
This sequence comes from Pseudomonadota bacterium, assembly GCA_038744815.1. Taxonomy (GTDB): domain Bacteria; phylum Pseudomonadota; class Alphaproteobacteria; order Rhodobacterales; family Rhodobacteraceae; genus Amylibacter. The sequence goes on along the minus strand of JBCDLY010000009.1, from coordinate 11,933 downwards.
GCAAAGGATGCCGCAAGGGGCATCGCAGCCAGCGTTGCCAAAGTGACACCTGCGGTGATCGCCAGCGCGGGCATGGGATCACGCCCCTCTAGCGCGCGCAGGACGGTCTGCGCTCCAAAAATGAGCGTCGGGATGTAAAGCGGCAGCACCAAAAGCGATAAGAGCAGCCCACCGCGTTTCACACCCACCGTCAGCGCCGCGCCGAACCCGCCAATCGCCGAGAGCGCGGGCGTCCCACTGAGCAGCGACAAAACTGTCCAGACATAAGCCTCGGTAGGCAGGTAGAGCATCGCGCCTAAGGGCACGGCCACCAGCGTCAACGGCAATCCGGTCGTGATCCAATGGGCCAAGGTCTTGGCCGCGACGAGGCCCGGCAGCGGAACCGGCGCGGTCAAAAGGGCATCCAATGTCCCGTCCTCAAAGTCGATCTGAAACAGACGATCGAGCGAGAGCAGACAGGCCAGCAACGCCCCGATCCACAGGACACCCGGGGCGATGCGCGCCAAGAGCACTGTATCCAGGCCCACACCCAAGGGCACAATAAAGATCACGATCAAAAAGAAGGCGAGCGCGAGGCCAAACCCCCCGCCGGAGTGCACCGCAAGAGAGAGGTCGCGCAGGAAAACCGCCCTCATAAAAAAGCCTCGTCCAAGAACGGATCATCGTGGGTATCGGGCTTGGCCTGAAAAGCGCTCAGCTCCAACATGGCGGCATTCTGTGGCAGCAGATCATCATGACTGGACATAACGATAGTTGCGCCATCGGCCGTGGTCCGCTCCACCAGATCGAAAAAACTTTGGCGATGGGCGGCGTCGAGCGCCGTCGTCGGCTCGTCAAACAGCTTGATTGGGGTTGGCGCGATCACGGCGCGGGCGAGGCCCAGGCGGCGTTTTTGCCCCGCAGAGAGCAGGGCCACGGGCGTTTCCATCAGGGGGGCAAGGCCGAGGGACTCAACGGTATCGGGCACGGACGCGCCATAAATTGCGGACCAAAAGGACAGGGTCTCGGACACGCTAATCGCGGATTTGACGGCATCGAGATGCCCACAAAACACCGGGTCTTCGCCGCCCGTTTCAAACGCGCCGGCGCTGGGCGTAATGAGTCCCGCAAGACAGCGCAACAGCGTGGTTTTGCCCGACCCGTTGGGCCCGCGCAGCACGGTGATCCCGCCTGGGATATCGAAACTGACATCCGAGAGCACGGTCTTGCCAGATCGGCGGATCGTGAGGGGGGCGGTGGTGCGCAACATGGGCGCTTGCGTAGCGGCTGGTGCAGGCGAAGGAAAGGGCTAGGCCCGCTTGGCCTTTGCTGCCGCTGCGGCTTTGCGATCTTCTGCAGCCCAGATCGGTGCCATGGTTTTGAACCAAGCTTGATAGGCTGCTTCGAAGTCTTCGCTGTCGTCTTGTTCCCAATGGGCGGGGCGGTTGGGATCGTCCCTCATCACGTCCTTTCCGCAGAAGATTTCGTCGAAGTAATTTAAAAGCTGAGCCATGGTGGTATCTGACGCGAACCGTAACCGGGCTCCCCGTAGAAAAGCTTGGCTCAAATTCGTATAGTCAGATAATTCCGCTCCCTCGAGATCGGCCGCTTCCAGTTCTGCGCCCAAAAGGTCGGCACGCTGCAGTTCTGCGGATTCCAAATTGCAAACCTGCATTCTTGCGCCGACGAGGTAAGCATTGTGCATGTTCGCGTTTTCAAAGTGAGCGCATCGAAGCTCCGCATCTTCGAGGTAAGCGCCCTGTAGTTTTGCGTCCAAAAAGTAAGAGAAATTTAAGGTTGCGCGCCTTAAATCTGCCCCCTGCAAGTTGGCGTCCTGGAGACTAGCGCCCTGCATTTGAGCTTCCGAAAGGATCGAGCCCTCTAAACGAGCGTTGTCCAGTAGAACGCCATGCAGGTTGAAGCTTCCTAGTTCGGCTTTTTGAAAATTGGTTCTCCGTAAATCCGGGCGGTAGCCACGATAAGAATCTAAAAAGTTCCGGTGTTTAACGGCTCCAAGCCTGTATTCTGCAAGATCGGTTGTATCCGTAAAATTTGGCGCAGGGTTATCGTAGGGATAGGTTTCGTTGCTTCCTCCGTACTCCGCCTCAATGCGGCGCTGTTCTGGATTGCGGCGATGAACGATTTGCAGAGCCGTCGCAATGTCGCCCCGTGTTGCCGGAACACTTGTCAACCAGTTGGTCCAAATGTGCGAAGTTGGATCACGAATAAAGTCAGGGTGCTGAATAAGCTCTTCGCTTAAATCCTTGGCTTCACTCGCGGGTGCATTCTCCCGGATATAGGCGCAGATGATCTCCATAATATGGACATGCCAGTCCAACCTCTGTTGCGCGATGCGTTCGAGTGAAAGCAGTGCACCGATCCGAACCTCGATATTCGGTTCGGTTTTCTGGATCATGGCGGGTTTGAAAGCTTTCTCGGTTGTCAGAGATCCATCCGACATTTCGTAGAGGTCGTTTTTGGTCTCGTCTTGCAGCTGAGAACGGGTTTCCTTGGTCACGCCCAAGCTGGCGACAGCTTTGTTGATCCGGTCGGTCAGCAGGCCTTCATCGGCTGTTCTATTCGCCTCTCGCGTCAACTGCGTGCGGCGCAGCGTGATCGGCAACCCGATCAAAGCGCCCAAAACGGTTGTCTGTGCCGTCAACGCAATCGTCGCACGGAAAATCGGGCTGAACTCGGTGCCCGGTGATGGATCCACTGGATTAAAGATCAAATAAATGATGGCCGAGGCACTAATGATAAAGGACAGCGCCATAAAGGCGGCAACAGTGAAATAGGCCGCAATCCCCGCTATGATCCCGAAACTGAGCCGATCGCGTAGACCGAAATACTTTAGCGGAGGCTCATCCGAGGTTGGTGATTTCTGACTCAGAAACTCCCACGTGAAACGCAACGCGAGGAGGTAAAAAATGACGCCAAAACCAATGTAAGCGATGGTTGAAATCGGCATAAGTGTTCTGTCCTAAAATACTGCGGACAGTGTGCTGCGATGCAGCTTGTTTGTCTATGAAAAGAAAAAAGAGGCGCCTAAGCGCCTCTTTCTATTTCAGCGTAACGAACCGTCGGCTTAGTGCTGCGGCTTGCTCGGTGAAAACGGTGCTGCAATCGCGTGCGTGGCGGAATGGATCAGTTTAGACACGCCGCCCCGAATGCTACGGCCTAGAACGGCTGCGGCCTCCGCACGGAACTGATGCGCGCGATCGATTGCGTTTTTGATGTCTTGATCTGTGATCTCTTTATGCATGTGAGCCTCCTAGGACTGTGTTGCGTTGGGATTGAGATAGGCGCTCTGACCCCCAAGTGACAAACGAGACTTTCTTTTCTTCAGATTAGTTTTATTTAAGTGAACATGTCTGATATGCTCCCCCCGCTGACCGCATTGCGCGCTTTTGAGGCCGCAGCGCGGCATTTGAGTTTCCAAAATGCCGCCGCCGAGTTGAACGTGACGCCGGCTGCCCTGTCGCATCAGATCAAATCCTTGGAGGAGCGGTTGGATGCGCCTGTGTTCATTCGCCATAATCGCCGGGTGGAGCTGACGGATCTGGGGCGTGTTTTGCAGCCTGGATTGGCCGAGGGGTTTGAGGCGATGCAAGCGGCCTGGTCGGCGGCGCAGCGCAAGCGCAATCATAAGCAGCTGACGGTGACGGCCGGGCCTGCGTTTATGGCAAGTTTTCTGGCACCGCGCATGTCGGATTTCGTGATTGCGCATCCCGAGTTGGAGTTCCGGATGACGGCCTCGCTCGCGATGTTGAACTTTCAGCGTGACGGCATCGACTTGGCGGTGCGCTTTGGGGGCGGCTCGGATGAGGGATATTTTTCCGAGCGGATCTTTCAGGAATGGGTGGCGCCGATGATGACGCCTCAGATGGCCAAAACGATCCAACGGCCCGAGGATTTGCGGCCCGAGCATTTGATCGTGTCCAATTATGGCCAAAGCCTTGCCCCGATTGAGGATTGGGGGAATTGGTTCGAGGCGGCGGGCCTGCCGCGCATGGCCCCTTCGGGTCCGGTTTTTGCCAACCCCGAGGGCGCGATCAGCTATGCCGCCAATGGGGGAGGCGTCGCGTTGGGCCGGATTTCCATCTCTGATGCTATGGTAGGCTCTGGTCGCCTGGTGATGCCGTTTGAAACCTCGCTCAGGGCGGAATTATATTACCGGCTGGTCTGCCCGTTGGGCACCGAAAATGATGTGCCCGTGCGGCAGTTTCGGGATTGGATGCGGGGCCAGATGGAGGACCTAGAGGCGTATGGCGCAGATCGTGCCTTTGTTGAAATTTAGTATTCGTAGCCTTTGAACCGGTTGGGTTCGCCCTTGGCCTTTGGGTCATCGATGAAATCGGCCCAATCATTGCCGGGGCGCCATATGCCATCCATCATTTCAAATGCCCCGGACGGGTCTAGGCGACCACGGCCTGACTTAGCATAGCGATAGAAAAAGGCGGTGACGCGGGCGTTATAGATGCAGTGAACGTGGATGCGCTGGGTGGGCAGATCTTCAAGTGCGCTGCAAAATTGGGTGAAGTCTTCATCCGTTGGGCTTTCGAATTCCACGGGGATGTAGATGTAGTCCATGCCGAGCGATACGACGGTGCCTGGTTCGTCATCCAATGCACCTTTGTTGTGATGGGGCCCCAGATTAATGACATGGGTTACGCCATCTTTGGCCAGCGCGGCCAGCTGATCCTCGGTCGGTTGACCCGAAAGGGTGATTCGGTCGTCGAGGCGGCGGAAGTTGAGGATGTCTGTGTCTTGGCTCATGTATAAGCCCTATCGTTTTTACGAGAGCGACACGTTGGTTTGAACGACCGGGAGCGGCGCAGCCGCGACACGCGCCCGTCCCGCCCCACAGGTGGGCGCGTTCCTTGCCCACCTCGGGCCGTGCGCTCTAAACCTTAAAACTTTCGAGCGATGTGCGCACGTAAAACTCCGATGAGCTGCGCCGCCTCTCAATAAACCTCAAATAGTATACCATTGCATACATACAGCGCTTGAACGACTCAGGGACCTCGCGTAAGGCCTCTCTCAGAGAGAAGAGACACCCCCGGGAGGCCCAAGATGACTGTCACAGTCGGTACCGATTCCAATAAAACGCGTAAAACACTCACCGTTGGCGGCCAGTCCGTCGATTACTACTCGATCCCGGCGGCGGAAGCGGCGGGGCTTGGCGATTTTTCCAAGCTGCCCGCGGCGCTGAAGGTCGTTCTGGAGAATATGCTGCGGTTTGAGGATGACGGGCGCACGGTGTCCAGCGAGGACATCAAGGCGTTTTCCGAATGGGCAGACAAAGGCGGGAATAATCCGCGCGAGATTGCGTATCGTCCTGCACGGGTTCTGTTGCAGGATTTCACCGGCGTGCCTGCGGTGGTGGATTTGGCAGCGATGCGCGATGCGATCATCGGCCTTGGCGGAGACGCGGAGAAGATTAACCCGCTGAACCCGGTGGACCTGGTGATCGACCATTCGGTTATGATTGACGAGTTCGGCAACCCGCGCGCGTTTCAGATGAATGTCGATCGCGAGTACGAGCGCAACATGGAGCGGTATACGTTCCTCAAATGGGGTCAGTCGGCGTTCAACAATTTCCGTGTGGTGCCTCCGGGAACGGGGATCTGCCACCAGGTGAACCTGGAATATCTGGCGCAAACGGTTTGGACCGACACAGATCAGAACGGCACGATGGTTGCCTATCCTGATACGCTGGTGGGCACGGACAGCCACACAACGATGGTGAATGGCGCGGCTGTGCTCGGCTGGGGTGTTGGCGGGATCGAGGCCGAGGCCGCGATGCTGGGCCAGCCGATTTCCATGCTGATCCCAGAGGTTATCGGGTTCGAGCTGACCGGCGCAATGATGGAAGGGACGACCGGGACCGATCTGGTTCTGAAGGTTGTCGAGATGCTGCGCGAGAAGGGCGTGGTGGGTAAATTCGTCGAATTCTATGGCGCGGGTCTTGATAATCTGCCGCTCGCGGATCGCGCGACGATTGCGAATATGGCGCCGGAATATGGGGCGACCTGTGGCTTCTTCCCCATTGACGGCGAGACGCTGCGGTACTTGCGCAATACAGGCCGGGACGAGGATCGGATTGCCCTGGTCGAGGCCTACGCCAAAGAGAACGGGTTCTGGCGGGGCGATGATTATGCGCCGGTTTATACGGACACATTGCACCTTGATATGGGCACGATTGTGCCGGCGATCTCGGGCCCGAAACGCCCGCAGGATTTCGTGGCGCTGACGGATGCTAAAGCGGCCTTTGCCAAAGAGATGGAAGAGACGTTCAAGCGTCCCATGGGCAAGGAAGTTGCGGTCGAGGGCGAGGATTACGCGATGGAAAGCGGCAAGGTCGTGATCGCGTCCATTACGTCGTGCACCAACACGTCGAACCCTTATGTAATGATCGGCGCGGGTCTGATCGCGCGCAAAGCAGCCGCACTGGGCCTGGATCGCAAGCCTTGGGTGAAAACATCGCTGGCACCAGGTTCGCAAGTCGTGAGCGCCTATCTGGAGGCGGCGGGCCTGCAAGAAGACCTAGATAAGATCGGGTTCAACCTGGTGGGCTATGGCTGCACGACCTGTATCGGGAACTCCGGTCCGTTGCAGAAGGAAATTTCTGACGCGATTGCCGAGGGCGATTTGGTGGCGACCGCCGTTCTGTCGGGCAACCGGAACTTTGAGGGTCGGATCAGCCCAGATGTGCGCGCGAATTATCTGGCATCGCCGCCGCTGGTTGTGGCCTATGCGCTGGCAGGCACGTTGGACATTGATCTGACGTCCGAGCCGATTGGCCAGGACAAAGACGGCAATGATGTCTTCTTGAAAGACATCTGGCCGACCTCCACGGAAGTGGCCGAGCTGGTGGAGGCGACCGTAACGCGCAAAGCCTTCCAAGAGAAATATGCCGAAGTCTTTACGGGCGACGAAAAATGGCAAGGTGTCGAGACGACGGAAAGTAAGGTCTATGATTGGCCAGCGGCGTCAACTTACGTTCAAAACCCACCTTATTTCCAAGGCATGGGCAAAGAGCCTGGCACGATTTCGAACATCGAAGGTGCGAAGGTTTTGGCGATGCTGGGCGATATGATTACGACCGACCATATTTCGCCTGCAGGATCGTTCAAAGAGACGACGCCAGCGGGCCAATACCTGACAGATCGTCAGGTGCCGGTGCGGGAGTTCAACTCTTACGGATCGCGTCGCGGCAATCATGAGGTGATGATGCGCGGCACTTTTGCCAATATCCGCATCAAGAATGAGATGCTGGACGGGGTCGAAGGCGGCTACACGCTGGGCCCAGATGGGCAGCAGACGTCGATCTATGATGCCGCCATGGCCTATATGGATGCGGGCGTGCCGACAGTCATTTTTGGAGGCGAGCAATATGGCGCTGGGTCCAGCCGCGACTGGGCCGCGAAGGGCACAGCACTTTTGGGTGTGAAGGCCGTGATTGCCGAGAGCTTTGAGCGTATCCACCGCTCTAACTTGGTGGGCATGGGCGTGATCCCATTTGAATTTACGGGGGGAGAGACCCGTAAAACCCTGGGGCTGACAGGGGGAGAGACTGTCAGCATCCAGGGCCTTGATAGCGTCGAGCCGCTTCAAGAGGTCCCTTGCACGATCACCTATGAAAATGGGGATGTGAAAGAGATCATGCTGAAATGCCGGATCGATACTGCCGTGGAGATCGAATATATCGAACATGGCGGCGTACTGCATTACGTGCTGCGGAACCTCGCGGCTGCGTAAACCTCCCTGTTCATCTGTTGCAAAAGCCCGCCGATTTGGCGGGCTTTTTTGTTTCGCGACTGTGGTGGATTGATTGTTAATTTAAAAAATATAATAATTAATGAATAACATTAATTTTGGAGCCCACATGATGGACACACACCGCCTTTTGTCTCGTGCCGCTGGTATCAAACGCCTGCTGACCACCCTTCTTGTTTTGCTTGGCGCTGCGGTGCCTGGCAGTCTGATCTATGCCGCGTTCTACCGTCCCGCCTTTGAGCGCGTCCTGATCGAGGCGATTGGCTACCCAAACGCCACGCTGGCCCTTTGGCAATTTGGCGCGCTGCTTGCGTTGGCTGTGGTTCATATCCTGGCTCTCGCGGTGACCCTTTGGCATGGTCGCCAAGTTTTTGCGGAACTCTTGGCCGAGCGGATTGAGCGCGCCGCCCACCATGCGCGAAAAGTTTCGATGTGGCTCTGGGGTCTGGTGGGGTACTCAATCTTCGCGCATACGACCGCCGTTTTGACCGTCACTTGGACCTTTCCCGAAGGCGAGCGTGCGCTTGCGATCTCTCTAAGCTCTGTGCAGGTATCGACGGTTCTCGCAGCGCTGATGGCGAGCCTGTTTGCCCAGGCTTTACAGCTAGGGGCCGAGCTGTGGCGTGACCACAAAGAGGTTATTTGATGGGGATTATCGTGCGGTTGGATGTTGTTTTGGCGCAGCGGAAAATGACATCCAAAGAGCTTGCCGCGCGCATTGGCCTTTCGGAACAAAACCTCTCTGTGCTGCGCGCAGGGCGGGCGCGGGGTGTGCGTTTTAGTACTTTGTCCGCGATCTGTGCCGAGCTTGGGTGCCAACCTGGCGACGTGCTGGAGTTTGGGCCTGACAGCGTGGATGGTGATCGGGGCAATTAAAGCACTTTGTCAGTGGGCCGACTTATGTCACACAACTCCGATGCGCAGTGGTCTGTTTTTTGTCATCGTTATGCTCTGGGCGGGGTGCTTGCAGGCTTTTGTGCCCACTGCGCGGCAGATGGAATTGTTCGATATTGCAGTGGAACAGTACCAAGACCGGATGGCGCGGGGCGAGATTGCCCGGATCTATGAGACGGCTGATCCGAGTTTTCAGGTGGCGGTCTCTAAAGCGGAGTTCTTGCGCAGCTGGGACAATCATATTCGCAACTTCGGAACGGCAGAACGTTGGAATATTAGTGAGATTTTTTGGTATGATGAGGGGACAGAAGGGCTTTTTGCCGTCTCGGAACTCCAGTTTCTGACCGGTGACGCGTTTGTTGGCTGCGGATATCTTGTGTTCAAAGAGACGCGAAATGTTGGGTTTCGTTTCATACGCTCTGACACGCTTTTTGTGCCGCGCGTGCTGTCTAGCGCGTCAGAAAGGCAGCTCTATGCGCAGGTTCAAAACCTGCCCGGATGCGCCAAAGCGCTTGATGTATTCCCGTAGCTCTTTGGGGTTGATTTATATTTTGTTTTTGAGAGTTTGACGTGGTGATACGTATCGTCCTAACACTTGTATTCGGCGTTTTTTTGGCGGGATGCCAGTCGACTTATAACGCGCCGCCGGTAAGTGCTGAGCAGGCCGCTTTGATTGCGATGCCTACGGCCAACATCATGGCGGAGGTCAACGCCGAATTACCAGCCTTTCTCGAAGAGGATGTTGTGCTGGAACAAGTGGCATTCAAAATCGGGCGCCCGCTCAGCGCAGATGAAACAGAATTGGCGCGGCGCCTTGGTGTGCAGTCGCCGGGAAAAGTAAGGATTGCCGTCGTGCCCCGGATCCCCGGAAAGGCAACGAGGCAAGATTACCTCAGTCGTTACGCGAATTTGCGAACAACGCGGGCGCTTGCGGCTGGCTATGGAATAATAGTGGCCAAAGGTCTTGGCGAGGCACGCTGGGTCTTGGCCCATGAGTTGGTTCATGTGCGCCAGTTTGAGCGGTTGGGACGAGAGGGTTTGGCGCGCCAAGTCCTGATTGAGCGTGCGGTTCTAGCGGGCAAAACGGTGATCCCGATTGAACAAGAAGCCATCTTTGACAGCGCAGAAGCCCTTGGCATAGCGCCGCCTTATTATCCGTACTGAGGACGTTTTGTTGCACCGCCTAGTATTTGCTTTTCTGCTTTTAACGGGGATAGTTGCGTGCGAACCGCGCACGGTTCAGCCAATAACACAAGCCGACCAAAATGCTGTGCGTTACCCAAGTGACGATGTGGTCGCAATCGTAGATGCGCTTTTGCCGAAAGCCGTGGAAAATGCGCGCCTGATGCAAGCGCGTGCCTTGGAAGTTGGTAAACCGATGAATGACGAGTGGCTGAGTATTGCTCGTGATTTGGGGGTGCGCCACCCAGAGAAAGTCCGCGTCGTGGTGGTCAGGCGCATACCGAAGATTGCAACCGCCGACCGGTTGTCGCGTGCCGAACCGCTCATGACGTTGAACGCATCAATCGCAGGACTGGCGGCAGGATACGGAATTTACATAAGCCGTGACTATGCCGACAAGCCCTGGGTGCTCGGGCACGAATTGGTCCATGTTGCCCAGTTCGAAGAGCTGGGATTGGAGGGTTTGACCCGCCAGTTGATCACCGAAAAACTTACCCTTCCGGGCAGGCTCATCCCGATTGAACGCGAGGCAATTGATGTCAGTTCGCGCGTATTGGGGATAGAACCGCCACCCTATGCCTTCTGAGCGTTATCCTTTGCGCGTTCTAAGGAATCGCGTTAGATGCGCCGCGACTGAACAAAGAGTGCAAAGATGCCGAATCAACTTGATTTACCGCCCGTATATACCGTTATCGCGATAATTGCCGTCGTTGTTCTGGGTTGGATTGGCAACGCGGTTGGCGCCGTTCTCGGTGGCGGCTTTTGGGGATTTGTTTGTGTCGTTGTGGGCATCGGCTTGATCGGCTGGTCGGGGTATTTGTTTAGAGAATATCAAACGACGCTGATCCCTCGGAAAACTGCCGATGCACTGGTCATGGATGGCCCGTTCGTCGTGTCGCGCAATCCAATGTATTTGGGCATGGTTCTGATCACACTCGGGGTTGGCATTATCGTGGGCCCCGTTATTGCCTATATCCCCGCGTTCTTTCTCGCTGTGTATCTCGATCGTAATTTTATCCAACCCGAAGAGCGCAAGCTGGTCGAACAGTTTGGAAAAGAAGCAGAACTCTATATCGAAGATACAGCAAAATGGATTGGGTACGGCCCGATCAAAATTTAGCGACGCTCCGTTACAATCAGCACACAGATACTTTATTGGTGATTAGGCTGCTCCATCGCGTAGACCTGACGGGAGAAAAAGGTGCGCGCATGACTCGACTTCTACATATTTTTGCGGCTTTGGGGATGACCTTGGCAAGCTCATCGGCATTCGCCGACCGATTGGTCGTCATTGAGCTTTATACCTCTCAGGGATGTTCTTCTTGCCCTCCGGCGGATGAGATTTTGTTCGACATTCATGGGACACATGATGATGTTCTCGCGCTCACTTTTCACGTTGATTACTGGGATTATCTTGGCTGGAAGGATGCCTTTGCAAAGCCAGAGTTCACCGACAGACAAGCCGCGTATAATGAGAACTTAAATAGCCGATATCGGCTGGTGACCCCGCAAATGATCTTCGATGGCCGAGCAGAGGTTGCAGGTGCACGGACGATAAAAATCTTCCAAGCCTTGACGGCTGCCCAAAAGGGTCGCGATCTGGCGGCGCTTTCGGTTACCATAGCCGACGGGAAGCTCTTGGCGGAGGTATCTCCAATCGCGGGTTCTGAACCTGCGGATGTGTACATGGTGCGATATGGCGTGCGTGAAGATGTTAAAATCGAGCGTGGCGAAAATAGAGGCCACACATTGTCTTATTTGAACACGGTATCGGATTGGTCGACGCTTGGAACATGGGATGGTCAATCAACGACCACATTTGAAGCAGAGATGACGGGAGACGACGAAGCCGCGATCATAATTCAGGTGGCTGGCGCTGGACCGGTCTTGGCTGCTCGAAAAGCGCTGGGTGACTAAGCAGAAACGCCTGTGGTCCGGCGGTTTTCCCGCCACCAAATAACCAAGCCGGCTGACACAATCATAAAGGCGCCCGAAAGGGTCGCAGCATCTGGAAATTCTGCGAAGACCAACGCGCCCCAAATAATGCTAAAGATCAGACCTGAATATCCCCAGGGTGCAAGAGCGGATGCCTCGGTCAT
>JBCDLY010000008.1:0-141021 GCA_038744815.1 Pseudomonadota bacterium | reverse complement strand
CTCCGCTCTGACCGGACACCCACCTATATGCTCGCTGTTGTCGTTGACGACCATGATATGGGGGTGACCCATGTGATCCGCGGCGACGATCATTTGATCAATGCCGGTCGACAAACGCTGTTGTCACAGGCGATGGACTGGGAGGTCCCCGCATTCGCCCATATTCCCCTGATCCACGGGGATGACGGAAAGAAGCTGTCCAAACGACATGGTTCCCTTTCCGTTACCGAGTACCGTGACATGGGATATCACGCCGAAGCAATGCGAAATTACCTGGCCCGTCTGGGATGGAGCCACGGGGATGATGAACTTTTTACGACCGCAGAGGCCATCGACTGGTTTTCGCTTGAAGGTATTGGGAAATCGCCGGCGCGACTTGATTTGAAAAAACTTGATAACGTCTCCGCGCACCACATCAAAACGATGCCAGCGGAGCCCCTGGTGGAGGGGACAAAAATCTTTCACGCAGCAACATCAGAACGCGACCTAACGGACACGCAATGGACCAAATTTGCTACCGCCCTTCCCATCCTGCGGGATCGGTCCAAAAAACTTGGTGACTTGATCGAGAAGGCACAGTTCTGTTTGGCAGAGCGCCCCATCGATATCGACAAAGATGCAACAGAAAAACTACAAGCGGTATCCCATAGTATACTGCGCGCATTGACCGAGGAATTGCGGACTGTTACCTGGACCCACGACGAGATTTTTGCAGCGGCCAAATCATTCGCCGAGACGCAGGGCATCAAAGTCGGGCAATTGGCGCAGCCGCTGCGGTCCGCCCTTGCGGGGCGCACCGTCACACCTTCCGTTTTTGATATGATGGAGGTGCTTGGCCGCGAAGAAAGCCTGGCCCGCATAAGGGATGTATTGGACCTGGGCTAAAGCTGCGTTACAAGGGAGAGGGTCCCTAGAGGACATCTGAGGAGAGACAGATATGACTGAAACGACGCGCACTGCGACGCTAACTTTTGACGGCAAAGAACTCGAACTTCCTATGTATTCGCCCTCTGCGGGTCCGGACGTCATCGATATTCGCCGCCTCTATGCCGATGGCGGCGTTTTCACTTATGATCCGGGGTTCACTTCTACTGCATCATGCGACAGCACGATTACATATATCGACGGCGGCAAGGGGGAGCTTCTCTATCGCGGCTATCCAATTGATCAACTGGCCGAGAAAGCAAGCTTTGTCGAAGTGTGTTACATCTTGCTCAACGGGGAATTGCCGAGCAAGCAACAGCTTGAAGACTTCGAATACAGCGTCACGATGCACACAATGGTGCACGAACAGATGCACAACTTCTTCCGGGGTTTCCGTCGCGATGCCCATCCAATGGCGATCATGTGTGGTGTGGTTGGCGCGATGTCGAGTTTCTATCACGACAGCACGGACATCACGGATGCCGATCAGCGGGAGATTGCCTCAATCCGGATGATCGCAAAGATCCCAACAATCGCCGCGATGGCGTACAAATACACGGTCGGTCAGCCCTTTGTGTATCCACGCAATGATTTGGATTACGCATCCAACTTCCTTCGTATGTGTTTTGCGGTGCCCTCCGAAGACTATGAAGTAAACCCGATCCTGTCCAAAGCGATGGACCGCATCTTCACGCTTCATGCCGATCACGAACAAAACGCATCGACATCTACTGTGCGGTTGGCTGGCTCTTCCGGGGCAAACCCATTTGCATGTATCGCTGCGGGTGTTGCGTGTCTTTGGGGTCCCGCCCATGGGGGCGCGAACGAAGCGGCGCTCAATATGCTGCGCGAGATCGGCACAGTTGACCGCATTCCAGAGTTCATCGGGCGCGCAAAAGATAAATCCGATCCGTTCCGCCTCATGGGGTTCGGCCACAGGGTTTACAAGAATTTTGACCCTCGGGCCAAAGTGATGAAGGAGAGTGCGGACGAGGTCCTCGGCCTTCTTGGGATCGAAAACAATGAAACTCTGAAAGTTGCGAAGGAACTCGAGAAAATCGCGCTGGAAGACCCGTATTTTATCGAGAAGAAGCTCTACCCCAACGTGGACTTCTATTCGGGCATTATTTTGGACGCGATGGGCTTCCCGACATCAATGTTCACGCCGATATTTGCTCTGGCGCGGACGGTTGGATGGCTTGCCCAGTGGCATGAGATGATCGCTGATCCACAGCAGAAAATCGGTCGTCCTCGGCAGCTCTACCAAGGTAAAATCGCACGAGATTACGTCTCGATCGACAAACGCTGACATCTCTCGAAGCATCGAGCGGGCATGGCCCGCTCAACCCTTTATCGACCCTCGAACTTCGGCGCTCGCTTCTCAGAAATGGCGAGCACGCCTTCCCGAAAATCGCGCGTGCGGCCTGCGCTGCCTTGTAAAGTCGCCTCCAAGTCAAGCTGTGCATCAAGCGAATTGTCAAAACTTGCGCGGATAGCCTGTTTGACCATGCGATAACTTTCGGTCGGACCTTCGGCCAAGCGGTGTGCGATCTCTTCCACGCGCGCGTTGAACCGGGACTTTGGTGTGGTCTCCCAAATCATGCCCCACTCTGCCGCTTGTTTTGCGGAAATTGGTTCTGCCAACAGGGCCGCCCCCATCGCGCGGGCCAATCCGACCTGTCTCGGCAGCCAGTATGTGCCGCCTGCATCCGGAATAAGTCCGATACGCGTAAAGGCCTGCAAAAACATGGCGCCATCCCGCGCAATCACAATGTCTGCACCGAGCGCCAAGCTTGCGCCCGCGCCAGCGGCTGCGCCGTTCACCGCTGCAATTGTCGGTATGGGGCAGTCATAGAGGGCCCTAAGCATCGGCTCATACTCTTGGCGCAACGTCCCCTCTAAATCGAGATCATTCACGGTATCCCCAACGCCGAGGTCTTGGCCGGAACAGAAGCCCTCTCCTTCACCGGTAATCACCAATACCCGAGCGCCGACTTTAGGGGCGTGGCGAATGGCATGGCGAATCTCCGAACGCATGCGCGATGTCAGAGCGTTTCCGCTTTCTGGTCGGTTCAACCGCAGAACAGCAACCCCCGTCGCCTCGGTCGAAAGCAAGATATCTTCATAAAACATATGGGCCTCAGCTTTTGCGACAGATGGCCCGACCCTTGTTATTCGTCAAGCCAGTCTGGGCTCTTCCCGGAGAGGGCATACCATTCTTCCAAGGCCGCATTGGCATGCGCATCACCGGAGATTGCACCTTGTGGTCTTGTGGATGTGACGGCTCGCTTTGGAACCTTGGCACGAAAATGATGAAGTTCACGCGCGCCAAAGTAGAAGGATACGACAGCACCGAGCAACCACCAGAGCGGGTCCGGCACATGCGAAAGCCCGTCCATTCGAACCGCAAAGGACGACGGGTTGGTCATGGCATGGGCGAAAAGCCCGAGCGTCCCAAGCGCCATAAGTGGGCGGGGCAACCGGTTCAGCCCATTGACGATATGGTCAAAGCGGGTCGAAGATGTGAATTCTTGACGATAGGCCAGCTGAACCGCCCGGAAACGGTCGAGTGCGTTTTCATCCTGAGCGGTACGGTTCGCGACGAAGACCTCTGACAAATCCTTGGCGGTTTTTCCAATGCCGAGGATCGTTTTCATCATACCCATGCCGATACCCTTTGCCGATGTTCTGTGTTCGAAAAATGGAAACGGGGCGAGATGAACTCTTCAGCGCGGATAATCCAGCCGCCCTTGCCGCCATCACGCCGCCGCGCAAACTTCCGAAGTTTCGGGCGCTGATCCCCAAGTCGGTAATAGAAATTGCGCCGCTCAATCCCGTACGCATCGGCGACATGATTTGGCGCCATATCGTAGACCTTGGCGATTGCGGAGAAGGACTTTGGCCCAAGCACGCCGTCGACCGCGATTGGCACTCCGAATTTTCCAACCAAGCTCTGTAACAATTTGATCCCCCGCGATCCCGAATTCACGGACATATCGTAGACGCTTGCTTGTAAACCGTCTGGTAGTTTGTGAATGCCCGGTTTCTTGAGATAGTCGCGTTCGAAGACCTCTGCGGCCTGGTCAAGCGTCAGAGCCCGCACATCAGACACGTCAATGTCCCCATCGCTATCCAAATCGAGCCCAAGCCGGCGCATCGTGTGGATCGTCACACCGTAATTCGTGGCGCCGCCCGGATCATCCGGATCGTTTACATAGCCGCCCTCGCGGCGAAGAATTTCCAGTGTGAGATCGCGTATAGAAGCCATAGGTGCGACAGACGCAGAAAACGTTACGGCTCCGTTACCCTTCCGGGCTGCCGTATCCCTCTTCCTTGAACACGCCCTGTTCCTTCATCTGATCAAGGACTTCTTTCGGGATGTATTGTTCGTCGTGCTTGGCAAGGATCTGATCCGCCTGAAAGCGACCATCTTTCCAAACGCCGCGCGCGATGGCCGCCTGCCCTTCTTCGAACAGATCGGGCACCTGTTCTGACCCAACGTAGTCGATTGGAACCTCTACCGCATTATCTGTGACAAGAAACGACACAGCGTTCCCAGCCTTCCACTCGATAGAGCCGTCAACAACCAAGCCACCCATGCGAAACACCTGGCCCTGGGGTGGTGTCTCGGCCAAAACTTGGCTTGGCGATCTGTAGTAGGAAATACCGTCGCGCAAACCATAGCCGATCAAAATGCTTGAGGTCGCAACCAAGACAATCGCAAATGCGATCAGTTGAATGCGGCGTTGCTGTTTAAGTCCACTCTTCATGGGAATATCGGCGTCTTTTGAAGTCCTAGGGTTTCTTCTAAGTTATACATGATGTTTGCATTTTGAAGGGCTTGTCCTGACGCGCCTTTCCCAAGATTGTCGAGCGCAGATGTGATGATAGCGCGTCCGTTGGTTCGGTCAGCGGCCACGCCAATACGGCACATATTGCTGCCCTTTACATGCCGTGTCGCGGGCGTCCGGCCATAAGGGAGGACATACACAAACGGCTCTTGTTCGTAGCGTTCAACCAGGGTCTTGTGGATGGCATCGGCATCGCCATCCACATAAATTGTCGCCAAGATTCCCCGCGATTGCGGTAAGAGATGTGGTGTAAAACTTGGCGTCACCTTGCGCCCAGCTGCCTTAGAAAGCTCCTGATCAAGTTCCCCCATATGACGGTGATGTCCAATACCATAGGCATGAAACCCATCCGTGACTTCTGTGTAAAGAAGGCCCTCTTTGGCACTTCGACCTGCTCCGGTGACACCAGATGCCGCATCGATGATGATCCGATCTGGATCGATCAACCCAGTGTGTAAAACGGGGATCAGGGGCAATAGCGATGTCGCAACATAGCACCCGGTATTTGCAACGATCTTGGCATCTTTGATGGCGTCACGATAAAATTCCGGAAGACCGTAGACCGCCGCCTGCTGGAGGTCCGGCGCGGCATGCGGTTGCGCATACCAAGTTTCATAGTCGTTCGGATCCCGCAGGCGAAAATCAGCAGATACATCCACCATACGGGTTGTGGCTGGCAGAGTGCGTGCAAAGTGCTGCGCAACTCCGTGGGGGAGCCCCGCAAAAACAAGATCAATATCAGAAAGATCGACCTCTTCGATCCGTTGCAGCGCGGGCAGATCGAGATGCGCCAAATGTGGGTAGACATCACCATAGGCTTCCCCGGCGCGGCGATCCCCCGTCACAGCAACGATCTGAAAATGCCCGTGTCCCATCAGGAGACGCACAAGCTCCACACCAATATACCCCGAAGCACCGAAAACGGCAGTTTTTATCATCTCTGTCATGGGCGCTCCATTTGCGCGGCTGGCAGGGGGCGTCAAGCGGCTTCGAAGTGAAGCGACCGCCCCAAAAACCGCGTCGCAGCCAGTCCGACGGATTTGAGATCTCCGGTCGTCAATAGTCGTGAAGTCCCTCCACGACCACGCGTCGGATGTCGTTTCAAGTAGTCGGCGAGACTTTCGGCCACAATTTGAGGCTGAGAAAAAACCGTAACATCGTGATCAAGCGCCTCTTTGAAGACGGTTTCCAGTATGGGGTAATGTGTGCATCCAAGTACGGCTGCTTGGGGCTTTGGCATCCGCCTTTTGAGGGCTTGAACATGGGAATGGACCATGGCCTCGGCCAACTCAAGATCATTGTCCTCCAAAGCATCCACGAGCCCGGCACACGGCTGTGCTTCTACATCCACGCCGATCGCCCGAAATGCGAGCTCTCGTTGGAACGCGCGACTGGCAACCGTCGCAGGTGTCGCGAACAGCGCAACCTGTTTCACCGAAACTTCACGTGGCGGGCTTTGGTCGCCCCACGTTCGCTCTGTCAGGGCTTCAATCAAAGGGACAAACACACCAAGCACCCGTTTGCCTTCGGGCAGCCAGTGTTCTTGCATCCGCTTCAACGCGACCGCCGAAGCGGTGTTGCAGGCCAGGACAACAAGATCGCATCCTTCATCGAAAAGCCGCTGGGTATTCGCGCGCGTGAAATCGTAGATTTGTTCAGGGTCGCGTGTACCGTAAGGTGTGTTCGCATTGTCACCGAGATACACAACCGGTTGGCCAGGCAACCGTTCCACCACGGCCTGATGAACTGTCAGGCCACCCAATCCTGAATCAAAAATGCCGACAGGCATCAGCGCCAGTGTTCCTCGAACTCGAAACCAGGGTCGTAATTCTTCAGCGGATCAGGGGATAGTTTGTAGGTCTCTTGGCGCAGAAATTCCATCAAGTCACGAGGATTATCGTAATTGGACATTTCCTCTTTGGAAATTGGATCGCCAACCGCAATCGGAACATCTTTTTTGATCCGGCGCCTGAACTCCCGGATCAAAAGTGCCATTCGCAACGTGTAATGCATGTGGCTGGCCAACTGGAATAGCCGCGAATTCGATCCGTGGAAGTAAATCGGTATTACCACGGCGTCGGATCGTTGGATCATCTTTGCGGTGAAGGTGCGCCAGCTTGGGTCCATCGGGCGGCTGAAGGGCTTTGCCGAAGTAGACACTGTACCCCCTGGGAAGATCCCAATAGCACCACCATCTTTCAAAAAGCGAAGCGCCTCTTTCCGTGTCTCCAGGTTTTGGCGCACACCCTCTTTCGTCTCATCGAAGTTAATGGGAAGGATGACCCGATCCAGGTCTTCGGCCTTGCGAAAAACACGATGTGCGAGAATGCGAAAATCCCCTCTCGCTTTCTGCAAGATATGCCCAAGAACGAGACCATCCAAAATTCCGAAGGGATGATTTGCAATCAAAATCAAAGGGCCCTCTTTCGGAATTTTGTCCAATTCTCCGTTCAAGACGTTCAGGCCGATACCATATCGATCAATAATAACCTGCCAAAAATCCTTCCCGGCTTCGACTTCCTTCTCGTAATCCTTTGCCATCCGGATAAGACGCGGGCGGCCAGTTAGGTTTTCCATACTTTGGATCACTCGTTTACCGACCTTATTCTTGGCCGAATGACGATAAGAAATCTCCCGAGCAATCATAGATTGCTGCTTTCGTTCGCTGAGACGGGCCCTGAGGTTTTTCATGTAACTCATTCACTTTTTTAATGACTATATGCCCACGACTGGCAACTTGAAAGACCAACCGAGCGACCGACTTGTCAGTCTAGAACGCTGTCTCGCGGCAGTTTAGAAAACAACCCAAGGTTTTTGCCTATGCGGCGCAACTGGCGGCACTTGGGGTTGTTCGGAACTGACGTAATAGACAAGATCACGCCCCGCAAAGAGCGTACTTGACCTTGCACTGACTTCAAATCGCCCTTCCGCGCTTTGCTCGGTCGAAAGTGTCAGGGTGGCTACTGGCATTAAACATGCACTCCGATGTCACCAACGGTCCACTGATCTGCTGCGCCAAACGGCCAGAGGCACAGGTCACACCGAACCCTAATGGGTGCAGGTCTCATTTTGCCTGCTTTTGGGTCGGAATGCGCGTGCCATAAGTCGGAAAGCCCAGCTTTCGAAGGACCCGCGTAACACGTTTACCGACTTTCTCAACCATCATCTCGAAGCGGGTTGGCACCCGGTAGAGCTTCGGGTCCAAATGCGCAAACAAATCTATTTCGATGGGTTGACCCTTTACCGCGTTTTCCCAAAGGGTCCGCAAACCGCGCTTTTTCTTGCGATGAAAGAGCTCAATATCGAATACTGGGGCGTATTTATCGAGCTTTCCGATCGCCTCAAGCGTAAGCATGGTCCGCAAACATTTTTCGCACTGAGAACAGTTTAACTTCTTATTTTTAATGCGATATTGAGAAGTTGTAATGCACACGTCC
Organism: Pseudomonadota bacterium; assembly: GCA_038744815.1. Lineage (GTDB taxonomy): Bacteria > Pseudomonadota > Alphaproteobacteria > Rhodobacterales > Rhodobacteraceae > Amylibacter. The sequence goes on along the minus strand of JBCDLY010000008.1, from coordinate 132,809 downwards.
AACTTATCGTAAGTCTCTTCGGCATTTGCGATAAGACGCGTTTTCTCGAATCTGGAATAACTCAGACCGGCGGGATAGAAACGGATAACGTCGTTGCCCACCAAAGGTAAGATCACCGGGTCAAGCGGCGTGATTTCATAATGTGGCGCCACCTTTGTTTCCTTATAATCATAGGCGCCCGAATAGAGATACTCGTCGATTGTGCCATCAAGAACCATCGCTGCTGCCGCGTTGCGAATGGTATGTGTTTTCAGAAAATTAGTGAGATGGGTATGAAACATATTGGTATTGGCCTGAACCGAAATAGCGCCGTAACCCTTCGACTTCGCCATTTCCTTGACCCGATCGTAACCCTCTTCGAAAAGACGAAATGTCTCGGGAACATCGACAAAACCAAAGGTCCCAATATTGAAATACGTAAGATCCGTCAGTGGCTGGATGCTATCTTTCGAATAAAGTTCCAAAGTCGTGAAGGAATCGACGCCGCCTGAAAAGGCCGTCGCGCGTCGCTCTGTCTTACGCGGTTTCAGGGTCACAACATCAGCTGCGGATACGCTGATATGGTTTAGCTTCGGTTCGTATTTCCGGATTACGGCCTGAAAATCCGAGTTAAGATAATGAAGCAACCTGCCCGACATCGGGCCATCCACATGCAAATCATATCCGCGTTCCATCGCCGCGATGATGAAAGATAAGGCAGACCAATCGCCCGAACATGGATCATCCACGGGTTGCTCAGCGGCCACTTGGTACCGCAACTCCTGATTCGAAAATAGCCCACTCGGCCGTGCAATCGCGTCGAACGTATTCGAGTCGCGGCGTTCAATAGACAACGCAAGCGATACTGTTGGCACAATTCCCCCTCCCATGACCCAGCGTGACGATATCACGACTTCCAGGGGATAGAAATATCGCAAAAGAAAAGGACTGCCTGAGTAAGGCAGTCCTAGAGTCGAATATGTGATTGTATCAGCGTTTGGAGAACTGGAAGCTCCGGCGGGCCTTACGCTTACCGTATTTTTTCCGCTCTACCACACGCGCATCACGGGTCAAGAAGCCGGCCGCTTTCAACGGCGCACGCAACGCTGGTTCATAAAGTTGAAGCGCTTTGGAAATGCCGTGCTTCACAGCGCCTGCCTGACCAGACAGACCACCGCCTTTGACCGTTGCCATCACGTCGAATTCGTTTTCGACGCCTGCAACCGAAAACGGCTGTCGTAGAACCATTTGCAGAACTGGTCGCGCGAAATACGCATCCATGTCTTTGCCGTTTACCGTGACTTTTCCGGAACCTGGCTTGATCCAAACACGCGCAACGGCGTCTTTCCGTTTGCCTGTCGCATAAGACCGGCCAAGCTCATCCCGCACAGGCTCCCGTGGGGCAACAACGTCTTCAGCAATTACGGCCTCAGGCGCGCCGTCAACGGCACCCTTCAACTCATCCAAGGATTTGATTTCTTCGGCCATTACGCGCCTCGTGTGTTTTTCTTGTTCATGGATTTTACATCCAGAACTTCAGGGTTTTGCGCCTCGTGCGGATGATCATTTCCAGCGTAAACACGCAGATTTGTCATTTGCTTTCGGGACAGAGGGCCCCCAGGCAGCATGCGTTTGACCGCCATTGTCACTAGACGATCCGGGTGCTTACCTTCGATGATTTGACCGGCGGTGCGGGATTTGATGCCGCCTGGATACCCGGTGTGCCAATAATGGATTTTGTCCGTCCGCTTTTTACCCGTCATCTGCACCTTATCGGCGTTTATGATGATCACGTTGTCGCCCATATCCATGGAGGGTGTGAACGATGGCTTATGCTTGCCCCGCAGGCGCATCGCCACGATGGACGCAAGACGGCCAAGAACGACGCCTTCTGCGTCGATCAGGATCCATTTCTTGTCTACGTCACCAGCTTTTGCTGAGTAGGTTTTCATGTTTCACCTGTTTGAATTCGATTGGCGGGGTATGCCGCCCGACAGATATCACTTCAAGCCCCAATACCACAATAAAATACAATAAATACAGTACGTTAAAAATTAGGTATTATATTACCCCATGCTCTTAGGCATCGCATAGGTGAAATTCGTCCGCGCGACCAATGTCCCTCCGGTGTAAATTCGACCGTCGGTAACGGTGAGCGTACGTCCAAACTTCAGAACCTCAAACTTTCCGGTAACAAGCCCTTGCTCCGGCTTCCTGATGAAATCCATCGCGCAGTTTGATGTCACGGCCATCAACCCCGCCTCGCCCACTTTGCCAATGATCGCGAGATAACTGCCGACATCCGCAAGCGTGAACATCCCCGGTCCGGATACGGTGCCCCCTGGTCGAATGAACGCCGGATGCGTTCCATCGAGTGTGATTGTCGCATAGCCATCGCCCAATTCAACAATATCCATGACATCTTTGATCAATGGAAAGTGTTTGAAGAAGAAGGTGCGCACCTCTTCGATCGTATATTCCAGCGCCATTACGCAATCCTTTCGGAAATTGGATACCCGGCAAGGAAGCGGGCCCGTAGCATGAGACAAATAACTGCCACGGCGAGCAACTGATGCACAATCGCAAGTTGCCAGGGTGCCGCATAGACCACAGTCACAATCCCCCAAATAATTTGAGCCCAAAGAACGGCCTTCGCCCAAAGGAACGCATCTTTTACGGATTTGAACGCAGATCGACGTGATTTGATGAAGGCAACAACCACCAAGGCGCCTAGGATGTATCCCGATATGCGGTGATTGAATTGCACCAATCCTGCATTTTCAAAAAAATTGCTCCACCCCGGTGTGAGGTCGAAGCCCGTTGGGGGGAACACTGCCCCGCCCATGAGCGGCCAGGTCGTATAGCTCCGCCCGGCATCGATCCCTGCCACCAGGGCGCCGAGCAGTATCTGAAGGCCTGTGAACACAATCAACGCATTCGCCCAGGTTGCCAATCCGGTGTCACGCAGTCGCGCAGCTTGAAAAAGCTCGGCCCGCTCGCGCGCGAGGACCGAGATGTACCAGTAAATCAGCCCAAGAATAAAAAATGCGAGCCCAAGATGGGTCGCCAAACGATAGCTCGCGACGTCGAGCATCCGACCGGTCAAGCCAGAACTGACCATCCACCACCCGATCGCGCCCTGCAGCCCCCCGAGGAGGCCTAAAAGAAGCAGTCGCGGCATCCATCCCTGCGGAATCGCCTTTGCGACCCAAAGACCGACAAAACCAAAAAACCAGACCAAACCGATAACGCGCCCAAGCTGGCGATGCCCCCATTCCCACCAGTAAATCACTTTGAATTCGGATAGGGTCATCCCGGCATTCTGAAGCTCGTATTCTGGGATTTGTTTGTATTTCTCGAATTCCGACTGCCAATCAGCATCGGAAAACGGGGGCACTGCGCCGGTGATTGGCGCCCATTCCGTGATCGAAAGACCGCTGTCGGTCAGGCGGGTGAGGCCGCCCACCGAGATCATCACCACAACAAGCCCGAAGAGGATCATCAACCACAATCGCACCGCGCGCGGCTTGCCATCAAACCCTTGCGAAATCGCACCCGTTTTGGGCGCTTCCGATTTTGTGCCAGCGCTGGCGTCTTCAAAGATGCTGCGTTTGCCCGCCATCTTCGCCTCCTCTCTCCAGTGGCCTGGATGTAAGCGAGCGGGCAAGAAAGGTCTAGCGCGGCGGAGTGTCCTTTGGATCGCGCTGCAAGGTCTTTACGATCCCATGCCAGGTGCGGATATCAGCGCGGGTAAAATCCATACGAGATAACATGTTGCGAAGCGTCAGCCGCATGCTCTCTGCTTTGTCGTCAGGCCAAAAGAACCCGCGATCGGTGAGCGCCGCATCCAGTTTTTCATAGAGGACTTCAATCTCGGACTGCGGTGTTTCAAACGTATCCGCGACCGTTTGGCGGGGCGCCGCGGATTGGCGGCGCCATTCATAGGCCACCAACAACACACATTGCGCCAGGTTGAGTGACGCATAATCGGGGTTTACCGGCACCGTAATAAGCGCGTTCGCCTTGACGATATCTTTGTTTTCCAACCCGGCGCGTTCTGGGCCAAACAGAACGCCAATGCGGGCGCCGGCCTGTATCCGTGTGGCGGCGTCTTTCATCGCTTCTTCGGGTGTCAGAACGTCCTTTGTAAAATCACGGATACGTGCCGTTGTCGCGTAAATGTAATTCAGATCCCCAAAAGCCGTGTCTCGATCGTCCGTGACCAGCGCATTGTCGAGGACGCGGGAAGCACCGCTTGCCATCGCAACTGCCGCCTGGTTTGGCCACCCATCCCGCGGGTTTACAATTCGCATGTGAGCAAGCCCAAAGTTCAACATCGCCCGCGCAGCCGCCCCGATGTTTTCGCCCATTTGGGGCTCAACGAGGATAATGGCAGGATCAGAAAGCGGGCTTGTCGTCATAGTCGTGCTCTGACGAAGATCGACCAAACACGCAACAGGGATTGGGTCTGCGCAGAGGCACACAGCCTAGCATCCGCCACTAAGTTCCGCTAAGGACAGGCATAGGAGAGACACTACCAATAAAAGGGATCGCAATGAGCAAGATCAAAGTGGAGGGGCCTGTCGTAGAGCTCGACGGGGATGAGATGACACGGATCATCTGGCAATTCATAAAGGATAAATTGATCCTGCCATATCTGGATATCGATCTGCTTTACTATGACCTTGGAATGGAAGAGCGCGACCGGACGGATGACCAAATTACCGTCGATGCGGCGAACGCGATTAAAGAACACGGCGTTGGTGTAAAATGTGCGACCATTACACCGGATGAAGCCCGGGTCGAGGAATTCGGTCTAAAGCGGATGTATCGCTCCCCCAACGGGACAATCCGGAACATTTTGGGCGGTGTGATCTTTCGCCAACCCATCATTTGTAAAAACGTACCCCGTTTGGTTCCAGGCTGGACCCAGCCAATCGTTGTTGGCCGCCACGCCTTTGGCGATCAGTATCGCGCAACGGATTTCCTCTATCCAGGGCCAGGCAAGCTCACGATGAAATTCGAAGGCGAAGACGGTACCGTGATCGAGCGCGAGGTGTTTGACGCGCCGGAAGCGGGCATCGCCATGGGTATGTATAACTTGGACAAATCGATCTATGATTTTGCCCGCGCATCGCTCAACTATGGGTTGAACCTTGGCTGGCCGGTATATTTGTCCACCAAGAACACGATCTTGAAGGCCTATGATGGGCGCTTCAAAGACATCTTCCAAAAGGTTTACGAGGAAGAGTTTGAAGAAGCGTTTAAGAAAAAGAAAATTTGGTACGAACACCGTCTGATCGACGACATGGTCGCCGCCTGTCTAAAATGGTCTGGCGGCTATGTTTGGGCCTGTAAGAATTACGATGGCGATGTCCAATCGGATACAGTCGCGCAGGGGTTTGGCTCGCTCGGCCTTATGACATCGCAGTTGATGACGCCCGACGGAAAAATCGTTGAAGCGGAAGCGGCGCACGGAACAGTTACGCGCCATTATCGTCAACACCAAAAGGGGGAGGCGACCTCCACCAATTCCATCGCATCTATATATGCTTGGACCGGCGGTCTGAAGCACCGCGCGAAACTCGACGGCAATGCGAAGCTAACGGAGTTTGCAGAGACGCTGGAGAAGGTCATCATCAAGACGGTCGAAAGCGGCCACATGACAAAAGACCTCGCTCTGCTGGTTGGTCCCGATCAAGGGTGGCTGACGACCGAAGGTTTCCTTGAGAAGATTGATGAAAATCTGAACAAAGCGCTGGTTGGCTAAGCGTAATCGAACGTCTTTTTGGGGGCTGTGCGGCGACGCGCCGCCCTTTTTATTGACGCAGTTAGGTCATTCTTTATGACGTAATTTATGTCAACCAACGCACCCGATGGATTGCACCACACGTTGCTCGAAAACATACAGGGCATCTCAATCGGTGTGTTCATCGTCAGCCTTGCGTTGCTGTTTCTAAAAAGCGCTGGTCTCTTCGTGGGACAAGCCGCTGGCATCGCACTCATTGGATCATACCTAACGGAAACGCCCTTTGGGATTTGGTTTTTTTGCGTGAATGCACCGTTCTTCCTGTTTGGCGCGCGACGGCTGGGATGGATGTTTGCGCTGCGCTCGATCATCGGCATTGCGGCGGTCTCTGTGCTCAGCTTCTTGCTGCCGAACTACGTCCGCTTTGACGAGGTTCATCCGCTTGTCGCAGCCCTGGCGTCCGGAATTCTGGCGGGTCTGGGCATTCTTGCGGCCCTGCGTCATGGTGCAGGGCTTGGGGGCGTGTCCGTTATGGCCGCCGCAATTCAGGCCAAGACCGGCTTTCGCGCGGGTTACGTCCAACTGATCGTCGACGCGCTGATCTTTGTCCCTGCCTTCTTCATTTTTGAATCTGACATCGTGCTCTACTCGTTGCTCGGCGCCTTCGTCGTCAATGGGATCATCGCCATTAATCACAGAACCGACTGGTACCAACCTAAGTTCGATTGACGCATGCCCGTGCAATGGTCAGGATCGGACTTATGAACACCTACTTGATATTGGTCATCGCCATCGTTTTCGAAGTGATCGGGACATCCCTTCTGAAACTGTCCGATGGTTTCACGAAACTCTACCCGACCCTTGGCGCCCTCGCCTGTTACGCCGCGACCTTTTACTGCCTATCGCTGCTCCTGAGATCCATTCCAATGGGGGTTGCGTATGCGCTTTGGTCCGGTCTCGGTATAATGCTCATCACACTCATCGGGCTTTTCGCGTTCGGTCAGAAGCTCGACATGGCCGGTTATGTCGGCATCGGCTTGATCATTGCGGGTGTTGTGGTGCTCAACGTTTTGTCGAACACCACCTCCCACTAAACGCCTTCAACGATTGTGAAATCCCGCGTCGAAGACGGAAGACCGTGTGAGAGGGCTTCTTGATATGTTGGGCTATCATACCACGCCTGAGCTGTTTCAAAATCTTTGAACCGAACGATAACATTTCGCGCGCGCCCCTGCCCCTCTCGGTGTTCGCATTTTCCACCGCGCACCAGAAATTCACCGCCGAATTCTTCGACGGCTTTTGATGCAAGCTCGGCATATTTTGCGTATGTTTCCGCATCGTGAACATCGACACGAACCATTGTGTAAGCAGCCATTTTTAGTCCTCCAAAAGTGATTTCACGGCCTGTAGTGCCGCCTCTGCATTCTCGGCCGATGGGCCACCCGCCTGTGCCATATCTGGCCGCCCGCCACCCCCGGATCCACCAAGGGCCGTCGCCGCGGTCTTGACCAAATCGACAGCACTTATCTTCGCGACCAAATCGTCAGTCACGCCGGCGGCAACAGCGGCTTTCCCGCCCGCATCGGAAATCAACACAACGACGCCGGACCCGAGCGCTGCCTTTTGTTCATCAATCAAACCACGGAGGTCTTTTGCGGGCACGCCTTCTAAAACCCGGCCAGAGAATGAGATTCCATTCACCTCTTCCGGTTCGTCCTCCGGGGCTGTGCCGCCCATCGCGACCCTTTTGCGCAACTCTGCAACTTCGGTCAGAAGTGCCTTTCGTTCTTCAAGCAAGGCCGTAATGCGCGGCGCGACATCGGAAGGGTGCGCCTTCAACGCCAGTGCCGCTGCAGCTAGGCGGTGATCCTGCTGGCGTAAGTAGTTCAGCGCAGCTGGTCCGGTAAGCGCCTCAATCCGGCGCACACCCGCCGAAGACGCGCTCTCCCCAAGTGTGACAAAAGCCCCAATATCACCCGTTCGGGCCACATGCGTGCCGCCGCAAAGTTCCAGCGAATAGACATCCCCGCCAAGACCTTTGCCAGAGCCTGCTTTCGTTCCCATCGAGACAACGCGCACTTCATCGCCATACTTTTCACCGAAAAGGGCCTGAGCGCCCAGCTCACGCGCGTCATCGGGCGTCATAATCCGCGTTTCCACAGGTGTGTTTTGACGGATATAGGCGTTCACGTCCCGCTCGACCCGATCGAGCTCGTCTAAGCTCAACGCCTTTGTATGGCTGAAATCGAACCGCAATCGATCCTCGGCATTCAACGAGCCCCGCTGGGCGACATGATCACCCAGTGCCTCACGCAGTGCTTCATGCAACAAGTGCGTCGCCGAGTGATTTGCACGGACCGCCGTGCGGCGTGCGTGATCAACAACAAGTTCCGAACCCGTCTTTTCGAGCGTTCCCTCTTCCACCTTGCCGAAATGCACAAAGACACCGGCCATCTTGCGTGTGTCCGTCACCCGCACCAGCGCCTTGTCGGTTTTTATGATACCGCTGTCACCAACCTGGCCACCGCTTTCCGCATAAAACGGGGTTTGGTTCAAAGCGACTTGCACCTCATCGTCAACGGAGGCCGCATCAACCTGCACGCCACCCTTAATGATCGCAACAATCTGGCCTTCCGCCGTTTCCGTATCATAGCCAAGAAAATCTGTCGTTCCATGCGCGTCGGCGACGTCAAACCAGATTGTGTCATCTGCCGCCTCACCGGATCCTGCCCAAGCGGCGCGCGCTTTTGCCTTCTGTTCGGCCATGGCCGCGTCAAAGCCTGCCACATCAACTTCACGCCCCCGTTCACGGAGTGCGTCTTGCGTCAAATCAAGCGGAAAGCCGTATGTATCATAGAGCTTGAAAGCAGCAGCGCCAGGCAGTGCAGCGCCGTCTGCTAGACTCGTCAACTCTTCATCCAGAAGCCTCAAACCGCGATCCAATGTCGTTTTGAAGCGCGTCTCCTCCAGTAAAAGTGTTTCTTCAATCAAGGCCTGCGCCTGACCGAGCTCGGCATAGGCCTGTCCCATTTGCGCCACCAACGCCGGCACAAGACGATGCATCACCGGATCCTTTGCGCCCAAAAGATGCGCATGACGCATCGCCCGGCGCATAATACGGCGAAGGACATAGCCCCGCCCTTCGTTAGACGGCAAAACACCGTCTGCAATAAGGAAGGACGTCGAACGAAGGTGATCAGCAATCACCCTGTGATGAACATTTTGGTCGCCATAAGGATCGATCCCGGTCACCTGCGCTGAGGCTTCGATCAAGTCCCGCATAACATCGGTGTCGTAATTATCGTGACTTCCTTGAAGGAGCGCGCCGATCCGTTCCAGCCCCATACCTGTGTCGATCGATTGCATATCCAGTTCGCGCATCGAGCCATCTTCGAACTGTTCATTTTGCATGAAGACAACGTTCCAGATCTCGATGAACCGATCACCATCCTCTTCCGGTGACCCTGGCGGACCGCCCCAAATGTGATCGCCATGGTCATAAAAAATTTCGGTGCAGGGTCCGCAGGGTCCGGTCGGCCCCATTTGCCAAAAATTATCCGACGTCGCGATGCGAATAATCCGGTCTTCGGGCACGCCCATTTTCTTCCAGATTTCAAACGCATCGTCATCAGTGTGATAGACTGTCGTATAGAGCTTATCTTTTGGAATATCGAATTCTGTCGTGATCAATTCCCACGCAAAGGGTATCGCTTCTGTCTTGAAGTAATCCCCAAAGCTGAAATTCCCCAGCATTTCAAAGAATGTATGATGTCTGGCGGTATACCCAACGTTGTCGAGGTCGTTATGCTTCCCTCCAGCCCGCACGCATTTCTGCGATGTGGTTGCGCGCGTATATCCGCGCGTCTCAACACCAGTAAATAGATTCTTAAATTGAACCATCCCGGAATTCGTAAACATGAGCGTTGGGTCATTCCGCGGCACAAGCGGAGAACTTGGAACAACTTCATGACCATTCTTTGCAAAATAGCTGAGAAAGGTGCTGCGAATATCGTTGAGACTGGCCATAGTGCGCCCCGCAAAAACAGTGTTTCGCGGGGTCTATCTCTGGCCTGGTGGCGTGTCCACAGGAAGGGTGTTTTATCCTTCCACAACCGCGTCCAAATCTTCGTCCCCAGACGACGCACCGGGCCCAATATCAAAATCAAGACCATGCGCGGCACGGATTTTATCTTCGATCTCCAAAGCAATATCCGTATTCTCTTTCAAGAATTGCTTTGCGTTTTCACGACCTTGTCCAATCCGCTGATCCCCGTAAGAGAACCACGAACCCGATTTCTCAACAAGTCCGGCCTTCACACCGAGATCGATGAGCTCCCCGGTCTTGGAAATACCCTCACCATACATGATGTCGAATTCAACTTGTTTAAAAGGTGGTGCGACCTTGTTCTTAACAACTTTGACGCGGGTTGCATTGCCCACCACTTCATCACGGTCCTTCAATGCACCGATCCGACGAATATCTAGCCGCACTGAGGAATAGAATTTCAACGCATTACCGCCCGTTGTCGTTTCGGGTGAACCAAACATGACACCAATTTTCATCCTAATTTGGTTGATGAAAATCACCATACAATTCGATCGGGAAATGGACCCCGTAAGCTTCCGCATCGCTTGGGACATCAGACGCGCTTGTGCACCCACTTGCGCATCGCCCATATCGCCCTCAAGTTCGGATTTCGGGGTGAGCGCCGCAACTGAATCCACAACAACCATAGAAACGGCCCCAGAGCGGACCAATGTGTCTGTGATTTCAAGCGCTTGCTCGCCGGCATCTGGTTGCGAGATCAGGAGCTCGTCCAGATCGACACCGAGCTTCTTCGCGTAAGCTGGATCAAGCGCATGTTCTGCATCGACAAATGCACACACGCCGCCCTTTTTCTGCTCTTCCGCCACACAATGCAGGGTTAATGTGGTTTTCCCGGAGCTTTCTGGTCCATATACTTCGACGATCCGGCCTTTGGGTAAGCCGCCAATTCCAAGCGCAATGTCGAGACCAATTGACCCTGTCGACGTTGCCTCAATATCCATAACGGCGTTATCTTGGCCGAGCTTCATGATCGAACCCTTACCGAACTGTCGTTCGATCTGTCCAAGCGCCGATTCCAATGCTTTTTGTTTATCCATTGCCTGCTTATCCGTTATATCGAGTAGCGTTGCACCCATGATTTTCTCCTTTGTTGCACACCGCATTTAGTGCGGCAATGACTGCTTCGTTCACCTCTTGTTCTTATTTATGGGTATGAGATCAAAAGGCGAACATTTCAATAAAATTCTGAGAAACATTGGCAGTATTTTTGGTTACAAATGCGTAAACGCCCTTGCGCAGATGCCGTGCGATAAGCCAGTTATCGGGCAAATGCTTGTTTTTCTTGAGAAATCTTTGGCGATTTATGCCAATCCCAAAACGGGGTCCACAGCGCTGGAATACGCACTCGACGGGTATGCTGATATCGTCCTGCGCTCGAAGTTGAAACATGTCCGCGTTATTCGCGCGCAACGTCGGCTGCTTCCGCTGCTCAAAGGGACGCGTTTTGCGATCCCAGAAGGGTTTGTGATTATTCGGGAACCGATCGAATGGCTTCATTCTTGGTATCGTTACAGGCTGAAAGATGACACCGAACCTCAGCATTCCACCAAGGAGATCAGTTTCGACGAATATGTTGGGCTTTATTTGCAAGACGTAAGGCCCGAATGCGCGAGGGTCGGCCAACAGTCAAAATTCGTAGCTGGCAATGGTCCACTCTCGATCAAGCATATGTTTGCACATGAGCATACCGACCGTGCGATTGGGTTCTTAATCGACCGCTTGGGTTTTGACTTTCCCGTTGGCTGGGAAAATGAGAGCCCGAAAAAACCTCTGGAGATAGAGCCCAAGACCGAGGCCAAACTCCGGTCATTTTTTTCGGATGATTATGACATTTATGATCGTGCGATCACTTACTCACTTGGATTTGAACCGCCTCAATAAGCGCGCTCAACGAGTACGGTTTTTGAAGGAAAACGTAATTTCGCAATTCATCGCTGTCTGGCTTCACGATGTCTTCGGCGTATCCTGAAACGAAGATCACTTTGAGATCCGGCATAAATCCCTTTGCCTCTCGCACCCAATCGGGTCCGTTTAAACCAGGCATTACAACGTCGCTCACGACCAAGTCAGGTGCAAATTCCTTCTGACGCAATAATTGGAGCGCGGCCTCGCCGCTTTCTGCTTCGCCCACAACAACACCTTGCATCGACAACGCCCGCGACGCGAATTTGCGAACTGGCGTTTCGTCTTCGACCAACAGGACCTTGGAACCTGACAAGCCAAACGTCTTGAGGTCTTTTTGCGTAGATGGCGCGGTCAGCGGAGCGGCTTCTTCTCCATTCACGGCAGGAACGTAGACAGAGAAGACGCTGCCTTGGCCAATTTTGCTATCGACTAAGATGTACCCCCCGGATTGTTTGACAATCCCGTAGACCGTCGACAATCCAAGACCCGTTCCTTCGCCGACTTTCTTCGTCGTATAAAACGGTTCGAATATCTTCTCTTTGACGTCAGGTGCCATTCCTTGGCCGGTATCAGCGACTTCGATCACGATATATTGGCCTTCCGGGATCGAAACACCGTCCTGGCTCCACCCTTGCGGTATTTGTACGTCATTCGTCGTAATTGTGATCTCCCCGCCATCGCGCATTGCATCTCTTGCATTCACGATGAGGTTCATCAGAACTTGTTCCATCTGACGACCGTCGGCAAAGATCCTTGGAAGGTCAGGCTGACGATTAAAGTGCAATTGCACTTTTTCCCCAACCAATCTGTCCAATAGCGTCGAGATTTGAGAAACCAGATTGTTCACGTTTAGGATATTCGGACGAAGAGTCTGGCGCCTCGAGAATGCAAGAAGATGTGCAACCAATCCGGCGGCGCGGTTGGCGTTGTTCGAGATCTGCCGAAGATCGGCATAGTCCGGGTGATCCGTCCCTTTGTCTAGAAGCAGTAAATCACAATACCCATTAATCGCGGTCAAAAGGTTGTTGAAATCATGCGCGACACCCCCGGCCAGTTGGCCAATAGCTTGCATCTTTTGACCTTGAACAAATTGCGTTTCCAGCGACTTTAGTTCGGTCGCGTCGGTTAAGATTGCGGAACACGTCTTTGTACCAAGTGTCTTTGGCAACCAACTCACTTGCACAAAAGCATCACCCTTTACGGTGTCCACCTTAAGCAACGTCGGCGCAACACGTTCGGGTCCGTTAATGATGCGGTCAAAGAATTGCTCTGACGTCGTGTGGAACCCGCTAAACACCTCGTCAAACCGCAGCGGCAAACTGCTCTTTTGCACGTTTAACATTCTGGCAGATACCGCCGTGAGATCGATGATCTCGCCTTTGCAGTTCACAATGATCTGCGGGATCGAAGAGTTGAAACCGTCGAATCTGACGGTATGTGCGAAGGCCGCACGGGCTAGAAAATCACCCACCTTTTCCTTCGCAGGTCCGAAAAAAGAAAAGAAGCCCGTAAAACCAATCGCAAGACCAGCAAGACTCGCGATCGCAAGCCAGGCCATGCCCGGTTGGGCGATTGCCAGCGTCGCCAGCAGCGTCGCGGCTGCCACGGCGAAAAGACTATACGCTAAGAGAGTTCCACGGGTCATCCTGATCCTCCAACAGATCCCCTAGACGCCCCTCCACCAGTTTCAGCTTTGCCGATCCAAAATGCAAAGGAAAAAGCCGTCTCCAAGACCGCTCAGGTGCAGACGAGATTGTGATCGAACATGCCAGGTCTCCGGCCCGGACACAAAACCCGCAATCTGATCTTCGTTTTCCATCTTTAAAACAGAACACGTGATGTAGGCCAAACGCCCCCCGATCTTCACCAGCGGCGCGGCCTTTTTCAGAACCTCGGCTTGGATGTGGACCAGCTCTGACAGACGCTCTTCGGTCAAGCTCCATTTTCCGAACGGGTCGCGCCGCCATGACCCCGAACCCGAACATGGGACATCCAGGACAACAAGATCGTATTTGATCTCTGTGCTACTTGGATCGCGCCCAAGAACAGTGATCGAGCTGCCTGCGCGTGCCGCACGACCCGGAATGTCCGACATGCGCTTGCGATTAATGTCCCATGCAGAAATCTCCAGATCGGGCCTGCGCGACGCAAGGGCGAGCGCCTTACCGCCGCCACCCGCACAAAAGTCCAAAACGGTTGTCACCCGGTCGAGCGGTATTGAGTTGCAGAGTTGCTGGGAGTGCGCATCCTGAAATTCGAAATGGCCGTTTTCATAGCTCGCACTTTGGGACAATCCCCGCGAACCAGGCGCAATGCGAAGCGCACCTTCGATGTCGATGGCTTCGAACGAAATGCCGTCTTCGCGCAACGCCGCCGCCACGTGTTCAACCGAGACTTTGGCGCGATTGATCCGGATATCGGTAGGCGCGCGTTGAGAGAGTACCTCGAAGACGGACCGCGCCTCTGCGCCATACTCTTCAACAAACAAATCCGCGATCCAGGGTGGCATATTTGGCCATGCGCGTGCCTTGGCGACGCAAAGATCTCCGAATTTGCAGGTTTCATCATCCGTTACGGCAGATGGGGCGAAGCGATCGTCTCCGAAAATATCGTCTACAGTGTGGGAGTTTGCACGCGTCCATCCCAAGGCCAAGGCCCGCGGGGAAAGATCACCACCCAAGAACGCGTACTCGTCACGTCTTCTGAGAATGTCATAAAGAATGTCACGGATGGCAGACCGATCACTCGAACCGGCATATCGATTTCTTCGGGACCATGTGGCGACTTCGGTTTCGACCTGGCTCCCATTTAGAACGGGTGCCAATATTCCAATGACGGCGGCCACACGCCCTGGCAGCCGCATTATCCCACCCGGTAGTTTGGGGCCTCGCGGGTAATTTGAACATCGTGGACGTGGCTTTCCTTGAGGCCCGCACCAGAGATTTTGACAAATCGACAGGCGTTCCGCATGTGCTGGACCGTGGCACTTCCTGTGTAGCCCATTGCGGCCCGGAGCCCCCCGACCAATTGATGGATCACGGTATTCGCGGGACCTTTATAGGGCACTTGACCTTCAATACCTTCTGGGACGAGCTTCTCGTTTGACACTTCTTTCTGGAAGTACCGATCCGCGGACCCTCGCGCCATAGCGCCCACCGATCCCATACCGCGATAGGCCTTAAAGCTCCGCCCTTGATAGAGGATGATTTCCCCCGGCGCCTCATCGGTACCAGCCAGCATAGACCCGATCATCGCGCAATGCGCGCCAGCCGCGATCGCCTTCGCAAAATCGCCCGAAAACTTGATGCCACCATCTGCAATCACAGGCGTTCCAGTTTTTTCCGCCTCTTCCGCACAGTCAAGAATAGCTGTGAGTTGGGGCACACCCACACCTGCTACAATACGCGTCGTACAAATAGATCCCGGCCCAATTCCCACTTTGATCGCGTCAGCGCCCGATCCAATCAAAGCTTTGGTGGCTTCCGACGTCGCAACGTTTCCCGCAACGACTTGTACGTCGTTCGAAAGGCGCTTCACGCGTTCAACCGCCTCACCAACTGAAGTCGAATGTCCATGCGCCGTGTCGATGACGATCATGTCAACGCCCGCATCAATCAACGCTTCTGATCGGGCAAAGCCTTTGTCGCCAACAGTGGTGGCTGCCGCGACGCGTAAGCGCCCCAGAGCGTCCTTACATGCAATAGGGTTCAAGACCGCTTGCTCGAGGTCTTTGAGAGTGAGCAGTCCATTGAGCTTGCCGCCGGAGTCGACCACCAAGAGTTTTTCGATGCGTCGCTCTTTCATAAGGAGTTTCGCTTCCTCGAGATCGGCCGGCTCCCGCAGCATCGCCAAATTTTCGGAGGTCATCATCACAGAAACAGGTGTCGTATCATCGCTGGCAAACCGCATGTCACGATTGGTGACAATCCCGACGACCCGCCCGTCCGGTTCAACAACTGGAAAACCCGTGATCCGATAACGGTCCTGCAGTTCTTTCGCTTCCGCAAGCGTTTGATCGGGGCGCAACGTAATGGGTTTGTACACGGTACCTGACACGAAGCGTTTTACGCGCCGCACCTGGGCGGCCTGTTCCTCGTCATCAAGATTGCGGTGAATAACACCCATTCCACCCGCCTGGGCCATAGCAATCGCCATTTTTGCCTCTGTGACGGTATCCATGGCGGAGCTTAGGAGCGGAATATTGAGCGAAATTTCTTTGGTGACGCGCGTCGACGTATCCGCCTCGGCGGGCAGCACATGGCTTTCTCCGGGTACCAGCAATACATCATCAAAAGTGAGGGCCTCACGAATCTCCATTGGGTCTCTCCAGAGCTTACGGTGTTGGCGCGTCCCCATCGCACGGGATTGGACGAATTGAAAGGGGGTAGACATCTTTTTTAAGCACCGGGGTTGCACCATTTGAACACCCCCCCTATACGCCGCCCACTGACCCGACACCCTTGGAGGCGGGTCGTCATTCAAATTTTGGAGAATCCATCATGGCTGGTCAAATACCAGATCTACATGCCACGGTGCGCGCGGGGACAGGCAAGGGGGCCGCTCGTTCATCACGCCGTGAGGGCCTCGTGCCCGGTGTTGTCTATGGCGGGGGTACAGACCCCATAGCAATTGACGTAAAGTTCAACGAGCTTTTCACCAAACTCAAAGCGGGCAAATTTCTATCCACATTGTTCAACCTTAAAGTTGATGGCGAAGAAGACGTGCGTGTCATCTGTCGCGGCGTCCAACGGGACGTGGTGAAAGACCTTCCGATCCATATCGATCTGATGCGCCTGCGCCGAACCTCTCGGATCAACCTGTTTATTCCGGTTGAATTCATCAACGAAGAAGAGTGCGTTGGCCTGAAGCGCGGTGGCGTTCTGACGGTCGTTCGTCCGGAAGTTGAGCTCAAAGTGACCGCCGGGGATATTCCAGAATCAATCTCTGTTGATCTCGCTAACCTAAATGTGGGCGATGTTGTAAACATCTCTGACATCACTCTGCCGGAAGGAACGCGCCCGATGATCACTGATCGTGATTTCGTGATTGCCAATATCGGTGCGCCGTCCAGCCTAAAATCTTCTGAAAACGAAGAGACTAGCGAAGAGGTCACAGAGGCAACCGAAGAGCCTGCCGAAGGGTGATCCTTTCCGCAGAGACTTACGCCAAAACAAACCCGCCATCGGCGGGTTTTCTTTTACATGGGCGGGAAGTCGATCTCGAAAGCCACGTCGCCATCTGCCCAGCGAGACAGCGCAATCGATGCACCATGCGCCTGTAGCAACGCAGATACTATGGCAAGGCCCATGCCAGTGCCCCCATGTTCCCGACGCGTTGTGAAGAATGGTTCGAACAATCGGCTGTGGTTGCCAGTTGAGATGCCGGACCCATTGTTTGCGATGTATAAGGTAAGCCGATCATCGGATCGCCTTACTGTGCAGTCTATCCGGGTCGCACCATGCATCCGCGCGTTGTTGACGATATGGCCAAGGACGACCGCCATACCCTTCGTCGAAATTGGTAACCGCCCATCCGAAACGATAGTGATATAAACAGAACCAGCCGCATCGGCGATCTGCGGCAGCACATCAGAAAGGTATGTCTCGCCGATATATCTCGCCTCCCTAGCTGCTGCCATCTCTTTCAAAGAGATCAATTGCCGATCCATTTGTCGGCTTGCCATTTGAATTTGCGCGACAAGTTTTTTGTCCCCATCTGAGAGGTCCGTACTGTCTTCGAGCAACTCTGCTACCGCAGACAAAGTCGATAATGGGGTTTTCAATTCATGTGTAACATGATCCGTGTAGGTGCGGATCGTCATGGCCCGTGTCCGAAGGGTATTGGCCATGTCGACAACCTCTTGCCCCATTTTGAAAATCTCACGCGTGCCAAAGTGATCCGGTGGCGTGTCTGCGCTACCTTCCTTTTGGACCGCAGCAGCAAACTGAGAGAGCGCCGCAACGGGCCGCAGCAACAGCCGCAGGAGAAGCAACCAAAGAACAAATGTCACCAGTGTAATCCCGGCGCCAACAGCGAGTGCCGCCACCCGAAATCCTACCTCTGGGCCGATATATCGAAAAATGACGAGCCCAACCAACGCCGTGACAACGGTGCCGAAGAGCGCGCCTCCGGTTACGAACCAGAGAGACGGACGCCATTTCTGGATCAATTTTCGCATTGTCGCAGTCTGACCCCCACACCATGGACCGTTTCAATCGCATCTGACGCCCCCGCATCGGCCAGTTTAGTTCGCAAATTCCGCAGATGACTATCCAACGTTCTGCCCGATACAGCACTTCCTGCGCCCCATATCTCTGCCGCTAAGTGGTGGCGGGATACCGTTTGTTGGCGACGGCGCATCAAAATCGCCAAGAGATTAAACTCCGTTAGCGTCAGGGGCACTTCCTGCACGCCCACTCGGCATAGTTTGGCAGCCGTATCCACCGAAATGTCACCATGCCTTAAGGTGGTGCGTACGACCGAGCCAGTGCTGCGTTTCAAAATCGTTTGAACGCGCGCGACCAGCTCCCGCGGGCTGAAGGGTTTCGTGACATAGTCATCGCCTCCGATCTCAAGCCCCACAATACGGTCGATTTCGTCATCCCGAGCCGTCAAAAAGAGAACCGGAATATCGGACGTTTTGCGCAGACGCCGGCACACTTCGAAGCCATCCATCTCGGGCAAGCCGACATCCAATACTATAAGGTCGGGTTTGTCCCGCTCCGCAGCAACAATGCCGGTGCGGCCATCACTGGCCGTCCGCGTCTGAAAACCAGCCCGTTCCAAAGCCACCGTAACCGTTTCCCGCAATCCCGGATCGTCGTCGACAACTAAGATACGCATCCTCTCCCCCTCCATACTCTGTCAGTGGTAATGGTTGGTTTTGCCTGCGAAAAGGGCGACGTGATGTGCAGTTTTTGCGCAGATGGCACCAGATGACATCGCAAGAACAAAACGCTAAAGCGCGCATAAGCGAAAGGGCACTCCATGAAACTGTTTGTCGGCCTCGGAAATCCCGGCGAGAAATATCGTCGAAACCGGCATAATATTGGTTTCATGGCAGTGGATCAGATTGCGTCGGACCATGGCTTTGGCCCTTGGAAATCTAAATTTCAGGGTCTCACCTCAGACGGGAAACTCGGATCAGAGAAGATTGTCCTCTTAAAGCCGGAAACGTTTATGAACCTATCCGGTCAGAGCGTGAGCGCGGCGGTTCAGTTTTACAAAGTCGCTGCAAAGGATGTGTATGTTTTCCACGATGAGCTGGACCTGGCTCCATCGAAGGTGAAGGTAAAACGGGGCGGCGGCCACGCGGGGCATAATGGACTGCGGTCGGTCCACCAACATATTGGGCCAGACTATCACCGCATTCGACTTGGTATCGGACATCCCGGCCACAAAGACGCTGTGCCACATTATGTCCTTCGTGACTTTCCGAAAGCCGATCAGGGCTGGCTTGATGACCTACTGCGAGGGATCGGCGACGGCGCGCCAATGCTTGCCGAAGGTGCACATGACAAATTCATGAGCGCGGTTGCGCTGCGGACCAATCCGCCCCGTTCATCGAAATCGACGCAGGCGATTCACACACAGTCCCAGCGCCCCTCGGACATTCCGAAGGAAACTCCCGAACCAGACCTTCGGACCCCGCTCCAAAAGCTGGTCGACAAATTTCGCTAGTTTAGAATTGTTCTAAGTTCTTGACGTCCGACCTACAAAGCATCATCTTTGGGTCAAGCAAAGGACGACACAGATGTTTATCCAAACTGAGCCAACACCAAACCCGGCGACTTTGAAGTTTCTTCCAGGTCAAACCGTTATGCCCACAGGTACCGCAGATTTTCCATCTCATGAAGCCGCCTCAAATAGCCCGCTTGCCCAACGCATTTTTGGCGTCACGGGCGCGACGGCTGTATTTTTCGGTCCCGATTTTGTGACGGTGACAAAAGATGACACCGTTGAATGGGATCAGATAAAGCCTGCGCTTCTCGCAGCAATTATGGAGCATTTTCAATCCGGCGCGCCCGTCGTCGAGGGCGACAGCACATCGGGCGGTCATGCCGACCATGATGGCGAGGACGGAGAAATCGTGGGCCAGATTAAAGAGCTTCTCGATACTCGAGTCCGCCCAGCCGTCGCCCAGGACGGCGGGGATATCACGTTCCACGGTTTCGAGCGCGGCATCGTATATCTGCATATGCAAGGCGCATGTGCGGGCTGTCCTTCGTCGACGATCACATTGAAAATGGGGATCGAGAACCTGCTTCGTCACTATATCCCAGAAGTCACTGAGGTACGCCCAGTAGGTGTCTAAAAATGTTCTCGCAATGGATACATCGGCCGCGCATTGCGCGGTCGGTTTGTTTTGGGACGGTGAGATCGTATTTGATGACACGCGGGCGATGCCCACTGGTCAAGCAGAAGCACTTCAACCCTTAATTAAAGACGCACTCGGTGCGCGCGATATCAACGGTTTGGACATACTGTGCGTTGGTATCGGGCCCGGCAGCTTCACCGGAACGCGAATTGGTGTGTCGACCGCGCGTGGCCTTGCCCTCTCGCTTGGCATTCCCGCAATCGGTGTTTCAAACTTCGAACTCTCCTATCATCCCGATGACGCGCCGACGTCCCGACATGTGCGCGAGTTGCCTGGACCGGGAGAGACAAAATACCAGCAAACCTTTGACGGGCTGGTCGCTGTTTCGCCACCTGTTCACATGGATGGCACTGTTCAGGATCACAAACTGGTCGACATCCCCAGACGTCTGATAGCCTATGGATGTATCAAAGAACCGAGAGAACGCCCCGCCCCGCTCTATGTTCGCGCGCCCGATGCGGCACTCCCATCTGCGCCGGCACCGACACTTCTCTCGTGATGTCTCCAGAAGAGCTGTCAAAACTGCACATGCGCGCGATCGAGGCCCCTCGTCCTTGGTCCACAGAAGAGTTCGAGGCCCTCCTGTCAGATCCAGTCAATATCCTCGTTTCAAACAATGCCGGTTTTCTTTTGGGGCGGCACAACGGGCCCGAGGCTGAAATACTTACGCTCGTAGTCGACCCTGACAAAAGGCGCCTTGGACATGGTCGGGCTCTTCTGGAAAAGTTTGAAACACGGCTGGCGGGCGCGACCTCGATTTATCTTGAAGTCGCAGAAAACAATGAAGCCGCGATCTCACTCTATCAACAAGCGGGTTTCACCCAAGAAGGACGCCGAAAAAACTACTACAGAGCGCTGAACGGCGTGCGTCATGACGCCTTGGTTTTGTGTAAGGTTCTGCACCTCCGGCCCGGTATACCTTAACATTCATATCCCTTCGCTTCTCTTGTCTTGCAAACTGGACCAGTGCAGGTTGCTCAAACGAACAAGGGACACAAAAATGACAGACGCGCCAAACCCAAAGTATCAACCGATCTCCGGTCAATCTCTTCCTCGGTTTGCCGGAGTTCCGAGTTTCATGCGTCTGCCTCTGCTCGATTTGGACCACACTGATATTCATGAAATAGATATTGGCTTGATCGGCGTACCTTGGGATGGGGGCACAACAAATCGACCCGGCCCCCGTCACGGGCCACGCGCGCTCCGCGATTACTCCACGATGCTGCGCGCCGTTCATCCGTCCACAGGAGTACGACCCTTCGAATTGTCCAATTGCGCCGATCTCGGGGATGTTGGTGCAAACCCAGCCGATATTGTGGATGCGATGGATCGCATTGCACGTTTCTATAAGAAGGTGGTTTCCAAGGGAATTCTTCCCATGACTGTGGGCGGCGACCATCTTGTGTCGTTGCCGGTTCTTCGGGGCATCGCCGCAGATGGCCCTGTTGGAATGATCCACTTTGACGCTCATACCGATCTTTTCGACAGCTACTTTGGCGGCTTCAAATATACGCACGGAACACCGTTTCGAAGAGCAATAGAAGAAGGATTGCTTGCGCCAGAACGAACGATCCAAGTCGGGATACGCGGAACGATGTATGATGGCGAAGACATCGAATGGGGCCGCTCTCAAGGTGTCACGATCATCCCCATCGAAGACTTCTTCGAGCGCGGAATCGAGAGCGTTATGTCACAAGCACGCGCAATCGTGGGGCATATGCCGACATATTGTTCTTTTGATATCGATTTCATTGACCCGGCCTACGCGCCTGGCACAGGAACGCCTGAAGTCGGCGGTCCGACGAGTTTTCAAGCGCAGCAAGTCGTGCGGGCCCTTCGTGGTCTCAATATCGTTGGTGCTGACCTTGTAGAGGTCTCTCCACCCTTCGACCCATCAGGCACCACCGCATGGCTTGGCGCGTCGATATTATTTGAACTTCTGTGCATATTGTCCGAAGCCAGCGCTTCAAAACGGGCCACAACTTGAACGACCAACCGCTTCGCCGTAAGCGGGCTTGGGGAGAAGGCGATGGATCCGATAATACTCACGACGGAGATGATGGTCGTTCTCGGCCTGCTCGGCTTCACCGTGTTCCTGTTTGTATCCGAGATCGTCCGTGTGGATCTGGCAGCAATCCTGGTTATGATCCTGCTCGGCGTCCTGAGTTATGTGCCCGGTCTGTCGAACCTCGCCGACATCACCCATCTCTTTGACGGTTTTGCGTCGAACGCTGTGATCTCGATCATTGCCGTAATGATCATCGGAGCGGGCCTTGATAAAACCGGTCTTATGACGCGGCTGGCGGCGGTCATCCTAAAATATGGTGGTCAATCCGAAGGGCGCGTAATCCCGATCGTTTCAAGCACCGTCGGTGTGATCTCGAGCTTCATGCAAAATGTTGGGGCTGCGGCCCTGTTTCTTCCGGTGGTCAGCCGCATTTCGGCGCGAACAGAAATTCCGATGGCGCGTCTTCTAATGCCTATGGGTTTTTGTGCGATCCTGGGCGGCACAATTACAATGGTCGGATCATCGCCATTAATTCTTCTGAACGATCTGATCGTTCAAGCAAACCGGGACCTTGGATCGGATGCTCAGATTGAACCGTTCTCGCTGTTTTCCGTAACACCGATCGGGCTCGCGCTGGTCACAACCGGCATCATATATTTCGTCGTCGCAGGTCGGCTTGTGCTTCCCGAAACGCCCGACAAAGGCAGCGCGGCATCTGCCCAATCCATGAAAGAATACCTGAAACGGATTTACGGATTGGATGCGGATATTTTTGAAGTCGATGTGCCCAAGGGCTCCATCCTTCTTGGGGAAACACTCTATGATGTAATGGATGCCCATCACCTCTACATCATCGGCACATATCATAATGGACGGCGATGGGTTGGTCCGCCAGCGGATACGGAAATCACTCCGCCCTGCCGTCTTGCCGTTCTCGGCAACAGAGATGTTGTCCAAGAAATGGCAGATTGTTACGGGTTGCGTATTCGGCCAAAGTTGGAGGTCTTCTCCGAAGAATTCGTGCCCACACGGGCCGGCGTTGCGGAGATCGTTATTCCCCCAGATTCGAACCTGATCGGAAAAGCGGCGCGCGAAGTCCGTATTCGAAAGACATACGGTTTGTCGCTTCTCGCAATCCATCGTGCTGAAGACACGTACAGCCATATGGAAACCGAGGATCATAAGGCAACGCGTATTGCCGCGATGCCTTTACAAGTTGGTGATACGCTTGTTGTTCAAACGCAATGGGAGGCGCTAACACGCCTCAAGCGGGACAAAAATTTCGTCATTGTGACGTCTGATTTTCCGCAAGAAGATGTCCGTCCCAAAAAAGTCTCGTGGGCCGTTTTCTTCTTCCTCGTCGCCTTGTGCCTCATTCTCTTCACCGATCTCCGGCTCTCGCTGGCATTGCTGGTGGGCGCGGTTGGCATGATCGCCTCGAATGTACTGTCGGTCGACGAGGCCTACGAGGCCGTCGGATGGAACACCGTTTTCCTGCTCGCTTCTTTGATCCCATTGGGGACCGCAGTGCAGGCAACAGGAACAGCGGAATGGATTGCTCAAGGCGTCTTGTCAGTTTTGGACGGATGGCCGATCTGGGCATTACAAGCGGGAATAGCGGTGCTTGCCACCGGGTTTACACTCGTCATGTCAAATGTTGGCGCAACCGTTCTTCTGGTCCCCCTGGCGATTTCCATCGCGGTCGCGGCAAACGCCGATCCAGCAATCTTTGCTCTCACTGTCGCGATTTCGACATCCAATTCATTCCTGATCCCAACGCACCAGGTCAACGCTTTGATCATGGGACCAGGCGGCTACCGGGTGGCAGATTTTGTTCGTGCGGGTGGGGTGATGACCGTTTTATTCCTGGTCGTTTCGCTCACTGTGATGAATCTGATCTTCTGACTCCAAGATCAATTCCGGTCGAGCCCCGCCACGAAGATCGTCTGTATTCAACGGCTCTGTCGGTTTCTGCAACCGATAATGTGTGACCCAATGAAGCCTATCCTCCGCGCGCGTGATGGCAACATAAGCAAGGCGCTTCCAAAGCGGAATACCAGCTTCCGAGCGGCCAGCTCGGGCCGCAACATAAAGGTCAGGCGCAAAGACCTGAACATCTCGCCACTGACTGCCCTGCGCTTTGTGAATGGTACATGCGGCCCCGTGAACAAAAGCGGCCCCCATTCGGGCCGCGGTTGGGATAAAAGGCTCTTCTTCATTGGGGGCTTCAATCTTAATGATCGTTGCAGCGGAGACCATCGGGTCTGGGGCGCCCAATACGTGAAGCCTCGAAAAGCCCGGCTTTCGACCTGCTCCAAGGTAGATCACTTGGGCACCTTTAATGAGCCCACGGGCCTCTAGATCGAGCCGTTTTGCCCGGTGCTTCATCGGAAGCTCCAGCCCATCGCAGATAAGGGGCTCTCCGCTTGCAAATTCATCAAGAGATAAACCGTGGGCCGTTCGAAAGGCATGGATCAATCGGATGCGGGTGGCGTTGCGCCAAACCAGAACGGGCGAGCGTGCCATCAAATCGCAGGAAACACGCTCTGAAATACGCACCCTATCGTCTCGCGTTGCTTCGTCTTTAACCATCTGCTCAAAGTCAGAGAAATCAAGGTTTTCGTCCGACAGAGCGTGGGCAAGATCGAGAATGGGGTTTCCGGCTTCTTGTCGGTGTATTCTGCTTAGGTGATGTGTTTTCTTACCCCCGATCTGGTCAAACACCATTTGACCGGATTGACCGACGGGTGCGAGCTGCGCCGGATCTCCAAAAAGAACGAGAAACGAAAACACGTCCCGTAAGTCCGACAATTGACGATCATCAAGCATCGAAGCTTCATCAACAAAACCAATGTCCAACGGGTCCTCGCGGCGCTTCCATCCCGTAATAAAATCGGAACCGCGCAAGCCCGCAGCCGCGAGCGCCCCTGGTATCGATCTGTTGGCCTTGTAGAATGTCTCCGCGCGTTGAAGGGCCGCCGGTGAAATACCCTCCAGCTTTGGCTGCTGGGCCCGACCGATCAGCCATTCGGCAATTTGTTCATACTCAGGATCGTAAACCGGACGATACAAAATGCGATGGATGGTCGTCGCCGCAACGCCGCGACGGCGCAAGACACTTGCGGCTTTGTTCGTGGGCGCAAGGATTGCGAGAGATCGTTGACGCTTCCCCACATTGTCGTAATCGCCAGAGATGACTGAAAGCCCCGCATCTTCGAGCGCGCGCGCCAAATCGGCAAGCAACAACGTCTTTCCGGATCCCGCCTTCCCCGTAACAGCAAAGACCGTTCCTGTATCCGGGGTGTCATGCTCGACCAGGCCGCTATCCAAATTGATACCCGCGCGCTTTAGGGCTTCGGTCAGCGCGTCGAATGCAGTTGCTTGATCAGATGAATAAGGCATTGGGGTCGGATTTGTGATCCAACCCACCTACCCTGCGATTACTGCAAATTGAAGATGGGATCGTATCCGTTGGCCTGTTCAACCCATATATTCGCGATCCGGCTTCCGATCCCGCTTACATAGGAGAGGCGCGACAGATGAGCCGCCGAAAACCGCCACATTCCCAGGCCGATCCGCCCAGATGGATCATCGCTCTCGTCCAATGGCTCCGGAGCCCAACCAAGCCGTTTGTAGACCCGCATCATCCGCACATCGTAGATTCCAAGAGATCCGGTCAACCCCTGCGCAAGACCAAGCGCCTGACCGGCCAAAAGCACGCGTACCGCACCTGTTCCGTTATCTGTGGGCGACACGCAAAAGCGCGTGCTTTCCCAGATGTTTTCTGCTCGAAACTCCTTCCGATACATACTCGGGAAAATATCTTCGAGAAGCGTGCGCCCCAGGGTTGGACGCAGTCGCATCGACGCTTCGTGTTCCCCCGCTCCATTGCACGCGATAAGATAGATCGCATCTTCGTCGTCATATTGGTCAATTTCCAAACCATTGCGCGTCACTGGAATGTCCCACTTTAAGCGCTCTACGAACTGGCGCGCCCGATCGCGAAACATGCTGTCCCGCAGCATCGGATACGTATCCAATGCGTCAAATCTCAAAATCTTCATCATGACTTGATCCCCTTTTGTTCCAGGGGATCGCATCAAAAATTAACGTTAATCAGAGATGAGTGCTACGTACGATTAATTCAGTATTTGACCGGAATAGAGCGCCCGCGCCACGGCGTGAACGGTGTTTCTCGCGTCAAGTTTCCGACGTGCGCTGTCGATGTAGACCCGAAGTGTGTGCTCCGAAATCATAAGTTTGTCGGCGATTGCTGACCTGTTCAGACCGCGCGAGAGAAACAAAAGCACGTCCTTTTCACGAGGCGAAAGCGCGACAGGCTGTTGGGTTTTATCGGGGGATGACAACCCGCGCGTTACTTCGTGCAGGTAATGTCCAACAAGTACTAGATAAGGTCGGAGTTCCTCTGCCTGCGTCAACCAGGTCGTATCTGAAACGCTGTTCGAGAGGCTCACAAGGGCAAACTCCCCGTCTGGTCCCCGAATTGGAAGGGAAAGGCCATTATTCCCCACGCCGCCCTCGATCGCCGCTGCTCTGAAGTTGCGCAGCCCCTTGCCGTTCCAGGAAAGATGGCCCCAGTCATAGGGCGCAAAGGACGTAAACGCTGCCCGCACAACAGGGTCCATGCGGTAAAGACGATTTTCTTCGTAATGCTTAGACCATTCAACGCCGTATGACGTCAGCGCAAAGGGTCGCCCGTCGGCATTAACGGAATGATAGACGGCATGTTTAACATCAAAGGCAGCGCGAAAATCTAGGACGCGATCATAAACATCTTCAATGGAGGTTGCTTGACCGATCCTCTCCACAAGATTCAACGTATGAAACGATACTTCGCTGGCCTTCATGCCCCTCACGCTCCGGCTGCTCGGTTTCTGCGGCCACTGCATCGATCACCGACTTCAGTTTACCACTCGTGTCCGGAAGCCCGTTTTCGAGTGCATAATCCTGTAGATCTTTGACGACTTCGATCATCCATGAATGTCGCATGAGGACCTTCCTTCGATATGGTTAACAACGCGTAAACATGCTTTGACCTCCACGCTAAAGGCAAACAGAATACAAACAAACTCGCCATTTTAGGGGAGTTTTGGTGACGTGTTATACTGAAACGTCACGCCATTTTAAGATTTGGAATGATCTGTTTTTTGCGAGACACAATTCCAGGAAGTGTCACGGTATCACCGTCTACCGAGACCCCGAAGGACGCCGTCGCAACACCAGAGACAACGTCATTTGGGACAAGAAGTGTTGCCTCCTCGTTCAAGATATCCACCACGAATAACAGGACATGATCGACACCATCTTCCGTCGCAACGTCAGGCATCTGACCCATCAAAGATTGCTTGCGATCTAGGACAATCTTCGGCGACGTTGTTTCGAGCACAGACACCCTGAACTTCGTGCCCTCTACCGCATATTCCTTAGAGTCCATGCGAAGAAGTTCTGCATCACTGAACGCAGAGACGTCTGACTTTGCTTCAAACATTTGGGCCGCATATTCGGACACATTGAGATTTAGATCAGCCGCGAGGTGTGCCGCCAGCGCCCGATCTTCTTCTGTCGTTGTTGGTGACCTGAACTCGAGCGTATCCGACAAAACGCAAGAGAGGATCAAACCCTTTATACTGTCGGGCGCTTGGTCCAACCGGTCTCCCATAAGGCCGGCCATGATCGTTGCGGTCGATGCCACGGGACGCACCGTGATATCGATTGGCTCCTTCGTCTCAAGCCCCCCAACCAATTTATGGTGATCAATGAGTTGTCTAATTGCGGCGCCATTGATCCCGTCGGGCAGCTCGGCCGGATTGTTTGTATCCACCACAACAACCGGTTCATCCTTCACGAGTTCAGACAAGAGCTCTGGCGTCTCAAAGCCCCACCGGCTCAACACAAACGCGGCTTCGGTATTGGGCGTCCCAAGGACGTAGGGTTGCGCATCTGAACCAGTGTTGGTGAGATACCATGACCAAATGATTGCAGACGCAGTGGCATCCGTGTCGGGGGCCTTATGACCGAAAACTTTGAGCATTTAAAATACCGTCCTATGCGAGATCGCGCGCCTTATAACAAGGCCATGTCCGCTGTCAGCCGAAATCAGCTTTCGTCATCTGTCTGTGAAAAAAAGACCAGGAGATTGGTCAAACGGTCCAATGGTACAGCAAGGCGCCCACAATCTGTTCCATCCTTCGTTTGACAAAAATCATATGCGCCCATGTCCAGATTAATCGCCATTTTTGGCTGGAGCTCATCCTGTAGACGAACGGCGGCATCGTATAGGGTCAACCGTTCGTCCGGCTGCCAGACGCCAAACTCCCCATTGTGGCGCATGTAAAACAGTCGTCGGTAAAACACTGGCGCATTTGAAACGTTCCGGAGATCCAGAACGCCATCTGAAATCAGCAGATGTGATTGGATCAACGACGCCCCCTGATCTGTTGTGATCTCCAGCAATCTTTGCGCATCATCTGCGTCTTTGATGTTAAATCGTTGCCCGCCAAAGGCCACGTTCCGCGCGTTATAGACTGTGGGATTGCCCAACCGATCAACGATCAGAACACCATCCCAGCCCTGCAATCGACGGCTTTTGACCTCTCCATTGAGCACGGCCAAGCCCTCAATTCCGATTCGATCAGCGCTGCTGTAGGTTCCGGTCACGGCCAAATCCGGTGCATCGGTTTCAGTCAAGTCGGTCGGAGAGATCAGACCAACTCGAAGGCTCGCATCGCAATTCGAAATGAGAATATTTGGGTTTTGCAAACAGGTATTTGCCAGCAAGGCACTGGGCAAAAAGCACACAACAAGAGCAAATAACGCACGAACCATACACATATCTCTGGGCGAGTTCGTGTATTTGTCAACCAAACGGCGGACGAGGCCATTTGGGCGCAACAAGCAGCCTAGAGCGTGCGCTCCAGCATCATCTTTTTGATCTCAGCAATCGCTTTTGCAGGGTTAAGGCCCTTTGGACATGTCTTTGCGCAGTTCATGATCGTGTGACACCGATAGAGTTTGAACGGATCCTGAAGCTCATCAAGGCGTTCCCCGGTGGCCTCATCCCGACTGTCGATAATCCAACGATACGCATGCAAAAGCGCAGCAGGTCCAAGATATCGGTCACCATTCCACCAATATGATGGGCAAGACGTGGAACAACATGCGCACATGACGCATTCATACAATCCGTCTAGTTTTTCACGATCATCAATCGATTGGCGCCATTCGTCTTGTGGCGTGTTTGTTTTGGTCTTTAGATACGGCATTATGCTCGCGTGCTGCGCATAAAAATGCGAGAGGTCTGGGACCAAGTCCTTAACCACCGGCATGTGAGGCAAAGGATAGATTTTTACGTCGCCCCGCACTTCGTCCATGCCACGGATACAAGCAAGCGTGTTCACACCATCGATATTCATCGCGCATGATCCACAAATGCCCTCTCGGCAAGAGCGTCGAAACGTTAGGGTTGGGTCAATTTCGTTCTTAATTTTGATGAGAGCATCAAGGATCATCGGCCCACAAGTATCCAGGTCAACAAAATACGTGTCGACACGCGGATTTTCACCCGTGTCTGGATCCCAACGGTAAATCTTAAACGCGCGAATATTGGTTGCACCTTCAGGCTTGGGCCACACCTTTCCGGCAACCATTCGGGAATTTTTGGGGAGTACCAGTTCTACCATGACGTCATCTCTTCTCTCTCACAGTTTGCTAACGCATTCCCCGCGCTGAGAAAAGGCCCCGGAGCGGTCAACTTGCCGCGGCACGGCGTGCCTCGATCAAACCAATGGTCACCGCAAACAAAATCATAAATTGTGCGAAGGGCGTGGAAAAAAAGACGATGGAATCCGACATGAAATTCAATCCGGCGAAGCCAACATAGGCAAACGATATCCCAAGGCCAGCGACGCCGGCTCGGACCCAGCCATAATACAATAAAGTCACAAACGGTGTCACGGCGAGGACCAGCCCAGGCAAGCCACCCCACAGCCACCAGGACAGATATTGGTTGTGGATATGTCCACTCTTTGGATTGACCGTTGGTTCAAACTGGAAACCCACCCCCCAAAGCCAGTTTGTGCGCAAGGCTTCGATTGCTTGAGACCAAAGCGTGACCCGGTTTGCAGTTGAGAAGCTCACATCAGCATCAAGGGCGGAGCCAAGCAGGCGAAACCTGTTGAAAAGACCGCATCCGATGAGTTCGACAATCAAGAGACCGATTGCGAAAGCCCCGACCAGGACACAGAGACACTGAAGGAACGTTCTGGCGCGATTTTCATGCGAGACAAAGGAGATCACCAATATGGTGAACGTCAACGAAATTATGGCCATCCGCGATCCCGTTAGGATCACAAGCATAAGCATTCCGATCGCGACGACAGCCAAGGCCGCCTTTTTTCTTGTGTCGACGCTTATCAGATAGGCGAAGGCCAGACAGATCAAAATTGACAAAAAAAAGGCAAGAATGTTGGGGTTCATTATATTGAAACCCGTTCGACATGCACTGCCAAGCACCGGTTCATTAAAATGAAAATATATGTATCCAGCAGCCGCGAATGAGCAGGCCACAATAAACACTGGCAAGAACCAGGTCGTCATACCTTTATGAACAAACTGGGTTTCAAAAAGCGCAATCGCAAGCAACAGAGTGACGACCAAGTAGAGCACCCACTCCCCGGGATGCACAACGCCGTCGATTTGAAACGGCACCGTAATGTCATATCCAACCCAGCGCATGGCCGCGACAGCGGCAAAGTAGGCCATAAACGCGGTTACCATCGTAAAAAGAAGCCAGAGCAGCCGTGGAAAATTT
The DNA here is from genome assembly GCA_038744815.1 of Pseudomonadota bacterium. GTDB lineage: Bacteria > Pseudomonadota > Alphaproteobacteria > Rhodobacterales > Rhodobacteraceae > Amylibacter. The sequence continues at coordinate 101,853 of JBCDLY010000008.1, read as the reverse complement.
TCAAATGCTCGGGCAATGCCGCTACGGTCGGTAATAACCAGAATGCAAAGCGATAAAAAGAAGATCGGGAAAACCAAGGGCCCAAAAAAAACGCCGAAGACGACGGTGATGAGTAAGATAGCTTCCCAGATGGCCGGTGTCGCCAAACTGCGCATCATGCGTGACAAAGCCGACACCTTGGGGCTGCTAAAAACCTATGCCGATGCGGATCCGACCTTCCGTTTCCACCTTCTGACATACGCCGTTTTCATCCAGAACACCGTTATTTCCCGAAGCATCAAACACAACCCCACCGCCAACATCGGTTCCCCCTGATCCCACACGCACTCCAACGCCAACCGTCGGTTCAACAGGGACGCGACAGTTTAGTTCGGGCTTGGGCTCGGTGTCGGCGGGTTTCGAACATGCCGACAAAACAACCAAAGCAGTACCTACAAAGATGCATGATGCGATCTTCATTACGGCCTCAATCTTCCTTCAATGACTGTCTTATGGTCGACCCGTTCCGCAAAAATTCAATCGCGCGCTCTTGTTCCGCCCGCGTGAGCTGGGGCCAAATTTCTGCATCTCCAGGTTGGAGAGGAAATTCGGTCGGCAGGGGCAATTTGCCCGGTTCCGCTGGAGGCGCAACGCTTGGGTTGTCAACCGGTATAGCCCGACCGGATCGACGCGCATTAACCTGATCTTCGATGCATTCTTCGACCGCCAAACGTTGTGTTTCATTCATGCCACGAGCGTCTTGAAGGGTCACTTTGACGCCCCCGGTCGTTTCAACCTGCTTCACACGAAAGGCGCTATCTTGAACGCCCGTAAAATCAACACATCGGTCAATCTCTTGCTGCGTCGCAAAAGGTTGGCTGCATGCAATGACAAGGCCGCAGGCCGGCACCAGTAGTAATCCCCGTTTCATCTCAATCCCCCGATTTTCAGCACAGTAGCAAACCAGAAATCGACTGACCATATGGTTGGAGATTAACCATCGGAGGTTCGATAATCTGCTTGATTTAGTAGACGCGTGCCTTCGGAGCGATCTTTTTGAGGTCAATACCGCCCTCGTTATGCGACGTTAGCGGGTTGAGATGCACATTCCGATAGCTCAGCTTTACGGCTGGGCCGTTCACCCGAGCCAAGGAATGTACGCGCCACTCTGTGTCGTTCCGATCTGGGTAATCTTCGTGCGCATGCGCACCCCGGCTCTCTTTCCGAGCTTCAGCCGACGCAATGGTCGCCATGGCATTTGGCATTAGATTGGTAAGTTCAAGCGTTTCCATAAGATCGGAGTTCCAGATCAAGCTCCGATCGGTAACGTGAAGATCATCCAGTTTCTCGGCAATCCCTTCCATTTTGGACAAGCCCTCGGCGAGCGTTTTGTCCGTTCGGAAGACAGCCGCGTCCTGTTGCATCGTCTTTTGCATCTCCAACCGAAGCTCAGCCGTTCCAGCGCCCCCCTTTGCGTGACGAAGACGATCAAAACGCTCCATCGATTGGTCTATTGATGTCATGTTGAGATCTTCGTTTGCGGAATTTGCATCAACGATTTGTCCGGCACGAATTGCTGAGGCACGGCCGAACACCACCAAGTCAATCAAAGAGTTAGATCCGAGGCGATTGGCGCCGTGCACCGACGCACACCCCGCCTCACCAATCGCCATGAGACCCGGAAGAATGCGATCGTGATCATCATCTGTCGGGTCAAGAACCTCGCCCCAATAGTTTGTCGGAACACCACCCATGTTGTAATGAACCGTAGGCAGCACAGGAATGGGGTCCTTTGTTACATCGACGCCCGCGAAAATCTTTGCGGATTCTGAAATCCCTGGAAGACGCAATGCAAGCGTTTCGGGGGGAAGATGGTTCAAGTGCAGGTGAATGTGATCCCCTTCCCTGCCCACACCGCGACCTTCTCTGATCTCCATCGTCATGCATCGGGACACAACATCGCGGCTCGCAAGGTCCTTATATGTGGGTGCGTAGCGTTCCATGAACCGCTCGCCCTCCGAATTGGTCAAATAGCCGCCCTCGCCGCGCGCGCCTTCCGTAATCAGCGTGCCTGATCCGTAGATACCCGTGGGGTGGAATTGTACGAACTCCATGTCTTGCAACGGCAAACCTTGGCGCGCGACCATGCCTCCGCCATCACCTGTACATGTATGGGCCGATGTGGCGCTGAAATACGCACGGCCGTAACCGCCCGTTGCCAAAACCACGAGCTTGGCGTTGAACCGGTGGATCGTCCCATCGTCGAGCTTCCATGCGATCACACCTTGGCATCGATTGTCCGCGGTCATGATCAGATCCGTGGCAAAATACTCGATGAAAAACTCCGCATTGTTTTTCAAGGATTGGCCATAGAGCGTGTGCAAAATCGCGTGCCCTGTTCGGTCGGCCGCCGCACATGTTCGCTGGACGGGTGGGCCCTCTCCAAATTCGGTCGTGTGGCCCCCAAACGGACGTTGGTAAATCTTCCCATCTTCGGTCCGAGAGAACGGAACGCCATAATGCTCTAGTTCGTAGACGGCCTTCGGTGCTTCGCGTGCCAAGTATTCCATGGCATCCGTATCACCGAGCCAATCGGACCCCTTCACGGTGTCATACATGTGCCACTGCCAGTTATCGGGCCCCATATTGGAGAGCGATGCAGCAATGCCGCCTTGTGCAGCCACTGTGTGCGATCGTGTCGGGAACACCTTTGACACACAGGCCGTCTTTAGCCCCTGCTCGGCCATTCCAAGAGTTGCCCGCAAACCGGCGCCACCAGCACCCACCACAACAACATCATATTGGTGGTCTACGAATTCATACGCGGTCATTGTCACGCTCCAAATGCAATTTTTGCCACGGCAAAGATTGCCGCCAATCCCAACGTCCACACACCAAGCTTGTTTTTCAAAAGCGCAAACGTCCGAAGACCCGGTCCGTGAATGTAGTCTTCAATAATAACCTGATTGCCTTCTTCCAGGTGACGGGTCGTCACAAGGAGGAATAAGATAACCGTGATCGCTTTTATCGGGTTCTGAAAAGCGGCTTCAACCTCGCCATAACTGGAACCGATGAGGGGTCCCGTTATGAAGACGAAGGCGATGGTCAAAGGGATCAACGCAACCGACGTTACGCGCGATGACCACCAATGCTCTGTTCCCTCCTTTGCCGACCCAAGACCGAGAACGCGCGCATAATCTGTTCTATAGCTCATCGTACCTTAACCCTAGATGATCAGGAGAGTGAGGATCGTCAATAAGACGCTCGCAGCGATAACGATCCATCCGGACAAATCGACCAATCGGAGGTCATAGCCGCGGCCCGTGTCCCAAATCAGGTGGCGGATACCGCCGCAGAAGTGGAACCAAAGGGCCCATAATGATGCGATCAATATAATGCTTCCTAAGATCGAAGACATGAAACCATCAACGACGGCAAAGGCCTCTGGCGACCAAGCCGCCGAGAGGAACCAAATCGTGATCAATAAGAACGTGATTGATAGGCCACCACCGGTGATACGATTGATGATCGAGGTTATCGAATTCAACTGGGGTCGATAGATTTCGAGATGCGGCGACAATGGTCGATTGCCCCGGTTCACATCTGCCATGGTTTTCTCCGGTCTTCTCTTCTTCGCCAGCGTAGCCTAACCGCCCGCATAGTGCCAGCCCGCATAACGCGCTTTTTGGGTCGAGTGGCCTTGGGCTGCAATGCGTACACTGCGATCCCTTAGCATCTTTCAAATCCGTCAGATCGGCCAGATCAGAGCCTCTATAAAATGCTCCAGAAGGGATTCACACCGACCCAAATGTGTATGCCAACCATCACGGCATAGGCCCCTTTTGTAATCGCTAGAAGCACAAAATCACGGGCCACAGGGCCCGCTGAAGGACGTGTCCAAGCGCCCGTTGCGGCATTAACGATATGGATCTCTGCAATCGCCCAGATTGCCAGAGATCCAAACAATACAACGCTTGCGAGATCGCCATTTGCCAATAAATGCGCAATCGCCCAAACAATAACAGAAAGCAGCATAGGATGCCGGAACCAGGTTCTAATCCGCCCTTTGGAATGACCCGCGCCAAGCAATCCGACAGCAACAAACATCAATAGCCAGTTAAGATGCGTGCCCCAAACCGGGGGATCATAAACACGCTCGAACGGAGCACTGCGATACCCATAAATGATCACGAGGAGACCGAGAATTATGAGACCCGCAGAAATTGCCTTCGCCCCCCGTCCGAGGCCCTCATAGAGGGAGGGCATGAGGCGCTTCCAAAAGTGGCCCATTACAAATACGGCTAAGCCCACCATTAAAAGTGTCACAGATATTCCTTCCTAGTCTTGCAAGAGCGATTTCGCCGCGCGCGCATGAAGCTCTTCCACCATGCGACCACGAAATTCCACAGCATTTCCGTCCCCGCTTGCATAAGCATCGATAAGTGCTCTTGCATCTTCCAACTCTGCTTCACTCGGCGAAAATGCCTGGTGCACAATAGGAACTTGGTCGGGATGGATTAATGTCTTTCCATCAAACCCAAGGCGCTTCGCTGCCTTCGCCTCTGCCAACAACCCTTCTGCGTCACGAAAATCATTGTAGACCCCGTCAAGAACGACGCAGGCATGTGCCCGTCCGGCCAAGATAAGGTGCCCCATCGCCGTGTGAAGCGCTGACCGAGAGGCATCCCGGCTGGCGCCAAGAGACACATAAAGGTCATTCGGACCGAGAATCAGTGTCTTTACCCACGGGTGCGCCGCCAGTTCGGCAGACGCGAGGACGCCAGCTGCGGTCTCAATCATGATCCAAAGCGGTTTTGAAACGTGGCCTGCGACGGCCTCTATGTCCAAGATGCGTTGAACCTTCGGGATCACGATGGCGTCTACATCGGCCGTGTCCGCCAATTCAAGATCGGCGTAAAATTCAGGTGTGCCGGGGCCATTAATCCGAAGCGCCCTGACCTGATGTGCACCGTCTTTGGCGAAGAAGGCCTTTGCCCGGTCCCGTGCGTCCGTTTTTTGATCCCGGCCAACGGCGTCTTCCAGATCAATGATCACCGCATCGCAGCGCAGCTGACCCAGCTTCGCAAGAGCCCTTGGTTTCGATGCAGGACAAAACAAAACTGTGCGCACCTGATCCTCCGTACGGTCCCATTAAACCATATTAACACTGTGCACTGGCCCGTGAGTGGAGACAACCAAGGGACACATCATGACCTCTAAGGATCTATTTTCAATCGGAAGCATTTTCGCGGTCGCACTCTTATATGCGAGCGGCGCATGGGCCCAATCACCCACCTGCGGACCACGGGCAAAGATTATTCAGGTGTTAAACGACCGTTTCAAGGAAACACGGCAGAGTTACGCGGTCGACGGGCAAAATCGGCGGTTCGAGACCTTCGCAAATGCCGAAAAGGGCAGTTGGACATTGGTCATTTCTGATCCTTCGGGGAAGGCGTGCATCATCGCAGTGGGGCACAGCTTCGAGACGACAAGCGCGTCCTAGCCAGAACGCCCCAATCAAACCCATGATGGTTTGGGCGATAAGATTCTTGCCTTTCACCCCCCTCGCAGCTACGCCGCCTTCGACATTGCTAGTTGGGAGAGAACGATGGCACGCGCGAAAATCGCCCTTATCGGGGCAGGACAAATTGGTGGCACTTTGGCCCATCTGGCCGCTTTGAAGGAACTTGGCGATGTCGTCCTATTCGATATCGCGGAAGGAACGCCGCAGGGCAAAGCGCTCGACATTGCAGAAGCAAGCCCAGTTGATAAATACGACGCCGATCTGAAAGGCACGACAGACTACGCCGACATTGCCGGCGCGGATGTGTGCATCGTGACGGCTGGGGTGCCAAGAAAACCAGGCATGAGCCGCGACGATCTGTTGGGCATCAACCTCAAGGTGATGAAATCCGTCGGTGAAGGTATTCGGGACAATGCGCCGAATGCGTTTGTCATCTGTATCACAAACCCGCTCGATGCGATGGTTTGGGCGCTTCAAAAGTTCTCAGGTCTTCCAGCGGAGAAAGTGTGCGGCATGGCCGGTGTGTTGGACAGCGCGCGCTTCCGCTATTTCCTTGCCGAAGAGTTCAACGTGTCCATCAAAGATGTGACAGCGTTTGTTCTGGGCGGTCATGGCGACACAATGGTGCCGCTGACGCGGTATTCGACCGTCGCGGGCATTCCATTGCCAGATCTGGTCGAAATGGGGTGGACGACCCAAGACAAATTGGATGCGATTGTCCAACGCACACGTGATGGCGGTGCAGAAATCGTCGGGCTTTTGAAAACGGGCTCTGCCTTCTATGCTCCGGCCGCCTCTGCGATTGAAATGGCCGAAGCGTATCTGAAGGATCAAAAAAGGCTTCTGCCCTGTGCGGCACACCTCTCTGGTCAATATGACCAATCAGAAATGTATGTCGGCGTACCAACAATCATTGGTGCTGACGGAATTGAGAGAGTTGTCGAAATCAAGATGAACTCTGAAGAAAAAGCGATGTTCGACAGTTCAGTAGATGCTGTGAAGGGTCTTATGGAGGCCTGCATCGGGATCGACGCATCGCTCTCGTAAATGCCTAGCCTGGCCTCATACGAGGCCAGGTTTTCGAAGGAAAACAGATATTTAGAAGTTGTAGCTCACGCCGACATTAAGGGCGTTTGTGTAAATGCTGGTTTCTAAGTCGCCGCCGCCATCAAGATCGACATTCACCTCTTGATACGAAAATCTGTACTCTCCAAACAGTCCCCAACGGTCATTCAGATCGTAATTGACGCCGAGCGCGAGTGCCCCTGCGAGCCCGCCATATTGTAGCCCGTCGGTTTCATCGGCCGTCGGAGTGGATTTCACCTCTACATACGGGATCGACACACCAAGTCCGCCATTTACGTAGGGTGTGAAATTGCCCCATTGGTTTGGCCAACGATATCGCACAGAGGCGATAATCTGATTAAGACCGTCGGTGAATTCGAGAACATCAAAGCCCGAGTCGTCCTGAGTCTCATCATCGCTGTATACTTTGGCATGGGTAAACTCCAAAGCGTAACCGAGGTTTTCATTGCGCCACCATGTTGCGCGGATCCCGTAATAGGGCGGCATCTCGAAAGAGCGGCCTTCCCAACCTGCGGTGAAATCAAAATCGCCAGCACCCGTCGGGTCTGTTCCTTCCACTGTTGAATGTGGAGCCGTTTGAAAACCGGTGTATATTGATATTTCAACGGCGTTGGCAGGGCCCATTGCAAAAAAGAGCGCCGCTGATGCGAATAAAATCTGTTTCATAATCTCGCCTGTTTACCTCTTCGCCTCTGCCCTAGCATGAAGCGCTGCTTGTCACAATCATCCCGTCTCTCGGTCAGCATAAAGACCATTCGACTGCGACATTTGGAATCACGATGAAACGCCTCGTTCGTCGTCGCGAAAGGGCGCATTCGGTCGTTTTCCCTTGAAACACGTTGCACTTTCCCGTTTCTGTGATCTTGCGGATGGAGAGACCCGCAGATCACCGAGAGGGATAGGATGAATATTCACGAATACCAGGCCAAAGCCCTGCTGCGTGCCGCAGGCGCACCCGTATCTGATGGACGCGTTGTACTCACCGCGGATGAGGCCGAAGCAAAGGCCGCAGAGATGAGCGGGCCGCTTTGGGTCGTGAAAGCACAAATACATGCGGGGGGTCGCGGAAAGGGCTCGTTCAAAGAACCCGAGGCTGGCGAAAAGGGCGGTGTGCGCCTTGCAAAGTCGGCGGCGGAAGCGGCCGATGAGGCCCGAAAAATGCTCGGCAAAACATTGGTGACGCACCAGACGGGGCCTGCCGGAAAACAGGTCAATCGCATTTACATCGAAGATGGGTCGGACATCGAAACCGAACTTTATTTGGCCTTCCTCGTGGACCGTGGAACATCACAGGTGTCGATCGTTGCCTCGACCGAAGGCGGTATGGATATCGAAGAAGTTGCCGCTGAAACACCTGAAAAAATTCATACAATCACGATTGATCCAGCGACGGGTCTGCAGCCTTATCATGGTCGTCTGGTCGCTGCAGCACTCGGCCTGACCGAAAAAGACCTTGTAAAACAATGCGGTAAGCTGATGGCGACGCTGTACGGCCTCTTCACGTCGAAGGACGCCGAAATGCTAGAGATCAACCCATTGATCGTCACGAAAGAAAGCATGTTGAAGTGCCTTGATTGCAAAATGGGCTTCGACGGCAACGCTGCTTATCGCCAGCCAGATGTTATGGAGCTTCGGGATGAAACGGAAGAAGACCTGAAAGAACTCGAAGCGTCCAAATATGACTTAAACTATATCGCCTTAGACGGTGAGATCGGATGTATGGTGAACGGCGCCGGCCTTGCAATGGCGACAATGGACATCATCAAACTCTACGGCGCGGAGCCTGCGAACTTTTTGGATGTGGGTGGCGGTGCGACGACCGAAAAGGTGACCGAGGCCTTCAAAATCATCACGTCTGATCCCAACGTAAAAGGCATACTTGTGAATATCTTCGGCGGTATCATGCGCTGCGACGTCATCGCAGAAGGTGTCGTAACTGCAGTCAAAGAGGTGGGCCTGCAAGTGCCGCTGGTGGTGCGGCTAGAGGGCACCAATGTCGAACTCGGCAAGAAAATCCTGAACGAAAGCGACGTGGACGTCATCGCGGCGGACGATCTGGGCGATGCGGCCGAGAAAGTCGTGAAAGCTGTGAAGGGGTAGGTTCACTTGGTGCTTTGCATACGTCATGCCTTGGCCTTGTGGCACATCAATACTCGGCCATACTCTGGCGACCTTCGCCACCGCGCACTTTCCGGGCTATTTTGCGTTCGCAACGGCACGTGCTGCGGCGGTTTGGACGGCAATTTCAACATGGCGAAGGCGAATTCATTTAAAAGCAGAAAATGGTATTCGATAAGCGATACTAATGACTTAAACCTAAGAGGTATGATTTGAAAATTCGACTGGCGGCTTTGTGCATTATCTCTTCTTTGGTAGCGGCCTGCGAAACCGTGCCTCCGGTGGATCCTCAACTCCAGGCCCAAGCCGTATCAACTGTTGCCAACCTCTACGAACGCGCATGTGTTAGAAACACCGGCAACCTCGCGCGGGCGCGGAACGTGTTTAATGCCCATGGCTTTGACAATGTCGAACGCGCGGGCTCGGCGGTATATTACTACAATGATGACGGCTTGGTCGCCACAGTGGTGCCTTTCAACTTCACACAGTCGGTTGGTGGCATCCCACAGGCACAGACCCGTGGTATTCGGTGCACCGTCGGCAGCAACATTTATCGCGTGGACGCTGGACGTTCGCTCGTACGCCAAATGGCGGAACGATACCTTCCAGAGGGTTTTTACGAGCGAATCCCGAACGAGGATGGCCCTGAATACATCACGCTCGGGATTTCTCCGGATGTGTTTGGACAACTTGCGACATGGGACAGTTTCATCGATGTTGTCATCGCCGACGAAGACGCACGGGAGGCGCTCAGACGCACCGATCCAGACGCACCGATATTTAAGTTTATAGCCGGTGTGGGCGTAACCGAATTCGAACAAAACGAGAGACGATGAATGTCGATTTCATCCAACATGCTTGACATCGGTGTGTTTTTCGCAGGCTTGGGTGGCTTTGTTCTCTTTACGTCCGCCGTACTACTTATGTTGGGTAAGGTTCGGAGTTTTACCGGTCTGAGCGATCCTCTTATCATCACCACCCTGCACCAAACTGAACGATGCGTCGAACAAGACATTTGGATGTCACGCGTCTGCTTCAGATCATCGCTAGTGATCATTCCAATTGGCCTGACGCTTATGGCGCTGGCGTATCTACTCAAAAAACTCGGAGTACACTAATGTCCGTTCTCGTTAACAAAGACACCAAAGTCATCTGCCAGGGGTTCACAGGATCTCAGGGCACCTTCCACTCGGAACAAGCGATCGCCTATGGCACAAAAATGGTGGGCGGTGTTACCCCAGGCAAAGGCGGGCAAGATCATCTTGGCCTGCCGGTGTTCAATTCGGTCCACGAAGCCAAAGCGAAAACAGAGGCAAATGCATCTGTCATATACGTCCCTCCGCCTTTCGCAGCAGATTCTATCCTGGAAGCGATTGATGCCGAGATTGAACTGATCGTCTGCATCACTGAAGGGATCCCGGTACTAGATATGATGACGGTAAAACGCGCGCTCGAAGGGTCAAAATCAACTCTCATCGGCCCTAACTGTCCGGGTGTGATCACTCCCGAAGAGTGCAAGATTGGCATCATGCCGGGTCATATTCACAAGAAAGGCTCTGTCGGGGTTGTGTCCCGCTCGGGCACTCTGACTTACGAAGCCGTTGGTCAAACCACTGCGATTGGCCTTGGGCAATCCACCTGTATCGGGATCGGGGGCGATCCAATCAAAGGCACAGAACATATTGATGCGCTCGACCTTTTGCTCGGAGATGACGAAACACAGGCGATCATTATGATCGGCGAAATTGGGGGCTCTGCAGAAGAAGATGCCGCACAATTTCTTATAGATGAGGCCAAGAAAGGCCGCAAAAAGCCGGTGGCCGGTTTCATCGCGGGTCGTACAGCCCCGCCCGGCCGCCGCATGGGACATGCAGGCGCAATCGTGGCAGGCGGCAAAGGCGGCGCTGAAGACAAGATTGAGGCGATGCGATCAGCGGGCATTGTTGTTGCCGACAGCCCTGCAGCACTTGGCCAAGCGGTCGTAGAAGCGATCGGTTAAGTGGGACCTATCCAGGCCGTAAAGACGTGTTTGCGTAAATATTCTGACTTTTCCGGTCGTGCGAGCCGACCGGAATTTTGGTGGTTTTTGGCCTTTGTCGTCGGAACAATCATTATTTTAGTGCTTGTTGATATGGCGCTCTTTCCGATCGCGCGCCGCGAAGAGCCACCCATGTTCAGCCCCTTAAGTGAACTGTTCGCGCTCGTCACGCTTCTTCCAACCTTTGCCGTTGTCGCGCGCCGCCTGCATGATTCTGGCAACGGATCGCGGACAGCACTGATCATTTTCGGCCTCATGACAGTGCTCGGATATACATTTACCATCATGGATGCCTTCGCGCTTTACGCCTACGAAGACGATCCGTTCTTGGTTTTTCTTGCATATTTCTCGCTGGCCGGAACACTCGCGCTTGTCGTGTTTATGCTGAAGAGATCGGATCCAAAGGACAATGAATGGGGGCCTGCACCAGAATGGCTTACAACATAAGAGCTTGGGCATGTGCTGTGTTACTTGCGGTGATTGGCTGGCCGGCCGTGTCCGATGATGCTTCGGTCACGATTTGCATCACGCCACATCCCTCTCCGACAGAGCTCGAAACCACACTCTCTTTGGAAAACTGGTCGGAACGTCCCCTAGATCAGCTTACGGAAGCCGAAGTCATCGCTCTGACGTTGGCGTACATGTCTACATATCACTACGGAGATGCCACGACCGCCTATTTGGATCAGACATTCGCGCTCTCCCGGCGGGGCGTTGAAGCGCTCAAAAACAAGCCACCCCTAGATTCGGTCCAAACTCGAATCTTCTCACGCACACGCGGCGAAACGGTGGAAACACTTCAGTACACTTGGATCACTGATGGTACGAATCAGACACTTACATGTCGAATTTCGACCAATACTTCTGTGGATTCCGGCGAAAGACCATTCTCTCTGTTGCAATCAGAACGTTTTCGAAGCAGAACCTCGAACACTTTAAGTCAGTCGTCAGTCAGTCAGTTTGCGTTAAGTACACGTTTGTTTGCCTCTTTAACTCGTACTCCAGTAACGATCACGTTGGTTAGTGAAACGTGGCAGCGTTGGATGGAGAGGAAACTATGACCACTGTTATATTTGAAAAAGAAGAGGTCGAAGCCGACCCCGGAATGAGACGATTAAAACCAATAGATTTTTGGGTACGCCACCTCACACTTATTCTCGGGCTTATTGGGCTTGCGTATATGCTGGGTCAGACCCACGCGGCGCTAAAGCTCATCAAATTGGATGATTTGCACGAGTCCATCGAGCTGTATTCAGCGATCGCCTACTCGTTTCTCGCCGCTTATTTTGGCGTTCACTATTTCTATTCGCTGCTCTGCCGGGCGGCCGATGTCGGCGTTCCAATACTGCCAGTGATTGTATGGATCGTTGTCTGCTTCGCAACGGCGGTCTTTTTTGCAGTTCAGGCGCGGATGGGAGGGTTCGACCTCAGCCAACCCGCGATGCTTTTGTATCTACTGCCATTTGTACCGCTTTACATCCTGGTAATGCTTCCGACAGCGACATTTGGCGGTTACAATTCGGATACGGCCTTTAGTATGGAGGCAACAGAGTGACCTAACACCTTAGGAAGGGACGATTCATGACCGAGCATCCGAGTAACGATCAATTTCATGGAACTTCTTTTCTACAGGGTCACAATGCAGAGTATGTCGAACACTTAGCCGCAAAACACGCGCGCGATCCGTCTTCTGTCGACGCTGCTTGGGCAGAGTTTTTTGCCCAAGTGAACGATCCTTCGTCTGCATCCATGGGCGCTGCCGACGGCCCGTCTTGGGCCCGCGATGATTGGCCCCCTGCGCCAAAAGATGATCTGACAGCCGCCCTGGACGGACAATGGGCTATCGACGAGACCTCCGTACAAAACAAAATTTCAGCCGTCGCCGAAGAAAAAGGCGTAAAACTCGACGAAGCGGCTGTGCGACGCGCGGTGCTCGATTCCATTCGCGCGCTTATGATTATCCGCGCCCATCGAATTCGCGGCCATCTTGCCGCCGATCTTGATCCACTTGGTCTTGCCGAACAACCCAAACAACCCGAACTCGAGCCGAGCTTTTACGGCTTTACAGACGCGGATTTAGATCGACCGATTTTTCTCGACAAAGTTCTCGGCCTTGAAATGGCCTCCATGCGCCAGATCGTTGCTATTTTGAAGAAAACATATTGTGGGACATTCGCCCTACAGTACATGCACATTTCCGACCCAGAGCAGGCTGCTTGGCTCAAGGAACGGATCGAAGGCTACGGCAAGGAAATCCATTTTACCCAAGAGGGCCGAAAGGCGATCCTAAATAAGATGGTTGAAGCAGAAGGCTTCGAGAAGTTTTGCCATGTGAAATACACAGGAACGAAACGATTTGGGCTTGATGGCGGCGAGGCGCTGATCCCTGCGATGGAGCAAATCATCAAACGTGGCGGTGCGCTTGGTGTGAAAGACATCGTGATTGGTATGCCGCACCGAGGTCGCCTGAATGTTCTCTCGAACGTGATGGGGAAGCCCTACCGGGCAATTTTCCATGAGTTTTTCGGCGGCTCGTATAAGCCAGACGATGTTGATGGCTCCGGCGATGTGAAATACCACCTTGGCGCGTCCTCGGATCGTGAGTTTGATGGCAACTCCGTTCACCTCTCTCTCACTGCAAACCCGTCGCATCTCGAAGCCGTAAACCCGGTCGTTCTTGGGAAAGTCCGCGCGAAAGGGGATCAAAAAGGTGGGGATCGTACCACGGTTATGCCCGTTCTTCTTCACGGCGATGCGGCTTTTGCAGGCCAGGGCGTTGTTGCGGAGTGTTTCGGCCTTTCAGGATTGAAAGGGCACAGGACCGGCGGGACCATCCATGTCATCGTGAACAACCAAATCGGCTTTACAACGTCGCCACATGACAGCCGATCGTCCCCCTACCCGACAGATATTTCGTTGATGGTGGAGGCCCCGATTTTTCACGTAAACGGCGATGACCCCGAGGCGGTCGTTCACGCCGCAAAGGTTGCGACCGAGTTCCGCCAAAAGTTTGGCAAAGACGCAATCATCGACATCTTCTGCTATCGTCGTTTCGGACACAATGAGGGGGATGAACCGATGTTCACCCAACCCTTGATGTACAAGAAGATCAAAACACAAAAGACCTCACTCGCGCTCTACACGGAACGCTTGGTTAAAGACGGCTTGATACCGGAAGGTGAAATTGAAGACATGAAGGCGGCGTTCCAGGCGCGCCTGAATGAAGAATTCGAAGCGGGCCGGGTCTACAAACCGAATGAGGCGGATTGGTTGGACGGTCGTTGGTCACATCTCGAACCAAAAGATCCCGAATACCAACGGGGCAAGACAGCAATCACCAAAAAACGCTTTAACGAAATCGGCAAGGCCCTCACCCAGCTGCCGTCGGACTTTACACCCCATAAAACAATCCAGCGGATCCTTGATGCCAAAGCAGAGATGATCAAATCGGGCCAAGGAATCGATTGGGCAACCGCCGAAGCGCTGGCGTTTGGAGCGCTTCTGATAGAGGGCTACCCGGTTCGCCTATCTGGTCAGGATTGCACGCGCGGGACATTCAGCCACCGCCATTCGGGCATTCGCGATCAGGTTACGGGCGATCTCTACTATCCTTTGAACAACATCACTGAGGAACAGAAGAGTTACGAAGTTATCGATTCCATGCTCTCCGAATATGCTGTTCTCGGGTATGAATACGGATATTCGTTGGCTGAACCAAACGCTCTGACGCTTTGGGAAGCCCAGTTTGGCGATTTCGCAAACGGCGCCCAAATCATGTTCGACCAGTTTATTTCCAGCTCAGAATCAAAATGGCTGCGGATGTCCGGCCTGGTTTGCCTATTGCCCCACGGGATGGAGGGCCAGGGTCCCGAACACAGCTCAGCCCGGCCCGAACGGTTCCTCCAAATGTGTGCGGAAGACAACTGGATCGTGGCAAATTGCACGACCCCTGCGAACTATTTCCACATTTTGCGCCGTCAGCTTCACCGGACGTACCGCAAGCCGTTGATTATGATGACGCCTAAATCGCTGTTGCGCCATAAACTTGCGATCAGCTCCGTCGATGATTTTACGGGCCAGTCGTCGTTCCATCGGTGTCTCTGGGACGATGCTGAGACCGGTCAGAAGTCGACACTGGCGGATGATAAAGATATCAAACGCGTCGTGATCTGTACTGGTAAAGTCTACTATGACTTGTTTGAGGAGCGCGAGGCCCGTGGCATCAAAGATGTTTACATTCTTCGGATGGAGCAGCTCTATCCAATTCCGCAAGAGGCCCTGGTAGCAGAGCTCAAACGCTTCCCGAAAGCCGAGTTTGTGTGGTGCCAAGAGGAACCGGTGAACCAAGGGTATTGGTCCTTTGTGAACCCGCATTTAGAACAGCTGCTGTCTGAACTCGGCGCGAAGAGTCCGCGCCCGAAATATGTAGGTCGACCTGCCGCTGCAGCGCCTGCTACAGGGCAAGCAAGCCTTCACAAAAGACAACAAGAGGCGCTCGTTGATGATGCGCTCAGCGTAAAGGGATAAAGAGATGACCGAAGTACGCGTGCCGACACTGGGAGAATCAGTGACAGAAGCAACGGTTGCGACCTGGTTAAAAAAACCCGGCGAACAGGTTGCGGCGGATGAATTGCTGGTCGAGCTTGAAACAGACAAAGTGACGGTGGAGGTTAACGCCCCTGTCGCAGGAACATTGGAAGAAATTGTCGCCCAAGATGGGGATATTGTGGGCGTGGACGCATTGCTTGCAAACATTGCCGAAGGCGCCGCTGCGGAAGCGCCGTCTAGCAAACCCGAGCCATTGAAACTGGAGGCCAATGCGCAGACGGGCGGCGGCGACCCAATTACGATCGATGTTCCCGCCCTTGGCGAAAGCGTTGCAGAAGCAACAGTTGGGACCTGGTTGAAGACGCCCGGCGACGCCGTGGCGGCCGATGAAGTTCTCGTAGAACTTGAGACCGACAAAGTCAGCGTAGAGGTTTCTGCCCCATCGGCGGGAACACTGAGCGAAATTCTCGTTCAGGATGGCGCCACCGTTGAAGCTGGCGGTATCCTTGCAAAGATGATCCCTGGTGACGCCGCAGCCGCGGCGGCCCAACCAACGCCGACGACCACGGCATCAATGACAAGTGCACCAAACGGAGTTCAAAACGCGCCTTCGGCCGAGAAGATGATGGCGAACCACGGGGTAGCTGCCTCATCGGTGAATGGCACCGGCCGCGATGGGCGCATTATGAAAGAAGACGTGCAACGCGCAATCACGTCGCCAACGCCCGCTCCGACGGTTACAACATCGGCACCAACGCCCCTAACAGCACGCGCACCAAGCCCGGCTGATGATGCCGCGCGCGAAGAGCGGGTGAAAATGACGCGGCTGCGTGCGACGATCGCGCGCCGTTTGAAGGACGCCCAAAACACGGCGGCCATGCTCACCACCTATAATGAAGTGGATATGTCCGCAGTAATGGCGCTCCGCAACGAATACAAAGACCTTTTCTTGAAGAAGCACGGCGTGAAGCTTGGCTTTATGTCCTTCTTCACCAAGGCGTGTTGCCATGCCCTGATGGAAGTGCCCGAAGTGAATGCGGAAATCGACGGTGACGAAATTGTCTACAAGAACTTCGTCCATATGGGGGTCGCCGTGGGCACGCCGACGGGCCTAGTGGTGCCGGTTGTGCGCGATGCGGACAAGATGGGCTTTTCAAGCATTGAGAAAGGCATCGCAGAGATGGGCGCGAAAGCACGCGACGGGAAGCTCTCTATGTCCGATATGCAGGGCGGGACCTTCACGATTTCCAATGGTGGGGTGTATGGGTCGCTTATGTCGTCACCCATTCTGAACCCACCGCAATCGGGTATTTTGGGCATGCACAAAATCCAAGAACGCCCAATGGTTGTGAACGGAGAGATCGTGGTCCGCCCCATGATGTATCTTGCGCTCAGCTATGATCACCGGATCGTGGATGGCAAAGGCGCGGTGACCTTCCTTGTGCGCGTCAAAGAAGCGTTGGAGGATCCGCGTCGGCTGCTGATGGATTTGTAAATTGTCTGGCAGTCAGAAACGTCTGAATTGCTTTTGCCGGGCATTTGGTGCGCTATCTGATTAGTTGGTCGCTCTACTTGTCGTCAACTCCGGACGTCTCTGACGGCTTTACGACAGTTTAGTGTGCCGCACTTGCAAAAGGACATCGGTTGGGATCACACCGATAAAAACACAGCCACGTAAACTCTTACTCTCTTAAGTTCGATGACGTTGGTGAAGTATTGTCTTCGCGGGCTTAACCTAGGGTAATAGCATCGTTCTGTTTCTTTGTTACAGTCGAAACAGGAGTAAAGTGAGGATCCTTCTATGCTCAACCGCCTTTTCGAGAACTGGGCCTATGCCACGCCGCCCATCGCGCTGTTGCTGCTTGGTCTTTACCCGTTCATCGGTGGGGAGATCGCGCTGTCGCTATTCCTCTCGTTGCCGGTCTACATGATCCACCAATATGAGGAACATGACGACAACCGGTTTGCCATATTCCTAAACGGAATGATGGGGGCCGACAAAAAGGGGCTCACCCCCGCGAATATCTGGGTGATCAACGTAATTTTCGTCTGGTTCTTCCTATTGGCGGTCTTCCACATCGCTCATATTATGCCCGCTTGGGGCGTACTGGCGGCCTATCTTTTGGCGATCAACGGGTTCGTTCATGTGGTCTGGGCAATCGCATTCCGAAAATACAATCCCGGGCTCTGGACGTCGATCCTCTTGTTCATCCCACTCGCGGCATGGATTTTTGCGACAATTCCTGCGGACCTTACGACCCATATTATCTCCGCCTTTCTCGTGATCGTCCTGCACGCGGTAATCATGATCCTCGGCCGGCGCCCGGCATAAAGCTAAAATTTGCAGCTTTCATCGCGTTTGTGTATATACATCCGCGACGGTGAGAGATGACGGCCACTTTCGACCATATCGCCTTTACGGCGTCTGATCGCGCAGTTGGTAGACAAGCGTTCAAAGACGCGACTGGGTTCTTGCTCCCGCTCGGCGGGGAACATCCTTCTATGGGCACGCATAACTGCCTGTCTCGCCTCGGGCGCGACACGTTTCTAGAGCTGATCACCGTCAATCCACGTGGCATGAACCCCATTCGTCCACGGTGGTTCAATCTTGATAACTTGCCGCCGAACACTCCGCTGACCACGCATGCGATCATTTTGCGCTCAAACCATATTATCGAAGATCTTAATAAGGCACGAGACCTTGGTATCGACCTTGGAGAGCCGGTGTCGCTTTGTCGGGACGGGCTGAGGTGGAAGTTTGCAGTGCGCCAAGATGGGACCATCCCTTTGGTAGGAACGGCGCCGATGATCATGCAATGGGAGAAGCCTGTACCACATCCCGCACTGAAAATGACGGATCAACATATTCGGCTGATCGCGATCACCCTGTCTTCGCCCCATGCGGCACTTTTGACAGACCTTTATAAAGCACTTGGGTGGACAGATCTGACGATTATAGAGGGCGCACCGAAGCTCTCGGTCACTTTGGAAATCAATCAAAAGCTGGTCACCTTATGACACCTGAACTTACCGTCCTTGCCCTCGCCGCCCTTTTGCAGGTGGTCCAATTCGCCTTGATGGGTGTGCCCCTAAACCTTCAACTTGGCATCGAATACACTGCGGGCCCGCGGGATACGCCGCCACAAGTCACAGGCGTCGCCGGACGTCTTTACCGTGCATTCAACAACCACTTCGAGGCGTTGACCCTCTTTACCATCGCCGTGGTCGTTGTGACGCTGTCCGATCAATCCACGAGTTTCACAGCGATTTGCGCCTGGACTTACTTGATTGCGCGCGTTCTCTACATTCCTGCCTACGCAATGGGCATTCCTTTCCTTCGGACGGCCATCTTCGTTGTTGGCTTCGGAGCGACGGTCCTTATGATCGGGTCAACACTGATTTGACGCGGCAAAACTGAAAGGTCCTCCTCCATGTCCTCCTATGATGTGATTGTCATCGGCTCCGGCCCTGGCGGCTATGTGTGCGCCATCCGGTGTGCGCAACTCGGCCTCAAAACAGCGTGTGTCGAAGGAAGAGAGACGCTTGGCGGAACGTGCCTAAACATTGGGTGTATTCCGTCAAAGGCGTTGTTGCACGCGTCCCATATGCTGCATGAGGCCGAGCATAACTTTGCGGAGATGGGGCTGAAGGGCAAAAGCCCGTCCGTCGACTGGGGCCAGATGATGACCTATAAAGAGAAAACGGTCGGGTCGAACACGTCGGGCATCGAATTCCTGTTCAAGAAAAATAAAATCGACTGGCTCAAGGGTTGGGGAAAGATGATCTCGCAAACTGAGGTCGATGTCGCAGGTGAGGTGCACAACGCAAAACATATTGTGATCGCCACAGGGTCGGAGCCATCGACCCTTCCGGGCGTCGAGATCGATGAGAAGACGGTTGTAAGCTCGACGGGGGCGCTGTCCCTACCGAAGATTCCGAGGACGCTGACCATCATTGGAGCAGGTGTGATTGGATTAGAGCTCGGCTCGGTCTATGCGCGTCTCGGGTCCGATGTCACGGTGGTAGAATACCTGGATCACATAACGCCCGGAATGGATGCTGAAATTTCAAAAGGATTTAAGAAAACGCTCGAGAAGCAGGGCCTAAAGTTTATACTTTCGGCGGCTGTGCAATCCGTCGAGGCCCTGAAGACAAAGGCAAAAACGACCTACGCTCCTCGGGACGGCGGTGACGAAGTGACGCTTGAAAGCGATGTTGTTTTGGTCGCAACCGGGCGTCGCCCGTTCTCGGACAATTTGGGCTTTGCAGAACTCGGCGGATCGATGTCCGATCGCGGTCAAGTCGTCACCGATGATCAATGGCGCACGAACCTTCCAGGTGTCTACGCGATTGGGGATGTGATTACCGGTCCAATGCTTGCCCACAAGGCCGAAGACGAAGGAATGGCGGTTGCCGAAGTGATCGCAGGCAAGCACGGTCACGTGAATTATGGGGTCATACCGGGCGTCATCTACACCACACCTGAGGTCGCCAATGTCGGCGTGACAGAAGAACAGTGTAAGGAGCAAGGTATCGACTACAAGGTCGGGAAATTTACCTTTCTTGGCAATGCGCGTGCGAAGGCCGTGCACCAAGGGGATGGCTTTGTCAAAATGATCGCGGACGCAAAGACAGATCGCATCTTGGGATGCCATCTCATCGGTCCGTCAGCGGGCGACCTCATCCATGAGGTGTGCGTTGCGATGGAGTTCGGTGCATCTGCAGAAGACCTGGCCCTTACCTGCCATGCACATCCAACCTTCAGCGAAGCTATGCGCGAAGCGGCGCTTGCGCTCGGTGATGGGGCGATCCACGCATAAAGAGACCCGCCGGCCACATAGAGGGGAGAGAGTAACCGACGGGTCTGAAGCCGGGCCCGGAGGGGAGAGAGAAGGCCCGTAACTTGTTATGGCCTTGTTACGGCGCAGCACCGCACTTGGATCACTTCATTGGAATTTTTCTTCGAAAACGGGTCAGAGACCGGTCAGATCGCGTTCTGCACCGTTCAAAGTTGAATGGCCTGTATCGCGCGCGCCTGCGTTTTCAACCACGTTCTTTGTGCCCGGTAGTCAGGAAAAATTCGCTCAACATGGCCCCAGAAACGCGAGCTGTGGTTCATCTCAAGAAGATGGCAGACTTCATGCGCAGCAACATAATGCGCAACCTTCGGTGGGACCATCGCAAGACGAATGGAGAACATCAAATCTCCGCGCGATGTGCAGGACCCCCAGCGTGATTTCGTGTCGCGAAACGAGACGTTTCGGAAGCGCTGGTTGATCATCTCAGAATAATACCCCGCTGCAGGAACCAACCGAGCTTGCGCTTCGACTTTAAGGAATGCTTTCAAGCGTGACGGTATTTCCGCCTCTGTCTTTGCGATGTAAAGCGTTCGATCCCGCAGAACGGTTCGTGATGTCCCACTTTTTCCCAGGGTCACGGGGACGCCCGCAAGATAGATCTCGTCCCCAAAGGCGAGCGGTTTTCGGACCGACGCGGTGGAAAGATGCTTTCGCAACCATGCCACCTTCGTTTCTGCGAAGGCCGTCGCCTGCGCCAACGAACCGCCGGGAGGCACGGTAAGGATGACGTCTCCGTTCCGGGGATCAATCCGTAGCCCATATCGCTTCGCTCGGACCGAACGCTTGACCGATAGTTCAATAGGGGGTGTTCCGATGAAGACTTTATCCGTCATGTGTTACTCGCTATCGTTGCACAATACAGAGATCAATCGATCTCCCTTTGACAAGGCATTACGGCGGTGCCATATGCGCGCTCTACCGTCAAAACTCAGAAAAGCGGGGCATGTCATGGCCAAAGAAGAATGGGGCACGAAACGCGTTTGCCCAACCACCGGGAAACGTTTTTACGATCTAAACAAAGACCCAATCGTGAACCCTTATACAGGCGAAGAGTACGAATTGTCCTTCTTCACTCAGGATAAAAACAAAACGTCGATGACGGACAAGGCAGACAAGGCGTCGCTTCAAACCTCTTCTGACGAGGACCTCGCAGATGATGTTGATGTATTGGACGATAACGATACAAGCGATGTCGATGTCGATGATGAACTTCTCGAGGAAGATGACGAAGACACGGTTTCTCTCGACGATATTGCCGACATGCCAGAAGGCGACGGCGAAGAAAGCTGAGTGTTCTAGCTGCCGCGTCTCAACCGTGACGCCAGACCCGTAAACCCATCCGTAATCGGTTTTCGAAGGCGTTTTCGAAGGCGGTCGGCTTTGCGATAGATTGGGAACATCTTTTCAAGATGCTCATGTATCACGGCCTTCTTGGCTGGATAGAGGTCGCGTAAGACCCTTAGGTGTTGGGCGGCAGCTGCGACATTCCAAAGACCCAAATGTGTGCGCAGCATTTCAAGTTGGGCGATCACGGAATCAGCGTTGCCCGGCCGTATCTTCTGTGCCATTGCATGAGCTTGGCGATACCGTCGCGTATGGTTGGCAGCACGAAGCGCCAGTAACTTTATTTGCTGGTCGAACTGCAGCGCCTCAGCCGGCGGAAACACGAGTTGGTAAGCACGCTCGTATTCCCCAGTTTCCAAAAACCGCTCGGTCAGTTTTACCATAATTTTGTTGCTCTTCGGGAAGTGCTTCAAGCCGTCTTCAAGCAACCGCTCACCCTCCTTGCGTTTGCCCATCTGCCTCATGAGCATCGAGGACACCACGTATTTCATAGGATGATCAAAAACTAAGTTATCAAAATGCTTCAGAACGAGTGGTTTAACCTCGTGAAAACGCCTAACCTTTCGAAATGCAGCTATCACCGCAATGTCGAAGGACATCGGAAACTCCAGCGACGGCTCGATTGCTTTGTAATGCGCGACCATCTGGTCCCCTAGATTCGCGGCGCTCAGGGCCGCAATGTAGTTCTGGTGCACCCAAATTGGGGGGTTTTCGAGCTTGCCCACAATGTTCTGCAAACACTCTAGCTCTGTCTGCAGATCTCCATAACGGGCCGCAAAACGTGCCTTGTATTTTAGATGATCAAGATCACTCAGAGGCCGCGCTTTTCCAAGCGGCTTCTTCATCTCCCTGGCAAGCGTTTTCCCAATCTGACTGACGGCCTCCTCAGACAGAATACGATTATGCGGAAACGGAACATTTACCGGATGAGCTGCGCCTGTTGCCACATCGTCCCACCCCGATGCGCGATCCGTATTCCCCAGAAGGAACCCTTCCTCCGAGAAAAAACAAAGCATATTCCCAGAATAAGGGCGCGGTGGCGTTGATCGAAGAAGCCAATACGCGTGGTCATGCGTACCGAGCTTTGGCATGGCTGCTTTCGCCTTTCCATAATCCCGCTTTGTGAGATCTGCGGAATCGTCCAAGACGACCACGAGCGGGGCCCTCCCCGTTCGCTCCTGTACCGCTTGGGCCGTGGCCAACGCGACGTGCGCGCCGTACGAGAACCCGAGTATCACATGGTCCCGACCTGGGTCCTCGGCCAAGATCAACTCGGCGTAGTGATCCGCCAGATCGTGCAAGGTTCGGGCTTTTGCGAGCAGGGGGCTGTTTGCATTGACGCCGATCCCGATGATTTTCTGCGTACCCTCAAAAGCCGCCGAAAACCTACCCGCATAGTAAGACTTTCCGTCTAATCCGGGGGTCACGACAAGCACGCTCGGAGAGTCTGCATCAACCACGACATCGAGTATGGCGAGGTCTCGGGCGTCCTGTGCCAATTCTATGAGATGCGCCACAGCGTATGCGGTCTTTGCGGCCGCGAACCTCGCCGGTGCGATCGGCACACTAAATTTTTCTTCGAGCTTCAGAATGACATCCACAGCCGAGAGCGAGTCTCCGCCCGATAAGAAAAAGTCGTCTTCTGGTCCTAGGCTGTCGTCTCTCAACGCCTTTCGGAATGTCTCCAAAACCACATTCAGAAGTGACGCGTTCACATCCGCAATCGGGCCCGTTGATGCGGGCGCCGCGTTTTGCCCGAAATGTTTGCTGAGAAGCGTCCGCGATATTTTACCAGTTGGCGTTAGCGGAAGCTCTCTCTCAATAAATACAGAGGACGGAACAAGGGCTGCTTTCAAAGTCTTTGACGCAAAAGAAAGAACATCTGCTTGCGTTGGGCTAGCCTCTGGAACAGGAACAACGGCCAGCCCCACCAAATGTCCGTAAGTTTCATCTGGAAGCGCAAACGCCACCGCCATTTTTATACTCGGCATATCTTTCACTGCTGCCTCAATTTCAAGCGGTGAAATCTTCTGGCCGGCCCGTGTTATCCGGTCGTCTTGCCGTCCGTGAATGGTGAAACTCCCGTCACCATGCAACATCCCAAGATCACCAGTCCAAAAACGACCCTGTTCATCAAAGGCCTGTCCTGACCGATCTTTATCATACAGAAGCGGGTTTATATGCCCCCCCTTTAAGACGATCTCACCAATCTCGCACACTCGCGCCGGGCGGCCATCATCACGCACAATGTCCAGACCCCACGGGTCGTTTGGGACCAATCGACCGGGATCATGCATGCTCTGGGAATGGCCACGGGACGTCGCAACCAGCGGGGACGTTTCCGTCATGCCATAATAGCTGAACACCTCTGCGGAAAAGAATCGGCCAACTTTTTCCAAATCGCTCGCTTCTATGCGGTCAGATGCCATTCCAATTGCACGAACTGATTGGTAAATCCGTCCGCTGTTTTTGTCCGGGAGCGTTCGGAAGAACATCGGAACGCCCGAGATAAATGTCGGTTGATAGTGATCAATCCAGTCAAAGAGCTTTCGACGATCAAACCCGCCAGTCCAGACAACCTGACCACCCCGCAGAAGGACGGGAAGAACGCAGCGCATCATTCCGTGGACTTGGGTCAGTGGCATCATGCAGAGAGAGATATCGGTCTTCTCAAACGCCAGCATATCGACAAATCCGAGAACATTTAGTGCGAAACTCCGCTGACTGATTTCAACAAGCTTTGGCAAACCCGTCGTGCCGGAGGTTGTTGCCACTAGGGCCAAATCGTCTTCGCGCGGCTCGATATCGCTATCGCCGTCCGCGTCGCGCACTCTCGGTCCGTCCAGATCGGATCGAGACCCAATATCCCCCTTCCGGACAAGAACCGGAATACCGTGCTTACTGGCAATGTTCGCAAGCCGATCTGGCAACGCCTCATCAGACACAACACAAATGGCTTTGGACTGTTCCAGAAGCCGCTCAAAATGGGCATTCGGATCGTTGACAGACATTGGAAGAACACCAGCAATTCGCGCGGTTCCAAGATACAGCATCGGCGCAAATGGGGTCGATCCAAAGACGCCAAGAACCACATCGTTTCGGCGCACTCCGGCGCGTATTAACGCATCGCGGAAGGCCAAAATCGTAGAGACAAAGTCCTGGTGGGAAATTTGAGCACCGGATGTATCGACTATTGCAGTTGAATGACCCATTCTCGCGATGTCCGAAACCAATCGGGCAACAGACACCTCAGCCGACCGGGTGATCTGCACTTCGCCAGTCACCATAATGTAATTCCCCAAAACCTCTTTTGGACTGTATCAATTTATGTGAAACACTCAAACTAGGATCTTCATTTAAATCAGCAGCGGCATCGCGGTCGTATCTATGATCAAAGTTATTGCCTTGATGCTGACCGCTGCGTAACGTAAGCCGTCCGTCACGGGGCCTTAGCTCAGCTGGGAGAGCGCTTCGCTGGCAGCGAAGAGGTCAGGGGTTCGATCCCCCTAGGCTCCACCAATCGCACCGATCAAAGACAACAGACGGAGTTGCCCCTTGTAAACGCAATGGGTAGTTCCGAGGAAAACAGGGTGTTTCGGCATGCGTATCTGCATTTTTGCCCGTTCAATGCGCGCACATAAAGCAAACTATCCGACACCCTTCGGTTTTCTGCTACCGACCTTAACGGATTTGGGCTGCGAGATCACCGTGCTGACCACTGCGCATCCCGATAGTGTCACGCTGCGTCATCAGGAAAGTGGCGCCGACGTCCACTATCTCGCTGGAACGACACCCAGAACAATCAATGACAATTACTGGACGGAAAGCGCGCGTGCATTCGACGAATTGTCCGATAAATGCGGACGATTTGATCTCGTTATGGGACGGGGAGATACGGCTTGGGGATTTCTAGAACACAGCGTCCATGCAACTTCTGTCCCCTTGATCACACATGAGGGGACCTACCCACAAGAAATTGCTGCACTGGAGAACCACGCCACGCTCAATCAGCCGTGGCTTCGGCGGCCCGTCACGTATTTCGCGCGCCGCAGGCGCCCCGAGCAAGTAAAGACACACATGCGCGCGGCCCGCGTGGTTGCGAACTCACCAAAGCTCGGAGAGGCACTTCGCGAACTCTATCGCGGGAAGCCTGTCAGAACGTCGGTGATAACCTATGGCTTCAGTTCCGAGCCTTATGAACAGTCTTACATCGCCTATGGTGCAGACGCCCCAAAGCGCATCGTGACCGTGGCGCGATTGACCGAAAAGAAGGGCGTTTTTGCGATGGCGGACGTGCTCGCATCTATGCGCAACAAAGACGTGATCTTTGAAGCCATTGGACCCATCGATAACCGTCTCAAAGAAAAAGTAACCACCTATGCTGCGAAGCGCGGCGTTTTAGATCGATATCGCATCCCTGGACCTGTGAAGAACGAAGAACTGCCAGAGCGGTTGGCAGGTGCCTCAGCATTTGCTCTTTTGACGACGCATCCCGAAGGTGTTCCAAAGTCATTGCTCGAGGCGATGGCGGCTGGTCTTCCTTCTGTTGTCTATCGGTTTGGCGGATGCGAAACGCTGATCGAACACGGCACGACCGGTTATATTGTGGGGCGCAAAGACATTGCGGGCGCGGCAGCATCGTTGGACGATTTGATCGACCAACCCGTGAACGCAAGCCAAATGGGTCAGTCCGCACGCAAACACCTTAGGGATAACTTTTCGCCGATCGCGATCAGAGAAAAGTGGCGGGCATTGCTCTCCGAGGTTGTTGATCCTTAAGGCCCGCCGTCACCAATGGCGCTAAAAGTTTCGCAACAAGTTCAGAATTTTGTAAATTTTTAACCATGGTCAACGATCCTGCGGTCGAAGGGAACTAGGCCATGAATCAGACCGTTCTACGATTTGAAGACAGATCATCCATTGCGCCAGCAAAACGCACAGACGAAACAATTTCAATCATTGGACTGGGTTATGTCGGACTGCCGCTCGCAACGGCCCTCGCAGAGAAATACGCCAGCGTCATTGGTTATGATATCTCCGAAGCACGGGTCGAAGCCCTGCAAAAAGGTCTCGATCACAATGATGAGGTACCGTCGGAGCGTTTGATCACATCTGGCCTCAGGTCAACATCAGTCTCAGGGGACCTACGGGGCCAAACCGTCTTCGTCGTGACGGTCCCCACCCCTCTGACGGAGTTCCGACAGCCCGATCTTGAGCCCCTTGAAGCGGCCTGTGCCACGGTCGCACGTCACATCCGCCCAGGTGGCTTGGTCATTTTCGAAAGCACGGTTTATCCCGGTGTAACCGAAGAGGTATGCGTTCCCCTTCTCGAAGAATTCTCAGGTCTCCAACACCTCCGCGACTTCAATGTCGCCTATAGTCCGGAACGTATGAACCCGGGGGATCATATGAACACGGTGGAAACCACGGCGAAACTGATTTCCGCAGATACAAACGCCGCCTGCGATCGGGTTCGTCAAATCTATTCAACCATTGTCGGATCGGAGCTGTATCACTGCCCATCCATACGCGTGGCCGAAGCGGCAAAAGCGCTCGAGAATACGCAAAGGGATGTCAATATCGCCCTGATGAACGAAATGTCGAGTATCTTCGACAAGCTCGGCATTAGCACCCGCGATGTTCTGGATGCCGCAGCTACGAAATGGAACTTTCTTCCATTTCAACCCGGCTTGGTCGGCGGCCACTGTATTGGCGTTGATCCGCATTATCTGTCCGCAGCGGCCGAACGCGCCGGCGCGCGCCCATCACTGATTAGAATGGCCCGCGACATCAATGACGGGGTTGCAGCGCGTATTGCAGACCGGGTGCTGCGCTATATCGCAACGCTCGGTCGACCGCCGAACATCGCTCTGCTTGGGATCACGTTCAAAGAAAATGTACCAGATATCCGAAATTCTCAGGCTCTGACCCTCCTCGAAACGCTTCAAGATACAGGATTGCGCCCATTGGCCGTCGATCCCATCGCGGAGCATGCCTGTTTGGGCTGCGGGGTCGCGGTCACTGACCCATCTGATTTGAAGGACATCGATGTCCTCATTCTCGCGGTGCCGCACACGCAGCTTTTGAAAGTAGCTCCGTGGACGACCTGCCTATCGAAGTCCGCTCTCGTCATCGATGTCAAATCCGCAATTCCGAAGAACAGCTTACCTGCCGGAACACTAAGGTGGACGCTGTGAGACCGACCATTGGGTATATGGGCTCGTGCCGGGTCGCGACACCGCTCGGCCATTTACAGGCCGCTGGGGCGTTGCAGCTTCAGCGGAAGCGGAACTACGGGTTTGTCCACTCCGCCCCAGAAATTGACCAACTGTCAGATGTCCTAATGGGGGGCGATCCGCCCGAAGCGCCCATTTGGCCCTACATCTCAAGACGTGCCAACCGCGCCGACATCGTTGAGGCACCTGTTGAACCGCCTGACATTATGGTTGTTGAACTTTCATCGACAAAGACATTTTGGATCGACGACACGCCCGTCCAGTCCAACTATTTGCTCTCAAGTATTCAGGCGCAAAGCACGTCTCGCGTTGCAACAGCGTTACGAACCCATCTGAAAAAGAACGATCTAGACGGGTTTTTGCGCCAGTTCGGCCATGTCCTCCCTCATGAGACCTGTGCCCAACTCGAACGACTGATGCTGACTGAGACGAAAGACAGCGTACTTTCAAACACGCTCACCAATCTGGCCGACACCTATGAAACCGTTGTAATCGTGCCCCATATCGATTGCCGTATGCCCGACGGACAGACACTTCGGTCTCGGTCTGTGTTTCGGGACCAGGTCATTGACCTCGCAGGAACTCTCGGCCTCGCACTCTTCGATCCAACGGAGCTCCTGAGCGCCGTAGGTCAATCCGCCAGTATCGCCGATAACTCGCAGAGCTTTGCCCATTTCACAGATGCGTTCTCGAAACTCTGGGCACGTGAATTCGGCGCGCGCTATCTGAATGCGGTGCCGAACGTTCGAACGCCGCTCGAAGTTCCATTCACATTGTCTAGAGGAATGAAAACTTCGGCCAAAGAGACCGATGGCAAGCCCCTCGCACTTTGGGACATCGCAACACCCAAGCGCGCGACCATAGACCAAGCACAAGCGCTTCTTGCAACCGTTCTCTCTGACGAAGACGCATCCAAAACTGCAAAGTTGATCCTAGGCTCTGGCGACCACCTTCCGGCATCTTTAATTGCACACGCCGTTCAGATCGCTCCGGCGCATGTCCTTCGCACGCACCTCGCGCCCGACCATTTTAGAGCATTGGTCGCGATGGGAAATATCGAGACGGTTCTTCGCGCGTTCAAATTCCTGGACAACCCCTCTTTGAATGACCGAGATGTATGTGCGCTCTGGTCGGCCTTTGTCGAACAGCGACCGTCGACCAGCGTCAGATTTCAGACTTTGGTACGGCTAGCAGATCACACGCCATTGCCTGATCGTGTCATCGCCCACGAACAACGCGCCCTTCGACGTATCTCGAAAGATGCTCTGGAAAGACAGGATGCGACGGAACTCAGCATGCTCGCTCGATTGGACGTAGAGGGGCTCGATATTCCAGCGGAGGTGCACCTCTATTGCGCCCGCCTTGCGTATTTTAACGAAAACTGGACGTTGAGCGTTGAACAAGGTCTCATTGCGCTTAACGCTTTACCGAACAATCTTGGCGGATGGATCCGCCTCAACCGCGCGGCCAAAGCACTCGGTCTCCACGAAATCATTCGCCACGCAGAGCAGAACATCGAAACTCTAGAGGGGGCCCGACCGTGAGCCTGCCTCTGGATCTCAGACGTCGGCTGAAGCAGTCGCGCATAACACAAAATGGCGTGGGCGGGCTCCAGGAATTGGACAGTTTCATTGCTGGCATCGATGATCAGCAAGAACGACGAGAGTGCTATTGGCAGGGCCTTCTTGATCTCCAAGATAGGCGGCGGGCCGCGTGCTACTTCGATGGCCTGGGCACGACCCGGTCACTCTCCGATCAAATTGCTTATGCAAAGTTCCTATGGACCATGGGCGATATCACAGCTGCGCATGCTGTTATGCCGCATGATGCGCCTTTGGGACCGAAAGCTGCGGCGCTTTCCAAAGCGCTTCAGAACCAAGCTGCGCTGTTCCGGCGCCTCGCCATTTCCTCTCGCGCGGAGGTGCCGGCGCGGATTTATCGCCTTGCGCGTCAGATGATTCCGCCCCAACCGGGATCCGGCACAGCATTTTATACCGGACAGTTGGGACCAGGAGGCGCTGAACGGCAATTCGCACATCTCGCACTCGCCCTTCACAAAAAGAAGGGACCGACCGTTTCCGTTGCCGTTCGCCACACGGACGCCGCGCGCCGTGGCGATTTTCATGCGAAAACACTGATAAACGGTGGCCTGCGGCCGGACGTTCTTACTGACATTGCGCACTCTCCAGATGGCGAGCCGAAGGACACTGATTTGCAAGATCTGCTAGACTGTTTGCATGAAAGCGTTCGCGCTCCCGTCCTAAAACTCGCTCATATTTGGAACGCAAAACGGCCCCAATCAGCGTTTTTGTGGCAGGATGGCGGGGTTCTTATTGGGGCGCTAGCCGCAGCACTCTCTGCTGTTCCGCGAATTGTAACGTCTTTTCGCGGGTTGCCGCCAAACATGCGGCCACCCCTCTATAAGCCAGAGTACGAGCCTCTCTACCAGGAGCTCTCGCACGATCCGAACGTCGCATTTACAAGCAACAGCGCTGCGACCGCGGCGGCATATTGCGACTGGCTCACGCTGCCCAAAAGTCGTTTTCAAATGATAAAGAACGCGGTCTCGAAACCATCTTCCACCGGGAATGCGGCAGCGCGCCGGCTTTGGACAAACATTCAATCGCATCTAAACCATGATACCAAGATCGTGATTGGTGTCTTTCGATGTGAGGCCGTGAAGCAGCCAGATCTCTGGTTCGAAGCGGCCTGCAGAACAGTCGAGCAAACCGACGATATCTGTTTCATACATGTGGGCCACGGCACCCCATCCGCAGAGATTCAGACGCGTGTGTCGAACACGCGTCTAAAAACCCGAATATTTCAGATCGGCTTGAGTGAGTGTGTGGGGTTTTGGTTGGCGCAGGCGGATCTTTTTCTACACCTTGCGCGCCAAGAGGGATCTCCCAACGCAGTCATTGAAGCCCAGTTAAGCCGCGTGCCAGTTCTCGCGACGCCCGCAGGCGGGACCGTCGAGACGGTGATAGACAAGGTTTCTGGATGCCTATTTCCAAACACGTCTCCGTCGGCTCGGGATGTTGCGGATCGCATTGTCGACCTGTTGTCTCGTCCGGGCACGTTGCATCAGTACGCGGATGTGGCGGCCCGTGATGCACTCCGTGTCCACGCGCCAAACGCAGTCATCGCGCGCGTTGAGGCATTGCTAGACACTCCGGCAAAACGGATCGCGGCGTAATGGCTGGGCGTCCACGTGACCTCATTTGGACATTGGTCCGGCGGGAGATTTCTACCCGCTTCGGCCCTGGCGCCGTGGCCTATATCTGGGCCCTGGTCGTCCCCCTTTCGTGGATCGGTTTCGGCATCCTTGCGTTTGCATTTTTCGACCGCAAAACACCCCTATCTGCAGAACCGGCGCTCTTTTTGGCAACAGGTATTCTTCCCTATGTGGTTTTTCGCCAAACGCTCATCTCTGTGACCCGCGCCGCGACCGCAAACCGCGCCTTGCTTCATCTTCCCGGAGTCTGTCTTCCAGATTTGATCATTGCCTATGCACTTCTCGAGGGATTGACCACGGCCGTGATTGTTGTCCTGGTTCTCACATCGGTGACGTGGGTCGTCAGTGGTGATTGGCCAAATCTTTTTTTTGAAACCGTATTCCTCTTCGCCACTACATGGATCCTCGCGGTCGCGTTGAGCATTTTGACCACTTTGGTGTCAGAACGGATGCCGAGCGTAGGTCGCATTCTCCCCTTGGTTCTGCGTCCACTCTTTTGGATATCTGGCGTATTCTTTGTCGCCTCCGAACTGCCGCCGATATGGCAAGACCTGCTGTCGTGGAACCCGTTATTTTTGCTCATCGACGGAGTGCGCGCTGCATATTTCCATGGGTATATCAGTCCGGTATACTCCGCGAGTTCCGTTTTTTGGGTTCTCGGCTGCACACTGACCTGTGCACTCTTATTGTTGTTGGGACGGGTCAGATCACCGCAAGTCCGGGTGATGCTATGATCGGATTGCGCGACGCGGTGATAACGGCCCCAAACGGACGGATCCTGTTGGCACCGACAACGGAAACTTTCCTGGAAAACGAACGGATCGGTATTCTGGCAGCGCCAAGCTCCGGAAAGACGACCATGGCACAAGCCCTCGCGGGTTTGGTTCCACCCTCACAGGGGCGTATTCTCCGGCAGGGGCAGCAAACGACAATTCTTGGGCAAGAGAATATCCTTCACCCGCACATGTCGGTCGCAGGCGGATTGGACGTTGCGGCGCGTTTGCTTGGCTTGGAAAGCAATATGGCCGTTCACAAGGCTTTGAAATTTGTCGACTTCTCCCTCCCCCTTTCGACGCGCCTCTCAACCCTCTCACCCATCGCCAGAAGTGAATTGGCCTTCGCTCTTTCGGTTCAAAGGACAGACCCGTGGATTATTGCCGATGATCGTTTGCTTCCAAACTCCCCAAAACTCGCAGCAAAAGCGGAACAGGCCCTAACCCTTCGTCTGAAGACGGCCGGGCTTGTTCTTATTACGAAAAATGTGACGCAGATTGGAAGGGTTTGTGATCGTCTTTTCGTGCTCGCCCATCGCCTGCTCATCCCAGTTCCAGACATCCGTATGGCGCAGACCGTCTTAGCCACATCGTTGGAGGTTACATGACCGATCTAAGGACCCAAGACGAGGAGCGCCTAGCGGCGTGGCGTGCAGACCGTGCGCGGCTCGCAGATGAAGCGCGCGCGCAACGGCTCGAAGAGCGCCAAAAGGCACGGGAGGTCTCGGAGCTCCAGGTAGAACTGGCCGCAGAGGCTCTCTTACGAGATCATGGCGCATACAGCGAGCTTGGCAAAGACAATGAAGCATCGGAGAAGGCACGTCGGCAAAGATCTTACATGAGGGCCATGGTTTGTATCGGCGGAAGCGTTGCATGCGCACTCCTATGGTGCTTTGGCCTCTCTGCTCCGCTCTATGAGGCAAATACTGAATTTGTCGTTTTGTCGCCGCAAAGCGATACGGCGGCGCGCACGAACACGCTCTTTGTCGCCCAGGATTTAACCGACAGAAATCACGGTGGCTTTGTCGCGACCGCCTTTATCACATCGCCGACGATCGGCGCAGAGATCGGGCGCGGCG
Organism: Pseudomonadota bacterium; assembly: GCA_038744815.1. Taxonomy (GTDB): domain Bacteria; phylum Pseudomonadota; class Alphaproteobacteria; order Rhodobacterales; family Rhodobacteraceae; genus Amylibacter. The sequence continues at coordinate 69,034 of JBCDLY010000008.1, read as the reverse complement.
ACTTCGCCGAAACGCGGTGGCAATCCACACTCTCCCTACCTTTTGAAGAAGAGCGTTCTCCACCATTCCGAACTGCGACGCTGAATTACCAAAGTGGTCTTGTCGCTTTATCCGTCTTGGACACTGATCCTCAGGAGGCGGAACGGATTGCCGAGGACATTGTGGTCGCGACGGCCGAGCGCATCAATGCGCTTTACTCCGAACGCACGCACGCCCGCATTGCTGACGCAGAAAACCGTCTGCGACTTGCTGAAAACAACCTCGCCCAGGCCGTGGAACGGGTTCATATTCTGCGCCAACAAAATGGGGACATAGATCCCGATGCCCGTCTTGCTTCGCTCTATGGTCAAATTCAAATGCTCACGACCGAACGGCTTTCTACGGAGACAAAACTAAAAAATCTTGAGCTGGTCGAAGGGACGGCCACACCGCAGGCAACACGGCTTCGCGCTATGATTGCCGACTTTGATCGAAGAATAGAGGCGTTGCGAAACCCAAACAGCGGCGAGGGATTGAGCGCGCTGAGCGAGGCCAGCCTCGCATTTGAACGCGCGCGCTTTTCGATCTCGTTGGCGGAGGAAAATCTTGCCGGCGCGCGATCCCGCTTCGAAGATGCATTGAAATCGGCCACGCTCAGCCACGGCATGCTTCAAGTGATCGTAGAGACACAAGTCTCCGAGACGGCGGTCTTTCCGAGAATTGCGCCAACATTGATACTGTCGGTTCTTCTTGGGTTTATCGCTTTTGCACTCTTACAGATCGCAAGGCCGTTGAGGCAACTTTAAGCATTATCAAGAGAATAGCCAAAGCCTCGGACCGTCCGAATCGGGTCGCCCCCACCGTTTCGCAAGACTTTTCGAAGGCGCCCAATATGAACGTCGACCGTCCGGGTTTCGACATCCGCCGTCCGCCCCCAAACGCGATCCAAAAGGTTTTCCCGGCTCCATACGCGGCCGGGCGCTTCCATCAACGTAAGAAGCAGACGATATTCAGTCGGTCCAAGCTCGACCGGAATCCCATTTCGGGTGACCCGATGTTGTTGCTGATCAAGTTGTATATCATCATAAATGAGGATGTCGCCCGTGACACTCGGGCGAGATCGCCGCAAGACCGCACGAACACGTGCCATAAGCTCTTTCACGGAATATGGTTTAACCACATAATCATCGGCACCGATATCGAGACCGCGAATACGATCCTCTTCTTCGCCCCGTGCCGTGAGCATCAAAACCGGAACGTCGGCCGTTGCCTTAGATCGCTTAAGGCGGCGGCACACCTCGATGCCAGAGAGATTTGGAAGCATCCAATCCAGAAGCACCAAATCCGGGCCTATCTCCCCAGTAAGCAGAAGGGCATCCTCACCCGTCATCGCACTCACGACTTGATATCCCTCGGTCTTGAGGTTGTATCGCAGAACTTCCATTTGGGCAGGTTCGTCTTCAACAACAAGGACGACCGGATCTGTCGCGTCAGTCATCGGCGCCTCTCACCAATCTTAGAAGCCCGGCGTCATCATCAAGTTGATCACCCGTCAAAAGAAAATGGATCTGTTCGGCAATATTCGTGACATGATCACCGGTTCGTTCAAGAGTCTTTGCAATAAACATCAGATGCATCCCCGCTGTAATATGGGATGGGTTTTCCATCATATAGGTCAGCAGTTCTCTGAAAAGCGAGGTATACATATTGTCCACCTCGTCATCTCGACGCCAAACTGAAACGGCTTTCTCGAGATCACGTGCGACATAGGCATCCAAAACATCCTTTAACATGCCCTGTACAACTTCGCTCATACGCACGAGCGACGAAAACGATATATGCTTTGTTTGGCCATTACCATGAATGGGCTCAACACGCCGCGCCATCGATTTTGCGTAGTCACCAATACGCTCAAGGTTCCCGGCCACCTTCATCGCCGAAACGGCGTTTCGAAGATCCGATCCGAGAGGTTGGCGCAGCGCCAGAAGTTTGACCGAAAGCTCGTCGATTTCTCGTTCAAGCGCGTTTACCCGTGAGTCAACGGCCAAAATATCATCAACGACAGACGCCTTGGGCGCCTGCAGCACTTGCATCGACTTGCTAATTTGGCTTTCAACCAAACCTCCCATTTCGAGAAGGAGCGCCTCTATTCGGTTTAGCTCCTCGTCGAATCGCGAGACAATATGCGCAACATCCATTCTTTATCCGATGCGACCCGTGATGTAGTTTTGGGTCCGCTCGTCCTTTGGCGATGTAAACATGTAGTCTGTATCGCCGGTTTCGACCAAATCTCCAAGATGGAAAAATGCCGTCTTCTGCGACACGCGCGCGGCCTGCTGCATCGAATGTGTCACAATGACGACCGAGAAATCTTGACGCAACTCATCAATCAGCTCTTCAATTTGCGCCGTCGCGATCGGATCAAGAGCCGAGCACGGTTCGTCCATCAGCAACACTTGAGGGGCCGTCGCGATCGCGCGTGCAATACAGAGACGCTGCTGTTGACCGCCGGACAAACCGGTGCCCGGTTCGTCCAATCGATCTTTTACTTCATCCCAGAGCGCGGCCCGACGAAGACAGCTTTCTACGATTTCATCAAGTTCTGACTTATTCGCCACCAATCCATGAATTCGCGGACCATATGAGATATTGTCATAGATTGATTTCGGGAATGGGTTCGGTTTCTGGAAAACCATTCCAACTTGGGCCCGCAGTTGGACCGGATCAATGCTACGATCATAAATGTCTTTATCATCGAGCATGATTTCACCGGTGACGCGCGCGACTTCAATCGTATCATTCATCCGGTTCAGACACCGAAGGAACGTCGACTTACCGCAGCCGGAAGGTCCAATAAACGCCGTTACGGTATTGGCTTCGATGTCGATATCCACGTCTTTGATCGCATGGGTGTCGCCATAGTAGACGTTTACACCACGTGATTTGATCTTGATCTCTGCGGGTTCCGCAGGAGCTGCCTTCGCTTTGCTCCGCGAAGCGGTTTTCTTCGCCGGTGCCTTTGCCGCAGCGGTTGTCTTTGCAGTCGCCATTTTGCTCTCCTTTACAGGCCGCTTACCAGCGACGCTCAAACCGTTTCCGTAAGAACACCGCCAAGGCGTTCATGATCACCAAGAATATCAGCAAGACACAGATCGCCGCAGCTGTTCTGCTGCTGAACAAACGTTCAGGCAAATCAGACCACCGGAAAATCTGAACCGGCAGAACCGATGCGCTGTCCGTTACACCCGTTGGGATGTCGACAATAAAGGCCACCATCCCAATCATCAAAAGCGGTGCTGTTTCGCCAAGGGCCTGCGCCATTCCAATGATCGTACCCGTCAAAATTCCTGGCATCGCCAATGGCAGAACATGATGGAACGAGGTTTGGAGCTTTGATGCCCCCAGGCCAAGTGCCGCATCCCTGATCGATGGCGGAACGGCACGGATAGCAGCCCGAGACGCAATAATGATCGTTGGTAATGTCATTAACGCGAGGACAGTCCCGCCGATCAGCGGCGCCGATCGAAAATCATCGTTACCGATCGCGTTCATGACAGGCAAGATGACAGCCAGGCCAAGCAGTCCGAACACAATCGATGGCACAGCCGCCAGGTTGTTAATGTTGACCTCAACAAAGTCAGTGATCGTGTTCTTCGGTGCAAACTCTTCGAGATACATCGCCGCCAAAGACCCAATTGGGAAGGCCAATACGAAGGTCACGATCATCGTCCAAAACGAACCAACCGCAGCCCCCCAAATACCCGCCAATTCTGGTTCCCGGCTGTCGCCCGAGGATAGGAACCGCAGGTTCCACGCATCCTCTACAACGCCCATCTCGCGAAGGTCTTCCAGAATGACCGCTTGAAAATCTGACACCTTGCGGGCCACTTCCGGCACGGTGTTCTTCAAGATTTGCCAGTCACCATCTTGGTATTCGCCAAACTCAACCGGTTCAATGATCGTGCCTTGCGCGGTCTGCTGTTGGAACTCCGTCAGCTTGATCCAACCGCCGCCCACCTTAAGCAAAACGGATGGCATGCGGTTGTCCAACGTATCGGAGGTTCCGGCGGTATCGACCTGTTCGCGCAACGCGGCCTCTTCTGCAAGAAGAGCGTCCCGTTGTGTTGTCCGCGACGTGATTTCAGTTTGGAATTCTTCCCGTTCCTCGTCGGTTGTCGCGGTCGCAAGACGCCGCTCGAATGCGCGAACCCCGTTGTCCTGCAGTGCCGCAGCATCCGCCGCTCGATCTGCGCGACGTGTGAGTTCCGTTTGAACCGCCTCCACAACATTGCGGAAAACGTTCTGCTGAAGAAAGATATTGGCGTCACTTTCGGTCTCGCCAGGCTCAATCCGTATAGAGGTGGAACTTGGGACCGTTATGAACTCACCATAAAACCCTTTATAGTAAAGGTCTGCGACATCGCTCGCGACGAACTGAAATTCAACGTCGGTGTCTAAGAGTTCAGGGTTATCCAAAACTTCCGCTGCCAGCTCGAACGACGCTCCAGAACTCAACACATCGCCCAGCTGCGATCTTTCAGCCCGCGTATCGGCAAATGGGAAGAGCGCCCGCATGTGATCGCGAACCGCCGCTTGGGCCGCCCGTCCCGCCTGAACGCGTGTCAACTCTCCCTCTGGTGCAAATTCTGCTGCCGGCACTGGCACAGAAAGCGTAATGTAATTCTCTTTGACGCTGCCGAGCGCACTGCCGACAACGGTCCAAAGAAGCGCCACCAGCGCAAGAGCAGCAAGTCCAATCGCGAGCAAGCCATAGACCTTGAGCCGGACTTGAGACGCATTCCGGCGACGTGCCCGGCGTGACGCCTCTTCCGAGATATGCCTGGAAGAAAGTTCTGAAAGATCAACCATTTACCTCGGTCCTTTAGTCGTAGAGTTCACGATACTTGCGGACGGTCCGCAAGGCGATGACATTGAGCAAGAGCGTTACGCAGAAGAGAGTGAAGCCAAGCGTGAAGGCCGGTCCCGCGGCCGTTGCGGCCTCCGTATCCCCTGTGATCAACATAACGATTTGAACCGTTACCGTCGTCACCGCTTCAAGCGGGTTTACCGTCAGATTTGCACCCTGACCGGCGGCCATAACAACGATCATTGTTTCCCCAACGGCCCGGGAAATTCCCAGAAGTACTGCAGATACAATACCTGGAAGAGCCGCAGGCAGAACCACTTGTCGTATTGTTTCAGCACGCGTTGCGCCAAGTCCGTAAGAGCCGTCACGCAGGGATTGCGGCACGGCGTTAATCACATCGTCTGAAAGCGAAGAGATGAAGGGAATAATCATGATCCCCATCACGACGCCAGCAGCGAGCGCGCTTTCGGATGCAATAGAAAGACCTAGAACATCACCCAGGTCGCGGAAGAATGGCGCCATCGTTGTTGCCGCAAAGAAGCCATACACAACAGTTGGGATCCCAGCGAGAATTTCCAGCATGGGCTTGGCCCAGGCACGGAAGCGCGGAGATGCAAAATCAGACAGGTAAATCGCCGCGAAGAGACCGATTGGAACAGCAACCAGCATGGCAATTAGGGTAATCAACATCGTACCGACGAAAAGCGGGACAGCGCCGACCCGATCGGGATCAATACGTCCTTCAGATACGCCCGCGAGCGGCGTCCAGTTCGTACCAAACAAGAATTTGTCGATACGCCATTCTAGATTATCGAAGAACACGAGAGTTTCAAAGATTAGAGAGATCACGATACCAATCGTGGTCAGAACGGCGATCACCGCACATGTAAACAAGATACCACGCAAAATGCGCTCGGCCCGATTTCTTGCCCGCCATTCAGGCGCAACCTTAGAGAGCTGCCACAGACCAACCGCAACGCCCGCTAAGATCGGAACGAACAGAATGCTCACGCGATGCATAAACGTCATTTCAGCAAACCGATCTGAGATCGCCACACGCAATTCATCAGTACGGGATGCGATATTGCCCTGAGCCAGGGACTTCGCATCAGACAGAACAAGGTTCGCTTGGATATCACGAAGTGATGGATCGGCGGCGCGAATCTCATTGAGCAATGCTGCGTCAATGACCCAGCGCCCAACGATCAACATCACGAAATAGAGACCGAACCCAACAATCAAAATCCAAAGAAGGCTGAGCAGCCCATGGAAGGACGGTCTTGAATGAAGAGACGCCAAGTTTCCGGATACGGATTGGATCGACTTGTTACGAGCAACTACAAAAAACGCCGCCCCAATAATCATCACCAAATATGGCGTAAAGCCTGCCAATGCGGTCATGGCCTTCCCCTCTAAAACGCTGACCCAGTTTGAGTGTCGAGGCGCATGTCTGCGCCCCGACGAATAGCCATCGCAACGCGATTATTTGAAGTCGTCTGCTGTCAGAGGCTTCAGGTTCGCGATAGATTCCATGTTCATCTTGAACGCTTCTGTTGGCAGAGGGATCAAGCCTTTGGGGATCAGGTAACCGTCGTTGCCTGCAGCTGCTTCAGAAGCAAACTCGCTTGCATATTCCTGGATACCAGGAACAACGCCAACGTGTGCTTGCTTGATGTAGTAGTACAGAGAACGGGACACCGGGTAGTCACCGGACGCGATGTTTTCGAATGTTGGTGCAACATCTTCGATCGCTGCGCCTTTGATTTGGTCAGAGTTCTGATCCAAGAAGGAGAAGCCGAAAACAGCAACGGCATTTGGGTTCTCAGCGAGCTTTTGAACCATCAGGTTGTCGTTTTCACCCGCATCGATCCATGCGCCATCTGTGCGCAGCTCAAGCTCAAGGCCATTATCGTCTGCGTAGTCTTCAAGAACGATTTCTTCGAACGCATCACGTGTACCAGATGATGGTGGAGGGCCCAGAACTTCGATTTTGATCGCTGGCAAGGATGGATCAACATCTGACCACATCACAGGCTCGCCTGCGCCTTTGAGAAGAGCGATGGACAGCTGCTCACGTGTCAGTTCGAAAACTGGCGCGTTCAGTGCGTTTGCAACAACGATACCATCGAAGCCGATAACGGACTCAGTGACGTCTGTTACACCATTCTCTTGGCAAAGCTCGAATTCAGACGCTTTCATACGACGAGACGCGTTTGTAATGTCTGGGTGCTCAGTACCAACGCCCGCGCAGAACAGCTTCATGCCGCCACCGGACCCAGTGGATTCAACAACAGGTGTTGCGAAGTCAGTTGTTTTACCAAATTCCTCAGCGACTGCTGTGGAGAAAGGGAAAACTGTGGAAGACCCAACAATGCGGATCTCGTCGCGTGCAGCCGCCGGCAGCGCGATAGATGCAACTGCGAGTGCAGACAGAGTTGTCTTGAACATGTGATGCTCCATTAGGTTTCATAATCCTCCGCCTCCGGGAGGGTGCCCAGCGCTTAGGAAGAGGTCATCACAGTTCAGTGTCACTTTTGTAACGGTTTCGTGACAAGCTCCGATTCCTTTAGGTCAAGGCCAAAACGTGCTCAGTGACGTGAGGCAATCGGCAAGACGACGGAGAAACTGCTGCCCTCTCCAAGTTTGGAAATGATGTTGAGTTGGCCACGGTGGCGTTTGACAATGTGTTTTACGATCGCAAGCCCGAGACCCGTACCGCCTTGGTCCCGCGAGCGACCCTTATCCACACGGTAGAATCGCTCTGTTAGGCGTGGGATGTCAGATTGTGCTATCCCCTCGCCACGATCTGAAACAATTACTGTCACATATCGAGACCCGCTTTGGCTGACATCAATCTCAACAGGTTGACCAACTTTTCCATATTTAATCGCGTTCTCGACAAGATTTTGGAATACTTGGATCAGCTGATCTTCGTCACCAGATACAAACGCCTGCGCGTCATCCATGCGAAAAATAACATCGTTGTCATTGGCCCGGGCCTGGCCCTCCATGACTCGAACCACGTGCTCCAAAATATTGCGAAGCTCCACAACATGGTCAGGTGACACTCTGTCCGAACCTTGCAAACGCGACAAGGACAGCAAGTCTGAGATAAGACGCCCCATGCGCTGTGCTTCGCCCTCCATCACTTTCAAAAAATGTGCTTGCGCATCCGGGTCGTCGCGCGCGGCACCTTGAAGGGTTTCAATAAAGCCGTTCAAGGCCGTCAAAGGTGACCGCAATTCATGGCTGACATTGGCGACGAACTCGTTGCGCATTTGGCGCGCTTCCAGGATGTGCGACATATCTTCGAAGGCAAGAACGATAAGGTCGGCGTTCAAATCCATCGGCGCGATTTTGACCCGGAAAGATGTCGTTGTTGGAACGGCGAGTTCGATCTGAAATTCTTGCGCGCTCCGATTGGAGACAACCTGCTCAAACGCATTGAGCACGGTTGGATCGCGGACCAGTGCGACGATGTTTTGACCAACCCCGCCCGATCCGAAATAGCCAACTGCAGCCGCATTTCTCCGTCGTAAAATTCTATTGCGGTCTGCAATCAAGACGGCCGCACTCAGACTGTCTATAAGGTTTTGCACCGCAAGATCGTCCATGCTTCCTTACCATGACCCCGTGTTCTGCATGGAGGCCCATGGCTCGCCCACTGGAAGAGCGTTGCCCTCTTGAAGAAGTTCAACCGAAACGTTGTCTGGCGACTTCACAAAGGCCATTCGTCCGTCCCGTGGCGGACGGTTAATCGTCACTCCGCCATCCATGAGCTTTTGACAAGCATCGTAAATATTCGGAACTTTATACGCAACATGGCCCCAACTGCGCCCCGTGTCGTAAACTTCGTCGCTGTCCCAGTTATATGTCAACTCGAGTTCCGGAGAACGCTTTTCAGATGAGCTGCCAAGATCGTCTGGTGCCGCGAGAAAAATGAGCGTGAACTTCCCCTCTGGGTAGTCATTCCGGCGCACTTCTTGCAAGCCGAGCTTATTGCACCAAAAGTCCAAAGACGCCTCAACATCCGTGACACGGATCATGGTATGCAAAAATCTCATCATTATACTCCTTTAAGACTTCCTCATTAGATAGGACGCGTGACGATTTAACGACGTGAAAAACAAAAAGGCCGCCAAAGTGGCGGCCTTCTATCAGAATATTTTGTCGTTTTTACTGGTTCGCACGTGCGTAGTTTGCGAGCTGGGTGGAAACCAAACCAAACCATTCGCCGGACCCCCGCATATCCCGAAGGCCTTCATTCAGAAGGGTCAGGTATACACGACCGTATGGGTTTGATTTGTGCGAGAGAACATGCGCTGTTACCAAACGCGAGAATTGACCAAGCTCCAATACATCTCCGCGAATATCCAATTCGCTGATCGCAGATTCCGCAACTTGGACCTCCATCGGAATGTAATCGACAGTACCGGCCATAAGCTGTTCGAAACACTCCCGGGGAAGAACCGGGCGCACCAACGTTATGTTCGGCTCGACCAGGCCTGCCTCCTCCAAATCGAACGTGTAGTAGCCGTCATTCCGACAAATCCGCGCACCAAAAAGATCTTCCGGCGTTTGCGCACCTGCAAAGCGGCTATCTGGACGAACGTACGCTGTTACGACCAATTCATAGAACGGATCAGAGAAGTTGTAATCGGTGCAGCGCTGCGCCATCGCTGGCGACAAGAGATCAATCTTAGAACAATCTGGCTTAAACCACGGAAAACCGAGATCAAACGCGTTGATCGGCAGCAGCGCGGAAAGATGCGCCCCCCAGTCATTTACAAAGGTAATACCGTAATCGCGCCCCTGACCCCCGCGCGTCATCGCTGTATCGACCAATTCGGTAAACATGCCACGGGCCGGCATATCTTCATCCGTAAACGGAGGATAGTTTCCGCCAGTCAAAAACTTGATCTGCGGGACATAGCCCTGGGGTACCTGCGCTCCCGAGGCCTCAAGCGCGGCCGCAGTGGGCTGAGGCGCCTCAACAACTTCGACCACAGCGCCCGGCAGCGTGCCATCTTCACATGGCAGCAGGAGCTCGTCGCCGATCTCGATATTATTGGGGTTTGACCCGATTACCGTCCGGTTCGCGTCAAATATAATCTGAAAGTTACCATTGCCATACGCAGACTGCGCAATGCCACGAAGAGTGTCACCACCTTGCACCGTATATGGTTCGCAAGCCACCTGCGCCATGACCGCAGTTGGCAGGACCATTGCCGTCAATCCCGCCGCAATAATTCGTTTTACCATCACCCGTACCTCATCACTTTTATCCACAATCTGCGCGCGCATAGCGCGCATGTAAAGCGAAACAGGGACAAAAATAGGGCAAAGAGGCCAAGTTTAGTTATAAGAATGTACCATTTTTAGGACTAATAGGCTCTCGTTTCCTTGAGTTTGGCCTGCATAAGTCGCCCGATTGCGCGGGTTTCTGCAGCAGCAAGAATGCCGCCGATCCCAATCATCTTTCCTTGCCGCCAAAAAATCCCCGGGCGTGTTGGGAGGTGATCTGCCTCTTTCATTATAAGGCTAAAGCCATTGCTTGGACGCATCGCAAAAATACCGGTTTGAACCACGTCGATATCCGTGAGGGCAGCAACGACCAGCCCATCCTCTGTTCGAAGAACCCGACCATCAAACAAAAGCCCTGCCCTTGGGACCGAGTACATTCGATATGCGGCCCAAAGAAACGCGCTGGCAATGGCCATTAGAAAACCCATGGCCCACAGTCTGGTCACAACACCCTGGGACAGAGCAAAGACGATAAACAAAGCGGGCAAGGACAGGCAGGCAATTCCAAACCAGTACCGCCCCGCCGAAATCGGGGCAAAGAGAACCGTTTCCTGATCGCTCATTCGGCCGCAATCCGATTGGCGGCAATGACTTCATAGCCCGGCTCCTCGGGTTCATCATCGACCATTTCATCGGGGAACCCCGGCGCCGTGATATCAAGGCCGGTCTGCTCCTCCAGACGCTTAATGATATTTGGTGACAACTCCCGCTCCCCGTATCGCGCAATGCCATCCTTAAAAATTTCGATCATGAGCGGGTTCATTTCAAGCGCGACGCCCGCGCGATCGGCCACCTCTTGGAAGAGCCCAATGTCTTTGAGCACCAAGTCCATTGTGAAAGAGATATCCCTTGAGCCGTTGAGAATCACTTGGCTTTCCGTCTCGTGAACGAAGGATGTCCCGGAACTGATTTTAACCGCCTCATAAGTTGTGGCCAGGTCCATTCCCGCGGCCTTAGCCACCGTCAGCGCCTCGGCACAGGTGATCAAATTTGCGGTTGCAAGGAAGTTCGTCAAAACTTTCAGCACCGAGGCCGAACCGAGCTCGCCAGTGTGAAGGACGCGGCGCCCAAGCGTTGTAAGAAGCGGTAAGATACGCTCGAATGTGTCACGGTCGCAGCCTGCAAAGATGCTAATATTCCCGGTTGCTGCGCGATGGCAGCCGCCAGATACCGGACAATCCACCGCGGCTGCACCCGTTGAGATGACTTTTTCGCCGAGGCGTTTAACTTCCGCCTCGTCGGTTGTGGACATTTCCATCCATACCTTTCCAGGTCCCATTTCCGACAGAATGCCATCCTCTGCCTCCATCACCGCCGCAGAAATCGCAGGAGAGGGCAGACATGTGATCACAAAATCGACGTCGCGGGCCATCGCTGCGGGGCTTTCGGCGGCCTTTGCCCCAAGATCCACAAACTGAGCCATCAAATCGGCATTCAGATCGCGAACCAAAACGTCGTGCCCATTCCTAATCAAACTGCCCGCAAGTTTGCCGCCGACATTTCCCAATCCGATAAAACCGACTCTCATCGCGTCTCTCTCCGTTTTTGAAACGCTCATGCGATTTGTGCAGCGCCGTCAACACTTCGTTTCTTGCAGCACGCTGGTTCGCCGTACACCACCGCCCTATCTGTCAACCAAGCTAAGAGATAGGAGGAAATTATGTCCCTCAGACCCGTTACAGAAACACGACGTGCAGTCCCAACTATGGAGGGGGCGGGCGTTCATTTGCACCGCGCCTTCGGCTTCCAAGACCCGACCGAGCTGGATCCTTTTCTGCTCTTCGATGATTTTCGGAATGATATCCCAGAACACTACCACAAAGGATTTCCGTGGCATCCCCATCGCGGGATTGAGACGATCACCTATGTCCTTGATGGCGAGGTTGAGCATGGCGACAGCCTTGGCAATCACGGCACGCTTGGCGCGGGATCGGTCCAGTGGATGACATCGGGATCAGGAATTCTGCATCAGGAGATGCCGAAAGGAAACGCGCGAGGCCAGATGCATGGATTTCAGCTCTGGGCGAACCTGCCGAGCAGCTTGAAAATGACGGCGCCCCGATACCAAGATATCGCCGGTAAAGACATCCCCGAAGTCATCGATGATGATGGCACACTGGTCAAAATCATTGTCGGTGATTTCTGGGGCAAAAAAGGACCTGTTGATGGCATCGCCGCCGAGCCGCAATACCTGGACATCACGGTTCCACCCTTTGTCGTGAAGGAATTCAAGATCGACACCTACAAAAAAGCGTTCGCCTATATCTTTGATGGCGAAGGTAAATTTGCAAATGCATCTGATCCTGAAGGCGTGCTCCTCGAAAAAGAGGTCATGGGCGAAGAGGTGAATATTCGCGATCTCTCGGGCAACCGAACGCTGGTAAAATTCGACACTGGGGACACTGTGAAGGTGCAAGCTGGGCCAAATGGTATCCGGTTTTTGCTAATTTCTGGTCGGCCGATCCAAGAGCCCGTCGCCTGGCATGGCCCCGTCGTGATGAACACACGTGGAGAGCTGATGCAGGCGTTTAAAGAGCTCAATAACGGCACGTTCATAAAGCCTGCCCATTAAGAGGTTTCGCCCCCTATCGGGGACGACCCGCGCGCCGCGCCCGTTGGGCGCGGCGCGCGCTCTAAATCACATCAATCCACCAAAGAAGCCCAAACAATAGGGCACTAAAAACCATCAGGTTTAAAAGAACATTTGCGAGGACCCTCAAGGCAAGCGCAGCGCGATCCCTGTCGGCCCATGCTCGCCTTCTGGCAGCAACATTTGCGGCTTTCGTGAGCTTTACCTCTGCCGACGTGACCTTTTTCTGATCAAGGAACTTATGCTTGATCGGATGCGCTGCGTCCTTGGCCGCACGATCCAATAGCTCCGCATTGCGTTGAAGCCCCTTCAGACCAAGCTGAGAGGCTTGATCAAAAATCGCCCTGCGCCGCCGCGACGGTCGCGCAGTTCCAGCAACGGCCGCGCCAAGACGACGCTCAGCGGATTTTGTGGACGATACAATGTCGGTGGACTTCATGCGGCTCAATTATACGAGTCGCACCAAAAGGTCACCCATCCATCTTCAGCGCCGAGATAAACGCCTCTTGCGGAATGTCGACTTTGCCGAATTGGCGCATCTTCTTCTTACCCGCTTTCTGCTTTTCAAGCAGTTTGCGCTTCCGCGTCGCATCCCCGCCATAGCATTTCGCGGTCACGTCCTTGCGCAAGGCCGCCAAGGTCTCTCTTGCGATGATGCGCCCACCAATCGCAGCCTGGATTGGGATCTTGAACATATGGCGCGGGATCAAATCCTTCAGCTTTTCGCACATCGCGCGTCCCCGCGCCTCTGCCCGATCACGGTGCACCATGGTGGACAGCGCATCTACAGGTTCGTCATTCACCAGGATCTGCATCTTCACGAGATGGTCTTGGCGATAGCCCTCCATCGTGTAGTCGAAGCTCGCATAGCCCTTGGTCACGGATTTCAACCGATCATAGAAATCAAACACCACCTCGTTCAGCGGCAAATCATACACGGCCATCGCCCGAGACCCCGCATAAGTCAGGTCCAACTGAATGCCGCGGCGATCTTGGCAGAGTTTCAACACATCACCCAGAAACTCATCGGGGACGAGGATCGTCGCTTTGATCCGCGGCTCTTCGATATGTTCAACATTGGTCAGGTCCGGCATGTCAGCGGGGTTGTGCAGCTCGATCATGGAGCCATCGCGCATGTGAATGTGGTAAATCACACTCGGCGCCGTCGTAATCAGCTCGATATCATATTCGCGCTCCAACCGGTCGCGAATAACCTCCAGATGCAGCAACCCCAAAAACCCGCAGCGAAAGCCAAAGCCCAGCGCGGCCGATGTTTCCATCTCATAGGAAAAGCTTGCGTCGTTGAGCGCCAGTTTTTCAATCGCATCGCGCAGGTCCTCAAACTCTGCATTATCCACCGGGAAGAGCCCACAGAACACCACCGGTTGCGCAGGCTTAAAGCCCGGCAGCGCCTCGATCACGCCCTTCTTGTCATGGGTTATCGTGTCCCCTACCCGTGTATCACGCACCTGCTTGATGGATGCCGTCAGGAAGCCAAGCTCGCCTGGGTAAAGCACATCCGTGTTGTCCATTTGCGGACGGAAAACACCCACACGGTCCACAGGATATGCGGCACCGGTGTTGAGCATTTTGATCTTATCGCCCTTTTTTAGGACGCCGTCGATTATGCGCACCAGAACGACCACACCCAAATAAGGGTCATACCAACTGTCGACCAACATTGCCTTAAGCGGCGCATCTAGATCCCCATCCGGGGCCGGCAGTCGTTTGACAATCGCCTCAAGCACATCAGGAATACCGATACCGGTCTTGGCCGAAATCTGAACGGCATCTGTGGCATCAATCCCGATCACATCTTCAATCTGCTCGGATACGCGGTCCACATCCGCCGCCGGCAAATCAATTTTGTTGAGAACTGGCACAATCTCGTGATCCGCTTCGATGGCGTGATAGACATTGGCAAGCGTCTGCGCCTCGACCCCTTGGGAAGCATCCACCACCAGCAAAGACCCCTCGACCGCGCGCATCGAGCGGCTGACCTCATAGGCGAAATCCACATGGCCCGGCGTGTCGATCAAGTTCAGGATGTAATCTTTGCCATCCTCGGCCGTATACTCGATCCGAACCGAGTTCGCCTTAATCGTGATGCCGCGTTCCCGCTCAATGTCCATACTGTCCAGGAGCTGATCCTGCATATCCCGATCCGCCACGGTGCCGGTTTGCTGAATCAACCGATCCGCCAGCGTGGACTTCCCATGGTCGATATGGGCCACAATCGAAAAGTTACGGATATGATCGAGCTTTGGCATGGACGGGATATGCTGTTCTGCCGCGAGGGGGTCAAGCAGGCTCGAACGATATGCGTCTATTTGGGTTTATCCTTTCGGTTTGAAGATAGGGTGTGATCAACTGCGGGCGTAATCCTACCTTCGCAGGCGTATTTTCATATCTTTGTTTGAGTTTCTGAGCGTGGTCGGTACACATTCCGATTGAGACACTAACGAATAGGGATTTGTATGAAGATTTGGAGTCGCATCCTCTGCATTTCGGTACTGGCAGGGGTTATAAGCGCATGTACCACCTCCTCTACGCCAGTCGCTTCCGACACGACAGAACCGACTGCCGCGCCGACCGCGGCGCTCAGCTCCGTAGAAAGATCTGCGATTGATCTGATAAATGCCCAGCGCAGTCAGAACGGACGTTCAACGCTTGCGATTAGTCCAAACTTGGTTCGCGCCGCACAACTGCACGCGGCGGATATGACCCAAAATGCGTATTTTTCTCATACGGGTCTTAATGGTTCCAACGTGAAAACCCGTGTGAACGCCCAAGGATTTAAGGGCTGCTACTGGGCCGAAAACATCGCAAGCGGCCGCGAGACGGCCGAAGGGGTTGTACAGGCTTGGATTGACTCAGACGCGCATCGCAAGAACATTTTGACAGGCAGTGCGAACCAAATTGGCGTCGGCACATCGAACGGCGTGTGGGTCGCGGTTTTTGCGCGCGCATGTTAGATCAGCTGAAAGCGGCGTCCTTATAGACGTTCGGTGACAGACGTGCAGGAGATTTTGGATCGTCTTGCGACAAGTCTTTCGGGGCGCAGTGACCGCGGAATGCCGGCGAATTATATCCCAGAACTTGCATCCGTAGACACAGCAAAATTTGGGATCGCGGTCTGTATGGCAGATGGGCGCAAATACTGCGCTGGCGACGCGCATATCCCGTTTTCTATACAATCCGTGTCGAAAGTGTTCTCGCTTGCCCTTGTTCTTGGTCGCGTCGGCGACGCGCTCTGGCATCGCGTTGGTCGCGAACCGTCTGGCACAGCGTTCAACTCCATCGTCTTGCTGGAACAGGAACAGGGGCGTCCGAGAAATCCGTTCATCAATGCCGGCGCGATCGTGACCACGGACGAGCTTCTCTCAGGGCGCTCGCCCAAAGAGGCGTTGGGAGAGCTCGTCCACTTCCTCAATCAAACGGTCGGCGAAGACATCACCATCAACGCAAGTGTTGCATCCTCTGAAAACAAAACCGGTCATCGCAACCGCGCTCTTGCGAGTTTTCTGATGGCATATGGCAACCTAAAACACGCACCCGACCTCACCCTGGGCACCTATTTCCATCAATGCGCAATCGAAATGACAACACTACAGCTCGCGAAATCAGGGCGCTTTCTTATCGGAAGTGATCCTTTCTCGGATGCTTTATCCCGCAGAAATGTGCGCAGGATAAACGCCCTTATGATGACATGTGGGCATTACGACGGATCGGGTGACTTTGCCTATCGCGTCGGCATTCCCGGCAAAAGTGGTGTCGGCGGTGGCATCTTGGCCATCGTTCCAGGCAAAGCGTCCGTTGCGGTTTGGTCCCCGGGACTGAACAGATATGGCAACTCTAAACTGGGAACAGAAGCGCTAGAAGTCTTGGCGCGTCGAATGGGGTGGTCTGTCTTCGGATAGGGTAACATTATGCAGCAATTGGACTGCGCTGTTTGGACAATCGCGTTTCGCGCAGAACGGAGAGACCGGTCCGCCGCTTCTTCGCGATGTAAAGTGCTGCATCCGCTTCATCAATCAACACATTCATCGGCTTTGTGCCGTTTCGGGCGTTCCAAGCAACACCGATACTGCAAGAGACACTGATCTTTTTGCGCGCGAGCGAAACGGGTCGATCAAAAACACCGACCACCCGGTCACAGATAGACCGGAGATGTTGGATCGAGCGCGGTGCGCAAACGACCAAAAACTCGTCTCCACCAATTCGGGCCACCGCATCTTCTTGGCGAAGGGCATTGGACAAGCGGGCAGCGACCACGGCCAGAACACGGTCGCCGCTGGCATGGCCCAGACTGTCATTGATTGGCTTGAAATGGTCCAGGTCAAGATGCAGCACGGCCGTACCCCGGCGCCCGACCCTCCATTCTGCCCACCACGCGTCGAGGCCACGACGGTTTAAAAGTCCGGTCAACGGGTCACGTGCTGCGGCTGTCTGAGCTGCAGCCTTTGCGACGTCTAACCGACTGATGAGCTCGTTCGCCTCCGCCAGGATTAGGTCCTGGAAACATGTTTTGAGATATAGACCCACGGCAGCGTCGGTCTCATCAAAATCGCATCTGTTAAGGTCTGCGAAGCCAACAATACGTTGAAAATCTGTGCTAAGGTCCGGGATAAACGCGGTCATTTTATTCGGCTTTGGGAATGCACAGACGCGGATACGCAAGGCATCTTCCCCATTCTTCAAAAGCACAAAACAGCTGCCGTCGCGTCGGAGTGCATCGAACGTGATTTCATGTTCAAGCGACAGCACCCGGACAACGTCCGACCCAATCACCAGATCTGCACCAAAGAGTTTCCGCGCCGAGTGACCGAAACTGATCACCTTGCCGTCCGGATCGCCAATGAATGAAAATGGGGAGGTGAGACGTGCGTCACGATAGGCGGAGTTCATCTTAGACGGCCCTTGGATCATTGTGAATCGTGATTTCGAAGACTTCCCGGGCCGGACCACCCGACGGCATATGATGCGTCAATGTGGCTAAGGCACCATACTGATCAGCCAAGCTTCGCAAGATGCCCGATACCACCGGTCCAAGCCCGTTAAGTGACCCAGAATACACTAAAAAATAGATACCCGAGCCTTCGGATTTGAGTGTCCAACTCTTCGCGACGAAGGCCGAATGCGTATCTTCTAGGGCGCGAAAGAGATCACCCAAACCATGAAGGAATTCGTCAAAACATCCCCCACAAAATAGGAAGATCCGACGCAGCTTTGAATCCCACAGATCTGTGACGGCATAGGTTCCAAGATCTTCGAGGATTTCGTCTTCTGAAACGTTGCTATACTCCGCGACACCTGCAATCAGGCCTGCCGTGACCGCCCAAGGATATTGCAGCAATGCTTCAAATTTTTCGGGCGCGTTTGGGACCCGAGACCTAATTTCATGCCACGCAGTTTCGCCATGCAGATCGCGCACGAACGATTCGAGTCCCCGATTTACCAACCCAAGCATATAAGCCTCCAGCCGTTGCGGCTGGCTACCCTCTTCTTCTTACAGAGAGGTTAATTAGAAGTCGGTGGGCGCGCCGCCTTCTTCCTTTCGGCGGGCCACGAAATCAGACAATTCTTCCCGAATGGCGGCATCCATGGGAGGCGCTTCAAACGACCCAATAATTTCTTTGTAAAGTTTATGCGCTCTTTCGGCAGTCCAGACGCCGCCATCAAGCTCCCACGCTTCATAATTTCGCCAATCCGACAGGAAAGGCTGATAAAAGGCCTCGGTGTAACGCTTTTGGGTGTGCTCAATCGCAAAGAAATTGCCACCCGGTTCTGGTCCAACTTCAGAGATCGCATCGAGCGCAATACTCTCCTCATCTGTGGCCCAAATCGCGGGGTCCATGTAGCGCTGGATTTGCTGCAAAACCTCACAATCCATTATGAACTTCTCTGGGCTGGCGATCAAACCGCCTTCCAACCAACCAGCCGCGTGGTAGACAACATTCGTCTTGGACTGAACGGCCGCCCAAAGGGAGTTTGACGTTTCCCACATAGCTTGTCCGTCAGGTACATTTGTCGCGCAGACACCCGAGGCGCGCATTGGCAGGCGATAAAACCGCGCCATCTGACCGGTCATTTGCGTGGCCCGCATATACTCAGGCGTCCCAAACGCGGGCGCGCCCGATTTCATATCCACATTGGACGTGAAAGTCCCGATAACCGAACCGCAACCCGGTTTGATCATCTGGATCATCGCGATCGCAGCAAGTCCCTCCGCCAAACTCAACGCGACCGCGCCAGACATGGTTACAGGGGCCATTGCCCCCGCCAGAGTAAATGGGGTCACGACAATCGGCTGACCCCGCCTCGCCAGCCGGATTGTGCCATCAAGCATCGGGAAGTCATGTTTCAGAGGCGATACCGAATTGATGTTCGTGTACATTCGCGGCATCGCGTCGAACTCGTCATGGGATAGTCCGCCTGCGATGCGAACCATCTCCATAACATCTTCTACGCGCTCTTTGCCGAGGGAATAGGCATGAGCGACCTTATCTGTCAGAATGAGCTTCTCATACAAACAATCGAGATGTCGAACGGAGGCATGTACGTCTATCGGCTCTACTGGGTAACCGCCCGCAAAATGGATCACATTGAAGTACTGAGTGAGCTTCATGAGGTCGACGAAACCTGCGAAGTCACCGGCGCGCTTGCCGCCTTTTAAATCCCAAAAATTCGGCGGAGAGCTGACATTTCCGAAGGCAATATGATCGCCGCCAATCACGATTGTACGTTCTGGATTTCGGGGGGTAATTGTAAATTCGCTCGGCGCCTGTCCGATCAATTCCATCACCATATCCCGGCCCATTCGAACATTCTCGCCGGACACGGTGGCGCCGCCTTTCCTCAAAATCTGAAGGGCCTCGGGGTTCATGAACTCGATACCGATCTCTTCGAGAATACGCATAGCCCCGTTATGCAGCGCCTGAACACCGTCTTCGTCTAACGGTTCTGTCGGTTTGTCGCGATTGATCGGCTGTTTGAATGGCAGCTGTTCAATGACCGATTTTGAAGCGCGCCGCGTATTTCCTGCCCGTCCACCACTTCGGCCTCTGCGATCGGCCATGTCTCTCTCCCTTGGCGTTTCCCCACATCATGCATGTCACAAGCTGCCAGGTTTTCGCGTTTTCGACCTCTGAAGGTCAGTTTACGCAAGTTGGGCCAAATAACGCTCGAGATGCGAAATATCCGGAAGTACAACATCCGCGGCATCAGCAATGTCTGCCTCGACCGCCGGACCGGTAAGGACACCGACCTTCAAACCGACATTTGCACGCGCGGCCGCATGTAGATCATGGGTGCTGTCACCGACCATAGCGACCGCCATCGCATCAATACCAACATGGTCTGCGAAACCAAGAATCTGTCCGGGTTCAGGCTTTGCCCCATACCCGCTGTCATATCCAGCGATGAACGCAAAGTGGCCTGATGCACAGTGATCACCAAGTTGCTTATGTGCCCCTTCTTCAAAATCATTCGTCGCGACGCCCAGCACAAAACCTGCGTCGACCAAGCCACCCAAAATCGCGTTCAAATCGCCAACCGGTGCAGCCGCCGTGTTGTGAATATAATGCAACGCGACACGATTGATCTCCTCTACGCTCAAGCCCGGCAAAGAGGCTTGCCAGATTCGGTTAATTTCTTCCGCTTCGCCGTGAACGATGGGGGAGCCGCTCACGAAATCATCGCTGTCCCAGCGATATCCGACCTCCCAGCCCATACGACGGGCGAGGTCCGCGTCACCGTCAGTAAGATGCATCAAGGTTGATCGCGCCCACGCCCCCCAGGTCGCCGCATAATGGAACAGCGTTCCGTCCTTATCGAATAGTATCGCCTTGATCGTCATGTCCAATGCGCCTCCGCTCCCCCCGGAAGTGCTATACGCACCGATTGTAAGTCTTCTGGCCGAAGTCCAATCTCAGCTGCCGCAGCAATCACCCAATCATCCCGTTGCATAACAAAGTCGATCACGCCAAGAAAAAAACCTGATCCTGCTGCCGCATCTGTAAGGTCGGTGAGCGCAAGTCCAGTCGCGCCAAGGAACTGACCCAGTATGTCGGGTTCGCTCGCCATCCAAGTAAGAACCTTTAGGGCGTATGCCTCAGCTTCAGATGGTGTCATCGGCTTCTCCCCAAATCCCAAACACGGTAAACGAACCATTAACTATAATTCGCGATCAATGAGCCTGGAGGGACCCATGCCCAACACCATTCTCTTGATTGACGGGGTAGCAAAGCGGGGCGGCCGCATACAATCCCAATTCCAGGACCTCCATTTTGCGGTCCATTGGGTGCGGAGCGCGACCACCGCTCGGGTGCTTCTAGCCAACGAACATATCGACGCGGTTCTGGCCGCGACAGAACTTGATGATGGTTGCGGCTTTGAATTTGCCTCCGAAATCCCCGAACACGGCAGAAGCGACAACCTTCCAGTCTTTCTTTATGCAAATACGACCATTGGCGCTGATCATGATCGCGCGTTTGTCAGCGGCGCCTTCGGTTTGCTCGAACTTCCCATAAATGCCGCGCTTATGGCGCTTCGTATTTCGGCTTTCGCACGGGGGAGGCGACTTATGGCGGAGTTGGATCTGCGCGCACCCAGGGTCCAGTCGAGCTTCGATTTGATGGAAGGGCAAACCTCTTTCCGGACCAAGGCCGCGGATATCTCATATATATTGGACACAGGGCAGCTTGATCTTGGCAAACCTCCGGACGGCTATCTGCGCGCCCGAGCGGCCAAAGACGCGCATGCAGTGATTTGCGCATCAGTCGACGATATTTCGATTTCGCTCCATGTGGACCGCGCGGATCACATGAGGGATCCGATCACAATTCTCGCGCTCCCACACCCAAAGCCGGCCGATATTCACAAGGCCCTGATGATCGGCGCTGACGACGTCGTTGATACCGCCGAGGGACCATCCGCTGTTTGGGGCGCCATTCGGGCCCATATCGATCTAAAGACCAAGATCGCTGAAAGAAAGAACCGCTTGTCAGAATGGGTTGACGCCGGACAGAGAGACAGCCTGACCGAGGTCTATTCCCGGCGGTTTGCCGAAGCCTATCTCGATCGCGCGTCCCAATCGACAAACAGGCCACCCACGATGGGATTGTTCCTTATCGATGTGAACGAATTTAAGCTGGTGAACGATCTGTTTGGGCATCCCGCGGGGGATCGTGTTCTGCGCGCCCTTGCGACGGCACTTGCGTCCTCTTTGCGCCGCGAGAGTTTCCTGGCCCGGTGGGGCGGCGATGAGTTCTTAGCGGTTGTGCCGGCCTTAGATCCGTCCAACGTCAATATTGTGAGGAACCGATTGTTGTCTGCGGCAACGGACCTGCGTCTTCCGAACAACGCCCCGTTGCGTATCAGCGTTGGTGTAGCACTTTTCGATCCGCAGGACGTTGAAACCTGGGCCGACATTCTCTCTTCTGCGGATGCCGACCTATACGTTCAAAAGCGCAAAACTCGTGACCTGAAGACCATGATATAACCCGACTTAGTCGGCCTTCGCCCCCGGTTTAACCAAGCGGTCTGTTGTTCGCTTCACGCGCTCACTTCGTTCCTCAATTAAGTCGGCAAGTGCGGCGCGTTCTTCTGATGAAAGCTCCGACATAATCTCGACAAGGGGGCCATTTACCGCCGTCATCGCACCTTGAACCGCCTCCCCCCGATTGATGAGCGCTTGCCGAAACGCCTCTTCATCGAATGGGTCGCTTCTGAGTGCCGCAGTAATTTCTCCATCAGAGGTCAGAACGCGCCCGCGCACAGATTGAAGGAGATCCCGTTGACTGCGTAATTCATCTCGCAGTCTTTCTCGCATTTCCGGAGGTAACGCAACGAGGACAGGTCCCCCTAATCGCCCAAACTCACGCGCAGTTGCACCAGATTTCACCTTAAATGCGGCGCCGGCGGCTAAGCCGACAAACACAAAATTCAGAGCAAGCGATACGATCAGGGCAACGCGTACCCAGTTTGACGTTTTCTGCGCCTGGTCAGCGTTCATGCTAAATCTCCCCGTACAATAGGTTCAAATCACCCAAGAGGCTGTCATTCGACGACACCAATTCAGTCATGCCGGTCAACAAGGTGTTTGCTTCAAGTCCAAGATACAAACCAAACCCAGCGCAGGCTGCGAAGCTGACAGCGGCAGGCCACCCCCCGATTACACGCCAGATCGAACCTGTCTTGACCGTCGCGTAATCGCGTCGATCAACATGCGTTTGTGCCTCCCCAACGTCGCGCTGCACGTCGGCGGCGTCGACCAAAATTTGCCTAAATAGGCGATCTGGAACCGGACCTCGCGCATTACGAGCTTCGGCAAACAGATCCTCTAAGTCTTTCTCATTGTCCATCACGACCACCCTAACTCCATCTTCTTGTCGACCAAAAGCGCCTTGAGCGCGCGCTTTCCACGCGCTGTCAAACTCTCAACGGCGTCGACCGAAATCTCGAGAACCTCAGCGATCTCTGGGTTCCCAAGGCCTTCGATATGACGCAACACAACCGCGTCCCTCTGACGCTCCGGGAGCTGATTGAGCGCATCATATAATGCGTTTACGCGCCCCGATTGTTCCATCATCGATTGCACCGACGGCGTCTCATCTAATGGCTCCGCAACGGCGTCCAAACCCACCGTTTGTCGTTGTCTTAACCGATCGATGCATAAGTTTCGCGTCACACGATAAAGCCACGTCGTCACCTTCGCCTCGCCTGGGCGCCACGCGCCCGCTGTTTTCCAAAGCCGCATCATGGCCTCTTGTGCGACATCCTCGGCCTCCGCATCAGACCACATCATGCGCCGCGCGACGGCGAGAACTGTGGACAAGTGCCGCGATGTAAGTTCACGCGCTGCCGATGGATCCCCATTGGCAAACATGACCATCAAAGCGTCATCGGACAACGTTTGATCGACGTCTAGAGGCATCTTCGGCAACATATCCCCACACTACCCGAAGGGGTCAGTCGGGGTCGAGTGACCCCAACTGATCCCATGATTATCCGCGCTTTGACCCGAAGCCTCCACGATCACGGGGGAGATCCGCAAATTCGGCCTCTGACAGCTGTCCGTCACCATTGGCATCTGCCCGGTCAAGTATCTCTGCGAAGCTCGGCCCGCTCAATTCGGAACGCTGCAACACGCCGTCTCCATTTGTGTCGGCCCGTTCCATCATCTTGCTCACGCGCGCTTCGATACGATCCGCAGACACACTGCGACCTGCAGCCGCCACGCGATCCTGCGCACGCATGATCATCTCATCGCGATCCAATGTATTGTCGCCATTGGTATCCCCTGCATCGAAGCGTGCAGCAGCTGCCGCATCGAATTCTGCTTCTGTCACGAAACCGTCGCCATTTGTGTCCATATTTTGGAAGGCCGCCCCGGTGCGATCACTTTTCGCTAAGACACCCGTCGCCGATGCCAGAACCAATGCTGTTAGCGTTCCAGCCAATCCCAGTTTGCCTGTAAATCTCATGTCGAATTCCTCATTGTTCTTTCGAATGCCCATGACACGGATCGCAACGAATTTTCCGTCGCAAAAAGCGCGGCACCGCGTCACGCGACGGAGAAAACGGTCGACCGGCCCGAGAAAGTTTGACAGAGGGGCGACATGTTAAACACTCATCCCATACATTCGGATATCGATGACGACCGGTCTGTGAAGTTGGCCATGAAGGCGGGTTGGAAGGGTCACTGCCCAAACTGCGAGCAAGGCCGTATGTTTCGGAGCTACCTTTCGGTCCAGCCAGAGTGCCTCGTCTGCGGAGAAGAACTTCATCATCAGCGGGCGGATGACGGGCCAGCATATCTGACTATTCTTATTTCTGGTCACATACTTGCGCCTCTTATGCATATCGCATTTGTGTGGTTACGCCCCGACCCTATCGCCATGGGTGTTGCCTTTTCACTGATATTCTTGGTGATGGCGCTGACGATGCTTCCGCGCCTCAAAGGGGCGTTGATCGGGTATCAGTGGGCCAAACGGATGCACGGCTTTGGTGTGCCAGACCAGTCGGCAACGCGCGTCTCTCACATCTAATGTCAACCAACGCCTTCCTCTATCATGGCAGCCCTGAATGCCCGGCAGAGCTTCTCAGTGCGGCAAAGTCTAAACCAAAGATGCGGATTGCGGTCGCCGCGGCGGGCGGAGCCCTCCCTATCAGAGCGATCAAAGCGGCGGTCATAGAGGGTCTGGCCCAGGCAATCCTTTTTGGGCCTGCCGACGAAATCGCACATGAGCTCTCAAATTCCGACATGCCTCAGAGTTCGGTTGAGATCATCGATCAGAAGACCGACGAAGACGCCGCAAACGCGGCGGCCAAGGCATGTGGTGAAGGCATTGCCGACGTGCTCATGAAAGGCGCGCTTCACACCGATGTTTTCATGAAAGCGGCGATCTCTCGGGCCAATGGGTTGCGTACGGGTGCCCGTTTCGTCCATCTTTTTGCACTCTATCCGCCAACAGGCGGTGCCCCGCTTTTGGTATCGGACGCCGCCGTAAATGTGGCCCCAGACGGCGCCGCCCTTCAAGCAGCGCTCACAAACATGATCACTGTTTTCCACAAACTTGGAACATCCCGACCCAAGATCGCCCTTCTATCAGCGACCGAGCATGCGATCCCATCGGTTCCATCCTCTGTCGATATGGAGGCGCTTCAAACCTGGGCTGAAGGTGAGGCGCTGACGGCCGATGTCAGGGGGCCCCTTGCCCTGGACCTGATCCTCTCGACCGAAGCAGCCAAAATCAAAAACTTAGAAGATGATGCTGTCGCCGGGCGCGCCGATGGCGTTATCGTACCTGATCTCGTGTCCGGCAACGTTCTCTTTAAGTCGCTGGTATATCTTGCCGGTGCTACGGCCGCAGGTGTCATAACGGGGGCCAAGGTGCCGATATTGCTCACATCCCGCGCCGACCCGCCTGCGGCACGTTTGGCGTCGATCGCGCTCGCAAGCCTTTTGCGCGATTAAAGCTGCGCAAGCACCTCGTCTGATACGTCAATATTTGTGGTCACAGTTTGAACGTCATCGTCGTCTTCGAGTGCAGATATAAGACGCATGACCTTTTCCGCGCCTTCCAGGTCGAGCTCGGTTTTGGTTGTCGGCTTCCAAATGAGTTTTGTTGTCGCTGACTCGCCAAGCGTTGACTCAAGCGCCGTGGACACATCGTTCAACTCCGTTGCCTCACAGTAAATGTCATGACCATCTTCAGACGAGTCAACATCCTCTGCCCCGGCTTCTATCGCAGCTTCGAACACGGTGTCGGCGTCGCCCACATCAGCGCCGTAGCTGACCAGTCCCTTTCTCTCGAACATAAACGATACGGCGCCCGTCTCCGCCAAATTTCCACCCGCTTTGGAAAATGTTGACCGTACTGTCGAGGCGGTTCGGTTCTTATTATCTGTCATTGCCTCTACAATGACAGCCACGCCTTCCGGTCCGTACCCTTCATAACGGATTTCTTCGTAATTTTCGGCGTCGCCCCCAGTCGCTTTACTGATCGCGCGTTCAATCACGTCTTTTGGTACAGAACTCGATTTCGCCTCCTTCACGGCCAGGCGCAAACGGGGATTTTTCTCTGGATCGGGATCCCCCATCTTTGCGGCAACGGTGATCTCTTTTGCGAGCTTCGAGAACAGCTTAGAACGCGCGGCGTCTTGGCGGCCTTTTCGATGCTGAATATTTGCCCATTTGGAATGGCCGGCCATGGCTGTATCCTCATTACCTCATGTTCGGGGCTCTATAGCCAACAGGGTCGCGCAACTTCAAGGCGTCAGCGGCCAAAGGAGGGGGATGAGCGCGCTCGCCAAAAGTCCAATACTGATATTCAGGGGGATGCCGATCTTCATAAAATCCGTAAATGCATATCCACCGGGACCGTAAACGAGCGTATTGGTCTGGTATCCAATCGGGGTCGCAAAACTTGCAGATGCAGCGACCATAACTGCCACCACAAGGGGACGGGGATCGATACCCATCGTCTGACCGAGTGCAACCGCAATCGGCGTAACAACCACGGCCACCGCGTTGTTAGACACAAGCTCGGTCAAGACGGACGTGAGAAGATACATCGCCCAAACCATTAGGAACGGGGAGAGCATCATGAGATGGGGCGCGATCGCCTCGGCAATGAGAGAAACTGCTCCCGAACTTTGAAGGCCCGCTCCGATCGCAAGCATCGAAAATATCAACACGAGCAGACGGCCATCGACGGCATTGAATGCTTCATCGGAATCGATGCTGCGCGAGAGCAGCACGGCAGCAACGGCCAAAAGGGCAAGCGCGAAGATAGGTGCAACGCCGAAGGCCGCAAGGGCCACCACAGCCGCCAAAGCGATCATAACAATCGGTGCCTTCGTACGCCGAAAAGGGCGCTCCGTTGGCGCTTGAAGCTCTGTCAGATCAAGGTCTTCGGCCATCCGGTGAATGTCATCGGCCGATCCCTCCATCAAAAGCGTATCGCCAACCCGAATTACAATATCGTCAAGTTGACCGAGGTTTTGATCCCGGCGGTGGACGGCCAATGGATAAACGCCATAGCGACGACGCAAACGCAGATCGCCCAAACGTCTTCCAACCATTTTGCATGTCGGGGGAATAAGGGCCTCGATCGTCGTTGTTTCGCGTTCGGCATCCGCATCAACGAACATCAGATCAGGATTGTCCTTGAGGCCAAGCAACGCGCCCACATTGGTCCTTAGAACGATCTGATCACCAGCTTGAAGTTCGATTGTCGGTAAGACCCGACGCAGCGATCGGTCTTTGCGCACAACATCGACGACGCGCGCACCGTCGCGTTTAAACGCCGTCACCGCGTTTGGCGCCTGGCCAACCAAGCCAGATCCCGGAGGAATAAAGAACTCCGTGAAAAACCGCTTGGAACTCCGCGCTCCGAGCGCATCGGTCACGCTAGATCGGCTCGGCAGCAAACGCCGACCAAACAACCGTAGATAGAGCGCTCCAAAACACACCAACACAATCGCCAAGGGCGTGATTTCAAACATGGTAAATGGGTCGAGCCCAAGATCGCGCGCGACCCCGTCCACAAGCAAATTGGTCGACGTTCCAATCAGCGTGCACATGCCGCCCAATATCGCGATGTAAGACAGCGGGATCAGAAGTTTTGAAGGCGCCAGATCAAAGCTCCGCGCCATTTGGATCGCAATGGGGATCATAATGACCACAACCGGAGTGTTGTTCATGAACGCACTTGCGACCACGACAAACACACCAAGAACGCCCATCACCATAACGGGTTGCTCTTTGGCACGAGCGGTTACAATTCGAGTAAACTGAGACAGCGTTCCAGTACGGATCAAGGCACCCGACAGGACAAACATAGCGCCAATCGTCCAAGGTGCCGGATTGGACAAGACCATGAGCGCATCGGCATATGGAAGAACGCCTGTAAACAGCAGGAACGCAGCCCCACCAAGCGCGACAACCTCTGTCGGGTAAGCCTCTCTGACGAAGAGGACAAACATGCCGAACACGGTGCCAAGTGCGATAGCGGCATGCCATCCGTCTGGAACAACCTCAAGCATTCGCGGGCACCACGTGACCTTCTCCTCTGCGCGGAGAGACCATGTATAAACTGACCGCGAGAATACCAACTGCGAGCCAGAAATACGGCGAGTATCCTTCGTCCAAGAACACCACAGAGAAGAAGATGCCAAATCCGGTCACTAAGTAGGCGGCTTGGCTTGCCATCACCGGGCCAGCGACAGGTATGAACCAAATGAATGTTGTATACGCCACCATATGAAAGAAAATTGACACGAGAAACGCCAGTTCGACACCGGTCCAAGGTTTCCAGAGATTGATGTATTGTCCCGTTGCAAATGTGACGGGTGCGACAAGGATCAAACCGATCACCGAAGCGCCCAAGAGCACCTGGTTTGCGCCAAGTCCGCCCAAGCCAAGCTTTGCAATCGCGTTGTCCTCGGATGCCCAACAGAGTGGTGCAAGAAGGGCAAACATGACGAAAATCGGTTTTACCCCAACCGGCAGCGCCTCCTGAGGACCAACCAAGAGAACGACTGCAAACAACCCTAAACCAACGCCAAGTACGCGCCGCGTGACAGGCTTTTCAATGCCGAGCGCAATGGAGAGCGGGAGCGCGAATATGGGGACCATCGCAATAATGACCGCCATCATTCCACCGGGCAACACCGAATATGACATGTAGGTCACCGTGCCTGGAAACACCGTTCCTAACACTGCAACCGCGACCATAATCGGCATATGTCGCCACTCGTACCGCCGCAAACGCCCCCGAAGGCCCTGATAGATCAGCAGAAATACAATCATGAACACATGCTGCCAGAAGAGCAGGCCAAAATGCGGATAGCCCGTGGAAACCGCAATCTTGGAGAGCGGAATGGTCCCCCCCCACAACACCCCTGCTCCCACAAGGATGGCGATCAATGTGCCACGGTTCAAACCGGTGGCCCCATCTGGCTCAACTTACCGCCCTGACGTACAGGGGAGGCGACGACCGCTTCACCTGATTTATCGTCTGTCTCGACATATATACCGCAGAGCGTTGCCTCTCCGTCAGCCGTAGAGAAACGATCTTTGGCGAGACCGGTCATGAAACGACGGAGCGGCTCTTCTTTATGCATTCCGATGACACTATCATAGTCACCGCACATTCCAGCATCCGACTGATACGCGGTGCCCTTAGATAAGATCTGCGTGTCCGCTGTCGGAATATGGGTATGGGTCCCCACAACAAGGGAGGCCCGACCATTTAGGAAGAAACCCATACCCATTGCTTCCGACGTTGCTTCCGCATGGAAATCGACAATAACGGCCGACACTGCGCCACCAAGGGGCGTTGCCCGAAGCGCGCTATCGAGGGCGGAGAAAGGATTGGCGAAAGGTTGCTTCATGAAAACCTGTCCGAGGGCCTGGGCAACCATCACTTTACGCCCGCCTGGCGCATCAAAAACCCGCGCGCCGACGCCAGGGCACGGTTCCGCCAAGTTTAGCGGGCGGATGATCCGCTGTTCCTGGTCCACAAAAGGCATCATATCCCTTTGGTCAAAGGCATGATCCCCAAGTGTGATGACGTCTATCCCGCTTTCAAGAAGAAGTTTTGCATGTGCTGCTGACAAGCCCATACCGTTCGTCGCATTTTCCCCATTTGCCACAACAAAGTCCAAATGCCATTGCTCTCGCAACTTTGGGACGACCCGAGTCACAGCATCGCGTCCGGACCGGCCCATAATATCACCTAAAAAAAGTATCTTCATGGTGAATCGCTAGCCGCTGCCCAAAGACCCGTCTAGCGGAAATCTTGTGACATTCGTCTCTGTTACGATCATGTCGAGGGGTTGGTCGGTGGTTTCAAGCGGTAAGTCGGCCAATTCCTGCGCAGAATACGCAAATCCAATTGCTGGCGTCGGTTTCGTCGCGCGCAGCAGTTCAAGGCTCCGGTCATAGAACCCTCCGCCATATCCGAGCCGCCCGCCCTGACCGTCGAACGCCACCAAAGGCGCAATTATCAGGTCAGGTGTGAGGTAATTTGGCCGGGCCGGTATAAGCGCCTTGAACGCGCCTTCGACCATGTCCTCATGTGGCGCCCATTCTGCCCAGCGAAGCGCCTGGCCTTCACCGACGATCACCGGAACAACCACAGTCGTTCCTGTCGAATACAGATTGTTCATCGTTGGAAGCGGAGAGACCTCTGTCTGAATGGGCATGTACCCCGCGACAACTCTGCTTCCTGGGAAGTAATCAATCGCGTTTTGCAAGTTGCGATTGGCGGCACGGTCTAGATCAGCCGCATGGGCGAGTTTTCGCGCTGCAAAGGCGGCTTTCCGCATTTCTGATTTTCGCCGCATCAAATCCATAGCGGATACGAATAAAAGGCGGCGGGCCCGCACGCAACCGTGGAGGGATCGAAATTCCTGAGAGCCTGCAAAAACAGGTGGGCGCCAGGTGCGATAGGCCAGGACCAGTCACAGAGCCAGCTCCCTCAAGAAAAAGTATCGGCCACTGGAATTTTGGCTCTCACGGGAAGGGCAGCACCCGCCTATAACCAAGTTAGGTGTTTGACCATACATTGACAAGCGGGCGTGTTGCACGGCACGCGGATGTGATGGACACGCCTGCCCTTCAACCTGGCCAAATCCTTGCACGCGGCGTTGCACGCCACTTGCGGGGGTTCGATTTTGTCAGTCTGCTTGAGTTTTCACCGACGCGTGGGAAACGGGTCGATGTCGCCGCACTTGGTCCAAAAGGCGAGATTTGGGTCATCGAATGCAAGTCGAGCCGGGCCGATTTCCAAACGGACAAGAAGTGGCAAGATTATATCGAATGGTGCGATCGCTTTTACTTTGCGGTTCCGTCCGATTTTCCGACGGACATCCTTCCGAGCGACCACGGGTTGATCTTTGCAGACGGATACGATGCAGAAATCATTCGGGAGGCCCACGATGATCCTCTCGCTCCTGCGCGGCGCAAAAAGCTCATGCTCAAAATGGCCCGCGACGGCGCAACGCGTTTGTCTCAACTGGCAGACGCGACGGGGCGCACCGCAGGAATTAACGAGAACTGATTTTCGACGCGGCTTGCGCTGCGGCCTGAATTTCCTGCGCGATCTCCTCAGCTTCATCTGGATCGAAATCCATCGGTATCTCAACGCCAGCAGCCGTCACAAAGATGCGGACCGCGCCTTGATCCGTCGGTCCGATCTGCAAATTTGCTTCGATTTCGCGCTCTGAATTGATACCCATAGTCTGTCCTTGCTGAACTTTCGCCTATCAAAACGCGCACGCGCCATCAACCAAGGCTTGCACTAGAAGTGCCAGCGGGCTATCGCGGCGAACGTGCCGATGTAGCTCAGTAGGTTAGAGCGCTTGATTGTGGATCAAGAGGTCCCCCGTTCGAGCCGGGGCATCGGTACCACCGACGCATTTCGAAAATTGCCAAACGTGCGGAAAATCAATTCCAACATCAGTTTGTTCGTTTAACTTATGGATGAGTTTGTTGGGAGAGACGATGTCAGCCGACCTCATTGCGAGTCTACTGGATGTTTCCGCGAGTATTATCTTGGCGGTTGCAGCACTCTTTTTGGCTTGGAAGGCCAATACCACCTCCCAACGTGCGGTCACAATTGAGCGAGACAAGCATATCCTCGAGTGGGGACAGCGATGCTTGGTTGTGATTTCGCAGGTCGTCTCTTTGCGGTTGAAATCACGAGAAACAATAGAACTAGAAGAATTCAACGCACGTCGGCGTGCGTTCAAAGCCGATCTTTATGCGCTACGCGAAGAGGGCACTCTCTTCTTCTTGAAAGATACCGACGATTATAAAGAACCCTGCTTGGTAGAGCTATGGGAGATAACAAAGTCTCTTGACGGACGGATTTTCAAGTATCCTGAGCCGGGAGAGGAATATTCGGAACAAAGAGAACCCCAAATGAAAAAAATCCGGGGCCACACACGTGCATTCATTTCGGCCATTCAAAAGAAAGTTGGCACAGAATGGCTTATTGACGCCAACGGATGACTTAAATCTTCCCTCACCCGGGCCTCTTTAAACGCGACGTGTTGAATAATCTCGGCTATTCTGTCACTCTACGCGTTAGGCAGGATTGGGGCGGCCTGACATGGACTTCAGCAAATATGGCAACGTTGACTTTCGGCGCATTCAGAAAGCGCCCGATGCCGCTCTGGTTTTCAACGATCTCGCGCCCATTACGTATGTCGCCGATGCAGACGCGTATTATGTTACGGACCCAAAGACGATTTGCGATCTGCTGAGACGTCCGGAAATTGACCTTTTTGACTCCCAAAACGGTTACAAAAAACTGACCGAAGCACTCGACTTAGACTTCGACGCAACCGTAACTTATTTGAATTCTGTACCGCTTGGGCTTCGTGGGGGACCACATCAAGAAACGAAGAGATCCGCGATACAAAAGGTCAGCCATAACTTCGATGAGGCCGTTAAAACGTTTGAAACGCACTTTCGGAACTTAGCAGAGACGTTGCTGACCTCGCCAGGGCGCACGGACATCTTCAACGAAATTTACATCCCAGCGCTCAGGGCTGCGCTTTCACAAGTGACAGGAGCCGATCGCGAGTTGGTCGACCATGCCCCGGAGGTCGTACTCGCGTTTGATCCGTATGTCAGTCTTAAACGGCGCCTGAAATCAAACGAGCTGATCAAACGTCTGTTTCAAATCCCTGAATTGGATCAGAGCGCGCGCGATCAAAACCGCGCGCGCGGCCTCTCTACGCTGGGAAGCGACGCATCCCGGGGTGGCATCGGGTATGCAGTGGCAGAAGTTTTCACCAACAATGTGGGCGCGCGTTTATCCGCCATGCCCTGGGATGACTTGCGCGTCTATCCGGCAATCGCCTTTGTTGATCGTGTCTGCGTTCAATCCTTCCAGTACGGCGAATTTGCATTTCGGGAAGGGGATCGAATTCGGCTGTGGCTTTCAGCATCAAGAGACGATCCGGAGTACCAAGAGATACTTGCGTTTGGGTTTGGGAAACATTCCTGCCCTGGACGGAAACTGGCGCTTCGTTGGCTCGAGTGCATCAAAGAGACATTCCGATCAATCGATATGGTCGCGGCGAACGTTGAACTTGTGGAGAAACAAAACTCCTACATCACGGTCAGCCCAAAACAACTCTGGGTGGAGGTCAAAAATGGCTGAAATGAAAACCTTCTTAATTGAAACAACACGAACCCTTCTGACCGAAGGAAAGGTCGACCATTCTGAAGTGTCTGACGACGAGCTTTGGGACGGCGTGCTGTCAGAAATAGGTTTAGACAGTATGAGATATCTTCAACTCGTGATGTCGGCCGAGAAGGAGTATGAGGTCGATTTGGCCGAGGATGATATTACTCTGGATTTGACAATGCGAGGACTGGCGGAACTGATTTCCGCTTAAGTTAGAGTGTTTTTCCGTCTGATCATGCTCTTGGCCTATCGCGCCTCGAAGAGGCCTTGGTCGCGGTGGGTAAAAGCCCGAAGAAAAATGAAGCAAAATGGTGATTTGGCGCATTTCGCTGCGCAAACCATGGCGAGTGCCGACAGAAACCGCCCCCTGCTGAACCTTCGAACATTTTACGACAATCCGTACGAATACGACTATCAAATATTTGTCGCGCGCGAGATCCACGAAATGATCTATGGCCGATCCGGATCGGTGCTTAAGGGCATCCATGTAAACGGAATTGAATTGGTGCATCGGGCCCTCGCCAAGGACCGTGGTGCCCTAATTTTCGGCGTTCACGGTTCTGGGCTTTCGGTCGCTCGTGCGTTGTTTAATGCAGGAATTGAGACCCATATTCTGACAACCAACCCCGAACTGACCCCACTCAAGTTGCTATCTGATCTAGAAACAGACGCCGACGAGCCAAGAATCCACCTCATAGACAATAACCGCCACGCCTTTGTGAGATTTCGAAAAGCGTTGCGCGAAAACGCGGCGATTATTGTGACCACAGATCATCCCTGCCGAGAGGGCCACGGAATGACCGGGGTCACGCCAGCAATCCTAGCAATTAATTTTCTCGCAGCGAGGCTCTTTGACGCGGAGATTGTGAACGCGCATTCGAATTTTAATCAAGATTGGACCGTGACAGTCAATTTCTTCAAACCCCAGGTCGAACGCGACGCTCGGTTGGTTGACCGGGGTACAGACCTTAAGATCGGTATTGAGGCGCTCCAAAATAGGCCGATCAAACGGGTTGAGGCGGTTGATGTAAAGGCGGTTGCGCCCAAAAGGCGCTTCAACCAAAACGCGTTGCGTGTGCGTAGTCGCAGAAATTGGCGTTTGTGTTTTCGTCTCTGATCAACAGCGCCCGCAGACGCACCGACGGCTAGGCGATCGCATCAATCCAAAACGCAACCAGCCCATCCAGGATGAACTGCACCGCCAGCGCGCCCAGGATCATGCCAAAGACCCGCGTCAGCACCCGGATCCCTGTGTCGCCGAGTAAGCGCTCAATCGGACCCGTGAGCACAAACGCCATCAGGCAGAGCGCGAGGACCGCCGCGGCGGCGGCAAAAACACCCACGGTGCCTGCGGGTGTCATCGCCTCGGCCGTCAGCAGCAGCATCGCTGCCAGCGCGCCGGGTCCTGCAATCAGGGGCGTGGCCAGTGGAAACACCGAAGGGTCATCTTCGGCGGCCACCTTGCCCGCCTCTGCCTCCCGCCGTTCCGTGCGCTTTTGGAAAAGCATCTCGACAGCGACCAAAAACAACAACAGCCCACCTGCAATCCGAAACGCAGGCAGCCCGATCCCCAACGTCGCCAACAGCCAATCGCCCGCCAGTCCGAAGACCAGCAACAAAAACGCCGCAACGCCCAAACCGCGCAGCGCGACCGACATGCGTGCCCGCAACGTCATCCCCGCCGTCAACGCAGCGAACATGGGCGTCAAACCGATGGGATCAACCATCACAAAGAGCGTGGCAAAGGCGGCGGGAAAAATCTCGAACATGGGCGCGCTCTAGCGCCTTTTTCCGCAACTCACCAGATCGGGCAGGTCCCGGAGTTGACCTTTTCCAGCGAACACTCCACCTAATATCCATGCTGAAAGATATTCTCGATTTCTTCACTCCCGAACCACCGAAGTCCGATTTGTCGACAGATGATGCACGTTTGGCCCTTGCCGCCTTAATGGTGCGCATTGCGCGATCTGATGGGGACTACGCCGCCGTTGAAAAGGCCGTGATCCGGTCGGCGCTTATTGACCGCTATGCTTTGGCGGGAACAGAGCTGGACACCCTGATCGCCGACGCCGAGGAACTGGAATCCAAAGCCCCTGATACCGTGCGGTTCACGCGTGTTTTAAAGGATCATGTTCCCTATGAGGACCGCAAGGCCTTACTCTCTTCGCTTTGGTCGGTGGTTCTCGCGGACGGAGAGCGGGATTCTAAAGAAAATGCACTGCTTCGTATGCTGGCGCAACTTCTTGGTGTGACCGATAAAGACAGTGCCCTGGCCCGACAATCGGCCGAGCGATCTGCCTAAAATTTATGCTTGCGCGCTTTTTCGTGCAGATATAACGTTTGCGTGATCCGCGTATCGGCGGACATTTGTTTCGAAAATTATGATGGAGACCACGCCCGTGCTGAACCGCGGACAGATGTGGTGCGAATGGCCGACTTGGGGCCTGATCGCTGCTGTAACACTTTCTTGGGGTTTGATCACCGCTTTTGCGGACATGATTGGTATTGGATGGTCGATCTTGCTCTTGGTCCCGCTGATCACGCTGCATTCTTCGCTTCAGCACGAAACCGTCCATATTCTGGAGCCGCGCTGGCCGCTCTTGGCCCGACTGGCCGTCTTCCCAGCTATGGGCCTCTTTGTGCCCTATATGCGATTTCGCGATCTTCATTTGGCCCATCATGACAATGAAATGCTGACCGACCCTTATGACGATCCAGAGACGTTTTATCTGGAACCATCCGAATGGGACAAGCACAGCTGGACCACCAAAAGCATCTTGGAATTCAACAACACATTGCTTGGGCGCTTGATCGTTGGGCCTATTGTCGGCCAATTTTTTTTTATGTCCAGCGATCTCACGGCATATCGTGATGGGGATCGCGGCGTGGCGCGGGCCTGGCTTTGGCATATCCCGGCGGTAGCCGTCGTGATTGCATGGCTGGCGCTCATTGGAACCATGCCGTTTTGGGCTTACATGCTGGCGGCTTATGCGGGTCTGTCCGTGCTCAAAATCCGCACCTTTCTCGAGCATCAAGCGCATGAAGATTCGAACCATCGCTCTGTCATCGTGGAAAAGGGCGGTATCTTTGGGTTATTGTTTTTAAACAACAACTTGCATCATGCCCATCACGCTCATCCTCAGGTCGCCTGGTATGCCTTGCCGCGCCTGTTCAAAGAGCAAAAGGATAAGTTCCTGACGGCAAATGGTGGTTATAAATATGGCTCTTATTGGGACGTGTTTCGCAATTATTTCTTCCGCTCAAAAGAGCCTGTGCCCCACCCGATCTGGTCGCGCGAGAACCGGACCAAGCTTTGATCGCCAGCCTGCCGATGTATGCGCGGCCCGAGTTGGCCGGGCCAATCGCACGCTATTGGGAGGCTATTCAAGATCACGCGACTGCGCAGAACGTGACCTACGACCAAACCGTGATTGGCGTTGATGCTTGGCGTCGACCCGACTTATTTCTCTCTCAAACCTGTGGCGCGCCCTATCGAGATCATTTGGCAGATCAAGTCCAATTGGTGGGCACCCCAGACCCAGGCCTTCCTGGCTGCCCTCCGGGATATTATCAGAGCGTTCTGATCGCGCGCGATTTGATCACTTGGGGGGAGGCACTGACGCAGCAATGGGCCGCAAATGAAGCAGGATCGCAATCTGGCACCTATGCCCCGCGCCTGCGCGCACCAGCCCGGCTGCCCGACCCTTCATGGTCTGGCTCTCATCTGATGAGCATCGACATGGTCGCTAATGGTCAGGCCGATTGGGCTGCGATAGATGCTGTGACATGGGCGATTGCGGACCGGCTGGGTCAAACCCACGGCCTAGTCGTCTGGGATCGAACCGAGCCCACACCGGGCCTCCCATATATCTGTGCGAAGGCGCTTGACCCATTACCGCTGCGCGATGCGATCAAAGTGGCGATAGGGTCTTTAGATCAGGCAACACGCGATGTGCTGATGATCCATGATCTGATCGACATTCCAAAAACAGACTATCTCGCCGTGCCAAAACCCTAGCATCCATGCGGCCCGTTTGATGTTTCGCTTCGCTTTGCGAAGCGACCCGCGCGCGCTGAGGCCTCCGGCCTCGGTGCGCGCGCTCCGCCCTTGCGGGGTGCGAGGATTTTAATCCGAGCACGCTTTCAACCGAAAGTTTAGAAAAACGCCTGAAGCCCCGTCTGCGCACGCCCCAAGATGAGCGCATGGATATCATGCGTCCCTTCATAGGTGTTCACAGTTTCCAAATTGGCCGCGTGACGCATCACATGAAAGCCACCAGAAATTCCGTTCCCACCATGCATATCGCGCGCCATCCGTGCGATCTCCAATGCTTTGCCGCAATTGTTCCGCTTCATGAGCGAAATAAGCTCCGGGCCGGCATTGGCATGATCGAGCATGTCGCCAAGGCGCAGCGCCCCTTGAAGGCCCAGCGCAATTTCGGTCTGCATGTCTGCAAGTTTCTTCTGGAAGAGCTGCGTGCCTGCCAGCGGCTTTCCAAACTGCTTCCGATCCAGCCCATATTGCCGCGCCGCCTGCCAACAGAATTCCGCCGCACCCATCACACCCCAAGCAATCCCGTAACGCGCCCGGTTCAAACAGCCAAACGGCCCTTTGAGACCCGAAACATCTGGTAAGAGCGCCTCTTCACCCACTTCCACATTCTGCATCACAATCTCGCCGGTGACAGAGGCGCGCAGGCTGAGCTTCCCTTCGATCTTGGGGGCGGACAGACCCGCCATCCCTTTTTCCAGAACAAAGCCTTTGATCTTGCCATCATGATGATCGGATTTCGCCCAAACCACAAAGACATCTGCAATCGGAGCGTTCGAAATCCACATCTTTGACCCGTTCAGGACATAGCCCCCATCCGTCTTGGTCGCGGTTGTCTTCATACCCGCCGGATCGGAGCCCGCCTCGGGCTCGGTCAACCCAAAACACCCAATCAAAGTGCCTGCCGCCAAACCGGGCAGATACTTTTGCCGCTGCTCTTCGGTGCCATAGGCATAAATCGGATACATCACGAGGCTCGATTGCACAGACATCATCGACCGATATCCGCTATCCACACGCTCTATCTCGCGCGCCACCAGACCATAAGCGGTGTAGGTCCCGCCAAGCCCGCCATATTCTTCGGGGATCGTTGTGCCCAAAAGTCCCATTTCCCCCATCTCGGGGAACACCTCGGGCGCGACGGTCTCGTCCTGATAGGCCGTTTCAATCCGCGGCATCAACTTTTCACTTGCGTAGGCCCGCGCAGCATCTCGGATCATCCGATCCTGATCGCTTAGCTGTTGATCCAACAAAAACGGATCATCCCACTGAAACCCTGCCAAATCCGGCAGCTCTTTTGCCTTCAGATCAAGTGCCATTGTGCGCTCCTTTGTCCCTTACTGCGCCGATGCGCGCCAGTCGTCAAACCCCCTTGATGCGGCATGGTCCCGCGCTTAGACCTTTGGGAGCACAAAGGTGACTTATGAAAATCGGAATTCTTCAAACGGGTTATGCCTCCGACGCCATGCAGGCGACGGAAGGCGATTTTCCAGACATGTTTATGCGTCTCTTAGATGGGCATGGCTTTACTTTTGAGACGTATAAGGTTTTGGAAAACCAATTCCCTGCCTCGTTTAAAGAGGCAGATGGCTGGCTGATCACAGGCTCGCGCCATGGCGCATACGAGCCCCATGACTGGATCCCGCCCCTCGAAGACTTCATTAGGGACATTTATGCCGCCAAGCTCCCCCTGATTGGAGTGTGTTTTGGCCACCAGATCATTGCGCAAGCGCTGGGGGGCCGTGTCGAAAAATATCATAACGGGTGGAGTGTCGGGCGTAAAACTTACACGGGCCCGGATGGCGAAGAGATCAGTCTGCTTGCATGGCATCAGGACCAGGTGCTGGACCTTGGCCCGGATGCCAAAGTGATCGCCGGCGACGATTTTTGCAAAAATGCCATACTGAGTTACGGGGACACGGTTTTCACCATGCAGCCCCATCCCGAGTTTGGCGCGCGCGCCATCGAGCATTTGATCGACAGCCATCAAGAAAAGGTGCTGCCAGAACGCCTTGCCGAAGCTGATGAAAACCGGGTTCTACCCGTTGATGAGGAAAAAACAGCGGCGCGCTTTGCGGAGTTCTTCAAGCAAAACGCCAAAGAAAAGGCCGCCTAATGTCCCAACCCAATGATTGGATGATGCAGCTTCCCGACGCTGCGCGCGCCTATATCGATGGCATCAAGCTGGAAGAGGTTGAATGCATTATCGCTGATATCCCGGGCATCTCCCGGGGCAAGGCGATGCCCGCGCTCAAATTCTCCAAAATGGACCAGATGTATCTGCCCGACAGCATCTTCTTTCAAACCATCACCGGTGAATACGCCGATATTGAAGGCGCGAAGAACCAATGGACCGAGGGCGATATGGTCCTGAAGCCCGATCTCTCTTCGGCGACCGCCGCCCCTTGGACGGGCGACGTCACTTTGCAAATCATCCATGATGCCTTCGATCACCGGGGGCGCCCGATCAGTTTCGCACCGCGCAATGTACTGCGCCATGTGATTGAGCTCTATCGCAAAGAGGGCTGGGAACCCGTCGTCGCCCCCGAGATGGAGTTCTATCTTGTGGCGCCCAACACGGATCCAAACGTGCCCATTACGCCGCCCTTGGGTCGCACCGGGCGCGCTGCGGCCTCTCGCCAGGCCTATTCCATGGCCGCCGTGGATGAATACGGCCCCGTGATCGACGACATTTATGATTTTGCCGAGGCCCAAGGGTTTGAGATCGACACGATCATCCAAGAGGGCGGCGCGGGCCAGATTGAGATTAACCTCATTCACGGTGACCCGGTGCGCTTGGCCGACGAGGTTTTCTATTTCAAACGCCTTATCAAAGAGGCGGCCCTTCGCCATAATTGTTTTGCCACTTTCATGGCGAAACCGATGGAGGATCAGCCGGGATCGGCGATGCATATCCACCACTCGGTCGTGGATGTTGAGACCGGGCAAAACCTCTTTTCCGACGAAAATGGCGATGCGACCGATATGCATCAGCATTTCATCGGCGGCTTGCAACAGCACTTGCCGGCAGCTGCGCCGTTTTATGCGCCATATGTGAATTCTTACCGGCGCTATGTGGCGGGCTATGCCGCGCCAATCAATCTTGAATGGGGGGATGACAACCGCACCACAGGCATTCGCGTGCCCATTTCCAAACCCATTGCCCGGCGCGTGGAAAACCGCGTCGCAGGCATGGATTGCAACCCTTATATCGGGATCGCGGCCTCTCTCGCGTGCGGATATTTGGGCATGAAAAACAAAATCGAGCCCCGCAAAGCGACCAAACGCGAAGCCTATCACGGAGAACGGGAAATCCCGGCCACCATCCACGAGGCCCTTGCATTGTTGGAAGAGGACACCGCGCTTCGGGACGCTATGGGCCCCAATTTCGTGAACGTCTATTCCTCGATCAAGCGGATGGAGAATGAAGAGTTCGTGGCCGTGATCTCCCCATGGGAGCGCGAGCATCTTTTGATGAATGTCTGATCATGGACCTGCTCTATGCCAATGATCGCCTGGGCACCTATCCGCCCTCTTGGTATCATGCGACGGCCCATACACTACCGGATTTCCCCCGTACCAAAGGCAGCCTGTCTTGCGATGTCGCCATTGTCGGCGCGGGCTTCACCGGGCTCTCCACAGCGCTTCATCTGGCCGAGGCCGGGTATAACGTGATCCTCTTGGATGCGCACCGCGTTGGGTGGGGTGCATCGGGGCGCAATGGCGGGCAAGTCGGCTCTGGTCAGCGCAAGGATCAGGCCTGGATCGAGGCGCATTACGGGATGGACGTCGCCAAATCGGTTTGGCAAATCGCCGAAGACGCTAAAGCGACGGTGAAGCGGCTGATCGAAACACATCAAATCGATTGCGATTGGCGCGATGGGATCATCCATGCCTCCCACACGCGCGCCGACGCAGACGATTTGAGCGAAGAGGTTGCGCATCTCAACGCCACCTATGGCGCGCAGACCACGCTTTTGGACCGCGCGGACGCGGCAGAGGCGCTGTCAACAGATGTCTATCACAACGCCTCGATTGATCGCAGCGCGGGCCATATCCACCCGCTCAATTTCGCGCTGGGGCTGGCACGGGCCTGCACAGCGGCCGGAGTGCGCGTGTTCGAAAACTCGCGCGTCATCTTCCACCAAGGGACGGATGTGCAGCTTGATCATGCCAAGATCAAAGCAAAGACGCTTGTGATTGCGACCAATGGTTACACAGGTCGCCTGAACGGGCGCATCGCCGCCCGCGTGATGCCGATCAACAATTTTATCGTCGCGACGGAGCCTCTGGAAATCCCTTTGATCCTGGACCGGATGGCCGTCGCGGACACGCGCTTTGTCGTGAACTATTACCGAGAGACGTCCGATGGGCGGCTCCTCTTCGGCGGTGGAGAGAATTACGGCTACAAATTCCCCAAAGACATCGAACGCTTCGTGCGCCGCGCGATGGTGCAGGTCTATCCGCAGCTGGCAGAGGTCAACATCACCCATGCCTGGGGGGGCACATTGGCGATTACCTCCACGCGGGAGCCGTTCTTTGCCCAACTGGAACCGGACGTGTTCACGGCCTGCGGCTATTCCGGGCAAGGCGTCGCACTCGCGACTGAGGCAGGTGTGATGCTAGCCGCCGCGATCCAAGGTCAGACCGAACGGTTTGATCTGCAAAAGACGCTGTCGCCACCGACCCTTCCGGGGCTCAGCGTGATGCGCCACCCAATCCAAGTCGCCGCGATGAGCTGGTTTGCGCTGCGGGATCGTTTAGGCGTCTAGGCCTTGCGACCGCCCAAGGCCAATAAAACAGCAGCCAAAATAATCACAAGCGACCCGAGCATCGACCACACCCCCAAAACCTCTCCAAA
The DNA here is from genome assembly GCA_038744815.1 of Pseudomonadota bacterium. Taxonomy (GTDB): domain Bacteria; phylum Pseudomonadota; class Alphaproteobacteria; order Rhodobacterales; family Rhodobacteraceae; genus Amylibacter. Next base: position 26,671 of record JBCDLY010000008.1, on the reverse strand, counting down.
AATGACGTAATCGTAAAAGGCGGCGAAGACCAAAACCGCATAGAGGATCGGGGAGATTTGGCTGGCCTCGCCCAGCGCCATGGCACGCACGAACAAAGACTGCCCCAAAACCATAATTGTGCCCAGCAGCGCCAAGAACATCCATTCACGCGCATCAGGGGCCTGCCAGACAAAGCTGGCAACACTGACCGCCACGATGGTGCCCACACAATTATTGATGATTAATATCCGCATCAGCGGTTCGCGGTCACTGAGCAGTTTGATAAAGATCGCCTCCACGCCCAAAAACAGGGCAGCGCCTAACGCAAACAAGGCAGCCGGTTGCAGCGCCTCGGCACCCGGTCGCAAGATCAAGACAGCGCCCAAAACCCCAAAAAACGCCGCAAGATATTTGGACAGGTTGAGGTTTTCCTTCAGGAACACCGCCGCAAGAACCATCGCCACCAAAGGATTTAGAAAGCTGATCGCGGTGGCCTCTCCCAAGGGCATAAAGATCGCCGCGCCAAACATGCAAGACGCGCCCAGCCACCCAAAAAGGGACCGCGCAATATGAAGCCCCCAGGGCACATTGCGAAATTTCGGAAACTCAGACGGGCGCACCAAACAGAACAAGAGCAATGCAAGCAGCGCAAACAGGAACCGCCCTGCGCTCACCTGAAAGGGCGACATGCCGCCTGCCCCCAGAATTTTGGCGAGCAGCAACGTGCCGGCAAAAAACGCGGTTGAGACGACGGCAATCGGGACGGCAAAAGCGGCCAGGCTGTGGCGAGGGGATGTGTGCTCCATTCCGAAGCCGCTACGCCTGCGGCTTGTTCGGGTCGAGCGGAAAACAGCGCGCTCAAATAAATTCGCATTTTTGTGAATTTTTCTTTTGCATTATCCGAAAATAGAGTTTAGCCGAATGTAAGTTTCGGATAATCAGAAAGAGGGGCAATAGACATGAAATCCCTACACACAGCAGAACCTATTCCAGCATCCGCGCGCGAAGACATCGATGCGCTGCTCAACTCTGGCGACTTGTTTCGGTATCACCGCAAAGAAGACGCGCCTGTAACGCTGCTTGAGCAAGAGTTCGCAGAATATCTTGGGTCCAAATACGCCCTGGCGGTCGCGTCTTGCTCGGCGGCGCTGTTTTTGTCGCTGCGCGCGTTGAACTTGTCACATAACGCCAAGGTTCTGATCCCGGCCTTCACATTCGCCGCTGTGCCCTCTTCTGTGGTTCACGCAAACTGCGTTCCCGTTCTGGTGGATGTGGCCGACAATTACCGGATCGATCTGGCGGATTTCGAATCGAAGTTCACGGATGAGATCGAGGCCGTTCTGATTTCGCATATGCGCGGACACACATCCGATATGGATGCGATCAAGACGCTCTGTGACGAAAAAGGCGTGCCCCTAATCGAAGATGCGGCGCATTCGCTTGGCACCACATGGAACGGCCAAAACATCGGTACGATCGGCACAGTTGGGTGTTTCTCTTTCCAGTCTTACAAGCTGTTGAATGCAGGCGAAGGTGGCATCCTGGTCACAGATGATGACGCGGTGATCGCGCGTGCCGTTATTATGTCAGGCGCCTATGAAACAAACTGGGCCAAGCACAAGCTGGCGCCTGAACTGTTCGAAGAGGTTCAAAACCAACTGCCGCTTTACAACACGCGCCTGTCCAACTTGGCCGCCGCAGTTGTGCGCCCCCAAATCGCAGAGATTGCCCGCCGCGCAGGCGATGGCCTGAAAAACCACAACTATGTGGCCGATAAAATCAACCAATCCCCGGTAATCGATGTCCCTGCCCCTCTGGAACCAGAGCATCGCGCACCTGACAGTCTTCAGTTTAACCTTGTTGGCCTCAGCGATGACGAGGCGGATGCCTTTGTGACCGCCGCCGCAGACGCTGGCGTAGCCGTATCGATCTTTGGACGTCAGAAAAACAATGCACGTGCGTTCTGGAACTGGCATTTCCTGGGCGATCTGCCCGAGCTTCCGCAAACACGGGCGATGCTGATGCGGGCGGTTGATTTGCGCCTGCCGGCGCGTCTCACAAAAGACGAGCTCGACTTCATTATTGATGGCTTGCTGACCGCTGCGGCCTCAGTGTCCCAAAAGGCAGCGTAAACGACAATCTCTGGCGCGACCGAATTTAGGTCGCGTCAACCGGCGCCGGCGTTGGAACTTGCGCATCGGCCGCCAATATACGGAACTTTCCGTCCAACCACGGAAGCTCTTCCACACAGGGTTCAACCAACATTTGATGGGCTAAAGGCCGGACATAACCCGCGATATCTGCAGGGATCGTACCAAGTACACCCCGCCGCGCGATGAGCGAAATACTGCGTGAGAGACCTTTAAACGGGAGGGGCATCACATCCACCTCTGCTTTAAAGCGCTTTGCACGCATATACCCAAGAGGCGTTGTAATCGTCCAACCGGTGCTTTGGCTCACCATACAGAGGATTGCGTGGTAGCTGTCGAATTCAAACCGGTTCGGCAAGGTGATGCGTTGGCGACTGAGATGGGCCTCGATCTGACGACCCATCATTTGGCGAGATGAGTACCGAATGAATGGCAGTTTCAACAGCTGTTCCAGAACATCGCCGCTCTGATCGACAAATCCTTTCGGTGCCGCGACCAGGAACGGCTCTGTCAGGATCGGATGCACTTCCATCCAGTCTTCAGTGAGATCCAAATCTGCTGCGACCACCACATCCATCGACCGGCTTTCCAAGAGCGACGCGAGCGAATAGCTCGCACCGCTTTCCAGCAAAAACTGGCATCCCGACAATTTTTTGGCGAGCTTTGCCATTAGCCCCGGCGTCACATCCGCGTCGAAATCATCCACGATACCCAGCCGCAACCGGATCATTTGACTGTAGTTAAAAACAGCCAATTCGGCTTTTGCCTGTGTCGCCTCAGCCAAGATCGCCTGTGCACGGCGTAAAAACAGGGCCCCGGCTGACGTAAGTTCCATTGGGCGCGTTGAGCGATCCAATAACTGCACTCCAAGCGCAGCTTCAAGGTTGGTCAGCTGTTGAGAGACCGATGATGGACTTGCGGACAAACGCTTTGCCGCCAAAGAAATTGTACCTTCTTCGACCGCAGCGACGAAAATCTCGATCGCCCAAAGCGTCATTTTACCTGGAGAGTCGACCATATCTGCCCATGTTCCTTACTACTTTCAGTTTTTCCGAAACTAGCGGAAATGACAAGGGCTTGCCCCAATGGTGAGCAGGGGCCTATAGACCGCGAGTAAAAAAGGAGAGCAGGATGCGCAGCGCGACACTCCGCCGTAACACCGCCGAAACCAAAATAGAGGTGAAGATCGACCTTGATGGAACAGGCGCCTACGACAACCAAACCGGGATTGGTTTCTTCGACCATATGTTGGATCAACTCGCGCGCCATTCTCTGATCGACGTGACCGTTCGGGCCGAAGGTGACCTGCATATCGACGACCACCACACGGTCGAGGATGTCGGTATTTCGCTCGGCCAAGCGTTGGCCCAGGCCGTCGGGGACAAAAAGGGGATCCGCCGGTACGGAGATTGTACACTTGTGATGGATGAGGCCCGGGTTCAGGCCGCGTTGGACCTGTCCGGACGACCTTTCTTGGTGTGGGATTTGGACATCCCAATGCCAAAAATCGGGACGTTTGACACGGAACTTGTGCGCGAGTTTTTCACCGCCTTTGCGATGCAATCTGGACTGACGCTTCATGTGACAAAGCAAGCGGGCGCGAACAGCCATCATATTGTCGAGGCTGCGTTCAAAGCCGTTGCGCGTGCGTTACGCGTCGCCCTCGAAACGGACCCGCGCCGCGCCGATGCAATCCCCTCTACAAAGGGTACGCTTTCGGAATGACCACCGTCATTGTCGACTATAATTCAGGGAACCTTCGATCCGCTGAGAAGAGCTTCGAGCGCATGGCAACAGAGGTGGGCGCGGGTCAAATTGTCGTTTCAAGCGATCCCGACACGGTTCGCCAAGCCGATCGTGTTGTTCTACCAGGCGTTGGCGCTTTTGCGGATTGTCGTCGGGAACTCGGCTCAATCGACGGCCTCTTTGGTGCGATTGAAGAAAAGGTACAATCTGGCGCTCCGTTCATGGGGATCTGCGTGGGTATGCAAATGATGGCGACCTGGGGGCGCGAGCATGGCAATCATAAAGGGTTCGACTGGATCGCAGGAGAGGTCATCCGACTTGCGCCGGAAGATACTACTCTTAAGATTCCACATATGGGCTGGAATGCGTTGCAGATCGAAGAAGAGCATCCCGTCTTGGATGGGATTACCTCAGGCGATCACGCCTATTTCGTTCACTCCTATCACCTTGATGCAAAGAGTAAGGAAACACGGCTCATGTCCGTAGAGTACGGGCAAACCGTTACCGCAATGGTTGGGCGTGACAACATCATCGGCACCCAGTTTCATCCAGAAAAAAGCCAATCAACCGGGCTGCGGCTGATTGGCAATTTTTTGACTTGGACACCGTGACTTTAGTTGACGCGGCTCCAGTTTTGGCTTCGGCAGATCGGTCCCACACAGCCTGATACGCTAAGGTTGTTTCCGCTCAAGCTCATTTTTGAACGGTACTCTTTATCCGTATCAGGGGCCCAGATTGTGCCACCACGATAGCTGCCATTTCCGCGCGCCTTCATCTCCCAAATAATGGGTTTCCCGACAACGGACGCATCTGCCCCGTTCTTCGCATCGATGATCGTGCCGCAAATTTCTTCGCCACAGGCCTTGATATCGACAACGATATAACCGCCTTCGTCATTTGGCTCTGATGCCCATTGGCCGAATACATCATCCGCCTGCACCAAAGCTGGTGCACTCACCAAGGCGGCCGCCAAAAACAGTTTCTTCATTTTTCTCTCCCTTTTGTGGATGCTGAACAGCACTGGTTTGTCCTGCCCTTTACAGCGGCGTCACCCCCGACTAACCGCGCCTAAAACAGGAGACCACCCGATGATCCTCTATCCAGCAATTGACCTAAAAGACGGCCAATGTGTGCGACTTTACAAGGGGGAGATGGATCAGGCGACGGTTTTTTCGGATGACCCTGCGGAACAGGCGAAATCTTTCGTATCGGAAGGGGCCGAATGGATCCACCTCGTAGACCTCAACGGTGCTTTTGCAGGGTCTCCTGTAAACGGTGCGACGGTCGAGCGTATTCTCGAAGCGATTGATATTCCAGCACAACTCGGTGGGGGTATTCGATCTTTGGACACGATCGGTTTTTGGTTGGAACGCGGTCTTTCCCGCGTCATTCTTGGAACTGTGGCCGTCAAAGACCCACAGCTTGTCATTACCGCAGCGCGTCTTTTCCCAGGCCAAATTGCCATTGGGCTCGATGCACGCGACGGACTGGTCGCCACTGAAGGATGGGCCGAAACATCTGACATGACCGCAACAGAATTGGCCAAACGGTTCGAAGATGCTGGCGTCGCTGCGCTGATCTATACAGATATCGACCGCGATGGTGCGATGGAGGGCCCGAATGTCCAAGGAACAGGGGCACTCGCTGATGCGGTGTCCATTCCTGTCATTGCCTCGGGCGGGGTGTCTTCGCTGAGTGATTTGAAAGCTCTGAAAGAGCGCGCGCATCACTTAAATGGTGTGATTTCAGGCAGAGCGCTCTATGATCAGAAATTTTCGATAAAAGATGCGGTTGCGCTTCTCTCGGCGTAAAAGAAATTTCACATCCTTGCCTTTATCGTGTCATAAAATATTTCGACACCGCTTCACGGGGAAATCAGATGGCTATCGGCGAAACAGGTACACTCGAGGCAAACACGCCAAATAGCGGCGGAACCGCTGTTTATGAGGTCCGGGTAGAACTGACGGAACCCCTAGATGATCCGGTGATCGTTCTCATCGCAACAAACCGTGGCGGCAACAAATATGCTCTTCGCGTAACTGGTGAGGAAACAAATACCGATGGCGAAACCATAGCCTTCACATTCACTTTTGATGAATACGAATACCATGACGGGCCGCATCCTGCGGTTGAAACCGTCAACTGGTTGGCGATTGAGGAAGGCACGCATACGCTCCCCGACGGGCGGACGGTCGTGGCAGGCAAGACAACAGCAAACGATGACAATGATCTGCTCGATGCTGGAGAGACAGTAACTTTTCCGGCGGACACCTTCCAAGACGACCCAAATCCACCCGTGGTTCTGACAACGGTCGAGGGGCCCAACCCGACGATCCCACCTGGCTCAACATCGAATGCCTTATACGGACCAGCAACGGGTAACGTCGTCGATTCAGACCCTTCAATGGTTACAACAGATGGTTTTAAGGTCGAATTGAATGCAGGCGAAGCCTACGCTCCGACAGGGATCTCGCAAACCGTTGGTTACATAGCGATCCAGCAGGGCACGGGTACAGCGGACGATCCAGGAACGTCACAAGTTGAGGGCGGCCTTGAGGAGGGAAACAACGTCTTCAACCTAGATGACACCTTCACGAACCCAATCGTCCTTGCAGAGACGCAAACAATCAACGACGACGATCCGGGCACCGTTATCCTGAGGGATAATGGCTTCGACCCAACGACGGAAACCAACCTGGAGTTCGAAGAAGAACAATCCTTAGACAATGAACTCGACCATGAAATCCCAGAGACCGTGGGCATCGTCGTCTTTGAAGCAGGCCTAATCCTCTGCTTCACGAGCGGCACACGTATCCTCACAGCCCATGGCGAAGTTCGGATCGAAGACCTCGCGGTGGGCGATTTGATTGTCACGAAAGACAACGGTTTACAGCCGCTTCGCTGGACTGGAACCAAAACGATTGATCTGTCGAATGGTTCAGACGGCCAGGACGTGCGCCCGATAACGATCCCTGCGCACAGCTTTGGTCCAAACCTTCCGAGCCGTGACTTAACCGTGTCCCCGCAGCATCGCATCTTACTTACAGATGGTGACGCGGAACTGATGTTCGGCTCGAAAGAGGTTTTAGCACCGGCCAAAGCGCTTGCGTCGTCGCGAAGACATCCCGTCGACCGCACCGTGACCTACGTTCATCTTCTGTTTGACACTCACCAAATCATTTTTGCGAACGGTTTGGAAACGGAAAGCCTTCACCCCGGTCACCTTACACCTTCGGCCCTAGATCATCAGGCCAAATCAGAACTCTTCACCCTTTTCCCTGAACTTCGTGGCACACCACAAAGTTATGGCCCGGCCTGCCGCAAAGTCCTGAAACCTTTCGAGGCTGCATTGATTAGGCCGACAAAATGGGTTCATTAGACGTCTGAATGCATTGGGGGTGGCATGCTGAAAACCCGGGTAATCCCGTGCCTTGATGTCAAAGATGGGCGCGTGGTCAAAGGTGTGAACTTCGTTGATCTTGTCGATGCCGGAGATCCTGTGGAAGCCGCCAAGGCCTATGATGCAGCCGGCGCAGACGAGCTCTGTTTTCTTGATATTGCGGCAACACTCGAAAATCGGGGCACGATGTTTGATGTCGTGCGACGAACGGCCGAACAGTGTTTCATGCCCCTTACGGTTGGCGGCGGCGTTCGAACACCGGATGATGTGCGCAACCTATTGCTCGCAGGTGCCGATAAAGTAAGTTTTAATTCCGCGGCGGTCGCCGATCCCGATGTGGTGGCGCGCGCGTCTGATCGTTTCGGAAGCCAGTGCGTCGTGGTGGCGCTCGACGCGAAAACGGTCGCTGATGGGAAATGGGAAATTTTCACCCATGGTGGCAGCAAGCCAACGGGCGTAGATGCCATAGAATTCGCCAAAACCGTGGAGGCAAAGGGTGCAGGTGAGATCCTTCTGACCTCCATGGACCGCGATGGCACGCGCGCCGGGTTCAATTTGCCGCTAACGCGCACGATTTCAGACGCTGTATCGATACCTGTCATTGCGTCCGGGGGGGTTGGAACGCTCCAGCACCTTGTAGATGGTGTGATCGAGGGAAAAGCGTCTGCTGTTCTTGCGGCCTCAATTTTCCATTTTGGCGATCATACGATTGCAGAAGCCAAGCAATTTATGCATGACGCGGGCGTTCAAGTCAGGTTGTAAACCAATGCCAAATGTTCTGACACGGCTCGCACAAACGATCGAAGCCCGCAAAGGGGAGGACGAGAAGAAGTCCTACGCTGCAAAGCTCTTTGCACGGGGCCCAACAAAATGCGCCGAGAAATTCGGAGAGGAAGCGATCGAGGCGATCATTGCCGCTGCCAAAAATGATAAAAAAAACCTGACAGAAGAAGCCGCTGATGTCGTCTTTCATTTGTTGGTCATGCTGTCGGCCAGAGGCGTGAAATTTGAAGACGTCTTGGCGGAGTTGGAGCGGCGCGAGGGCACGTCTGGCATCATCGAGAAACAATCGCGCAAGAAATAACCTAGCTGGCCCACCAGGGAGTATTCCGCTCAATGCGTTGAACAAGCCGGCGCATGTTCTGGGGTGGCGGGCCATAGAACCGCTCTCGAAGAAGGCGTCCTTTGCCCTGATAGATCAACTTTCGAGCCGGCTCGTATCCCTTCAAGACACGTTTGATACGATTGGCCGAAACTGCGCTCTCTAAGGCGTCAATCGCCGGATCGGGCGCAGAGCAATACAGAAAAACGAGCGGAAATGCTGGCGTAATATCGGCACGCTGGCTCGGCTGAACTTGAGATGCCGACAAATCTTCGAAAACAAACGGAAGGGCCGCTTCGACCACATGATCTTCAAGATCAAGTGTCTGATATTTTTCGGGCGGCGCTCTATGCATGCGATCTGATATGCGATCGAACACTTGGGAGAACTGGCGTCCCATCGGTCCCCAAATGATGCGACCGTCAAAGCCCGGCCAACGATGCAGAGAGGCGGGATGAAGATGGGGCTGGCCGATTTGCGACACGTCGAAGCCAAGATCGTCAGCCAGATTTTGCCAGATGACGCCTCGTGGATCGCCGTAGAGATGACATTCAGGCCAAGGGTTTCGGATCGATACGCTTGCGCCATATGACTTGGGCGCACGCGGCTCCTCGTGGAAAACGGCTCCAGGAACGAGCGCGTAGAACGAGGCGTCGCCCATACCATCCAGCGCGGAGAGAACATGCGTCTGAAGGTCTGTGCGTCGGTGACCAACACCTTCGAAACTGGGCGTTTCTGCCCCTAAATCCCGCAACAAGCTGCGCACATCCTCTTTCAGGTCCGGGCGTGTCGGCGTGGTGTCTTTGAAGGCCACGTGGATCGGTTGATCGTTTGAAGTGCCACGCAACGATGCAACTGTAATAATTGCTTCGAACATCTCGCGCGCGCCGTCTGCCCATGTCCATACGATCGGTCGCGGCGCTGTCATATCGTCATTCCCGTGTTCTCAGATAGTGGTCCATGTCTACGGGATGTCTGCACAACGTGTCGAGTGGACCATCTCTGTTCGCGGCTCACGTCTCTGACAATCATGATACTGAAAGATCTTAGTCTAGAACGCGCACTACCGCTTTGTGGTGGGCGACCCTGGAATCGAACCAGGCATGGGTCTCCCCGGCGGAGTTACAGTCCGCTGCCGCACCTTGCAGCACGTCGCCCGTCGCTGTCGCAACGAGCCCCTCCTCTAGGCAGTGCCCCAGGCCCCGTCAAGGCGAATTGGCTTGATGCTTTCTATCCGGAATGCCAATCCCGATGGCATGGCTGATCACCGCAAAAAACCCGCTTGGGTCATCGAAAAAGAGCGCGACCGGCGGCGCGGGGATGAAAGCACGTATTGGCTCTTCGGTCTTCACGCAGTGCGCGATGCGCTTCTGAACCCATCCCGCCAAAAACACCGGCTTCTGGTGACAAAAAACGCGGCCGATAAGCTCGGTGACGCGATTACAGCCAGTGATATAACCCCCGAGCTTCAAGACCCCCGCCACTTTAGACCCCCCATCGAGACGGGTTCTGTGCATCAAGGGGCGGTGCTACAGGTCTCGCCGCTCGACTGGGGAGGTTTGTCCGATCTCTGCGCACCTCGGGGAGAAGCCCCGTTGTTGATGCTGCTTGATCGTGTAACGGACCCTCACAATGTCGGCGCAATCCTGCGGTCAGCCGAAGTGTTCGGCGCGCGTGCCGTTATTGCCCCTCACCGTCACTCTGCCCCAGAAACGGGTGCGCTTGCGAAAACGGCGTCCGGCGCGTTGGAACGGCAACCCTATCTTCGTATCCAAAACCTCGCACGCGGGATCGGCGCTCTCCAGGAAATGGGATATTTTGTGATTGGCCTTGATGGCACGTCCGAAGAGGACCTCTCGGATACGCTCTTTGTTCACGCCAAACGGCCTATCGCCATCATTGCAGGGGCCGAAGGACCAGGATTGCGCCAGCTTACAAAAGAGAGCTGCGATGTGCTTTCAAAGATTTCATTCGCAGGCCAATTCGGCTCATTAAATGTTTCAAATGCAGCTGCGATTGCACTCTTCGCCACGCAATCGGCACGCCGACCGTAACGACTGCTCACAAACGCGCCAGGACGGTTCCCGATGCGCCCAATTTGTCGCAGATAGGGGCATAACCTACACGGAGGTCATGATGACTATGAACCTATCTCGACGCGCCATGATTGCGACAACACTCGCTTTCGCGGCAACACCCATACTTGCGATGGAGCCTATGTGGTTCGCCGAAGACGGCGTGGCTATTCGCGGGTACGATCCGGTCGCGTATTTTGATGAAAAGGGACCGGTGAAAGGCTCTTCCGAGTTCCAAACCACTTTTGAAGACGGTGTGTTCCAATTCGCATCTGCAGAAAACAAAGCTCTGTTTGACGCTGACCCTGCGCGCTATGCACCGCAATTTGGCGGCTATTGCGCTTACGCGGTATCGCGTGGCTACACGGCCCCGATTGATCCAGAGGCTTGGTCGATCCATGACGGCAAACTCTATCTCAATTTCTCAAAATCAGTGCGCACACTTTGGGCCGCGAATAAGAAAGGCAACATTCAGGCTGCCGATGAGAACTGGCCAAGCGTTCTAAGCGGCAGCTGACCACCGCATGGCGCGCTGCGGCGGGCCTTTTAACTTTTCGTCAAATATGGCACCATCGCATCAGCAAAGGGACGATGCGATGGCACCACTCAACCCTAAACTCGCGTTTATCATAAACGATCAAGACTATGTCCTTGCGCGGTGTAACGACGACGGGATCGGCGATGTGCTCGCAAGCGCATCTAAAACCGATCCGGATTGGAAATCGCCACTGCTGGCGACACTCTCCGAGCTTGAAATAGGGTCTGGGACCAGCTGTATTGTGATGGTCCCATACGAGACGCTGACCTACGGCAAGATCCGGCGTAAAGACCTTGAGACGTCGAGCTTAGAAGAGGCGTTTGAGCGCTATTTGGACGGCGATCCAAGCACATACGAAATTGACACCGGAATTGCATCAAAAGCTGGGACCTACACGCCGGTTGCAATACAAAAAGAGGCACTTGAAAGCGCGATCATCGCGGCAGAGCACCTTGGGCTAAAGCCCATAGGCCTCTCCACTCTTTTTCCTAAGAAAATTCGGAGCCCCCAACCATTTTTTGCTGTAAGTGGACTTGAACGTCCGGCCGAACCGCGACCACGCTACGTCGTACCGGCCTTGATGGCGGCCGCGCTGCTGATCATGATTGCGATCGGGCTCACACCAAGCGTCAAGCAGGGACTTCTCTCGCTCGTACAAACCGAAGCGCCGACGGTCGCAAACACAAACTTGGACAGCGATCTGCTGCGTATGCTGCATCCCCCAAGGGATATTCTCCGGGTCGGCGTTGCGGAACCGTCAGAGCGTCTCCCTGCTGGAAGTTTTGTTTTTGCAAAACCCGTTTCGATCATCGCTTCGCCCACCCCCCCAGCGGTCGTCACCGCGAGTACGTCACGCCCCATTCTAAAATCCCCTGAACCTGAAGAGGAATTGCCAGAAGAGCCGGACGTCGCGGTTCTTGTGATCACCCCTGACGAAGAAACGCTCCGCCCAACGCCACGACCCGACGCAATGAAACTGTCAGACGCTCCGCCCGGGCTTGGGGCACTCGCAACATCGATTATCCCAAAGGTACGCCCGGACAGCGTTTTGGAACAGTCATTTGCCGCGGCGGCGGCGAGTGCCGCGCAAGAAAACTCGACCACATCTGAAAACGCCCAAGATGCCGCGACGACGCGCGGGCGCACGCTTAGTCGAAACGAGCTTAGCCTCATCGGTATATTTGGCCGCCCGAACGCCAGAGAAGCGATGTTTAGAACGTCCTCTGGGAGATTTGTGACGCGCACAATGGGCGAACGTATCGCGACATGGCAGATCGTTGCAATTGGTGCCGATCAGGTGAAACTCGCGAAAGGCAACCGGACAGAGACGCTACGCCTCCCGAACTAAAGGAGGATCCAAGCCGCGAGGCCCAAAAAGGCGAAAAATCCGACAACATCCGTCACCGTTGTCACGAATGCAGCAGAGGCGAGCGCGGGATCAATCCCGACACGTTCTAGAACAAGGGGGATCGCAATCCCAGCGAGACCCGCCACCAAGAGATTACCAATCATCGCCAGGCCAAGCACAAGGCCAAGCGTCACGTCACCGAACCATATCACGCCGACCAGACCGATGATGATGGCAAACACACACCCGTTTAAAAAGCCGACCAAAATTTCGCGCCGAATGACCCGCCATGCATTGGTGGACGTGAGATCCTTCGTTGCCAGGGCGCGGACCGCAACGGTTAAGGATTGTGTACCTGCATTTCCCCCCATCGATGCAACAATGGGCATAAGCACCGCGAGCGCAACAATGGCCTCGATCGTGGATGAGAAGAAAGAGATCACGATGGACGCCAATATCGCAGTGATGAGATTCACAAATAGCCAGGGGAAGCGTTGCTTGGTTGTGTCAATCACACTGTCGGTGAGACTTTCGTCGCCCACACCACCGAGGCGTTTGATATCTTCATCGGCTTCTTCGTCTAAGACCTCCATCGCATCGTCGATGGTGATCAACCCAACCAATCTACCGGTGTCATCGACGACCGGAGCCGAAATGATATGGTATTGATTGAACGCATAGGCCACATCCTCTTGGCTTTGGTCAGCCGGGATCGTTCGAAAATCCTCATCCATCAGCTCCGGCAACGGAGTTTCTCTGTGGCTGCCCATCAATCGATGAAGGGGTACTTTTCCGATTGGTTGCATCTTGGGATCAACGACAACCAAGTCATAAAAGCGGCTCGGCAAATCAGAGTCGCGCCGCATATCGTCTATCGCATCTCCTACCGTCCAATGGGCGGGCGCCATCACAAGCTCGCGCTGCATCAAACGACCGGCGGTATATTCGGGATATTCGAGGGCGCGCCGAACGGCGAGACGGTCTGCATCCTCCAAAGCGTCCAAGACGAGGGACCTTTGCGGGGCGTCCATGTCTTCGACAAGATCGACGACATCATCCGTATCGAGATCTTTGACTACCTCCGAGACAATCTCGTCTGGGATCTGTTCAAGAACGTCGACCCGGGTGCCTTCCTCAAGTTCAGAGAGAACCTCGCCGTCAATTTCCGCGCCCCAATAACCGAGAATCTCTGCGCGGTCCTGCGACGCCGCCTGCTCCAGAAGGTCAGCTATATCGGCAGCATGGAGAGGCTCTAGCGCTTTCAGAAAGGATGGCCGATCGTCGCGCTCAACCGCAGTGAGGACCCGTTCCAACAAGTCGGGAGCGAGTTCATACTCATCAGAGTCCTGGGCAATCTCGACGTCTTCAGCCATGTCGCACGCCCCCATTCCGCCAAATTGCCTGTGCACTCAATTGGTTGGCGCAATAAGCGGCATCAGTCCATTCGGCCAGACCTGAGTTACTTTGCGTAGCCAAGCTCTTGCAGTTTGCCCGTTATTTCATCGAGAATTTTCGGATCATCAATGGTTGCTGGCATTTTCCAGTCGCGTTTATCGGCAATCGCCGCAATCGTCCCACGGAGGATTTTGCCGGATCGTGTCTTTGGCAGACGATCCACGACCGTCGCCAGCTTAAACGCAGCGACAGGTCCAATTTCGCCCCGAACTTTCGCGATGCATTCCGCCACAACTTCGGACGGGGATTTCTCGCATCCCGCATTGGTGCACAATAGACCGAGCGGAAGTTGACCTTTGAGCTCGTCGGTCACACCAATCACTGCACATTCTGCCACGTCCGGATGGGCCGCAAGAACCTCTTCCATATGTCCGGTCGACAATCGATGGCCCGCCACATTAATCACATCGTCGGTCCGCGCCATAATATAGAGATAGCCATCATCATCTTTGTATCCTGCATCACCCGTCTCGTAATACCCCGGAAAGGCGGATAAGTAGGATGACTTGAAACGATCCTCTGCGTTCCATAACCCAGGAAGACACCCCGGGGGCAACGGCAATTTGACGGCGATTGCACCAAGGGTGTTCGCCTCCACCGGATCCCCATGGTCGTCAAGAATTTGAACGTCAAAACCGGGCATCGAAACCGTTGGGGACCCGAGCTTTATGGGCATCTTTTCGATCCCCATCGGGTTGGCGGCAATCGCATATCCCGTTTCCGTTTGCCACCAATGGTCAATAACAGGCACTCCCAAATGCCGCTCTGCCCATTCGATCGTATCCGGGTCTGCGCGCTCCCCCGCCAGAAACAAGGATTGAAGAGAGGAAATGTCATAATCCGCTATGAACTCCCCTTTGGGGTCAACGCGTTTTATCGCACGAAAAGCGGTCGGCGCAGTGAACAAGACCTTCACTTTATGGTCACTGATTACACGCCAAAACGTGCCAGCGTCGGGCGTCCCCACAGGCTTGCCTTCAAACACGATTGTCGTCGCACCATAAAGAAGCGGCGCATAGCAGATATAGGAATGGCCCACGACCCAACCGACGTCCGACGCTGCCCAGTAAACGTCGCCAGGTTGAACGTCATAGATGTTGCTCATGGTCCAATGTAGCGCGACCATATGGCCCCCATTTGGACGCAGAACACCTTTTGGCGCCCCCGTCGTTCCGGAGGTATAAAGGATGTAGAGCGGATCCGCTCCGCCAACAGGTGCGCAGTCGGCCGGTTCAACGTCCTTTTGCACATCGTCCCAGTCAAAATCCCGGCCTTCGATCAATGATGCCGTAGCTTGGTGTCTTTGAAAGATTATGCAGAATTCTGGCGCGTGATCTGAGAGATCAATCGCTCCATCCAAAAGGGGCTTATATTCGATTACACCCGACGGCTCGATCCCACATGACCCAGCAATAATTGCTTTAGGAGTGGCATCATCAATGCGTGTCGCCAACTCAGCCGAGGCAAAACCACCAAAGACAACAGAGTGGATCGCCCCAATTCGCGCGCAGGCCAACATCGCAACGAGTGCTTCTGGAACCATCGGCATATAGATAATCACGCGATCCCCTTTGACGATACCCTTCGACTTCAGCGCACCTGCCAAGCGCGCCGTTTTGTCTTGAAGCTCCGCATATGTGATCGTGTCACTCGTGCCGGTCATCGGGCTGTCGTAGATGATCGCCGGCTGTTCGCCCCGGCCCGCCTCCACATGTCGATCAACAGCGTTGTAACAGGTGTTCGCCGTCCCATCTTTATACCATTCATAGAGAGGCGCATTTTCATCAAAGAGCGCTCGTGATGGTGGGCGCATCCAATCGATGGCCTCTGCCTGCTTCATCCAGAACCCCTCCGGATCAGACATCCAGCCATCATAAACCTTTGAATATGCCATTTGCATTCCTCCCGAACCCAGTTCTAGGCAGCTCCGTCACGATAGGAAAGAATGAAAAGCGGGTCCGGGTAGGGGGCCGGACCCGCAAACAGGAACGGATGTTCCTGAAATCGCGCGCCGAGTTAGGGGGTGCCGCGCGACATGGAGAAAACGACACCGAAGGAAGAAGGGAACAGTCGGTTGGCCTCGCCTCTCGATTTCAGGTTACGCCGAGTCGGGGCGATTAGGCCAGGGTTTTGACACAAATTTGCCGTATTTTGGCGAAGTCCCGCCGTCACATACGTGTGATTAAAAGTCTCTCAATATCCGTTAATCATTCACGTCTGGCTCGAAGGCTTCGGGGAAAGACGCTAACGCGCGATCCATGTCAATCTTCAAGAGCGCCCCGTAATCCTCTGGGTCGAACGGGTCCTCTGCAGGAACCACTTCCCGCTCAAAGACCCAGCTCAATCGACCGGCATCCAAGTTGCCGCGTTCGAACGGTTCGCCGCCAAAATGCTGTATCAACGCACGCATAAAGCCGATATCGGCATGCCGGTCCGCAGGCCTCCGATCTTTGAAACGCTCACGGCGGATCAAACGGGTTGCGCCGTCCTTGTTGGAGCGGCGGATTGTGAACTGGAAATCGCTGCTCGGTAAACGCGATGGAAAGCCACGATGTTTCTTCATTGGAATTCTCAAATTTTGTGTTTTTTAACAGACACACGATCTGTTCTGCCATAGGCAACCCGTTATGCAATTCACACCACCAAAGACGCCCCCTTCAATCCCCACTCTTGTTCTGATGGCAGCGGTTTCTGCGGCGTCCCTGAATATGTTTTTGCCATCTCTTCCGAGCATGGCCAGTCATTTTGACGTCTCATATAGCGTTATCCAAATCTCAGTGTCCGGCTACCTGTTTCTCACTGGTTTTGTTCAACTCCTGATTGGTCCGTTCTCAGACCGATATGGACGGAGACCGGTCGCCCTCGCCTCCTTTGCCACGTTCGCCCTGGCGAGCATTGGGGCCGCCCTTTCGGACGATATCTACCTCTTCTTCCTTTTTCGCTTCCTTCAGACCGGCGCTGTATCTGGCTTTGTCATTTCACGTGCGATGATCCGCGACGTCTATGGACCAAACGAAGCTGCATCCGTCATCGGCTATGTGACGATGGGCATGGCCCTTATCCCCATGCTCGCCCCCGTGTTCGGCGGCTTTTTGGATGCCGCATTTGGATGGCGCTCCACCTTCTGGTCCCTGGCCCTGTTTGGCATTGTGCTCACGTCGTTCCTGTTCTTTGACGCCGGGGAGACAAACAAAGTTCAAAATGCGAGTTTTGCCGACCAGTTTCGATCTTATCCCGAACTGATCCGTGCGAAGCGATTTTGGGGCTACTCGTTGAGCGCCGCCTTCAGCATCGGTGCTTTCTTTGCCTATCTCGCTGGGGCACCGTTTGTTGGCGCCGAAATTTACGGCCTCTCCTCTGCCGAGGTGGGTATTTGCCTTGGAATACCTCCAACCGGCTACCTGATCGGAAACGGCCTGTCGGGGCTCTTCTCAACGCGCATGGGGATCTTGCGCATGATCGTTATCGGGACAGCCGTACAAGCCGCGTGTTTGCTTGCCGCGGTGATCGTTTCGCTGTCTGGGATCGAAAACCCCTGGGCCTTCTTCATATGCCTAGCCGGCATCGGGCTCGGCAATGGCCTTATTCTTCCGAGCGCCACGGCTGGCGTATTAAATGTGCGGCCAAAATTGGCGGGATCTGCCGCAGGCCTCTCAGGCGCAATGACAACATTCTCGGGCGCCGCCTTCTCCGGGTATGTTGCAAGTCTACTCGGGCCCGACAGTACCGCATTCACCCTTGCAATTTGCATTTTCACAAGCGCGTTCCTCGGGTTTTGCGCCGCCCTCCTTACAGGGTACTGGGAGGCTCGAGCGCAAGCTCCGGCTTGAGCTCCTTAAACTCATAGTCGAACAAATGGCGTCTGACCTCATCGTCATACCAATACCCGATATGCCCTTTCTGATTGATCATCTTGTTGATGGGCCAGACCACCTCGACGGTGTTTCCGGTTGAATCGACCGTATGCAGACCATTGATCCATGTACCAACATAGTCGTCCGCACGATATATGTTTGTCCAACTCAGCATGCCTTTACCATTGGGCCCAAATCCCCCCAAGACATCAGGCTCTGAAGAATTGAAGGTTTGCGGAAAATAAAAGTCGTAGATGTGACCGACAGGGGTTCCAAGCGTCACCAATCGCGTTTTTTTGAGGATGTAGGAGGGAAGGCCCCGAATGCACTCGACAGCGACGACACCCCCTTGAGAATGTGCAACAACAATAAGTTCATCATAACGATCATTGTCCCAGAACCGCTTAAGAACATGCCAGAAACGGCCGTTGATCCGGGCTTTGGCCCATGTTGACACATACGAATCCTCGTATGCGGGTTTGTCCGGATTGCGGGATTTGGCAAAGTACCCCACAACATCTTTTCCAGTACCGACAATCAGCTCCAAAACCTCACGGGGCTTCGGTGATAGCGTGAACAGACCTATTACAGCGAGCGCCGACACAGATGTTGTTTTGGCGAGGGCAACCATAACGTCTTGAAAGGTCCATCCGGCAAAAGTGGTACAGCCGTTTGCGCAAAAGCCCTTGCCGGTGGGATTGGGATTGAAGGCCCATTCCACGAACGTATTCGCGAAGGCCGAAAAACCGACAAGGACAACAGTTAATAGTATAGACGATATAAGAACAGCATTTGTAATCTGATCGCCGATAATCAGGCGCGGAACAGCGCGTTTCAAAGTTTTATGTTCTGTCTCATATGCTTCGGCTTTGTCATGCAAACCTTCTGCCTTGGCTCTGTCGATCTTTCTGCGCAATTTTTTGAGTTGGCCATCCCACTCGCTCCGCTTCATGACCACACGGATGGCACCGTAAGCCACACCGAGCGACGCCAAGAACAAGGGCGCCATCCCAGGAAGAACCAGAGACGACAAGCTCGCGATCAAGTCGTCGGATATAATCGGGCTCGCTTTGAGGGACCGAACGGCTTGCACATAGGCAAACCACAGAATTGACGATGTGACGCCGAATAAGATCGCCATCAATCCACAGCTTTGCACGAAGAGGCTCCGACCCGGGCGAAGGGCCATCTGATCACGCTGTGCTGAATGGAGAGCGTGCATCACACAAACGAGGAGCAGCAGGAACATAAACACCACTCCGAGGGCGACAGGAAACAATAAAAAATAGTCGGCGACATCGCATTTTAACTTCAACGATCTGTCTAGGTCGGTTCCCAGACAATCTGCGGACGTCTTGATCCATGGTTTCCCACTATCCGCATGAAGAGCAGCTATCACGACGAGACCACCGCCGAGCCACCGTAACCCCGACCCAAACTCCCGCATAAGAAGGCCGTAGCGCCTGCGATAAATGAACCATCCCCACAGAAACGCGAGAACACCAGCCAAACCAACCGATAAATCAACCGAGTGATCCCATAGGCCCCATTCTGCAGAACTAAAATCTTGTGCGGGCACTATCATAAGCATGATCGCAATCCCTAATGCCGCCAATACGTTCAGCGGCAGAAGCGCGGCATGAAACAAGCGCACAAAGTAGTCGCACAAACTCCGCATCACAATGTGGACCCACTTGTTGTAGGTATGTGCCGGATACATCTCATTCACACTCGTCGTCGCGATGTATCCGAGGCCCAAAATCATGAGGAGAAAGTCATAAATCGAATGAAACCGGCCCGTCATGCCTCGTGACAGATCCGCCCAAAAAACTTCGACGAAGTCGAACTCTGCTTTGTCGGCTTTGACCGTCCGGGTATGGGCCGGAAAACGCGAAATCGATCTCAGGTCGCTACCGGGATAATGCTCTTGGACTTCCACAAGATCAGAGGTCGTCTCACAGTTTGCGTCTCCGACAAGACCCCCGACCAATTCACCGACGGTAACACCCTCTTGTTGTTCACCAATACCATGAACAACCATCACAAGCTTTCTGGTCATGACCCCTCCCCAAAAAAACTAGCGTCAACTAGACAACCTTATGCGCATTTCTGATGTGAAGATTATCACATCTAGCGCTGGACGCTGGTCCAGTTCGGATGCATCCAAGGGGCTGCATTGTCACGCGCAAGGGGCTGTTTTCCAAGGATATGATCCGAGGCCTTTTCCCCGGTCATGATGCTGGGCGCGTTCAGGTTTCCGTTGGTAATTCGTGGAAAGATAGAGCTGTCCGCGACGCGCAGGCCCTCCACGCCGATGACGCAACATTCCGGATCAACCACCGCCATCGGGTCGGTGGCCGCGCCCATCTTGCAGCTGCCGCAGGGGTGATAGGCGCTTTCGACGTGATCGCGAATAAAGTCGTTCAGCGCTTCATCCGATTGCACCGCATCGCCTGGTTGAATTTCATGCCCCGCATAGGGTTTGAACGCCTCTTGGGCGAAAACCTCTCGCGTGAGGCGAATGCAGGTTCGAAAATCCTCCCAGTCCTGATCCGTGCTCATATAGTTGAACTGGATTTTGGGCGCGTCCGCCGGATCGGCCGAAGCCAGCGTTACGGCTCCGCGGGAGGGCGAGCGCATCGGGCCAACATGAGCTTGGAACCCATGCCCTTCGGCCGCGACCTGGCCATCATACCTCACGGCGATGGGCAAGAAATGGTACTGAATATCGGGATATGCGACGCCGGGTTTGGAGCGGATAAACCCAGCGCTTTCGAATTGGTTCGAGGCCCCAAGCCCCGAGCGGAAAAACAGCCAGCGCGCGCCTATTGAGGCTTTGCCAATGAGGTTCCAATACTTGGCCAGCGTGATCGGCTGCGTCGCGGCCTGTTGGATGTAAAGCTCCAGATGGTCTTGCAGGTTCTGCCCCACGCCCGGACGATCTGCGCGCACTTCGATGCCGTGCTCTTTCAAATGGGCGGCCGGACCAATCCCGGACAGCATCAGGAGTTTCGGGGAATTGATCGAGCTTGCGGCCAAAACGACTTCCTTGCCCGCTTGCACTTGGACAACGCCATTTGGCGTTTGCACTTCAACACCCCTAGCCCGCTTACCATCAAAAGTGATCTTACGTGCGAGACCGTTCACCATCTCACAATTCGGGCGTGTCAACGCTGGTCGCAGATAGGCCTTCGCCGCCGACCAGCGCTCACCCTTATGGACCGTCATATCAAAGGGGCCGAACCCCTCTTGCCGCTCCCCATTGTAATCGCCCGTGACGCCATAGCCCGCCTGGCGCCCCGCCTCGACAAAAGCATCGAATAGCGGATTGGCCCGCGGCCCCCGCGTCACATGCAAGGGACCATCTTTACCGCGCCAATCGGGGTCACCGCCCTGCCCGCCACTCTCCCAGTTTTCCATCCGTTTGAAATAGGGCAGCACATCGGCATAGGACCAACCCTGCGCACCACTTTCCTCCCAATGATCATAATCCATGGCGTGGCCACGCACATAGATCATCCCATTGATCGAACTGGACCCACCGACCACTTTGCCGCGCGGCGTGGCCAGTCGCCGCCCGCCCAAATGCGGTTCAGGTTCGGATTGATATCCCCAATCGTAGCGCGCCATATTCATCGGATAGGAGAGTGCCGCTGGCATATTGATCAGCGGGCCCCAATCAGACCCGCCATATTCGATGATGATCACCGAATGCTTGCCATCTTCAGATAAGCGATACGCCATGGCGCAGCCCGCGGATCCCGCACCGATGATGACATAATCAGCCTGCATCAATAGTTGCTCTCCACCTTGCCCATGCGGACGTAAACGGACTTTAACTGGCTATAATGCTCGATCGCGATCTTGGAGTTCTCGCGCCCGACGCCCGAACCTTTGACCCCGCCAAAGGGCACCTCGACAGGTGCGTCGTTATAAGTGTTGATGTAACAGGTCCCGGCCTCCAGCGCGTCGACAATGCGATGCGCGCGTGACAGGTCGTTCGTGAACACGCCAGCAGCAAGACCAAGTTCTGTGTCATTCGCCCGCACGATGACATCCGCCTCATCCTCGAAATCAAGGACCGACATCACGGGACCAAAAATTTCCTCTCGGGCAATCCGCATGTCATCCTTCACATCCGCGAAGACGGTCGGTTCAATAAAGAACCCCGGACCATCGACGCGCTTTCCACCGGTCACCAGCCGCGCGCCCTCAACAATGCCCTCCTCAATAAAAGACATGACGATGTCGCGCTGACGATCGCTGACCATGGGACCAAGATGCGTCTCTTCATCCATGGGATCGCCGATCTTGATCGCTTCGGCCCGCTGTTTGAAGCGGTCCAAGAATTGCTCCTTGATGTCTTTATGGACGAATACCCGCGTCCCGTTCGAACAGACCTGGCCGGTGGAATACATATTCGCCAGCATTGCGCCCGAAACCGCGTTCTCGATATCTGCATCGTCAAAGATGATCAGCGGGGATTTTCCACCCAACTCCATCGTGGCGTGTTTCATACCCTCGGCCGCCGCCGCATAAACCTTCTTCCCAGTGAGCGCAGAGCCGGTGAGCGAGACCTTGTTCACACGCGGATCAGTGACCAGCTTACTGCCGACCGCACCGCGCCCCTGCACGACATTGTAAATCCCGGCGGGCACCCCGGCCTCGACCAGGATTTCCGCGACTTTCAATGCGCAAAGCGGCGTTTCCTCTGACGGTTTGAAGATCATCGCATTGCCGCAGGCGAGCGCAGGCGCGCCCTTCCAGCAGGAAATCTGAGTCGGATAGTTCCAAGCCCCGATGCCAACGCACAGCCCTAAAGGAATACGCTTGGTATAGGCCCAATCTTCACCCAGCTGAATGTGCTCGCCTGTCAGAGACCCGGCGAGCCCCCCGAAATATTCCAACGCCTCGCGCGCCGAAGTCGCATCCACATAGAGCGTTTCTTGCAAGGGCTTTCCGGTGTCGTAAGTTTCAAGGATCGAAAGCTCGCGGTTTCGCTCTTCCATCGTTTGCGCTGCGCGGATCAGAACCCGGCCCCGTTCCACACCCTTGAGGGCCGCCCATTGTTTCTGCGCTTCCAGCGCCGAAGTGATCGCCTCTTGGATCACCGCATCAGTCGCTTCATGCACCCGACCAATCACCTCTCCCGTGGCGGGATAGACCACATCAATCGGCGCGCCGCTTGTGTCCTCGACATAGCGACCATTTACAAAATGCGATGCGGTGGGTTTGGGATCGACGCGCATGGCCCCTCCAGAAATAGAAAACTCTGGCAACAGCCTTCGCGCCGCCAGAGTGATTTTTCAAGCGGTGATTACTCCGCAGGTACTGCCGCATTTGGAGAGCTGTCGATCTCCATCACAGCGCGACGATGCTTGACCATGATATAGCCCAAACATGCGACATAGATCGCAATCACGACCGTGCCGACCCACTGGATTTGCAACCACTGGCTTTGAAAGAGGATCGTCAGAATAAACAAGGCGATCGTGTTGCCAGCCACATAGGGCAGCATCCCCATTTTCTGCGCCGAGATCCCCAGATTGTCCGTGTAAAGCCGGATGAGCGAGTCAAACGAGTTCACCACAAAGATCATGCCAACGATGATCATCGCCCAGTTCAGCATATTGGTCAGTTCAGTGCCGGTCAGGAAATATCCGTAAAGAACCGAGAACCAGATCGCCAAAGGAATGGATGGGATGACCAAAAGTGCGGCTAAGAACTGCCATGTTTTCAAACCGCCCACAAATCGGGAGGTAAATTGGCCGATCATGATCGACCATGCGAACCACCAGAAAAGGTAGAACTCGTGATATTCGGTCAATGGTAGGATGAACTTGTGAATATTCGCGAAGTAGCCGCCAATATTCGATGCGCTGCTAAAGAACTGACCGATGCCGATACCGCCTGTGATCCAAACCAACAGGATTAACGCCGCAAAGAGAACGGTCGATGAGACCGACAAGATCTTCACGTACTTAATGTCCGTGGATGAAAACGCCGCCGCCAAAATGACGAAGAATACGATGACATAGAACAGCGGGATCACCGTTTCACCGTCGCCCACGCCGGGCATATAGTAGGGCAGATAGATCAGGAACAAGGCCGCCGTGAACGCACAAGTTGCGATAATGACGATATTGTTCAGGATTTTAACAGCCGGGATTTCGAAGAACTTCACCCGAGGTTCAATCACACAGAAATAGAACCCTGTGAGGAAGTAGAACGCCCAGATTAGAAAGCCCCAAAAGCCAAACTCAATCGCAAGCGGATTGGTAAAGGCATAGGCCGGTTCCGTGGCCGTATCCGCATAGAGCGGGAAATCCCACGCCAACGGAAACATCACAAGCCCCACATCCAGACCGGATGTAAACAAGATCGCGATGAACACATAGAGCGGCACAGGCGTAGGACCCACGAGCTCTAGATTCCACCATTTGATTGTAACGAAGGCAACCAAGGCGAAGGCCATAAGTATGCCAAAGGAAATGATCGTCGTCATCATTTTGTTCCCCTTTCTTATTGTTCCGCCCTCTCTCGTGACGGATTTTTGTTGGGCTTTTGCCCTGTTGGTGCGCCAAAGCGCACATTCCCCGAAGGGAATCTCTCTTCTGACGGGTACGTTGCGACGTTTTGATCAGGTGAGCTAGAAAAATGCACCCATTCGAAAAACCTAAACGGTTCCGTATAATTCCGAATAATCTAGCATAACGGTTTTCTGATAGGCCGGGCGCCTGCAAAGGCGATCATAATAGGCTCGCACATATGGAAAATCGCGGCGATCAATCTTGATGGTAAAGTAGCGAAAGAGAACATGACCGAGGATGAAGTCACCATGGGTCATCCGATCACCGGCGAGCCAGTCATTCTTGGCGAGTTGGGCGTCGGCCACTGGCAAATCACTTTCAAAGCGATCCACGGCGCGACATATCTCAGACTGGTTCTGACGCTCGATCGGCGTGCGGACGACCCGCCAAAATACAGGAAAGGTAAACCGATTAGACGGGCCTTGTTTGGCCCATTCTGCCCACATGTCGATCCGCGCGCGGGCGGCGATGTCATTCGGCCAGGCTTCACTTGGCCCATAATTCTCGGCCAAATAGCGCAGGATCGCCGCGCTTTCGAACAACACCATATCCCCATCTTTTATGACCGGAATAGTACCGTTGGGATTCATGGATAAAAACTCTGGTGTATCAAGGCCGCCAAAATTCTCCCCGACATCATGCCGGTTGAAGGGCACGCTATACTCAGAAAGCGCCCAGTGAACCATTTGAACATTGGAGGATGACGCGCGACCGAAAAGCTCGATCATTATTCGCCCCTGGGAAAACGCTGATTTTCTTCCAGCACGTTCAAATCCATATGATTGCGCATGAACCGCTCGGACGCTTTTTGCAGCGGCTGGTAATCCCACGGGTAATAGCCGCCTTGGCGCAGTGCCTCATAGACCACCCACCGTTTGGCTTGGCTTTCGCGCACTTGCGCATCCAAGGCATCCAAATCCCAGCGTGCCTCTGACTTGGCCCGCAGAGAATTGATCGTGCCCTGATGGTCTGGATAACCCGCCAGGTTGGTGGTTTCCTGCGGGTCCGCCTCCAGATCAAACAACTGGTCTGGATCGAGCGCGCATCGGTTGTATTTCCATCTGCCATAGCGGAGCGAGACGAGCGGCGCATAAGACCCCTCAGCCGCATATTCCATCGCCACGGGTTTATCGCGCATGCCTCCCTGCCCTAAATAAAAAAGGCTTTCGCCTTCGACCCAGGGCGCGACCTCCTCAATCGAGACCCCAGCCAGATCACAAAGCGTTGGGGTCACATCAATCGTGCTGACGGGATCGGTGACCAAACCCGGTTCCATGTCTGGCGCTGCAATCATCAAGGGCACACGCGCCGACCCTTCATAAAAGCTCATCTTAAACCAAAGGCCCTTTTCGCCGATCATATCGCCATGATCCGAGACAAAGAGGATGATCGTATTCTCGGCCTGGCGCGTGTCGTCCAGCACCTGCAACAGCTCACCGATTTTATCATCCAGATAAGAGATATTCGCGAAATAAGCCCGGCGGGAGCGGCGCACATCCTCGGGCGTGATATCGAAAGCCGTGTAATCATTGGCCAGCATCAAACGCTGCGAATGCGCATCATACGCCTCAAAATCATATGCGGCCTCTTGGGGCTCCAAATGATCACAATCTTCATACAAGTCCCAATATTTTTTGCGCGCCACATAAGGGTCATGGGGGTGCGTGAAGCTGACGGTCAGGGCCCAAGGCCGCGCGTCCAATCCACGCGACAGTTGATAGAGCTTTTGGCGCGCCTGATCGGCAACCTCGTCATCATATTCGAGTTGATTGGTGATCTCCGCCACACCCGCCCCAGTGACCGAGCCCATATTGTGGTACCACCAGTCAATCCGCTCGCCCGGTTTGCGATAATCCGGGGTCCAGCCGAAATCAGCGGGATAGATGTCCGTGGTCAACCGCTCTTCAAACCCGTGCAACTGATCGGGCCCGACAAAATGCATCTTGCCAGAGAGACATGTGTAATACCCAGCCCGCCGCAAATGATGCGCATAGGTGGGAATGTCCGAGGTGAACTCGGCCGCATTGTCATATACGCGGGTCCGGCTAGGCAAAAGGCCGGACATGAAACTTGCCCGCCCCGGCGCACAAAGCGGGCTGGCAGTATACGTACTTTGAAACCGCGTGGAGCGCGCCGCCAGCGCCTTCAAATATGGGGCGTGCAGCCAGTCAGCAGGGCCATCAGGAAACAGCGTGCCATTGAGCTGGTCCACCATAAAAATCAAGATATTCGGCTTTGCCATCGCGCTCCCCTTTGGGAGAGCCTGAGCGTAATTTACGGGCAATGGCAAGCGAAGTTGCGACCAATTTCATTGGTCGCGACGAGGGGCGGGGGGGGGGGGGGGGGGGCCCCCCCGCCCCCCCCCCCCCCGCCGACCAGGCGGGGAGGAAGGCGGGCGGGCAAAGAAGGAAGGCGAGGCAAGGCGGGTGGGTG
>JBCDLY010000007.1:0-145613 GCA_038744815.1 Pseudomonadota bacterium | reverse complement strand
GGCTGATGTATCGGACCCGTTGGGTGTGGGGCGACCAGAGAGGTGTGCACGTCAAAAGCCTGGCCATCGTAAGGAATATCGCTGGGAGCTGTCCCGTAGTCCTTTAGCCCAGGGCCATAAGCGTCCCAATGGGCGGAACCGACTTCATGGGGGTCGTAACCACTGCTCGATTTTGCATAATCTGGATGCGGGAGGTCATTGAATTCGGTCGGATGTTCCTTGTAATTCGGATCACCCGGTTCCCCGCCGACCAGTGAGCCGTACCCGTCGGGACTGGAATTTACATCGGGACTGGCGATCGTATCACTAGCAAGTAAATCTGCATTAACGCTGGGACCAAAGAAGTTAACACCAGGACCAAAGACGTTTTCAAAAAGCTGAGTCACGCTCCACGTCCTGGTGATGCCGAAAGAAAAACCGAGGGTGCCATAAGTGCCTGACACGATGGCAGGATCGGAAAACAGCGCGTCACCGTAAAAATTAGAGGTTGGCACTGCAATCTCGGCCCCAAACAACCCAGACGCACTGCCGATGATGGCGTCGCCGTAAAATGACTCAGCCAAGTGACCATCCGGTATCAATTCCGCTTCGGGGCCAGCTTCAAAACCAGCAATAAACCCCGGAGAGATTGTCACATCCCAGTAATTGCCGTATGCGTTCGGCAAGTCACTTCGCACGAAACCAACCTCAAAAGTAAAACCACCGAAAAACGCCAGGTCTCCGCCAAGTGTTCCGCCTCTGATTGTCGCCCCATTAGGAAAGGGACTTTCCGCAACTCTACCCATTCAATTTATCCTCGACGTTCACAAAAAATCACTTAACGTAGCTCCCACGGTAATGAGCGCGCAACCGAAAAAACTGATACCAAACGATCGTAAAAATTGTTTGCCTTCTTTAGTTTCAAGAATGAAGCCATACACTCCAAGTTGGAAAAGTTTCACCTGACCGCCTTTTACGTACATCACGTAAATCATTGCGCCGAACCCATACAAAAGGACAATCAAGCCGAAAAAGACTAAAGTGATGACTATAAGCTTAAGCATACTGGCCCTCTTAGTTTTATAGTTTGCGCTTCTGAAACACTGACTGCTTCATCTCGTTGCGCTATTTGCGTTGAACGCGCATTGGTGACCATGACCTTGAAATTGGCCCATTCTGCGTCATTCGCGTCGAACACGCCATCGCCATTGCTGTCGAACACATTGGCCAGCGCCTCGATGTCCGAGCTCGCGGTCGGGTCCCATTCGGTGAAGACGAACTGCCGAAGCTCGGTGATTTCTCCGGTGCCATCCGGGTCATAGAAGAGGACCCCATCCCCCGCAGCCGCCCAAGCGATGTTGTGATCGAGCCCGTCTTTGCCTGCCATAAACACTGTCGACTCAGACAGTTTGGTGATCTCGACGCCATTGCCATTAAGGTCGAGCAAAATAGGCTGACTGTCTGAACCGCCGCTTACATTCGGATCCCCATTCGCGCCGCCCCAGCCGCCCTCGGGTTCCGGGCTCGGGCCAGGATCATTGCCGTCGGAGTCGACCGTTTTCCAACCAGAGCCCCATTTGTGTGTTGGAACCTTATGATAACCCGGCGGATTTCCAAATTCTCCGTACCTTTCTTGAAATTTCTCATACTCTTTGTAGCTGTCAAATCCGAGGTCCCTGGCCAATTCCTCATTCCGCTGATTTCTGGCCTCTCTTTTTTCTGCTGCGGTTAGGGGCGTGTTGAAGCTGTCCGGCCTCGTTGTCGGGATCGAGGTCTCTAGCGGTGGATTGGAGACGCTAACGGTAGGCACCGATGTCGGTTGAGTAAGATCAAGTGGATTGCGCCCGACTTCTTCCCAACCTCCGGGCACGGAATTGTTCGTGTTTATAACATCATCCACATACCCATAGCCGCCGCCGGGGCCATAAGCGTCCCAATGGGCGGAACCGACTTCATGGGGGTCGTAACCACTGCTCGATTTTGCATAATCTGGATGGGGGAGGTCTGAATGATGACTGGGCTGCGCGTGACCGGCAAAGCCGCCGTCCCCGTAATTGTTCAGGGCTTCAAGTTCAGCCGCAGCAATTTTCTCGCCCCGAATTTCACCAGGAGTTGTGCCGTAGCCCCAGTTGTTTCCGTAACCGCGCGGATCAAGATATTGCTCAAGGGTGATGCCAAGCTGATTAGCTTGGATTTCCTCGAATTCCATATAGCCATGACCGGAGAATTGATAACCACCAACAACTTCTACGTAAGCGTTGACTTGATCGGTTCCGAGGCCCAGCCTAGCACCAAATGCCCCGTCCTCATAGTAACTAACTCCGGCAATCACTCCTTTTGTAATTTCTAAATCAATTTTTGGTTCTAACTTTAAATCCAGAACACTTGGCAGAAAGTCGAAGCTGAGTTCTATTTCACTCCAAGTTAAAGAGCCAATTGTTAACTCTAAGTTCCTGCCAAGATCTATTGTGCCTGTGGTGGTCACTTGCTTGGACTTAAAACTATACTCGTGCCGTACCGAACTACTCAATACTGGCCCTTGGTGTTCCAAGCCAACTTTTACGTCGATTGTCCTATAGCTACCATAAGTAGTAAATTCATTTCCCATCATTTTTCCTAAACAAATCTTTCAATGACCTGGATTTCTTCGGAAAGAAAAAATCGCCAAAAAAAATTATTAACAAAACAAAGTAAAGTTTGAGCCAATAGTTTTCAGATGATACGCTGAGACCCGTTAGAAAACCCAAAGTAGCTACTAATACAGCGAACCCTATCTTCCACCATAAAAGGCAGTAATGATTACGCTTGTGATCTAACAAGTAGGCCACCAGTTTATCCTTCATTTTCAAAACCTCTTATAACAACAAATACCCATAATTTCGCTCACTCGTATTCATATAAATTGGCTTTGAGAATTTTGCCACTTTTGCGATTTGGAGAGCAGCCTGAAAGACGTAACCATCGACTTTAGAAAGCTGGGACCAGCAAGAGAACGGGCTGGCGTGCATTCTATGGATCCAACTTGTTTTTTAAGCGCAATCACACCAAACACCTTTCAGTAACTCTCGATACACGCAGCTTAACAAACAAACCCAGCCTTTGCGCAGGGCCTATCCGAACTCTACGGCTCACGAGGTCCCAATCACTCGGGGGCAGCCTGCACTCACATACCGCATGGACACCAAAGGCACGCAATCCCGGCACCCGCAATGGCCCAGCGGCTCTAAAATTCTGCCAAAATTGAAGAAACCGTCGGCGGGCATGTGCCAAACGCTGGCTGTACGCGCGCTGTACAGGTTCTGTACACAGGCTGGCACCCTCTTTTGGGCGTATATTTGCGCGATCCATCATGCTGCAATCCGGGCTGGCCCGCTGGGCGCTGTTTTCACATTCGCAGCCTGCGCGGTGACATCACCCCAAGCCGCATCATTCGCGTCGAATACACCATCACCATTACTGTCGAACACATTGGCGAGCGCCTCGATGTCAGAGCTTGCGGTCGGGTCCCATTCGGTGAAGACAAACTGCCGAAGCTCGGTGATGTCCCCGGTGTTATCAGGGTCATAGAAGAGGATCCCATCCCCCGCAGCCGCCCAGGCAATGTTGTGATCGAGCCCGTCTTTGCCTGCCATAAACACAGTCGACTCAGACAGTTTAGTAATCTCGACCCCATTGCCGTTCAGGTCGAGCAAAATAGGCTGGCCGTCTGAACCGCCGCTCACATTCGGATCCCCATTCGCGCCGCCCCAGCCGCCCTCGGGTTCCGGGCTAGGGCCACCACCGTTTCCGCCTCGGCTACCTCCCGCCTACTCAAGCTTTTCTAGCGCAGTAGCTTCTAATTCGCGATTACGTTTGGCCTTCCAATCGTTCCCTTCAAGTTCGGCAATATCTGCATGCCGACCATAAAGATCGGCATCGTATTCATGGACATCCAACTCGTTCTGGTAGCCATCGCCATTGTAATCCCCACCGCGGGTCCAGTCTTTGCCAGCAAGGTTCGCGTTTGGATGCTCAGGGTGGTATTTCCATTCCCAACCACCTGGTGCTTTCTCTTTCCAAGTGCCCGAGGGATTAGGGTATTCTGAAAGCTCGGCATTGAACTTAGTTACATTATAGGAGTACCCTGTTGAGAGATCAGTCGAAAATATATCATCTGTTTTCGTGGATTTTGTAAATAGCCGCCCCTCTACTAGGCCTACAAACTCCCGCGGAGGTTGAGTGGCATTCTCCAAGCCACCGGCTTGGAAATTCAGCGTGTTGGGTAGCTGGTTCTCGACAAGTTCCTCAACTAAATCCGAGAAATCGCTCTGAATACCTTGAATCTCAAATACTCCGTTTGCGAAGCCATTTGCGTAGTATTGAGCCAGCTCAATTCCAACTACACGTTCTAGAGCCGTCGTTAAAGTACTCACCAATTCGGCATTGGGAATTTCACCTTTCAAGCCCAAAGTCCGGTTCGAAACGAAAACAGACGTCTCTGTGACGGTAAACGAAATCGACAGATTTGTATTTGGAACTTTTAAAGACATTGAGCTAGTGCTCATGGTGCCATAGGTGTTTACAGCCAAACCGGTTCCACCCGGCACGGGCTCAGAAACATAGGTTTGAACAGTTGGAGTGACTTTCGTTCCCAAAATATTTACAGATGTTTTCGCTGATGCGGTCAGAGAAAATCCGGCCGGCGATGTGGAACCGATCGTAAAGTTCGAAAATCTTTCAATAGGCTCTAGCGCCTCATACTCTACCAAATCGGAGTAGTACCCTTCGGCATATTGTCCTGTACCTGTAAGATCGTGCGCGTTACTTATTTTATTGCTCATCTGTTAATTCCTTTAATACTCTGAAACCGTCGTATTTCGTCATTGAAGAAGTGTCTGCTCGCATCCGCGCAGATGGCCTTCCCATAAACATGGAACCGTTATAGGTCGTGCCTTTGCTGACAGCATGAGAACATCCTGTGTTAACTGTGTGCTCTAACCATCCGCTGGACTTAGGGATTTGTCGCTGAAAATCACTGAAGCAGGATAAGGTATATTCGCCCGCATTCCCTTCCATATGCCAAAGCCCCCAGGGGTTGGCCGCATCAAGCTCTGTCACCTTAACCGGCAAACCCCGATCCTTGAGTGGCGGGTTCTGTGGCCCAATTTTGGCCTCTGTTACGGGTCCTGAAAAATTAGCCTGTTGGTCGGTCAGTCGATCCCCTTGAGGGAAGGGCGTAGTTGTACCTGCGCGCGCCGCATATTCCCATTCAACTTCGGTAGGAAGGCGATACGCATCAGTACCCAGTTTCTCATTCAACCACTCTGTGTAGGCGATGGCTTCGAAAACACTTATGTTCAGAACCGGATGGTCGTCTTCGAGATAGAGTTTACCACGTGTGAAGCCATCCCTGTAAACCCAGCCCCGCGGTATGCGACCGCCGCATCCCCCATCGTCCAAGCAGGCACGATATTGACCGACCGTAATTTCGTATTTGGACATGGCAAAGGGGATATCGATGGTCACATGAACTTGTGGCTTTTCGTATGATAAGTTTACCGGTGTTTCCGGAGTGGCTAGCGCCAAGTTTCCATCAACCAAAATCCAACCAGGAACGAATTCATCATCCGGTGTTCCTGCCATAAAACTGCCCAAAGGGAGCTCGATCATTTCCGGGCAGACATCGCAGTCTTGGAAACGATCGAACGGTTCAGCGCCCACGTTTGACCCCATCAGTAGAAAAATCGCGACAAAAAAACTGAAAGCTGATTTCTGTACATCACCAAACACATTCAAACCCGCAAGGCTTCCCCTGAAACTCGCGCCAAATTCGCGCACGAAACGCCTCCGTTGCGACCAGCGGCTGTTCCGACGCCTGCTGTACACTTTCTGTACAGGGTCTGTACGCATGCTGGCACCGCTGGGTGGTGGTTGGGACGCTCTATGACCACGGTTCTGCGTCGAAGGTGCGCTTTGCAAACAAAACTGAAATCTCAAACGCATCATAAAATCTCTACACTCAAACTTCGCTAATACATCAGAATAATATCATTTATTGTAACCGTTTTATGACAAATGACCGGCGCCAACGAGCTCCTTTTAACAGCATGTTCGCGCGAAACCCGCATGGTTGCAAACGCCCGTGCGAACAAACGATCGAGACGGCATGTATTGTTATCGCACACACCAGTCGCAAAATTGGTAACTTGTAATTTGCCTCAAAACGCGAATTTCTATGATCAATAGGGTATTTTTTTCGTGGGATAAAAATGCCGTGTTTATGAAAAAGTAAGATATTACAAATGCTTACTTTGTAATATCGGCGGACTTCGTCTCCGCCAAACCTACGCCAAATTCAGTCTTCTGCAATAGCCGCACTTTCATTTGAACAAAAATTATCCTGACTATATTTGTCGGATTGACTTATCTAAGTATTTCACTCAGGTTTTATGAGTGACGGACGAATGAGTCCGCCTCTCATCTGTTTATCCCGGTCGAGGAAAGCCCCGTGTTCGGATCCGATCAAAGTGAGACGAAACAAATAAACGAAGGCCGCAACGAGGAGTTGCTGCATCCTTGGGAAGTCGGATGTCTAAATTGCTTTAGCACCGAATGGTTGGTGGATCGTTTCGAGGCAAACTGTTGCGATCAGAACGATCCGGACTGCTGCATTAAGCCACGAAACAAATGGGAAGCTGGGGAAAACTAAATGGAAAACCAAGTTCCCCATCGGGGCGGTGCCCCTGTCGGTTACATCAGCGAACTTGGCCCGATTGAAGCGGGCGCCATCGTCTATTTCCGCCTGTGGTTTGAAGCGCCTGCGTGCCGTGGTCAAATCCTGCGCGATTTCCAAACTGCTCTTGGGAAGGTTGGAGGGGCCAAAGCGCTCACGGCCCTGACTTCAATTTGTGATCTATGCATTCGCCATGGGCGGAGACCCATTATGCGTCACGGTGTTCAATGCAAATGCATCGGTGGTGACGAAGCATGCTTTGCCAATTTCATCGCCTATGCAAGCGAAGGTGAACTGGACGACGCCCTGTTAATGGCCTCGTCTTTTGTTGCCCCAAGCAAAGCCCCTGATCTTGTCGAAGTGGCCGAAGAGTTCGGATGTGCCCTTCGAGGCATGTTTGACGCAAGTTTTCGGTCCCCAAAATCAACCACAATTCACTAACAAGAAGAGGAAGTGAACCAATGAAACCCCTGAACCTTACCGTCAGTGTGATTGCACTCGCAATCGGTGCTGCCACATCTGCTGTTGCTGGCGGAGATGTCTCTAAGGCAGATGTGCTCGACACATATGCAGACATCGCAGAGGCAAAATATGCCGACAGTCTGACAACGGCAAAAACACTGCAAGCGGCGGTAGACGCCTTCTTAGCAGCACCTTCAGCCGAAGGTCTGCAAGCCGCAAAAACGGCTTGGCTTGCCGCCCGTGTTCCATACCAGCAGACGGAAGTGTACCGCTTTGGGAATGCCATCGTTGACGATTGGGAAGGCAAAGTGAACGCATGGCCACTGGACGAAGGCCTGATTGATTACGTCGATGCCTCCTATGGTGGCCCATCCGACGAAAACGAATTTGCGGTTCTGAACGTGGTGGCAAATCCGTCGTTCACGCTGAGCGGAGAAACGATTGATGCGTCTTCTATCACGCCTGCTCTTCTTGAAGAAACACTGCACGAAGCAGATGGTGTCGAGGCCAATGTTGCAACGGGATATCACGCTGTTGAGTTTATGCTCTGGGGTCAGGATCTGAATGGTCACGGCACGGGTGCTGGAAACCGTCCATGGACGGACTATGCCGCTAGTGACGAATGTACGAACGGCAATTGCGACCGTCGTGGTGAATTCCTCAAGGCTGCGACTGATCTATTGGTATCCGATCTGGAATGGATGGCGGCACAATGGGTCGAAGGCGGTGACGCACGTGCGGCTGTTATGGCTGATGAAGACGCCGGTATTTCTGCCATGCTGACGGGTATGGGGTCGCTGTCTTATGGGGAAACAGCCGGAGAACGTATGCGCCTTGGTGTGATGCTGAACGACCCAGAGGAGGAGCATTCTTGTTTCGCGGACAACACGCATAACGATCACTTCTACAATGGTGTCGGGATCCAAAACGTCTATCTCGGCAGCTACACATCCGTCGATGGCACCGTGATCGAAGGGCCATCCCTGTCTGATCTGGTTGCACATGATGATGCCGATCTTGATGCAGAAATGAAAGCCAAGCTAAACGCAGCTGTCATGGCCCTTGGTCGGATCAAGATCGCCGCAGAGGCCGGCTTCACGTATGACATGATGCTGGAACGCGGCAATGCAACGGGTGAGGCCCTGATCATGGGTGGCGTAAACGGCTTGATCGATCAAACGGCCTCCATCGAACGCGTTGTTGCGGCTTTGGGTGTTGACGCGATTGAATTCGAAGGCTCTGATAGCCTCGACAATCCGGAAGCTGTTTTCCAGTAAACCTAAATGCAAAATCGGGCGCGGCACAAAGATGCCGCGCCTGCCACCGCCCATGAATAGGAGAGAGTCTTGCGGCATATCGTGGTTTTGGTCGGGCTATGCGCTTTGACCTCCCATGCATTTGCGGACGTTCTTGACGAACCGCATTTGAACATTGTGCCTCGGACTGCGGAAGAAATTGAACGGATAAAGGCCGCGACGGCGTTCCCAACAGACTTCACCAAAGCTCAAAAATTTGAAGAACGATCGGCGGGAGCTGCTACGGTTCGGGCACGCGAAAATGCCGACGCCTTTTCACAGCCCTCCGCGAATATCCCGTTTTACGGTGAATTGGATTTCAAAGTTGGAAATGGCTTGTTCAAAAAACTCTGGGTTTCTTCACCATCTTCGACTTTGGCCTCGGATGGTTTAGGGCCGCTCTACAATGCGCGATCGTGCCAACGCTGCCACTTAAAGGATGGGCGCGGGCACCCGCCAGAAGGCGCAGATGATAACGCGATTTCGATGTTCTTGCGCATCTCCATCCCGGGTGGAGCAGAAGATACAATCGCAGAGATTGAAGATTATATCGCGACGCTGCCAGATCCAAATTATGGTGAACAACTTCAAGACTTCTCTGTCGCAGGCATCCCTGCCGAGTACAGCCTTAAAATAGACTATGAAGAAATCGAAGTGCAGCTTTCCGATGGGGAAACGGCGCGCCTTCGAAAGCCAACCTACTCAGCCGACAATCTGGGATATGGTGCGCTCCATCCAGAGGCGATGTTGAGCCCACGTGTCGCTCCTCAAATGATTGGCCTTGGTCTATTGGAGGCAATTCCCGCGGCAGATATTCTAGCCTTAGCCGATCCCGACGATGCGGATGGCGATGGCATTTCAGGACGCCCGAATATCGTTTGGTCCGTGGAGTTCGACCAGCCAATGCTAGGTCGCTTTGGCCTGAAGGCAGGCGCGCCGACTGTGCGGCACCAATCTGCTGGGGCCTTTGCCGGTGATATCGGGATCTCAACGCCTCTGTTTCAAGCGGCTTGGGGGGAATGCACCGCACTACAAACCGAGTGCCGAAACGCCCCACACGGCGATGGCGATGATCGCGTATTCGAAGTGGATGACACCGGCCTTGACCTCGTGACCTTTTATAGCCGGAACCTCGCCGTGCCCGCCCGTCGAGATGTGAGCAGCCCAACGGTGCTGCGTGGCAAGCAGGTGTTTTATAATACAGGGTGCACCTCGTGCCACAACCCTAGTTTCGTCACCCATCGCCTACAGGATCAACCGGAGCAAAGCTTCCAATTGATCTGGCCTTACACCGATATGCTGTTGCATGATATGGGCGAAGGTTTGGCTGACAATCGCCCCGAAGCGGTCGCAAATGGGCGCGAATGGCGGACGCCACCTTTGTGGGGCATCGGCCTGACCGAGCAGGTCTCAGGTCACACCTACTTCCTTCATGACGGACGGGCGAGAAACCTGTTGGAGGCCATTCTCTGGCATGGTGGGGAGGCGCAGCCGCATCGAGATGCGGTCGTGGACATGACCAAGGCCGACCGCGATGCGTTGATCACATTCTTGGAGAGTCTTTAAGATGAAACTGATTGCATGCCTTATTCCAATTGCATTGGCCGGAGCATTGGCAGCGTCCGAGCCAAATTTGGAAGCCATCGTCAATAATCACATCATCTCCGGCTATGAAAACCTAGCTGAAAGCTCCGTTACCTTGGACAATGCCGCACAGACCGATTGTCGCGCCGAAGACGATGCACTTCGTGCCGCATATCATGAAGCCTTTGATGCGTGGCTTGGGGTCAGCCATCTGCGTTTCGGCCCATCGGAAACAGATGATCGCGCGTTCGCCTTGGCCTTTTGGCCGGACCCACGCGGCTCGACGCCAAAGACACTGGCAACACTGATCCGCGATGAAGACCCCGCCGTTGAAAACGCGGATGCGTTTTCAACTGTCTCAGTCGCCGCGCGGGGGTTTTATGCATTGGAATACCTGCTTTATGACGAGCAGTTCATCGCCACAGGAAGCGTTGAATATCATTGCAAACTTGTGCAAGCAGTCGCCCGCGACATTCGGCGGAGCTCTGATGCGATCCTGGCAGACTGGACGAATGGATATGCAGTCCTTTTGTCAAAACCGGGCAATGACACCTATCGCTCCAACAATGAAGCGTTGAAGCAATTGTTTACAGCAGTGTCGACGGGGTTAGAGTTTACATCCCTCCAGCGCCTCGAGCGGCCCATGGGGACTTTTGATCGCCCACGCCCCTTGCGGGCAGAGGCCCGTCGCTCGGGAAGGTCACTTCAGAATGTGATTTTGTCTTTAGCGGCAACGCAAGAGCTCGCACGGCACTTCGTCGGCGTGGGCAGCAAAATAGACCTCGCCTTCGACGATGCGATCCAAACTGCTGTGAAGTTAAATGACCCCATTTTTGCAGGCGTTTCGGAGGTCTCAGGTCGGATCCGTGTGGAGTCTTTGAAACTGAAAATCGACGACATCCGCAAAGACTTGGCCTTTGAAGTCGGAGAGACGCTTGGGATCGCCGCCGGTTTCAATGCGCTCGACGGGGATTGATGACGGATCGTCGTTCTTTTCTCGCAGGTCTTTTTGCAGCCAGCCTATACTCCAAACCAACATGGGCAGATGCAGGCAGCCCGGCCTTTCTGTCTGCGGGTTTGAAACCCGATGGGACTTATGTGCTTTGCGGATTGACCGAAGCCGGTGATCTCACGTTCGAGATTACCTTACCTGCCCGAGGTCACGCAGCCGCCGCCCATCCAAGACTTGCTCATGCGGTCGCATTTGCAAGACGCCCAGGCACCTATGCCGTTGTTGTTGATTGCGCCCAAGGGCGTCAGATCGCCCGCTTGGAAGCGCCAATGGGCCGCCATTTCTATGGTCACGGGGTTTTTTCTGCCGATGGTGATCTGTTGTTCACAACCGAGAATGATTTTGACAACGCGAAAGGTCTTGTCGGTGTTTGGGATGCAAGAAAGGACTACGCCCGTATCGCAGAGTTTGCCTCTGGCGGCGTCGGACCACATGAGATCAAACTGATGCCGGATGGAATGTCTCTGGTGGTTGCAAATGGTGGGATCGAAACCCATCCAGACACGGGTCGAGCCAAGCTCAACATTCCCACGATGCGCGCTAATCTCAGCTTCTTGAACCTGGATGGCGGCATAAGGACAAAGATCGAATTGGGGCCAGAGCATCAACGCAATTCGATCCGACATCTCGCCGTCGCTGACAATGGAACAGTGGCCTTTGGCCTACAATGGCAAGGGGATACGGCACATAGCGAAAGTGTTGTTGGCACGTATTCATCAATAACTGGGACAACGCTCTTTGATGATCGGAACGCTCTGGGCGGCTATGTCGGCAGCATCGCGATCACTTCAGATGCTGGGCTGATATCTGCGACTTCGCCACGGTCGGGGCGCGCAGTGGAATATTCTGTCGCCAACAAAGCCGTTTCAAAAGAAGTACAGCTTGAGGACATCTGTGGTGTTGCCACGATCAATGACCAGTTCATATATACAAATGGGGCCGGCTTAGCGGCACAACGCCAACATGAAACCCAATGGGACAATCATTTGATCAAGCTCAAGCGATGATTTTGCTATAATTTATCGTTACAGTATATAGTTCTGCATCTTCTAAATCTCTGTAATTAATAGGATTTAATCATATACCGTAACCAAGGTTCGTCTCCACTACTGAACGTTGAAGATAAATTCTTTTTCAGGTTTTTGATCATTTACCCACCTAAAACCCCACTAAATTCGCTATACTTTACGACTTATCCTCCAAAGGTGTTGCTCGTGAACCGTTGGCGAAACCTTCCCGCAAACAAAGAGAAAGTGACTTAATCCAAGAGTTCTCTAAAATCAGCTGCTCTTATAAATTCGGTCCGCTCAAATTGAGATCAACAGGACTCAGAGTCATTTGAGCGGGAAGCTGACCTTTATAGATTTCATAAAGAGGTCTTGAACGAATGGGATTGCTGACATTGAGATGTGAAACCGCCGGCTCTTTGAGCCAATCTATTGACCGCAAACGGTTGGAACTCTTTTGTCCAATTTCGTCAGCGAAAGAGACCGGACTTTCCATCGATTTGCTCAAGAACGGTTTTCACGCCATCGCCCGTTTTTAGATTGGTAAAGACTGTGGGCAACGGGCCACGTTGTGCCTTGGCATCGCGATCCATGACGGCGAGGTCAACGTCCACATAAGGGGCCAGATCGGTTTTGTTGATGATTAAGATGTCCGACTTCGTGATGCCCAGCCCGCCCTTACGCGGGATTTCTTCGCCCATCGCAACCGAGATCACATAGATCGTCAGGTCAGCCAATTCAGGGCTGAACGTGGCCGCCAGATTGTCGCCACCACTTTCGATCAGGACGAGTTCCAGATCGGGATGCTGCGTGGTCAGATCAGCGATCGCGGCCAGATTGATCGACGCATCTTCGCGGATCGCGGTATGCGGGCAGCCGCCTGTTTCCACGCCCCGGATGCGGTCCAATGGCAAGACCTGTTTGCGCATCAGATATTCGGCATCTTCCGAGGTGTAGATGTCGTTTGTGACCACAGCCATATTGATCTTGGGGTGCAGCGCCCGGCAAAGCGCCTCGGTCAGCGCGGTTTTTCCGGCGCCCACTGGCCCGCCAATCCCGATGCGCAAAGGTCCGTTCATGTTCTAAAAATCCGCGTGGTCATGGTTTCATGTTTCATCGCTGCGATATCCGCTCTGAAGGCCATGTTGCCCAGATCATCGAGTGTTGCAGCCATCGCCTCCGCCGCAATGTCATCGATGATTGGAAATAGGTTTTGTAAAACCGTTTGCCCTTCGGTCTGTCCCAGCGGGACCAAACGGATCGCCACTGAAACCAGGTTCGCAGCGAAAGCATGCAGCGCCATTGGAAGGAACTCTTCCAATTCGATATCGGCTTCCGCTGCCGCTTGGGCCAAAACGCAAGGCAAAGGTGCTGCATCCAAGTGAACATCTAAGAGCGTCTGCGCGGTGCGCGCAAAAGCGCGGCCTTGATCCCAAGTCTCTTGATGCCGTTCTTTAGACCCGGCCAGTGCCGAGGCCAGATCGAGGACCTCCTCCCCGCGATAGGCATGCGCCAAAAGGATCGCATCATTGCGTGCTGCCCCGAAGCGCAACAAAACCTCCAGCCAGTCTCTAAGCTCGGCAGCATTGGTCACATCGCCTGCATGGATCGCGTATTCCAACCCGTGACTGTACGCAAAGGCCCCAGTTGGAAAACTGGGCGACAGCCATGCCATGATGCGATGGGAACTAATGCTCATGGCTGTGTGTCCGTCCATGGCCATAGGCGCCGCCCTCTGGCGTAAAGGGTTGCGTGATTTCGGCGATCGTGCCGCCCAAATGCCGGACCATGTCCGCAATCACCGGATCAGGCGTGATCAGGATATGATCCGCCTCGATCTGACAAGGCAGATGTCGGTTCCCGATGTGCCAAACCAGGCGCGTCAGATGTTGCGGGTCGTCGGCCGTAATCTTCAGCAGCGGTTCGTCAGCGGCCACGATTTTGATCAGCCGCCCATCTTCTAGAACCAGACAATCGCCATGCTTCAGATCCGTCACCTTGGGCAGATCAAGCAGGAACTCCATCCCGCCATCGCTGGTCATCACAATGCGACGTCGAAAGCGCGCTTCATAAGTCAGTGTGACGCTGTCGAAAGCCTCGTCATGCGAATGGAGATTTTCGGCTGCACGGATCATTTTCTGAATTTCTTCCAATCTAGTCCAAAATGCGCCTCTCTGTGGCAATTCGGGCAGAGCGCAATCGCATTCTCAAGATTGTCTAGGCCGCCTTCTGCCAATGGTATTTTGTGATGCACTTCTAAATAAGGTTCTCCATTTTTTTTACGTTTGAATGGCGCCTCTTTTCTACAGTATCCACAGATGCCGTTAGCTGTCGCAAGAACCTGCGCAACAACATCTGGGTTACGTTTGATGTAGGTTGTGAGACGCATCTCTTTCTCGGCAAGTCCGGATGCTTGTGAAAGCCGTAAAAGCCGCACATCCTCGGCGTCATCAGCCGCTCGCTCTACTTGTTCTTCAAAATCTATGTCTAGAATTTTGAGTTCGTCGGAAATGAAGGTTTTGAATTCAATTACAATGGCTCGTCGGCCTGGGCTTTTCCCACCCGTTTTAAGACCATCATAGTAGTCTAAGTGAAGTTCAGTAGCCTTGATGGCATTCGAAAGTCCTTTTGGACCGAAATCTCTGAGAATGTTTCCAAAGAAAATTCGGGTAGCCTCTTTACTAAAAGTTCGATGATAGCTTTCACCCGCCAACATTTGAAAAAGATTACGTACACCATCCGAGGCAGATCCAGCAGACATGCCAGATTTTTTGACCGTTGCTGAAATCGCTTCTTTGACAGAGTACTGCCCGTTGCTCCGATAGGCGTTGCAGGCTTCTTCATAATTGATTTCAATCATTTCGGGAGTAATCTTGGACATTGAAAATCAAAACATAAAATAGCGCTGCGCCATGGGCAGCTCTTTGGCGGGTTCACAAGTCAACAACTCGCCATCTGCGCGGACTTCATAAGTCTCGGAATCAACATCTATTTTCGGCATCGCATCATTCATCACCATGGACGACTTGCTGATATTGCGCGTCCCTTTCACAGCCACCGTTTCTTTGCGCAGCCCAATCGCATCGCCAATCCCCGCGGCTTGGGCGGCTTGCGATACAAAACTCACCGATGAATTCTCCAGAGAACGGCCCAGCGCGCCAAACATCGGACGGGTGTACACCGGCTGCGGCGTTGGAATGGAGGCATTCGGATCGCCCATCTGCGCACAGGCAATCGACCCCCCGATCAGAACCATTTCTGGCTTCACCCCAAAAAAGGCCGTGTTCCAAAGCACTAGATCTGCGCGTTTGCCGACTTCGATCGATCCAATCTCGTGACTGATCCCATGCGCAATCGCCGGATTGATCGTATATTTCGCAATATAGCGCCGAACGCGGAAATTGTCGTTATCTCCAGTCTCTTCCGACAAGCGCCCGCGTTGCACTTTCATCTTATGCGCGGTTTGCCAGGTCCGAATGATCACCTCTCCGATGCGGCCCATGGCCTGACTGTCAGAAGCAATAATGCTGAACGCGCCCATATCATGCAGAATGTCTTCGGCGGCGATGGTTTCCTTGCGAATGCGGCTTTCGGCAAAGGCCACATCCTCGGGGATGGATTTGTCCAGATGGTGACAGACCATCAGCATATCGAGATGCTCTTCGAGCGTGTTGACCGTATAGGGTCGCGTCGGGTTGGTCGAGGACGGGATCACGTGCGCCTCGCCACAGACTTTGATAATGTCGGGCGCATGGCCGCCGCCAGCGCCTTCGGTATGAAAAGCATGGATCGTCCGACCCTTCATGGCCGCGACCGTGTTTTCAACAAAGCCGCTTTCATTGAGTGTATCGGTATGGATCATCACTTGGACATCCATATCATCCGCCACTGATAGGCAGCAATCGATGGCCGCCGGCGTCGTGCCCCAATCCTCGTGCAGCTTCATCGCACAGGCACCGGCATTCACCATTTCAACCAGAGCATCGGGCTGGCTGGCATTGCCCTTGCAGGACAGGCCAAAATTCATCGGCAAGCCATCGAGCGCTTGCAGCATGCGGGCGATATGCCAGGGCCCTGGTGTACAGGTGGTCGCCAGCGTGCCATGGGCAGGCCCCGTGCCGCCACCCAGCATGGTGGTCAGACCCGAATGCAGCGCATCGTCGACCTGTTGCGGACAAATGAAATGGATATGCGCGTCAAAACCGCCCGCGGTCAGGATCTTGCCTTCGCCTGCAATCGCCTCGGTCCCCGGACCAATGATGATATCGACGCCCGGTTGCGTGTCGGGATTGCCCGCTTTGCCAATGCCCGCAATCCGCCCGTCCTTCAGACCGATATCCGCCTTATAGATGCCGGAATGGTCCACGATCAGGGCGTTTGTGATGACGGTATCGACGGCACCACCCGCCCGCGTGATTTGGCTTTGTCCCATCCCATCGCGGATCACCTTGCCGCCGCCGAATTTGACTTCCTCGCCATAGGTCGTCAGGTCGCGTTCGACCTCTATGAAAAGCTCGGTATCCGCCAAACGAACTTTGTCGCCCGTCGTGGGGCCATACATATCGGCATAGGTGGCGCGGGAAATTGTAGCTGGCATCAGAGCGCCCCCATGACTTGTTGATTGAACCCATAAACCTGCCGCGCACCCGCCAAGGGCACCAAATTAACCTCCCGTGATTGTCCGGGCTCAAACCGCACGGCGGTCCCTGCGGCGATGTCCAAACGCATTCCGCGCGCAGCGTCGCGATCAAAATCGAGCGCGGTATTGGTCTCAAAGAAATGATAGTGGCTGCCCACTTGAACAGGCCGGTCGCCCGTATTCGACACCAAAAGCGTCACGACCTCCGCGCCCGCATTCAACTCAATCTCGCCCGCTTTCGGGATTACTTCTCCTGGTATCATGCCGCTTCTTCTTCTGTCTAAAAATATCCTCGGGGGTTCCAAAGGGGGCAGAGAGCCCCCTTTGCTCTAACGAATGGGGTGGTGCACTGTGACCAGTTTTGTTCCATCGGGAAAGGTCGCCTCCACCTGCACGTCATGGATCATCTCAGCCACGCCCTCCATACATTGATCTGCGCTCACCACCGTGCCGCCCGCCGCCATCAGATCGGCAACCGAGCGACCATCGCGCGCGCCCTCAACCACAAAATCAGTGATCAAAGCGATCGCCTCGGGGTGGTTCAGCTTCACGCCCCGCGCGAGCCGCCCGCGCGCCACCATGGCGGCCAAACTGACCAGCAATTTATCTTTTTCCCTGGGTGTTAGGTTCATCGGTCCTCACATCGTCCAAACGCGCGGCATGTCCCGCCCGCGCAGCGTTTCAATCAGCGTACAAAGTTTTCGGCGCAGGGCTAGGGGGTCCTGCGCCAAAAGCCGGATCAACAACATGCCATTCCACGCGCTCAGGCCCAGTTCGACACCTTCTTCCGGCCCGCCATCCCCAATTCGCTCTCGCAAATCCTCGGCCATCGGGTCCACCATCAACACACTCGCCAGCGCCGTGGCGCCACCCAAGCAAGCTCTGCGCGCCGCTGCCTCAAAATCGTACAGGCGCGTGTCATCTGCAAAAACAAGCGCGCCCGCGCGGCGCACGCGCCAGCGATCATGCAAGAGCGCATCGCTCACGCGCTCTCCCATTTTCAGACGCCCCAACACGATGGGTTCCACAAGCAAGAGTGACGCGCTTTCATCCATGTCCACATCGATGCGCCGCGCCACCCGGCCCTGTTGAAACAAAATCGTTTCCTGGGCGAGCCAATCGAACCGGCTGCCCGCTTCCAGATCGAAACGCAGCGCAACCTCTGCGGGCCCGCCCGTGCTTTTATAAATACGCTCGGCGGTTTGCGTAGCCAAGCGCAGCTCGGCCCCGCCGCGTAAGGCGACATGCGTTGAGAGGTGATCGCCCCCCGTCAAGCCACCCGCCGTATTGATCAAGACCGCATCCGTGACCTCTGCATGGGTGCGCGGCAGCATCACTTTCAAACAGCCCGATTGATGCAAATGTCGC
Source organism: Pseudomonadota bacterium (assembly GCA_038744815.1). GTDB lineage: Bacteria > Pseudomonadota > Alphaproteobacteria > Rhodobacterales > Rhodobacteraceae > Amylibacter. Next base: position 127,555 of record JBCDLY010000007.1, on the reverse strand, counting down.
AGGCGCGTGCGCCCGTTAGCGCCATCAAATGCAAGCTCGGCCCGACCCCGCGCGCGCTGCAGTGTGATATCAGCCAATCCATCCAACATAGCTATACGGCGAGTGTTGCCAGAACATCCTTCTTCTTCAATCGATTTTTTTCACCCGCCAGAATGATCTCTCCGCGGCGCATCGAATAGATATGGTCGGCCAAGCCAAAGGCGAACTCGAAATATTGCTCGACCAACAGGATCGCCATATCGCCTTGATCTTTGAGATAGCCGATCACGCGGCCGATCTGCTGGATGATATTGGGCTGAATGCCCTCTGTCGGCTCGTCCAGCAAAAGCAATTTGGGCTTGGTCACCAAAGCCCGCGCAATCGCCAATTGCTGTTGCTGCCCACCAGAAAGGTCCCCGCCGCGTCGGTTCTGCATCTCTTTTAAAACCGGAAATAGCTCGAACAATTCATCGGGCACGACCCGCTGCGACCTCTCCAAACAGGCAAAACCGATTTCCATATTCTCCCGCACGGTGAGCAGCGGAAAGATATCGCGCCCCTGGGGCACATAGCCCACACCTTGCTTGGCCAAGACATGGGCTGAGGTTTTGGGCGCTTGTTCCACCCCATTCAGGATATAGCTGCCACCCGAATGGGCATGCGTGCCAGCGACCACTTTCAAAAGCGACGTCTTTCCGACGCCATTGACCCCCATCAAGCAGGTGATCTCGCCGACCGAGGCATGCAAATCCACCCCATGCAAGATTTCGCTCTGCCCATAATGAAGCGTGATCTCTTTCAATTCCAACATGGCCTAGCGCCCCAAATAGACGTCAATCACGTCTTTGTTTTGAGTGACATGATCGATGCTGCCTTCGGCCAAAACAGCGCCTTCATGAAGGACCGTCACCTTGCATTCCAAATTGCGCACAAACTCCATATCGTGCTCTACCACGACAACGGCACTTGTTTTGGCTGCTTCTTTAAGGATTGCGACAGTTTTATCGCGCTCCTCAGGCGTCATTCCAGCGGCGGGTTCATCCACCAACAAAAGGCGCGGATCTTGGGCCAATAACATCCCGATCTCCAGCCATTGTTTTTGACCATGGCTTAACTCGCCCGCAGGCCGCGGCAGCTCCGCGCTCAAGCCAATACGCTCGGCCAAATCTGCCACACGCGCGTCATCTGGTGCATTGGATTTATAAAACAAAACGGCCAAAGGAGCCCGATTGTTCGACAGCGCCATCAGCAGGTTTTCTTCCACGGATTGGTCTTCGAAAACCGTGGGTTTTTGAAATTTCCGCCCGATCCCCTTGCGGGCAATCTGACTTTCACTAAAGCGCAACAGGTTTTCATTGCGCTCCCCCCAGATGACCTTGCCATCATCAGGTTTCGTCTTCCCCGTCACGATATCCATGAAGGTCGTTTTGCCTGCACCGTTGGGCCCAATGATGGCCCGCAGCTCCCCTTGATCGATATTGAACGAGAGGTTGTTGATCGCCTTGAACCCGTCAAAGCTGACCGACACGCCATCCACTTCTAAGAGCGCGCCACTCATGACGGTTTCCGTTTCTGCAAAAGATCAAACAATCCACCGATCCCTTGCGGGGCATAAAGCGTGACCACAACAAAGCTCAGACCCAAAAGAACTGTCCACCAATCCACCCATTTGATTGTGGTAAAACCCAAGGGCAGATCGGGCATTTGTCCGCCCGTAAAGAAGGTCGAAACGAGCGAAACGAACGCCGCCCCAATCGCCGCGCCATAAAGCCTCCCTCGGCCCCCGATGGCCACCCAAACCGCCAGATAGATTGAGGCAATCGGCGCGATCTCGGCTGGATTGATGATGCCCGCTTGCGGATAATAAAGCGCACCCGCAATTGCCGCGATCACCGCCGTCAGCACAAAGACGAACAGCTTGTACGTCTCCACATTATAGCCCAAAAACCGCACGCGCGCCTCGTCATCGCGAATGCCTTTGATCACATTGCCAAGTTTGCTTTCGACAATCAGCTTCATCAAAAGATAGCCCAGACCCAGCGCAAAGGCCGACGCCCAAAAGAACCACATAGAAATCACGGATTGCGGCGTATCATCCAAGCCCGGCAGGTTTTGAAGGCCAGACAAGCCGTTATTGCCGCGCAAACCGGAATCGTTTTGGAACAGATAAAGCGATAGCGCGAGCGTCATCGCTTGGGTCAGGATCGAAAGATACACGCCAGTGACACGCGACCGGAAGGCCAACCACCCAAAGATCAGCGCCAGGATGCCCGGCACCAAAACCACCAAAGCGATTTGCGCCCAGAAGTAATTCGAGACAGCCCAGATGATCGGGAACTCCGCACCACCCACGACACCAAAGATTTGCGTACCAATCGCGTCGCTAACTTCTTGGGCAGTGGGCGGAATGACTTCATTGGCCATAGCGCCCGCGACAATAATCTCGGTCCGCGCATACATCAGCCACATACCGATCATATACCCACCAAGGCCAAAGAAGGCGAAATGCCCAAGGCTGAGGATCCCGCAATAGCCCCAGATCAAATCCATCGCGATGGCGATCAGGCAAAAGCAAAGCGTCTTGCCCAAAGTCTTCACGAAGGAGGTGGAAATGAAAGAGTACCCAAACGCCTCTGACCCGATGGTCACGAACAGTGTGAACAGCGCGAGAAGCCCCAGAAAGATCAGCGCAGAGGGATGCTTGATCAGGAATTTCGTCAGGACGCCTTGCATCCCTTAATCCCCCGCCGCGCGACCCTTCAGGGCAAAGATGCCCCTTGGTCGGAATTGAATGAAAATAATGATAATGATGATCATATAGGTCTGGGCGGCCAGGGTGTTGGAGGGGTTCAACCACTCGATCCCTTTTTGGAAAAAGCCGATCATGGCCGCACCCGCCAGCGTGCCCCAGATATTGCCGACCCCGCCGACAACCACGGTCATAAAGCTCTGAACAATGTAATCCGACCCCAGCTCTGACGTGACCTTGGCAAAAAGGCCGATGGCCACGCCCGCAATCCCTGCAATCCCAGAGCCAAGCCCGAAGGTCAGCATATTGATGCGATCGGGGTTGATCCCCATGGACGCCGCCATGCGCGGATTTTGCGTCACCGCGCGGGTCTCCAAACCCAGTCTGGTTTTGTTCAGGATCAACCAAATCACCGCCAAGAAGATCAGGGATAGCACGAAAATCGCAATCCTGATCCAGCTGATCTGGATCACATCGTTGATCACCAGCGCCCCATCCAACCAATCGGGAGAGGTCAAAGGCCGCGCTTGCGTACCAAAAATATTCTTCGCAATTTGTTGCAACGCAATCGAAATGCCAAAGGTCGCCAAAAGCGTCTCAAGCGGGCGATGATAAAGATGTCGGATAACCAGACGCTCCATCGCGACGCCGGCGGCAAAGGTCACCGCAAAGGCCAAAGGCAGCGCCACAACAATCGATAACGTGTAATTCGTGATGACCTGCTGAACGACATAACCCGTATAAGCGCCCATCATAATAAACTCGCCATGGGCCATGTTGATCACCCGCATCACGCCAAAGGTGATCGCCAAGCCGATCGCCGCCAAGAAATAAATGGAGGCAAGCGACAATCCATCCAAGATCAGATCGACCGTTTCAGACATGCCGACGCGCAAGTTGATGCCCTCAAGAACCTCTTTGGCAGCGGCAGCCACCGCAGGCGACGCTTCATTGTAAACGGCGATAAAGTCATGGGTGCTCACCACGTCCTCTATCGAGAGCGTCGGGTCCCAGGCGGGCACAAGCCCGGCCTCGACCAATTGCAAATAGGCTTCATCCCGTCTCGCTTGATCGCCCAGCACGCTGACGGGCACCGTTCCCACCATGTCATCGATGATATTCTCAATCAGTGCAGCTTTTCGGGCCTCTTGGCTGGGGATTTCACTGGCCAGTTCTGCCTTCACCAACAGCGCATAGGCCTCCTCCAGCGAAAGGTCATCGCCCCCAGGCGTCACCGGCCCCGCAATATTTGCGCCCTCCCTTTGGGTGCCTGCAACGGCGATCTTACTGGTCAAAAGCGGGTTTAAGGCCGCGCGCACATCCACATCTAAAACGCCTGCAAAACTCTCAATCGCAGCCACGCGCGCGGCCTCATCGTCTTCAAATTCGATGGTCAGAAACCGCTCCAGCTTGAACATCCGCGCGGCCAGCTCTGCCTCTTCTTCCTGTTCCAGCGCACGGCGCAAAGGCGCAAGATGGCTCTCATTCGCATCGCGCGAAAGGGCATCCAACGCCGCCTCGCGCGTGGCCCGATCCGGCGATGTCAGTTGCCCCGCCACAAGGGCAGAACCGATCATCCTGCGCAGCCCGGAATTGGGCTTTATATTCTTAATCTCACGCTTCCCGAAGGCGCCGATCAACGCACCCGTTTCCACGTCAAAGGCCTGATATGTTTCTTTATCCTCGGTCGTGACGGTCACAATCTGATCCGTTTCGCGAATGAACCACAGGTTTTTTTCCTGCCATGCCAACAGGAACGCGCTTGCAGCTTCTGTTCCCACTGCCTGAACATCTGCAATAATCGGCTCGGCTGTTTTCACCGACCCTTTGATGATGTTCGGGTTATGCGTCTCCACCACCTCGGTCAGGGTCTGCGCCCAAAGCGGCGCGCCAAAGAGCAAAAGAAAAACGAGGAGGAGGCGTTTCATAAAGCGACGATAATCCTAAAGAAGGACAGAGTGGGCACAAACTGCGCCCACCCCGGTTTCGATCTTAGTAGTTAGATTTGATCTGAACACATGTGCTTGTTTCGGTATTGTACATACCACAGCCGAGCTCTTGCCAGTCTGATTTCAGAACCGCAGATTCGGGCAAGAAATCCGTCCAAGCATCGCCTGGAACCTCTGTTGTTTGGCTGATGATGTCGAACTGACCATCCTCTTGGATTTCACCGATTAGAACCGGTTTTGCCAAGTGATGGTTTGGCAACATCACGGCTGTACCGCCCGTCAGGTTCGGGAACTCTTGGCCATACATCGCCGTGCGAACAGCATCGACATCTGTTGTGCCCGCTGCTGTCACCGCGTTCACCCACATGTTAAAGCCGATATAATGCGCTTCCATCGGGTCGTTTGTGACCCGCTCTTCACCCATTTTGGCCTTCCATGTTTCGATGAATTCGGCGTTCACATCTGTGTCCGCTGACTGGAAGTAGTTCCAAGCGGCAAGGTGACCCACAAGGTTTGTGGTATCCAAACCTGCAAGCTCTTCTTCACCTACAGAGAAGGCAACAACCGGGATGTCATCCGCAGACACGCCTGCGGCTGCAAGCTCTTTGTAAAAGCCGATATTCGCGTCGCCATTGATCGTAGAAATCACGCCGACCTTTTTGCCGTCTTCGCCAAGGGCAACAACATCTGCGACGATCTTGGACCAGTCAGAATGCCCAAATGGCGTGTAATTCACAAAGATATCATCCTCGGCAATACCGGCATCTTTGAGGTATTGCTCCAGGATCTTGTTGGTTGTGCGCGGGTAAACATAGTCAGTGCCCAACAAGGCGAACTTCTCAACGCCGAGCTCTTCCAGATAGTAATCCGTTGCTGGGATCGCCTGCTGGTTTGGCGCAGCACCGGTATAGAACACGTTCTTGGAGCTTTCTTCACCCTCATACTGAACCGGGTAGAACAGAAGCCCATTGAGCTCTTCGATCACAGGCAGAACCGATTTCCGGGACACGGATGTCCAGTTCCCGAAGATCACGTCAACCTCATGCACCGTCAGAAGTTCGCGTGCTTTTTCCGCAAATAACGGCCAGTCAGATGCCGGGTCAACAACCACTGGAACAAGTTCTTCACCAAGCAACCCACCTGCGGCATTCTGCTGTTCGATCAGCATTTCCATCGTGTCTTTAAGGGTCGTCTCCGAAATGGCCATCGTTCCAGATAACGAGTGCAAAATGCCGACCTTAATGTCGGCGGCTGCGCTTGTAGCCGTTGCGGCAATCAGCGCAGAAGTCAGCAATAGCTTTTTCATCTCTATCTCCATGTTGGATCGCCGCGAGCGTGGCGAAGGCTTTGAACCGAACACACCGAACGATTCCATGGCAATTCTAGAGACCGGCTTGCGCACCTGTCTGCCGCAAAGTTTTTGCATATGTGTTGCGTTTTTTGCACCACTTTGCTTTCTGACCTCATGAAACATTTGCAAAGCTTCCGCTATGTCAAAGCTATCGTAGAGCAGGGCTCCATCCGGGCTGCGGCCGAAACTCTCACGCTTTCCGCCTCTGCGCTGAACCGCCATATTCAAAGCCTGGAAGAGGATTTGGGCACAAGAGTCTTCGAAAGGCTTACAAAGGGCGTGCGCCTTTCAGCGGAAGGTGAGATCTTTTTCACCTATGCTTTACAGCAATTGGCAGGGTTTGATCGCCTGCAAAGCCAGATCGAAAACATCAAAGGGTTGAATGTTGGCTCGCTCAAAATCGGGATCACCGAAGATTTCCATTTGGGGTTTTTGCAAAAGATTATGGCAGATTTGCAACGCGACAACGTCAATTGCGACCTCTCCGTCACGACGGTTCCACGCGATGGCTTTTACCAAAAATTGGAAAATCGCGACATTGATATGATCTTGGCGGTGAACCCAAACATTCGCCGTGGGCTGCATGTGCTGCATGCGGCCGACATCTCTCTGACGGCTTTTGTGCCCAACGGTATGCCGATCGCGACAGATGGCGTGCTGAATGTCTATGACCTCCAGGGCATGCGCCTTGCAACTCCTCCGGCATCGACCGAAGTGGCCCAGCGCATCACGGCAGCCGTTGAACGCTCAAAGATCGAGGCACTTTACCATTATAGCGGACCCGACCTTTTCGACTTCTTAGAATACGCCTTCTCGCCCGTGATTGGCATCACCATGTTGATCGATCTTCATAATCGGCCCACACAAATCTCTGGATATAAACGGTTAAAAGTGGCCGATCGGGAGGTCGGAAATTGCACAGTCAGCTTGATCAGTTTCGAAAGCTATGGGCTTTCGCTTGCGGCACATAGCTTTCAAAATCTAGCAAGCGCTTATTTAGGTGGCACGGAAAAATAGGATGACTTATCGAATGGCAGCTTTCGAAGACCGCAGTGAATACTGATTTATATTAATCGAACGGCAGCATTGGGCCGCGCGTGTTTGGTTTAAGCCCACTTCGTGAGATGAGTCACGGAGCATGGACATCCGCCAAGCGCAGGAAACAGTGCTTCCAAAGCTACGGGTAGCTCATAATCATCGAATGACTTTCTTGTTCCAGCTCATTCCAAATTTGATGGCCCGTTCGGTTTGCGGTCGCGATAGACTCGGCATTTTGGCGTCCACAGATGCGTTCCGAAAAATCAGCTCTAGTATCAACGGGATTGAAAAAGTACGCTTAGCACCGTAGCTCTCCGCGAGCGCCGAGGGTAAGCTTAATGAGACACACGACGATAGGCTTGAACGAAGGCATCGGCGACATTCACTTGATTTGTCAGGTTGGCGTCGCGGACGCAGACATTCTTCCCCATTTTCTGGATTATTATGATTCTCTCGGTGTCGCGCAGATGCATTTGGTTCTACATGGGAACCACTCTGAACGTACGAAACAAGTTATCGAAGAAAGTGACCGTGCGTATATTCGACATGCGTATCGAGGTCAGTTTCGTGAATACGAGAAGATCAGTGTCCTCAATTCAATCGTTGAAGAACTGATCGGCTCTTGGGTTCTGAGCGTAGACGTTGACGAGTTCATTTCTTTGCCATCGCCCACATTACGGGAAACGGTTGAGCAGCTTGAGCTTTATGGTGCCACCGTACTTCCGGCGTTTCTTGTACAGCGACTGTCAAAGAGCGGCGAGTTGAGTGCTGTACAACCCGAAGACACGCTCGACGGCTTGTTCCCCTATTTTGATTTCAACCTTTGCGAGCAAATGGATCTAAGCAGACCAGCGGCAAAGACAAAGTTTCCTCTCTTTAAAGCGGAAGCGGCCACCTCCCTTCAGAGAGGGTTTCATTTTTCACCGAACCCTGCGCCAGCGTTCGGTCTTCCGGCCCGGGCCGTCCTCAGCCACTTCAAGTGGCGTTGGTCGCTGGTCGACGCAAAGTCCGGAAAGCGGGCCAAGGATGCCAACCAAACTGAAATGGATGCCTATACGCGCTATTTGAAGAAGAATGCCTTCATTCTCCCGAATAAAGGCGCACTTCCCTTTTCACGCGAGGCGATTGGCGAAAACGGCCTGCTTGTTCCGTTTCCACAGAATACGATTTTACAAGCTGAAACCGACCTATCCGCTCAAAGACCTAAAGATGCAAAAATTTGCTTTGTGAGCTTCGAAATCGCCGTTCCCGGAAGCGGCGGAGGCATCGCAACGGCGGTCCGTGCGCAGATCGAACTCTTGCTCGCGAATGGCTACGATGTTCACCTTGTCCACTGCCCGTTCTCGCCGACAAAAGGGTTTGGGGACTTTCAGATTGAAAGCCTCCGCAGTTTGGGAATGACGTATGAACGTGTGAGTGTGCTGCGCTCCAAACGAAGGCCAAGAGACTTTTACGCGTTCTCGCAAAGACTGGTCGAGCGCCTCAAAAAACAGGACTTTGATATCATCCATTTTGATGATGTTCTCGCACTTGGCGCCCTGGTGGCTGAACATCGTGCGGCCGGTCTGGGCTTTCAGAACACACGGATTGTGATGACCACGCATGGGTGCACGAGATGGCACTATACCGGAAATGATATGTCGCTGACCGCACTCGACATGGAACTAGATTACGCCTTGCAACGACAGTTTCTATCGGCCGACCTCGTCATTCATCCAAGCAACTATATGCGGGAGTATCTTAACGCGAACTACCAAATCGATGCTCGGCAAATAACGCTCCCCAATCTTCTATCTGACTTCTCGCGGCGTTTCTCCGATGCAACCAGGACCCGGCATCGCATTGATGAGATCGTCTTTTTTGGGCGCTTGGAACTCCGAAAAGGTTTGGGTACGTTCATGGACGCGCTTGATCATGTCGTGTTTCCAGATGATCGGCCGGTTCAAGTCACTCTGCTTGGATCGTTCAGTCAGCCTGAACAAGAGGCTCTCTTTCGTGACCACATGGCCGAGATAGACGTTCCGTTCGTGAATATCTCGAACTTTGGGACGACTGACGCGGTCGCGTATCTCCGCACGCGGCGATGCGTCGCCATAATTCCATCGGTTACTGACAACTTACCTTACACCGTTTTTGAGTGTCTCGAAAACGGGATCCCCTTTCTGTCGTCAAAGATCGGCGGTATCCCCGAACTTGTTTGTTCAACAGATCAAGACCGCGTTCTCCTCACACAAGATGCTCAGGATTGGGCAAACAAACTCACCCATATTCTATCAGAAGGTCACGCACCCGCACGTTTGGCCTTTGACGTGGAGACCGTGATTGCTGAGCATCTAAAAATCTACGATGATCTGCTCTCCACGTCATCCAGCACCGAGGGCGCTGAGCAGCCATCGACAAATGCAAGCGATATCGGGGTCATAACGGCAGCGGGTTTCGGTGAAGCGGAAACGCATGTCCTGGAACAGTTCGGGTGGTCAGAAGACGATCTTGAAAACGCAGCCGACCATCATATCCGTCTCACAAATCCACAAAAGAACATTCCTATTCATCGTACCAAAGACCTGATCGCATCTCTGCCTCACGCGTATTATTTGGTGCTCGGGTCCCAACTCACGGTCAAAAATGACGTCGATATACAGTCTCTGATATCGCTCATGCGCGGGTGCAAATCCGATGTCGTTCTTTTCAATGCGACGTGGAACTACAAAAATTGGCATCAGGAACCCCCTCGTCCGGAAGACATCGAAACACCAGGCGGACCTATGGAACTGGGTATTGTCGAAAATAGATTTGGCCCTCAAATCGCGCTGATATCGAAAGACGCGATCTGTCGCGCGATCGGAACTCTGTCGATCCTTCCCGACTACGAAACAGCCGTCTGGGAGGTGTTGAACGCGGCGGCGGCAAGCGGCGCGCGCTTTTCGACATATCCAAAACCAATCGTGCGCATCAATTCAGTTGATCGGGTCCGTTATCCCGAAGATCCCAACCTGCAAAAACGACTGTTCCGCGCCTGGGAAAAACAACTTCCCGCACCCGCCACCAATGTTGCATCTACGCTATCTCACGTAACTTTGGACAACGACATGCTCGTATCGCGTCATGCGCACCGCGCACTCTTCAAAACAATCAGTATCAAACGAATATCGCGTTTGTTGATCGGCGAAATCCGGTCCGTCCCCCGCAAGGTTCTGAAGGTCTTCACACACTAGCTGCCGCAGACCACCCGGGCTTTGGCGATAACATCACCTGAGATAGCAAAAGCCGAACGGTCAAATGACTGCTTTTTCCACCAGAGGTGCGCCTTCCAAGACACGCGTGTACGAAAATGGACTGAGATCAAGACTGCGATACGCGCCATAGGTGATCCATTCGGCCGTCCCCCGCCCCATTGCCGGTGATTGTTGCAGGCCGTGGCCCGAAAACCCATTGAGGAAGATGAAGTTTTTCAAGTCAGGGGAAGAGCCAAGGATCGCGTTTTGATCAAGCGTGTTGAAGGCATAGTGACCGGTCCATTCCGTAATCACCTTTATCGCGTCAAACTGCGGGATACGCGTCGCGATAATCGGCCATACGTGATCTTGCCAGCGGTTGTGGTCCATGTTGAAATCGTCAAAATCCACCGCAGGATCAGGATCTGCGGGACATCCCGCAAGGTAAGTCTCAGGGCCGTCTTGGCGGAAATGGACACCAGAGGGATCAATGGTCAAGGGCAGCTCCATCGAAAGGGGCCGCTCCGCCGAGAATATCCAGGTGAAGCGTTTTCGCGGTTCGACGGGGATCACAAGACCAACCATCGCTGCCGTCCTCGCGGCCCGTGGACCAGACGCGTTCACAATGGTCCCACAAGAAATGTGTTCGCCAGACGCCAGTTGGATATGCGTGGCCTGCGCACGGTTGACCGTGATTGCGACCACTTCATTTTCAATGTATTCGACACCGCGCTCGCGCGCTGATCGCCGCCACCACTCGAAGACCGTTCCACCGTCCCAATAGCCTTCATCTTTCAGGTTTATGGACCCTAACACGATGTCATCAACGTGGTAGAACGGATATCTTGCACCAATCTGATCCGGGGTCAGCAATTCGGTTTCCGCCCCAGCCAAACGTTGGACCTTTTGATTTTCCCGGAGCGTTTCAGCGAACCCTTCAGTGTCAGCAAGATACATGTATCCGTAGTTCTGAATTGTCAGCTCTGGCACACGTTCGTCATCGCCCATATAGGTGCGCAAGTTCTTCACGAAATCGGCTGCGAACTGCGAAATTCGCACGTTCAACGCATTCGAAAATTGCTGTCGCATGCAGGAGTTTGTATGTGCCGTTGACGAAAACTCGTAGCTTGGATCACGTTCAACGACCAAGACCGAGCCATCAAAGTCTGGATTTTCGGTCAAAAACCAGGCCGTTGAAGATCCCATCATCGCGCCGCCAACAATGACGACATCATAGCTGCGACGCAAAGGGACCGTGTCGAAGATACCCTGCGCCACCTAAGACAACTCTCCGGTTTTAGACACTGCAAGGACTGCAGAAATTACATCTTTGCTCAGTCCGTAAGTCATTTCTGCTTCGGCTTCAGAAATATAGCCCAATGCGAGATCGCGCTTCACCGCATTCACGTCGCGTTCTGTCGGTGGGCCATACCCCGCTCCCCCAGGAAAACCCATTTCGACCACTGCCCCATGGGGCACGAATTGTTTGCCTTTGCCTCTCATTTCAGTGCCATCGCTCCGGCGCACCGTCGTCGGCGCGCCATCCCGCCCACCCCGGCTTCCACGTGCCGGATGGTCCACCCGATCAAGCATGATGGAAATGTCGAACTCATGACCTTCGCGGGCACCTACATACATGTATTGACCAAGCCCGCCCCGAGTTCTGCCGGCACCTCCGGAGTCCTGGCGCAGCTCTTTTCGCCAGACAATCACCGGCCCGACCTGCTCGGTCGCTTCAACCGGCATCGTCATAACCCCAGACGGGAATGCCGTCGCATTGAGACCGTCAAAGGATGGGCGCGCACCCGAACCACCAGAATTAAACGTGAGCACCTCCGCACGATATGCATCCTCGGGCGCTGGTTCATCGGTACGTGGACGAATGGAGACCTGGAAATTGCAAAGCGCACCGGCACCTTCGGCGGGAACAACACCCGGGAGAAGCTTGTCGAGCGCGTCGTAGACAGTATCAGGGATCATGTGCCCGATGACATGACGCAAGGCGACCGGCGCCGGAAAGAGCGCGTTTAGGATACAATTTTGCGGCGCAGACACTTCAAATGGGGCAAGAGACGCCGCATTATTTGGGATATCGGGCGCGATTGCGCATTTGAGCGCATAACACGCATAGGCCTTCGTATAGACGAGCGGCACATTTATCCCTTTCTTGTCGACCCCGCTTGTCCCCAGAAAGTCGCTTTTAATGCGATCGCGTTCGATTGTGAGACGCACTTTCAGATCAATCGGTGATGCATAGCCATCAATCCGCATATGACCATCTGCAGTTCCGCCTTCGAGTGCGTTTATCCGTTCAAGCGTTGCTTCCCGTGACCGTGACAGAATGAAATCCGAAATGCCGCCGAGATCAGCCATCGAAAATTCACCCATCATTTCGATCAATCGGCGATGACCAATTTCGTTGCATGTCGCGAGTGCGTAAACATCTCCGACCAACTGATCTGGTTCACGCACATTGCCGCGAATAATCGCCATCAGCGTTTTGTCGACTACGCCGCGATCCGCGAACTTCATAATTGGAATATACAATCCCTCCTCATGGACATCATTTGCGTCGGCACCAAAACCGCGCCCGCCAATGTCGGTGATATGGGCGGTACACGCGAAAAACCCGACCAAGTGCCCGTTCAGAAACGACGGCGTCACCACCGTGATGTCATGCTTGTGACCCGTTCCCTCCCAAGGGTCGTTCGTAATGTATACATCGCCTTCGAACATCATCTCCCGTCCGATCCGGCGAATAAAATGGGCAACCGCATCTGCCATGGCATTGACATGGCCCGGTGTCCCAGTGACCGCCTGCGCAAGCATTTCTCCTCCTGCGTTGTAGACGCCCGCCGACAGATCGCCGGCTTCTCGCACACTTGTGGAAAATGCGGTTCTGACAAGGGCCTGTGCCTGTTCTTCGACAATAGAAATTAGCCGGTTCCACATCACCTGAAAGGCGACCTCGCTTGGCTCAGTCATTTGGACCCCTCTTCGGCGTTTGATACATTTCAAGTGTTCCATCTCCGAGAACGCGAACGCATCGGCTGCCCGGAACAACCAACGTCGTTTCCTCCTCCAAAACAACGGCAGGACCGACGATCTCGGAACCGGCTTTCACGTCTGCCCGTTCAAAAATATGTGCGTCGGAAGCGTGACCCAACGCGGGATCGAACAAAGACCTTTGACCGACCGCTGCGGGCGGGTTTGCACTTGGTGGCGAGCTCAAGACCTCTGGCGCGTCGGGCGGCGTTGTCGCGTTCACCGACCAAACTGTTGCCTCCACCTCCATTCCCTCAACTTTGCGGCCAAAGAGCGCTTCATATTCGGCCTCGAAGAGTTGAAGATAGGTTTGCATATTGGGTTGCGCGGCTTGGTCGGGCGTCACCGAAACCGGAATTTCCCAACCTTGTCCCGAATACCGCATATAAACACGGTAGTTCGCCAAAATTGGCGATAGTGCATCGCACCCCCGCACAAAATTCTCCGCTTCTGCTTTCATCTCCGCAAATAGGGCACGTATTTCATCTACGTTGAATCCCGACATGCGCATGTACACCGACCGATTTGCTTCGAAGCTAAACGGAGCACGCAAAAACCCGATCGCTGATCCAACACCTGCCCCCTTAGGCACAAAGCATTGCGCAACTCCCAGTTTCTCGCAAAGTCGACCGGCATGAAGGGGGGCAGCACCTCCAAATGCGATCATTGCGTATTCGCTGAGATCTTCCCCATTTTCGACGGCATGAACCCGCGCCGCATTGGCCATGTTCTCATCAACAACTTCCGAAAGCCCCCAAGCGGCCTCTTCTGCGGACATATGAAGCACATCACCCAACGCTTCGGTCAAGGCCGCCTCAGATTCTTGAGGGTGGAGTTCGATCGATCCGCCGGCAAAGCCATCGGGTTCCAACCTCCCCAGCACGAGATCGGCATCGGTCACTGCTGGACGCGTACCGCCACGACCATAACATGCCGGCCCGGGTTCTGACCCAGCGCTTTCAGGGCCCACGCGAATTTGACGCATACCGTCCACATGGGCAAGGGATCCGCCGCCTGCGCCAATCTCCACCATGTCGATCACCGGGATTGAGATCGGCATACCGGACCCCTTCTTAAACCGGTAGCTGCGCGCAACTTCAAAGACGCGTGCGGTCTTTGGGGTTTTGCTTTTGATAAGACAAATTTTCGCCGTCGTCCCGCCCATGTCGAAACTCAAGACCTTGTCGATCCCATGACGCGCTGCAATATCCGCCGCGAAGATTGCACCGCCCGCGGGCCCACTTTCGACCAATCTCACCGGAAACTCTGCCGCGTTTTCAAGGGACATGATCCCACCACCTGAGTGCATCAGAAAAACGGGGCAATCTGCGCCTTCGGACCTAAGGCGGTTTTTCAAACGCCCGAGATAGGATTTCATCAAAGGCTGGATATACGCATTCGCAATCGTCGTATTGAAACGCTCATATTCGCGCATCTGCGGGGATACCCGAGATGATAAAGACACCATCGTGTCCGGCATCACCTCTGACAGGACCTCTTCAATCAGTCTTTCATGGGTGTCGTTGACGTAGGAATGCAACAACCCAACAGCCACACTTTCGTAACCTGCATCCCGCAGGTCCCGCGCCAAATCTTCGACCTCTGCCCGGGTAATGGGAACCAGAATATTCCCGAGCGCGTTGACCCGCTCTTGGACCACATATCTGCGATTTCGGGGGAGGAGCGGCTCTGGAAGAACAAGGTTTAGATCATATTGTTCAAAGCGACTTTCGGTTCGCATTTCGATGACGTCTCGAAAGCCCTCTGTGGTAATCAGCGCCGTCTTGGCGCCCCTCCGCTCGATCAAAGCGTTCGTTGCGAGGGTCGTGCCATGAATAATCTGCGTGATATCGGACGCAGCAACACCGGCTTTCTCGACAACTTGGTGCATACCGTCAATTATCGCATCTTCAGGCGCCGCATATGTTGTCAGAACTTTAGTCGAGTACCGCTTGCCATCACGCTCAAGAACAACGTCGGTGAATGTTCCTCCGATGTCCACGCCAAGGCGCACGCTAGTTTCGACCATGAGAATTCCTCGTCCGACACATGCTTGTCTACGGTGCCGCACGGCGTGGAGAGTTTCAAACGCTTTTATTGCGTCCCGTTGACCTTCCCCACCTTCGGTGTGCATCTTCGCTTCAGTGATTGAGGTCCATAAATGGCAGAAAATCCAATAGTACCCGTGCTCCTCTGCGGCGGCGCCGGCACCCGCCTCTGGCCATTGTCACGCAGATCATTCCCCAAACAATTTGTTCAACTTCTGACTGACAATACGATGCTGCAAGAAACGGCGCTTCGGGTAAATGGCCCCAGTTTTTCGGCACCGATTGTCGTCACGGCAGAGCCATTTCGTTTCATTGTCACAGAACAACTCGACCAAATCGGTATCCGCCCAAGAGCAGTCCTCTTGGAACCTTCGCCCAAGAATACCGGCCCCGCCATTCTTGCTGCGGCAGAATGGGCGGCCCAAAACCTTGGCGATGTCACTTTGGCCGTTGTGCCAACCGACCACGCCATAACCAGCGCAAGCGATTTTCAGGAGACCCTCCTGCGTGCACAAGCCCGCGCAGACAGCGGGCATATCGCGACACTTGGGATTGCTCCAACGCATGCCGCGACCGGTTACGGTTACATCGAACCCCAAGAGGCGCTTGACAAAGACGGTGCGAAGGTGGCGCGGTTTTTGGAAAAACCAAACCACGACACCGCCCTCAAGCTCATCAAGAACCCGTCAATACTTTGGAATGCTGGTATCTTCGTTCTCGGTGCTCACGCCGCCATTTCTGCGTTTGAGACGCATGCGACAGATCTCGTGGTCCCCATTCGAGATGCAGTGGCAGCTGCCGAACCTGATTTTGGGTTCTTGCGCCTGGCCCCGGGTCCCTGGGCACATGCAGAAAGCATTTCGTTCGATTATGCAGTGATGGAACATGCCACCGACGTTTATGTCCTACCGTTTCGGTCGGGCTGGTCAGACCTCGGCAGTTGGGACGCGATTTGGTCTGAGAGCGTGAAAGACAAACAGGGGGTCGTCACCCAGGGTGAAGTGATTGCAGAAGATTGCTCTTCGACGCTTCTTCGGGCGTCCAAGGAGATGGCCCTCATTGGTGTTGGCCTGTCCGATTTAATCGTCATCGCCGAACCAGATGCCGTGCTTGTGGCCGATCGGCGCCAAAGCAACCGCGTGGGTGAAGCCCTTCTGGCATTGGCCGGAACAGGAAAGTCGCAGGCCACCGAAGCCCGCCGGGACTACCGGCCATGGGGTTGGTTTGAGAGCTTAAAGGTTGGGGAACACTTCCAAGTCAAACATATCTGCGTAAAGCCCGAGGGCACACTCTCTCTCCAGAGCCATCAACACCGTGCAGAGCATTGGATTGTTGTGCAAGGTATTGCCGAAGTCACGATTGATGGCGTCGTCAGCGAACTTCGGGCAAATCAATCCATCTATGTCCCACTTGGCGCCGTCCATCGTTTGCGAAATGCAGGCGATGTCGACATGCGATTGATTGAGGTTCAAACGGGGTCTTACTTTGGAGAGGATGACATCACTCGATTTGACGATGTCTATGCGCGTCAAACGGAGGGTACGTAGCGCGCGTCTTCCACTTGTTTTGCAGCAACCACATCATCATCCGTAATCCGTGCGCCGTGAAGACCGAGCTTGCTTCGCCGCCACAGAACGTCTTCCGCAGTCTTTGCCCACTCACGGTCGCGCATCCAGGCCACCTCCCGCTCGGTCAATGTTGCTCCAAACTGCTTTCCAAGATCTTCGAGTGACGCGGCATCACCCAGAAGGTCCCACGCATCGGTCCCATACATTCGCATAAGGCGTTTTGCCCAATCAGCGTTCAAAAATGGATACTGAGTTCGGAGTTGCCTTTCGAGCGTATCAACGTCTTCGCGTTCAAAATCCCCTCCCGGCAATCGAACACCCCGTGTCCAAGGGGGGATCGGATGTCGGAACTGAAGACATATCATATTCCCAGCCTCTTCGGCCAAGTGTCGATACGTCGTGATCTTCCCGCCAAACACATTCAAGAGAGGCGCGCCAATCTCTTGCGACATGAACAACTCGTAATCTCGTGATGTCGATGTCACAGTTTCGGTGGCCTCCTCAACCAACGGTCGAACACCTGAGTACGTCCAGACGATATCGTCTTCAGATACCGCTTGACGGAAATACAGGTTCACCGCATCGAGCAAATACGTTCGTTCTGCGGGGGAACATTTTGCGGTCCTTGGATCATCATTATGGTCAACCTCGGTCGTTCCGATAAGCGTAAACTCGTCCTCGTATGGGATCGCGAATATGATCCGACCATCAGGTTGTTGAAGAAAATAGGCTTTGTCGTGATCATAGAGTTTCGGGGTCACAATGTGGGACCCTCGAACCAAACGCATTTTCTTGGGATCATTCACGCCAAAGGTTTTGCGCAACGTCTCAGACACCCAAGGACCGGCGGCATTCACAATCAAACGTGCCCGGAGGCGTTCACCATCTGCCAAGCTCACATCCCAAAGATCGCCTGAAACCGTCGCATTGACGACTGCGGTTCGCGGGCAAATCTGGGCCCCTGCGGCCTCTGCAGCTCTGCAATTTGCGATCACCAGGCGGGCATCGTCGACCCAACCATCCGAGTACTCCAAGCCAGAAGTAAACTTCGATTTGAGCACATCACCTTCAGCACCGGACTTTAGATCCACCCGTTTTGTGCGTGGCAAACTACTGTTCGATGCCAAGAGATCATAGAGAAATAGCCCCGTGCGGATCACCCAAGCGGGGCGCTTTCCCCGCAACCACGGCAATGTCCATCTCAGCACGCGGGAGGTCGCCGAACGGGCGTTCGGATGGACCATCAGTTCGTCTACCGGCAAAACAAACCTGAGCGGCCAACTTATATGCGGCATCGCTTTCAATAGATACTCGCGCTCCAAAAGAGCTTCCCGCACCATCTTGAATTCAAAAAATTCAAGATACCGAAGCCCTCCATGAAAGAGCTTTGTCGAGTTAGAGGATGTTGCCCCTCCAAGGTCGCCCTTTTCGCACAGACGCACCGAAAGCCCGCGACCCGCAAGATCCCGCGCAATCCCTGCACCGTTTACGCCGCCGCCGATGATGAGCACGTCTACATTTTCCATGGGCGCCCCTATTCCGCGACGCATCGTACAACTCAAGTCGAATTGACAAATTTCGCTGCGGCGCTCAGCCTCATCTGAGGAGGGCATACATGAAATACATCCTGGCAATCGACCAAGGGACGACCTCCAGTCGCGCAATAGTGTTTGACGGCGATCTCCGCACCAGTGCCCGCGCTCAGCAGGAGTTTACCCAAATTTTTCCGAAGTCGGGTTGGGTAGAACATGATGCCGAAGAGATATGGTCGGTCACGAAACGCATGTGTGTCTCCGCATTGGAACGCGCTGGGACGACGCCCGCAGAGATCGGGGCGCTCGGCATCGCCAATCAACGCGAAACCGTTGTTCTTTGGGAAAAGTCCACCGGAAGGCCGATCTACAACGCAATCGTCTGGCAAGACCGACGAACCGCCGATCTTTGTGCCCAGCTTCGCTCGGAGGGTATGGAGCCAGAGGTCCAGAAGCGGACTGGCCTTTTGCTCGACCCCTATTTCAGCGCATCCAAAATTGCTTGGATACTCGACACTGTGCCGAATTGCCGAACACGTGCGGAAGCGGGGGATATCTTATTCGGTACGATCGATACTTGGTTGATATGGAAGCTAACAGAAGGTGCGGTCCACGCGACCGATGCCACCAATGCGTCTCGCACGATGTTATATAACATTCGCACCGGCATCTGGGACGATGAAATGCTGGCGCTTTTCAATATTCCTCCGGCGCTCCTCCCGGAGGTAAAGGATAGCGGCTCAGATTTCGGAACCGCAACCGCTCTTGGAGGCAATATTCCGATTACTGCGGCGCTTGGAGACCAACATGCCGCGACTGTGGGCCAGGCATGCTTTTCCAAGGGAATGCTCAAGTCAACATATGGGACCGGCTGCTTTGCAGTGATGAACACCGGCCCTGATATCGTTACGTCTCACAATCGACTGCTCACGACGCTGGCCTATCAAATCGATGGACGGCCAACATATGCACTCGAAGGGTCCATTTTCGTCGCAGGCGCCGTTGTGCAATGGTTGCGCGATGGATTAAAAATAATTTCGTCCGCCGAAGACACCATGTCCTTGGCCCGAGCCGCCGATCAAAGCCAACGAGTGATCGTGGTGCCCGCCTTTACCGGCCTCGGGGCGCCCTATTGGGACCCAGACGCGAGGGCGGCCATTTTTGGACTGACCCGCAACTCAGGTCCCGAAGAACTTGCACGCGCGGCCCTTGAGAGCGTTGGGTTTCAGACGCGCGATCTGCTGGAGGCGATGTGGGGTGATATGGGCCAAACCGCTGCGACACTTCGGGTCGATGGCGGCTTCGTGGCCAATGACTGGGCGATGCAGTTCCTGTCCGACATCCTTGGCGCTTCCGTTGATCGGCCAGTTCAAACAGAAACCACCGCGCTCGGGGCCGCTTGGTTAGCGGGATATCAAAGCGGGCTCGCGCCGGACGCAGAGACATTCTCAAAGGATTGGTCGGTCGAACAACAATTCGAACCCGGTATGGATGATGCCACACGACAAGCAGCCTATGACGCCTGGAAGAAGGCCGTAGCCGCGACCCGCAGCGTATCCGGGAACCTTTTTTAACGACCACTGATTTGGCCTTTGGCATCACCCCGGCGCCACCGTGACGGCCGCACTTATCTGTCAGACTTTCCCGAAGTCGAAGTGGACAGATGGTCATGACGTGCCGTCAGACGGAACGACGGCGCCTTTCGGATTTGGTCAGAAGAACGTTCCACCTGATTTTGCAAGCAGTTCAGCCGCGAGATCTCGTCCCATCGCATCGGCCTCATCTTGAGGCCCAAAACGTATGCCACTCACGGCCTCTGTTCCGTCCGGCTTCAAAATCTCGCCATGCAGCGTCAGGTCAGACCCGCTCAAGGTTGCCAACCCCGCAATGGGCTTCTGGCATGACCCATCGAGCGCGCGCAGAAACGCCCGTTCTGCAGAGAGACGGGTTGTTGTCTCCGCATCGTTGATAGCAGCCAGCATATTTTCAATACGATCATCGGCTGCGCGTCGTTCTATCCCAATTGCGCCTTGGGCAATTGCCGGAAGAACATCCGTGACCTCGACGGGTGCGGTAACAACATCGGCCATCCCAAGACGATTTAATCCCGCCATCGCAAGAAAAGTCGCGTCTGCGACCCCCTCTTCAAGTTTGCGCATGCGGGTTTGAACATTGCCACGAAATTCGATCACGTTAAGATCGGGACGGCGGTGCAAAAGTTGGGCCCGCCGGCGCAGCGAACTCGACCCCAAAGTCGCCCCGCTTGGGAGATCGTCAATGGACTTATACGTCAAAGATACAAACGCATCCCGCACATCTTCGCGGGGCAAAAAACAGTCGAGCACGAGGCCATCGGGCTGATCGACTGGCATGTCTTTCATGGAGTGCACCGCAAGATCAATCGACCCGTCAAGGAGCTGTTCTTCGATTTCCTTTGTGAAAAGTCCCTTGCCGCCGATTTCAGACAGCGGCCGATCCAAGATCGCATCGCCGGTCGTTTTGATCACGACAATCTCGAACTCCGCCTCCGCCATATTATGAGCGGTCATCAAACGGTTCCGGGTCTCGTGCGCTTGAGCCAAAGCCAACGGAGACCCCCGCGTGCCGATGCGAATTGAATCTGCCATAGAGCCCCTTCTGCCCTTCGAAACCTGACCGTATTTTGCGGTTTAAGCCCGATCAAAACTGTATAGACTGCTTGACAGTAGAGGAGTCAAGTTTCGTGACAAAAACGATTTTGCGGGCGTTGTCGGGAGAGACGTTGCCCACACCGCCCGTTTGGATGATGCGCCAAGCTGGGCGGTATTTGCCAGAGTATCGCGCAACGCGGGCTGAAGCCGGCGATTTCTTGTCGCTCTGCTATAACTCCGATTTGGCAACGGAAGTGACGCTGCAACCTATTCGGCGCTACGGTTTCGATGCGGCGATCTTGTTTGCAGATATTCTTCTGGTCCCTCAGGCTCTCGGCGCTGACCTTTGGTTTGTCACAGGCGAAGGACCGCGGCTTTCGACGATCACCTCGCAATCGGATTTTGACAAACTCAGCGGACCAGACGACATTCACGAAACTCTGGCGCCGATATACCAAACCGTTGCAAACCTGTCATCCGCGCTTCCCAGCGAAACCACTCTCATCGGGTTTGCGGGCGCACCGTGGACCGTGGCGACGTATATGATCGCAGGGCGTGGGACACCCGACCAGGGGCCTGCACATCGTCTGATTGCAGAGAACCGCGCCGTATTTGAAAAGCTGATCGCAGTATTGACGGACGCAACAATCACCTATCTCTCGCGCCAGATCGAAGCGGGGGCCGAGGTCGTGAAGATTTTTGACAGTTGGGCCGGGAGTCTAACGGGAGAAAATTTTGATGATTTTTGCATCGCACCGCACCGACGGATCGTATCGGCTTTGCAGGACAAATACCCCGATACGCCGATTATCGGTTTTCCACGTGGTGGAGGCGAGCGCTACGCGGACTACGTGAGTGCGGTTCAAACCGATGCTGTGGCGATCGATACCGAATTGTCATCGGCTTGGGCGGCCGAACACCTCCAGCCGAAGACATGTGTCCAAGGGAACCTTGACCAAAGTTTGTTGGTCAGCGGCGGTCAAAAGTTGATTGATGAAACGCGCCGCGTTGTCGATACGTTCAAGCATGGTCCGCATATTTTTAACTTGGGCCACGGCATCACGCCAGACGCGAACCCCGATAATGTGTCGATCATGCTGGATGCCATCCGCCATCCGGTCACTGCATAATCTTACGGCCACTTCGCCACGGGCGGCAAACTCATCAAAACGGCACTCGGATCATGTCCCGTTTGCAGCCCAAAATGCGTGCCCCGGTCGTAGACCAAATTGAATTCTGCATAGCGACCGCGTTTGATAAGTTGGTTCTCGCGATCATCGTCTGTCCAATCTTCGTCCCGGCGCTTGCGCGTAATCGGTAAAAACGCGTCCAAAAAGGCACGACCAATATCTTGTGTGAAGGCAAAATCTGCCTCCCAGTCCCCACTATTGAGATCGTCATAGAAAATACCACCGACGCCCCGCGCTTCGCCCCAATGCTTGATCATGAAATACTCATCCGCCCAGGCTTTGAACTTAGGGTAATACGCCGGATCGTGTTTCTCGCAGGCTCTTTGCAACGCCGCATGGAAAAATTCAGTGTCCTCCGCGACCTCCCGCATGGGGTTTAAATCTGATCCTCCGCCGAACCAGCTCGCCCCTTCGGTCCAAAACATCCGGGTATTCATATGAACAGCTGGTGTTTTCGGGGAGTTCATATGCGCGACCAGCGAAATGCCCGAAGCCCAAAAGGACGGATTGTCTTCGAGGCCCGGTATCTCTTTTCGTGCCGTCATCATCTTCACAGCTTGAGGAGACAGAGTTCCGTGAACTGTGGAAACATTGACGCCCACCTTTTCAAAGACACGACCGCCGCGCATCACCGACATTAGTCCGCCTCCTGCGTCCGATCCATCGGCAGAGGCCCGTTTCGTCTCGCGCAACTCAAAACGGCCTGGCGGAAGGGCTGCAAACGGGCCGGAGGCTTGTTCATCTTCGAGCATTTCGAATGCGTTGCAAATGTCATCACGCAAGCTGCGAAACCAGGCCGAAGCACGGGCCTTACGATCTGTATCAGACATGGTAAAATCCTAGGTGTCTCTCTAAGTTTACACTATCACGTCAAAAATAGGATTGACCAGAACACAAAAAGCCAGGCGCGAAGGCCCGGCTTTATAAATCGCGAATTGAAAATTATCTTAGGACTCGGTCGACTCGGACAACAGCCCCATTTCTTCCGCTTCCGCCCAAATCTCTTCCCAGGCTTGGCGTGCTTTACCAGGATGGCGAACCCCTTTGGCTTCTTCCAAGTTCGCAAGCTTGCCTTCGCCTTCGACGACGACCAAGGCCACCATGCCAGTTGTTTTATGCGGTGTGCATTCCACGCCATAGATGCCCGGACCCTCAGCGACATATTCAACATCTTGGTTGATTTTGCCTTTGAAGCCCGCCGCACCTTCTGGGATCATCCCACGGGACGTCGCGGCGTTGTGGCTTTTGTCTGCTGCAACGAACTTAATCGTGTCACCCGGATTTGCAGAGATCACACGTGGTACGAAG
The DNA here is from genome assembly GCA_038744815.1 of Pseudomonadota bacterium. Lineage (GTDB taxonomy): Bacteria > Pseudomonadota > Alphaproteobacteria > Rhodobacterales > Rhodobacteraceae > Amylibacter. The sequence goes on along the minus strand of JBCDLY010000007.1, from coordinate 103,953 downwards.
ACCTGACGGAGTTTTGGATCATCTGGGTGTTGATTGAGCATCAGAACTTCGATTGTCTTTGGCTCATCCATCGCAACCGCAGTTGTGGACATGAGTGGTGCAGCGATGGCTGCAGTGCCCATCATTAGTGTCGCGTGACGGCGCGTGATTTTAACTGACATGCGGTGTTTCCTCCGTTTTTTGTCTGGACCCGGCCTCCGCTGGCCGAAACAATTTTCCATGATGGCAATTATCTCCCGGATTTGGTTGGTCAAGGACCCAAAATGTGAGCGCCTTTCGTCGGCGAAATTAGGCAACTGCGCGTGATACCGCACACTGGTTCCAAAGTTCTGATAGCGCACTCACGAGATGTTCGACATCTTCGTCGGAATGAAGCGGGCTGGGCGTAATCCGCAAGCGTTCTGTTCCCTTGGGCACCGTCGGATAATTGATCGGTTGCACATAGACGCCGTACATATCCATGAGGTAATTAGAGACCATACGGGTCTTCACCGGGTCTTTGATCATGACCGGAATGATATGGCTTGGATTGGTCATATGGGGGATACCCGCCGCATCTAATTTCGAACGCACTTTGGCAACAACTTTCTTTTGTTTTGCGCGTTCTAGGTCAGACTGCTTGAGGTGACGAATAGATGTGTATGCCCCCGCGGCAACGGCCGGCGGAAGCGCTGTTGTAAAGATGAAACCAGACGCGAAAGATCTGATAAAATCACAAAGCGCGGCCGACCCGGTGATGTAACCACCCACAACTCCGAAGGCCTTCCCAAGCGTCCCTTCGATCAAGGTGATACGATGTGCGAGACCCTCCTGTTCCGAGATGCCACCGCCTCGCGGGCCGTAAAGGCCGACCGCATGAACCTCGTCCAGATACGTCATGGCACCATATTTTTCGGCAACATCCAGAATATCCGCAATCGGCGCGATGTCTCCGTCCATGGAATATACGGATTCGAACGCGACAATCTTTGGAACATCCGACGGCAACTCCGCCAACAGCTCTTCCAAATGGGCCACATCATTGTGCCGCCAAATCCGTTTGTCCGCTTTGGAATGCCGGATCCCTTCAATCATAGACGCATGGTTGCCCGCATCCGATAGGATAACTGCACCTGGCAGGCGTGCGCCAAGCGTAGAGAGAGCCGCCCAGTTTGACACATAGCCCGAGGTGAAGAGAAGTGCCGCCTCTTTTCCGTGCAAATCCGCGAGTTCTTGTTCAAGAATAAGATGGTGATGGTTGGTACCAGAGATGTTGCGCGTGCCACCCGCGCCCGCGCCACATTCGGCAAGCGTGTCTTGCATCGCCCGGATCACCGTCTCGCTTTGGCCCATGCCAAGATAATCGTTCGAACACCATACGGTGACTTCGCGCGTACCATCTTCGAAATGGTTAATCGCCTTCGGAAACGCACCACATTTGCGTCGCAAGTCTGCAAAGTAGCGATAGTTCCCCTCGGCCTTGAGGGCGCCCAACTGTTCTTCGAACATCGCGTCGAAATTCATATTTCTCTCCAACCTAGTCATTCTGATGGCCTGTGGCCTTGTTATTTGGCAGCATCCACTGCCAGAGCTTTGCATCAGGCACCCGAAGGACCATCATCCAATGCTCAAAAAGTGCGAGCGCTGTCAACGTCGCAAGAAGGGTGTAACCAACCTGTGCGGCCTCGGTCGCTGCATTTGGCACACGCTCAACCCAAAGCGCCAAGGTCCCGGCAAGCGCGGTAATGGATACGGGGAACAGCCAGTTCATTTTCGCCGTTTTGAAATGCGACGCCAGATGCCGCACAGGTCTCGGCAAGAACTCTGTGTTGATATGGGGAACCCCCATATAAAGGTTCAGCTTTGCGCTGACGCGGGCCAATAGCAGGATCATGAAGGTCCACATTCCAAATTTGTTCGGCGCATCTTGGGTTACGAAAATCAAGAGCACCGCAATGGAAAGTAAGCACATTTCTGAATAAGCAACTGCGCCCCAACCGCGCAGGAAGCGTTCAAACCCTGTGGCGGTTGGTGGGCACGGTTCAGGTTTGGGCCCGGTGATCACGCCGCATAAAAACGCCAATTCAAACCATCCCCAAATGATAATTGCGCTCATGAAAGCAAGGTACACGGATAGGATGTCCAACACTTGGTTCGCTGAGACGCTGCCGTAGATTGCAATCAACAAAAACGGAGCCGTCGCGATGGTCACGTTCAAGTGGGCAAAGTCGCCGCCGCGATCGGCAACTTGGACCACGTACAAGATCGCCCCGGTGGAAAACCACCAGATGAAGCATGCAGCAAATATCGCGATCCAAATTGTGGTCATCGTCAGTATGCGGGCTCCAACCTAGGGCTCTCTGGCACGTCATGGGCCTTCGGCGGCAAGAGATAGAGCGCGACAAAGGCGCGACCCGCGCGGGCACCCGCCCATGCTTTTCCCAAAAGACCAGGGATCCCACCCCTTTCCTTTGCCACTTGCATATCCGTCATCGCGGCAAGCAGAGATTTCAAGTTCGACGTCCATCGGGGGTTTTCAAGATCAATCTTGATTGGGAAAATCTGGCCGGAAATCTCGGACGTTTTGCGCAACACTTCGGCATCGTACCAATCGATGTCGATGCCGAGCGCGTCATGGAAGTAGGGGCGCTGGTGGTCGCGCACATACATCACGGAATAGACCGCGACGAGGAAGAACCGGATCCAGAGCTTGTTCCAACCACTGGTCAAATGCGGGTTCGCTTTCATCAAGAGCGCAAACGCCTCGCCATGGGAAAACTCGTCATTGCACCATTGCTCGAACCACTTGAAAATCGGATGGATGATGTTGTCCGGGTTCTTCTGAAGATGCCGGTAGATCGTGATGTAGCGCGCGTAGCCAATTTTCTCAGACAGGTATGTCGCGTAATAAATGAACTTGGGTTTGAAATATGTGTACTTCTTTGCCTTTGTCAGGAAGCCGAGGTTCACACCAATCCCGGCTTCGCGCAGCGCATCATTGATAAATCCTGCGTGGCGCGCTTCGTCCCGCGCCATCAGTTGGAACAGCTGACAGATGTCGGGATTGTTCCCACGCCGCTTCATTTCTTTATACAAAACGCAACCGGAAAATTCCGCCGTGAGCGAAGAGACCAAGAAATCAATCATCTCGGCTTTCAACTCAGGTGACATTTTATCCCACTCTGGGGGCACCCAATCGGCATTTTTCTTGAAATGGTTTTTGTTTGGGTCCGCTTCCATCTGCGCGATCAGCTTGTCCCATTCGTCCCGCACGGGCGCGACATCCAGCTTGTCCATTTCATCGAAATCGGTGGTATAGAACCGTGGTGAAAGCAACGTCGTCTCAGTCGCCATCGATGTCGTTTCATTCGCCGCAGAGTTCGGCGCCTTCATTTGTTCGGGGCTCGGTTGCATATTCATGACAGCACCTCCTCAGAGAATGAAAATTCGCAGAGTTCCAAGAATTCAAAATCACCTGTCAGGCGCGTCCACAGACGTTCCAACCCGCTCGCCCGCGTGATCGTTGCTGTGCGTTCTGCGATGACGACTTCACCATATGGCGCCATAACGGGTGCGCCGTGGACAAGGACCTCGTCGCCGGGGAATACCACTGCGCCATTGTCAAAGCGCACATGGGCATGCAGGCTTTCAAATTTGTGGCTGACCTCGACTGTGCAAGGGGCCGTTTCGGTTGTTTTCGTAAATACACCCATCTCCGGCCTCACAAATCTTGCAAAAGAATGACAAAGGGCTCCATGTTGTTCGCGCCATATCCGCGAAGCTCCATCCGCCAGTTTGAGTTTGGATCGATCAAGATGTGCCGCCCGTCTTCAAGCCGCGCAATCCGAACTGGACCGTCTTCTTCGACGCCGCTTTTCTTGCGTTCATAGGCCACGGCACGGAAGACGGAGTCCATAAATCCGGCTTCTCCCTCTGGGAACTCATGGATCAAGACACCCGTTCCATCGAAGATGTTCGCAGCACCACGGGGCAAAATGTCCACCGAAATCAGGCGTTCCGCCGCGATGACACCCTTTGCCGGGGTCCCGGCCTTCGGTCGATCAGAAAAGGTGGCAAAGGCCACAATGCCGATCGTGGCGAAAATTAAAAATACGCACGCGCGGATCAATGCGCGTGGGATCAATTCGCGATCCTGTGGTAGTCGTTCAGCGAAGTCAGACATCTCTCAAATCCTATTCCGCAGGAAAGGCATGGGCGCCTCTCGGTTCAACCGTTGCATCCGGTACTTCCCGTGTGAAAGACACCGCTGCATCGGCAAGAATATCAGAAATTGCGCGCGCATCTTTGATCGAGCGCAAACTCGGGCGCACTTCGGCCATTTTCCAGGGCCGCACATGGGGCCATAACACGAGGTAGCTCATGCCAAGCGGCTCCGACATTGTCAGCGCAATTGTCCCCCGGCCAGATCTCTTCATCGACAAATCGGCCGAGACCATCTGGGCAAAAGGAAGGTTCAGCGCGAAACTCAGCGCCGCACCTTTGCGGATGACGATCCGCTTGTTCGTAATCGTGTAGACGGTTGTCGCCGCGAGGATCCACGCGATGACAAGGATCACGCCGCAAGCGGCGAGACCGAGAACAACCAGGGGCACCGTGTTTTGCAACACGGGCGCAATCCCCTGGTCGCTATTTGAAATGGCCCGCCAGACAATCAGGAAGAGAAAATACCCGACCACCCAGTGGATGCGCAACACATCCTGGGCGAAACCGAAAACACTTGGCCGCCCCTGCCAAAGGATCTCTTCTCCCTCTGGCAAATGGGATGGAAGGCCGGGTAAGGGCTCGAACTGATAGTCGTCATGGGACATGGGATCGATCCTTAAAGAATGGGATCCCGGCGATTGCCCGCATAGAGGTTTCCGCCACAGTAGTAGGCAGAGATCTTGTCCTCTTCGAGCAACGTCACCTGACGTGCAGATTTATGCTTTGGAATATTCGCGAACTGATCCGCGTAGAGCGACCGAATGATCGCACGATCACCCTTCAACTTGATCAGCGTGCTTGGGACCAGGCGTGTATCACCCTCTCCCATTGCAAACTCCAAATAGCGTGGAAGTTGTTCACCTTCGTCAATCCAGATATCTGTGATTTCGCCCACTGCTTGGCCATCACCAGATATCACCGGCATGCCCCGTGGATCAGGTCCGGCAGAGACACGGAAACCTTTCGCCTTTGACATTGGCACAATCTTTGGATTGCCATGCGCGTCCAGTTCGGGGCGGTTTGCGCGTGGCGCCCAAGATGCTGGCCCAAGGCCGTCGATCATCGGATCCCCTGTTGGTTCAAACGGAAAACCTTCCGATGCTGCGGTCCGCTCCATCGCGAGTTTGCGGTTTTCCGGCGCAAGCGTTGGGACCGTCACGTCGTCAAGCCCATTGGCCCGTTCAAAGGTTTTTGGTCCAGGCACAGGGAATGGTCCCTGGTTCGAGGCAAGATCACCGTCATCATTTTGCAAAGGGTATCCTTCGCGCATGTTTTCGGTTTGCAGGTATACAATCAGACCTGCGAAAAAGATCCAGAAGCTCCAAATCGCGAGCGATGCTAGATCAAAGTTTGCAAAAAATGGTTCCATTGAGCCCTCCTTATTTTGCAAGCGGTTAAGTTGGAAAATCGGCAATGCCGATCTTGTTAAAGTTGCGGTTTGCGGGTTGCAGCGGGGTGCGGCGGACCAAGGGGCCAACCGCGATCAGAGTTGCAAAAAGCAACCCTATCTCGATGTGGTAAACGACGGAGTATCCCGTGCCAGCGCGGTTCAGCGCATCGCCTAGAAGACCCGATTCAGCGAGGGCGCCGATACCGTCTTTGATGGTGCCGCCAAGTGCGATCGCGACACCTGTGGCGGTGGCCTGCGCCGCGCCCCACGCACCAAGGGCCAGGCCGCGTCCGGCAGCGCCTTTCACCGGCATCAGCATCGCCGCAGTCAGGGTGGAGACAGCGAACAGCCCAGATCCCATTCCGATCCCAAAGGCGCCCGCGAAAAACAGGATGGAAGAACCAAGCGGTTCTGCAATCACCACAGCACTGAAGGATGCGATCCCGATCATCAAGCCGCGGGCCCCCATCGCGAACGTGTCTAGACCGCGTGCGAGCCACCGGGATGCGAAGCCGAAACCAAACAAGGCCCCAAGCGCCCAAACGCCGGTCAACATCGTCGTTGCCGCGACACTGAGACCGAGAATTTCACCCCCATACGGCTCGAGAAGCACGTCCTGCATTGTGAAGGCAGCAGTGCCCAAACAAATCACGATGATCAGACGACGGACGTCGCTTTGCGCAGCCAAATCCGCCCAGGCTTGACGAAACTCGGGGCGAGGTAATGCCCGCTCTTCCCGGGTCATCGGGGCCATTTTCTCTTGTTTCCAGAGAGCAATCAAATTGAGGACAAGCGTCACGACAGCTGCGCCTTGGACCACCTGAATAAGGTGTAGCGCAGTGAAGTTCCGCAAGAGCGCGCCAATAATGACGGCAGAGAGGCCCATGCCCAGAAGGAACATTACATATAAAAGGGCAACCACACGCGGTCGTTTTTCTTCATCCGCGCGATCCGCAGCCAGGGCGAGACCGGCGGTCTGGGTCATATGAAGACCAAGGCCCGTCATAACAAAGGCAATCGCCGCAAGGGGAATGCCGACCCAATCTGGCCCCACCATGTTGTCACCAGACAGGACCAAAAGCGAAAACGGCATGATCGCCAAGCCACCAAACTGCCACAGCGACCCAAACCAAATGTAAGGAACACGTTTCCAGCCGATCGCCGATTTATAGGTGTCCGACCGGTACCCTAAGAATGCCCGGAAAGGTGCAACCAAAACGGGCAGGGCCACCATCAATGCAACCATAAACGCGGGCACGCCAAGCTCCACGATCATGACGCGGTTCAAGGTGCCCACCAACATCACCGTTGCCATCCCAACCGACACTTGGAACAGTGAGAGGCGCAGCAACTGACCAAGCGGCAAACCAGCAGAGGCCGCGTCCGCAAAGGGCAGCATCGCCTTAGACATCTGCGTCAAGGGATGGCGCGCGCTCATGGGCGGACCTCCATCGCCTGGCTGATGTAAAATCCACGCGCGATCCGAGGGCCGGGGACAACGATTCTATGCAACAGATGCCTTTGTGCCGTCCGTGAAAGCCGTCCGGGCACTACAGGAATAATGGCCGGAGAGCGGTCCGATCTTGGAAAGGCCTTGCCGACCCAATGCATCAAGGTAAGCGGGAGTGTACGTGGCGCGACAGTGAAGACGATAGGCCCAGACGTGAGTTGCGCCAATCGGACCAGGGACTTTGCGATGTCCTCGCCTTTGTAATGAATAAGACTGTCCATCGCGACGATCGCATCAAACGTGCCCATCCCAGGTGACAGCATATCGCCCACTGTATAGGTGATCCGACCACTCAGACTTTCTGGCGTGCGCCGCCTAGCGACGTCAACAAGGCTTGCTGAAATGTCAATTCCGACAACGTCGGCCCCGCGTTTCGCCATCTCAATCGAAAGCGGCCCAGCGCCGCATCCTGCATCGAGAACCCGCAGACCTGACAGATCCTTCGGCAACATCGACAAGAGCGTAGTCGCCATTTCCTCCCGACCCGCGCGCACAGTCGCCCGAATGCGCGACACGGGCGCATCGGACGTCAGCCGTTCCCAAGTCTTCGACGCAGTTTGGTCGAAATACGTGGCAAGTTGCGCGCGTTTGGAGAGGTAGCTGTCAGACATCAGTCAAACCCCAGCAACTCAAAGATATCGCGATCTTCAAGCGGTTCGGGCACCCTTGCCTCGGTGCCTGCCCAAAGCGTCTCAGCAAGGCGAATATACTCTTTCTGAACCTCGACAACGTCGTCATCAGCATCCATTTCAAAGAGCGTCTTTTTCTTCAGACGCGACCTGCGGATGGCATCGACATCTTTCAAATGCGCGAGCCTGTTAAAGCCCACTTTTTCGCAATACCTGTCAACTTCGTCCGTTTCGCGCGATCGATTGGCCACACAGCCCGCAAGCCGAACATTATAATTCTTCGCCTTCGCTTGGACCGCGGCAATGATCCGGTTCATCGCATAGATGCTGTCGAAATCATTCGCCGTCACAATCATCGCACGATCTGCGTGTTGCAAGGGCGCCGCAAAACCGCCACACACAACATCACCTAGAACATCGAAAATAACGACATCGGTGTCTTCCAGCATATGATGCTGCTTCAGCAACTTAACGGTCTGCCCAACGACATAGCCGCCACATCCCGTGCCAGCCGGTGGTCCGCCCGCTTCGACACATTGAACACCGTTATATCCTTCGGTCACGAAGTCTTCTGGACGAAGCTCCTCCGCATGGAAATCAACCTCCTTCAAAATATCGATGACGGTCGCTTGGAGGCGCCCGGTCAGGGTAAACGTGCTGTCATGCTTAGGATCGCATCCGATCTGCAGCACACGGTGGCCGAGTTTAGAAAAGGCGACCGACAGGTTCGACGAGGTCGTCGACTTCCCGATCCCACCTTTACCGTAGACCGCAAACACCTTTGCCCCGTCGATCTTGATCGACATATCTTGATGGACCTGAACCGACCCGTCGCCATCCTGGCCCCTAAGGACCGGTGGTGCTTTGATATCTAATGGGCTCATGCCCTTCCTCCCATCATTCCGCTGCGATCACGCCTTCGAGGCGATCTTCGAGCTCTTCTGCGCCAGCGCGCAGGGCCTCTAGTGTTTCATCATCCGGCTGCCAGTAATCGCGCTCATGCGCCTCTAGAAGGCGGTTCGCCATTTTGGCAGACGCCGCGGGGTTCAACTCCGCCAGGCGGCGCTTCATCTCTTCGTCCAAAACAAACGTCTCGGTCAGGCGCTGATAAACCCAAGGGTCCACTTGTCCGGTGGTGGCCGACCATCCCATTGTGTTTGTCACATGCGCTTCGATCTGGCGCACACCTTCGTGCCCATGCTTCAGAAGCCCTTCATAGAACTTTGGGTTCAAACTGCGTGTCCGGGCCTCCAAAGCCACCTGTTCTGACAGCGTGCGCACTTTGCCAGAACCACGGGTTTGATCACCGATGTAAACTGGTGCCTCTGCCCCCTTCGCGCGTTTCACTGCCCGGCTGATCCCGCCAAGCGTGTCGAAATAATGGTCGACCGTGGTCACGCCAAGTTCGACACTTTCGAGATTCTGATAAGCCAGTTCGACATCTTTGAGTGCGGTCTGGAGCAGTGCAGGGTTCTGTTCGCATTTTCCATTCCGACCATAGGCAAACGACTTCCGCGCCTCATAGGCATCGGCAAGTTCATCTTCCCCATCCCAAGCCCCGCTATCGATCAGCTGGTTCACATTGGATCCATAGGCCCCTTCGGCATTTGAGAAGACACGAAGTGCCGCTGTTTCGAGGTCCACGCCCATTTGTTCTGCATAGGCCAGCGCGTGGGCCCGGACGAAATTCTGGTCCAAAGGTTCATCTGCGTGAGCCGCCAACCAACACGCCTCCGCCAGAAGTTTGGTCTGCAGCGGCAGAAGGTCCCGGAAGATGCCGGATAAGGTGACAATCACGTCTATCCGCGGGCGTCCAAGCATCTCCAACGGGATCAAATCCGCGCCAGACAATCGACCATAGCTGTCAAAGCGGGGGGTCGCACCGATCAAAGCCAAAGCCTGCGCCAAAGGACCGCCATCAGACTTGATATTGTCCGAGCCCCAAAGCACCATTGCAACTGTCCGTGGAAGCTCCGCATGCGTCTTGAGCAGAAGGTCTGCCTGCTTCTGGCCTTCAGCCATCGCAAAGCTGGTCGGCATCCGGAACGGATCAAACGCATGAATGTTCCGACCCGTTGGCAAAATATCAGGCGATCGGATCAGGTCCCCGCCCGGAACAGGCGCTGTAAACCCACCATCCAAAGCGTGGAGGATCGCTCGGACCTCCGTTTCGTCTTGGAGAAGCTCATCGAGCGCTGCGATCTGGTCCGCATCCGCATCATGGACCAACTTCAAATGCTCAGCCCGCTGGTCCGCATCCATCGGGCGGCCCACCACATGCAAACCATCCGTGATCAAAGCATCTTCGGTTTCCAACAGCTTCAACCACAGCCCATCTGGGTCGCCCGAAAGATCTACGGTCGCCGCTTGATCCACAATCAACTCGGCAAGGGCAGTCCGATCAGTATGATCTGATGGAAGGCTCCGGAAACGCTGAAGGCTGTCTTTCAACTCGGCAAGACCTTTATAAAGCCCGGCCTGCGCCAAAGGCGGCGTCAAATGGGAAATCGTCACCGCGTGGCTTCGCCGCTTAGCAATCGTCGCCTCCGATGGATTGTTCGCCGCATAGAGGTAAATATTCGGCAAATCACCGATCAAACGATCGGGCCAACAGTCCTGGCCGAGCCCCGTTTGCTTGCCGGGCATGAACTCCAACGCGCCGTGCATTCCAAAATGGAGAAGCGCATCAACCCGCGCCTCTTCCCGCATCCAACGGTAGAATGTTGAAAACGCATGCGTTGGGGCAAAACCCTTCTCGAACAACAGGCGCATCGGATCGCCCTCATACCCAAAGGCCGGCTGGACCCCGACCACAACATTGCCAAGATCGGCCCCCAAGACAAAAACGCCTGAACCATCTGCCTGGACACGCCCAGGTGCCGGGCCCCACTGCGCCTCAATCTCTTTCAGCCAAGGCTCATGGGCCACGATGTCATTGGCACTAACGCGGGCCAAAACATTTGCCTGCTGGCCATATGTTTCTGCATTTCCCTGGAGAACCGCTGCGCGAAGGGCGTCCAAATCCGCCGGCAAGTCCACGGTGTAACCAGCATCTTTCATCGCTGAGAGCGTGTTCCAAAGGCTTTCGAACACACTCAGATACGCTGCCGTTCCCACCGCACCTGCGTTCGGCGGAAACCCATAAAGCACGATGCCAATCTTCTTCTCTGCACGTTCGGTGCGCTTCAGTTGCGCAGCTTTCAAAACCCGATCGGCAAGTTTCTCCACCCGCTCTTCGCAAGGGGCCATCGATTTCAAAGCGTCCCCTGACACATCAATGTCATGGCGACCCGCGAAGACTGTTGGGTTGGTCGCCCCATCAATTTCAGGCAAAGCGATCAGCATCGTCGTCTCAACCGGGCCAAGCCCACCATCAGAGGCCTCCCAGTGTTCGATGGTCTGAAACTCAAGCGGATGCGCCGCGATATAGGTGACATCAAGCGCCGTCAGCGCATCTACCGCAGCGCTACTATCGTTGAAGGCCGGCCCACCCACCAGGCTAAACCCCGTCAGCGACAGGAGCACGTCAATACCATCGAAATACCGATCCATCGCCGGACGTCCGTCAAGGCCACCTGCAAAGGCGGGAAGAACCCGAAGGCCGCGGCCCTGCAATTCTCGGATCACCGCGTCATAATGGGCCGTGTCGCCTGCAAGCACATAAGACCGCATCATCAGGATCCCGACCGTTCCCACTGGCGTCTTCGGTTGCGGTAAATCAGACGCATCGGCCGTGACGCGGTCGGCAAGATCTGGGTGATAAAGCCCAACCTCCGGGTATTCGATCGGAAGTGCTGCATCCGCACCCCGCCAATCATCGACGCTGGCGTAGCGGCTGATCAAAAAGCGCACCATCGCCTCGATATTGTCGTCAGAGCCACCAAGCCAGTACTGCATACACAGGAAGTAGGCACGAAGGTCCTGGGCTTTCCCGGGGATCAACCGCAAGATTTTTGGCAGGCGCTTCAACATCGCCATTTGCTTTTCGCCCGAGGCCTGCTTCGTCTTCGAAGACCCGCGCAACTTCTTCAGCAATGACAATATTCCGCTTGCAGGCTTTGCCATATCAAGCGCGCCAAGCTTCGTCAGCTTCACAATCTGGCTGTCACACACCGCCCCCACAAACGCATCCAGCGCGTCGCGCCGCTCTTTCAAATCTGATAAGATCGCGGTCACATGCTCTTCCAAAAAGAGAATGGTGGACACAACGATATCAGCCGTCGCAATCGCCGCTTTCGCATCCAAAAGTGCCGAAGGGTTCTCAGACCATTCTGCGGCGGCATGGACGCTCAGTTCCAGATTGGGAAAGTCGCGCTTCAACCGTGACTGCGCCCGCGCCACGGGCCCGGCGATATGGGAATCCAACGTCAAGATCACCACCCGATATGTCCGGGTTTCGGCCTCAAGGCCCTTATGCTGAATACTATCGAGCATAATGCGCCTTCGCCTCATAAAGCGTGTCCTTAGAGACTTCGCTCAAACCTTGCATTTCGGCAAAGGCCTCGGTGTTCTTCCGCGCTTTCCCTCGCACAAAGAACGGGACTTTGCGAAGTTCCGCCTCAGCATCCGCAAGCCAGATAACGTTCCCTGTCTTCTTCTGTTCAGAAATATCCCGGGGGTCTGGGGGCTGGCCCCCAGCTGTCGCGGGCGATAGCCCACCATGATGGCTTGCACCCGCACCATCGTGGAACTCAAAATCCTCCCGGAACATATGCAGCAGATGTTCTTCTAGCCCCATCACAAGCGGATGAACCCACGTATCAAAGATAACATTCGCGCCTTCCCAGCCCACTTGGGGGGAATAGCGCGCGGGGAAATCCTGCACATGGACAGGTGCAGAAATCACGGCGCATGGAATACCAAGGCGCTTGCCGATATGGCGCTCCATCTGGGTACCAAGGATCATCTCGGGCGCCGCTGCCTCAATCGCGCGTTCCACCTCAAGGTAATCGTCGGTGATCAACGCCTCGAGACCATAGTCCTTCGCAAAGGTCCGCATCGGTCGGGCAAATTCGCGGTTGTAGCATCCAAGACCAACAACCTCGAACCCCATCTCGCCCTGTGCGATCCGTGCGGCTGCCATTGCATGGGTGGCGTCTCCAAAAACAAAGACACGCTTTCCTGTCAGATAGGTACTGTCCACGCTGGCAGAGTACCAAGGGGCCCGCAGGCGACTTTGATCCACCTCCGCTGTCACACCGGTGATCGCGCGCACTTCTTCGATGAACTCTCGCGTCGCCCCAACGCCAATCGGAACAGTTTTCGTGTAAGGCTGGCCGCAGACCCGTTCCAAATGGCGGCACGCTTGCTCTGCGATCTCCGGATAGAGCATCACATTAAAATGCGCGGCACCAAGGCGGATAAGGTCTGATGGCGATGCCCCCATCGGCCCCACAACATTCACCGAGACACCCAAATCAGAGAGAAGCGCCGTAAGCTCCACAACATCATCCCGATGGCGGAAGCCAAGCCCCGTCGGCCCAAGAATGTTGCAACTGACTTGGGCCGATCGATCGACCGGCCCGGCCAGCGCGCGAACCAATTGGAAGAGCGTCTCGGACGCCCCAAAATTTTCTTTGCGTTGATAACTCGGAAGCTCCAGCGGGATCACGGGAACCGGCAATCCCATCGTCTCGGCCAACCCGCCCGGATCGTCCTGGATCAATTCCGCCGTACAGCTCGCCCCAACGATCAAGGCTTCTGGTTTGTACCGCTCATAGGCGTCTTGGCAGGCGCGCTTGAACAATTCCGCCGTGTCGGACCCAAGATCTCGTGCCTGGAACGTCGTATAGGTCACCGGCGGCCGATGGTTCCGGCGCTCGATCATTGTGAATAGAAGATCGGCATAGGTGTCGCCTTGCGGTGCATGCAAAACGTAATGAAGGCCCTTCATGCCCGTCGCCACACGCATCGCGCCGACATGGGGCGGTCCTTCATATGTCCAGACCGTCAGCTTCATGAGGCAACCTCAGCAACAGGCCGATCGGATGCGAGGACCTTTTTCCGGCGCAAGGGCCGCGCAAAGAGACCGGCCAGGTCGCCTGCTTGCTCGTAGCCATGGACGGGCGTGAAGACGAGCTCGATCGCCCATTTGGTTGTCAGGCCCTCGGCCTCTAACGGATTGGCCAGGCCAAGCCCGCACACGGTTAAATCAGGCCGCGCTGCGCGACATCGATCAAGTTGCAAATCCACATCCTGACCTTCGGAGAGAACATCAACATCAAGCAGGTCCATATCTGGACCAACCACACCTTTGTGAATAAAGGGCGCGCCCACTTCGGTCGCGGTCATCCCGCATTCGCGTGTCAAAAAACGCGCCAATGGAATTTCAAGCTGACTGTCGGGAAAGAAAAAGACGGATTTGCCACGCAAGGTTTCAGAGACTTTTGCAACAGAGGCTTCGCCCCGCGCCCGCGGGGCGGAAACGACCGTTTCGAAACGGTCGGCCGATACGTTGAACGTATCGGCGATCACCTGCAACCAAGACGTTGTCCCTTCGACCCCGAATGGGAATGGGGCCGCCAAATGGGTGGCGCCCCGTCGGGTCAAAGCCGCAGCAGTTTCTCCAAGAAAGGGTTGCGCCAAGACGAACCGTGTCTTTGGGCCTACTTTCGGTTCTTCACCCGTGCGCGCAGCCGGCAAGCAAGACACGTTCTTGATACCCATTTCGCGGATCAAGCCCACCAACTGATCTTCGACCACGTCGGGCAGCGCCCCAACAACAATCAGATTGTCGTCATCCGTTGCCCCAAGAACCGGCACCATCGCCTCAAGACAGGCATCCTCCCCTTGGGTAAATGTGGTTTCGATCCCTGACCCGGAATAGTTCAGAACCCGAACATGGGGGGCATATACCTTCGTCAATCGCTCTGCGGCCCGAGCGAGATCGAGCTTGATCACCTCAGACGGACAGGACCCAACCAAGAACAATTGCTTGATATCTGGCCGCCGATCCAACAGTTGTTCCACCTGGGCATCAAGCTCATCATGGGCGTCCGCAAGACCCGCCAAATCGGTTTCTTCAAGGATTGCCGTCCCGAATCGGGGTTCCGCAAAGATCATCACACCGGCCGCAGATTGCAGAAGATGGGCACAGGTCCGGGACCCAATGACCAAGAAAAAGGCATCTTGCATCTTCCTATGCAGCCAAATGATGCCCGTAAGACCGCAAAAAACCTCGTGCTGACCCCGTTCTTTCAGCACGGGAAGATCCCGGCACCCTATTTTCGACGGTGCGTTCATGCGACCGCCTCCAAACGTGCCGCCCGAAGCTTCAGAACGAACTGCGTGGCGTTGACAAAATAGGCGAGATAGGCGGCCAGGGCGGTCCACATCTGTATCTCAGCGGGCCAACCTGCCAGAAGGAGCCAGACATAGGCACAATGTAAGGCTATGACAATAAACGAAAAAACATCTTCCCAGAAGAAGGCTTCGGCAAATAGGTACTGTCCGAAAACGACTTTCTCCCAAATCGCTCCGGTCACCATAATTGTGAAAAGAAGTCCCGTTTTCAGAATTATGGACCATGTCGCGAGGTCATATCCGACGCCCGTCCAAAGATACCTGAGCACCAAAACAGCGGAAATCAAACACACCAAAAACTGAAGAGGTGCCAAGATGCCCTGCACTGGCGTCCAGATCGTTGCATCCCTTCGGGCACGCTGGTCCGGCGTGTAGAGGCGAGAAAACGCCCCAGCTGCAGTCTCCCCTGCCGCGAGCTGATGGTCAGAAGCCGTCATAGTACCCTCAATAGACGCTATTGAGGCCAAAAGTGTCAATTCAAACTTACACTAATCGGTGCTTGGGACGCGCAATCGTCAACAAAATGAGACAAATACCCTTGATCCCTCAGAATTCGAGCTAATTTAGGGTTAGAATTGTATTCCTGTGCATTAGCCTCGCTTTCTGCTACACGGAGATATGCATGAGATGCGCTCCACTGAGCAAAACCAAGGAAGTGTCGATGTCTAACGATATATCTGCACTGAGTAAGTCGACCACGGCCGGGCTGCCGACAGGAATTTCCTATTTGGCGAATGAAGCTCTACGGCAGATTGGTTTGGCTAGGATGTTCGATCCGAGTGTTATCGAAGGCCTCATTAGAAGCAGCTTATCTCCGAAGCATGCGGATCTGGCGGCTGCCATCGACGCTTTGACGAAAAATGGTCATTCGATTGAAACCGTTGTGTCAGAGTTTGTGCCTAAGATAGCTGAACAACTCGGGATCGATTGGGTCGAAGATCGCAGAAACTGGGTTGATGTCAGCATCAGCGCCTCTCGGCTTCAAGATATTGTCGCTTCGAGCCCGTCTACGTCGTCTAAACTGAATGGGTCCGCGGGGCGCGTCCTTGTCTTAACGCCAGCACATGAACAACATGTCCTGAGCGCGGCCATTCTTCAGAAACGAATATCTTTTCTTGGGCATTACGCAGAACGCGCATCAGATGTCACTCCGGAAGATGTTCTCGGTCGATTTGACGTGGCCACGTTTGATACGGTCTTCATTTCTCAATCTCGGAGCGATGATTTTGCGGTAACAAGTAAGATTGCAGCAGAGATAAAAACTGCCGCGCCCTACATGCCGGTACTTCTTGGGGGCTACGTCGCACACCAGGGGATCAAAATGCCCGACGGGATTGACATGGTCACAAACGAGTTAACCGAAGCATTGTCATTTAGCGGCATATCAGTGGACCACGACCATATTGGGCTGTCGCAACAAGAAGAAAACACGAGGTCGCGGTCATGACGCCTGATGGTGCATCCCTAAGGCTCATTCCCGCGGAGGCGGTGGACGCATTTGATGTTCTGTCCGCAGTCTTGAGAACGGCAACGGATGTGACGATTTCTCTTCGCCAAGACGGGACCATACAAGCTGCCGTCCTAAACGCGAGTAACAGTCGCTCGCACGGATTGTCCGATTGGGTAGGCCATCACATCAGCACGGTAATCACCGCCGAAAGCCAAGTGAAGTTGGATCGCGCGATGGCCGCTGCACAAAAGATGAGCGAGAGTGGTACACTCGACCTGCCACCGATGGAGCTCAACCATCTGGACAGCACCGGGTTCGAGATGCCCGTGCGGTACAGATTTGTGAAAGTAAAAGAAGACGAAACCGTTCTTATGCTTGGTCAGGATTTGACGGCCATCTCCGACGCGCAGCAGGCATTGGTGCGCACGCAACACGCGCTTGAGACCGAGCATCGGAACGATCGGGAACGCAACACACTTTATCGCGTTTTGAAGTCTCGGACCCAGGATTGTTTTCTATATCTATCGGAGCGATCTGGTCGTATCTTAGACATCACTGACGCCGCAGCGACGCTCTTTGGCACAACGGCCAAGGACGCATTAGACAAACCCTTTGGTCGCATTCTCGGCGACTTTGGCGCGACTTTGGACACATTACTGTCGAGCGAAAGACATCACTCGGACCCGATCAAAGCCTTGCTTCCAAACGGAACAGAAGCGGCCATTTCGGCAGAACGCTTTCGGACGGCCAATGACTTGGTGGCCTTGGTTCACATATCAACTGAACCGGGCGCGACCGTTCAAGAACCTTGGTCGCTCTTTACATCCGCGACACCAGATGCCGCCATTCTTTTGGATAGTTCCGGGAACATTCAAGCGGCTAATCCGTCAGCCCTTTCATTGCTCGAAAAGGCGCAAGTCTCCGACGTGATTGGTCTACCGATGAGTGAGATTCTCAGCAGAGGAAATGTCGATTGGTCCGTCCTCAGAGAGACGATCACCGAATTTGGAACGGTACAAGCCTACGAGACCAGCATTCAAACCGGGTTTGATACGAAGGTGCCAGTCATGCTTTCGGCCGCACGCATCGTTGGGCAGGATCAAATCTCATACGGTATTTCGCTTCGCTTAACGTCAACACTGGACCTGTCAGAGGGCATGCCGCTGAACGATCCCGACAGCGTTGCAGAATTGGTCGGGAAAGTATCCTTGAAGGATATCGTATCTCAAACAACAGATGTTATCGAAAAAATCTGTATTGAGACCGCCATAAAGCTGACCAAGAACAATCGTTTCGCAGCGGCAGAGATGCTCAGCCTGTCCCGCCAATCCCTTTACGTGAAGCTGCGGAAATACGGTTTGATTGGAAAATCTGACGATGAGTAACGTTGTCACGACGCGGTAACACGGCAAAGCGAGACAAGCGGATCAAACACTGGACAGACTCGATAGTGTCATATTGAATAGACACTATGACTGTATCGTCTGATCAACATCTGGCGGGGAGACCGGATGTCGCGTCAGCGCTTGAGCTGATTAAGCCGATCACCTGGTTTCCTCCAATGTGGGCTTACGCCTGTGGCGTCATCTCGTCTGGGGTGCCGTTGGCGGACCGCTCCGGGGTGTTTGTTCTTGGTGTCATTCTTGCGGGCCCAATCGTGTGCGGCATGAGCCAGGCTGCCAATGATTGGTGCGACCGCCATGTGGATGCAATCAACGAGCCCAATCGTCCCATTCCATCGGGCCGTATTCCAGGTTTGTGGGGCCTCTGGATCGCACTTTCGATGTCGGCACTCGCTATCGGCGTTGGGGCTGCCCTGGGCGTCTGGGGATTTGTTGCAACGATATTCGCAGTGGCTGCGGCCTGGGCTTACTCGGCAGAACCCATACGCATGAAGCGGTCTGGATGGTGGGGGCCGGGACTGGTCGGGCTGTGTTATGAAGGGCTGCCCTGGTTCACCGGCGCCGCGGTCATGGCGGCGGGGCTTCCCCGTTGGGAGATTATTGTGGTCGCCGCGCTCTATGCGCTTGGCGCGCATGGGATCATGACTTTGAACGACTTTAAGGCACTAGAGGGAGATCGCGCGACCGGGCTGCGATCCTTGCCGGTCGTCTACGGGCCACGACGCGCCGCTCAGATTGCCTGTGTCGGAATGACGATACCCCAGCTAGGCGTAATCGCATTTCTTCTCTTTCTAGGGAAACCGATTTTTGCAGCGGCCATCGCCGGCCTTTTAATCGCACAGTTTTGGGCAATGTCGGTGATGTTCAAGGATCCAAGGTCTAAAGCGCCTTGGTACAATGGGACCGGTGTTCTTTTTTATGTGCTCGGCATGATGGTGGCGGCCTTTGCATTGCGGGGGATTGCGTGATGGGATGGGGTCATATCGCGCGTCTATGCCTCGTCAATATGGCCATCGGGGGCATGTCTGCACTGCCTGTAAACTTGTTCAATCGCCTTATGACCGTTGAACTTGCCCTCCCCGCAATCTTACCCGGTTTTTTGGTTGCGCTTCATTACGCCGTTCAACTCTCTCGACCGGTTTGGGGCCACAGATCAGATACAAAAGGTGGGCGCACGCCTTTCATTCTTGGGGGCGTTGCGGCGGTTGGTTTTGGGCTCGTATTAACCGCATGGGCCATCGCATATGCGCCCTCCACGTCGGTCGCGATTACAATCTGGATCGTCGGCTATTCCTTTATTGGCTTTGGAATTGGAGCAGCCGGCACATCATTCTTGGCGCTCCTGGCCACCGTCTCGCCGGACGATCAGAAAGGGGCAGCCGCAACAATTGCTTGGTTGATGCTCATTCTTGGGGCCATCCTGGCATCCGTTGGTGCTGGCGCTGCGCTCAAACCATACTCGCCAGATCGCCTTATGCTGGTTGTCCCGGCCGTCGCACTCTTTGCCTTCGGCCTGGCGATCGTGGCAACGTTTCGCATCGAACGGGATATGACACCACAGACAGCTGCGCCCACCGAACGACCAAATCTAATGGCGGCCCTTTCGGCGACTTGGTCCGATCCAGCTGCAAAGGCATTCACGGGTTTCGTCTTTCTTTCGATCCTTGCCTTCTATCTCAGCGAGCTGATCCTCGAACCCTTTGCCGGGCATGTGCATGGGCTCAGCCCCGATCAATCCACTCAGTTGAGCGGCGGTAAAGATGGGGCAGCCCTTGTTGGAATGCTCTTCGCTGGTGGCCTGTCCGCATGGGGTTTGGGATCTTTGCGGTCTTGGGCATTCCTAGGGTGCATTATATCCGCCATCGGACTGGCCGGGCTTGCAGCCACACTTCCCCTGTTGCCCTTCACTGTGGTGCTTGGATTTGGAAACGGGCTGTTCGTTGTTGGCGCAATAGGATCGATGATGCGTCTTGCGACCGAACAGAAGGGCGCCACAGGTCTCCGCATGGGCGTCTTCGGTGCTGCCCAAGCGATCGCGGCCGGCATTGCCGGATTGATTGCAACTGGCACTGTCGATCTTGCGCGTCTCATACTTCCGGTTGAAGCGGCCTATGGCGTCGTCTTTGGGGCAGAAGCCATCTTGTTCCTCTTCGCAGCATTAGTTGCCGCCCGACTTTTAGGCGAGAACCATTCTTCACAGCTCCAAACAGGAGAAGCAGTATGACTTACGATGTAATAGTTGTCGGAGGCGGGCCGTCTGGCGCGACAGCGGCCGAGCACTTGGCCCGTGAAGGGCATAAGGTGGCGTTTATTGACCGTATGGGACGGATCAAACCATGCGGCGGTGCAGTTCCCCCACGATTGATCCAAGACTTCAACATTCCAGACACGCTCCTCGTTGCAAAGATCACGACGGCTCGAATGATCTCGCCGACCTCGCGGAGCGTCGATATTCCAATCGAGAACGGATTTGTTGGGATGGTTGATCGCGAAGATTTCGACGAATATCTCCGCGAACGGGCGAAGGATGCAGGCGCAGATAGATACACCGGCACGTTCACAAAAATCACCCGGGACGGTGACGGAACGCATGTTCATTTCCGAGAAAAATCGAGCGGGGAGACCAGGGCTCTCACGACACAGCTGATCATTGGTGCCGATGGCGCACGCTCCGACGTCGCACGTGCAGAAGTGCCGGGCGGAGAAACCATCCCCTATGTCATCGCCTATCATGAAATCATCGAGGCCCCGGGAAAAGTCGGCGGCTATGATCCAAACCGCTGCGACGTGATCTATGATGGTGCAATCAGCCCGGATTTCTATGGCTGGGTGTTCCCGCACGGCAATAAGGCAAGCGTCGGCATGGGCACCGGGATAGATGGAATCGATCTTAAGGCCGCGACTGCCGACCTGCGCGACGCGTCAGGTCTCTCCGATTGCACGACCGTTCGAAAGGAAGGCGCACCGATCCCGTTAAAACCGTTGGATCGGTGGGATAACGGGCGCGATGTTGTCTTGGCGGGGGACGCTGCGGGGGTGGTCGCCCCTTCTTCTGGAGAGGGCATCTACTATGCGATGGTGGGCGGGGAATTCGCAGCACGGGCTGTCTCTGCATGCCTCGCAAGTGGACGAGCCCGCGATCTTCAATTGGCACGGAAGTTCTTCATGAAGGAGCACAAAACGGTGTTTCGGGTGCTCGGCGCAATGCAAGATGCATACTATAAGTCGGACGACCGGCGCGAACGGTTCGTGTCGCTCTGTCATGATGTGGATGTCCAACGCCTGACTTTTGAAGCCTATATGAACAAAAAACTCGTGGCTGCGCGGCCGATGGCGCATTTGAAAATCATGTTTAAGAACATGGCCCATCTCACGGGGATTGTGGCCCCGACCCGCACATGACGGTGATGATCCCGACCTGGGTAAACGGCATTCTCACACCCGTTGAAAAACTCGAAGCGCATAAAAGGGGCCTGAAGCACCGCGCCATTTCAGTGTTCGTGGTGGCTAGCGGGCACACTCTTTTGCAGCAGCGCGCACTTGGAAAATACCACACGCCCGGCTTATGGGCCAATGCCTGTTGCACCCATCCTTACTGGGAAGAAGACAGCACCATCTGCGCGCATCGCCGCCTTGAGGAAGAGCTTGGTTTGGTAAACCTATCCATCGAATATCGCGATACGGTAGAATACCGCGCCGATGTTGGCGGTGGGCTCACCGAACACGAAGTTGTCGATATGTTCGTCGCAAAAGGGGACCAGGCTGCATCTGTACCGTTCAATCCAGACGAAGTTGAAGCCGTGGAATGGGTCCCGATCGATGCTCTTCGCGATCAGGTGAAGTCAAATCCCGGCCGTTTCACGCCTTGGTTGCGGATCTATGTTGATCAGTTTTTTGATCTGATCTTCACCCCAGCCGAGGTGTGATCCTTTAATCAACCACTTTGAGGGGGGCGGAGACCCTATCAGATGCGATCCCGTGCAGATCGCGCACAAGCGCGACCATGTCGCCCGCCGTGAGACCGGCCTTTGCATACATGTCATTCGGGCTCGCCTGATCGATATACTGGTCCGGCAGGGTCATCGTTCGCACCTTAACGCCAGTGTCTAAGAGCCCATCTTCCGCCATGAAATGAAGGACATGCGCGCCGAACCCGCCCCGCGCGCCTTCTTCGACTGTAATGAGAACCCGATGGCGTTTTGCTAGATCGCGGATCAGATCTTGATCTAAGGGTTTTGCAAACCGGGCATCTGCGATGGTCGCGTCTATACCGTCGCCCTTTAAGATCGCCGCAGCGGCTTTCACCTCTTCAAGCCGCGCTCCGAAAGACAAGAATGCAACTTCGGACCCGTCATGGACGATCCGGCCTTTCCCAATGTCCAAAACCTCTCCTTGATCCGGAAGGTCGACACCCGTGCCCTCTCCGCGGGGGAAGCGGAACGCAATTGGCCCGTCGTCATAAGCCGCCGCCGTCGCCACCATATGTTTGAGCTCAGCCTCATCACTTGCGGCCATAACAACCATGTTCGGAAGCGTGGCAAGATAGGCTACATCGAATGCTCCTGCGTGGGTTGGGCCATCGGCCCCAACCAGCCCGGCACGATCGATCGGAAAGCGTACGGGAAGGTTTTGCAGCGCAATATCATGAACAACCTGATCATAGGCGCGCTGTAGGAAGGTTGAATAGATCGCGCAAAAAGGACGGAGCCCGCTGGCCGCGAGGGCACCTGCAAAGGTCACCGCATGTTGTTCGGCGATACCCACGTCAAAGGTGCGTTTTGGAAACGCCTCTTCCATTAGGTTGACACCCGTGCCCGACGGCATCGCCGCTGTTATCGCAACAATTCTGTCATCGTCTCGGGCGAGGTCCACAAGGCTTGACCCAAAGACCGTGGTATAGCTCGGCGCGTTCTTCTTCGCCTTGGCTTGTGCCCCCGAGGCCACATCAAATTTGGCCACACCATGATAGCAATCGCCAGAGGCCTCTGCCGGGGCATACCCTTTGCCTTTGACCGTCCGAATATGAATCAATGTGGGTGTCGTCGCCCGCGTCTTTGCCGTTCGAAGAACCGCAAGAAGCTCATCCATATCATGGCCATCAATCGGACCGAGATATGTGAAACCGAGCGCGTCGAACAGAGTTCCAGTGCCAACCATTCCGGTCACCAAAGATTGGGCGCGCCGGGCCCCATCCCGGAACGGTGCCGGAAGCGCATCAACCAATCCTTCCGCCATATCTTTCAATGTAAAAAGCGGGCTATCCGTATAAAGTTTGGACAGATAGCGGGACATGGCGCCCACGGGCGGGGCAATCGACATCTCATTGTCATTCAAGATGACAAACATGCGCCGGTTTTCATGACCCGCATTGTTCATCGCCTCATAGGCCATCCCCGCACTGATCGATCCATCGCCGATCACCGCAATCGCATCACCGGTGGGTTGGCCGAGCTCTTTGCCCATAGTAAAACCCAGCGCCGCAGAAATAGACGTGGAACTATGTGCCGCGCCAAACGGATCGTATTCGCTTTCGGCGCGTTTGGTGAAACCGCTCAGACCGTCTTTTTGGCGCAGCGTGCGGATCCGGTCACGACGCCCCGTGATCACCTTATGGGGGTAGCATTGGTGCCCCACATCCCAGACCAATTTATCATAAGGCGTATTGAACACCGCATGGAGCGCCACGGTGAGTTCAATGACACCAAGGCTCGACCCCAGATGGCCGCCTGTTTGGCTCACCGCGTCGATCACCTCCGATCGGAGTTCATCCGCGACACGGCGCAGCTCGCTATTTGACATGCCCCGCAAATCAGCGGGATCATTCACGCGGTCTAGAAGCGGTGTATTGGGCATCGGTCTCTTCTCCATAACCCTCATCTGTAGCTTTCGCGGCCACCGCCGCAAGAGAGATGCGACATCATCCCCTCCCGTTTCAAGACGGGAACGGCGGCCCAGGTTGATCTGGGCCGCCTTTCGTTCGTTAGGCCAGTAACGTTGTTGCTGTATCCAGCATCGAGAAATAGGCCTCTTCCGGTGGGAGCAAGCGTCCAATCACCCAGAAGAAAATCACGAAACCCGCAGCGGCTGTCAGCACCAGCGCGGCGTAAAACGCGCCTTGGGCCATGTAGGAAAAGATTTCCCCTGCCGTGAATTTCGTTTGAACATCGCCATCAGGCTTTTTCATCATCATGGGTCAGCTCCTTTCTTAACCTGGATACACGTATCCGTAGTCATCGTTTTCTGGTGCGTAGTTGTGGATGATCGCCCACTCCAACCAGTTTTCGACAACCGTTCCTGTCAACAAAATTCCGATGCCACCTGTCAGTGTGGTCAGGACCGCAAACCACCATGCCCAACGGTGGATACCCTCCATTGTCGCGTTAAAGCCCATGGTCCACCGCCAGAAGAGGCCCGCGCGTTCAGACGCCGTCCCACGATCGAGGATTTGGTCAATTTCTCGGTCACCGCCCAATCGCGCCACAGCAAGGATCGTTGCCCCATGCATCGCAAAGAGGAGTGTCGATCCGTAGAGGAACACAATCGAGAGCGCGTGGAACGGATTGTAGAACAGGTTTCCGTAGGTCAGGCTGAAGAGGTTCGTCCAATCCAAGTGACTGAAGATCCCATATGGCACCGCTTCCGCCCAGCTGCCCATAAAGAGCGGCCGGATCAGACCGAGAACCAAGAACAACCAAATCGCAGAGCCGAACGCCCAGAAGATATGCTTGCCCATGCCGAGCTCTTCAGCGCGGAACCAACACCGCGCCCACCAGGCCATCACCGAGATTAGCAAGAAGAAGGATGCGATCAGCCACATGCCTCCCTCATCCAGTGGGGCCATGCCAAGACCATACTCTTCCGTGGGTGGGTTCAACGAGAACCAGAAAAGGTCCCGCAGGAACACAGCCGGATTGAAGCCCGCCTGGGCCCAATAGCTGAAGCCCACCATCACGAACCAAATCGTACCGGTCACCAAAGAGACAACGCCGAACGGTCCCAGGTGGATTGGTCCGAGTTGCGCGTTCCCGAACCATCCCAAAAGGGTGCCAAAGCGTCCCTCGCCGACCCGGTTGGATGCATCCACATCCTCGATCTGACCCGACTCCGCCGGCCCTTGGACTTGGAACTGGTTAAAGATGTTCTGATACTCAGCCATTGATGCCTCCCTCAATGTCACGCCAGAATGGCAAGTCGATCCACCAATCCCACCAGACGACCCAAGCGTCGAACCAGATGGTGCCAGAGATCACAATACAGACCGCGGACCAGAACCCTGCATTCAGCGCGAGAACGAGGCCAAGCCGGTGGATACCGAGCGTGCCGACAGAGTATCCAATGTAATCCCGGAAATACGTGTCTTCATGCTCAGGTGATTTAACAAGTGTGCCCTTTTTCGGGTTCACAGCCGAAAGTACGAGGCCGCCATGCATGGCCAGGGCCAATGTGGTTGTGAAGAAGAAGGTAATCGCCACCATATGCGCGGGGTTGTAGTGGAAGTTACCATATTGATATCCGGTCAGGCTCACCCATTGGAGGTGGCTCCAGATACCGTATGGAAACCCGTAGGCCCAGGCACCGATCAGTGCCGGACGGATCACATTCAGTGTGATGAAGGCAAAGATTGCAACACCAAAGGCAAAGGGCACGTGGTACCCCATCCCAAGCTTGTTGCAGATTTCCACCTCCCGCAGCGCCCAAGAGATGAACGCACCGCAGGCACACATTGTGATCAATTGCCATAGGCCCCCTTCGGCCAATGGCGCCATCCCCATTCCGACCTCAAGCGCCGGTGGATTGATGGAAATAAGCCAAGGGTTCCAAACGCCTTGCAGCGCGGCCCCCCAAAAAATGAGGATTGTCCCCAAAAGCGCGAAGAACATGGTCGTGGCCCCGAAGAACCCGACATAGAACGGCCCGACCCAGAAATCGAACAGGTCGCCCCCTACAAGTGTACCGCCGCGCACACGGTACTTTTTTTCGAAGCTGAGCAGTGCCATGCTTCCCTCCTTTGCAGGCTGACCGTTCTCTCCTTCCGGTCGTCCTTATGTTTCGATGATTGCTTGGGGGCAGCATCCCACCCCCAAGCAGTGGTGCTTAACCGGCAGCTGCTGCGAGCTCGAACCAGTTGTAGTAGTCTGTGGACAGCAGAACCAAGTGGATCATCGCCGCCAGCAGGAACAGGAACACGCCTTGGAATACAAACACGCGGCGTGGATCCCAGATCAGCCAAATTTTATAGAACTTGCTCATCTTTCACCTCACATAAACGTGCTTGCAGGGAACCAAGGACGCCAGATCCAAGTCGCTATGTGAGCAACAACGGCAATGGCCGTGAAGATCCAAAGCCCGCTCATATAGACAGCGTGGAGCTCTTGCGCCTGCTCGTCTGTAAGCCCTGTAAAGGACATGTCAGCCATATTTTCCTCCGAAAAGTTGACTAACACCGCTGGACCCCGCGGCCGGGTCCGCCCAGGACCACCCTGGACGGCAAACATTCACTCGGGCTTCAGGCTCAAGCGAATGGGGCTTTCCGACTCTCTTCACGCCGAAAATATCATGGGGGTCACCGTATGGGCCTGTTCTTTGGCCCGCCGGATCACCCCGCGATTCTGTTTGTTCGCAACCGGAGCCACCAGGCGAAACGCCCAGCGCGCCAGCGCGAATGGAATGGCCAGCAAGAAGATGAGTGAAAAATACACCCAGTACTCCATGCGCGTTCCACGTTTTTGTCGTGTCGTCATGCAACCTCTCCCTTGACTGCATTAGGTGATTGCAGCCTTTCGGCTGCGTCTGGTCGCAACCGCGCGACCGTTTCACGGACCACGCGCTCCGACCCCTCGTCGAGCGCGGCCTTCTCGGCCTGGTCACGCAATGTCTTCGCCGCAGAAATCCGGGTGAGCACCGGATGATCAGCGACGATTTTGTTCAAAAGCTCCCGTGCGTCATCATCCCAAGGGAAGTCGCGCTTTAGTACGGCTGGTGTGGCCTCGGCCGCATCCATGTCCGATCCAAGCGGTAATATATGGAAGAGCGCGTCGAAGAGCGCGTTACAGACTTCTTGCAGCAGATACGTCGCACCCGCATACCCCATCATCGGCGTCCCTGTGGATCGGCGGATGGCAGCGCCTGGAAAACTTGCCGGGATAAAGGCCGGTTTAGGGCCAAAGCCATGGGCCGCTTCGGCCAAGTACATTTTCTCATTAATGGAACCCAGCACAACCAATGCACCGCTTTCCTGCACCAGTTGCCGGACCTCATCATTGTCGGTCTTTTTGCCAGCGACCCGCGCCACAGCAAATCTGCAGGGCAGACCAAGATCATTTTCGAGGTAGTTTCTGACCCCGCGTGCATAGGTCTCGTTCGCAACGATCCCAAAGCTCGCGGTGGCGAAAAAGTCCTGGGTGACCGAGCGCCAGAGATCCCAAACCGGCTTAATCGTCGAATGCTTCTCACGCTCGATGAATGGCTCTGGGTCAAGCTCCAGCAGCTCTCCCAATTTGCGCAGGAATTTCGTGGTGCTGTCCACGCCAATCGGCGCTTGCAAATAGGGTTTGTTCAACACCTCACAGAGGCCGCGACCAAACTCGCGATACATACACACATTCACATCCGCATTCACCAGCTTGTTCATATCCGCGATATGTGCGCCAAGCGGCATCACCATATTGATCTCGGCCCCGATCCCCTCGACAAGGCGTCGGATCTCCGCCAGATCAGATGGCATATTAAACGTGCCATACATCGGCCCCAAAATATTCACCCGTGGCTTTGCGCCCTCTTCACGCTTGGCTTCGCGGGGCATCCGGCCCTTTGTCATGCCAAACTCGGTGAACAGCCACGTCATCGCGCGGTCGGCTGCCTGCCACTGATCCTCATCAATGGTGCGCGGCAAGAAGCGTTGAATATTGGTCCCCAATGGGGTCACACCACCGCCAATCATCTCGGCAATGGAACCCGTGACAACCACCGCAGGCAAAACCGGATCAAGCGTACCCCAAGCGCGCTTCATTGCGCCTTCGGTGCCATCGCGTCCCAGCTCTTCTTCGCCCAAGCCCGTCACAACAATCGGCAATTCATGGGGTGGCAACCCATCGGTGTAGTGCAGCACAGAGGTCACCGGCAGATTTTCGCACCCGACCGGACCGTCAATCACACATTGCAATCCTTTCACGGCACAGAACGCGTAAACCGCCCCCCAATATCCGCCCGCGCGATCATGGTCTTGGATCAACATGATCCACCTCCGATCCCAGCAGCTGTACCGACAGGTGCTGGACGATGTCTGTACAGGTTCTGTACAGAAACCAGACGGGTCAAAACGCGCTTCTCTTTTTCACAAATGTCCCGGGGGAGCGCGAGGGGGCTGGCCCTCTCGCCCATCGCCGCGGCGCGGATATGATGATTGTCAATCATCAGATCATCTCCTGCGCTTTGGCCGCACGGGCGCGTTTTTCGAGTTTCTTCTCGTGAATGGCGCGAAACTGCGGCTGCACGTTGGGATCACCTTCCCAAATGCCCGCCGTGTCGCCTTCGCCCACACCGTCGAAGAAGGATTTCATATGCGCCATGCGGTCTTTGTTCTTCATCGCGGCATTGACCACCTGGGCCAGCGATCCTGCGCCTGCGATGCCCATCAATGGCCGCGCCGAAATCAAATTGGTAAAATACAAGCTGGGAATCCCCAGCTCTTTGCCCTTTTGGACAACAGGCGTGGTGCCGATCGCGAGGTCAGGTTGGAACGCTTCCATTGCGGCGCAATCATCTTCGAGCGACGCGCGGAATGTCACTTGCGCACCATGCGCCTCCAACCAAGCCACATCGTCGGCCGCAAAGCGCGATTTGGCGACTGCTGTGCCCACATACGGCACCTCGGCTCCGCTTTCGATAAGAAGCCGCGCCACCAAGAGCTCGCTGCCTTCATAACCGCTGAGTGTGATGCGGCCTTGAATAGGCGCGGCTTCCAACGCGGATCTGATCTGGGGGAGGTGAGAATTCAGAACCGCCGCAACTTGTGCATTTGGAACATTAAATTGATCTGCCAGCGACTTCAGCCAGGCCTCCGTACCGTCATGACCAACAGGGGCAGAGCCAACAATCGGACGGCCTGCGGCCTGAAACTCACGGATGGCCGCTGAATAGAACGGATGGATCGCCGCCACTGCACCACAATCAAGTGCTGCATACAGCTCGCGCCATTCGCGGCAGGGCACAACCGGGCCAACGCCCAAATCAAGCGGTGCAATCAACTGACCGATGCTAATCGGGTCTGCAGGGAACATCTCTCCCAACAGCGTGATCGTCGGGCGATCAGATTTGCCGCCAACGGGTGCAGGCACCGGACCGGCGGCAATCTCTTCGCGCGCATATTTCAACATGGCCCCGGCCAGCACGTCTTTGGCCTCGGCATGGGTCGGCACGCCAAAGCCTGGCACATCGATGCCAACAACGCGCACACCGTTGATTTCTTTCGGCAAGAGTTGAAGCGGCACGCCAGAGGCGGTGGGCACGCAGAGGTTTGTCAGGATGATCGCGTCATATTTTGCGGGATCGGCCATCGCATGGGCCGCATCGCGGATGTCTTCAAAGAGCTTCCCGGTGACCAAAGATTCGGAATCGAAGGGCACATAGCCAACCGATCGGCGCGCGCCATAGAAATGGGACACGAAGGTCAAACCATAAACACAGCATGCGGATCCAGAAAGGACAGTGCCGACGCGGCGCATCCGCAGCCCCACCCGTAACGATCCAAAGGCTGGACACATGGATTGTGGTTTATCATGAGGACCTTGCGGATAATCTTTGGCGAATTGCGCTAACAGCTCAGCATTGCCAGAGGCCTTGGCCGCCGCCTCCATTTGGGCGGCACCCGCATGACAGCCCAGCCCGTCACCTTGCGGTGCCGGCGCATCAGACGCAGCGGCTGTCCCGGTTAGGACCTCGACCTCGTCTGTGCTGTCATATCTGGCTTCTTTATCCACTCTCTCAGGCCTCGTCGTAAATGACTTCCAGGGATGCTTTGGGCTTGGCATTTTTGCCCCGCATGTCGGCGTCCGTGGCCGGCGTCAGAACGAAATCCGCCCCGGTTTCTTCAGCCGAAAAGAGCTCCAGCAAGCCATCCTGGCTCAGCGGTGTTGGACGCAAGGGCGGCGCTTCGGCCACGTTCATCCCAAGTTCCGCGAACAGCCCCCCCCACTGGCCCTCTTTGGTGCCAACGATTTGATAATTTGCCGATTTCCGGCGCAAGTCTTCGTCTTGCGGGATACTCGCCAAGATCGGAATATCGACAGCCTTGGCAAAGGCTGCCGCCTCTCCGGTGCCGTCATCTTTGTTGATCACCAAACCGGCAACGCCCACATTGCCGCCCAGCTTGCGGAAATACTCCACCGCGGAACACACATTGTTGGCGACGTAAAGGGATTGCAGATCGTTCGATCCGACCAAAATCACCTTCTGCGCCATGTCACGCGCAATCGGCAGGCCGAACCCGCCGCAGACCACGTCGCCCAAGAAATCGAGCAAGACATAGTCGAAATCCCAGTCATGGAAGCCGAGTTTTTCAAGCAGTTCAAACCCGTGGATGATGCCGCGACCGCCGCATCCGCGCCCCACTTCTGGACCGCCCAGTTCCATCGCGAAAACGCCACCGCGTTTAAAGCAGACATCCCCTATCGATACTTCTTCCCCCGCCAGCTTTTTCTTGGTAGAAGTTTCGATAATTGTTGGGCAAGCTTTCCCGCCGAAAAGAAGAGATGTTGTGTCCGACTTTGGGTCACAACCGATCAGCAGTACTCGCTTGCCCTGCTCAGCCATCATGTGGCTGAGATTCGCCAAGGTGAAGGATTTACCAATCCCTCCCTTTCCGTAGATGGCAATGATCTGGGTCTTTTTAGTCGGTTCCTGAACAGGAATTTCGTCCAAAGGCTCAGACGCTTCGTCCCGCAGACGGGTGTGATGCCCCTCCATCGTGTCGTCTTTGAGGTTCGGAATATCAAGGGTCATGCAGTGCCCTCCCAATCAAGGATCATTTTGAGGCATGCCGCATCAGAAAATGCTGTGCTGTATGCGTTTCCCGCCTGCGCGGGGTTGGAACTGTGCGTGATTAAGTCAGAGAGGTTAAGGTGACCGCCTTCGATCAGATCACGTGTCGCAACCAAGTCGTCAGGTGTCCATTCAGCAGCAATCCGCATCCGCACCTCTTTCATGAAAGCCGGAGGATACGCGAACTGAACCGGTTCAGAGTAAAACCCCGCCAAAACCACCTCGCCACCTTTTGCGAGATGCGGAATGACTTTGTTCAAGATATTCGAAACACCGGAAGCATCATAGACACTGCGGTAGTTGCGTCGTTCATCCAAAGTCGGATCAATAACGGAATAGCCATCCGCGCCTGAACGCCGCGCTGGGTCAATCTCCCAAACGGTTGGAGCGTTTCCACCCGCGGCCAGCGTCAGTCGCGCGAACAGGCGGCCGAGCACACCGTGCCCAATGATCAAATCGGGAAGCTGATTGTGAAGTCCGGCCATGGCATGTCGCGCGGTCGCCGCCAAGGCAAGCAACGCACCTTCTGCCCCAAGCGCGGCATCAACACGTGTCACGCGCGATGCATCTGTCACGAGGTGACGGGCCGCCGCCCCGAAAAGCCCGCGCGCGCCTTCATAGCAATTCGCACCCGGCACAAAGACCGTTTGACCCATAGACAAACCACTGTCCGATCCGGCTTCAACAATCTCTCCGACAGATTCGTAACCCGGAACCAGAGGATACCCCATGCCCGGAAAGCTGGGCATTTCACCGGTCCAGAGAAGTTTTTCCGTCCCTGAAGAAATCCCGGAAAAGCGCGTTTCAACCACAATATCGGTCGATTTGGGCACATTTAGACCCAATTCGCCAACTGAAAGCTTCTTTGCGCCCTCTAATATGATCGCTGTCGTTTCCATACGTCTCCGCACCGCAGGAGGGACTCAGGGCCTCTGCGTCATTCTGTCACTCTAATGAGACATGTATAATTGTCAACTTTGATTGACACTTTGTGGTTACTTTTCAGCTGACATCACCCGCGCCACAGACGGTGCGCGATCCGGATAAACAGTAATGTTTTTGAAATTCGCTTTGGATAACAGATCGGAGATTTCGGAAGGGCGGCGCGTTCTACCGGTTTTCATCGCGCGCGTGTAAAGCGCGTAATACGCATCCCCTTCGGGCGATGGTTGCGTGTTGCCAGCCATGGGTTCGGCAATCACCAAACGTCCACTATCTGGAAGCGCCGAGTAGACTTTCGTCAAAAGGGCAGTCGCGGTTTCATCCCTATGATCAAACAGAATTCGGATTAGGGAAATCGTATCGTACCCTTGAGGCAGCGAATCTTCACGGAAGTTTCCAGGGTGGGATTTAAACGCATCGCATTGATCCACGACGTTTGGCAGATCAAAGATCGCGCATTCAACGGACGGAAAATCGGAAGCGACGTGGCTGGCAAAGGTGCCCGTACCACCCCCGACATCCAAGAGCCGCCGTGATTGAGCAAACGATACATTGGACAAGACCTCCCGCGCGACCAAGGACTGAGTATCCGTCATGACTTGCGAATAAAGCGCGGCTTCTTCCCCAGAGACGGGCCGGTCCGTGGCCCCAAAGACGTAGGGCCAAAACTCAGACATCTCAGTCTCTGCGTTGCCCTCAAGCACTGCGAGCGGGTCGGCCAAGTCACGATAAAGCACCGCATGGTGCAGGATCATTGTCTTCAATCCTGGAACGGTTTCAACCAGGGCCCCTTGGCGGGTGATCGTGAAACGCCCGTCCCGCCGTTCTTTCAAGAGGTTCAATCCCGCGAGCGCCCGACACAACAAACTGGCCGCCTCAGCGCTTAACCCCGTGATGTCGCGCGGGTCTTTTGCCTCGTAGAGGACTTGATCAAACAAATCGATTTGGACAGCGGCGTAGAGCGCTTGCGAATAGGCGAATCCCACCATCAGATCGAAGATTCGGCGCTGATCCTTCCGGACAAGACGACGCAGAATGGGCGTCTTGGCGGCAAAACTCTGAAGTTTCGCATCCGCCAACATGCGAATCCACAGCGGGCGCACGCGATCTTTTTCGGTAGAGATCTCAGAAAACGCGCCTTCTAATCCTTTTGCGACCATCTCAAAGGGCAGCAACTTTCTGCATCAGCGGCGTCAAACGTTCGGCCTGTGCCCGCACCAAAGCCGCCAACTGCGCTTCGCCATCGCAGCGCGGGATAGAGGCAATTGCACCGGCTAACGTATCTTCCAATCGTTTAATTGCGCCTTTGACACCAAATTCCTGAACGGCGTTTGGGCGTTCATGAACCTCGTCTTGGCCGACAGGTTTTCCAAGTTGTTCGGACGTGTAAAGCGCATCCATCAAATCATCTGCCACCTGATACGCCTCTCCTATCCGTGCGCCCAAATCCGTCCAGGCAGCAACGGGCTGACCCGCAGCGATCGCCCCCATTTCAGTGGCCGCAATGAACAAGGCGCCGGTCTTCGCGCGATGATAAAGCGCGAGATCTACATTTTTCTCGCTTTCCCAAGCCTGGCCCGCACAAATCCCATAAGGTGACCCAGTAAACCGAGCTAAGCGTTGTACAAGGGCAAGCGATATCTCGGGTTCTTCCGGCTGATAGGCAATCGCATCAAAGGCAAGAACGATCAGGGTATCCCCCGTCAAGAGCGCAATTTCTTCGCCGAATTTCTTATGGATTGTGGGTTTGCCTCGCCGAAAATCCGCATCATCAAAGCAGGGCATGTCATCATGCACTAAGCTCGCACAGTGGATCAGCTCCAACGCCGCAGCTGCCTGAAAGGCAGCATCCATGTTTCGCGAAGAACACGCTTTTGCGACAGCAAGAAGGATGTTTGGACGGACGCGCGCACCCCCTGGAAATACTGCGTAGGGCAGTGCCTTTGACAGCTTCTCCGGCGCGTTTGAGTTCACCGCACGGGACAAAACCGCCTTTAGCGCTGTCTCCAGATGAGGATGTGTCGCCATTTTGGACCTCCAGCCCGTGACGGACTCGTCTGTCAATAAGACTGGACATGAACGATCAAACTGTCAACTATATTAGACAGTAGAGGAGATTATGGCTCAGATCGGTGTAATAGGCGCGGGCGTTGGCGGACTGTCCGCAGTGATGCGATTGGCCCATAAAGGGCACGCCGTTGATGTCTTTGAAGCAGCTCAAACCATTGGCGGGAAGATGCGCACCTTACCAAGCGCAGCGGGCCCCGTCGATGCGGGGCCGACAGTTCTGACCATGAAACACGTTTTTGAAGCCGCGTTTCGGGCGGCTGGTGAAAGCCTGCATGACCATGTCACGCTTCATCAAGCGCCCATCTTGGCCCGGCATTTCTGGCAGGATGCGCCCGTTCTGGATTTCTTTCCTTCGGTCGAAGCCACGTCTGACGCAGTGGGCGTCTGGGGAGGGGCGGATGCGCGCGCCGATTTCCTCGCCTTTCACGAAGACGCCACCCGCCTGTTCGACGCCTTTGACGACGCCATGATGTATTCGGAGGTACCATCGTTCGCGGATGTTACCCGGATCACGCTGTCGGATGCGAAGCTCTTTAAACTGTTGGCACGGGGCGACAGTATGGAAAGTTACTTAACGCGACGATTCCGCGAGCCCCGCTTGGCGCAGCTTTTCGGACGCTATGCCACTTATGTCGGCGGCAGTCCGGGCGGCGTTCCCATGGTGCTTTCGTTGATTGCAAAATCGGAAGCGAATGGTGTTTGGGCCGTCGAGGGCGGCATGCACACACTGGCCCAAGCGATGGCAGATGTCGCAGAAGCAAAGGGCGCTGTTTTCCATCTGGCGACCCCGATTGATCAAATCGATCAGGACCTGACACTACGCACACAGTCGGGACGAGCGGTCCAGAACCAAGCGGTTTTGTTCAACGGCGATCCCGCCGCGCTTCGAAAGGGCCTTCTCGGATCCGCCGCAAAGCGGGCCGTTTCACAGGCGGCAACCGCACCCCGGTCCCTTTCCGCCAATGTCTGGGCCTTTAGCGCCGCGCCAGCGGGACCAGAGCTTGCCCATCACAATGTCTTTTTTGCAGAGACCCCAAATTCGGAATTTGCCGCAATTGGGAAACGCGACATTCCAGAAGACCCAACGCTCTATATCTGTGCGCAGGATCGCGGGGCTGGCACACCAGCCGGACCGGAGCGCTTTGAAATTATCATGAATGCAGCGGCGACCGACCGCAAAACCCCATCAGAAGAGGAGGCTCGCCGATGCGCCCAAATCTGTTTCCAACGTCTCAAGCACTTCGGGCTGACCTTTACGCCGGAGCCCACAGAGAACAGCCAGACAGGGCCGGTGGAGTTCGCACGGCTGTTCCCGGGATCGGACGGATCCCTCTACGGGCGGAGCCCCTCGGGAATGATGGCATCTTTTCAGCGGCCAACAGTACGGAGCCGGATGAAGGGGCTTTATCTCTGCGGAGGGGGCGTACATCCGGGCGCGGGCGTGCCCATGGCCTCGCTTTCCGGACAGCACGCGGCCGCTGCGATCTTGAGCGACCTTACTTCGACATCGAAGTCCCACCAGACGGTTACGCATGGTGGTATGTCGACGGCATAAGCGATTGCGGTCGCTACGCGATTTCGATCATCACCTTTATCGGTTCTGTCTTCTCACCCTGGTACAGGTGGTCAGGGCGGCGTGACCCCGCGAATAACTGCTGTATCAA
Organism: Pseudomonadota bacterium; assembly: GCA_038744815.1. Lineage (GTDB taxonomy): Bacteria > Pseudomonadota > Alphaproteobacteria > Rhodobacterales > Rhodobacteraceae > Amylibacter. The sequence goes on along the minus strand of JBCDLY010000007.1, from coordinate 68,352 downwards.
TGTTGCACTCTACGGACCGGGCGCGCGCTGGACGATGACGGATCGCGGGCGGAATGCCCTTCGCAGGTCCGCTGACAAAATTGAAATTGGGCCGAGCCATGCCCGCTGGGAAGATGGACAGCTAATCCTGTCGATTAACGAGATGTCTTGGCCACATCTTCAGACAATCGAAGGAGAGATCATCATACACCCAACCGCGCTAACGGATGTGGAAATCCCATTGAAAGAGGATGGATCCCATATATGGCGCCCCTTCGCGCCAACGTCGCGGATCGAAGTGAAGCTCAATCGGAAAGGGTGGTCGTGGAATGGTCACGGCTATTTCGACGCAAATTTCGGTACTGCTGCGCTCGAAGATGATTTCGATTACTGGACCTGGGCCCGGATGCCCCATCGGGGTGGCACCGCCTGCTTTTACGATGTCTTAGATCGCGAAGGTCGCGTAACCGAGGCCGCCATCCGGTTCGAGGCCGATGGCACGCCATCATTCTTTACGCCACCGCCGAAACAGAACATGCGCCGGTCGCTTTGGCTGCTGAAAAAGGAAGGCCGGGGCGATGTAGGGTTCCGGCCGCGTCAGAACAAACACATGCTGGACGCCCCATTCTATTGCCGCGCCGGCATTGAGACAAAGATTGATGGGGACATTGTTCAGGGCGTGCATGAGGCATTGGACTTGCGCCGCTTCGCATCACCCCTCTTAAAACCAATGCTGGCTGTGAAGGTGCCGCGCCGCGCCGGGTGGCGGTTCCCCGACTAGGCGATCGCTGGATTGCGGCGAAGGATATCGAAATTGAGCGCTGCAGCGTAGCTCACCCAAAGGGCATAGGGCACGAACAACCATCCCGATATGGGATCCATGCTAAAGAAGACGAGCGTGGACAGGACAACGGCACCCCAGAGCGTCGCAATGGCGATCATCGCGCCCTTGATTTTCTTCAGCCCAAAGAACACTGGGGTCCAAAGCGTATTGAGCGCGATCTGCAGCGCCCAAAGCCCCATCGCGACACCGTTTTCGGGAAGCTGCGCAAGCCGCGCGCCCGCATAAGCCATCGCGATATACAGAAGCGTCCAGGCAATCGGAAAGAGCCAGTTGGGTGGCGTCCATCCAGGTTTATCGAGCGCGTCGTACCAGTCATCTGGGGGAAACATGCTGCCTGTCGCGGCAGCGGCGCAACACGCAGCGAAGAAAATGAGAAAAAGCAAAACTGTCATGAATGCCTCTGGACCGCCTTTCTAAGCACTAAGCAATCTTGGCGTTTCTGTCCTGCATTTCCAGCTGCGCCAAAACCCCCAAAAGAGCGTCTGAACGACGGTCCCAAACCGACTTTGTCGGTTCAAGTGCGGCCGCTTCAACAAGGAAGCCAACTTCAGACAAGGATGCAGCATGGAGACGGGCAGATTGCGGGAATACAAATGTTCCACTTGCCCGTGCCGCGGAAGCGCCAATCCACGCTAGTTTCTGGGCTTTGTTTGTATGCGCCCTGCGCGTCACACTGTCGAAATCATGGCTCGCGATATCCCGTCCAATGGCCGCGTAAATAAATCTTGCCGCGAAGATCCCTGCCCGTGTCGCGGGCGGAAGCTGACCAATCCCTGCCTCTGCGCGCTGATATAATCGATGCGCCTCCGCCAAAAGATCGCGCACCATGCCGCGAATTTCGGGACAGGGCGTTGGATCTTGGAGCCATGCTTCTGGTGACAAACGCGCTGCCTTGAACCAGGCCAAGGGTAAATAAAGACGGCCCGCAGCGGCATCTTCGCCCACGTCCCGCGCTATGTTTGTGAGCTGCATTGCCACGCCCAGGTCGCATGCTCGTGCCAAGACATCTGCATCACGGGCACGCATTAAAACACACATCATAGCTCCAACCGCCGCAGCGACACGGGCCGAATAAGATCGCACATCCGACAAGGTCTCGTAGCGCCGTTCAACCCCATCCCAGGCAAGCCCCTCGAGCAACGCTTCCGGCAAGGCGCGTGGCATGTCAAAAGTCTCGACGACATTTGCGAAGGCACGGTCGATCGGTGTGTTCCGGGGGTGGCCATCATAGACAAGGTCCAACCGGTCTCGAAGGTTTAGAACCGCCGCAACTTTGTCATCGCCTAAGTCGACCGCGTCATCCGCCACCCGACAAAATGCATAGAGAACCAAGGCGGGATCTCGCACCGATGCTGGCAACAGTCGCGACGCCGCATGAAACGAATACGAGCCTGTGCGAATTTTATCGCGGCAATATGCGAGGTCGTCTTGGTTCATTCGGCTGCAATCCGTGTTTCAACGCGCACATGGGCGTCCGGGATTATGTCTCCGACGATGTTGCCGGAAATAACGACAGTCGGAACACCTGCGCCAGGATGGGTTCCTGCGCCCACAAGATAAAGGCCGTCAAGCTCCTGCGACCGGTTATACGGTCTGAACCACCCACTTTGTAAGATCCGCGGTTCCAGCGAAAAGCCACAACCATGGGTGCTGAGATAGCGTGTTTCAAAGTCATTCGGCGTCAGTACCAGCTCTTCGGTGATATGATCACGCAGACCCGGTAGAAGCTCTGCCTCCAGCCGATCCAGCATCTTTGCTTTATAGGCCTCGAGATCGTGCTCCCAATCCGTATCGCCCACGTCCAAATGGGGGACACAGGCCAGCGCATAAAAAGTATCATCTCCGGGAGGCGCAGAACTTGGGTCTGTCGCACTTGGGCGATGAAGATAGATGCTCATTTTGTCGGCCAGGGGCCCACCATCGAAAATATCACGCACTTCGCCACGATAATCTGGGCCCACCAAAACGGTATGGTGACCCACATCTGGCCACTTCATCCGCGTATTCTTAGTCCCGAAGTGCCACACACACAGGCCCATGGACCAGCGACTGCGTTTTAAGCGGCCCCGCGTCCAAATACGTTTCTTCTGATCCCTGAGAAGATGATTATAAGTAAACCCAACATCGGCATTGGAAATGACCAAGTCTGCTGGAATGAACTCTCCGCTTTCTAGGGTGACACCACGCGCCTTATTCTTCGACACTTCGATCTTATCAACCGTCGTGTTCATCCGGACGGCACCACCTTGGTCCCGAACAACATTGGCCATAGCCTTGGCCATCGCACCCACCCCGCCCATACAGTAATGGATGCCATAGAGCGCCTCGAGATGTGAAAACAACACATACATCGACGTCACACGAAACGGGTCCGCCCCGATAAAGAGAGGATGGAAAGATGCCGCAAACCGCAATCGTTCATCTTTCATCAAGCGCGCTGCATGGCCGTAAACAGACCTGTCCGCCCGCATCGCAGCAAATGTTGGAAGATTGACCAGAAGATCCCATACTTTATCGAGCGGGCGCATGCCGAGACCCTCAAACGCGAAATCGTAGCGTTTATGCGCGTCTTCTAAAAACCGATCATATCCGGCCAGGTCCCCAGGAGCCATCTGGGCGATTTGACGCCGCATCGCCGCGACATCGTCGCACATTTTGAAGCGCGTCCCGTCGTCGAACTTCAGCTCGTAAAACGGGTCCATTTTCACGAGTTGAACATCTTGGTGAAAGTCGCGCCCGCAGGCCGCCCAAAGCTCCTCATAGACCTTTGGAACCGTCACGATTGTCGGCCCCAAATCGAAGCGGTGCCCCCCTTTTGTGATCGAAGACGCGCGCCCACCAACACAGTCCAGACGGTCCACGACCGTAACGCGGTACCCTTTCGCGCCAGCTCGCATGGCAGCCGCAAGCCCGCCCAGACCTGCACCAATCACAACGGCGCTTGGGCGGCCATCGACCCCGTTCAGGCCGTCAGACTCAACACGTTTCAACATGGGACCACAGTAGACTGTCTATTTTAATTTACACAACGACTATTTTTTCTGCAAATCTATGCTTACAATGGACTCACCCCGCTTGTGTGAAGAGGAGAGAACGATCCAAACGGTGTGCCTTAGTTTCTTTCGGTTTCCGACCCTTTCCGGACGGCTCTGGGCGTTCGCGCAGATGGGCTTTGCCCGTCCTGTGCTTGCGAGCATGCCAGAGGTGAAGTTCTGGAAACTGTTTGGAAGTGGGGTTGGGGAAGGGTTCACACCCATTCCCAATACAGCCGTTTATGCAGTCATGACCGTGTTCGATGACAGAAAAACGGCTCAAGACGTATTAACCCATTCACCTCTCTTCGCGCGGTACCGGGCTTGGGCAGAGGATCACTGGTCGGTCTTTCTACATCCGACGAGCGTCCGCGGGGCGTGGGCGGGCGAAACACCGTTCACTGAAACCGGGGCAGACATCTCCAAAGGACCGCTCGTTGCGCTCACACGGGCGACCCTTCGCCCGCGCAATATCGCAAAGTTCTGGGGACGCGTTCCAGCGATTTCAAAGATGATCGGCTCTGACCCCAATGTGATTTTCAAAATTGGCATTGGCGAGGTGCCTTGGTTTCATCAAGTCACCTTCTCAATATGGCCAAATGCAGAAAAGATGGCCGAGTTCGCACGATTGGATGGTCCGCATGCCCGCGCAATAAAAGCAGTACGGGAGCATGATTGGTTCCGCGAAGAACTGTATGCCCGCTTCACGATAGCTGGTGAATTCGGCACGTGGCCCGATCTGCACTCGCTTGCACCGAAAGTTTTAAAATGACGCAACCTTTCCCATTCTCTGCGATCGTCGGCCAAGAAGAGATGAAACGGGCTGTGATACTCACAGCAATTGATCCAACAATCGGTGGTGTTTTGATCTTCGGTGATCGTGGCACCGGAAAGTCTACCGCGATACGGGCCCTTGCGGGATTGATGCCACCCATAGAACGGATCGCCGGGTGTCTTTACAACAGCGCATCCTTGGCGGCCCGACCGAGCTTTGCAGACCTCTTAGAGGACAAAATCGAATCCGTGCCAACACCCGTTGTCGACCTTCCGCTTGGCGTAACAGAGGACCGTGTCGTTGGGGCGCTCGATATCGAACGCGCGCTGACAAAAGGGGAAAAGCACTTTGAACCTGGGCTTCTGGCCCGGGCGCATCGGGGATATCTTTACATTGATGAAGTGAACCTCCTTGAGGATCACATCGTCGATCTTTTGCTTGATGTCGCCGCTTCAGGTGAAAATGTCGTCGAACGCGAAGGGTTGTCTGTTCGGCATCCAGCAAAATTCGTTCTCGTTGGATCCGGCAATCCTGAGGAAGGGGAACTTCGGCCCCAACTCTTAGATCGCTTTGGCCTCTCTGTAGATGTGAGCACGCCCACAACAGTGAAAGACCGCGTAGAAGTGATCAGACGGCGTGATGCCTTTGAAAGTGACCACAAGAACTTTATGCGGAAATGGAAGGCGGCCGATACCCGCACAAGAAAAGCGATCCTATCGGCGCGCGAGGCGTTGGGAACAATCACCACCCCAGATGCCGCGCTAGAGGATTGCGCCGCGCTTTGTATCGCTTTGGGTGCCGATGGTTTGCGCGGAGAACTCACGCTTTTGCGGTCAGCTCGGGCGCTTGCCGCCTTCGAAGGCGCGACCGAGGTCACGCGCGACCATATCCGGCAGATCGCGCCCTCTGCACTCCGCCATCGCCTGCGCCGCGATCCATTGGATGAAGCCGGGTCTGATCAACGCGTTGCCAATACTATCGCCGATGTCTTCGACGCCTGAAGATCCTATCGCCACACGGGCGATACTTGCGATCACACTTTGGGCGGTTGACCCGGCACTCGGGGGCATATGGCTTCGCGCGAAACCCTCTCCGGTCAGATCCCATTTTTTGCGGCTCGTACGTTCTGGATTTGACGCAAGATTTGCAAAGCTCAACCATACGGTCTCTGACGAGGCCCTCTTTGGCGGGCTCGACGTCGGCGCGACGCTTACAGCGGGCAAACCCATATTTACATCCGGCCTCCTCAGCGCACCGAACCCCCATCTTTTCCTGACCCAAGCAGAGACCTGCACATCTGCATTTACAGCCCGCATCGCGACCGCATGCGACAGGGGTGCCGTCTTGCTGGCCATCGATGAGGGCGGCGCGGATGACGGTTTGGCACCCGCACTGCAGGACCGTCTGGCATTTCACGTCGACATCGAAGGATTGCGATACAATGCACTATCGGCGAGCGGTTTAGATCAAGAAACGATCGCAAGAGCGCAGGCGCGATTGAAAAATCTGAGCATGGGAAGCGATATCGAACCTGTTACGGAACTCGCCCAAACGCTCGGCGTGACTTCGGTGCGCGCAGTCCACCTGACCCTGCGCGCCGCCCGAGCGCATGCCGCATTTTGTGACCGCGGGACAATCACACAAGAAGACATCTCGGTTGGTGCCGGTCTGGTCCTGGGCCCGCGGACAAACGTCGCTTATCTTCCCGAGGAGACAGAAGAGCAGACATCTGAAGAAGAGACGAACCGGCACACACGCCAAGGCCAATTGGAAGATCAAGTCCTTGAGAGCATTCGGACAAACTTGCCAAGCGCGATGATGATGGCGTTCCTCCAAAATCAAAGATCGGCGCGCCAGCTATCGGGCGCGGGAGCTGGCATGAAACAGAAAGGCAACCGCCGCGGGCGCCCAATCGCCCCGCGCCCTGGCAATCTGTCCGGCGGCAATCGCCTTGATGTTCTCTCAACCATACGTCGCGCCATACCGTGGCAACCACTTCGACCGAAAAGCGGCGTAATTGCCGTGCGAAAAGAGGATTTTGCGATCAAGCGGTTTGAAGAGAAGAGTGACCGCCTGATCGTCTTTTCTGTAGATGCATCAGGATCATCAGCGGCGAAACGGCTGGGCGAAGCGAAGGGCGCAGTCGAGACGCTTCTGGGAGAGGCTTATTCCCGGCGCGACCACGTTGCGGTCATCGCGTTTCGTAAAGATGGCGCAGAGGTTCTTCTGCCGCCGACCCGATCCCTCGTTCAGGCCAAGAGACGGCTTGGTGCGCTTCCTGGCGGTGGTGGAACACCATTGGCATCTGGATTGCATGCGGGGTTTCTCATCGCGCTCGCCGCGCGGAAGAAAGGCATGTCGCCGTCCTTGGTTTTGTTGAGCGATGGTGGCGCAAATGTTGCGATGGATGGTCAACCTGGCCGCCCCCAAGCGCAGGCTGACGCAGAAGATATCGCCCGACATTTTGCTGCGCAAAGGATTCCTTGTTTAACAATTGATACGGGTCGGCGGCCAGACCCGACCCTGCAACGCGTATCTGAGACTTTGGGGGGCACATATTTCCCTTTGCCCCATGGACAGGACGGCAGCCTATCGGACACGCTGATGAACGCCATGGGCGCAGCTTGAATGATCGACCATATTCCACCTGACTGGCCCAACAGGGAAATCAGTCGAATGATCTCATCTGGGACAATCGACTGGCATATCCAAAGCTGCGGAACGGGCCCTGACATTCTCTTTTTGCACGGCGCAGGTGCGTCCACCCATTCTTGGGGCGAAACGCTGCGTTTGTTAGAGGATCGGTTCACATGCCACGCCGTCGACCTTCCCGGACATGGCTTCACAACAGGTGCGCAGAGCTTTCAACTCAGCCTCTCCGGAATGGTCAGAGAACTGACAAGTCTAATCGAAAAGATCGGCATCTCGCCTGAGCTATTGGTCGGCCACTCCGCTGGCGCAGCTGTCGCGGTGAGCTATGCAGAACATAATAGTCACCTGCCGATCGTGGCCATAAACGGCGCCTTTGAGGCGTTCGAAGGTTGGGCTGGCGTCATGTTTCCGATGATCGCCCAGTCAATGGTCGCTGTACCGCTGGTGCGCGACTTCTTTACCATTCCCCTTGCACAGTCTTCGGATATCGAACGCTTGATCAACAGCACCGGCAGTTTGTTGAATGCAGAGGGCATCGGTCGCTACCGGTATCTTTTGAAGCGAAGGGAACACATCACCGGAACGCTTGGGATGATGGCCCGTTGGAATCTGTCGGTAGATATGCCGCGAGGTCCGATGATCCAGAGCCATATTACGTTTGTTCAAGCGCAGGATGACGGCACCGTCCCATTCAACTCTACTAAAACGTTTCGCCAAAGCGTTCCAAATGCAGACGAGATCGTCTTTGAACGTGGCGGGCATCTTATACATGAGCTCTTTCCAGATCGTATAAGTACGATCGTCGCTGGTGTAATAGATGCGGAAAAGCCGCGCTCAGAAGCACGGCTTTGAATGCTGTTTTTCTAGAAACCCTTGAGAAGGGTCCCAAGCGCCAGCAGGACATAACCCCCAACCAACAACCAGGCCGCATAAGCGCTGATGGCCGGGATTGACACGCCGATCATGGGCAAAAAGCCAAGAAGTGCCAGCAAAAGCGAGACGAGAAAAACCCATTTCGTAGGTGCACTGAGTTTCATTTGTTCCCCCAAAGTGATGTTCACAGGGCCGCAATGACTCTGAGCCTGCTCAAAAAGCAAGCAAAAATTCGCTGATCGGATCGGTGATCCCACGGAATGTCGCGTCACATCTGAGACGACCATTCACTTCGACCGAGATATCACGAATTTCGCCAATGCGATCAAATGGTCAGCTTCCGAATAGCCGGACAGCGCTGCACAGGCGGCATCAATTTCTTCGGCTGCGCGCGCCCTCGCTCCATCCAAGCCAAACAAGGAAACAAACGTGGCTTTTCCCGCATCTGCATCTTTTTGAAGGCGTTTGCCCGTTTCGACCTCCGAACCTACGACATCCAAGACATCATCTTGTATCTGGAAGGCGAGGCCCAAGTGATTTGCGTAAAGACTAAGCGCGGTCGCATCGGCGCCAGCGAGGCGCGCGCCCGCTTCGGCAGACCATCGGATCAGAGCGCCAGTTTTCGCACTCTGAATGTTGGAGACGGCCTCAACGGTATCAGACCCGCCCGCTTCAGCCGCGATGTCGAGCGCCTGACCCAAGACCATACCCGTCCCGCCGGCTGCAAGCGCAAGTGATTGAATAAGATCGATTTGAACATTGTGCTTAGGGATCCCCCCATCGCTCAACAACTCAAACGCAAAAGTTTGTAATGCGTCGCCAACGAGAATTGCCGTCGCATCATCCCATTTGACATGAACGGTCGGCTTTCCTCGGCGAAGGTCATCATCATCCATTGCCGGCAGATCATCATGAACAAGCGAATATGCATGGATTGCTTCAATGGCGCTTGCGGCAATCACGGCGTGATCCGCGTCAACGGAATGAAGGCGCGCGGATTCCATCACGAGGAATGCTCTCAGTCGCTTGCCGCCATTCAAGACGGCGTACTGCATGGGCTCGGTCAGAACACCAAGCGAGCGCCGCGAAAGCTCTGTCGCCAAATGGGTCTCAACCCGGCGTCGCACCGTGTGAAGCGCCTCTTCGAATGTCATCAGGAAGGCATCGGTTTGGTGCCCGTTGGCAGGCCATCAGCTCCGAGTGTGATTTGTGCAACCTTCTCTTCGGCAACCTTCAAACGTGCTTCACAATGCGCTTTCAGTTTTGCGCCGCGATCATAGAGCGCAATAGATTCCTCAAGAGGAACCTGCGCATTCTCCAATCTGGATACGAGCGTCTCAAGCTCTGCGATTGCTTCTTCGAAGCTCATCTCTTCGACAGGTTTGTCAATCATCTGCTCTCTTCCATCAGCACCTGAACATGGATCGCGGCCGAGGCTGCGATAGCGTCTAGATCATAGCCACCTTCAAGAACCGAGACCAGCCGAGAACCACAATGATCCCGCGCGATTTTGCACAGTTCCCGCGTCAACCAAGCATAATCCTCTTCCAACCACATCAGCTGCGCAAGCGGGTCCGCTGCATGCGCATCAAACCCGGCGGACACAAGAATAAACTCCGGATCAAAGTTCCGGAGCCGCGGAAAGATTGCTGTTTGATACGCATGGCGCATCTCCGTGCCCTTGCTTCCAGGAGGTAAAGCAACATTCATAATCGTGCCATGTGGACCCGTTTCGGACGGATAACCTGTTCCGGGGTAAAGCGGCATTTGGTGGGACGATATGAACAAAATACCCGCGTCATCTTTCACCAAATCCTCGGTTCCATTACCGTGATGCACATCAAAATCCACCACTGCCACACGCGAGAGACCATGCTGAACTCTCAAGATTTTGGCCGCAATCGCAACATTCCCGAAGAGGCAAAAGCCCATCGCCGTTTCGTGTTCGGCATGGTGACCGGGGGGACGAATAGCGCAAAACGCATTCGTTGCATCGCCCCGCATCACTTGTTCGACAGCCTCGGTAACGGCACCAACACCACGATAGGCTGCCGTCAGGGACCCTGGCGCGAGATGCGTATCACCATCTAGTGAAGCATATCCCGATGTCGGCACGGCCGATTTCACCCGATCAATGTATCGCTGCGGATGGGCCATTACGATCTGCGCCTCTGAGCCCATCGGGGCCTCCATGCGAGACAGCTGATCGAATTCTGGGCCATCCAATACGGCACGAATATATGCAAGCCGCGCAACTTGCTCCGGATGCCCCTCTGGCGTGACGTGCTTATCGCAATCATCATGGGTGATCAAAAGTGTCGCCATCAATCAGGCGCCAACATGTATCCTGCGCCCCGCACGGTTTGCAGATATCTTGGGTTCTTTGGGTCTTTTTCGATCTTTTTGCGGAGCCGTGTGATCTGAACATCGACTGCGCGCTCTTGTGTTGCCTGTCCGTTTCGGGAGAGCTCCGCCACAAGTTTCGCTCGATCAATCGGTAGGTTTGGCATTGCAGAAAAGATCCGCATCAACACGGACTCAGTCGCCGTGAGCCGTATCATATCAGTGCCATGCCACATTTCTCCACGCTGAAGATCGTATTTAATGTGGCCCAAATGCATGGCCTTCGGAACATCTGTTTCCTGATCCGCGGGCATTCTGCGTAAGATCGCGTTAATGCGCAAAACCAGTTCTTTCGGTTCAAATGGTTTTGTAAGGTAGTCATCCGCCCCGGCTTCGAGCCCAAGAATGCGTTCATCTGCTCCGGCTTTTGCCGTCAGCAACAGTATGGGTGTCGACAGCTTTTTGCGCAGGCTTTCGGTAAGCGACAAGCCATCTTCACCAGGCATCATAACATCCAAAACGATGAGATCGAACTCCAATCCATCAAGCAGCCGCCGCGCATGGGCAGCATCCGCCGCAACCGTTGCGAAAAACCCGTTCTTCATAAGAAATTTTTTCAAGAGATCGCGGATGCGCTCATCGTCATCGACGATCAAGATATGCGCCTCTGGCAGATTTGAGACCATTCTCAGCGCTCCATCCCCAACTGTTCGATATGGGGCTTCATGTCAGCATCCACCATATTCTCTAACACTTTGCGAAACCCCTGAACAGCATTTGAACCCGCAGCTTTATAGGCCTCGCGCACCCTTTCGCGTTGCACTGAGGACAGCTTTTTTTCGAGCTCCTGCCCCGCATCGGTCAGGTGCAAATGCCGCTGGCGCTTGTCCGCTACACCGACCCGGCTTTCGACCATATCATCGTCAATCAGTTGGCGCAGTACGCGGTTCAGAGATTGCTTTGTGACACCCAGTATCGTCAGAAGCCCATTGACCGTAATCGCATCGGAACGATTGATGAAATGGATGGCTCGATGATGGGCACGCCCATATCCGTACTCTTCCAATATGCGATCCGGATCGGACGTAAATCCTTTATACGCAAAGAACATCAATTCGATGCCCTGCAACAACTGTTCATCCGTGAGAAAGAGCATCTCATTCGTTTGGTTGCGATCCATCGGCCCCTCTAAAATATGTCAGCATTATTGACATTAATGGAATCAACTGTTAGCGCATCGCAACTTTGTTGAACCAAACATCACGCCGACCTTGGTTTTTGAAACATAATTTTAAATCAAGGTCAGACGCAAGGAGAGCACAATGGCGGGCGCATATGACGATCGGGATGGAACCATCTGGTTAGATGGAAAATTGGTGCCTTGGCGTGAGGCAAACGTGCATATCCTTACCCATGCTATGCATTATGCGTCGTCTGTTTTTGAAGGTGAGCGTGCCTATGGGGGCAAGATCTTTGAGAGCGTTAAGCACTCCGAACGCTTGCACGCTTCGGGTCGGGATGTAGACATCCCCGTTCCGTACTCCGTCGAAGAAATTGAAGCTGCAAAATACGAAGTAATGAAAGCGAACAAACTGGAGGACGCATATGTCCGTGCGGTGGTTTGGCGCGGCTCAGGCGAAGACATGGGTGTCGCATCTGCCCGCAACCCAGTCCGAATGGCGGTCGCGGCATGGAAATGGGGTGCCTATTACGGCGACGCAAAAATGAAGGGCGCGAAACTGGATGTGTCCAAGTGGAAGCGCCCATCACCGGAGACCATCCCGTGTTTCGCAAAAGCGTCCGGCCTGTATATGATCTGCACAATGGCAAAGCACACGGCCGAAGCAAAAGGATGCTCTGACGCGATGATGTTCGACTATCGGGGATATGTAGCCGAGGCGACAGGTGCGAACATTTTCTTTGTAAAAGATGGGGAAGTTCACACACCAACGCCAGATTGTTTCTTAAACGGCATCACCCGCCAAACCGTCATTTCGATGCTTCAAGAAAAGCAAATCAAAGTGAACGAGCGCCACATCATGCCCGAAGAGCTCGAAGGCTTTGAGCAATGCTGGCTTACGGGCACCGCCGCTGAGGTCACTCCGGTTGCTGAGATTGGTCCATATTCTTTCGAGGTCGGCGCACTCGCAAAAGGAATGGTCGCAGACTATGATGCACGTGTGCGGGCGTGAACTGACACCTAAACAACACGTAATGTGATGAAATTCTTGTCGCAACGCGGCTCGACTGTTAAATCTGGTTTAGGGTGCTTCGGCACGTAACTTGTTGGAGGTTCGTTCTGACCGAACGTATCGTCGCGGCGCGAGAGTCCGCAAAACACATGCCCGCCATGTCATTGGTCGACTTGGTTCTCAATTCCCTGCACAGCGACAAAGCCGAAGATATCGTATCTGTCGATATATCGGGAAAATCTGCGATGGCCGATCATATAGTGGTCGCTTCCGGACGATCTACGCGCCAAGTCGCGGCGCTGGCTGAAAAGCTCTCTGACCGGGTCAAAGAGGGCTTTGGGATTACCGCAAAAATGGAGGGGAAGGCGGCGGCCGACTGGGTCCTGCTCGATCTTGGCGATGTTATCGTCCATATTTTCCGCCCCGAAGTGCGTGAATTCTACCAGATCGAAAAGATGTGGCAGGCGGAGCTGACGGCACAGCGCGCTTAATGAACATTCGCATTGTTGCGGTGGGTCGAATTAAGTCGGGCCCAGAGCAAGACCTGATAAATGACTACGTCAATCGGTTCCGAAAAACTGGGCGTGGGATCGGCTTAGGCTCTCTCGAAATTCTAGAGATCGACGAGCGAAAAGCGGCGACGAAGGGCGCCGCATCCGGCCAAATACTCCCGATCTTGGGCGCCGAAAGTCACGTTTGGGCATGCGATGAGCACGGAGAAGACATGACATCGCCCAAATTCGCCGACGCGCTTCGATTTTCGATCGATACAGGAGTTTCTTCGATCGCCTTCGTTATTGGCGGCGCCGACGGGCTAGACAAAAATGTCCTGGACCGCGCGCATAAATCGATTTCCTTTGGCAAGATGGTGTGGCCGCATAAACTTGTCCGGGTGATGTTGACCGAGCAACTTTATCGAGCAGTCACGATCCTATCGGGACGACCATACCATCGCGAATAGTAGACACAGCAATTTTGGGCTTCCAGTCACGGTCGCTTCGGTGCAGGTGACGCAATATGAAGACATCACCTGTTTTACTTTGTATTTTGGATGGCTGGGGTTTGCAGAGATCTGAAGACGGCAACGCCGTCAAACTCGGACATACGCCGAACTTCGATCAACTCATGTCCGACTGTCCGAATGTAACTTTGGTGACGCATGGGCCAGACGTCGGTTTGCCCGACGGACAAATGGGAAATTCAGAAGTTGGCCACATGAACATTGGCGCCGGGCGCATTGTGGAAATGGATCTGGTGCGCATTGATCGTATTCTAAGAGACGGGGCCTTCGGATCACTGCCAGAGACAAAGAACTTCATCGAGAAGGCAAAAGCCGGGTCAGGACGCGTGCATGTGATGGGGGTCTTATCCGACGGCGGGGTGCATGGGCACGTGAACCAAATGATAAGCGTCGCAGAAACACTCAATGGCTCGTCTCTAGATATCGTTCTTCATCTGTTTTCTGATGGTCGAGATGTGGCGCCCGGAACGGCGGAACACTACCTGGAGGCGTTGTTAGAGGCCGTTCCAGACGCGATCAAAGTTGGCACTCTTTCCGGACGCTTTTACGCGATGGATCGAGATCAACGATGGGACCGTGTCGCAAAAGCATATGCAGCAATCGCACGGGGAGAGGGCCCATGTTTTCAAACGGCGGGTGACGCCATCATCGCGGCCCGCGCGCGCGGGACATCAGATGAGTTTTTTGAGCCCGCGGTGATTGGCGATTATGCGGGCATCAAACACGGTGACGCGGTTCTTATGCTCAACTATCGCGCTGACCGAGCGCGAGAAATCCTGTCGGCCATTGGTGACCCGACATTCGACGCGTTTGAGACGCACGGACGGCCCAATCTGTCAGCACTTGCGGGCTTTACGAGCTACTCCGACGACCATGACGCGTATATGGACTGTATATTTGTCAAACCAGAGTTGCCCAACACACTTGCTGCGTGGCTGTCCAAACAGGGAAAGACGCAATTTCACGTCGCAGAAACGGAAAAGTACCCACACGTGACCTTCTTTTTTAATGGCGGCGAAGAACAAGTATTCGATGGGGAGGTTCGTTACCTGGCCCCGTCGCCGAAAGTTGCGACCTACGATCAACAACCTGAGATGTCAGCGGCCGAAGTCACAGGGGCACTGTTGGATGCCATCGCGACGGGATACGACTTTTACATCGTGAACTTTGCCAATCCAGATATGGTCGGCCATACGGGGGACCTTTCGGCGGCGATACGCGCGGTGGAAGAAGTCGACCGCCAACTCGGTAAAGTCGTTGATGCTGCACGTCGGTCGGGGATCAGAGCCGTCATTTGCGCAGATCACGGAAATTGCGAAACAATGATCGACCCTGAGACAGGCCAACCGCATACGGCACATACGACAAATTTAGTTCCGCTGATCCTGACCGGCGAGCATAGCAACTTAAGTCACGGTCGGCTCTGCGATATCGCGCCCACAATTTTATCCCTTATGGGATTGCCAAAACCAGCTGAAATGACCGGAAGATCGCTTGTGAGCACCGGGGAGTAAACCGTCGAATCTCTATCACACTGCATGAACTCTGAGAACAACGTGATTGGAACACCTCACGCGTACTCCGAATTGTGCGATACTTCACGAAAACGTTGGAAGCGTTGATGGAATTTTTGGCGTAAATCGCGCGATTGCGCCGATCCGTCCCAGTTTTGGCCATGACAGCCGCTTGCGTTAGAAGGCGCGACCTGTGCACATTGAAGATTGAACAGTTGAGTTTAAATGTTCAGTCGCTGAAGCACATTCAACAGAGATCACGTCGGTCACTGCGCAACCAGGATAGGATGAGAAATATGCGAATGAGAACCCGTCTTATGACAGTCGCCCTCGGTTGCGCACTTGGCTTTGCCGCCCAGCCCTTGGTGACAACAGGATTGCACGCACAAGCGAGCGAAGATCGAGCCTCCACATATGAACAACTCGATCTATTTGGGGAAATTTTTGAACGCGTTCGATCCGAGTATGTCGAAGATGTCACCTCCGAGGAGCTGATCCAGAACGCAATTGATGGGATGTTGACAGGCCTAGACCCACATTCGAGCTACCTTCCCCCTAAAGATTTTGACGATATGGCCGTGCAAACGCGCGGTGAATTCGGCGGGCTGGGCATCGAAGTGACCCAAGAAAATGGGTTCATTAAGGTCGTGTCACCCATTGATGATACGCCAGCATTTGAAGCGGGCGTCGCCGCGGGAGATCTGATTGTTCAAATTGACGGAGAACCGACACAAGGTTTGACCCTGGACGAGGCGGTGGAGCGCATGCGGGGTGCGGTCGGCGAACCGATTGTGATTACGATCGTTCGCGAAGGTGTAGATGAACCCTTCGACATTACAATTGTGAGAGACACGATTAAGGTGACGGCCGTGCGCGGCCGGATTGAGGGGGAAACCGTTGTGCTTCGGGTTTCGACGTTCAACCGCCAGACATTCCCAAATCTTGAGACGCAAATCGAAAAGCAGGTTGCCGAACTTGGTGGCATTGAAAACGTAAATGGGTTTGTCCTGGACCTCCGCTTCAACCCGGGAGGCTTGCTAAGCCAAGCGATTTTGGTCTCTGACGCGTTCTTAGAACAAGGTGAAATTGTCTCGACGCGCGGTCGGGACTTAAGTGAGAGTGAGCGGCACAACGCCACGGCTGGGGACCTCGCACAGGGCAAACCGATTGTTGTCTTGATAAACGGCGCCTCTGCATCGGCTTCTGAAATTGTTGCGGGAGCTCTCCAAGATCATAACCGTGCCGTTGTGGTTGGAACGCGGAGCTTTGGAAAAGGTTCGGTGCAAACGATTATGCCGCTCGGCGAGGATCGTGCGATCCGTTTGACGACGGCACGATATTACACACCTTCGGGCCGGTCGATTCAGGCGCTAGGTGTTCAACCCGATATCATTGTAGAGCAGCGTCTTCCGGAAGAGGAAGAAGCCGCGGATCTTGAAGATGGTCTTCGTTCCGAAGCTGATCTTCGTGGATCGATCACAAATGACAGCCTATCAGAAGATGAAATACAACAGTTGGAATCTGAACGTCAGGCGCAGGAAGATGCCGCGGAACGACGCGCCGATGATTATCAGATGGCATATGCCCTAGATATCCTAAAGGGTCTTGCGGTTCTTGAGCTTCAGTAGTGACGCCCGAACAGATTGCCAGCTTGCCGTATCGTCCATGCGCGGGCGTCATGCTGGCAAACAATGCCGGACTGGTTTTCGCGGGGCAGAGGATCGATAATTTCACAGAGGCCTGGCAAATGCCTCAAGGTGGAATTGATCCGGGAGAAGACCCCACAGAAGCGGCCTTACGCGAATTGTGGGAAGAAACCGGTGTGACGCGGAATAAAGTGCAGTTGGTTGCTTCAACGCAAGACTGGATTCCGTATGACCTCCCAATCGAATTGGTCCCGAAACTTTGGGGCGGAAAGTATCGTGGGCAGTCGCAGCTTTGGTTCTTATTTCGGTTTTTGGGTCAAGATGCAGATGTCATAATTGAAACCGAGCATCCTGAATTTAGTTCGTGGGTGTGGATGGATCTGGCAGTGCTGCCTGAGAAGATCGTTCCGTTTAAACGCGCGACGTATGAACGGGTCGTGGCAGAGCTGTCTCCGAAGATCGACTGGGTTTGAAGTCAGCTTGGGTCTTTTGCAGCGTCTAAAATAGGACTCCAAAATTAGAACAAAGTGTGAACAAATCCTAGGATGGGATTCGTTGAACTGAGCGCCACGTCTAATTTTACTTTTCTGACTGGGGGGTCGCACCCACAAGAATATGTGCGCCGTGCTGCAGGATTTGGACAGAAAGCCATTGCGATCGCAGATGAAAACTCGGTCGCAGGGATCGTGCGAGCGCACCAAGAATGCCGTGATATCGCCCACGATGCTGTGGAAGGTTCGACTGCGTCTGTGGTGGTACCCAGATTGATGCCTGCAGCGCGGATTGTCACAGAAATGGGTTTTACCGTCACGCTCCTGCCGAAAGACCGCGCCGCATGGGGGCGGCTTTGCCGGTTGCTCACTTTTGGACGACGACGGGCGAAAAAGGGTGAATGTCAGATCACCCTCCAGAATTTGTTGGATTGGGTAAATGGACACTATGTGTTGCTACATCCCGAAACCGGTCCAGATTGGATCACTGCCGCCCGGCGGATTGTCGAAAAAGCAGATGATTGCGCGCTCGTCATTGCACCCCAATATGACGGGCATGATAAAGTGCGATTTGCCCGTCTGACCCGGTTTGCAACCACGCTAGGAATTCCCACGGTCGCCTCGGGCCTTCCGCTCATGCATGAAGGGGCACGCAGAGCACTGACCGATATTCTCACCTGTATTCGCGAAGGTATCCGGATCACTGAAATCGGCGCACAAGCCCAAAAAAACGCAGAACGCCGTTTGCGATCAGAAGCTGAAATGTTGCTACTTTTTGAAGGCTTCGAAGATGCGGTCCACCGAAGCGAGGAAATCGCAAATGTTTGTACATTTTCATTGGATGAACTGCGCTATGAATACCCTTCGGAATTAAGCGAGAACGAAACTCCGCAACAATGCCTAGAGAGAAAAGTACGTGATGGCCTCAAATGGCGTTATCCAGGTGGTGCCCCTGAAAAAGTACGGAAGCAGCTTGACCACGAATTAGCGTTGATCGGAAAACTGGGCTACGCACCCTACTTCCTTTCGGTTTCAGATGTTGTGGATTTTGCGCGCGCGCGTGGAATTCTCTGCCAAGGACGGGGATCAGCAGCAAACTCGGTTGTGTGCTATGTTCTTGGCGTAACATCTGTTTCCCCAGAAATTGGCACAATGGTCTTTGAACGATTTGTTTCTGAGGCGCGAAATGAACCGCCAGATATTGACGTGGATTTTGAACATGAACGTCGCGAGGAGGTGATCCAACATATCTATGCCCGCTATGGTCGCCACCGTGCAGGCCTTTGTGCCACCGTCATCCATTACCGTGGCAAACGCGCCATCCGAGAGGTTGGCGCAGCAATGGGTCTCTCTCAAGACACAGTGGCTGCACTGGCCTCTCAACTTTGGGGATGGGGTTCAGGACGTGGGATGCCAGATGATCAAATACGGGAGATAGGCCTTGATCCAGAGGACCCACAGCTGCGCCGCACAATGCAGCTCGTGAATCAAATCATCGGATTTCCACGGCACTTGTCGCAGCATGTAGGCGGCTTTGTCATGACCGAAGGGCGCTTAGACGAACTCGTTCCTGTTGAGAATGCATCCATGGCTGATCGAACAGTTATCTGTTGGGACAAAGATGATATCGACACGCTTGGAATATTGAAAGTCGATGTGCTGGCGCTCGGTATGCTGAGCTGTATGCGAAAGGCCTTTGACCTCATCCGCTTGCATCACAGTACGAATTATACCCTTGCTACGCTTCCACCTGAAGATCCCAAAATCTACGATATGCTCTGCAATGCAGACAGTCTCGGCGTCTTTCAGGTCGAAAGCCGCGCGCAGATGAACTTTCTTCCTCGGATGCGACCACGGTGCTTTTATGATCTGGTTATAGAGGTCGCCATTGTCAGGCCTGGCCCGATCCAAGGTGATATGGTTCATCCATATCTCAGACGACGGCGTGGTGAAGAAGAGGTGGTATTCCCGTCTGACGCGCTTGGTGAAGTCCTTGGAAAAACCCTTGGCGTGCCGCTTTTTCAAGAACAAGCGATGCAGATTGCCATTACGGGTGCTGGCTTTACACCAGACGAAGCGGATCGCCTCCGCCGTGCACTCGCCACGTTTCGAAAATCTGGAACCATTCATCTGTTCCGAGATCGCTTCATCTCTGGAATGATTAAGAACGGGTATGAATCCGATTTTGCCGAACGCTGCTTCTCTCAAATCGAAGGCTTTGGGGAATATGGCTTCCCCGAAAGTCACGCAGCCAGTTTTGCACTGCTCGTCTATGCATCCGCCTGGTTGAAATATCATCACCCCGGAATTTTTGCATGCGCTCTTTTGAACTCCCAACCAATGGGGTTTTATGCACCCGCCCAAATTGTACGCGATGCGCGCGAACATGGCGTCGAAGTACGGCCCGTCTGCATTAACCGGAGCTATTGGGACAATGTTATGGAACCCGATGGAGATGGGGGGCTCGCCCTGCGCCTCGGATTTCGAGAGGTGAAGTCATTAACAGAAGAAGATGCGACCTGGATCACGGCAGCGCGCGCCAACGGATATCGCAGTATTGAAGATGTGTGGCGCCGTGCTGGAGTGCCTTCAAAGGCTCTCACGTCTTTGGCAGAGGCGGATGTCTTCCACGGTCTAGGCCAAAGCCGTCGCGACGCACTTTGGGCAGCACGTGCAATTCAAGGGACCGAACCACTACCATTATTCTCCCAAGATATCGACGGAGAAGTCCATGACGAGCCACATGTGTGTTTGCCTGATATGTCCGAAGGGGAACATATTATAGAGGATTTTGTTGCAACACGCCTAACCCTTCGTCGGCATCCCCTTGCCCTGCTGCGCCCACAGCTTACGCCGACACCTAAAAAGGCCAGCGAAGCCCCAATCGATACTGCATACCCGTAAACAGTTCGTCTGATTTGTATCGACGATCGCGAATTCCACGGGCATCTATGCTGATCGACGCTTGCTTCACTTTCCACACAAGGCGTGCACCCGCATCAAAAACATACTTGTTGTTATAAGACAGCCCCTCGTGATCTACCGTTCCACCAAGACCCCCAAAGATCGCCGGTGCCGCCCCAAATGGGCGCATTTCAAATCCCTGGCTTAGCTCGTACCGACCTTGCGCAACCCAATTTCCAGCTTCTCCCGCAAGCGCACCCGGAAAGCGGATATTTGACCATCCCGAAAAGACACGCGGCGCCGACCATTCCCCTGCAACTTTCTTATAGATGCCATGATCTGCGCCTGCTTTAACCCCAGATTCCCGAGAATTCGTCTGTACTTCTTCTTCAAGAAGCGTCTGTGCAACGAGGGAAAAAATACCGCAACACTCTGTCGTATATCGCACTGACGCACCAAGCCCCAATGAATTGGTGAGATTGTAGTCTCGCTGTGCCGTTTCACGATCTGCAGCGGCAAAAGCCGTCAGCTGAAACGCAAACGGCCCGCCCAATTCCCATCGGCGGTATATCGAGATTGCCGCCTCCCCAATAAGGTTCTCTTCATCCTCACGGCTTGTCGCCAGCGGTTTGCGCGCCGCAGCAACCACCGTTCCGCCCCACCCATCCGGCAGCGCAGAGACCGGGTGAGACACGACGATAAAACCAAAAAGACAAAACAGAAACGGTCGGGACATATCCCGCCGTCGCATGCAATGCGTAAGAAGAGGTTAACCGCAGCGGATCACTTCGATCCGACCTGAATTACCTATGTAAAAGTTTAAACGGTCCAGGCGGAAATCCTGCGTCACAACCGTATTTGGCCCAATGATACGCGTGCCGCGCGGCAGCACGACAGCATCCAGTACATCTTGTTTCTGCCATTTTAGATACTGAAAATCCTCGGCCGGGCAGGTCCCCTTCGACGCACCGACATCTGTAACGGGTTGTATATCGCACCCCATGAGACCGACGGCTAAAACCGCCCCAAGCCAATATCGCATCATCTCTAATCCGAAATAATTTGCCTTAAATGACCTCCTATATCAGTATGCGTCGGCGTACCATCGGGGGGAGAGAGTTGATGAAAACACGTGCGGCGGTCGCTTTAGAGGCCGGCAAACCACTAGAAGTAATGGAGGTAAATCTCGACGGACCTAAGGCCGGCGAGGTTTTGGTCGAAATCAAGGCAACGGGGATCTGCCATACCGATGAGTTCACGCTCTCTGGCGCTGATCCCGAGGGTATGTTTCCTGCGATCCTCGGCCACGAAGGTGCGGGCATCGTCGTGGAGGTCGGCGATGGTGTGACATCGCTTGAAGTGGGGGACCATGTAATCCCCCTCTACACACCTGAGTGCCGCGAATGCGAATACTGTCTGAACCCGAAAACAAACTTGTGTCAGAAAATTCGATCCACGCAGGGCCAAGGCGTCATGCCCGACGGAACGTCTCGGTTCTCAATGCTCGATGGGACACCAATCCTGCATTACATGGGCTGCTCGACGTTTTCGAACCATACGGTATTGCCAGAAATCGCTTTGGCGAAAGTCCGCAAGGACGCGCCCTTCGATAAAATCTGTTACATCGGTTGCGGCGTGACCACCGGAATCGGTGCTGTGATCAACACCGCAAAAGTGGAGCAAGGATCGAAGGCGATTGTCTTTGGCCTCGGCGGTATCGGCCTGAACGTAATTCAAGGTCTCCGCATGGCCGGTGCGACGCAGATTGTTGGCGTCGATATCAACCCATCGAAAGTGCCCATGGCAACAAAGTTCGGCATGACGGATTTTGTGAACCCTACAGAAATCGGCGGTTCTCTGGTCGCACATCTTGTGGAACTGACTGGCGGCGGCGGTGACTATACCTTTGACGCAACCGGCAATGTGCAAGTCATGCGCGATGCGCTCGAGTCTGCGCATAAGGGCTGGGGCGAAAGCGTCATCATCGGCGTTGCACCCGCGGGTGCTGAAATCTCTACACGGCCATTCCAACTGGTCACGGGTCGCGTTTGGCGCGGCACTGCATTTGGCGGCGCAAGAGGCAGAACGGATGTGCCCAAAATTGTTGATTGGTACATGCAAGGCAAAATCGACATCGATCCAATGATCACGCACACAATGCCTTTGGAAGACATCAACATCGGATTCGACCTCATGCATGAAGGCAAGTCAATCCGCGCAGTCGTGGAGTTCTGATCCGCAATGAGGTCCCAAATTGAAATCCGCCCCGCATGCCGGGCGGATCACTCCCAAATCTGGGCCATTCTGAAACCTATATTCCGCGCAGGTGAAACCTACGCCATTGAACCCACTATCTCTAAAGACGCCGCACTGGCCTATTGGGCCGCACCCCAAAACCATGTCTTCGTCGCCTCCGAAGGTGGCGACAGTATTTTGGGAACCTACTACGTGAAACCGAATGGCCGGGGGTTCGCCGACCATATCTGCAATTGCGGCTATGCTGTCGCGGTGAATGCCCAAAGCAAAGGTGTTGCTCGTGCGATGCTTGAGCAGAGCTTGGCCCAAGCAAAAGACATTGGCTTTTTGGCCATGCAGTTCAACTTTGTTCTTGAGAGTAATGCCCGCGCCATCACCACATGGGAACGTGCGGGCTTCGAAACCATTGGGCGCATACCAAAAGCCTATCGTCATCCGAGCGCAGGCTTGGTGGACGCCCGCATCATGCACAAGGATCTCTAATGGGTTATAAATCGGGTCTCTCTTACCATCCGCTTTCGCTGCCAGATCGTATGGATTTTTCGGATGACCAAGTCTCCGATGGCGCACATGGTTTCAGAACCCGAATGGCCAACCGTCACACAATCCGCGATTTCTCGGATCGACCGGTGCCGTTTGAAATCGTTCGACATCTGATCGAAGCCGCAGGCAACGCTCCGTCAGGCGCCAATCATCAGCCATGGCACTTTGTGGCAATCTCTGACGCAGATATGAAGGCTCAAATCCGAGCCGCGGCAGAAGAGGAAGAAGAAAAGTTTTATGGTGGCGGAGCGCCCGATGATTGGCTTGCCGCGCTTGAACCAATTGGCACGGGTGTCTCAAAGCCACATCTGACCACAGCACCCTGGCTCGTTGTTGTCTTTGCCCAGCGCTATGGAATTTCGGACAAAGGTGAACGGTACAAAAACTACTATGTGCCCGAAAGCGTTGGGATCGCGAGCGGCTTCTTCATCGCCGCGGCCCATCACGCAGGGCTTTATTGTTTAACGCATACGCCCAGCCCGATGGGGTTTCTGACCAAAATCTGCGAACGGCCGGACCACGAAAAGCCACTAATGGTCATTGCGCTCGGTCACGCGGCAGAAGACTGCACCGTCCCGAAAGCCGCCAAAATCAAGAAGCCTTTCGAAGAAATCTGCACTCGCTTCTCAAAATAACGGTCGCCAGACCCTATATTTTATACAAGAATGACACAGAAGCTGTACAAAATTCGGGTGATTTGAGGGAACAGGAACCTATGCCCGACCAAAAACTTCCCCAACCTTTCGGCCTTCCACGCCGAATTGTCCTCGGCAGTATTATGGCGGCCGGACTTGTGGTTTTTGCGTCCAGTCTTGGCTATCTCGGATATGGCGAAGCCCCAAAAAGCGCGGATTTTCGGTTTTCTCGTGGAACAGATTTTGCGCCAGGTGAAAACGCTGCCGCGATGGGTATGATCGCCCAGTATATTGTAAGGTCCGACATTGGGTTTCACGTGACGGGCCATACCGGAACGACGGGTGACAGTGCCGCAAACCTCACTTTGTCCCAAACCCGCGCAGACCTCGTGCGCCAAATGATGGTCGATCAGGGCGTCTCCGCGGATCGCATATTGTCGAGTGTTGGGGTTGGCGGCGGCGCGCCATTGCCGCGCAGCGCCGACCAAACAGATCGAGAGTATCAGCGCGGCCTGTCCCGCGTGACAATCACGGCAGTTCGGTTGCCATGACGCGAATTGGAATTCCCGTTCTGCTGACACTTCTTTCTGTCGCTCTGGTCGCGCTTTATGCGCGCTTCGTACCAACACCCGACCGTTTCCCTTACGCGGATACGATCAACTACGGTTTCATGGCAATGATGCTTGTCTTGTGTTTCGGAAGCCTTCTTCCAGTGCGCTGGATCTACACGCAATACGAGCGGGTTCACTACGCATTCAATGTTTTGCACGGGCTTCCAGACAGTGCGACGGAAAATGCCCTTCGCCTCTCAGCGGAGGCCCAAGATCATGCCCGCAGTTTGGATGCAGCGACGCCGGCGCTGAAACCAGAAGTTCGCGAACGTGTCGAACTTACGGCGGATCGGCTGTCAGACATTGCACGCCTCATTTTTGTGGATCCGCGGGCGGGGCGCGAATATCTGACGCTGATCAAACGCGCAAACATTGTGACAGAAACGGTGACCAAACACGCGCGGTTGATGCGTAATCCGTTTGCGAAAGACGCAGACAAGACAACAGCGCGCCAATCTGTTTTGGCAGCGCTGGACGCGTTCAGCGGCGCTTATGAAGGTCTGAAACAAAAGAAAATTGAAACTGACCTCGCTGAGATTTCCGTATCGAGCGAGATCGCTGAACAATTGTTCGAACGGATGAAGGGATAAACATATGAAACTTGTGAAACATCTCCTCGCCATTGCCTGTGCCACCTCGATCGGGTTGGCCGCAGCGGCCCAAGACATCGGAGCTCCCATGAATGAAGTGGTGCGCAGCGGTGTCTCTGATTGCCGTGCAGGCACCGAAGTTCAAATGCCTCTGATTGCTTGGGGTGCAGATGGCGTCACCATCCACGCAAATGGTAACGGCTTTGGACCAGGTGGGGCTCTTGCCGATGCAGGCTGGGACCTGACCTTAACGGTAGCGGACGACTTCAAAGGCCAAGTGGAAGATTACATGCGCTGTCGGTCCCCGTTCCTTCGTGGCACCTTGGGGATGCTCACAGCCGCTGCACCTGTCACCGAGGGGGACAGTCGCACAGAACAAGTGGTGATTTACAAGCACTCTTGGTCCGCCGGTGACGGAATTGTCGCCGGACCAGGGATTGATCGGATCGCCGATCTTGCAGGGAAGCGGATCGCGATCCAGGCCTATGGCCCCCATGTGGATTTCGTGGGGCGGATTTTAAGCGATGGCGGTCTGTCATTTGACGATGTTGAGATTGTCTGGACAGAAGATCTAACCGGAGCGGCATCCACACCCGGCGAAGTATTCGCAGCCGGCAGAGCGGATGCGGCGGCCGTTATCCTTCCGGATGCACGCGCGCTTACGTCAGGTGGGGCCGTTGGCACCGGGGCAGAGGGGTCGGTTCAAGGCGCGACGATACTTTTCTCCACGCTCGAGGCAACCGCTGTGATCGGGGACTACATTGCCGTGCGAAAGGACTATTTTGACGCAAACCGGGATGCAATCGCAGTACTGGTAAACACGCTTTTCCAATCCGAAGAAACGGTAAGGCGATTTATGGCCAATGATGGAGATCCCCAGCAGACGGCGCTGGCCACGATCTTAGCCGATGAACTTCTCGGAGGTCTCCCGGTCGAAGAGGGCGTCTTCCTCTGGCAAGATGCGATCACGGACGGATGGTCGGGAAATGCAAAACACTTTGCCGATCCGAATGAACCGCGCCGCTTCGAGGTTCTTTCTGGCGAGGTGAATGCAGCGCTTCGGGGGGCAGGGCAGCTTTCGCGGGCCTATGAACTCTCCAGCGCGGGCTGGGATTACGCGGCGCTCACCCAAGGTTTAAGCGACCTTTCAGAGCGGGAGATCGCAGCCTTTGACGCAGAGGCCGCAGCAGCTGCGGTTCAACGTCTTCGGCGCACTGGACAGCTTGAGGCAAACACGCGCCTAGACTTCCAAGTCTTTTTCGAACCGGACACGAACGAATTCCCTGTCGAATTCTATGCCCAAGATTTCGAAGAGATCCTCCGTCTGGCGTCCACCTACTCCGGCGCAATCATCACGGTCGAAGGCCATGCGGACCCGCTTCACTATTTGCGACGCGAGCAGGAAGGCGCGACCGCTCAGGAGCTAAAGGCGATCCGGACAGCCGCAAAGAACCTGTCGTTCAACCGGTCTGTTGCGGTGCTGGAGGCACTTCAGGACTATGCCGTCGACGGTCAGGTTCGATTGAATGCCGATCAGTTCACGCTGGACGGTGTTGGCATTGCACAACCTGTCTATGACCCGCCAAAAACAGCCGAGGAATGGCGCCAGAATATGCGCGTTGTCTTCCGCGTTCTGACCACACAGGCGGAGGCCACAACCTTCGCGCCATTGGAGTAAAGGAAAGATGGACGGACCCGTTCGAACCTTTGTCATCATCGCAATCATTGTGGGCGCGCTCGGCTATAGCTTCACGTCCAACCGCAGTGACGAGCAGGCGCTTCTCGCATCAGTTGCGCCGAATTGGGACGCAATTTCAGCTTGGCCGCGCGTTGAGATTTCCGAACAGATCGCGCCTGACCCAGATCGGGTCACGACCGTTATTGTTTTAGATGACAGTGGGTCCATGGCGAATGACATGCGTGATGCCCGTGACGCCGTCGTGCGGGCTGTTCAAGCCCTTCCTGATAACGCACGGGTCGCGGTGATTGGGTTAAACAATCCGAACATCCTGGAAGCTATGCCTGCGCCCGACGCCCGTTCCATAATCCGAGATCGCGTTGCCCGCATACCCGCCGATGGATCCACACCACTTGCAGCTGCCCTGTCCCGCGCCCACGCGATTTTAGAAAGCGAAGCCGCGATGCAACGGGGATTTGGAACATATCGGATTATCTTGACCACAGATGGCGAAGCTGACAGCGAAAACGATCTGCGCCGCGCAGTCGCACAAGTTCTGTCGACATCGCCGGTTGAACTCACAACCATCGGAATTGGTTTGGGTCGGGGACATGTTCTTCAATTGGAAGGTCACACGACTTACCTCCGCATTCGAAACATTTCGCAACTCGAACAAGCTCTGCTTGACGTGAATGCCGAACAAACCGCGTTCGAACAATTGGACAGCTTTGAATAATGGGACGACTTCTTCTGAACTGGGATGAGTGGCAACCCGGCCTCGATACGGACGATATGAAGTTGTCAGAGGTTTTGGCAACGATGCCAAAATCGGACGCGACCGCGGTCCCAGAAATTGTCAAAAAGTACGAAAACCCCAACAGCCCAGAGGCGCTTCCTGGTGCGATCGAGCTTGACCGCCATGATTGCCTGCATGTGATCTTTGGGCGTGGGCTTCATGTCCAGGATGAGGCGTTCATCATCGGCGCGACGATGGGGGCAGATAAGGCGATGAATGACGAGGTTACCGAAACCTTCATAGATATCTCCACCACACTCTATCCACCTGCATGGCGCTTTCAGCCAGAACATATAGCAAGCTATCGCCTAGGTGTTGGTTTTGCGATGGACAACCTGGCGGGGCTCGACCTTCACCTCACCCCATTTGAAGGCGAACCATATCAATCGCAAACCGTGCGCGCGCTCCGTGATGGCCTTGGTCTCGTGAAAGAAGAGATGCGGGCCTATTTCCGGGCAGAAGAACTTTTGGTGCCGGGCACTCGGGCCACACGCAGGCTCGACTCCTACAAAGGAAGGGAAGATAAAGACCTCAAATAGGGGTCTTATGCTTCAGATTTTTCTTCAGACCGTGCCGTTTTTTGCGCTGATCGGCCTTGGCTTTGTCGCCGCGCGGACGCGCTTTATTCCGCAAGAGGCCCGACCTTACCTAACGACATTTGTGTTTTACTTCGCGCTGTCAGCCATGTTGTTTCGCTTCGCGTCCAGCCTTTCGCTTGCGGATCTCTGGGACACTGAGTTTGCACTGGCCTACCTCTTCGGCTGTATGGGCATCTATGTGCTTGCTCAGACCATCGGTATGATCCGCGGGCAAGGCTGGGCCGTGTCCGCCATTGAGGCGCAATGTTCTATCATTGGGAATGTGGGCTTTATGGGTATACCCATGCTGGTCCTTCTCTTTGGAGAGGCCGCCGCTGGACCCGTTCTTTTCGTTCTGGCGATCGACTTGATTGTTTTCGGCACCTTGATCGTCATGTCCATCACGGCATCGCGCGAGGGGCGCATCACCAGCCAAGCAGTGCAGCGCATTCTGGGCTCCATCTTCAAAAATCCAATGGTCATGTCGATTGTTTTGGGCCTGGCTTGGGGGGCCACCGAGTTGGCGACACCCCATTACATTGATGTCTTCCTCGAACAACTTGCGGGTGCCGCGACGCCCTGCGCACTGTTCGTGATCGGCATGTCGTTGGCAAGCCCGTCAGCCGAACGGATATCAGTTGCACTTTGGCTATCATCCCTGAAACTCTTGGCCTTCCCCGCCCTCGTTGCCGTCATGGCACTTTGGGTCTTCGATGTGGACCCATTCGCAGCGGCAGTGATGATCGCGGCGGCTGCCATGCCGACGGCTGGCAACATTTACATCATCGCACAACATTATGGGGTGGCGCCCGAACGCGCTTCATCTACCATTTTCATCAGCACGGTGATTTCGATCATCACACTCACGCTTTGGATTGCATACGCAAAAACACAGGTACTTGGATGAGCATTACAACTGTTTCAGAAAATATGTGCTTCGATGGGGTTCAGGGTGTCTACACCCATACGGCGACCTCAACCCGGTGCGATATGACCTTTGCGGTGTTCACGCCATCAGTCGCAAAACACATCAAAGTGCCCTGCCTTTGGTATCTTTCTGGGCTGACCTGCACCCATGAAAACGCGATGATCAAAGCGGGCGCCCAGCGCTGGGCCGAAGAATATGGGATCGCGCTGGTATTTCCGGATACGTCCCCGCGCGGCGATGATGTCGCGAATGATGACGCCTATGATCTTGGTCAAGGCGCAGGGTTTTACATCGACGCAACCGAAGACCCGTGGGCACCACATTTTCAGATGGAGAGCTATGTGACGTCAGAACTTCAAAATCTGATCACATCGGAATTCAATATCGATGTGGAAGAACAGGCGATCACGGGCCACTCGATGGGCGGGCATGGTGCCCTGACCTTGGGTATGAAACACCCAAACTTATACAAATCGGTTTCCGCCTTTGCACCCATTGCAAATCCAACCAACAGCGATTGGGGAAAAAAACAGTTCGCGGCTTATCTTGGTCGTGAAGATGCCATGGACCATGACGCAACCCATTTAATGCGCGAGAGCGGACACCCGAATGCGGTCCTCGTGGATCAAGGCGCGGACGACGAATTCTACGACCTGCTTTGCGTTGCAGCCTTGTCAGAGGCGATGGCAACGCGAAAACAAGATGGCATCCACCGCATCCATGCGGGTTACGACCATTCCTACTGGTTCGTCTCGACATTCATGGAAGATCATATCGCATTCCACGCAGAGGCCCTCGCGTGACGGCCATTTATGTCGACGCCGATGCCTGTCCGGTGAAGGCAGAGGCGATCCGCGTGGCCGAGCGCCACAAGATCAAGATCTATATCGTGTCAAATGGCGGGCTTCGTCCGAACCCGAGCCCGTTTGTGGAAACGGTCATTGTGCCCGACGGTCCGGATATTGCGGACATGTGGATCGCCGATCACGCGGGCGGGGCGGACATTGTTGTGACGTCTGACATTCCACTGGCTGCAAAAGCGGTCGAAGCCGGGGCGGAGGTGCTTCAACACAATGGGGAGCGGTTGACCGAAGCGAATATCGGCAACCGATTGGCCACGCGGGACTTAATGCAAGACATTCGGTCGGCGGACCCTTTCCATCAAGGCGGTGGAAGAGCGTTTTCAAAATCAGACCGGTCCCGGTTTCTTGATATGTTAGAGCGCGCGGTGACCGCCGCAAAAAGGAAAGCCGTATGACAATTGAGGCCGTCATTTTCGACATCGGGAACGTCTTGATCGAATGGAACCCAGAGCGCCATTACGACAAACGGATCGGACGCGAAAGGCGCGAAGCGCTGTTCAACGATATGGACCTTCATGCCATGAACGACGCAATCGATCGCGGCGCAGCTTGGAAAGAAACGGTGTATGCCACGGCCGAGGCAAGCCCCGAATGGGCCCCTGAAATCCGAATGTGGCACGATGAATGGATCTTCATGGCGGCACCCGCGATCAGCCACTCGGTTCATCTTATGCGCGCGCTCCGTATGAAGGGGATCCCGGTCTATGCGCTTTCGAACTTCGGGATCGAGAGCTTTGCATACGCGGAAACACAGTATGAGTTCCTCACCGAATTCGATCTGCGTTACATTTCAGGCCATATGGGCGTCGCCAAACCAGATACGGAAATCTACCAAATGCTTGAAGAGGATTGCGGGTTTAGCGGACGCTCCCTTTTGTTCACGGACGACCGAGCCGAAAACATAAAAGCTGCAAAAATGCGGGGGTGGCAGACGCATCTCTTTCAATCACCTCAGGCTTTTGCCGGAGTTTTGGTCCAACATGGCCTGCTGAGCTTCCAAGAGACGATCCCATGACCGCGCCCTTCATTTCCTTTGAAGATATGGACCCACATTTGATTTGGGCGGACATCACTCGGGCCATTCAGCGGGGGCATAGGTCACCACGTGCGGAAATTGCAGATAGTTTCCTCTACCGCAATCCAGACACACTTCTGACGCGCAGCGCATGGATTGAAGGTCTTGGGGTAGCGGTCAAATCGGCCACTGTGTTTCCCGAAAACCCGGATCGGGGGCATCCAACAATCAATGGCGGTGTGATGCTCTTGAACGATGCGACGGGTATATTGGATGCCGTGATCGATTTTCATCTGGTCACCAAATGGAAAACGGCCGGCGACAGCCTTTTGGCAGCCTCGCTACTTGCCCCGCCAAACGTCACGAAAATCTTGATCGTCGGGGCGGGCACCGTTGCAAAGTCGATGATCGATGCCTATCGAAGCCGTTGGCCCAATGCCGAGATGCACATTTGGAACCGCACCAAACATCTGGCAGAGGATCTCGGCCCAAAAGTGGTGAACGACCTCGGCGAAGCTGTGCATTGGGCGGACATCATCTGTACCGCCACAATGACGACAGAACCCCTTATCAAAGGGGCGTGGTTGCGGCCCGGTCAGCACCTTGATCTGATCGGCGCCTACCGCCCAGATATGCGGGAGGTTGATGACGACGCGCTCTCAAAAGCTGCATTATTTGTTGACAGCCGTGACACCACAATTGGGCATATTGGAGAATTGAAAGACCCCATCGAAAGAGGTGCGCTGACCCCGCATGATGTGATCGCCGACTATTATGACATCGAGGACGGGCTCTTTAAGCGGCGACACGATGCAGAAATTACGATCTGCAAGAATGGAGGTGGTGCGCATATGGACTTGATGGTCGCAAAAGCAATTTTTGAGGAATGGAAATAATGACATATCCAATGTTTGAGAAAGGGCCGTATCGGGAGATCGTATTTGACGGCAAGGCGACGACTTTTGAGTTGAAGGAGATTAAGGGTGCGCCCCTGATTGTCCTGGTGCATGGCTTCACCGTGCCTGCCATGGCCTGGGATTATCTTGTGCCCTTGTTGAATGGCGCAAGTTTTTCGACGCTTCGGCTCAATCTTTATGGGCGCGGCGGGTCGAATGCCAACCTGAATGAATATAGTGGTGCTGTTTACGCCAAACAACTGGCAGGCCTTCTTGAAGCACTTAAGCTTAAAGGTCCCTATCACCTTTGCGGGTATTCAATGGGTGGCGGTGTTGTCGCGACGGCCATAGCCGATGGTTATGTCGATGCGGCCTCCGTCTGTTTCATTGCGCCATCTGGTTTTCGGACCTTGCTGAGCGGGCGTTACTTACCCTTCATCAAACGCGGGAGGATCGCTGCATCCTTTCTTACAAATCCTAAAAAAGGCCGAAAAAGGCTTCAAAAACTACTCGGTGATGAACTGAGAGAAGCAAAAAACGGCACACAGTATTTTAAGCAATATGTGAAAGAAACAGAGCGAGAAGGATATATCCACGCCATCCGAAACTCTGTGTTGCATGGTCCAATGGAAGGGTTGGAGGGAAAATACCAAAAGATCGCGCAAAGCGGCATTCCCGTGCATTCCATTTGGGCAAATGATGATCCTTTGATCCGTGACTGGAGCCGCACGAGATTTGCAAAAGTTTTTGGTTTGGACCCAGCGCCCACGCCTTTGGAAGGTGGGCATGGGATACCGTTTACGCATCCCGACAAAGTGCTCGCCGACATGGGGCCTTTTGTAACCGCTGTCAAAAATCTTGGATAACATCGCAGAACTTGGGCACGGTGCAACGGCCTACGAACTCGCCGGGGACGGACCGTTGATCGTGCTTGTACATGGGCTTACAACGCCCAGTTTCGTCTGGGACGCCTTACTGCCCCTACTTCACGCAGGCGGATACAGCACGTTGAGATATGATTTGTATGGGCGGGGCGGATCTGACGCGGGACACGCAGTTTACGACGCGGCGCTTTACACCCGGCAGCTTTTCGATCTGCTAGACCACCTTGAGATTACAAACCCAGTTCCAATCTGCGGATACTCCATGGGGGGCGGCATCGTCGCCTGTGCGACCGCGAGCCATCCATCGCGCGTCTCCAGCCTTATTCTTTTGGCACCAACCGGGTTCAAGACGGCCCTTGATGATGCGTGGCGCATGCTCCGTACTCCGGTTCTTGGACCCGCCTATATGTCCCTGTTTGGCGGCACGCAAATCCGCAGGTCTGCGCTTGCAGAAGCGCGGGAGCTTGGCCTCACGTCAAATATTGGGGAGCTTCAAGCGGCAGCGACGCGCAAGCCCGGCTTCCTGCGTGCTGTTCGAAAATCTCTTATCGAAGGACCAATGGCCGGTCTAGAAGGCGTGCACGCTAAGATTTCGAACACCCACATTCCGGTGCTCGCAATTTGGGGCAGGCAAGACTTGGTCATCCCAATTGATGGCAAGGACGTCTTGGCGAGATTAAACCCGCAGGCACAGCAGATCGTGATTGATGACGCACAACACGCACTAGCCTACACCCATGAAGCCCGTGTTTCGCAAGAGATTCTAAGTTTTCTCGGACGTGGCGTCAGCGGATAGCTCGGTTGCGTCTTCGACGGGCGCTGGATCAGATGTGTCCTCTTCAGTGGCCTCTTCGCTCGAAACACCAGCAAGAACGGCAGCTGTGAACCCCAACATTGGTGTGGCACCGGCCGCTGCCGCGACCGTTTCTGCCCGGCGCCATGTGATCGTGTCGAACCCATCGCAATTTGTACACAATGCCGCCCAGGCGCCATGCACGGTCCCACAATTGTCACAGACCCATTGGTTGCCTTTCGGCGCTTCGAGAGCCTTAGAAAGCCAGCTTCGCACGACGTCATCATTGGCGCCTTCGCCCCGTTCAATGGCCGCCATAATCGTGAGAGACCGAACGGTCGGATCACTCTCATTCAACTCACGAACCGCGCGGCGGGCCGCTGGGAAATCTTCATCCGCGAGAGCAAGCTCTGCCTGAAGCATTCTTGTTTCGGGATGTTCCGGGTTTTGGGAAACCAGTCCACGAAACCGCTTTGCCCGTTTTGACGGTGTTTCGTCCGGTTTTAGGTCCGCAAAAGCCGCAGCCAAATCCGGATGTGGCATTTGTGCCCAAGCCTTTTTCAAAGCTCCAGCAGCGAGACGCGGGCGATTGTCAAGGTTGTAAAACTCGGCTGCCAAAACAGCAGCATGTGTCAGCACGGGGGACAGTTTATGCGCCTCCAACGCCGCAGCTTTGCCGCCATCTATATCCCCGTCATCAAGTTTCGCCTTCGCGTCCGCAAGGGCAAGAACCGCCTGGCGTCGCGTTGCAACATCACCCGGAAGATAACCCGCCTTTCGCTTCGCACCGACGGTTTCTTTTGCGCCGGTCCATTCGGCTTCGCTCGTCTGTAGTTGAAACAAGGTATCGAGTGTCGGCGTATGCTTTGGTTTTATCGCAAATGCCTTTTGGGCCAGAGCAAGAGCCGTCTTCGTATCACCATCGGCCAGCTTTTGTTTCATAAGACCTTGAACACCCACGAACCGTGTTCGATCTTCCTTCAGCAAGTTCTTATAGTACCTGACCGCACGGGACCGATCCCCGGCCAATTCCGCCGCTTGCGCATTCACTAGATTTGTAAGCTCCGGGCGATTCAATTTCTTTTCTGCCCGCGCGGCCTTTGCGATGGCCAATCGACCCTCACCTGCCGCAAGCGCAACCATGCTTTCGGCCAGCGCCTCGTATCCGCGCCGCTCTCGGTTCCGGTTGAAGTAGCGCCAGAGCGCCGTGTCTTCCCCATTGACGAATTTGAAGACCGCAATGCCAAATCCGATCAGCTTGAACACGGCTGCAACCGCGATCATGCCAACGACGAAGATCGCGCATGCCATCAAGACAGTGAGTTCGATCTCGCGGTTACCGAACTCAATTCGAACCACCCCGCCTTCATCTTGTAGGTACCCAATGCCAACCGCCAGCGCGCCAGTGAAGGCGACGAATATAACAATGCGGAGGATCGGTTTGAGCATTCTAGAACGCCTAGTTTGACGACGACAATGTGAGAGTTTGAAGGGCCCGAACAGCGCCTACACGTTCCGTAACCCGATCAAGCCACGGCGTAAGAACGGATAGAGCAGAGAAAGGAAGCCCGGATGCCTCTTGGGTGACGCGTTCAAGCTCCCCTCGTGAAAGCGCAAAGTCCATTCGGGATAAGATTGCATCCGTCGTGACACCTTCGATCGGTTCAAGAGACCGTGTTGCGACCTGTTGGCGGAAAAATGCACCGACGCGCCCAAGAGCGTTTTCGCCAGCAGAGGCTGCAATGTCGGCCCTGATCGCCGCGTAGGCAAGATCCGGAAATTCACTTTGCAGCTCCACAAGTGTTGAGACACCTGTATCTGCGACGCCTGCCAAGGCCTGTGGCAAATCGATCTCAGCATTGTTCATCAGCGCAACGAAGGGATCACCGCTGTCCAAAGCTCGTTCCAGCTCCACAAAAAGCTGCCGGTTCTGCGCCGTACCAATCCGAATTTCGGCAACCTGGGTCACATCTTGAATATTGGCCGTCGCAAGCGAGAGACGGGTCTCCAGGTCCGTCGTGGTTGACGAGAGTTCGGCGTCGAGTTCAGACTGCGATTGTGTCAACGCGGCGACCTCGTTGCGCAGCAGCACGAGATCGCGACGCGCTTGCTCGAGAGCAGATTGCAGTTCCGGTGAAGCCGAGCTGCCATTGCCCGTTTGAACGCGCGCCGCAAGATCTGCAACTTGACCTCGCAAGTTATCTATCGCCGCATCTAGCCGCGCAAAATCAGCCGCGCTTACGGAACCCCCGCTTGCACTTGGGCGGCTTTCTAAGTCTTCGATCTGATCTGCAAGGCTGCGGTTTGACGCTTCCAAGTCTTGCATTCGCGCCATGACACGGTTTTCAAAAGACCGCTGGGCATCTTCCATTGCATTGAGGCGTAGGTCATTGTCGGACGCCGCCTGTGGCGCAAAAAATTCGGCCACGGGCGCAAGACCAGCAGGCAATTGCGGTGCAATCAGTGGTCCTGCCCACAAAGCAATGACACCCCCTGCCACCAAAAGTGCAAGTCCCGTCAAAACCTTTGACGCCAACGAACCACCTGCGTCCAGCTCCGCTTCATCGTAGGATTGCGTTGGAGTGCTCGGTGGCGGGCTCTCTGCCTGCGCGGCGGAGCCTTCGTTGCTTTTTGTCTCTTCCTTCGTTTTTGCCATAAAGCCCCCTAAAGCTCTTTTAAGATATATCCAAAGCGGGTCACCTTAAAAGAAGCGAGTGGCAGAAACCCGCTTTTTGATGGCCTCCAGCATTGCCGCGCGGTTGGGCGCCGGTGCCACCGAAATGTAAAACCGCTCGATCCCTACCAACGCCCTACTGACCGCATCACTCAAAGCGACGAAGCCCATCCCACCCGCATGAACGCCGAGCGCGGACAGCAAAACGCGCGCACCATTCGGTGAAAAGACAGGGAACAGGTTTGCGCCATTGGTGGCTCTTTGGAATTCGTGATCTGACCAAGCGCGCGTGTTTTGTCGATATACGACTTTTGTTTCCAATCGGATACCAGCGGTTCGAAGGGTGTTGTGGAATGCGCCGGTAACATGCGCCCCATGTGGATGAAACCAGCTGAGCCGGCTAAGCCTCGGATCACCGATAATGTGTTGAGCAACATCTTCCGCCGTTCCATCGACCGACACCGCATTAAAGCCTGCACCAGTCGCCGATATAGCGGTCATATCCCCCACGCAAAGCGCGAACCCACCTTTACCCGATGACAGGGAGGCAACCGCGTTAGCCGATGTGAATATTATGGCATCGCAATGGATGGGAACATCAGCGGGTTCCGTTTCAATCTCAATAAGCGGCTGAACCAGGATCGGCATGGTAAGACACGCCTGGAGCTCTGCGCCAAATGCGTCTGCTTGTGGCTTTGGTCGTGTTAGGATTATTGCGGTCATTCGATTTGCCGTTCCCCACCCCTGGTGATAGCCCGCGCCTATGAGTGCCGCAAGCAAAGAGGTCTGGAACCGCGTTTTGGCGATAGAGAGCAGCTGTGATGAGACTGCAGCAGCGATTGTCGATCTCGAAGACGGCGTATTGTCATCCATCGTCTTTGATCAAACGGTCCTTCACGCCGCCTATGGTGGGGTTGTCCCCGAAATTGCAGCGCGCGCGCATGCGGAACGTGTGGATCTTTGTGTAGAACATGCTCTATCTGCGGCGGCCACATCCTTGCACAATGTTGATGGTATTGCGGTGACCGCAGGTCCGGGTCTGATCGGCGGTTTGCTCGCGGGCGTGAGCTGCGCCAAGGGTATTTCTCTTGGCACGGGAAAGCCGATACTTGGCGTTAATCATCTTGCAGGCCATGCACTCACCCCACGAATGACCGATGGAATTGCATATCCATACCTTATGCTTTTGGTAAGTGGCGGACATTGCCAGTTCATTGATGTCCTTGGACCGGATCGGTTTATGCGGCTCGGATCGACGATTGATGACGCGCCGGGCGAAGCATTTGATAAGTCCGCGAAGCTCATGGGGCTCGGATATCCAGGCGGCCCTCTGATCGAAAAAGCCGCACTTGATGGTGACGCCACACGGTTTGAATTTCCAAGACCGCTATTGGATCGGCCGGGCTGCGACATGAGTTTTTCAGGGCTCAAAACTGCGCTTCGCCGCGCCGTTGACGCGCTTGTCGAAAATCAAGGCGGCATCACACTACAAGACCGATCAGATTTATCTGCATCGTTTCAAAGAGCCGTCGCGGACATCCTAAAGACGAAATCCGAGCGCGCGATGCAAATGTCAGTCGGTACATCCTTCGCGGTTGCGGGCGGGGTCGCTGCAAATCGCGAAATTCGCCAGGCCCTTGAAGAGGTTGCGCATGTCGCCGCGATGAACTTCCTCGCCCCGCCGCTCAAATACTGCACTGATAATGCCGCCATGATAGGATGGGCGGGGATCGAGCTTTATAACTCCGGCGCCCGATCTGATTTATCTTTGACGGCGCGCCCACGTTGGCCACTTGATCCCAATGCACGCCCTATGTTGGGTTCAGGGAAAAAGGGAGCGAAGGCGTGAGATACTGGTTATTCAAATCGGAGCCCGAAACTTGGGGGTGGGACGATCAAGTTGCGAAGGGCGATGCGGGCGAAGAATGGGACGGCGTTCGAAACTACCAAGCCCGCAACTTCATGCGGGAAATGAAAATCGGGGATCGTGGCTTTTTCTATCATTCCGTAAACGAGAAACGGGTCGTGGGAGTTGTCGAAATTATCGCGGAAGCCCATCCTG
This sequence comes from Pseudomonadota bacterium, assembly GCA_038744815.1. GTDB lineage: Bacteria > Pseudomonadota > Alphaproteobacteria > Rhodobacterales > Rhodobacteraceae > Amylibacter. The sequence continues at coordinate 30,284 of JBCDLY010000007.1, read as the reverse complement.
ACAGCACAACGGATGATCCGCGATGGGAATGCGTGGACATTAAAGCGGTCGAATCTGTCGCAACGCCTGTTTCGCTCGAAGACATAAAAGCCACTGAAGATTTGGCAAATATGGTGTTGGTGAAGAATTCGCGTCTCTCGGTTCAACCGGTCACCGAGACGGAGTGGCGGATCGTGTGCATGATGGCAGGCGTCAACCCTTAGTCACGGGCCTTTAGTCACGGGGCCTTAGTCACCGGCATACGCGATATCGCCCTACGTCGAAATGAAAGTGATCCTTGTGGGCTTCATTGAAATCGGGGCCGAGCGTTGCACGAAAGATGTTACATCCGCCATCCCTCAGAACCTTCAAAAAAGCGTCTTCTCGTCCGCCGCTTCCCCAGTCAACCTCGAGTGATATCTCCTGGCCCGTCGACAACCGCACACCCGTGATATCCACAGCATTCGCAGTCGCGTGTTCGCTTAGCGCCTCTGGGGTATCTTCGGCCCCGCGGATGGTTCTGCAATTGTAGCTGCCTTGGGTGAATATCTCTTCCACTTGCGCCGCATATAGTGCTGTCGCCGCCGGTTGGACGACATCCCGCTCCCAAAGCGCCAACCGCAGCATGATGTGACATTGGGACTCTAAAGGTCCGATTGTTGCCGTTGCAAAAGATTGCATCAGAAGGCGTTGGGGAATGCCACAGATCTCCCCCTGGGTGAAATCCTCACGCTTTTGAAACGCCGCGCCCATCTCGTCCAAAGCAGCATGGCACATTACTTCGTCGTCTCTTATCCGATTGATCTTTCGCCACGTGATCGGCGTCACAGGATCGGATGCCGAAAACTCTGCGAATGGGTTCCAAGCCGTCGGCAGGGGTGTATCTGGGTAAAAGAAGACGACCCCAAAAAAGAGCAGCACCACAGATAAACAGTTGGTGAAACAGCTCCAGAATAAGTCAAACAGGTACCTCATCATCTACAGGCAAGATCACGGTACCTTATTTTTCTCAATCCCAAATTCCGCTAGAGCAGATCCGAGAGCTCTTTTTGCTGTCGCAACCCTTGGAGCCGCAGGATGCCAATACCAAAAATAATCCATCAGACCTGGAAAACATCAGATGTTCCAACAGAGTTTGGGAACCCCGAAAGCTGGAAACTGCAGAACCCGGATTGGGACTACATTCTTTGGACCGATGAAATGGCGTCGGAGTTCGTTGCAAAGACGTTCCCTGATCTTTACGACCTTTACGTCGGTTACCCGTTCAACGTCCAGCGCGCCGATCTCTTTCGGTATTGCGTCATATCCAAGATGGGCGGGCTATATGCGGATATCGATACAGATTGTCTGGCACCGATTTCACCCATAACCGAGGATGATCGCCTGATTGTATGTGAAGAACCACATGCGAGGGGCGACAACATGATCCAAGTTCGCGGACGCCTATCTTTACAGTTCAACGGGATATTCGCCGCTCCTCCTAATCATCCCTTCTGGCCAACACTGTTTTCGCGCATGAGAAACGTGTCGGAACGTGTGCGAACACGTGAGGTTCTAGACAGTACAGGGCCGTGCATTTTCACAGCAGCACTTGAGCAATTTCCTGATCAGATGGCGATTGCATACCATTCAAGCCATCTGTTCAATCCGCTGACGGCGAGTGGCGTGCGGGATCCAAGACCACCCTTCGGCGATTATTCAGATCATTGTTTCGCATCACATAACTGGGCGGGCAGCTGGTGGACACATAAACTTCCCAAACCGCTGCCGGCGATTCATTCGGCGCTTTGGAAGCTGCGCGCCAAATACATCCAAAGACGCGAAGAACCTGCGATAAAACGTTCAAGACGACTAGACTTGCATAAACTCTACAGCGCCGTGCCCGACCGCAAAGCCATCCCATCAATAGTGATCCTTGTCCCGATCCGAAATGCGGCACCCTATTTGGAGGCTCACTGGGACTTACTGTCAAAGCTCGACTATCCGCGCGATAAACTGCGATTGGTTTACGCAGAGGGTGGCTCTAACGACGACACCCTCACCCAGCTTCAAAACTTCGCATCACAGAACCCTCTGAGGTTGAAGGAGATCGTCGTGGACGACAAAGCACCTTTCATACGCCTCAGCCGCAAGGCGCGTTCACTTCCGAAACATCAACTCCGACGACGCCGCACTCTCGCCCAAGCCAGAAACCGAGCGATTGAGATTGGCTTAGCGGATGACGATGATTGGGTGCTTTGGTTGGATGCAGATGTCATCGATGCACCAGCAGACGTTCTGAAACGCTTACTGAGTGAAAGAGCAAAGATTGTGACCCCAAACTGCGTAAAGGAATATGGCGGCCCAAGTTTCGATATGAACGCTTTTTTTAACACGATGGGAGATATGGGCGACTATCGCGCAAGCGATATCTACAGACGATTGTCGCAACCCCGCGCCAAAACCAGCCGTCGGCTCCATCTGTCGGATTTGAACTATCTCGACCGTGTCGAACTCTCATCCGTCGGGGGTACGATGCTTTTGGTCGACGCAAACGTACATCGTGCCGGTCTGATCTTCCCAGAAGAACCATATCGCTTCCTAATCGAAACCGAGGCATTCGGACGCCAAGCGAAGGATCTTGGTATCACGCCTATCGGGCTCCCAAATGTGGAAATTTTGCACGCGAAAGATTAGGCAGAGGGATCCAAAAGTAAGCTGCGAACCGCGGCAGGCACAATGGTTTCTACGTCCAGGAACTGACCCACATTGTCCGATTTTTCATCAATGATGATAAATGATAATCCATGGACAAAGCTCCAAAGCATGAAACTCCGGTCAACGGCGCGTTTATCATCTGCGGGGCATCCCAAAAACGCGCCAACTGCTTCCCGAACAACCCGAAAGCCTTCTGGCGCGCGTTCCATCAGTTCTTCATCTTTGGCGTGCGACCTCGTCATACTGAACATAAGTTTGAACACGTTTGGGTTCTGCGTCGCATATGAAATATAGTTGCGAGAAATCGCGATAATACCGTCAAGATCACCTTCTGAATAGCCAGACAGGATCGCCACCGTTTGGTCCTGCATGTCGCCAAGGCAATCGAAGGCAACCGCCGTCAGCAAAGCGTCGCGATCGCGAAAATGTTTGTAGGGTGCTGCTGTTGATACACCGGCTTGACGTGCCGCCTGATTGATCGAAACAGCATCTGCGCCATGCTCGGCCACCAAAGCCCGAGTGGCCGAAATAAGTTCGGCTTTGAGATCCCCGTGGTGATGGGTCGTACGTTTAAAGACACAGGTCATGGGTAGTCGTGCTTACTATTCGACCCACTATCGGTCAACGCAGAACAACACCTTCATTGCGTCCATGATCTGTGCGCAAATCAAAGTCTCGATCCGCTTTGTTCCACTTCGCAAAAATCGGATCAGTATTCCGGCAACCTGCAGCTAGAATGTCTTCCGCCGCTGAAATTCCATGCTGACCATGTTGCCGTTCGTGGATTAGAAGATTGTCATACATACGCTGAAAATCAGCTTTCAATTCGTCAGAAGCACCACTGTTGGCTGACAATTTCGGCATCGTGATCGTAACTGTCACACTCACATTGCAGGAAGCATCCCATTCAACCCACCATTCGGAATACCCCCAATAGCCTTGGGGTCCTTTGGTGGACATCTGTGCCCTTAATCCAATGGCGCTGTCGCCCTTAATCGTATAATGATTGATCTGCTCTGACACTTTTGGCCCCGCCACGACCGTCGTTGCAGACACCAATAGAACAGAACAGATCCAAGCAATATATTTCATTAGTAGCGATAGTGCTCTGGTTTGAACGGACCGGCTTGATCGACGCCGATATAGTCCGCTTGATCCTTTGACATTTCAGTGAGTTTCACACCGATTTTTTCGAGATGCAGGCGCGCAACTTTCTCGTCGAGATGCTTTGGCAAAATATACACGTCGTTCTTGTACTCGTCGCCCTTGGTCCAGAGTTCGATCTGCGCCAGAACTTGGTTTGTGAAAGAGGCTGACATCACGAAAGATGGGTGCCCCGTCGCATTACCCAAGTTCAACAAACGACCCTCAGACAGTAGGATCATCCTATTGCCATTTGGCATCTCGATCATATCGACCTGATCTTTGATATTCGTCCATTTGTGGTTCTTCAGCGCCGCGACTTGGATCTCATTGTCGAAATGGCCGATATTGCCCACAATCGCCATATCTTTCATCTCGCGCATATGCTCGATCCGGATGACGTCTTTGTTACCCGTCGTCGTGATGAAGATGTCAGCGTCTGCGACCGTATCTTCGAGCGTTGTGACCTCGAACCCGTCCATCGCCGCTTGCAGTGCGCAGATTGGGTCGATCTCGGTCACTTTCACCCGGGCACCCGCACCGCGCAGCGACGCCGCTGAGCCTTTGCCCACATCACCATATCCGCAGACAACGGCCGTCTTACCTGCCATCATCGTGTCCGTTGCGCGGCGAATGCCGTCCACCAAGGATTCCTTACAACCGTATTTGTTATCGAATTTCGATTTGGTGACCGAGTCGTTCACGTTGATCGCCGGGAACGGAAGCTGCCCATCGCGCACGAGCTGATACAATCGGTTCACACCGGTTGTTGTTTCCTCGGACACGCCTTTGATTTGATCGCGGGTTTCGGTGAACCAACCGGGGCTTTCCGCCATGCGCTTTGCGATCTGTTTTTTGATCACTTCTTCTTCCTCGGAAGACGGCACTGGAATAATGTCCTCACCGGCTTCAGCCCGGGCGCCCAGCAGAACATACAGAGTGGCATCGCCCCCATCGTCCAAAATCATGTTTGGACCGTCGTCAAACAGGAAGGATTTATCCAGGTAATCCCAATGCTCTTCCAGCGTTTGACCTTTAATCGCAAAAACAGGCACACCAGCTTCGGCAATCGCAGCCGCGGCGTGATCCTGTGTCGAGAAAATATTGCATGACGCCCAGCGCACATCGGCGCCCAAAGCCACGAGTGTTTCGATCAGAACGCCCGTTTGGATGGTCATATGAAGCGAGCCCACAATCCGCGCACCCTTGAGCGGTTGTGCGTCGCCATACTCTTCGCGCAGCGCCATCAGCCCAGGCATTTCTGTTTCCGCAATGGTCAGCTCCTTGCGGCCAAAATCGGCAAGTGAGATGTCTTTGACGGTATAGTCGAGGGCCATGGGATGCTCCGTTGATTTCGCTGTGCGGGGGGCTATCACTGGCCGGTGAAACGAACAAGGGAAAGGCGGTCATTGTGGCTGAAACTCGCGCGTGGCAAAGGATGCTCTCGGGTCGGCGCCTGGACCTGCTGAATCCCGCCCCCTTGGATATTGAAATCGAGGACATTGCCCATGGCCTTGCCTTTGTGGCGCGGTGGAATGGGCAGACCAAAGGCGACTATCCCTACTCTGTGGCCGAGCACTCTGTTTTGGTTGAAGAACTATTCCACCGGGATAACCCCCGGATTGATCCCAAATGGCGGCTCGCGGCGCTTCTCCATGACGCACCTGAATATGTCATCGGGGATATGATTAGCCCCGTGAAGGCCGCTGTGGGCCCAGGCTACATAGAATTGGATGTAAGACTTACCTCAGCGATCCATATCCGTTTCGGCCTCCCAGCAGAAATCCCAGCACCGATCAAAAAGAAAATCAAAAAAGCAGACCGACAAAGTGCTTGGTTAGAAGCCGTAGAAATCGCAGGCTTCACCGAGGCCGAGGCAGACAAACTTTTTGGTAAACAAGGTGCCTTTGACGGGCCGGGTCGGTCGTTGCGCCCCCGCGCGCCGATGGAAGTGAAAGGTGAATTTTTGGAACGCTTTAACGATCTCATGGCACTGGCTACATGATCAGCATAAAACCCTTTGACGCAAATGACGCGGGTCAGATTGCTGATCTTTTGAACCCGATCATCGAAGATGGAACGACCACAGCCTTAACCGGTGTGATCACAGGCGCAGACGTTCTGGACTGGGCAACCAATCGGAAACGCCCCGCTTGGCATGTCGCGGTGAAAGAGGATGGTCTTGTTGTGGGCTTTCAATGGATCAATCAGTTGAACGGGCACACGCGCGAAGCTGCGGATATCGCCACATTCGCACGCATTGGTCACGCCGGACTTGGGATCGGGCACAAGTTGTTTGAAACAACCGAGGCGGCTGCACGGGATTTGGGGTACACGTGGATCAACGCCAATATCCGCGAGGACAACGTTTCCGGCCTGACATATTATAATAAGATTGGTTTTCGCGATTATGATCGCATTGAAAACTATGCGCTTGGCGATGGTCGCGTCGTCAACAAGATCCTGAAACGCTTTGACCTCTGAGGCAATACATTGGCTGAAGTAACTATGATGGGGGTGAAGGGCGGTCCGGCAATTAAACCGGGATCAAACATGCCCACATCCCTCCTTTTGAGAATGAGCGGGAAAACCATCTTGATCGACGCAGGTCTCGGGGCAGCCAGCGCCATATGCCGGGCTGGCGTTGCGCTCACGGATATCGATGCGATTTACATCACGCATATGCATTCAGACCATTACTTGGAGCTTGGGCCGTTTTTTCATACCGCTTGGACGGCGGGCCTTAACCGACCAATCCCTGTCATCGGCCCAAGCGGGTTACCTGCGTATTGGGACCATTTCCTGAAATCGATGGCATTTGATATTGCGTTGCGGATTGCAGATGAAGGTCGGCCAGCATTGGCAGACCTATTTGAGTTTACATCTATTTCTGAAGGTATGTTGGTCGCCCCAGATGGCATTGGCGTAACGGCACTGTTGAACGATCATCCTCCGATTAAGGAGAGCTTCGCTTTGCGCTTTGAAGGTGAGGATAAGTCTTTTGTCTTCTCAGGTGACACTGCACGCATCGCACAAATGCCGCTCTTTGCGAAAGATGCGGATTTGTTGGTTCATGAAGCAATGATGGTGGATGGGGTAAATCGCCTGGTTGCGAAACTGCCCAACATAGGAAACCTGCTCCGAACCCATATCCTTCGATCCCACACACCCGCCCATGAGGTCGGAGAGATTGCCGCAGAGGCGGGTGTACAGCATCTGGCACTCACGCATTTGGTGCCAGATGGGGATCCACTAATCGGCGATGCGGATTGGATCACCGAGGTCAGGCGCGCATTTCACGGGCCCCTCACCATCGGCAAAGATGGGATCATCATAAACCTATAAGCAAACCCTACCATAGGTTGCGGTAGGGGTTATCATGTGCCCGGCGGTGGCGCGCATTTTCGCGCTCTATCCACGACGCACGGCCCTGTGGCTTAGGTCGCTCATCAGGTCCTCCAAACTTTGTGTTTTTCCTAAAGATGGCGTCTGCAAGTACCGTAAGCATTTCGAACTCCTTTGTTTCTGTCTTGAGACCTATTTAAAGAAATTGACCTTCTGAGCCGAGTCAGAAAGACTGTTAATATGTTAGCTGGACTTACATATTGAACTGGTCGGATATCCCCTCGCTCAGTGCGTTGCGGGCCTTTGAGGCAGCCGCCCGCCTTGGAACCTATTCTGAAGCAGCGCGGGAATTGAATGTGACCCATGCGGCGATCGCACAGCACGTAAGGTCGCTAGAAGACTTTTATGGGCTGTCCCTTATGGTTCGCGCCGGCCGCAAAATGAACGTAACAGCAGAAGGGGCAGAGCTCTGTAATGGGCTTGGTCGTGCTTTCACCCAAGTCCAAACAGTCAACGAGAAGCTGATGCGGCGACACGAGAATGCGCCCCTTCGCGTTGCGACGACGCCGTCATTTGCAACCTTTTGGTTGATGCCACGCATTGGCCTCTTTTGGCAGGAACATCCTGACATCGAACTTGAAATCCTGCCAAGCGAGAAGGTGATCGATCTCTTTGAAGAAGATGTGGACATCGCGATCCGTTATGGGAAAGGGAATTGGCCCGGTCTTCTTGCCACGCCGCTCGTGAGGGCCGGTTATGTCGCCGTCGCGCATCCAGATTATGACGCATCCGGTTCACTTTTGGACCATCAACTGTTCACCTACGGAACCAGTCATAAAGAGGCAGTCGATTGGATACGCGCGCAAGGTCTGGAGTTGACCTCGGACAGTGTGAACTTTGTACCAGATGTGGAGCTTGCCCGCCAAGCCGCGCTGTCAAAACGCGGGATCAGCATTCTCACAAGACCGGTGGCCATGGACGATATCGAGACGGGTCGACTGATAAGTGTGTCTGAGCATGCGAATGAGAAGTACGCCTACTTCATGCTAACAAAGCCGCGCGTCACGAACCCAAAACGGGACATCTTTAAAAGATGGCTCTTGCGTCAACGAGCTTAACCTTTACGTACCCTGCGATCGCCTTGTAAATTCTGACGCTGCATCTGACGTCTATATGCTGCTTTATAGATCTCGAAGAACCGGGATTGCGGCTCTTGAAAAAACCATGATCGTTCCAGGTCCCAAGCCAAGTTCATGGGATGGCGCCGCATGTAGCTAAAATGGCTCAAGCGCCCGCCCGTGTTGTAGAGCGTAACCTCGCCCAAATATATCTCTCCATCAACGTCATAAAGATCAATCCGGGCATGATCCAAGTATGATCCAATCGTCGACGCGATCTGGATAATCTCGTGAGACGGCGGCTTCGATGGGTCAAAATCGATCGTCGCAACACCGGCACGATATTTGCTAAGCTCCACAGTGAATGTATCATGATGGTCCCAAGCCGTTGCGGCACGATCATGTTCAAAGGTTTGGATGTATATTGATCGGACGATCTCGGGACCAAAGCTATAAAGCTTTATCTCAACAGGGACTGTGCCCAACTCGCCCAAGAACTCTTCGACGAAATACTTCGGAACGACATCACGGTATCCCCACTCCCAGTTCTTTTTCCAATGCTCTTCGGAGAGCCAGCCACCCGCCCTGGTACGCAAGTCATAAAGGGTGAGGTCAGGCTCGAATAGCTTTATAAGATGACCCCAGGCGTGGTTGCTTTTGAGAACAAGGGGGCGGCCAAAGAATTCTGTCGGAAAGTCATCCAAACTGTCACCAGTCCAAATGGTCTTCGGCGTTTTAACGGGAATTCGGTTCGCCTCGACCCAACTTTTAATCTCAATCTTGTCTGACAGAACCGCGAATAAAGGGCTTCGATCAAACACCTTGCGCCACAGAAACTTGTCCTCTGCGTGGCGCGGGACCGATACGCATGGGAACCTCCGTGCTTCACCCGCCCAGAGGACGTGCTGAAACCACGCACGTGTGCAAAACAAGGCAGCATAGATTTCGGCGCTGATAAAAATGATATAATCGACAACCCGCAACATATCCCGCCGTGGGTTAGACGAAGAACCACTTAAGTTCTAGCAAAACCGGTTAATCAGCTATTTCGGGCTGCGTTTAGCGAGGATGCGCTGCAAGGTTCGTCTATGCATATTCAGCCGCCGGGCCGTCTCAGAAACGTTTCGATCACAGAGCTCGTACACGCGCTGAATATGTTCCCAACGGACCCGGTCGGCCGACATTGGATTCTCGGGCGGCTCCGGTTTGTCCTCCGGATCGGCCAAAAGCGCATTTGTCACGTCATTTGCATCAGCCGGTTTGGACAAGTAGTCAGTTGCCCCGATCTTAACAGCGGCAACCGCTGTTGCGATTGCTCCGTAGCCGGTCAGGACGACAATCTTTGCATCAGGCCGCTTTTCCCGAAGAACCTCAACCACATCCAATCCATTGCCGTCTTCTAGCCGGAGGTCCACCACGGCATAGGCTGGTGGTGTTGCGGTGCAAAACGCGCGTCCCGCGGCGACACTCTCCAAATCCGTGGGAACGAACCCACGTTTCTCCATCGCGCGACTGAGACGGCGACGAAATGGTTCATCGTCATCCAAAATGAGCAATGTTTTATCAGGACCAATCTCTTCCAATTGAGCAAGGTTTTGCATGTCATCTTCCTTTCGTTTGGAAGATATTACGCGGGTGCAAAACGTCAAATTCGAGCTTAACTGACGATGCACTGAACCTGGTCGGCAATCTCTTCCACAGACATGGTTCTTCGGAAGAAGCCCTGAAATCCATTCTCGTCCATCAGATATGTGAAAGTAGAGTGATCGACGAGATAATCTTCACCCTCTCCGTTCTTTTGGAAAATCACACGATAGGCATCAGCGGCAGATTTGATGTCCTCAAGCGAGCCTGTAAGCGCAATCATTTTCGGATGCATCGCCTCTGAATAGTACAAAAGATTTTCGACCGTATCCCGCTCTGGATCAATGGTCACAAAAACGGGCGTGGCCAAAACCCCCCGTTCTTCAAGAAGCTCGATGACTTCGACATTTCGGGACACATCAAATGGGCAGACATCTGGGCAGAAAGTATACCCAAAATAAACCAGGCTTGGTTCCGTAAACACATCGGCCTCTGTGACGCGCGCGCCGGTCTGGTCGGTCAATGTAAACGGGCCCCCTATCAAGGCTTCGCCCGCCACTTGTCCTGGACTGCACATGTTTTCGGATGAGGCCGAGAACCAAAGATATCCACCCGCGGCCAATCCGATCATTACAACGGCTGTGGCTGCTATTGCCGAAATACGGTCCATTCTATCTCTCTCCATTTCGAAACGGCTTGCACCCGATATGCGTCGACTGCCAAGCATCGTTTATGACAAATTCATCAACGGGGTCACCTCAAACATTCGTGCGCAGCCATTGGGTGCGCCTTCAGACGCTTACAACGCTACGCTGGCTCGGTGTCACGGGTCAGACCATCGCACTTCTTGTCGCCCACTACGTTCTGGATTTGGATCTCCGCATCGGGCTTTGCAGCATCGCGATCGGAGCCTCTGTCCTGTTCAATGTCCTCACGACTTTCTTGCTGCCGAAAACCACACGTCTGTCGGAACGCGCTGCTTTCCTCTCGCAGCTGTTTGACTTGTATCAGCTTACTATTCTGCTCTTCCTGACTGGGGGATTGAACAACCCATTCTCTATTCTTCTACTCGCGCCCATAACGGTTTCCGCGACGGTCCTTTCGCTGCGCTCGACGCTAATCTTGGGTGGCTTCGGTATCTTCCTCGCGACAACACTTATTTTTGGGCATCTCCCATTGATGACAATAGGTGGTGAAATAATCGAGATGCCAACGCTGATCCTCTGGGGGGGGTGGGCAGCCATCATCGTGGCCATCGTTTTTGTTGCGAGTTACGCACGGATTATTGCGGTCGAGAGCTTTTCGATGAGCCAGGCTCTTGCCGCGACGCAGCTGGCACTTGCGCGGGAACATCAGCTTACGGCGCTTGGTGGGGTGGTTGCAGCAGCGGCGCATGAGATGGGCACACCCCTGGCAACCATTAAACTCACATCCGGCGAACTTGCAGAAGACTTACGAGACAAACCAGAACTTGCAGAAGACGCAGAGCTTATTCGCACACAAGCCGACCGGCTCGGCGAAATTTTACGCAATATGGGGCGCCAAGGCCGTGACGACCTCCATCTTAAAAGTGCGCCCCTCGCCGCGGTAATTGAGGAAGCCGCCGAACCACATATAAATCGTGGAAAGGATGTCACCCTGACGTTCAATGGCTTCGAGCGCTATGACGGTCTTAAGGATATGCCAATCATTCCGCGTAGCCCAGAGATCATGCATGGCCTGCGCAACCTCATCCAAAACGCGGTCGATTTCGGAACACTTACGGTGTCCGTGCGCACAGATTGGGGACCACGTAAAGTGCGCGTGATCGTCCAAGATGACGGCCCTGGTTATCCCACAGATTTGTTGGGCCGTATAGGTGAACCCTTTGCCGCCCGTCTGAGACACTCAGAAAAAATGCATCTCGAGCGTCCAGAGTATGAAGGCATGGGTCTTGGCCTGTTCATTGCAAAAACACTGCTGGAAAGATCCGGAGCGGAATTGAGCTTCCTGAATGTGAGTAAAAGTGTCGATGAAATGTCCGGCGCACTCGTTACGGTCGTCTGGGATCGGGCGCTGTTGGAAGCAAGCCGCACGGACCCTCAGGGGCAGAATCCAGCCGTGATTGCGTAACGAATTATTAAGAATTTTACCTAATTTGACGATATGATTGTCGCTTGGTCAGCGTTGAGTATCTTTTGCTTTTTTGTGTTCTTTTCTTTCGGACGCAGTTTGGCCCGATTGCAGGTCAATTCGGCCCTCAAGAGTGCTGTAAAACCCGAACGAAGCAGATCTCAAGACGCCTCCACGCTCGGGCAGATCATCGCAGACTTGCCGGATGCCGTTGTCGTATTCGACGCCAAAAACCGTGTCAGCAGTTTCAATCCCGCATTTTGCAGCTTGTTCTCGACCGATGCGGAATGGCTTTTGTCACGCCCGGACCTTCGGGACTTGTTTCACATGATGCTCTCGCGGGCGGCTCTGCCTGCGCCAAACAACTTCGACAGCTGGATTGATGATGTCGAACAAAGCCGTTCGCTTCCGCATGGTCGGTTCTGGCAGGATCGCTGGACCCTTCCCGACGGGCGCGAAATTCAGGTCATTGCAACGCCGCATATAAAGGACCAGTTCTCGCTTCGGTTCACCGACATCAGTGAAAGAATTGAAAAGGAGCGTATGCTCATGGAAGAGATTTCACTTCTCCAATCTGCGCTCAGCACGCTAAACCATGGCGTTTCGATCTTTGATCGGGGCGGAGAGCTCGCCTTCACAAACGAGGAGGCTGACAGACTTTGGTCGACGCAGTTTGCGCATGAAACGGCCCATGTTTCAGTCGCTGACGTGATCGACCAATGGCAGGCTGCCTCCAGGCCAGATCCGCTCTGGGGCGATCTACGAGATTTCGCAAACTATCGTCTTGATCGCAGTGATTGGACGGCAACGGCGCACTTAAAGACTAAAGAACAATTGTTCATCCGAATTTCTCCACTTCCCCATGGCGCGCTGATGTGTGAATTCTGGCCTGAATGAACCGCGCATTCGCGGAAAGACTTAGGCGGAATGACACCTCAGAGACACCCGATCACCCTCTCTGAACCAGAGATGTACGTCTTCGCAGCGAAATTATCGCAAGTCCTCATGCCGGGGGATACGGTTTTGTTGGACGGACCAGTCGGCGCTGGCAAGACGACACTGGCACGGGCGATTATTCAATCGGCACAGGGTCGCGTTGGGGCCGTGGATGATGTCCCGTCTCCGACTTTCACTCTTTTGCAATCATATCCCGTCGGCGATATTACCTATATTCACATGGATCTTTACCGCCTGACCTCTGCAGAGGAACTCGAGGAACTCGGATTGTGGGAGCCCGCACGGCAGTCTGTCTTCTTGATTGAGTGGCCAGATCGGATGGAGAAACTCCGCCCAAAGACAGCGCTGACGATCCGGATTGAAGACGGCGACACTACGCGAACGCTTCACTTTGAATCTGAGAACCCCGCCTGGGCCGCGCGCCTCGAAAGGATTGCAGCTGCATGATCGATCGAATGGACGATATGATGGCGTTCCTTCAAACCCATGGATTTGGGCACTTTTCGATAGAGATCCTCACGGCCGACGCCTCGTTCAGGCGATACTTCCGCGGGACAGCGGGCACCACCAGCGTTGTGCTTATGGACGCTCCGCCCAATACGGGAGAAGATGTGAGACCATTCTTAGAAGTGACAGAGATGCTTAAGGATTTCGGTCTGTCGCCGCCCCATATCCATGCATCAGACGCGAAAAATGGCTTTATCATCATGGAGGACTTTGGGGATTGTTTGGTTGCCCGCCGCGCGGCCGAACACCCTGAAGAAGAGGAAAAAATTTATCGGCGTGCGATAGACATTCTTGCGCATATCGGCAGCCGGCCCGCACCGGGAAACCTCCAACCCTACACGCGCGACATCTATCATCGGGAGGCGACGCTTGTCCTAGATTGGTATTGTTCTGGCATAGATGCCACCGCGAAAGAGGGATTTGAAGCCGCACTAGATGACGCGCTGTTTGGACTGTCACAAATGCGGCCTGTACTTACGCTACGCGATTATCACGCAGAGAACCTCATCTGGCGACCACAGGAAGACGGTTTAGCCCAGCTCGGTTTGCTGGATTACCAAGATGCACTCGCCGGACATCCCGTATATGATCTCGTTTCGCTCATCGAAGACGCAAGGCGGTCAATCCCAGACCACGTAACCGACAAATTAATGGCATATGCGTCTGAAAAACTGCATCTATCTCAGGAGGACTTAGCGAAGGATATGGCCATTCTTGGTGCTCAGCGTAATCTTAAGATCATCGGCATCTTCGCGCGTCTCGCAATCCGGGACGGAAAACCAAAATACCCATCGATGATCCCGCATGTCTATTCTCTTCTGAAACGGGACCTGTCGCACTCCTCGACAGAGCATCTCGCCAAGTGGTGCGAGAAATACCTTCCAGCACCAAATTCAGCGATGCTTTCTACGTTGGTTGCCACATAATGGCGAAGCCGTTGATGATCTTCGCCGCGGGCTTTGGTACGCGCATGCGGCCGCTTACGGACAATCTTCCTAAACCGTTGATTCCTATTGGGCCAACAACACTCTTGGACCACGCCTTAGACCTCGCTTCGGAAGGCGGTGCGGACCCTATCATTGTGAACGCGCATTACTTGGCGGGTCAAATATCGACACATTTGTCTGACCGGAACCTGACAGTTGTCGAAGAAAAGCCACAGATTCTTGACACAGGCGGGGGACTTAAAAATGCCCTGCCTCTTCTGCAAGGCGAGAGTGTAGCGACGTTAAATGCAGACGCGGCCTGGTCCGAGCCCAGCGCCTTAGAACAAGCATGGCACCATTGGGACCCAAGCCGAATGGACGCACTCCTCCTCCTCGTTCGTACCGACCGCGCAGAGGGCCATATCGGAACGGGCGACGTGAATATGAGCGCAGATGGACACCTTAGTTTTCGGTCGGGTGCAGACGCCGATTACGTCTTTACCGGGCTGCATATCTGTAAGAGAGCGCGGATTTTAGAAGTCGAGGATACGGTGTTTTCACTCAAACGCGTTTGGGAAATGTGCGTCGCGCGTGGCACGTTGTTTGGGGCGCTCTATTCCGGCCGCTGGTGCGATGTGGGACACCCGGACGCGATTCCAATCGCCGAGCAGATGATTTTGGGCCAGGTTCATGTTTGATGAAACCGAGACGCCCCGGGTCTTTTACGTACCGTTAGGGGTTCCTTTTGCAGACGGGTTTTTGGACGGGCTTCTCCAGCGCAGTCGCGACCAGGAAGAACTGGCACGCACAGAAATCATTGTTGCGTCCGGGCGCATGGCCACGGCGCTGACAGACGCTCTTAAATCACGATGCGCCTCACTTATTCCGAAATTGATCCCTGTTTCGGCCCTAAAAGATCGCCCTGACATTCTGGCGCGCTTGCCAGAAGGGCGCAGTACATTGGAACGCCAGCTAGGATTGGCCCAAGCCATTGGTCACCTTGCAGACCGAACAGGGGCGCTTGCCTCCCAATCGGCACGCTTTGCGCTTGCACAAACACTCGACTCAATTCTCGGTGATTTTCATCGATCTCGCGTTCCTCTGTCAGCGCTCTCTCAACTCGATTTGACCCACGTGGCGGAGCATTGGTCCCTGTCGCAATCTTTCTTGGGCTTACTGGAAGAGTACTTGTCGTCGGATTTGCCGCTCGACGCCGATGCGCGGCAGGTCTTCGCGATCGATGAAATCTCGAAAGATTGGGCCGACGCACCGCCCTCCACCCCGGTCCTTATCGCGGGATCTACCGGTTCACGCCCAGATACTCTGGCCCTTATGAAGGCCGCGTCACGTCTTCCCGAAGGGGCTGTCGTTCTTCCGGGCTGGGATTCCGACTTGCCAGGAGAGGTCCGAAACGCGCTCGGGCAGGCGGAGATGCCTGCCAATCACCCACAATCCGCTCTCGCACAAACTGCTGAAGCAATCTCGGGTGGTGTGGTCCATTCATGGGTCGCCGATGACGACGCGACCCGACCGGGGCGGAAATTGTGGTCTCTCGCATTGAGGCCCGCGCCTGTGACGGACCAGTGGCTGCGCGAGGGGCCGGCGATGGCGTCCGATTTGCCGGACGCTACAAGGACGCTTTCTTTAATGGAAAGTGATACCCCCCGGCACGAGGCACTTTCGATCGCATTGTGCCTCCGAGAGACGATCGAGACACAGACACCAGCCGTTCTGATTACTCCGGATCGTACCCTAACCCGCCAGGTTACCGCGCGACTGTCGACCTGGGGTATCACACCCGACGACAGCGCCGGGCGGCCCCTACAGCAAACGCCGCCGGGTGTCTTCTTGCGATTGACGGCCGGATTGATTGGCAAAGCCCCTGAAACAAAGGATATCGTTGCCGTTTTGAAGCATCCGCTGGCGATCTCCGACCGCGAAGAACGCGGCGATCACTTACTGCAGCTCAGAACACTAGAAGCGACAATATTGCGGTCCGGTCCGCCTGAACTCGACATCGACGCTGTGGCAACATGGATTGCCGATCACAAACCGAATTGGCGCGGCTGGTGGCGTTGGATATCGGAGACAATATGTATGGCGCGCGCCGTAGACGTTGCGGATCTTGGCGCATGGGCCAACGCGCATTTGGCGTTGGCCACAAAGTTGTCTCGGGGCAGACGCGACCATCCCGATCCAGAAATTTGGGAAGGAACAACCGGTTCAGAAGCGCTTGCGGCCATGCAGCACCTCAGCTCTCAATCGAACGCCGCAGGGAAGATCACACGCATCGATTACCTCGCTCTCGTCCGGCAGGTTTTGTCTCAAGTCGAGGTCAGAGAAGTTATCGGTCGCGATCCACGCATTGCAATCTGGGGAACGTTGGAGGCCCGAAATACCTCACGGCCCTTTGTCATCCTTGGCGGATTGAACGAAGGCGTTTGGCCGAGCCTCCCAACTCCAGATCCCTGGTTGAACCGATCCATGCGTGCCGCACTCGGCCTTCCAAGCCCTGAACGCACAATTGGACTGTCGGCGCATGATTTCTGCCAATCCGTCCACGCAAACCGCGTTGTCCTGTCGCGCGCCAAACGCGATGGTGATGCCCCCACAGTTCCATCACGTTGGATATTGCGGCTGACAAATCTACTGCAGGGGCTCGGCGATCCGGGCCAAGCGGCCTTGACGGATATGCGCGCCAGGGCCCAACCCTATCTCGATCTGGCCACAACACTGGATCGACAGTTTGGCGAGGTGCTGCCCGCTGCCCCGCGCCCTGCGCCTGTCCCACCGGTCGCTGCACGACCACGCAAACTACCAGTCACGGCGATACAGAACCTCATCCGAGACCCCTACGTGATCTACGCCCGATACGTGCTGCGCCTAAGGCGTTTAGATCCGTTAGGGCATCCCCCCAATGCTTTGATCCGAGGAACAGCACTTCACAAGGTCATAGAGGCGTTTGCTCGACAGTCGGGCGATAAGACAGAGGACAGTCTCAAAGACACTGCGGCGAAGGTTCTCAAATCAGTGGCGCCCTGGCCAGTCAGTTACCTTCAGTGGATGTCCCGTATCGAGGCCATATCTCCGTGGTTGGTTGAACTTGAAAGCAACTGGGATGCATCCGGAACAATAAGATCGTTAGAGGAAGAAGGGCATCATATATTTGAAGACCTGGACTTTACGCTCACCGCAAAACCCGACCGCATCAACGAAGAACCGGACGGATTGATCATTGTTGACTATAAAAGTGGAGCTTTACCAACCGACAAAGAAGTCCGTACTTTCGACAAGCAACTTCCGCTCACGAAACTGATTGCGGAGCGCGGTGGATTTGGCGTGATCAAACCCGTAGCGGCCTTGCGCTACGTGTCGTTTCAGGGCGCCCTTCGAGACGTAGATTGGGATGATGCCGACGTTCTTGGCATCGAAAGTGGCTTCGTAGAACTCCTCTCTCACTTTCTTCAAGCGGGCACAGCCTTTCCATCGCGAACCCGCCCAAAATATATCTCTTACGCATCCGACTATGATCACCTGGCACGACGAGGGGAGTGGGCAGACGACGCCACGCCGCATCCGCAGGACCTCACATGACAGTGTTCAGCGACGCCAGCCTTGCCCAAATCCGGGCGGCCCAACCCGGACGGTCGGCATGGGTGGCTGCCAATGCCGGTTCCGGTAAAACGCGCGTTCTAACCGATAGGGTTGCGCGCCTGTTACTCGAAGGGACGCCTCCGGATCGTATCCTGTGCCTGACTTTCACGAAGGCCGCCGCGTCTGAGATGCAAAACCGTCTTTATGCCCGGCTGGGTGAATGGGCGATGTTGCCTGATGCGGAACTGACCACAACGCTGAACCAGCTTGGGGAAGACGCAGTATCATATGACCTTTCCCACGCAAGAACACTCTTTGCAGCCGCGGTCGAAACCCCTGGGGGTCTAAAGATACAGACCATTCACGCGTTCTGCGAAAGGGTGCTCAAACAGTTTCCGCTCGAGGCGAATTTACCGGCACAATTCACGACATTGGACGAACGCGCCGCGGCCGAACTTCACCAAGACGTCTTGAACACATTTGCGAAAGGTTCAAATGCAGGGGTTCTTTCCGAATTCTTGCAGCTATTCGCGCGAGATGACATGGCCCAACTGATCCCCGGACTGCTTGAGGCCCCAGACAAAATCACGAAATTGGCGGAGGCGGATGACCTTCCCCATCCACCATACCCCCTGATCACGCAAACCGACAAAGAACTTCTAGCGGGTCTCAGACCGGCGCTCGCGGAGGGTGGCCCGAATGATCAGCGTGCTGTGGTAAAACTTGAACGGCTTTTGAGTGCCGAGACCCAGGAAGCTGAGATCGCGCGTGCCACTGCGCTTCTTCTCACAGGTGACGGCGCAAAGATGCCGTTCGGCCCAAACACCTTTCCCACACTGAAAGTGCTTCCGAAAGACGATGCGCGTCGCGACACATTAAACGCCCTAAAAGACCGTGTCGCCGCAGCGCGCGACGCATATGCTGCATCCATAAATAGAAAAAGAGAGAAATGTCTCGGTCGGTTCGCGGAAACATTTCTGCGGGACTTGTCCGCCGAAAAAGCGCGGCGAGGCGTTGTCGAGTTTTCAGACTTGATTGCGCGGACCCGCACACTTTTAACAAAAGGCGAGATGGCCGCTTGGGTTCTCTTCAAACTCGACGGCGGGATCGATCATATCCTGGTGGACGAAGCACAGGACACAAGCCAAGCTCAGTGGGACATCATTGAGGCCCTTTGCGATGACTTTCTTTCGGGGGGCGATGTCGAAACCACGCGCACCTTGTTTGTTGTCGGCGATGAAAAACAATCGATTTACAGCTTTCAAGGGGCAAGCCCGGATGCGTTTGGCGCAATGGAAGGCACCTTCAATGATCGGCTGGAACAAATTGGACATTCATTGTTTCGACAATCTCTGGCCTATTCATTTCGATCTTCTCAAGCAGTTCTGGACCTTGTTGATACCGTGTTCAACGGACCAGGGTCGTCAGGTGTGCGAGGACCTGTGGAACACGTGGCGTTTGAGAGATCAAAACCAGGGCGTGTTGATCTTTGGCCCTTCTATGAAGCGGCGGACGAACCAGAGGACGAGCCTTGGTACAACCCGGTTGATCAGCCAAGAGCGGGTGATCCGAGGCTTCTCCTAGCACGGGATATCGCGGCAGAGGTTGGCCGCCTTCTCGGTGGAGGAACAGCGCTTCAAGGGCCGAATGGGCCCAAACCGATCAGTCCGGGCGATATTTTGATCCTTATCCAAAGCAGGGGTGTACTCTTCAATGGATTGATCGATGCTCTCAAGGCCGAGCATGTTCCGGTTGCAGGTGCGGACCGACTAAAACTATCATCCAGTTTAGCGGTTCAGGACATACTGTCTTTGCTTCGCTTTATTGCCCTAGCCGAAGACGACTTATCCCTGGCAGAGGTTCTGCGATCTCCTCTCTGTGATGTAAGTGAGCGGGATCTCTTCCATTTGGCGCATTACCGTTCCGGAAGTCTGTGGGAGACTTTGCGAAAATCAGACAAGCATCAGGACACCGTGCGCTTTCTTCAAGACATGCGCAATCGGGCCGACTTTATGCGGCCGTATGAACTGATTGAACGGTGTCTGACGGATCATGGGGGACGAGCGCGCTTCCTGTCTCGGCTCGGATTGGAGGTTGAAGACGCGTTAAACGAACTTCTTGCGCAAGCGCTGGTCTTTGAGCATACATCGATCCCAGAACTTGGAGCCTTTCTTCATTGGTTCGATGCGGGCGATGTCGAGATAAAGCGCGATCTAAACTCGGACCAGAATGAAGTTCGCGTTATGACCGTCCATGGGGCAAAGGGATTAGAAGCCCCAATCGTGATTTTGCCAGACACGGGGCCCCAGAAGACCCGCGGAAGGGATAGTCTGCGCCGAACGCCCGACAATGAGATCATCTGGCCGGCTCCTCATCCACTTCGCCACCGCCCTCACTTCGACGACTTGAAGCATGGTGCAGAGAAAGAGCGGGAAGAGCGCCTGCGATTGCTATATGTAGCAATGACCCGTGCCGAAAACTGGTTGATCGTCGCCGGTGCCGGACGGCGGCCAAAGTCTAGGGATCACCCCTGTTGGTTCGATGTTATCTCTGAGGGATTTGCCAGTTTTCACTCAGAGCTTCTCTCGGGCGGCAAGGCACGGATTACGAGCGGTGAATGGCCGACATCTGCTGAAAGAGGCGAAATATCATCTTCGAATAAACTGGAGACCCCAGACTGGATTGATGAATCCGCCAGGCCGTTTAAACCCCGGCAGAACCCCATTTCACCGTCGTCTCTTCCGGGTTCAAAGACCATCGAAGGTACAGAGGCGGACCCGGGCGCGGTGGACCGCGGAGTGGCCGTTCATCGTTTACTCGAAAATCTACCGGACCACCCTGTCCACGCTTGGCCAGATGTCTCTCGCGTTCTGCTAGAGGATATCGATAATCACGACGGCCTATTGGACCATGTGGCGAAAATCCTGACATCGAAGGACTTCGGCCCGCTTATTGCATCAGGCCTGCGTGAGGTGCCTTTTTGTGCGCAATTGCGAGAACGTGATGTCGAAGGCACCTTTGATCTCGTACACTTTTCCGACGATGCGATTGAAATCATCGACTACAAGTCCAATGCAAAGCCACCATCAAACGCGTCCGAGATTCCCCTTGGCATCCTCAATCAAATGGCATTGTACTGGCACGCTGGAACACAGATCTTTCCGGGAATGCGCATCCGTATCCGTATTCTATGGACAGAAACCCCCAAATTAATAGATGTTCCAGAGCCACTCCTCACGCAGACGCTAGACAATATTTCAATTGCTTGATGCGGCGGCTTTGGTTCCATATCTCTAATGAGAAAATGAATGCGCCAGAAAGGGTAAACCATGGCAACAGTCAAAGTGACAGACGACACCTTCAACGCAGAAGTGCGAGAATCCGATATTCCGGTTCTTGTTGATTTCTGGGCCGAGTGGTGTGGTCCATGTAAGCAAATCGGCCCATCTCTTGAAGAGCTATCGGATGAGCTTTCCGGAAAAGTTAAGATCGTAAAGGTCAATGTGGATGAAAACCCACAATCGCCTGCGGAGCTTGGCGTCAGAGGAATTCCAGCGCTCTTTATGTTCAAAGATGGCCAGGTTGTTGCAAACAAAACAGGCGCAGCCCCAAAAGCAGCTTTGTCTGACTGGATCTCCGCCTCCGTTTAACAGCGAAAGCACTAAAACTTTGGGATCGCGTTCTGCGGTCCCATTTCGTCTGGCCAGGCGTTATCCGTTTTCCCGCAGAACCTGTCCGGCCAAGTAAAGCGACCCGCAAATCACAATGCGGGCATGCGGGTTTGTCGCTGCAATCTCTTTGATCGCGTCTTCAACAGATAGGAACGGCTCGGCTTCGGCACCCATCGCAGTTGCAATCTCGGTCAGCTGTTCCCCCGACATTGACGCGTCTTCACCTGGAATCTCCACAGTGAGAACGCGGGACATCTCAGGAAGAACGGGGGCAAGATATCCCTGCGCGTCTTTGGTGTTCAGCATTCCCAGGATCATAAAGGTCGGCTTTTGGGGTAGCCCAGAGATACAATCGGCAAGGGCCGCGCCTGCAGCCGGGTTATGCCCCCCATCAAGCCACAGCTCTCCTGCATCAATCAACCGAACGAGGGGCCCTTTTCGTAAGCGCTGCATCCTTGCGGGCCAAACTGCATTGAGCATCGCGGCCTCCATGGCCACATCATCTTGGCCAAGGAGCCTTAGGCCCGCAAGTGCAATGCCTGCATTATCGAACTGATGCCGGCCCAGAAGAACCGGACGCGGCAAATCCAACAATCCATATTCATCTTGAAACACCAAACGGTCGTTCTCTTCCCAAACATGCCAGTGTTGGCCATGGCTTTTCAAGGTCGCACCAACATCCCATGCGCGCTGTTCGATCACCTCCAGCGCACCCTCCTCCTGTCGACCAACAACACCGAAGCAACCCGATTTCAAAATGCCGGCCTTTTCGCCAGCGATCGCTTCTATCGTCGTGCCAAGATACTGTTCGTGATCCATCGACACTGGCGTGATGACCGTGAGTGCTGGTTTCGCAATCACGTTTGTGGCGTCAAGTCGCCCCCCAAGGCCCACTTCCAGAAGCGTGTAATCCGCCTCTGTTCGTGAAAACGCAAGCAGAGCCGCAACCGTCGTAATCTCGAAGAAGGTGATTGGTTCGTCGCCATTCGCCGCTTCACATTCGGCCAAAACCTCAGCGAGGTCGGGCTCTCCAATCAATTCACCGTTTAAACGGATACGTTCGTGAAACTGGGCAAGATGCGGGGAAATATACGCATTGACCCGGTGGCCTGCGCCTTCAAGCCCCGCCCGCATCATCGCCAGCACCGACCCCTTCCCATTTGTGCCTGCAATATGGATAACCTGTGGCAAGCGCTCCTGAGGGTTTCCAACCGCGTCGAGGAGGCGCCACATCCGATCCAAAGTCAGATCAATACTCTTGGGATGCAGGTCAAGCAGCCGCTTTAAGATAAGGTCGCTGGTCACAATCCTACTCCGCCGCGGATTCCTGCACGGCTTCGGAAAGCGTCATCGGAGAAGGAAGTTCCCCTTTGATCGCTTTTGGTTCTTTCATCAGCATTCGGGTAATGACGATAAGTTCGTCGCGCAAATCCTTACGCTGTGTCACCCGGTCCAGCATTCCATGTTCGAGAAGATACTCGGCCCTCTGAAACCCTTCTGGTAACTTTTCGCGGATTGTCTGCTCTATAACCCGTGGACCTGCGAAGCAGATCAATGCCTTCGGCTCTGCAATATGGACATCCCCCAGCATCGCATAAGACGCGGTCACCCCACCTGTGGTTGGATGCGTAAGGATGACAATAAAGGGAAGCCCAGCCTCCTTGAGCATTTGAAGTGCAACGGTGGTTCGCGGCATTTGCATCAAAGACAGAATGCCCTCTTGCATACGTGCACCGCCTGCCGCGGAAAAGAGAATGAAAGGGCATCGTTTTTCCAAAGCGCGTTCCGCACCTGCGATGATTGCATTTCCAACATACATGCCCATGGAGCCACCCATGAATGAAAAGTCCTGGGCGGCAGCCACCACCGGCAGTTTGCCTATCTCGCCTTCACCAAGAAGCATGGCTTCGACTTCACCGGTTTTCTTCTGAGCGGCTCTGAGGCGATCAGGATAGCGCTTTTGATCACGAAAGCTAAGCGGGTCGGGCACAACTTCGGGCACATCAATCTCTTGAAATGCGCCATTATCAAAGAGCGTGTGAAAGCGGTCCCTCGGTAAAATGAACATGTGATGATTGCATTTGGGGCAAACATTCAAACTTTCCGCCAGTTCTCGATGGAACAGCATCGTGCCGCATTCGTCACATTTGGTCCAAAGGTTTTCAGGAATGTCGCGCCGAGAGAACAAGGAATTGATCCGAGGGCGAACATAATTGGATATCCAATTCATACGGACGCTTTCCTTTCGCTAACCACGTTTTACTCAGCCGGTTCCTTTAATGCAAATTTCTCTGAGGTCCTCCGGGGCCAAAAGAACCAGACCAACACAAAGAGAGCGCAAAAAAGCACCGAGCTTTGGATCAGGGCCGTTCGAACCGCATCAACGTCCGCAGTCGAATATGGTGTCTTAAACAACGCCATGCCACCGACGCCCGCATCCATCTGGGTGATCAGCATCGCGTTTACATTGTTCACAAAATGGAAACCAATCGCCGGACCGATACTATTACTCCGATACGTGAGCTCCGCTGCAACAAATCCAAAGATCGAGGTCGCAACCACAACGAGCCACGCATTTGGACCAAATATCTCGGATTGATAGTGCAGGGCTCCAAATGCCACAGACGGGATCACCATCCAAACCAGGCGGCTCTTAGACCAGTCCATTAAAATGCGCTGCAAATATCCTCGGAACACCAACTCTTCGGCGGTCACTTGCACAAGAACCAAAACAAAGACCAATGGTGCCCAGCGTATCCAAAGATCGAAAGGGACATTCGGCACCATAGATCCCGCAAAGATCGCGGTTGCCGAGAGTATGCCGACGATCACAGCATAGCCAGCGGTCGTTTTCAGAAAGTCACCGAAGACGGTCGATATGTTCGACCAGATCAGCAGAGAAAACTGTCGCCGGAGAATCAATCGAATTGCGACCCAGACACCCAAGATCATTCCAAAAAAAGTAATAAGAAGACCGACTGTTGAAACTGGTTGATTTTCAATCGGTGGGTCCGTCAAGAACGCGTCTAGTTCAAGTCCAAGCACCTGCATGAGGATAAGAACATAAACGACCGAGGCCAGCATGAACGCCACGGCGATCGCAAGAAGACCAAATCCAAACCCCCAGCCACCAATTCCCAACTGACGTTCACCCGGTTGAACACTCGTCATAACAACCCCCTTGCACACAGTCCCAGCGCGTCTAATCTCGCGCCGTCATCACATATAGGGGGCAGGCATTCTACAGCAAATCATCCTCCAAGCGGCAGATCGCCATCTTCGACGAACGCTTCGTTCTATCGACGCACTTGGTGCCTCCGACCTCCGCTCATTTTGGAAACAATATTCCGGCATAAAGTCCGTGTTGGATACGGCAGAAAGGCATGTGTCTCGGACACTCATAAGACCGAGCGAAGACGCACAAATCCCAAATCTTCCAGCTGATGCTCTTGTCTCTCAAAGATTGGATATTTGCCGATTTCCAAAACTAAGCGCTGCGGTGGTCCGTCCCGTGAACGGAGAGCTGATCGACGAAGGATGCGCCCTTTTTCACAATGCGACCCGGGCAGATATGTGTCTGATTCAAAGGAGAAATCGTGGGCGGCAATATGCGGCACCATATGCTTTATGCGTCGAAACATACGACACTGACGGCGACTATGTTAGCCTAAAGCTCGACCTTCCTTTTGCAGATATGCTGCGTCCAAATCATATCCTATCGGTGCGTACACATCTTGAAGCAGATCATCGCATCACGGGCCATCTTCGGCTTGCACTTGGCAAGGGCGCGCAGGTCGAATACCTCACACGGTCCCTTGAAATTGAGAACGCCGAAGTGTCCAACGCGTTCGATCTACACTTTGCCAAAACCCGGATGGATGGCTCTCAGGATGCGTGGATCGACCTCGTGTTTTCGAGCCCGTCATGGAACAGAGTAACGCTTCGCGACGCGGTTTTCGTCTTAACGCCTCGTGCAGAGGTGTAACGTGGAACTTACGCGACTTTCATTATCGCACGGCGTTTACACAGGCGTCCTAACAGGGGGCAGAGAAGGCGCCGCCCTTTCACTTTTTGCCGATGATACAAAGCTGACCACGGCGACGGTGGAGTCGGATCATAAGAGTAAGTCTCTATTCATAAAACTGTCTATTCCGGCCGATGTGATTGAGGACGGTGTTGTTGTGTTAACCATAAGGGACGAAACCTCCAACGAAATCCTGGACACTATTTCAATTGTTTCGGGACGCCTCACTGAGGAAAACTTAGCCAGCCGAGTGGCCTCTCTCGAGGCGCAGCTTGATCTGATCAAGACATCCATTCGTCGTCTTGCACAAAAATAAAAACCCTGGGGCACTGCCCCAGGGCCTACTCATCACTTATGAAATCGATACCAAGTATCATTACAAAAGAACAGGAAATGGTCATTAAAATGCCAAATACTGCCCCACATAACTGATTAAGTTCGCAGCGAAGTAAACAGTACTTACCTCCGCACGCCGACCTGCACTTAGAGGCGTTAGTGGACATAGTCAACTAACCTATTTGGAGGATTTCCGTGACGTCATATTCTGAATTGGCGCGGAACTTGGACCGTGTCGTTCGCCGAATGGATGCTGGCGTTCATGGTTTGATTCAACAATCGATTGTCGTGGATATTGGGCCGGTTGGCGTTTTAACTCTTCTTACAATATCAGACAACGCGCCTGCGCCGTTACAATACATCGCGGATCGTATGGCCCGTGACAAAAGTCAGATAACCAAGATCATAAAAAAACTTGAAAGGCGCGATCTTATTGCCCGCAGACTGAGCAATGACGACGGGAGGGTCAGTCTAATTGAGCTTACAAGAAAAGGGCATGACTGGATTGATATCGTCACCGATATTTTGAGCACTGTTGTAACAGACACGTTCCAACACCTGGATCAGTCCGATTTAAAAGACCTCTCGCGAATTATCGAGAAGCTCAAATAAAAAAGCCCCGGAAAATCCGGGGCTTTTCAACATGTCTATGGCCAGCTTTACGCGAACCACCAGCGCTCAATAAGGCGCGATCCGTCCATTTGGAAGTTGTTTCCGAGGTCTGGACCATGCGCGAGTTTCGTCGACTTCGCATCAACGTAGTTCGCATACATTGGGACGACCGTGCCACCTTCAGCAGACATCAAAGACTGCATCTCTGTGTACATGTCTTTCCGCTTCGCGGTATCGAGCTCTGCGCGCGCGGTCAGAAGAAGCTCTTGGAAACGCGCGTTTTCCCACTGCGTGTCGTTCCATGGGACACCCGTCTCATAAGCGGTAGAGAACATCCAATCCTCTGTCGCACGGCCAGACCAGTAACATGCACACCATGGCTTCTTCAGCCAAACATTTGACCAGTAGCCATCGTCAGGCTCTTGGATCACAGTGATGTCGATACCTGCGCTCTTTGCAGACGCTTGGTAAAGCTGTGCCGCGTCAACTGCCCCCGGGAAGGCCGCGTTCGCTGCGGAAAGCTCCACACCCAGACCCTCAAGACCCGCTTCTTTCAGGATCGATTTTGCGAGATCAGGATCGTAATCGTTCTGCGGCAGATCGGCAGCATAGTACTGGTTCGCCGGGCCGATTGGGTGGTCGTTACCGACAGCCCCATGTCCCTGCAGGATCTTATCAACCATATCCTGACGGTTCACAGCATGCTTCAGCGCGCGGCGAACAGCAAGATTGTCATAAGGTGACAGGTTGGTCAGCATCGGGAATGTGAAGTGCTGGTTGCCCGTCACTTCGAAGATCTCAACCGCTGGGTTTGCCTTGATCAACGCTTCTGTCTTGAAGTCCACACGGTTGATCGTATCGACCTGACCCGTCATCAACGCGTTCATACGTGCAGACGTGTCGTTGATCGCAATCGCTTCAACTTCGTCGAAGAAACCCGCGTCGTCGCCTTTGTAGTGATCAGCGACACGCTCACCAACAAAACGCACGCCGGGATCGAAGGATACGACCTTATAAAGGCCGGTACCAATTCCGTTTGCGATTGCTTCGTCAATTTGACCCGCTGGATACATCAAAATGTGGTAGTCAGACAGCAGGAATGGGAAGTCCGCGTTACCAGATGCCAAAGTCATTTCGATCTGGTAATCGCCCAACTTCTTCATTTCGGTGATTGCAGCAACGATTGGCTGCGCGGCAGACTTAGCGCCTTCCTCGGTGTGCATGTTCAAAGATGCAATCACGTCATCCGCTGTGAACGGCTTGCCGTTATGGAATGTCACACCCTGGCGCAGGTTGAACGTCCAGGTTTTCGCATCCGCGGACGCTTCCCAGCTTTCCGCCAATTCGCCTTTCAACTGACCATCTGCGCCGATCTCGGTCAGGCAGTCAAAAACCGCACCATGCGCACAAACAATCATAAAGCTGTCTGAATGCGTCCGGCCGTCCCAGCTGTCGGATGTGTTCGCACCCGCCAAACCAAGCGTGAGCTTTCCGCCGCGCTTGCCCATGGCTTGCGCCGCAGCTGGTGCAATAGCCGTGGCAGCAACAGTCGCCGCACCTGCCTTCAGGACACCGCGTCGTTTCCAGTGAAATGTCATCATCGTCTCCCTATTGATGAACTGATTGAGTAAACTCTTGTTTTTATTGGCCCATGCGTTTCAGGGCTGCATCTCCGATATTGTCAGTGCCTCTTTCGTTAAGCAAGTTGGTGAGCCAATCTGCGTCCATTTCAGGCACGGATGACAATAACAGATCCGTGTACGGGTGGTGTGGTGGCTTAAACATCTGGTTTTTAGGGCCTGCTTCCACCACACGACCTTCTTTCATCACCACAACCTCGTCGCTAATGGCACGAACCGTCGCCAGATCATGGGTGATAAACATATAGGAAAGATTCAAGTCATCTTGAAGCCTAGCGAGGAGCTTTAAGATGCCTTCGGCAACAAGTTGATCCAAAGCGGATGTTACCTCGTCACAAATAATGAACTTTGGTTCTGCCGCCAGCGCGCGGGCAATTCCGATCCGTTGCTTTTGCCCACCAGAAAGCTCTGACGGAAGGCGATCAATATATATCGAAGGATCAAGCTCGATTTGTTCAAGAAGCTCGCCCACTCGTTTCCGCTTCGCAGACCCTCTCAAGCCGAGATAAAACTCAACCGGACGGCCGATAATCTCTCCAATGGATTTGCGTGGGTTCAACGCGGTGTCCGCCATCTGATAGATCATCTGCACCTGGCGCAGCTGTTCTTTTGTCCGGCGGCGGTAGTCAATCGGGAGTTCTTGACCATCCAGTTTCACAACGCCTTTAATCGGCGGAAGAAGGCCGGTGATGCAACGCGCCGTTGTTGATTTCCCAGATCCAGATTCGCCAACCACGGCCACCGTGCGCGCCTCATGGATGTCAAAGCTCACATCCCAGAGGACCTGCGCGGTGCCATAGGCCGCATCAACATTTTCAACGGAAATGACCGGAACCGATCCTTTCTTCGGTTTTGGTTTTTGCTTCCGTTGGAAACTCCGCACCGCCCAAAGCGACTTCGTATATTCTTCTTTAGGTGATTTGAGCATCACCTCAGTTGTGGCCTCTTCAACTTCATCACCTTTGAGCAGGACCTTAATCTTGTCTGCCATTTGGGCCACGACGGCCAAATCATGCGTGATATAGATTGCTGCGGTATCGAACTGTTCCACAATATCCCGGATCGCGGCGAGCACTTCGATCTGTGTTGTTACATCGAGCGCCGTCGTCGGTTCGTCAAAGATGATCAGGTCTGGACGACACGCCATCGCCATTGCTGTCATTGCACGTTGTAGCTGCCCGCCAGAGACCTGATGCGGATACCGAAAGCCAATTTCCTCGGGGTTCGGCAGACGGAGGCGATTATAAAGATCAATGGCATCCTCTTCGGACGACGAACGATTGCTCACGCCGTGTTGAACGGGTGCTTCGCTGTGTTGATCAATAATACGGTGTGCCGGGTTGAAGCTCGCGGCCGCTGATTGTGCAACATAGGCAATCCGCTTACCCAAAAGCGCGCGTTTTGTCCGCGCGTCGGAATTGACCAAATCGATACCATCGAATTCAACCGTGCCGCCAGAGATCCGGCATCCATCCCGCGTGAAGCCCATCGCCGCCAAACCAATCGTCGATTTACCGGCGCCCGATTCACCGATCAGCCCAAGGACTTCCCCTCGGTTCAAATCTAAATCGATCCCATTCACAATCTGGGTCCAGGTCTCATCGGAACGGCCTTCGATCTTCAGTCCGCGGATTTTAACGAGTGGGTCAGCCATTGATTACTCCTTCAATCCGGATGAGCGGTGCAGCATCCAATCGACCACGAAGTTGACCGCCACGGTCAAAAGCGCGATCGCTCCAGCAGGTAAAAGCGGAAGAGCAGCTGCCAGCGGCGCAAAGGCCGCGAAGTTAATGAACTGCGATAAGTCGCGCACCATCGTGCCCCAGTCGGCCAAAGGCGGCTGGATACCGATGCCAAGGAAGGACAGCGCCGCGATTGTAAGGAACACAAAGCAGAAGCGAAGTCCGAATTCCGCCAGCAATGGCGCATAGGCGTTTGGCAGGATTTCGCGGAAGACAAGATAGCTCAGTGTTTCGCCGCGGAGCTTCGCCGCCTCGATATAATCCATCACAACAATGTTTTGTCCAACGGCGCGGGAG